>NZ_CP064654.1:1455022-2910044 GCF_015529805.1 Qipengyuania soli | reverse complement strand
ACGCTCGGCCAGGCCGGCTATGTCATCACCGGCACCTCGGGCGCCGACCAGACCAACCTCGACTTCGCCAACTTCGAGCTGTTCGACATCTCCGGCACCAAGTACACCGACATCACCGGCGACGGCCTGTCGGAGGACGACACCGGCCTCGGCGGGGTCACCATCTTCATCGACGTCAACGGCGACGGCGAGGACAACGACGGCTATTCGACCACCACCGCCGCCGATGGCAGCTGGTCCTTCGCCAACCTCGACTGGACCGTCGCCGGCGCCACCGTCTACGAGATCACTCCCGCAGGCTACACCCAGACGCTCGGCCAGGCCGGCTATGTCATCACCGGCACCTCGGGCGCCGACCAGACCAACCTCGACTTCGCCAACTTCGAAGACTTCGATCTGTCCGGGTTCAAGTGGTCCGACGACAATGGCAACGGGGTATGGGACGAAGGTACCGGCGCCGTCCTCGAAGGATGGACGATCATCGTCGATACCGACCAAGATCCCACCAATGGATACCTGCTGGTCGACATCACCGATGCCAATGGCCAATACGAATTCACCGGCCTCAACCCCTTCACTTCGACCGAAGGCGGCACGGGGATCATCGGCGACGTTCTGGGCAACTACAGTGGCCAGACGCTGTACGTCTATGAAGTCCAGCAAGAGGGCTTCAACCAGACCTATGGCGGATATACATTCGTCATCGAAAGCGGAGCCGATGTGACCGGTAGCCTTGGGGTTGCCGAGGTTGGCAATTTCGGCAACGATCCCGACGATTGCAACGTCAACCGCACGCCGGGCTTCTGGCAGTCGCTGCTGGGCCGCTCGTTCTTCGACGGAATCCTCGACAACCAAGGCGACTCCAACGGACCCGACAAGGCAGGCGACGGAAGCAACAAGGACTTCGATGCCGAGGGCTGGTCGCACGAAGACCTGCTCGACCTCTACGGGGTCGACCTGCTGCCCAACGACTCCGATCCCAACACCAGTGACAACGACCACTTCGCCCTGTGGGATGCGAATGGAGACGGCATCGAACAGGCCGGCGACATCTTCCTCACGGTGTCGGAACTGGCAAGCTGGGTTTCGGGCGGTCCCAAGGGTGGCGGCAACGACTACCTCAGCATCCTGGAACGCGACGTCGCAGCTACGTTCCTCAACACGCTCAACCACAATGCGGTGTGCGACGACGGCGAAGGGGATCCGACGCTCGATCCGACGATCTCGGATGCCTACGAAGCGGCGATCCAGTTCATCCTGCAGTACGATCCGGATTTCAACGGCATCGCCAATGCGAGCAAGAACGGCCAGCGCGGCGACTGGTACGCCTTCGGTTCCGATGCGCACATCGCACTGGCTGCATTCAACGAAAGCGGCGAGACGACTGCATCCGAACCGCTTTCACCGCTGGTCGCCACTGCAAGCTCGTTGGCAAGCCAGCTCATGCACAACGATCCGACCGCCGCCGGGCACTATGCCGACGCATCGCACATGCTTCCGCCGGAAGACCTGTCGGTGCTGACGCAGACCATGCAGGTGGCCTGATGACCGTCAGGGCGAAGATTTCGAGGGGGAGGCGAAACGCTTGGAATTGAGACGGGGCAAGAGGGGGTAGAACTTGGCATTCGATTCCATCGAATTGCCTAAGGGCCGGTTTTCTGAATGGCTCGCAGCGCCGCTGCGGGCCAATCGGCCTATCTATGTAAAGGTTGCGCTGGCGGCGACGCTGATCAACCTGTTCGCCCTGATCACCGCGCTTTTCACGATGACGGTCTATGACCGCGTGGTCCCGAACAATGCGACCGATTCACTGATCGGCCTGACGATCGGCCTCGTCATCATCCTGGTGTTCGATTTCGTGCTCAAGATGCTGCGCGCCTACTTCGTCGATGTCGCGGGCGCGCGCATCGACCGGGACATCGGCAAGCAGATTTTCGACCAGATCCTCCACATGCGGATGGACACGCGCAAGCATTCGACGGGCGGCCTCGCCAGCCTGGTGCGCGAGATCGAGACGCTCCGTGACTTCTTCGCCTCGGCCACGATGACCTCGATCGTCGACCTGCCCTTTATCTTGATTACCCTCACGGTGATCGCCCTCATCGGGGGTTGGCTGGTCATGGTCCCGCTGGTCATGATCCCGCTGGTGGTGCTCAGCGCACTTGCCACCCAGCCCATGATGCGCCGGCTTTCGGCCGAGACGCTGGGCGAGGCCATGGGCAAGCAGTCCGTGCTGGTCGAGACGGTCGGCAGTCTCGAGACCGTGAAATCGGCCAACGCCGGCAATATCCTTTCGCGCCGGTGGGACGATGCCGTGGGCCGGCATTCGACCGTATCGCTGCGCCAGCGGGTCACCTCCACCATCTCAATTACCATCGCCGGAACCGCGCAGACCATGGCCTATACCGGGGTGGTCATTTTCGGCGTCTTCGCCATTGCCGACCAGAGCCTGACGGTGGGCGGGCTCATCGCCTGCTCGATCCTGTCGGGTCGCGTGGTGGCGCCGCTGGGCACGATCGCCCACCTCCTTACCCGCCTCAACGCGGCGCGCACGGCCTACCAGCAGATCGATTCCTTCATGAGCCAGCCGGTTGAGGGTCCGGAAGGCAAGGGACTGGGCGTCGCGCGCATTTCTGGCACGATCGAGTTCCGCAACGTCGACTTCCGCTATCCCGAAGCTCCCGAGCTGGCGCTGTCGAACGTGAATTTCCAGATTGCTTCGGGCGAGCATGTCGCGCTGATCGGCTCGATCGGGTCGGGCAAATCTACCGTCGCGCGCCTCATGCTGGGCCTCTATCCGCCTTCCAGCGGTCTCGTTCTGGTCGATGGCGTGGACATTCGCCAGCTTACCCCGGCCGCGGTCCGCTCGCGCGTGGGGGCGCTGTTCCAGGACAATGTGCTGCTCACCGGCACGCTGCGCGACAATATCCTTCTCGGCCGCGAGGACGTGGATGACGAAGAGATGATCCGCGCCGCCAAGATCAGCCGTGCACACGAGTTCATCAGCCGCATGCCACAGGGCTACGATCTAGAGCTTGCCGACCGCGGAGAAGGGCTCTCGGGTGGGCAGAAGCAGTCGATCGCACTGGCGCGAGCGCTGGTCGGCCGCCCGCCGATCATCATTCTCGACGAGCCGACATCCTCGGTCGATGCCGATACCGAACGCGGGATGATGGAAAACCTGCGCGAGGAATTCGCCGACCGGACGCTGATCATCATTACCCACCGCCCGTCGCTGCTGAACATGGTCGACAGGATCATCATGCTGGCCAATGGCAAGGTGGTGATGGACGGCACACCCAATGCCATCCGCAGCAGGGTGGCCGATATCCGCTCCGCAATGAAGACGAACGATGGCCGAGTTGCTTGACCTCATCAGCGGCGCGAACGCCGACGTCGACGAACAGGAAATCGTGGCGCGCAAGTCCGCGAATATCGTGCTCTGGACCGTGCTGGCGCTCGCGGTGGCGGCGATTGCCTGGGCAGCGCTCACCAAGATCGACCGCAGCGTGCGCGGCCTTGGCCAGGTGGTGCCGAGTTCGAAACTGCAGGTCGTCTCCAATCTCGAAGGCGGAGTGATCGAGGAGATACTCGTCAAGCCGGGACAGACGGTCCGCAAGGGCGACATCATCGTGCGGCTGTCCCCGACACAAACCGGCGCTGCCTTTGGCAGTTCGACGGCGGAGGTCAGCGCGCTCCAGGCGAAGATCGCCCGCCTCAATGCCGAAGTGCGCGGATCGAGTCCCGAATACGGCGCTGCACCCTCGGGACAGGTCGAGATCGAAAGCTCGCTCCACAGGGCCCGGATGGCCGAGCTGCAAAGCGCCATGTCGGCGGCCAGCGCCCGTGTCGCTCAGGCGCAGCGTATGGTCATCGAAGCGCAGTCTCTGCTTGAGGCGCGGCGGTCGACGCTCGACGCATCGACCAAGGAACTCGAAATGATCCGCCCGCTGGTGGCGACGCAGGTCATACCGCAAGTCGACCTGATCAAGGCGGAAAACCAGGCACTGGTAGCGCGCAAGGAAGTCGATTCGGCCGAAGCCGCACTTGCTCGTGCCCGATCCGGCGTCGCGGAGGCGCAGGCGCAGGTCGCCCAGACGCGCAGCGACTGGCTCAGCCGTACCGCAGGCGAGTTGTCGATGGCGCAGGCGGAACTGAGTTCGAAGCAGATGCAGTTGCCCGCCCTGTCGGACCGCGTCGATCGAACGGTCATCCGCTCGCCCGTGGCCGGCAAGATCAACCGCGTCCTCGTCACGACCATTGGAGGGACAGTCACTGCCGGGTCACCGGTTGCCGAGATCGTCCCTTCGAACGACGTCCTCTATATAGAGGCACGCATCAAACCGCAGGACATCGCCAACGTCCGCCTCAATCAGGATGCGAAGATCGAGATCACTGCCTACAACCGCGCCATCTACGGGACGCTCGACGGACTGGTCACCTCGATCTCTCCCGATGCGGTGATGGACGAGATGTTAGGCGAATCCTTCTACACGGTCGAAATCCAGACCGAGGATCGCCTGGTCGACAATTCCGGCAAGCCTCTCAGCATCGGGCCGGGCATGGTCGCCAATGTCAATTTGCTGGGCGAAAAGAGGTCGGTCCTCTCCTATCTGTTCACGCCGATAACGCGCCTCAGCGAAACGGCGTTCAGAGATTGATCGCGAATACAGGAAGCCGATTTCCAGCTTTCCGAAAGTTCCAAGCGACTGATTGAAAATTCCGATGTTCGCAATCGCACAAAATAGCTTTTGTGCGCCGCAACACACCCTATCTGGGCTCCGACAGTTTCACCCGAACTCACGGAGAATCAAAGCAATGGGTATCATCGGATCGCAGATCAAACCGTTCAGCGCCACCGCCTTCCAGGCCGGCAAGGACTTCTTCCAGGTCACCGACGAGGACGTGCGCGGCAAGTGGGCCGTGTTCTTCTTCTACCCGGCCGACTTCACCTTCGTCTGCCCGACCGAGCTTGAAAACCTCGGCGAGCAGTATGCCATGCTTCAGAAGATGGACGTCGAGGTCTATGCTGTGTCGACCGACACGCACTTCAGCCACAAGGCCTGGCACGACACGTCGGACAAGATCGGCAAGCTGCAGTTTCCCTTCCTCGGCGACCAGAACCACGTCCTTGCGACGAACTTCGACGTCCTGCGTGAAGGTGTCGGCCTGGCCGACCGCGCAACCTTCGTCGTCGACCCTGACGGTGTGATCCAGATCATGGAGCAGACCTGCGAAGGCGTCGGCCGCAATGCCAACGAACTGGCCCGCAAAATCAAGGCTGCGCAGTACGTGCGCGCCAACCCCGGCCAGGTTTGCCCGGCCGCATGGGAAGAAGGCGAAGAGACCCTTGCCCCATCGCTCGACCTGGTTGGCAAGATCTGAGCCTGACAGGCTGAGTTCACCTTCGGCGATCTAGAATCGCCGGACAAGAGCCCGAGATAACAGTCTCGGGTCGCTGGAAGGCCCGGGGCCGTACCTCCCCCCCTCGCCCCGGGCCTTTTCCCTTCCCCGCATCGTCATCCGCAATCCGCCACACACCCGGAGTCCGTCCATGCTCGACGCCACCATGACCCAGCAGCTCAAGACCTATCTTGCGAACCTGCGCGAGCCGGTCGAACTCGTCGCCTCGCTGGGCGACGATGCCAAGAGCGCGCAAACGCGCGAACTGCTCGAAGAGATCGCCGCGCTGCACGATTTCGTCAGTGCCAGCTTCGACGGCACCGATGCCCGCAAGCCCAGCTTCGTGATCCGCCGCGCGAGCGATGCGGAAAAGTGGGTGCGCTTTGCCGGTCTGCCGATGGGCCATGAGTTCACCTCGCTGGTGCTCGCCCTGCTTTGGGCAGGCGGGCATCCGCCCAAGGTCGACGCCGACCTAATCGAACAGGTCCGCGGGCTTGAAGGCGACTTCAATTTCGAGATGTATTTCTCGCTCTCGTGTCACAACTGCCCCGACGTGGTGCAGGCGTTGACCCTGATGGCGCTGGAAAACCCGCGCATCACCGCGACCCTGATCGAAGGCGGCACCTACAAGGACGAGGTCGACGCGCGCGACATCATGGCCGTGCCCGCGACCTTCCTCAACGGCGAGCCGTTCTGGAACGGCAAGATGGAGCTCGCCGAAATACTCAGCCGTCTCGATACTGGCGCGGAAGCGCGCGCGGCAGCGAAGCTGGCCGACAAGGATCCGTTCGAAGTCCTCGTGGTCGGTGGCGGGCCCGCGGGCGCTGCGACCGCCATCTATACCGCGCGCAAGGGTTTCAGGACCGGAATCGCGGCCGAACGCTTCGGAGGCCAGCTGCACGACACACTGGGCATCGAGAACCTGCCGGGCACGCCCTACACCGAAGGCCCCAAGCTGGCGGGTGAAATCAAGCGGCATGTTAGCGATTACGACATCGACCTGATGGACCTTGCTAAGGCGGTAAAGCTCGTCCCAGCCACGGAAAAGGGCGGTCTCCACACGGTAGAACTTGGCAATGGTGCGAGCCTCCAGGCACGCAGCCTGATCCTCGCCACCGGCGCGCGGTGGCGCAACCTCGGCGTGCCGGGCGAAGCCGAGTATCGCAACAAGGGCGTCGCCTATTGCCCGCACTGCGACGGACCGCTGTTCAAGGGCAAGCGTATCGCGGTGATCGGTGGCGGCAATTCGGGTGTCGAGGCGGCGATCGACCTTGCCAAGATCGTCGGTCACGTCACGCTGATCGAATACGACGTGAAGCTGCGCGCCGATGAGGTGCTGCAAGCGAAGCTGCGCAGCCTGCCCAATGTCGAGATCGTCACCAGTGGCCAGACCACCGAAATCACCGGCAAGGACGGCAAGGTCGACGGTCTCGTGGTCAAGGACCGCCAGTCCGGAACCGAACGCCGCATCGCGCTCGAAGGCGTGTTCGTGCAGATCGGCCTCGTCCCCAACACGGAGTGGCTGCAGGGCAGTGGGCTTGAGCTGTCGCCGCATGGAGAGATCGTCACCGACGAGGAAGGCCGCACCAATCTGGCGGGTATCTTCGGCGCGGGCGATGTCACCGATGTGCCCTACAAGCAGATCGTCGTCGCCATGGGCGAAGGCTCAAAGGCGGGACTTTCCGCCTTCGATTATCTCATCCGCACCGAACCGGCAGCGGACATCGCGCAAGCCGCCTGAAATTGATCCAGATCAGTCACGAAAGCGTCGTCATTCCAAATGGATGGCGGCGCTTTTCGCATCTGGGCCACGCGTCGCCGCATCATCGCTCAATCCAATCAATCAAAACCGATTAATCGATTGGACGCATCAAAGCCAAAAGCGCATCACCCTCTCCTGAACCCTTTTTCGAGTCTTAAAGAGTGGAGAGACAACGATGGACGCCAAGACCGGTGAAATGAGCGGCTGCCCCATGCATGGTGAGGGCGGACTTCGCGCCCTCCTCGGCCGCACCAACAAGGATTGGTGGCCCGACATGCTGGCGATCGACATCCTGACCCCCAATGGCGCGAGCAATCCGCTGGGCGAGGATTTCGACTACGCCGAGGCGTTCAATGCGCTCGACTACAATGCACTGAAGGCGGACCTCACCGCGCTGATGACCGACAGCCAGCCGTGGTGGCCGGCCGACTACGGCCACTATGGCCCATTCTTCATCCGCATGGCCTGGCACGCAGCAGGGACCTATCGCACCGCCGACGGCCGCGGCGGCGCCAACAGCGGGCAGCAGCGCTTCGCCCCGCTCGACAGCTGGCCGGATAACGGCAACCTCGACAAGGCCCGCCGTCTGCTGTGGCCGATCAAGGCGAAATACGGCAACAACATCAGCTGGGCCGATCTCTTCATCCTCGCCGGCAATGTCGCCATCGAGAGCATGGGCGGCCCGAGCTTCGGTTTCGGCGGCGGCCGCGCCGACGTGTTCGAGCCCGAGCGCGACATCTACTGGGGCTCTGAAGACAAGTGGGTCAACCAGGGCGTCCAGACGCGTATCGATCCGACCAAGGAAATGAATGACATCGAAGGGCCGCTGGCTGCGATCCAGATGGGCCTCATCTACGTCAACCCGGAAGGTCCGCAGGGCAATCCGCATGACGATGCCGGCATGGCCCGTGACATGCGCGAAACCTTCCGCCGCATGGCCATGAACGACGAAGAAGTGGTTGCCCTTACTGCGGGCGGCCACACCTTCGGCAAGGCCCACGGCAATGGCGATGCCTCGCTGCTCGGTGCTGCTCCTGCGGGCGGCGATCTTGCAGCCCAGGGCTTCGGGTGGGTGTCGACCCACGAGAGCGGCGGGATCGGCGAACACACCGTTACGAGTGGTATCGAAGGTGCCTGGACGAACACACCCGACAAGTGGAGCGAGAACTACTTCCGACTGCTGCTCGACTACGACTACGAGCTCGTCCAGTCGCCCGCGGGCGCAAACCAGTGGCAGCCGATCAACCAGAAGGAAGAGGACATGGCCCCGGCGGCCTGGGACCCCAGCATCAAGGTCCCGACCATGATGACCACCGCCGACATGCAGCTGAAGCGCGACCCCGAGTACCGCAAGATCTCGGAGCGCTTCCGCCATGATCATGAGGCCTTCAAGGATGCCTTCGCGCGCGCTTGGTTCAAGCTGACCCACCGCGACATGGGCCCCAAGGCCCGTTACCTCGGGCCCGAAGTCCCCGCAGAGGACCTGATCTGGCAGGATCCGGTTCCCGCCGGGACCAAGCCTTCGGATGCTGACGTTGCCGCAGTGAAGCAGAAGATCGCCGACAGCGGCCTCACTGTCAGCCAGCTGGTCAAGACCGCCTGGGCATCGGCCTCGACCTATCGCAAGTCCGACCATCGCGGCGGCGCGAACGGTGCCCGCGTGGCCCTAGCCCCGCAGAAGGACTGGGACGTCAACGAGCCGGCCATGCTCGCCAAGGTGATCGACACCTTGAACGGCCTGCGCGGTTCGATGAGCCTCGCCGATGCCATCGTCCTTGGCGGGGTCGTGGCGCTGGAGAAGGCTGGCGCGGGCAATGTGCCCTTCACCGGCGGTCGCGGTGACGCCACGCAGGACCAGACCGATGTCGAGAGCTTCGACTGGCTGGAACCGGAAGCCGACGCCTTCCGCAACTACGTCGGCAAGAAGAAGCTCGCCGTGAAGACCGAGGAAATGATGCTCGATCGCGCATCGCTGCTTGGCCTGTCGGTGCCCGAAATGACGGTGCTGATCGGCGGCCTGCGCGTCCTTGGTGCAAACCATGGTGACCGTGGTCACGGCCATTTCACCAAGCGTTCGGGCCAACTGACGAACGACTTCTTCGTCAACCTGCTTGGCATGACCAATGTGTGGAAGGCTACCGACGATACCGAAGAGGAATACGTCGCAACCGACCGCAAGAGCGGTGGCGAGACCTGGCGGGCAACCCGCGCGGACCTTGTCTTCGGATCGAATTCGGAACTGCGTGCCGTGGCCGAAATCTACGCGCAGAAGGATGGCGAAGAGAAGTTCAAGCGGGACTTCGTCAAGGCCTGGAACAAGGTCATGAACGCGGACCGTTTCGATCTGAGCTACGCGAAATACCACCGATAAGGCGACAAGCCCCCGGGTCGTGGATGGAGGCCCCCGGTAGTCTTGCCGGGGGCCTTTTTCGTGCTGGACTGGAGGCGCGCGGGCGCTAGGGGGCGACGATGATCATCGACATTTCCCGATCTGGCCGCGTTGTCGCAGGAGCTATCTCGCTGGCCGCACTCGCCGCCATCGTGGTACAGTGCAATCTAAACCTTGAACGCGACGGAAGTCCCCTGGTCGCCTTCGCGCTGTTGTTGAGGTTTTTTACCTTGTGGGCGAACCTTGCGGCTGGCGTCCTGCTCGGATGGGTCGCGGCACGGGGCCGTATCCATGCCGGCATTCCATTCGCCTTGGCGACCGCGCTGGCCATCGTCGCCGTCGTCTACTGGACGCTCTTGGCCGCGGATCACCACCCGATAGGTTGGGATCGCTACACCAACCAGGTGCACCACACGATAGTGCCTCTGGCCACGATCATCTGGTGGGCGGAATTCACGAGACCGGTTGATGCCGGTTGGCGTTCCATACCAATCGTGACCATCGCCCCGCTCGTCTACACGGGTTTCGCCCTCACCTATGGCGCGATCTCGGGCTTCTATCCGTATTTCTTCCTCGACGTGCCGAAGTTCGGCATGGCGCAAGTGCTGGTCAACCTGATTGGTCTCGCTGCTGCCTTCATGCTCTTCGGTGCCCTGCTGCTAGCGCTGCGGCGCCTGGTCAGCCCTCGCGCCTGAGCACGATGTAGATTGCGCCTTCGCCGCCATGGCGCTGGTGCGCCCGGCGGACAGCGGCGATGGCCGAGTGGTGGCCTGATGCAGCAAGCCAGTCGAGCACCTTGGCACGGATTGCGCCGCGCTGGTCCGCACGGTCGGCTGCCGCAACCGGACGCGACTTGCCCGTGACCAGCAGGATCGTCCGCGCACCCATGGCCCGCGCCTGGGCAATACCGCTCATCAGGCGGTCATAGGCGCGGTCGAGATTATGACCGTGTAGGTCGAGGGTGAAGTCGGGCTGGATGGACCCTGCCTTGAGCTTGCGATCCCAGTGCGAGTCCAGGCCGGGGTCCGGCAGCCTGCGCGCCACCCTGCTCGTGTCGGCGGGCACCGGTACACGCGGCTTGGTTTTCAGGACGGGTGTAACCCGATGCATGGCCTTGTCCATGGTTTCGGGTTCGGCACCGCCTTTCGTCTTGATCGGCTGGGCCAGCTTGCGGACCGGGCGGGGATGCAGGGGCGTGACGGTCGCCGCCAGTCGGTCCCATGCCGCCACTTCCTCGGCACTGAGGCCGCGAGGGGCGGTCATCGCTGCTGCAGGCGCGCTGCCGTACCCTTGGGAACGAGGATCAGTGCCTCGCCCCGGCCGCTCATACCGCCCGCAGTCTGCCGGGCATCTGGCCCGTTGCCCCAGAATGTGTCGAAGCGGTTTGCACCCTTGATTGCGCCGCCAGTGTCCTGCGCCACCCACAGCCCGTCCGCTTCGTTGCGGTCGAGGTCGAGGAATACCGGCGCGCCGAGCGGCACGAAGTTCGGGTCTACCGCCACCGACGATGACCCGCGCACGGGCACTTCCAGTGCGCCAAGGGGGCCGTCTGTTGTCAGTTCGCGGAAGAAAACCCAGCTCTTGTTGAGCCGCATCAGTTCGCGGCCTTCCTCGGGGTTATCGTGAATGTACTGTATGATGCCCTGCATCGAACCCGGGTATTTGCCCGGACCTTCGCCGAGCAGGCCCCGCTCGCGCATGACCGATCCGATGCCCACATACTCCCGCCCGTTCTGCCCCGCATAGCCGATACGCATCAGCGTATCGTCTGGCAGGCGAAGCAGGCCCGATCCCTGGATCTGGAGGAAGAAGAACTCGACCGCGTCGGCAGCCCAAGCGATCTCCAGCCCGCGATTGGCGAGCGCGCCGTCCTCGATCTCCGCCCGTTCATAGTAGGGCACGAACTTCCCGCTGGCATCCACGCGACCGAGCGGTGGTCGGCCGGTACGCTCGCTTTCGGGAATATCGTCGGGCCAGCCGCGAACGAGTTCTGGCGGCATCTTGTAGACCGGTACGTCGTAACCCGGCGCCGGTACCCGGCTGCCGCGAATCTCGGGTTCGAAATAGCCGGTGGCGAAGGCCTTGCCATCTCCGACTATGACGCTTTCGAAATAGCTGGAGAAGAAGCGCCGCGCATCACCCGTCGGCCAGTTGGTCGCTGCCTCGCAGGCAGGTCGCCAATCCTCCCGCTGGGTAAGCCCGCTGGCGTCGGTCCTCGCAAGCAGCTTCGGGCAAGACTCGCGGAACGACCGCAGGGCGCCCGCTGCATCGTCGGTTGCGAAGCCAAGACCGCCGATGTCGGGACCGCGGGCAATTCCGGCCAGTGCCGCACTGGTTACTGCAGGTGTTGGCGCAAGAATTACGGGTCCGGGCGTTTGGGCGGGCGCCGGCATTCCTGCCTGAGGAGGCTTGGCTTCGGGTACGACACGCACGCATCCGGCCAGAGCGACAAGCGCTGCCAAGGCGACCCAGCTACGCATGCGTCCTCCCGCCGGCCGAGCCGGTCAGCCTTCGTCGGTTTCGTCGAGCACCCAGTCGGGCGAAGCCGCGCCGGTATTGCGCGAGAAGGTCCAGACATCGCGGCTGACAATCGCATCGTCGAGAGAGCCAGCGATGACATTACCGTCTTTGTCGCGGGTCACGGCAGCGATATCAGCCACGAACAACACCGCGATGCGGGCAATTCGTCCGTCGAGTTCGGCGCTGCGGATCGTCGCATCCTCGATGCGGATCAGGCGGTTGTCTAGCGTTTCGCCCGCGGCCGCGCGCGCATCGATGGCCGCAGCGAAGCTGGCATAAACGTCGTCATCGGTCAGTTCGCGTAGCGTTTCCTTGTCGCCGCGCCAGAACGCCTCGAGGATCATGCCGTAAGCGCCGCGTGCACCTTCGATGAAGGCGAGGAGGTCGAAACGGTTGTCGGCGGCCGCGATGGCTCGAATGCCAGCCTCGTTTGCGGGGGCGCGGTCATCGCCCGCACGCAGGGTGACCGGCTGGCGCACCGGGCGTGGGGCTTCCACCTCGTTGGTCACGGAAGGCGGGGCTTCGCCGCGTTCGAAGCGGTGCGGGATCACTTCTTCCTCATGCTCCGAACGGCGACCAAGCACCGAATAGAGCCGCAGCCCAAGGAAGGCGGCGATCATGGCAAGGATGACGATCTCGGTAATCACGGTGACTGCTTTCTCCGACGCGCGAACCGCAGGCGGACGCGCTTTGTCCTGTGTGCCTCAGATAGGTAAGAATTTCAAACCGGCAATGTTCCTGAGATGAACGAAAGGCTGGCTGCGGCGGTTGCCATCCCTCTCTCGTGGTGCATTGCGGGGGCGCGCGGCAGATGCTAGGCGCGCCCTGCATTGGCTCCATGGCGTGCAAAACGTGCGCCGGGCCTCCCGGAAACCGATCGAAAGACTGACATCATGGCCGACGAAGGCGACGTTCTCACCGACCTCAATATGGATCCTGCCGCCGGCGCAAACGGCGCCGACAACCTGCCTTCGGTCGGCATCATCACGCAGTATGTGAAGGACATGTCGGTCGAAGTTCCCAACGCTCCGGCGTGCTTCCAGTGGAACGAGCAGCCGCAGCTTGACGTACAGTTCAACATCGGTGCCGATACGGCCGGTGAAGGAATGCACGAAGTCACGCTCAAGGTCACTGCCAGCGCTACCTGCGCGAAGGGCCAGCTTTACCTCGTCGACCTCTCCTATTGCGGCCTCATCGGCATCCGCAACCTGCCCGACGAGCATGCCCACGCCTTCCTGTTTGCCGAAGCGCCGCGCATGCTCTTCCCCTTCGCTCGCCGCGTAATCGCCGATTCGACCCGCGACGCCGGCTTTGCACCGCTGGTCCTCGACCCGATCGACTTCGGCACACTCTACCAGCAGCAGCTGGCAGCCCGTGCCCAGGAGCAGGGCGCAGGCATGGCCTCGCCTGCCGGCGAGGCCTGAGCCTGACCAAGTTGCCGGGCGGAGGCCGCAAATGAGCCTCGTCAAGAATGTCGGAACCATCGGCGGACTGACCCTGGTCAGCCGCATCTTCGGCTTCGTGCGCGACATGCTGCTCGCCCGTGTGCTTGGCGCCGGGCTGGCAGCGGATGCCTGGCAGCTGGCTTTCACGCTGCCCAACACATTTCGGCGCCTGTTCGCCGAGGGCGCATTCAGCGTCGCCTTCGTGCCGATGTATACCCGCCGCCTCCACGCCGAAGAGGGTGGCGGCGAGGAAGCGGCCGATGCATTTGCCGGTGACGTGCTGTCGGTTTTCGTCTGGGTCCTGCTCGGGTTTTCGGCGCTGTGCATGATCGCGATGCCGGGCATCGTCTGGCTGCTGGCGCGCGAGTACCAGAGCGTGCCGGGCAAGTTCGAACTGTCCGTCATGCTAAGCCGGGTAACCTTCCCTTACCTCGCACTTGTCAGCCTCGTTGCGATGCTCTCGGGCGTGCTCAACTCGCGCTCGCGTTTCGCACCAGGTGCGATCGTGCCGGTGTTGCTGAACATTGTCATGATCGGCGGCATCATCACGGGATGGAAGCTGAGGGGTGACAGTGAAAGTGACCTCGTCGTCGCATGGGCGCTGGCTATATCGCTCACGCTCGCTGGCGTGGCGCAACTGACGTACATGTGGTGGGCGACGCGCCGCGCGGGCGTGCATCTCAAGGTCAAGACGCCGAAGTTCACGCCCGAAGTGAAGCGGTTGATGATGCTGATGCTACCCGCGACATTCGGGGCGGGCATCTACCAGATCAGCCAGCTGGTCGACACCTTCTTCGCGACCTCGCTGCCCCAGGGCTCGCTGACGCTGCTCAAGCTCGCCGATCGTCTCAACCAGATGCCCTTGGGTGTCTTCGGCATCGCGCTGGGCACAGCCATCCTGCCCATGCTGGCCCGCCATATCCAGTCGGGCGACAAGGGCGAGGCGCAGCGGCTCCAGTCGAATGCCGTCGAGATTGCAATGCTGTTGTGCCTACCCTGCGCAGTGGCCCTGTCGATCTGTGCCGAGGCTTTCACCGCCGGCATATTCCAGGGCGGCAAGATGACACCAGCTGACACGGCCATCATGGGCAATATCGTGATCGCGCTCGTCTGCGGCTTGCCCGCCTATGTGCTCATCAAGGTGTTCCAACCCGCCTTTTTCAGCCGCGAAGACACGCGCACTCCGGTGTTTGTTGCCGCGTTCGCTCTCGCAGTGAACATCGCGCTGAATTTCTACGTCGTCCCGCGTTACGGCATCGTCGGACTTGCTGCAGCGACGGCGATCACAGCAACGCTCAACGTGCTGACGCTCTACACCATCCTGCAGATCCGCGGCTGGTTCCACTTTTCGGGCAGGCTCGCAGGCAAGATTGCGCGCCAGATTCTTGCGACCGCCGCAATGGGTGCTGCGCTGTTGTGGCTGACCCCCGCGCTCGAACCTTACTGGCGTGGCGAGGCATTCTCGCGCATCTGGTCGCTATCCGCCTTGGTCATCGCGGGGGCCATGGTCTTCTTCGGCATGGCATTCGCCATCGGCGCACTCGACAAGGACCTCCTTGGCCAGCTACGGCGCAAGCGCCCGATCTCGACCGAGAGCGGTCCGCCCAACCTATCCGAATAAGCGAGTAGTCCTTTCGTCATGCGCGTCGTTTCCGGCATCCAGCCCACCGGCAATCTCCACCTCGGCAATTACCTGGGTGCGATCCGTAACTGGGTGCGCATGCAGGATGCGATGGAAAAAGGCAGCCAGTGCCTGTTCTTCCTCGCCGATCTCCATGCCATTTCCATGCCGCACGATCCGGCGGAACTGAAGAAGGGCACGCTCGAAATGGCTGCGGCGCTGGTCGCCTGCGGCATCGACCCCCAGCGTTCGGTCCTGTTCAACCAGGCACAGGTCCCCGCCCATGCCGAACTGCAATGGCTGCTTGGCGGCACTGCCCGCATGGGCTGGCTCAATCGCATGACGCAGTGGAAGGACAAGGCCGGCAAGAACCGCGAAGGGCAGTCGGTCGCGCTGTTCACCTACCCCGTCCTGCAGGCTGCGGACGTCCTCCTCTATCAGGCAACCCACGTACCGGTTGGCGAGGACCAGAAGCAGCACCTCGAACTGGCGCGCGACATCGCGCAAAAGTTCAACAACGACTTCGCTTCTGAAGACGCGCCGGTCTTCACCCTGCCCGAACCGATCGTTCCGCCGCAGGCCGCGCGCATCATGAGCCTGCGCGATGGCAGCGCCAAGATGAGCAAGTCCGATCCTTCGGACATGAGCCGCATCAACCTGGTCGACGATGCCGACGAGGTGATGAAAAAGGTCAAGAAGGCCAAGACCGACCCCGAACCGCTGCCGAGCGAGGAAGCGGGTCTGGAAGGCCGGCCCGAGGCGCTCAATCTCGTCACGATCTACGCAGCCCTCACCGATGGCAGCGTCGAAGGCGTGCTGCGCGACTTTGGCGGAGAGGGCTTCGGCAAGTTCAAGCCGGCGCTGGGCGAGCTACTGGTGGAAACGCTGCGTCCGATCTCGACGCGATTCAACGAATTGCTTGGCGATCGCGAGGCTCTCGATGCCATTCTCGCGAGGGGCGCCAGCCGTGCGCGCGAAATCGGCACGCCGACCCTCGATGCAACTTATGGCGCGCTTGGTCTCGTAAGGGGCTGAAACCCGGTTGGAAAACAGGTCAAATGTGAATCCGGACATTCAATCCGGGTTCATCACGGCTCGTCTACATCAATGCACGTTCGCTGACAGTTTGCCTTGGGGAAGCGGCAGGCTGCGCTTATCTGCGTAACCGTGATATGGTGCGCACCCGTTGAAAGGGACTGAGTATGACTGACCTTACCAAGGGTTGGGGGCGCAGGCTCAAGCTCGCCTCCGTACCGATGATCCTGGCCGGCCTTGCCGCTTGCGCAACGCCGTTCAATGCAGATGTCTCGCGTTTCCAGACACAGCTCCCCGCTCCGGCAGGCGAAAGCTTCTTTGTCGTCGCAGACGATCCGGCCCTGGCCGGCGGCCTCGAATTCTCGCAGTATGCCGACCTCGTCGAAGCGCAGATGTCGCGCCTTGGATACGTCCAGGCTGCATCTGCGGAGGATGCCTCGCTCCTCGTTCGTTTCGACTATGGTGTCGACAAGGGACGTGAGCGCATCCGCAGCACCGGCTTCTCTGATCCGTTCTACGATCCATGGTACGGTTATGGCCGCCTTGGCTACTCGCGCTATCCGTTCGGCCGCTCGGGCTTTTATCGTTCGCGCTTCTACGGCTCGCGCTGGGGCTTCGGCTTCTATGATCCGTGGTTCGGTGGCCCGGAAGTGACCAGCTATACTGTATTCACCAGCGGCATCGACATGAAGATCGACCGCGCGGCCAGCGGCGAACGGCTGTTCGAGGGCAAGGCGCAGGCCATTTCGACCTCGAACCGCCTGCAGTACCTCGTCCCCAACCTGGTCGAGGCGATGTTCACCGACTTCCCGGGCAATTCCGGGGAAACGGTTCGCATCTCGATCGCGCCGGAAAAGAAGACCGTTCGCAAGGTCGACTGATCCGTCCGACAAGACGGGAAAACGAAAGGGCGGTCCTTCGTGGGGCCGCCCTTTCTGTTTGGCGATGCGATAGCTGGCAGAAATTACGCGAGCTTGGCGTGTCCGCCTGTCGATCCGAAGCCGCCTGCACCGCGACCGGTCTCATCGAGTTCCTCGACCTCCGACCACTTCGCCTGCGTAACCGGCGCCAATACCAGCTGGGCCACACGGTCCCCGCGGGCGATGGCGAAGGCCTCCTCGCCGTGGTTGATCATGATGACCTTGAGCTCGCCGCGATAGTCGCTGTCGATCGTCCCCGGCGTGTTGGGCACGGTAATGCCGTGCTTGAGCGCGAGGCCCGAGCGTGGGCGCACCTGGATCTCATAGCCATCGGGTATGGCCACCGCGAAACCTGTCGCCACAGCATGGCGCTGGCCGGGCTTAATCGTGACGTTTTCTGCCGCGAGCACATCCATTCCTGCCGCGCCGCTGGTGGCGTAGGCGGGGAGGTCGAGACCGTGGCCGTGCGGAAGCCGCTTGATCCGCACCCCAACCGGCTCAGTCATCGTGATCGGCCTCCGGTGCGGCAAGCGCTTCGGCTGCCATCTTCACGAGTTCGCGCGCGACATCTTCCTTGGGCATTTCGGGCAGGCTCTGGACGCCTGCCGAGGTGACCACATGGACCTGGTTGAGGTCGCCGCCCATCACGCTCTCGCCCTCGGAGAAGGCGACGTTGTTGGCGATGATCCAGTCGGCACCCTTGCGCTTGCGCTTCGACTTGGCGTTTTCGACCACGTTTTCGGTCTCTGCCGCAAAGCCGATCAGCAGTTGGGGGCGCTTCTTGCCAGCGGCGATGCTGGCGAGGATGTCGGGGTTCTCGGCGAGGATCAGTGCGGGCGGAGCGCTGCCGCGCTTCTTCATCTTCTCGCTCGAGACGTGCTTACTCTTCCAGTCGGCGACCGCGGCAACCATGAAGGCGACGTCGGCGGGGAGAGCGTTTTTCACTTCGGCTGCCATGTCGTCGGCAGTCTCCACATCCACGCGGTCGACGCCCGGAGGTGTCGGAAGGTGGACCGGGCCGGTCACCAAGGTGACGCGCGCGCCTGCAGCCGCTGCCATAGCCGCGATGGCGAAGCCCTGCTTGCCGCTCGAACGGTTGGCGATGTAGCGCACCGGATCGATCGGTTCGCGGGTCGGACCTGCAGTCACAAGTACATGTTTGCCGAAGAGCGGGCGGTGCTCCGGATCGGGATCGAACTCTGCCTGTCCGGCAAGCGGGGAATCGTCGAACGACACCGAAATCTTGTGCACGTCGCCTTCCATCGGCTGGGGGCGCGAGCGCGTGTCGAGCTTGGCGACTTCGTGGTTGATCGCCTCGGGATCGGTCGGCGGTGCGGAGGCTGCCTTGCCTTTCTTGGCAAGGATGGGTCCGGCATCGACCGGATCGACTTCGATCTGTTCCTCGATCTCCTCGGCCGCTTCGGTATCGACTTCCTGGAACTCTTCGAGTTCGGCTTCGATCTCGGTGTGGCTGCGCCGATGGGTGCTGCGCGGGATGATCGCGGAGAGCAGCCCGCCGAGGCCAAGCCCCGACTTGGTTTCGTGCTCAACGACTTCTTCTTCGGTCTCAGGCTCGAGCGCTTCCGCGGCGAGATCTTCGATAGTGTCAGCCGGAGCTGGTGCGGCCAGCTGCGCCTGGGTGGGCGCGGCGATCTCGGGGATTTCGATATCGAGGCTCAGTTCCTCGGCAATCTTGGCGAGGATCGCGGCAGGTTCGGGCAATCGTCCCGGGCCAAATTCGCCACACGCCATCGGTCCTTCGTCCGGGTCCATGACCTTGACGCCGGCCTGGCGGAGCCAATCGGCATTGCGCTGCGTCGCCGAATGCTCCCACATCTTCACGTTCATTGCCGGAACCGTCAGAACCGGCTTGTCCGTCGCGAGGATAAGAGTGGTGGCGAGGTCGTCGGCGATCCCGGCGGCCATCTTGGCCAGCAGATCGGCCGTAGCCGGGCAGACGACCACGAGGTCGGCCTCGCGGCTCAGCTGGATATGGCCCATTTCGACCTCGTCCTTGAGGTCGAAAAGCGAGGTATAGACCTTGTTTTCGGACAATGCGGCAAGTGCCATCGGGGTAACGAACTGCTGTCCACCTTCGGTCAGGACACAGGTCACCGAACCACCGGCCTTGCGGATCATGCGCACGAGTTCGCACGACTTGTAGGCGGCAATACCCCCGCCGATGACGAGCAGGATCTTCGGCCCGGTCACGCCGGCATCCCTGTTTTCATCATCACGCGTGCCGGTTTCGACACGGATCGGCGAATGCATTCCCATCGTCTCATCAAGCGCTTGCTAGCGCCCCCTTTTCATCATTGCCAGCGCGTTGCGCAGGCGGATTGCCCGGGAAGCCGTAGCGCCCTATGGTTGAAAAAGGGGTAACGGGAGGGACAGATGCACGTAATTCTTAGCGCAATCATCCTTTTGCTGGCGATACTGGACCTGGTTATCGGGACGGGCTTCCTCGTTAACCCTGCCAGTGCGGGCAGCGATTTCGGTCTTTCGATCCTGACCACCCACGGCAGTTCGACACTTCGAGGGGATATGACCGCGTTCTTCTTTGTCGCTGCGATGTCGATGGGCTGGGGCGCATGGCGCAGGCGCGGCGACGTGCTTCTGCCGGCGCTGGGTTTGTTCACCATCGCCATAACGGGTCGTCTGATCAACCTCGTGCTCGAGGGTACCTACGAGGGCTGGATTGTGCCCATGTTCGTAGAGGGCACGCACATCGTGGTGCTGCTTCTGGCTATGCGGGCGTGGGGTTGGTCGCCGCGGCAGGCCTGATCGCGCGCCAAAGGTCGGCCAGCGCACGCGGCACGAAGGCGAGACCGACCCCGTAGGCGGGCACGAACAGGCCCATCCAGTAAAAGTTTTCCTGCCGCGCGAAGATCGCGGTCGCGGCGATGAAGCCTGCAAACCACAGCGCCGCGAGCGCGCCGCTGCGCCCACCCAGCGCAATCCAGCCGAGCAAAGGCAGGACGCCTAGCGGTCCGGCCAGCCAGTTGGGCAGGACTTGCAGCAGCGTTGTGACGTGAATGCCGTAGAGGGGCAAAGAAGGCCCGAACATGCCGAGCCAGCCGGGAGACGTCTCGTCACCTGGCAGTCTCGCGCCCGCGACACCCTGGGCATGGAGCCATAGTCCGATCGCCACCAACAGTCCGGCGATCAGCACGCCTGCCAATTCCCGGCGGCGTCCGGTCACGAGCGCTAACGCCGCCCAGGCCAGCAGGAACGGTGCTGCGAGTTCCCGCACCGCGATCCCGAGCACCGCGGCAACCAGCGCTCCGATCCAACAACGCGTGGAAGAAAGGGCAAGTGCCAGCGAGATGAGCAGTCCACCCACCAATTCGTGCGAGAAGGCGACCTCGGGAATGAATGCCGCCGCCCCGAACAGGAGGGACAAAATACCTGCTGCATCGCGCTCCCGGCGTGAAGCCTGACCATTAAGCGCCACGAACCATGCCGCCGCGTTGGCCATCCACAACAGGACGGCGATCACGCGCCAGCCGAAATCGCCCCAAAGGGCCGCGCCCCATGCGAGGATCGGCGTGCGAACGGTAACGAAAGGCTTGGTCGGAAAGGTAAAGTCGCGATTTCCCTGGAGGGCGACCTGGTAATAGTCCTCTCCCCGCGCGACGGCGGCATGGACCTGGCGATAGAGGTCCATGTCAACCTTCTCACCCTTGTCCAGGCGCTGCTCGATATCAGCAACATGGGCGGTGTCACGCACCCCCAGTGAAACAGCGTTCCACACCCCCGCGAGCAGGAAAAATCCCAGCACGAGGATGGCAACCCAGCGAGGCGCCTTGCCAAGCGGACGTTGGGGAATGTCGAAGCTCATCGTCTCCCTCTCGCGGCGATCAGGAGCGAGCGAAGCGCCATCGGCAGGAAGGCCAGCCCGATGAACATCGCCGGCGCGACGATCGCACCCCAGTAAAAATTGTTCGCCCGCCCGGCGAGCATGAAGGCAAGGCCATAGCCGAGATAGAGGAAGGTCCCCGTCGTACCCGCAGGGGTCTTCCACCCCGCCCATCCCAGCGCCATCAGCAGGACCAGGGGCCCTGCAATTTCATGCGGGAGAAAGCGGAGGTTTGACGACAGCACAACGTTGCCGAGCCACCCGGACAGGCCTCGCAACACGAGCCAAGGCGGACTTTCGGGATCGCTTTGCAGGACCTGCGGGCTGACCAGCGAAAGATGCCACATCATTGCCATGACGAAGGCGAAGGTCAGTGCAGCCCATGCCGCGGTTTCCTTCCAGTCGCGCCGCCACGCCGCCATCGCGCCCATCAGCAGCACGAAGGGCAAGACCTGTTCGCGGATCGCAAGTGCCAGTGTTGCCACTGCCAGCGACCAACCCCAACGACCCGGCCTGTGGAGGCCAAAGGCGAGAGCCATCAGCATCCCCGCCCACAACTCGTGGAGCACGAAATACATCCGGTTGAGCCCGAGAGATCCTCCGACGAACATGAGCGCAGCACCGAACCGGCGCACGCTCTCGTCATGGGCCTCTTCGCCGAGCCGTTTCCACCAGGCCCAAATGGTCGCACCCATCAGCAGGACAGCGAGGAACAGCATCCCAGGCTCGCCCAGCCAGGCATGGATGTAGGCAAGCGTCGGGAGACGCACCGCGACGCCGGGACGTACCGGATAGTTTCGCTCGCGCTGCTCTTTGACGATGAAGTCGTAGTAGTTCTCGCCCGCCGCAATCCGCTCGATCACGCGGTCATAGAAGGCGAGGTCCTCGTCACGCTCGGGCTGTGCCGGGGTTTCGGCAGGCGCGGTCACGGCGAAGGTCGCGACTTCGGATGGAGTCCCGTCCATGCTTGCGGTGAGCGGAGTGAAGGCTGCAAGGACCAGCAACACCGCTATGACGGCCAGCAAGACCCGTGCAGGCCATTTCTGCCAATGCGCAAAGCGGTCCCACGACGGGGCCGTTTCGCCTACCGTCAGCCGATCCAGCCCTGCGTTATCGCCGCCCATGCCGCGAGACCTCCGCTCAATGCAGCGACGGCATAGCCTAGCCACCCGCGCGAACGCCCCTGTCGCTCACGCTTTTCCCACATCAATTCGATGTCGGGCAGCGGCGGCGGTTCGGGCGCTCCGCCCTTGCGCGGGTAGCGCTCCTCGATCCGGCGGATAAGGTCGGGAAGGCGCAGGAGCGTCTGGGTGTCTTCGCGGATCTTGTCGGCTATTGCGGCCTCGGGCCCAAGCTCGTCGCGGATCCAGTCGCGCACGAAGGGCGCGCTGACATCCCACATGTTGATCCTGGGATTGAGCTGGGTGGCAATACCCTCGACCATCACCATGGTCTTTTGCAACAGCAGCAGGTGCGGCTGCGTCTGCATGTCGAAATCGCGGGTGATGGCGAAGAGCCCGTCGAGCATCTGGCCGACCGAAAGTTCGCTCACCGGCTTGCCGCGCATCGGCTCGCCCACGGCGCGCAGCGCGGTCGCGAACTCGTCGACGTTGTGATAGCTCGGCACGTAGCGCGCCTCGAAATGGATTTCGGCGACACGGCGATAATTGCCCGTGGTCAGGCCGTAGAGGATTTCCGCCAGCCACATCCGCGCGCGCCGGTCGATCCGGCCCATGATCCCGAAGTCGATCGCGGCGATGGTCCCGTCCGGCTTCACGAACAGGTTCCCCTGGTGCATGTCGGCGTGGAAGAAGCCCGCCGAGATCGCCTGCTTGAGAAAGGCGAGAACAAGGCGGGTGGCAATCTCGTCGGTATCGTGACCCGCGGCCTTTAGTTCCTCGACCTTGCTGATCTTGATTCCGTCGACCCAGTCGACCGTCATCACCCGGCCGTTGGTTCGATCCCAGTCGATGCCCGGTATCTCGTAGCCGGGCGTGCCGACCATATGTTCAGCGAGTTCTGACGCCGAGGCGGCTTCACGCCGCAGGTCGAGTTCGCGCAGGGTCCAGCGCTTGAAATTGGCGATGGTCAGGCGCGGACGCAGGCGTTCGGCCTCGCCGCCCATGGCCTCGACATGCGCGGCGGCCCATTCGTAGGTTTCGATGTCGCGGGCGAATTTCTCGCGGATGCCGGGCCGAAGAACCTTCACCGCTACCGGCCTGCCCTCGGTCGTGACCGCGCGGTGGACCTGCGCGATTGAGGCGGCACCGACCGGCACCGGATCGAATTCGGAATAGAGCGCTTCGAGCGGCTGCTCGAAACTCGCCTCGATCACTTCGCGGATCTTCTCGAAGCCGACGGGCGGGAGATCGTCCTGCAGCGTTAGCAGGTTGCGTGCTGCGTCCTCGCCGACGAGATCGGGGCGGGTGGCGAGAGTCTGGCCGAGCTTGATCGCCGCCGGTCCGATATCGCGGAAGGCTCCCGCATAGTCGGGGTCGCGCGATTTGATTGTGCCAATACTGAACAGGCCGATCAGACGTTTGACGGGAACAGGCGCGTTCGGATCGTTCTGGATGCCCCGTAGTGCTCCATGCCGCGCCAGCACCCGGGCCCAGCGGCCCAGCCGCAGGATATGCGTGAGCGGTCGGGTCATCCCCTCAGACCTTCCACCCCGAATGGATCGCGACGAGGCCGCCCATGATCGGCTCGACCCGCGTGTTCTCGAAACCGGCTTCGCGGATCATGCGCTCGAAGCTGGGCATGTCGGGGAATCGACGGATCGATTCGATGAGGTAGCGATAGCTGTCCTCGTCATTGGCGATGGCCTTGCCGATCTGCGGCACGAGCTTGTGCGAATAGAGGTCGTAGGCTTCCTTGAAGCCGGGCCATTCGACGGTCGAGAATTCGAGGCAGTAGAAGCGCCCGCCGTATTTCAGCACGCGGTGCGCTTCCTTCAGTGCCTTGTCGATGTGGGTGACGTTCCTGATGCCGAAAGCGATGGTGTAGGCATCGAAGATACGGCTCGAGAAGGTCAGTTCCTCGGCGTTCTGGCGGCTCCACACGAGACCATCGATCCCGCGGTCCATCGCCCTTTCGATACCGACGTCGAGCATGTCCTGGTTGATGTCGGACACGGTGACGCTGGCTCCCTTGGCAGCCATGCGAAAGGCGATGTCGCCTGTGCCGCCCGCCATGTCGAGGATGTTCTCGTCCGGCTGCGGCTTGACGCGCGACACGAAGCGGTTCTTCCACAGCCGATGCATCCCGCCCGACATCGCATCGTTCATGATGTCGTATTTCGCCGCGACATTGGAAAAGACCTCGCCCACGCGGCCGGTCTTTTCGTTCGCATCGATATCTTCGTAGCCGAAGGAAACTGTGTCGGTCATGGGGCGGTGCCTTAGGGGGAATTGTCAGCGGGGCAAAGGGTGTTAGAGCGCTTGCGTCATGCCCGAACTCCCAGAAGTCGAAACAACGGTGCGCGGGCTCGCCCGGTTCCTCCAGGGCGAGCGGATCGTCAGCGTGCGGGTAAACCGGCCCAACATGCGTCGCCCCTTCCCGGCCGATCTCGTCCAGGCCCTGACCGGAGCGATCATTTCGAACCTGTCGCGCCGCGCGAAATACGGCATTCTCCACACCGACCGCGACCACGCGATGGTCTTCCATCTCGGCATGAGCGGGCGCTGGCGGATCGATCCCGAGAGCGAGGACAAGCACGACCATCTGGTCCTGGCGACTGCCGATCACGTGTTCGCGCTCAACGACCCGCGGCGCTTCGGATCGGTCGACCTGTTGCTGGCACCCGAACTCGAAATGTGGGCACCCTTCGCCGCACTGGGTCCCGAGCCACTTGGCGATGCGCTGACGGCGGAGCATTTGCGCGAGGCGACACGCGGACGGAAACAGGCGATTAAGCTGCTGCTGCTCGACCAACGTATCGTCGCCGGCCTCGGCAATATCTACGTTTGCGAGGCGCTCTGGCGCAGCGGCATTTCGCCGCGGAAACCGGGCGGCAAGGTGACCATGCCGCAGCTGCGCCGCCTCGTTCCGTTGATCCGCGAGGTGCTGGAGGAATCGATTGTCGCGGGCGGCTCGACCTTGCGCGACTTCGCCGCTCCCGACGGCGAACTGGGCTATTTCGCCAAGGTATTCGACGTCTACGGCCGCGAGGGCCAGTCTTGCAATCGCGCGGACGGAGGCGTGATTCAGCGGATCGTGCAGGGCGGACGGAGCACGTGGTACTGCCCCGTGTGCCAGCGCTAGCTACAGATCCAGCGCCGCATATTCGCGCGGCGGGGGCAGGCCTTCCATCTTTTCGCTGAGCAGCGGGCGAAAGCTTGGGCGGCTCTTGATGACCATGTACCAGCCCTGCGCCTGTTCGTGGCCCTTCCAGTCGAGTGCACCGAGATATTCCACGACCGAAAGCTGCGCCGCGCAGGCGAGGTCGGCCAGGCTCAGCGTCGAGCCTGCCAGCCATTGGCGCGTGTCGACCAGCCAGTCGATGTAATCGAGGTGACCGTGAAGCATCCGGCCCATCTGGCGCAGCACCTGCGCGTCGGGTGATTGCCGCAGGACGAGGCGCTTCTTCATCTTCTCGTGCAGCGCAGGACCGGTCACATCGTTGTAGAAATTCTCGTCGAAGAGCGCGACCAGTCGGCGGATCTCGGCCCGCTGCACGGCATTCCCGTTGATCAGCGGATTGCGGTCGACCGTTTCCTCAAGGTACTCGCAGATCGCCTGGCTGTCGGCGAGCGTCACGCGACGCTGCGGGTCGTGCAGGACCGGCGTGCGTCCGGCAGGGTTCAGCGACCAGAATTCGTCGCGCGCTTCCCACGGATTTTCGCGCACGAGTTCATAAGCGACATTCTTTTCGCCCATCAGCAGGCGCAGCTTGCGGCTGAACGGGCAAAGGGGGAACGTGTAGAGTTGCCACATGGAGCATCGTCCATGCACGAGGCGCACACCCGCGTCCACCGCAAGGCAGCGCACTCACTCGAAATTTCCGGTGGATCAGTGCCGCTCGGGCAGCGCGTCCTTCATCCGCTCGGCCATTTCCCGCAATGCAGGGGCCATGGCGGCGAAACCTTCGGCCATCGAACCCATGGCTTCCATCGCCCGCGGCAGGTTCTTGCCGACCTGCTTGCTGACCTCACCAGCATCGGGTGCCATCTTGCGCAGGGTCATGTTGGGATCGATTTCTTCAGCCTGTTCGCCCGCCATGTCGGCGGCAGCCTTGGCCAGTGGGGCAATCGGCATGTCGAGCAGGACTTCGGTCATGGTCTGGACCATCATCGCCATTTCGCGCTGCCGTTCAGGATCACGCATCTGCTCGGCCATTCCGGCGAGCGGTGCCGTTTCGGAAGACGTCACTGCGTCGTCCTGCGCAGCGGCAGGGGTTGCGAAGGCCGCCAGTGCGGCGGCGGGGAGAATCAGTCTGCGCATGGGATCGACCCCGAAAATTTCTGCGAATGGGCCAAACAGTAGGTTGGCTACGCTTGCACGGTGCTGAACGTGTTCAAAGACCAGAGGCATCGAGCAAGGCTATGCAGCCGGGCAGGATGGCATCGAGCCGGCCTTCATCGGCAACAAGCTCCGCGATCTGCGCATTGACCAGATCGCCCACTGCAGCCCGGTCGGCACCGGTGTCCTCCATCAGCTTGGCCGTCGAGCGGACGAAGAACTCGCGGCCGCGCTCGCCGAGCGGCGGGTACTTGGTCCCCTCCGGACTACCGTCACCCTGCAGGCGGTTGACGATGGCGAAGCCGACCGAACAGCGCAGCGAGGTGCGTTGCTCGAGCGAAAGGCTTTCCAGCGTCGGCGCGGGTGCAGCCGGGGCAGGTGAATCCTGTGCGATACCGGGTGTGGCAAGGACAAGGGCTATGGGGGCAATCAGAAATCGCATGGCACCGAACCTAGGCTGCGCATCATGAACAGCAAGCAACTTCGCTTGCGGGTCGCGCGCCGCGAGCCTAACCCGTCGGGCCGAAGGAGAAGAGTACCCATGAAGACCCGCGCCGCCGTTGCCTTTGCCCCCAAGCAGCCGCTCGAAATCGTCGAGCTCGACCTCGAAGGCCCCAAGGCGGGCGAGGTGCTGGTCGAGATCATGGCGACGGGCATCTGCCACACCGATGCCTACACGCTCGACGGGTTCGACAGCGAGGGCATCTTCCCCAGCGTGCTCGGCCATGAAGGGGCCGGCATCGTGCGCGAAGTGGGCGCGGGCGTTACTAGCGTGAAGCCGGGCGATCACGTGATCCCTCTCTACACGCCCGAGTGCCGCCAATGTAAATCGTGCCTCTCTGGCAAGACGAACCTGTGCACCGCGATCCGCGCGACGCAGGGCAAGGGCCTGATGCCCGACGGGACCAGCCGCTTTTCCTACAAGGGCGAGACGATCTTCCACTACATGGGCTGTTCGACCTTCTCGAACTTCACTGTCCTGCCCGAAATCGCGGTCGCGAAGATCCGCGAGGATGCACCGTTCCAGACCAGCTGCTACATCGGCTGCGGCGTGACCACCGGCGTCGGAGCGGTGGTCAACACAGCCAAGGTGCAGGTGGGCGACAATGTCGTGGTCTTCGGCCTCGGCGGGATCGGCCTCAACGTGATCCAGGGCGCCAAGCTCGCGGGTGCGAACATGATCGTCGGCATCGACATCAACCCGGACCGCGAGGAATGGGGCCGCAAGTTCGGCATGACCCACTTCCTCAACACCAAGGGCATGAGCCGCGACGAGGTTGTCGCCAAGGTGGTGGAGATGACCGACGGCGGTGCTGACTACACTTTCGACGCGACCGGCAACACCGAAGTCATGCGCACCGCGCTTGAGGCGTGCCATCGCGGCTGGGGCACCAGCATCATCATCGGCGTGGCCGAAGCGGGCAAGGAAATCGCCACCCGCCCGTTCCAGCTGGTCACCGGGCGCAACTGGCGCGGCACCGCGTTCGGCGGCGCCAAGGGACGCACCGACGTGCCCAAGATCGTCGACTGGTACATGGACGGCAAGATCGCCATCGACCCGATGATCACCCACGTCCTGACGCTGGAAGAGATCAACAAGGGCTTCGACCTCATGCACGCAGGGGAATCGATCCGCAGCGTCGTGGTCTATTGAATGCATTCGACACCGCATTAAGGTGGCGAATCGAAACCCAAGGAGAGAGTCCCCATGTACAGTCACATGATGGTCGGTTCGAACGACCTCGAGCGTTCGAAGAAATTCTACGACGCCACCTTCAAGGCCATCGGCGGCAAGGAAGGTATCACGGACGAGAAAGGTCGCCTCATCTATCTCCACAACGGCGGCGCCTACCTCGTCACCAAGCCGATCGACGGCGAGCCGGCTACTGCCGGCAACGGCTGCACCATCGGTATCGCGATGACTCCTGAGCAGGCCGACGCCTGGCACGCAGCGGGCGTCGAGGCCGGCGGCACTGCCATCGAAGATCCGCCGGGCGTGCGCGGCGAAGGCACTCCCAATGCCATGTACCTCGCCTATCTGCGCGATCCCGACGGCAACAAGCTCTGCGCCCTCCACCGGATGGGCTGACCGCGCTTGCACCAACGCGGTGAAGAGGGATTGCTGGCCGACCTTGCGTCGCTGGCAATCCCTTTTTCGTCCCAGGAGCACATTGCGGTCTTCACGGTCGAGGAAAGCCGCAAGGTCGACCGGGACATTCCCGGCGCACACACCAAGAACCTTTTTCTCAAGGATACCGCCGGCTCTTTCTGGCTGGTCACCGTCCCAGCTGAATCCCGGGTCGACCTGAAGGCTCTGCCGCAAGCCATCGGCTGCAAGCGGGTAAGCTTCGGCAAGGCCGAGGACATGGAGCGGCTGCTGGGCATCTCGCCCGGATCGGTCACCCCGCTCGCGATGATCAATGCCGCTTCGGGAAGCGTGACGGTCGTGCTCGACGCTTCGCTCGCCGATGCAAAGCGGGTCAATGTCCACCCGTTGCGAAACACCGGCACGCTGGGCCTTGAAGGCGCAGCCATTCTGCGGTTGCTCCGCCACTGGGGCCACGTCCCCAAGGTCGCGGCAATTCCGACGGTCGCTAGCTAGCCGCCATTGCCATCCACATCGCGCCCATCAGCCCGGCCGAACGCGTGTCGCCGACCAGGCTGGGGTGCATCCGGTTCATGACGAAGGCGTAGGTCGCGCGGGCGTCGAAATCGATGACTGCGAGCGATCCGCCATAGCCACCCCAGAAGGCCATGTTCTTGTTGGGCATGGGAAGCATCTCGCCCGGCAGGCCGAAGCCAAGGCCATAGCGGATCGGCATATTGAGCAGCACCATGTCGTGCCCCTCGACCTGCTGGTCGAGCACCCGGCGGCAACCTGCCTCCGACATGATGCGCTTGCCGTCGAGCTCACCGCCATTCGCCAACAAGGCATGGACTCGCGCGACCGAGCGGGCATTGCCCGTACCGCCCGCCGCCGGGATTTCCGCCCCGCGCCACTCGCGCGTGCGGGTTACCAGCGGATCGATCGGAGGATTGGCGAGGCTCTTGCGCTGGATCTCGCTGCTGAAGTCCCCGATGGCCCCGTTCGGCGGGTCGAGATCGGCAACACGGTAGTCCTCCGACGCGGGCAAGCCAATATGGAAATCCGCGCCAAGCGGCTCGGCGATCTCTTCGCGGAAGACCGTGCCGATCGACTTGCCGGCAACGCGTCGGACGACCTCGCCGACAAGATAGCCCTGCGTGATCGCATGATATCCGGGCGCACTGCCCGGTTTCCACCAGGGTGCTTGGGCGGCGAGCAGCGAGGTCGCCTTCTCCCAGTCGTAAAGGTCTTCGCCGGTCATTGGCTCTTCCCAGCCCGACAGGCCTGAAGAGTGACTCATCAAGTGACCGACGGTAACCGCTTCCTTGCCGTTGGCGGCAAACTCGGGCCAGTAGCGCGCGACCGGCGCGTCGAAGTCGATCTCGCCACGGTCGGCCAGCAGCAGCGCGGTGATCGCGCACATGGTCTTGGTGGTTGAATAGACATTGACGATAGTGTCGGCGTCCCAGGCCCGCGTCTTCTCTACGTCGGCCCAGCCGCCCCAGACATCGACAACCGTCTCGCCATCGATCGTGGCGCAGAACGACGCTCCGAGGTCGGCCCCGCTTGCAAGGTTCGCTGCCATGAACTGGCGAACCGCCGAGAATTTTTCGTCACAATGCCCGTGAACTTCCATCGCGCTCTCCCAACCGCGTGATCCGCACGGTTCATGGCCTGCGGCGAGACATGCGGCAAGCCCGCACTTGCAGGCGGACAGCGGCGCGGCCAAGGGACAGGCATGACACTCGAATATCTCTCGCAAAACCGCGCCTTCAACGGCGACCAGTTCGTCTGTTCGCACATGTCTGAGACAACCGGCACGGAGATGACCTTCTCGGTCTATGTCCCGCCGCACATGCCCGGAGTGAAGCTGCCGGTGTTGTGGTACCTCTCGGGCCTGACCTGCACCCACGCCAACGTCACTGAGAAGGGCGAGTATCGCGCGGCCTGTGCAGAGCACGGCATTATCTTCGTCGCTCCCGACACCTCGCCGCGCGGCGAGGACGTGCCCGACGCCGCCGACGAATACGACTTCGGCAAGGGCGCGGGCTTCTATGTCGACGCGACGCAGGAACCGTGGGCCGCGAACTATCGGATGCGCAGCTACGTCGAACGCGAACTGCCCGACCTGATCGCCGAGCATTTCCCCGTCGATCTCACGCGGCAGGGCATCACCGGCCACTCGATGGGCGGCCACGGCGCACTGACGATCGGCCTGCGCAATCCCGACCGCTTCCGCTCGGTCAGCGCCTTCTCGCCGATCGTGAACCCGTCGCAGGTGCCGTGGGGCGAAAAGGCCCTCAGCCGCTATCTTGGCGAAGATCGCGATGCCTGGCGCGAATACGACGCGGTCGCCCTGATCGAAGACGGCGCGCGGCTTGACCACCTGCTCGTCGACCAGGGCACAGCCGACAATTTCCTCGAGGAGCAATTGAAGACCGGCGCCCTCGCCATGGCTTGCGCCAAGGCCGGGATGAAACCCGAAATCCGCATGCAAGAGGGCTACGACCACTCCTACTACTTCATCTCGACCTTCATGGCCGAGCATGTCGCCTGGCATGCAGCGCGAATGGGGGCCTAACGCGAGAGTTCGAACACCGCGAATTCAGCGCGCAAATTGGCTGCGGCTGCACCGACCGGGCGCCCGCCGGAAAAGAACCACTCGTTGTCGATCCGCGCACCCTTATCCCGAGCCAGCTCACGGAAGTCGGCAACGGTGACGTGGTGGATGTTCTGGGTCGCGTACCAGCTCACTGGAATGCTGCGCGTGACCGGCATCTTGCCGCCGAACATGAGCGCGGCGCGGGTGCGCCAGTGGGCAAAATTGGGGAACGAGACAAATGCACGAGTGCCTACGCGCAGCAATTCGTCGAGCATGCGGTCGGGCCTCGCGGCGGTTTGCAGAGTCTGGCTGAGGATGGCGTAGTCGAAACCCTTGTCGGGATAGTCGGCAAGGTCCCGGTCGGCATCGCCCTGCACCACAGAAAGTCCCTGCGAAACACAGCGCTCGACGCAACCCGCATCGATCTCGATCCCGCGCACGTCACAGCCCGCCTCGCGCATTGCGAGCATCAGCGCACCATCGCCGCAGCCGATGTCGAGCACCCTGCTTCCGGGGGTCACATGATTGACGATGACGGCAAGGTCGGGACGAAGCATCATCCGAGGAATCCCCCGATGACCCGGTCGAGCGCGGGCACGTCGAGCAAGAAGCTGTCGTGTCCGTGCGGCGCGCTGAGTTCGACAAAGCTGACCGCCGCGCCTGCCGCATTGAGCGCATGGACGACATGACGGCTTTCCGGCGTGGGATAGAGCCAGTCGCTGTCGAAGCTGACGAGGCAGAAACGTGCGCTGGTGCCCGCGAAGGCATCGGCAAGCTTGCCGCCGTGCTCCTCGGCCAAGTCGAAATAGTCCATCGCGCGCGTGATATAGAGATACGAGTTGGCGTCGAAGCGCTGGGTGAAGCCGCTCCCCTGGTAACGCAGGTAGGATTCGACCTGGAAGTCGGCGTCGAAACCGAAGCTCTTCGCCTCCCGGTCCTGCAAATTGCGCCCGAATTTCTCGGTGAGCGCTTCTTCGGAAAGGTAAGTGATATGCGCCGCCATCCGCGCCACGGCGAGCCCGCTGTCGGGCGCATCGCCGCCGTAGTAATTGCCGTCTTGCCAGCGCGGGTCCGCCATGACCGCTTGCCGCCCGAGCTCGTGGAAGGCGATGTTCTGTGCCGAATGCCTGCTGGTCGAGGCGATGACGAGCACGCGCTCCGCCCTCTCGGGCCAGTTCGCGGCAAGGCTCAACGCCTGCATCCCGCCCATCGAGCCGCCGACCACCGCATGCAACCTCTCGATCCCCAAAGCGTCAAGCAGGCCGACATGTGCGCGGACCATGTCGCGGATGGTGATGACCGGGAAACGCATGGCGTAGGGTTGGCCATCTTCGGCGAGGCTCGCCGGGCCGCTCGACCCCATGCAGCTGCCGATGACATTGGCGCAGATGACGTGGAAGCGGTCGGTGTCGATTGGCTTGCCGGGTCCGACCATCCGTTCCCACCACCCGGGCTTGCCGGTGATCGGGTGCGGCGAGGCGACATACTGGTCACCGGTCAAAGCGTGGCACAGCAGGATTGCGTTCGAACCGTCCCCGGCCAGATCGCCGTAGGTCTCATAGGCCACCTCGACGCGCGCAAGCTCGCCCCCGCCGTCGAGCGGCAGCGGAGCGGGCAGGACCAGCGTGTCGGAGCGAGCGTTCAAGAAAGGGGCCTTGGCAAATCGGACCTTGGGGCGAAACAATGAAACCCTGCCTCTAACCGCAACCCTTGCGCTTGTCGAAGGGCCGATATTCTTTCATGCGGCAAAGCCAGAATGGCAGAGAGACCAACCCTGAAACCGTGGATCGAGGCTATCCACGCCTATGTGCCCGGCAAGTCGAAGACTTCCGACGGGCGTCCGCTCGTCAAACTGTCGGCGAACGAGAACCCTCTCGGCTGCAGCCCGAAGGTGCTGGAGGCGCTCGCAGGTAAGCACCAGCCGAACTTCTACCCCGACCCCGACGCGACCGCTCTGCGCGAGGCGATCGGCGCCGCTCATGGCATCGACCCCGCGCGGATCGTCTGCGGCACGGGCTCGGGCGAGCTGCTGCATTGCGCGGTGCAGGCCTTTGCCGGACCGGGTGACGAGGTGCTGTTCCCGCGCTTCTCCTTCTCGCTCTACCCGCTGCTCGCCTGGAAGGTCGGCGCCGAGGTCGTGATGGCCGATGCCGTCGATTACGAGCCGAATGTCGACACGCTGCTGGCAGCCGTGACGCCGCGCACGCGGGTGGTGCTGCTCGACAATCCCAACAACCCGGTCGGCACCTGGCTGCCGCGCAGCGAGGTCGAGCGGCTTCATGCGGGGCTTCCGGCCGATGTCCTGCTAGTCGTCGACCAGGCCTATGCCGAATTCCTCGAGGACGGGCTGGACGATGGCGGCATGGAGCTTGCCGCTCGGGCCGACAATGTCCTTGTGATGCGGACATTTTCCAAGGCCTTCGGAATTGCCGGAGAACGCGTGGGCTGGGCGACCGGAGCGCCGCATCTCGTCGATGCGCTCAACCGGCTGCGCGGAGCATTCAACGTGACTGCGAGCGGGCAGATGGCCGCGCTCGCCGCGCTCTCCGACCCCGAATTCGTCCGCTGCGCCCGCGATGCGAACAATGCGTCAATGAAGCGCTTCATCGACGACCTGACTGCGCTCGGAAACCATGGTGTTCGGTGCCTGCCGAGCAAGGCCAATTTCGTGCTGGTGGTTTTCGAAGGCGATCTCGACGCGACGACCGCGCTCGAGGCGATCGGCGAGGCCGGCTATGCCGTCCGCCACCTGCCCGGACAAGGCCTGCCCGAGGCGCTGCGCATCACCATCGGGACACCGGATCAGATGGACGACATCACCGCGGTCCTGCGCCGGCTGTGCGAGGGCGCGGCATGACCGTCTCGCGCGTCGCCATCATCGGGCTGGGCTTAATTGGCGGGTCCATCGGTCTTGCCGTTCGCGAGATGCTGCCGGACGTCAGGACCACGGGCTGGGATGCCAGTGCCGATGTGCGCAAGCGCGCCGCGACACGCGGGCTGGTCGGCACGGTCTGCGAAACGGCTGCCGAAGCGGTGGCGGAGGCAGAACTCGTCATCCTCTGCGTGCCTGTCGGCGCGATGGGAGAAGCGGCGCAAGCCATAGCCGGGGCGCTGCCCGCAGGGGCCATTGTCAGCGACGTCGGCTCGTCCAAGCGCAGCGTTGGCGAGGCGATAGCCAGGGCGCTTCCCGGCGCGACCGTCATCCCCGCGCACCCCGTCGCGGGGACCGAGAAGAGCGGGCCCGATGCGGGCTTTGCCGAACTCTTCCGCCACCGCTGGTGCATCGTCACTCCGCCTGCTGGCGCGAGCGAGGAGGCCGTCGCCAAGGTGTCGGATTTCTGGGAAGGCCTTGGCGCCAAGGTCGAGATCATGGACCCGGCGCACCACGACGTCGTGCTTGCAGTGACCAGCCACATCCCCCACCTCATCGCCTACACCATCGTCGGCACCGCCAGCGATCTCGAGGACGTGACCCGCGGTGAGGTGATCAAGTATTCGGCCGGTGGTTTCCGCGACTTCACCCGCATCGCGGCCAGCGACCCGACCATGTGGCGCGACGTCTTCCTGACCAATCGGGACGCCGTGCTCGAAGTGCTCGGCCGCTTCACGGAGGACCTCACCGCGCTCCAGCGCGCGATCCGCAATGGCGACGGCGACACGCTGTTCGACCTGTTCGAGCGGACCCGCACCATCCGCCGGTCGATCATCGAGGAAGGCCAGGACGACGCGCGCCCCGACTTCGGGCGCTCCGACCACTAGACCCGTTCGAGCCTGACATGCGGCTCGGGCGGCAATATCGCCACGACCGCATCGCCGGCGCGAACTTCGCCCCCCTTCAACACCACGCCCATGATCCCGGTCTTGAGAACTGCGCGTCCCTGCGCGTCTCGCCCGATCATCGGCTTGAGCAGGCCCGGACGAAAGTTCTCGATCTGGCGACAGGGATTGCGGAGGCCCGTGACCTCGATCTCAGCTGTTCCACCGATCTGCAGCCGTGTGCCACGCGGCAGGTCGATCAGATCGAGCCCGCGAACGAGGATGTTTTCGCCCAGGTCGCCAGCGGCAAGGTCGAAGCCGAGACCCGCCATCTCCTCCAGCAGCTCGACTGAGATCAGATGGACCTGTCGCAGGTTCGGTTGCGAGGGATCGACCGCGACGCGCGAGCGATGCTTTACCGTCCGGCCCAGATGCGCGTCGCCTTCGACGCCCAGTCCTTCGATCAGAGTGACCGCATCGCGCACGGGCTTGGAGAAATTGTGACCGGGACGCGCGCTGACCGCGACGACGCTCCCGATCTGATCAGTCATTGAGCGCGTTGATCGCGGTCCGCACCCGCGCCTCGACCTCATCGCGCGGCAGGCCCGGGGGGATCGGCTCTCCAAAGCGATAGATGATCCGTCCCGGCTTCTTGAGCCAGCGATGGTAGACCGGGCCACTGTTCACAGCCACCGGGACCACCGGCAGGCCAAGCATCTTGTAAAGACCAGCGAAGCCCGACTGGAGCTCGCGGTTCTCGCCATGCGGGACCCGCGTTCCCTCCGGAAAAATGACCAAGGGACGCCCTTCCGCCGCAAGCGCTTTCGCGGCGCGGATCATCTTCATCAGCGCCTTCGCTCCGGCGTCGCGTTCCACCGGCACCAGCCCGAAGGCAGTAGCGGCACGCCCCCACAAGGGAATGCTGAAAAGCTCCTGCTTGGCGAAGACCGAGGGAAGGTAGAACAGGCGCGGCGCATCGATCGCCTCGAAGAAACTCTCGTGCTTGATCGCATAGAGCACCGGCTCGTCGAGCGGCGCGCCTTCGATCACGATCTCGCAGCCGAGGAGGTGCGTCAGGCACCAGCGCTGCCAGCGCGGCCAGTCGCGCACACGGGCTCGGAACAGGTCGACGCTGAACGGTAGGGAGAGGAGCGATGCCGAAGTGATCAGCAGCGAGCCGATGTAGAAAGCGACGTAGAACGCGATATTCCTCAGCAACCGCATCGCTTGTCTCAGACCGGAAGGCCCTGCGAGATCGATGCAGCGAGGAGCTTGTTGTATTCGAGATAGAGGGTCGCGAGGTCGGGCTGCGATACCACCGCATCCTTCACGATTTTCGTACCTTCGGGCAGGGCCTCGCTGAACTCGGACGCGGCGCGCGCCATGTGCCAGTCGGTGGTGACGAGGCGGACCGAGGAGAATTCGTTCTCCTTCATCCACTGCGCCGCTTCGCCAGCATTGCTACGCGTATCGACCGCGAGGTAGCCCAGCTTGACGCAGCACTTCATTAGCCGCCGGGGCACGTTGAACTCTGCGGCGAACTCACCCTCCTTCACTTCCGGGTCGACGCCCGAGACGAACAGTTCCTTCGCCAGCCCCTCTTCCACGACCTCGAGTCCGCGCGCGATCCGGCCCGGACCGCCGGTCGGCACGATGACCGCGTCGGTCTTTTCGCCGGAGACGGGCTTGGGCAGCGTCACCGCGAAGGCGAGGAAGCCGAAGGTGTAGACAAGCAGCAGGGCCGCAACGAAACGCAGGATCACAACATTCTTCCGAGCGAGGACAGGACGGTCATGCGGGCCGTGTAGACCGCAATCGCAACCGCGAAAAGCGGAACCGTGGCCAGGATGATCCAGTCGGTGGTCCCGAGTCCTCCTCCCGCGACGAGCCCGGAATCGAGCGCAGCGAATTGCGCCCCCATCAGAAGGACGGCACCCGACCCGAGAACGAGTCCGAGCGCACCCCCCGCGATTCCGTCGAGCAGGATGGAACGCTGGAAGATGCGGGCGATCTGGTCGTCGTTCCCGCCCAGCAGGTGGACGATCTCGATCGTGTCGCGATTGGTCCCCAGCGCATTGCGCGCAGCCAGCCAGACTGCGGCAGCGCCGGTGAAGGCTAGCAGCAGGACGAGACCGAGCGACATCCAGCGCAAGGTGGACAGGGCGCGAAGGACCGGAGCCAGCCAGGTTGATTGTGCATCGATCCGTGCCGAAGGGGCCACCCGGGCAAGCTTGCTGCGAAGGCCCTCGATCAGCGCCTCGCTGGCTTCCTCGCGGAATCGCAGGTCGATGAGCGAGGGCAGCGGCAGGTTCTCGTCGCTTGCTCCGGCACCCAGCCAGGGTTCGAGCAGTTTCTCGACTTGGTCGTCGGGCAGCAGGCTGACCGAGGCGACGGCAGGATCGTCGGACAGGACCGCGACAGCCGCCTGCGCCTGCGCCGCGCGGGTTTCGCGGTTGGCATCGACGATCTGGACTGTCGCACCGCCGGCAAGGTCTCCGCCCGCCCGTTCGACGAGGTTGGCGAGCGCAAGGCCCCCGCCCGCAGCAAGTACCGTCAGCGCGACCATGATCGCGATCACCCACGGCATCGGGCCGCCCAGCCGGGCGCGGGGGAGCAGGTGCGCCGCCCGCTTGCCACGGAAGGGCGACAGGCCGCGCTCGACCGCGCGGGCCATGACCGGCGGCTTCTTCATGTGCCGGCCGCCACCCGACGCGGCGGATAACGCAACGCACCGGTGGGATCCGACAAAGTGCCCTTGTCGAGCCGCATGATGAGCGATTCCGGCACCTTGCGGATGAGGTGGACGTCGTGGGTTGCCACCACCACGGTCGTGCCAAGCCGGTTCAGCGCCTCGAACAGGCGGATCAGCTTCAACGCCATTTCGGGGTCGACGTTACCGGTCGGTTCGTCCGCGACCAGCATGTCGGGTCGTCCGATGACCGCGCGGGCGATGGCGACGCGCTGCTGCTCGCCGCCCGACAGCGTTGCTGGGCGGGCATCGGCGCGATGCGCCAGCCCGACCCATTCGAGCATGTCGCTGACCGGCCCCTGCAGGTCGGCCTCGCGCACGCCCGATACCCGCAGGGGAAGCGCGACGTTGTCGAAGGCGGACAGGTGGTCGACCAGCCGGAAGTCCTGGAACACAACGCCCATGCGGCGGCGATAGGCGGGAAGGCGGTCGCGCGGCAGGGTGATGACGTCGGTGCCGAACATGCGGATCGCCCCGCGCGAAGGGCGCTGGGCAAGGTAGAGCAGCTTCAACAGCGAGGTCTTGCCCGCACCGCTGGCCCCGGTGAGGAAGTAGAAGCGCCCGGGAAACAGGGTGAAGGAAATATTCGACAGGATCTCGCGGTCGGTGCCGTAGCGCAGCCCGACATTGTCGAACTGGACGATCTCGCTTTCCGCGCTGCTCATCGCCCGTTTGTCCCGTCACCGTGAAGTTTTATTGCGCCCGCCATCGTCACCAAGGCCTATAACCGCGCTTCGATGTGGAAAAAAGGCGCGATGCGGGGTTGCAAACAGGGCTCTCGCTTGTCGTGATTCGCGAGGCAGCTTAAGGCATTGAGCCAGGATGATCATTGCATGCCCCGCCTGCTCGACCCGCTACGTGGTCCCTGACAGTGCCATTGGCATCGAGGGTCGCACGGTCCGCTGCGCCAAATGCAAGCACAGCTGGTTCCAGGACGGACCGGATGTGGAGCGCCTGGTGGATGCGCCCATGGCTCCGTCGCCTGCGCCCGCCCCCCCTCCGCCCCCGCCTCCTCCTCCCGCTGCGCCGGTCGTCGACGAGGAACCCGATGCGGACGAGGCAGCCGCGGATCAGGACTTCAGCTACGGCGGCAGTGTCGCCGCCGGTGCCGCAGCGGAAGATTTCCGCAGCGGTCCCGATTTCGACGAGACCGAACCGCCCTATGGCGACGTGCAGGACGATCTCCCCCCTCCGCCCGAGCCGGAAGAGGACGACTACGCCTCGCAATTCGACCACGCCCCGCCGTTCAAGCCGCGTCGCAACATCACCAAGATGTGGACCTATGCGGCGGCGATCTTCGCCGTCCTGGCGACCGGGGCAATCGTGGCGGTCAATTATGCCGGCGTGCCCGAATGGATGCCGATGTCGAAGCCGCTGTTCGGCGCGGCGCAGCCCGACCTCGAATTGTCCTTCCCGGTTGAGCAGCAGGAGCGCCGCACGCTCCCCAACGGCACCGAATTCTTCGGCGCACGCATCATCGTCAAGAATACCGCGCGCGAGACGCGCAATGTCCCGCCCATCCTGATCGTCCTGCGCGACCAGCGCGAACGGCGGGTTTACAGCTGGGTCGTGAACCCGCCGCAGCCCACTCTGGCCCCGGGCGAGGAAATGACGATCAACGAAGCCGTGACCGACGTGCCCAAATCGGCCGTCTATGCCGATATCGGCTGGGCCCCGCGCGGAATGTAAGAAAGGTCCTTGCGGGCCTCACGCCTCGCTGCTAGTGGCGCGCTCCTACCGACGGGAGCCCGCCTTCATGGCATCCCGAGCAGGACTGTGTGCGGTCGTGGCGGAATTGGTAGACGCGCAACGTTGAGGTCGTTGTGGGCGAAAGCCCGTGGAAGTTCGAGTCTTCTCGACCGCACCAGACAGTCCTGAATTCCTTCCTGTCTCACAGTCTTACGATTTGCCCCGCGCGACGCGCTCGGCTATCGGCGCGCGCAACGATATTACGCGAGCACGCCGAGGAGAGACCATGCGCGCGACCCCCGATTTCGACTTCCAGCTGGGCGATGCCGCGAACATGATTCGCGAAACCGTCGGCCGCTTCGCCGACGAACAGATCGCCCCCCTTGCCGAACGCGCCGACCGCGAGGACTGGTTTCCGCGCGAAGAGCTATGGACCGCCATGGGCGAGCTCGGCCTGCATGGCATGACCGTGGAGGATGAATGGGGTGGCCTCGGCCTCGGATACCTCGAACACGTCATCGCGGTCGAGGAAGTCAGCCGCGCATCGGCCAGCATCGGCCTTTCCTACGGCGCGCACTCCAACCTCTGCGTCAACCAGATCCGGCGCTGGGGCAATGACGAGCAGAAGGCGAAGTACCTGCCCAAGCTGATCAGCGGCGAACACGTCGGCTCGCTGGCCATGAGCGAGGCAAGTGCCGGTTCGGACGTGGTCTCGATGAAGCTCAAGGCAGAGGCGGTCCAGAGCGGCTATGTTCTCAACGGCACCAAGTTCTGGATCACCAATGCCCCCTACGCGGACACACTTGTCGTCTACGCCAAGACCGATGGCCATGCGGGCTCGCGCGGCATTACTGCCTTCCTGATCGAGAAGGACGACCCCGGTTTCTCGATCGGGCAGAAGATCGACAAGATGGGGATGCGCGGCAGCCCGACGGCCGAGCTGGTGTTCGACGACTGCTTCGTGCCCGAGGACCGCGTGATGGGGCCTTTGAACGGCGGCGTCGGCGTGCTGATGAGCGGATTGGATTACGAGCGCGTGGTGCTTGCCGGATTGCAGCTCGGCATCATGCAGGCCTGCCTCGACACGGTCATCCCTTACCTTCGCGAACGCAAGCAGTTCGGCAAGCCCATCGGCGCCTTCCAGCTGATGCAGGCCAAGGTCGCCGACATGTATGTCGCCCTCCAATCGGCGCGCGCCTACACCTATGCCGTCGCGAAGAGCTGCGACGCGGGACAGACCACCCGCTTTGACGCCGCGGGCGCGATCCTGCTCAGCAGCGAAAACGCCTTCCGCGTCGCGGGCGAGGCGGTCCAGGCACTGGGCGGCGCAGGCTACACCAAGGACTGGCCCGTCGAACGCTACCTTCGCGATGCCAAGCTGCTCGACATCGGCGCGGGTACCAACGAGATCAGGCGCATGCTAATCGGGCGAGAGTTGATCGGGGCGGCGGGATGAAGCTTCTCCTGACCGGCTCTTCTGGTTGGTTGGGCCGCTACCTTGCACCGCAACTCCGTGCGGCTGGTCATGAGGTGGTCGGCCTGGATGTAGCGCCGGGCGCCCACACGCAAATCGTTGGCTCGGTGGCTGACGCTGCGCTGGTGGAGAGCGTCGTTGCTGACGGGATCGAAGCCATCATCCACTCCGGCGCGCTGCACAAGCCCGATATTGTCCGCTATCCAAAGCAAGTCTTTATCGACACCAATGTCACCGGCACGCTCAACCTACTCGAAGCGGCAGTAGCGGCTGGGCATGATAGGTTCGTGTTCACCTCAACCACTTCGCACATGGTCTCGCAGCGCGTCCGCGACGGCGCGCAGGCGGAAGCTTTCTGGATGGACGAGCGCTTCTACGACGGCCCGCCGCGCAATATCTACGGCGTGACCAAGGCTGCGGCGGAAGGCCTGTGCCGGCTTTTCGCTGCCGAGCGCGGACTGGATGTAGCGATCCTTCGCACGGGGCGCTTCTTCCCCGAGGATGACGATACGCACCATGCCCTGTCGGGCGAGAACCTGAAGGCCAACGAATTTCTCAACCGTCGATTGAGCGCAAGCGACGCGGCAAGGGCCCATGTTGTTGCGCTGAGCGGGATCGCTGGCTTGGGATGCGAAACCTTTGTCCTCTCCGCCCCCATACCCTTCACCCGCGGGGAAGCGGGTGAAATGGTGCGCGACGCGCGTGCCGTGATCGCTCGCCACTTTCCCGATGCCGATGAACTGTATGCGGCGCGCGGCTGGAAGCTGCCGGAGGTCATCGATCGGGTCTATGATCCGTCCAAGGCCGAGCGTCTGCTGGGTTTTCGCTGCCGCACCGATTTTGCCAGCGTGCTCGACGCAATGCGCACGGGCCGACCTTTACCATTCGACCACGATCCAAGTTATCTGCCGCCCAAGGAGTTGGCATGACCGCCCCCACACTCACCACCAAACTTGACCGCGAGAGTGCCGAGGCCAAGGCGCGGTTTGCGCATAACAAGGGGCTCGCCGATGAGCTCCGCGCCAAGGTTGCCGAGGCGGCGCTGGGCGGGCCGGAGAAGCACCGCGAACGGCACGTCAGCCGCGGCAAGCTGCTGCCGCGCGAGCGGGTGGAGCGATTGCTCGATCCGGGCTCGCCCTTCCTCGAGATCGGCCAGCTCGCGGCGAACGGTATGTACGAGGGCGACGTGTCGGGCGCCTCGATGATCTGCGGCATCGGGCGCGTCTCCGGCCGGCAGGTGATGATCGTCGCCAACGATCCGACCGTGAAGGGCGGCAGCTATTACCCGATGACGGTCAAGAAGCATCTCCGCGCGCAGGAGATCGCGCAGGAGAACCGCCTGCCGTGTGTCTATCTCGTCGACAGCGGCGGGGCGAACCTGCCCTACCAGGCCGAGGTCTTCCCCGACCGCGAGCATTTCGGGCGCATCTTCTTCAACCAGGCGAACATGAGCGCGCTGGGCATCCCGCAGATCGCCTGCGTCATGGGCAGCTGCACTGCGGGCGGCGCCTATGTGCCCGCAATGTCGGACGAGACGGTCATCGTGCGCGAGCAGGGGACGATCTTCCTCGCCGGCCCGCCGCTTGTGAAGGCGGCGACGGGCGAGGAAATCAGCGCCGAGGACCTGGGTGGCGGCGACCTGCACGCGCGCAAGTCCGGCGTGGTCGACCACCTCGCCGAGAACGACGAGCACGCGCTGACCATCGTGCGCGACATCGTCAGCCATCTCGGCGCAAACCATGCCGCGGCGAAGGACGTGGCGCTGAAAGATCCGCGCCCGCCGAAATTCGATGCCGACGATCTCTACGCGCTGATCCCCGACGATGTCCGCGCGCCCTATGACGTCCACGAGGTGATCGCCCGGATCGTCGACGGCAGCGAGTTCCATGAGTTCAAACCGCTCTACGGCAGCACGCTCGTCTGCGGCTTCGCGCACATCTGGGGCATGCCGGTCGCGATCCTCGCCAACAACGGGGTGCTGTTTTCCGAAAGCGCGCAGAAGGGCGCGCATTTCATCGAGCTGGCCTGCCAGCGGCGCATTCCGCTGCTGTTCCTGCAGAACATCTCCGGCTTCATGGTCGGCGGGAAATACGAGGCCGAGGGCATCGCCAAGCACGGCGCGAAGCTCGTCACCGCGGTCGCGACGGCGACGGTGCCCAAGGTCACCGTGGTCATCGGCGGCAGCTTCGGCGCGGGCAATTACGGCATGTGCGGGCGCGCCTATTCCCCGCGTTTCCTGTTCACTTGGCCCAATGCGCGCATTTCGGTGATGGGCGGCGAACAGGCCGCATCGGTGCTTGCCACAGTCCACCGCGACGCCGACAGCTGGACCCCCGAACAGGCCGAGGAGTTCAAGGCCCCGATCCGCCAGAAGTACGAGGACGAGGGCAATCCCTACTACGCCACCGCTCGCCTGTGGGACGACGGCGTCATCGACCCGGTGCAGACGCGCGACGTGCTGGGCCTCGCTTTCTCCGCCGCGCTGGAGGCACCCATCGCCGAACGGCCGCAATTCGGCGTATTCCGCATGTAACCCTTGGAACGCGCGGCGGTCCCGCACGTATCGTTTTCATACGAGGGGCTTGGACGGGGTTCAGGAGAACTCCCATGGAAGGCCAAACCACTACAATTTTGGTCGTCGCACTTGTCGTGCTTGCCGGTCTCATCGCCGGCTGGCTTCTGATGCAGCGGCGGCGCACCGATCACCTGCGCAACCAGTTCGGCGAGGAATACGACCGCGTAGTCGAAACGCATGGCAATGCCCGCAAGGCAGAAGCCGACCTCGAGGCGCGCGAAAAGCGCGTCGCCGAATTCAACATCCGCCCGCTGACCCCTGCCGAACATGATCGCTTTGCCGGTCAGTGGCATGACGCCAAGGCGCTGTTCGTCAACGATCCGACGGCTGCGGTCGACAAGTCGGACGATCTCATCACCGAGGTGATGAAGACGCGCGGCTATCCCGTCACCGATTTCGAACACCGTCATGCCGACCTCACCGTCGAGCACGGCGATGTCGCCAAGCACTACCTCGCCGGTCATGAGCTGAGCGAACGCGCCGAAGCCGGCGAGGCTTCGACCGAGGACCTGCGCCTGGCGATGACGCATTTCGAGAACCTCTTCGACCGCCTCGTCGACGACGTTGCCGCCGAACATCTCGATGCGAAGGTCGTCGAGGACGCGTAATCGACGCTTCCCCCGATCGATTTCTACAGAAGGCGGGCCCCGGCGGGCTCGCCATTTGTTTTTTTGGTGCTAGGCATCCGGGCAGGGGAAGAGAGAATGCCGACCGATCCAAACCGCAAGCCTTCGCTGCTGAGCCGCATCGTGCGCCGGTTGCTCGTCGCGCTCTATCGCTGGAAGGGCTGGAAGCTGGAGGGCGGCAGGCCGGATTGCGACAAGTTCATCATCCTCGGCGCACCGCACACTTCGAACTGGGATTTCATCTTCTTCCTCGGCGCGACCAACGAGCTCGGCATCCGCCCCAGCTTCATGGGCAAGATGAGCCTGTTCAAATGGCCCGCGACCAATTTCATGCTCGACATGGGTGGCATCCCGGTCGACCGGTCGAAGCGCGCCAACTACGTCGAGCAGGTGGCGGACGCCTTTGCCCGCGCGAAAGATCTTGCCCTCGTCATCGCGCCCGAAGGTTCACGCACCTTCAAGGGCGACTGGAAGAGCGGCTTCTACCACATCGCCATGGCCGCGGGCGTACCGATCGTGCCGGCATGGGTGAACAACCAGACCATGCGCGGCGGCCTGGGCGATCCGATCATGCCGACGGGCGACTACCCGGCCGACTTGGCGAGGATCATCGCCTTCTATCGCGCGAAACGACCCGACTGCGATCGTTTCGCCATTATCGAGAACAAGCTGATTGCCGAACGGGGGAACGAGGCATGATTCTGGAAGCACTCATTGCGAACGCGGCCATCCTGCTCGGCGTGACTCTCATCTTGTGGGTGGTTGCAGTCCAGATCGACGACGTGTCATTCATCGACAGCTTCTGGGGTGGCGGGATGGCGCTGATGGCTTTTGCCAGCTGGATGCAGCTCGCCGAGCCGGGTCCACTGGCCACTTTGCTGATGGCGATGGCTGTCGCCTGGGGAGCGCGGCTGTGTATCTACCTCTTCTTCCGTTGGCGCCATGAAGGCGAGGACAAGCGCTACGAGAGAATGCTGCGCAAGGACCGCGAAAAGGGGAATTTTGCCGTGGCAGCCCTGACCCGGATATTTCTCGGTCAGGCCATACTGCTCTTCATGGTGTCGAGCCCGGCGCAATACGGCATTCTCGAAGCGGGATCCGCGGAACCGGTCAGCGGGCTCGCGCTCGTGGGACTCGCCGTCTGGGCCATCGGCATCTTCTTCGAGTGGGTCGGCGACTGGCAGCTGGCCCGATTCAAGGCCGATCCGGCGAACAAGGGCCAGGTCATGGACCGCGGCCTGTGGCGCTACACCCGCCACCCCAATTACTTCGGGGATGCCCTCGCCTGGTGGGGCATATGGATTGCCAGTGCTTCCGCCGGATGGTGGGTTGCCGCCGCGACCTTCATCGGCCCGCTCTTCCTGACCTTCACGCTGACAAGGTGGTCGGGGGCCCCGCTTCTGGAAGGTGGAATGAAGAAATCACGCCCCGGTTACGAGGAATACAAGCGCCGGACTTCGGACTTCTTCCCGCGCCCGCCGCGCAAGTTGTAAGAAAAAGCGTAATCAAGGGGCTTTAACCTCCCCGCCGAAACCCTAAATGGGTCAGCAGGCCGAGACGGGAGTGTTCTGCCTTGAGCGATGAGGATCTCGACGAACTGCGCCAGCGATTTGCGCGCGAAGCCATGGCGCTCATGGAGCGCCGAGGCGAGGAAGTGACGCGCGCCAAGCTCGCCGCCGAACTGGGCGTTACCCGCACGCGGGTGGAAAGCGTGTTTCCCGAAGAACGGGACCTGCTGGAGGCCGTGACCGGCGAATGGTTCGCGCCCAAACTCGCCGTGATGGACGAGGTCATGGCAACCGACCTGCCGCCACGCCGCAAGATGTACGAATTCTTCGTCCGCCGCTTCCAGTTGCTGCGCGAGAACTACAGGACCGACCCCGCCAGCTTCATGCTCTATGTCGAGATGGGCGAGCGCTATTTCGAATATGCGCAGGGCTATATCGACCTCGCCGACCACTACCTTTGCGAGTTGATCGTCGAAGCACAGGCTGAAGGGCATTTCGAGGGCCTGGAGATCAACATGGTTCTGTCGCTGATCAACCAGTCGATCGTGTCCTATATCCAGCCCTACCTCATCGCGATGATTGGCGAGCGGCTGACCGAGGACAAGCTGGCCTACCTCATCGACGCTCTGTTCGACGGGCTCAGCGCGACCGACCGCGGGGCAAAGGGCACCAAGGGCCTGCGCGCCGCCTGAACCCTTTTGGGGGAAATTCCGTTTTCCTACATGCTCGAGCGTGATTAACCGATTTGGCTCCTTTTGATTCGGGAGCCAACCAATGTCACCACACCGCGTCCCAATCGAAGCCCCCGGTGGCTTCGCACCCGTCATGGCAATCGGACAGGAAGACGGGGCGGGCAAGATCGCCCTCGTTTCGAATGCCGCGCCCCTACCGACCGTATCTCTCGCTCCCGCTGCACCCTCCCCGCTTGAAGGCTCGACAGGAATTTCGACAGTCGTCGGGCCCTTCGTCCCGGCCGCATTGGCTCCCGTCTATCTGACTCTCTCGGGCGATTGGCAGGGCTTGATCAGGGTCATGCGATCCACCGATGGCGGAACCACCCTCCACCCACTTACCATCGGCGGGGTCTCATGGGCCGCATACACTGGCAATGCATGCGAGCCAGTCTGGGCGGAAAGCGATAGTTCCGCCGCCCTCTACCTCGAACTCGCGCCGAGAAGCGGAACCATTATCTATCGGGTGTCGCAATGAGCGCGCTCGGCCTATCCGCGCTGGGACTTGCCAGCCGCACCGCACAGCTCCAACCGGCACTCTACGCCGAACTGGCTAACCGTAGCCCGGCATTCGACGTGCTCACTTTGGAGAGTGGCGGATACACCGAGGCTGGCAAGGGTGCAGCGCGCTATGTCGCCGATGCGCTTGCGGACGCGGCTCTGGTGGCTGCTCATCCGCGTTTCGCCTTCACCACTGCCAACAGCCGTCATTTCAGGCTGCTGCCGGATGCCGGCGCCTTGTCGGTCGAGCAAGGCGGAGCAACAGGCGGCGGGGCTGTCGACGATCGCGATGCCATACAGGCAGCGATCGATTACGCAGAATCCATCGAAGCTCGCGAAGTCCGCTTCGAGGCGGCTCGCTACCGGGTCGAATGCCCCTTGCGAAGTTCGCCTGCACTCGCGACCCGCGCAGAAGATGGGCACCCGCTCGTCGTCCGCAAATCGCTCTCCCTGCGCGGCTGCGCCGCCACACGGACCGTGCTCGACTTCCGTGCGCATGGTGGTGGCGATCCCGACACGGATTGGCAGGTTGTGGCGAAGTCCTCGACCGACGCTACGCCCGCCGTCTGGCGCGGCGGTGGTCTCTACATCCAAGGCGATTCTATACGACCTGAACCTGCCGCACGCCGGATCGCCCGGCTCGAGCTCGACAGGCTAGTGTTCAATGGCAACCGCAGCCGCACCGGGACCTACACCTACCCGGCCGATCCCGTCACTGGCGACGGGTGGGACATCACCGACAAGGGTTTCTGGCTACAGGACGTGTATGTCGGCGAAGTGATCTGCCGGGACACGGATTTCATCGGATGGCGCGGGGAAATCTTCTACGCCGTGGGTGCCGACGACGCGATCGAGCAGCTCACGCTGACCCGTTGCCGCATGCTGACGGGCAACGGCAACGGCCTCAATCTCGGATGCGACCCGGTTGTGACGGCAGAGGACTGCGAGTTTGGCGACTGCAAGATCGCACAGGAAGACACGGGCAAGCGCCGCGGGCACTTCCGCAATTGCCTTTGGCGGGATTGCGAATATGTCTGGATCGGAGGCGGTTCGACGAACGGGCGTCTCTATAGCTACAAGTACCCGACCCGCGACGAGCTCGCTCCTGTCCCTTCTACCCAGCTGCAGGATTGCCGGTTCGAGGATTGCGGCCTGGTCTGGGTCAATAGCTGGGTTTCAGGCCGGATCCGGACGGTCGACACCACCGTCGCGCTCAGCACGACCCATGGCCAGGCGCTGCGCGACGTGGACCTTGAGATCGATGCATGGCTCGACCGCGGGTCCGGCATCCACGCCTTCGCCCTTTATGGCCCCGCTTCGCTGACCGATCCGGTCGAGGGAGCACCGGCCGGGATCTATCGCCAGCCGCCCAAGAGCATCCGCGCCGAGGTGCGCCACTTCCGTTCTGCCCTGGCGCAGGAAGCGGGGCGCGAATGGCTGGGCATACTGTGGACCGGTTACCTCGATCGATCCTGCCGCATCCAGGCTGAAGGCGAGTTCGGCAATGCCCGGTCACCCAATGGCATGGACGATCCGCTGTCCTTCCCCTTTGTCCGGTTCGACGGCGGCAATGCGACCACGGCCTATACCGCGCATGGCTTCTACAAGGTGGCGACGCTCTCGGCGGCAGGCGTGCTCAAGCCGGCAGGTCCCGCCATGGCCGTGTCAGTCGCCAGCGAGGTCGATCTGCCAATGACGCTGCCCGGTAATCCGCGCGGAGGTGCAGCCTACGGCTATGCCGACGGGCAGGTGCTGCGCATCGTGAAGCAGTACGATACCGGCAGCGTGACCTTTACCAAAGGCGCAAGCGCCAACATGGCCATGCTTGCAACCCGGGTCCTCGACAGGGCGTTCGACTGGGTCGAATTCAGCTACAACCGCACTCTCGCGCGCTGGGAGGAATGCGGCTTCGGGGCCTACGGTTAGGCTCCTTCCATGCCCTCGACCGGGGATCCTTCGCGCTGTTCGCGCAGGATCCCCCAGGAAGCGAGGAACAGGCCTGCGACAAGCGGGCCCACGACAATCCCCGACAGGCCCAGCAGCGCAATCCCGCCCAGTGTGGTAACGAGAATGAGCCAGTCGGGGATTCCGGTATCGCGCCCGACCAGCATGGGGCGAAGGACATTGTCGGCCATGCCAATGACCGCGACGCCCGAAACGATGACCACGACGCCCTGCCAGATTGCTCCAGTGGCGAGGAGGTAGATCGCCGCGGGCACCCAGACGATCGCCGGTCCCACCGCCGGAAGAAGCGATGCGATCGCCATGATGACCCCGAGCAGGAAAATGGAAGGGATGCCGACGATCGAGAAGGTAATCGCACCCAGTGCGCCCTGCACCAGCCCGACGACGACCGAACCCTTGATGGTCGCGCGCACTATTCCGAGGAAGCGTTCTGCCAGCCGGTCCGCGATTGCCCGCTCGAACGGCAGGGCGCCGAGGACCGCCTCCGCAATACGGCGCCCATCGCGTAGCATGAAATAGCTGACGTAGAGCGCGATGCCGAAGGCGAGGACGTAACCGAAGACGCTGCCGCCGATCGCCAGCGCCTGTGCCGCGATGAGGCCGAGACTGGCCTGCACGAATTCCTGGGCACGCGCCTGCAGCGCCGCAAGGTCACCCCATCCGGAAGCATCCATCGACGCGCGAACGTTCGCCGGCAGGAGGCCCTGCACCTGTTCGAACCAGTCGGAAACGTTGATCCGTCCTTCCTGGAACGCGACCACAAGTCCCGCTGCCTCTTCGACCACGGCGCTGCCGATGATGAAGGCGGGGAGGACCACTGCGACCGCGATGACCAGCAGGGTCGCCAGAGCCGCCTGGTTTTCACGCGCCGGATTGCGGGCGAGGAACCAGCGGAACAGCGGCTGGAACATGATCGCCGCCAGGACTGCCCACAGCATCGGCTGCGCGAATGGCAGCACCACGACCAGAAGGGCCAGTGTCACCAAAGCGAGGAAAAGGAGAAACCCGCCTCGCTCGAGTGACCTGTCCTGCATGCCCCGCCCCTGCCGTATCAGACGTCGAGATTGGCGACGTTGAGCGCGTTCGACTGGATGAACTCGCGGCGCGGTTCGACCACATCGCCCATCAGGCGGGTGAAGATCTCGTCGGTGACGTCGGCATCCTCGACCTTGACCTGCAGAAGGGCGCGGTTGTCGGGATCGAGCGTGGTCTCCCAAAGCTGCTCGGCGTTCATTTCGCCAAGACCCTTGTAGCGCTGGATCTTCTGGCCCTTGCGTCCGGCGGCCATAACTGCCTCGAGCAACTGCGTCGGCAGGGTGATGGCCCCGTCGAGCTGGACCGGAGCCTCGACCTCGGCTTCGTCGCCGTCCTCGCTTTCCTCGATCGCGTCTTCCGGACCGCCGCGGGTCAGGCGGACGGGGCCGGAATAGACGTCAGCGAACTCGGCGGCGAGCTTGTGCAGCTTGCGCGCCTCGGCACTGTCGAGGAAGCCCGGCTCGATCTCGTGCACGTCGGTCACCCCGCGCCAGGCGCGGAAGAAACGGACGAGGCCATCGGCGCCGATCTCCGCGCTCCAGCGGGCTTCGGGATCGCCCATCTGGAGGTGCGCCGCCGCGCGCGACAGCGCTGCGGAGCGGTCGCCACCCGCCGGGTCGAGCGCGCCTGACAGCGCCATCGCCTCGATCAGCGAAGGCGCATACTTGCGCGGTGCGAAGCCGAGGAGGTTGCGCATGCGCAGGCCGTGGCGGACCAGCCCTTCAAGCTCGGTCCCGCTACGCGCACCGCCCTGCGTTTCGAGGATACGGCCCTGCAGCCCCGCCCCGATCAGGTACTCGTCATAGGCCGCCTGGTCCTTGAGATAGACCTCCGACTTGCCGCGGGCGACCTTGTAGAGCGGCGGCTGGGCGATGAAGAGGTGCCCGGCCTTGACGATCTCGGGCATCTGGCGGTGGAAGAAGGTCAGCAGCAGCGTGCGGATATGCGCGCCGTCGACGTCGGCGTCGGTCATGATGACGATCTTGTGGTAGCGCAGCTTTTCGAGGTTGAATTCGTCGCGCAGGCCCGTGCCCATTGCCTGGATCAGCGTGCCGACTTCCTTCGACGAAATGATCCGGTCGAAGCGCGCGCGCTCGACGTTGAGGATCTTGCCCTTGAGCGGCAGGATCGCCTGCGTCTTGCGGTCGCGACCCTGCTTGGCCGAACCACCTGCCGAATCACCCTCGACCAGGAAGAGTTCGCACTTGGTCGCGTCGCGTTCCTGACAGTCGGCGAGCTTGCCGGGGAGCGAAGCGATGCTCATAGCGCCCTTGCGGCTCATCTCGCGAGCGCGGCGGGCGGCTTCGCGCGCGGCGGCGGCGTCGATCACCTTCTGGATGATCGCCTTGGCCTCGTTCGGATTTTCCTCGAGCCATTCGCCCATCTTCTCGCCCATCAGGCTTTCGAGCGGTTGGCGGACTTCCGAGGAAACCAGCTTGTCCTTGGTCTGCGACGAGAACTTGGGGTCGGGCAGCTTGACCGAAACGATCGCGGTCAGGCCTTCGCGCATGTCTTCGCCCGAAAGCGAGACCTTCTCCTTCTTCATCATCCCCGACGCGGTGGCGTAATTGTTCAACGTGCGGGTCAGCGCGGCGCGGAAGGCGGCGAGATGGGTGCCGCCATCACGCTGCGGGATGTTGTTCGTGAAGCAGAGCACGTTCTCGTAGTAGGAATCGTTCCATTCGAGAGCGACGTCGATGCCGATGCCGTCCTTTTCGGCCGAAACCGCGATGGGGTGGGAGACCAGCGCCTGCTTGTTGCGGTCGAGCCACTTCACGAAGGCCGCGATACCGCCTTCGTAGAAGAGGTTGTGCTCGGCCACTTCCTCGTGCCGCCTGTCGCGCAGCAGGATGCGCACGCCGGAGTTGAGGAAGGCGAGTTCGCGATAGCGGTGCTCGAGCTTGTCGAAGTCGAACTCGATCACGTTCTTGAAGGTCTCTTCCGAGGCCTTGAAGGTGACCCGGGTGCCCTTCTTGAAGCCGTTGGGGTCGGAATTGCCCTCGACCTTGGGCGCATCGCCAACGACGCGCAGGCTCTCGACCGCATCGCCGTGCTCGAAGCGCATCCAGTGCTCCTTGCCGTCACGCCAGATGGTCAGTTCGAGCCATTCGGACAGCGCGTTGACGACCGAAACACCCACGCCGTGGAGGCCGCCCGACACCTTGTAGGCATTGTCGTCGCTGGTGTTCTCGAACTTACCGCCGGCGTGCAGCTGGGTCATGATGACTTCGGCCGCCGAGACGCCTTCTTCCTTGTGCATGTCGACCGGGATGCCGCGCCCGTTGTCTTCCACACTGACCGAGCCGTCGGGGTTCAGTTCGATGAGGACGAGGTCGCAATGCCCCGCCAGCGCCTCGTCGATCGCGTTGTCGGAAACCTCGAAAACCATGTGGTGGAGGCCGCTGCCGTCATCGGTGTCGCCGATATACATGCCGGGCCGCTTGCGAACCGCGTCGAGGCCCTTGAGGACCTTGATCGAATCTGCGCCATACTCGCCATTCTGGCGCTGTTTTTCAGGGGGATTTTGGGTGTTCTCGTCCATGCCGAGTATATAGGCTTCGAAGGCGTGAATCCCAAGCTTTCCCGCCCCTCAACCGGGCGTTTTCCACGACTGGCGGATGGCCTTATTCGCCAGTCGGAACGCTCTCCGCGCCTCCGCGGTCGAATGCCCGACGAGAATGCACCGAACCCTGCCACACGGTGGCATGGAACAGGTCGGGCATTTGCGCCCTTTCCTCGGCCGAAAACTGCGTTGCATGGCATTGCGTGGCGGCCCGGGCGCTGGCCAGGTCCTGCGCGTTGTAGGCATAGGATACCGGCAGGCGCGAAGGGTCTGTCACGGCCCAGTCCTGCATTTGCGGGATCGGCGGCAGGCTGCCAGCGGGTATGCCGGGATAGAAGAGCTCTGCACCGCTTGCGGGAGATGCCTGCATCAGCTGCGTGACGATGGCACTGACGATGCGATGGTCGCCATGGCCGTATCCGCCGTCGGGGCCCCAGGTCAGGATCACGTCATAGGGATGTTCGCGCAATATGGTGCCGAGATCATTGGCCAGCTTGCGCGCCGGACTTTCGAAATCCTGCGGTCGGTCGGTAAGGGTGCCGTCGCCATGATCGAGGAAGAGGACGGTCCGCACTCCGAGGGCCTCCGCCGAACAATTCGCCTCGGCCTTGCGCACTTCGGCCAGTGCCGCGCCCTTTTCCATGCCGGAGACGCCCGGCCCCTGGTCGCCGCTGGTAGCGTAGATGAATGTCACATTCGCGCCCTCGCGCGCGGCACGGGCGATGGCCGGCGCCATGACCAGCTCGTCGTCGGGATGGGCGAGGATGACGGCGACCTCGCGCGGCGCGCCACGCTCCTCTTCCGCGTTGGCGGAATGCGAAAGGGTCAGCGCAGCGAGCACGGCGATGCGATATTTCATTCGTCTCTCCCCAGCGTGAGGTATCGCGCAGTCAGGAGACGGGCGCAAACCGTTTCGCTTGTAACCGGTTGACGCATGAGGGCGGGCGGCGCATCGCGCTTGGCCATGCTGTCAGTGCTCGACATCTTCCGGATCGGGATCGGCCCCTCATCCTCGCATACCGTCGGGCCCATGCGCATTGGCGGGATGTTCGTGCGCTCGCTGACACGTGGCGGCAGACTGGATCGCGTGGCGCGGGTCACCGTGGAATTGCAGGGCTCGCTGGCACTGACGGGCGTCGGGCACGGCACTGTCGATGCGAGCGTGCTGGGCCTTGCCGGTTTCGTGCCGGAGGAAACCTGCCCGGACGATGCCGCTGCCGCCCTGCTCCGTATCCGCGATGCCGGGACCCTGGCGCTGGGCGGCGAGCATCCGATCGGCTTCGACATTGCCCAAGACATCGATCTTGCGGGCCACATCCTTCCCGAACTGCATCCCAACGGCATGAAGCTGGTTGCCAGCGATGCCGGTGGCGAGGTGTTGCTCAAGCGGACCTACTACTCCACCGGCGGCGGCTTCGTCGCCTCGGAAGCCCAGTTGAAGCGCAAGCCGGAAGGCGACCGGGTCGCCACCGGCACCAGCGTCCCGCACGATTTCGGCTCGGCGGAAGAACTCCTGGCGATCTGCGCTGGGACGGGCCTGTCCATCGCCGACATCGTCCTGGCGAACGAAGATGCCATGCGCCCGCGCGAAGCGACCCTTGCGGGCATCGACCGTATCGCAGAGGCGATGGACCAGTGCATCGATCGCGGCCTGCACCAGCGCGGCACCCTGCCCGGCGGCCTCAAGGTCGCCCGCCGCGCGCCCGACCTGTGGGACAAGCTCTCGGCCAATCCGCAGTCGAACGAGCGCGAGCAATTGTTCGACTGGCTCAACTGCTTTGCCATGGCGGTGAACGAGGAGAATGCCGCAGGCGGTCGCGTCGTCACCGCGCCGACCAATGGCGCTGCAGGCATCATCCCGGCCGTCATCCGCTTCTATTGCGAGGATGAGGGCGCACGCTGCACCGACAAGCGCCGCACCTTCCTCCTCACTGCCGGAGCCATCGGCCTGCTCTACAAGCAACGCGCCAGCATCTCGGGCGCCGAGATGGGCTGCCAGGGCGAAGTCGGCGTTGCCTGCTCGATGGCGGCTGGCGGGCTTGCGGCCCTGTGGGGGGCAAGCCCGGCGCAAGTTGCCTGCGCGGCGGAGATCGGCATGGAGCACAACCTCGGCCTGACCTGCGATCCCGTCGGCGGGCTGGTGCAGGTCCCCTGCATCGAGCGCAACGCCATCGGCGCGGTTAAGGCGGTCAACGCCGCCCGCCTCGCCCTCCACCGGACCGAGGCCGAAACCTGCGTCAGCCTCGACCAGGTGATCGAGACCATGCGCCAGACCGGACTCGACATGTCCTCCAAATACAAGGAAACCAGCCAGGGGGGACTCGCGGTCAACGTGATCGAATGCTGAGGCCCCGTTGGGGAGAAGGCAGATGATCGGACGTATCCTCGCATCGGTGGCAGCGCTGGCGCTTGCGGCACCGGGCACGGCTCAGGCTCAGGACCTGCGCCCGGACCAGCAGGCCTTCACGCAGATGATGAAGGGGCTGGTGGAGATCGACACCTCGCTTCCCAACGGCAGCTGCACCCGCGCCGCGGCCTACATGGCCGACCGGATGAAGGCGGCAGGCTTCACCGATGACGAACTGACCCTCTTCGCGACCGAGGCGAACCCCGAGGAAGGAGGCCTCGTCGCCGTGCTTCCCGGCTCCTCGAAGAAGGACAAGCCGATCCTCCTCATCGCGCACATCGACGTCGTCGCCGCCAAGCGCGCCGACTGGGAGCGCGATCCCTTCGTCATGGTCGAAGAGGACGGTTACTACTATGCCCGTGGTATCTCCGACACCAAGGCGCTGGCCGCGATCTGGGCGGATACGCTGATGAAGTATCGCGCGGCGGGCAATAAGCCGCGCCGCACCCTCAAGATGGCGCTGACCTGCGGCGAGGAAACCAATGGTGCCTTCAACGGGGCAGAGTGGCTGGCGGCCAACAAGCGCGATCTCATCGATGCCGAATATGCGCTCAATGAAGGCGGCGGCGGGGCAACCGACGGCAAGGGCAACGTCGTCGAGCAGGCGGTGCAGGTGGGCGAGAAGACCTTCGCTACCTTCCTCCTCGAAACGCGCAATCCGGGCGGACACAGCTCGGTCCCGCGGCCCGACAATGCGATCTACGACCTCGCCCATGCGCTGGTGAAGCTGTCGGCGCATGAATTCCCGCTGGAGTTCACCGACACCACGCGCGCCTATTTCCGCGATGCGGGTGCCGGGCGCGGTGACGACATGGGCAAGGCCATGGTCGCGCTCGCCAACGACCCGACCGACAAGGCGGCCGAGGCGATCGTGAACACCGATGCCTTCCTCCATTCGAACCTGCGCACGACCTGCGTCGCTACCATGCTCGAGGCGGGGCATGCGCGGAACGCGTTGGCCCAGCGTGCCGGAGCTTACGTCAACTGCCGCATCTTCCCCGGACACAGCATCGAATCCATTCGCGACGAACTTGCAGCGGTGGTCGACAACCCTGCGGTCAGTTTCACCATCCTTCCACCCAAGCGCCCCTCGCCCCCCAACCCGCCTCTCGACCCCAAGGTCATCGGGCCGATGAAGACGCTGGTGGCGAAGTACTGGCCCGGCGTGCCGCTGGTGATGCAGATGGCCAATGGCTACACCGATGCGACCTTCCTCGGCGCGGTCGGCATCCCGACCTATGGCGTCCCGGGAATGTGGGGCGATCCCGACGGCAACGGTGTTCACGGGCTCAACGAGCGCATGGAAGTACGCTCGGTCATGGTCGGGCGCGACTACCTCCAGGAACTGGTCGCCAAGCTGGCAAACTGAGAGGCCACCGGAACCTCCGGCCCTGTCGCGCGGTTAGCACGGCAGGTCGAAGAGGATGTTCCGATGCGCCTCAACAGTTTGCTGCTGCCCATAATTTCTTCGGTCGTGCTCTCGGGCTGTGCGGATATTCCGCGCGATCCGGGTGAAACGCTCGACCGGGTCCGTGAGCGCGGGACGATCAGGCTTGGCGAGATCGAAGGCGCGGAACCCGACCCCGATTCCGAGCGCACGCTCGACCGGCTGGCGCAGAATACGGGCGCAAGGATCGTCCGCATCAAGGGCCATGGCGAGGAATTGCTCGAAGGCCTCGAAGAGGACCGCGTCGACCTCGTCTACGGCAGGTTCGCCGATGATTCCCCCTGGGCCACCGCGGTCTATTTCGGGACGCCGCCAGGAGGGCCCGACAAGCCGCCGAAATCCATGCGCGTCGCGCGCTTCGCCTTCCGCCTCGGCGAGAACGGCTGGATCACGAAGGTCGAGGAGGCAGCGAAGTGAGCGGCATTCCCCAACCCATCCGGCACGATTTCGAACACGGCAAGAAACTCGAATGGTGGACTATTTTCTGGACCGGCACAGTCATCGTGGTGATGTATTTCACCATGGGCGCGAGCCAGGCGATGCAGAGCGCGCTGATCGAGGATTTTCTCAGCCTGATTCCCGCCATCACCTGGCTGGTCGCCGCGCGGTTCGAACCCCGCGCGCCGACGGAGAAGTATCCCTACGGCTTCGTCCGGGTGAACAGCCTCGCCTTCCTTGTCTCGGCGGTGGCGTTGGCCCTCGTAGGAACCTTCGTATTCTACGAGAGCGCCAGCACATTGCTGATGGGTGAGCACCCGACTGTCCCACCCGTCAGTATCCTTGGGCAAGATATCTGGCTCGGCTGGCTGATGATCGCCGCGCTGGTCTATTCGATCTTTCCCCCCGTCATCCTGGGCCACAAGAAACAGCCAGTCGCGCAGCGGCTGCGCGACAAGGTGCTGCATACCGACGCCTTGATGCAGAAGGCCGACTGGCAAACGGGGCTTGCAGGCATTCTCGGAATCGTCGGCATCGGGCTCGGCTACTGGTGGGCGGACAGCGCGGCGGCGCTGTTCATCGCCGTGTCGATCCTCAAGGACGGCATCGACAACGTTCGCATCGCGAGCGCGGAACTGCTCGACGGGGCGCCGCGACAGCTCGAAGGAAAGGACATTTCGGGCGAGGCGAAGCGGCTCGAGAAGCGGTTGCTGGACTTGTGGCCCGATTGCGAAGTGCGCATCCGGGAGTCGGGCCGATACCTCTTTGCCAGCGTCGAAGGCATGACAACGCCGGACCAACTCCCCCCGGCAAAGGAGCTGATGGGTGGCGATCCGGCATGGCGATTGGGAAGGCTAACCTTTTCACCCGACAAGAAGGATGAGCCGGCCAGTGCAAGCTGACCACTCGACAGGTCCGGATTCGCAGTTAGTCTGCTGCTCATGGGAGAGACACAGACCGCCGCCTTGCTTGCCGAGCCCTTCGGCAACTTCCCCGCAATCATCGCGCTGAACGCGTCCGCACTTGGCGACCAGATCGCCATGCGCGACGACGAGGGCCAACTTACCTGGGCCGAACTCGGCGAGAGGGTGGAGCGCATCGCGGCCCGCCTTCTCGAAGATGGCCTGCAGCGCGGGCAATCGGTCGCCATCCTTGGCTATTCCTCGATCCCCTATGCGCTCGTCTTCCTCGCCGCCGTGCGCGCCGGGGGCGTCGCCGCGCCGCTGACCACCAGCGCCAGTCCCGAACAGCTGGCCGGCATGGCGAAGGATTCGGGCGCCAGGCACATCTTTATCGACCGGGCGAAGCTGAATGAACTTGGCGACGACTGCTTCCCGCAGCTGACCCGCATCGTCCTCGATGAGGAGCTCGACGGCTGGATGGCACCCGCTGGAACCAAAGCGCCGGCTTTCGAGCCGCAACCGGGCGACCCGTTCAACATCATCTACTCCTCCGGCACGACGGGTATTCCCAAGGGCATCGTTCATTCGCACCAGATGCGTTGGCGCCAGTTTGCTGCGACCGCGTCGAGCTGGCTCGAGAGCGGGCTTCCGGTGCGCAGCCTTGCCTCGACCCCGCTTTATTCGAACACCACCATGGTGGCCTTCCTCCCGCCACTGCTCGCTGGCGGGACGGTGCGCGTGATGCGCAAGTTCGATGTGGGCCGTTGGCTCGAGTACGCGCAGGCCGACGCGACCACGGTGACCATGCTGGTCCCCGTGCAGTACCGCCGCCTGATGCAGGAACCTCGCTTCGACGAGTTCGACCTGTCTCCGCTGCAGGTGAAGTACTGTACCTCCGCCCCGTTTCCCGCGGACCTCAAGCGCGAAGTGCTCGACCGGATGCCGGGTACGCTGATCGAAATCTATTCGATGACCGAGGGCGGGGTCGTCTGCCTGCTCGAAGCGCACAAGTTCACCGACAAGCTTCACACCGTCGGTCGCCCCGCACCGGGCAGCGAGTTGAAAGTGCTCGATGACGAAGACCAGCCGGTCCCGCCGGGCACGCCGGGCAATCTCATCGGGCGCAGCCAGACCATGATGATGGGCTACAAGAACCAGCCCGATAAGACGCGCGAGGGATACTGGACCGATCCGGAAACTGGCGACGTGTGGCAGCGCATGGGCGACATTGGCCGGGTAGACGAGGAAGGTTTCGTCGAACTCGTCGGGCGCGCCAAGGACATGATCATCTCCGGCGGGTTCAACATCTTCCCCGTCGACCTCGAGGATGAACTTTCGAAGGAGGATGACGTGGTCGAAGCAGCGGTCATCGGCGTCCCGAGCGAGCGCTGGGGCGAAACCCCGGTCGGCTTCGTGACGCTGCGGGCCGGCGCGCGCGATTGCGAGGAAATACGTGCAGCGGTCAATGCGCGGCTGGGCAAGACCCAGCGCCTCGCCCTGCTCCATCCGATCGAGGAAATGCCGCGCAGCCATATCGGCAAGCTGCTCAAGACCGAATTGCGCGAAGAAGCCGCGCGGCGCGGATTGCCCGCCTGACGCGCCCCATTTGCAATTGCCTGACTTAACGCGAATAATCGCCGGAGGAGGCCAACAGGCCCGGCGAGTCGCGCTACATTGGCAGCAATGGAGGCGCAGCAGTGGGGGAGCGCCGTTACAGGGCATTCCTTAGTTACAGCCATCGGGACAGGCAGGTGGCGGAGTGGCTGCATAAGCGGCTCGAAAACTATCGCCTGCCGCCCGGACTCGTCGACCATTCGCGCAGCGCCTTGCGCCCGATCTTCAAGGATCGCGAGGAACTGCCTGCCTCGGACAATCTCGGCGAGGCTATCGAGGGTGCAATAGCGCGCAGCGAAGCGCTGATCGTGCTGTGCTCTCCCTCCGCCGCCGTCTCCCCCTGGATCGCCAAGGAAATCGACTGCTTCAAGCGCCTGCATGGCGACAGCCGGGTATTCCTGGCGCTGGTCGATGGCGAGCCGCCCTACAACATCCCGCCGCCGCTGCTGGTTCACTACAACGACGGCCAGCCGACCGAGGACCGGACCGAACCCATCGCGGCGGACCTGCGCCCCGAGGGTGATGGCAGGCGGCTGGGCGTCGAGAAGCTGGTAGCCGGCATTGCCGGGGTCGAACTCGACGATCTGGTCGATCGGCAGACGCGACAGCGCAACCGGCGAATGGCCGCCATTTCCGCTCTGTCGCTGGTCGGCATGGTCATCGCCATCGGCCTTGCGCTCTACGCCCAAAAGCAACGCGATGCCGCGCGCGAGGAACGGGCGCAGGCGAACGGGCTGGTCGAGTACATGCTCACCGACCTGCGCAAGCAGTTGGAGCCCGTCGGTCGGCTCGACCTGCTCGATGGCGTCGGCGCGAAGGCGATGGACTATTACGCGGCGCAGAATCTCGACAGCCTCAATGCCGACGAACTGGGACGGCGTGCCCGCGCGGTGCAGCTGGTCGCGGAGATCCACAATTTGCGCGGGGACAACGAAAAGGCCCTGCCCGCCTTCCGCGAGGCCGCCCGCACCACCAGCGAACTGCTGGCGCGCAATCCTGACGACCCCCAGCGCATGTATGACCACGGCCAGAGCATGTTCTGGGTAGGCTACATCGCCTGGCAACGCGGCCAGATGGACGAGGCGAAGCGCGCGATGGAAGGCTATGCCGACATCTCGAAACGGCTGGCCGCCAAGGATCGCAAGAACCTCGACTGGCAGATGGAGGAGGCATATTCCTACTCCAACCTTGGCACGCTGGAAAGCGATGCCGGACGCTTCTCCAAGGCCCTGCCGCTCTTCCAGCGCAGCGTGGCCATCATCAGCAAGGTCGCCAAGCAAGAGGGGCGACCGGCCGCACGGCTGATCGAACTGGGCGAGGGCCTCAGCTGGGTCGCGACCGAGCAGAACTACCTCGGGGACTTTGCCGCTTCGACTGCCACGCGGCGGCAGGAAATCGCACTCTACAACGAGGTGATGAAGGCCGAGCCGGACAATTACGACGCGATGCGCTCACGCGTTTTTGCGCGCAGCGAGATGGGCTGGCTGCTGGGCCAGATGGAGCGGCGCAGCGAGGCGCGGACCTTCCTTGAAGCGGCCGTCGCCGATGCAAGGGTGCTCCTCGAGCAGGACCCCGAAAACACAATGACGAAGGAGATGTCCAATGCTGCCTTCGAGAACCTCGCCCAGCTCGACTGGCGCGAAGGGAAGACTGCGGACGCCACGCGCAACTTCGACCGTGCGGGGGCCCTCATCGCCGACCTCAGGCGCCGCGATCCGGCCAACAAGGACTGGAACCTGCAACGCCCGGCTTCGCTCGAACTGACGCGCGCGCTGACCGATCGCAGCGGTGGGTCGCCCGAGGAACTGTCCGCCACCGCCGGCGGCTGGCTCAGGAAGCTCGACCGCAAGGACCCATCCCTGCAATGGCAGGTCATCGCCGCGCACGTGGTCGATGCCCTCGCTAAGACGCGCCGCGGCGACACGGCCGGGGCTGCCGCTGCCTATGCGCGCGCCATTGCGGTCGAGAGCGAAGGCGAAGGGCTGAACGTCAATGCCCTCGCCTTGAGGGCCGTTGCCGCCGAGAGGCTCGGCCAGGCAGACCTCGCTGCGCAGCTTCGCGCCACCTTGCGCGAGCGACGCGCCGATCCGGCGATCGACGACAGAATCCCGAGGAGCTGAAACACGAGTACCTGAAAGAGGAGAAGAAAATGACGCTTCAAGTCGTGGTCAATGTGATGGCGGACAACCTCCGCTGGAACCCGAGCAAGGGCTGGTACGCGGCCACCTTCATTTTCCAGCAGGTCGCTCCGCTCAGCCCCATCGTCGTCGACAAATTCGGCAACATCAATCTGCCCAAGGCGAAGGTTACCGAGCCCATCGAAGTGACCTACAACTGGTGTTCGACCGCGGTCGAAATCGACGGGGACCTTTACCCGGCGATAGTGGCTGATCCGCCGGGCGAAAGCTTCTGGGTATTGCCCGGCAATGCCAAGCCGAATTCCACCGACAAGGGCTCGCCCAATGGCGGCGACCTCAGCGTTCCGAACGGGACGGGCCCGGACAAGCTTATCCTGAACAACGCGAACCAACCCAACAAGGTCTACACCTATTGCTTCGCAGTGAAGGTCGGAATCGATGGCGGGCAGTGGCTGGTGGCCGATCCGAAGATCGTCAACACCGGCACCTCGCGGCTCTATTCCTATCAGAGCCCGAACCAGGCGAACTGAGGACGAGGCGGCGTTCGAGGCGCGGCGCCGACACTAGGGGGGAGGGGGAGAGGAGGTGTCGGCGGCCGCGTCTCTACTCGCTGCCATATCGCCTCGATCGGACGGCGGGCCATGAAGGCGGGCCGTGGGGCCGAGGAAGGCCAGTCGGGGCGGCGCTTGGGGTCGCGGGCCCGGCTGTTCTTTGTCCGGAGGCAGACTGGGAGATTGTCAGTGCCGCCGGATATGGGCTTGTAATAATATTCCGCAGTTGCGAACAAAAGTGAGAAAACGCGTAGATGTGTTGCGTTTCGCGCAACTCAGATTTCGACGCGCGATCCTCTCGATGCATAGAGGAACAGAGCGAGCACCAGGGTGGCAATGCCGGCAGAAGCGACCAAAGGCATTGCAGGGAAAGCAAGAATCGCATCGCTGCCGGTAAAACGCGCGAACAGGATCGTGTAGAAAGGCGGGCCGACTATCGCTGCAAGGCTGCCGACAGCCTGCGTCGCGCCCTGCAATTCGCCCTGACTTGTCGCATCGACCGCGCGCGAATTGAGTGCATTGATCGAAGGCATGACGAGCCCCTGGAGCCCTCCCGCCGCAATGGCGAGGAACACCACCCAGTCGGCCCACGCGATGGAATACATGAAGGCCGCAAGGCAGACCGAAGCCACGCCCAGCGCGACCGCGCCGCGTTCGCCCACCCGGGGCACGATCACGCGGATGCCGACGCCTTGGACTAGCGCGCTGGTGATGCCGACCATCATCAGCGAAAGGCCGATCTTCCATTCGGTCCAGCCATAGGCGGCGATGGCGAAATAGGCCCAGATCGAGGGGTAGACGAGGTGCGCGAGTTGCCAGAGCGCCAGGGCCGCGACCAGCCACAGGACGCGCGGGCTCTGGCCGGACAATGCCTTGAGTGCAGAAAATGCATTCGCGCGCGCCAGCCGGAACGGGCGACGCTTGTCCTCTGGCAGGCTCTCTTCGAGGAAGAAATAACCGAAGACCACATTGAGCAAGGCCAGCCCGCCGGCCGCGTAAAAGGGGATGCGCGTCCCGAATTCGCCGAGGAAACCGCCAATCGCCGGTCCCAGGATGAAGCCGAAGCCGAAGGCCATGCCGATCGTCCCGAAGCTTTGCGCACGCTTCTCGGGGGGAGTGATGTCGGCGAGATAGGCATAGGCGGCAGAAAAACTCGCCCCGGTGATCCCGGCGACGACGCGCCCCGCCACCAGCCACCACAGGTTCGGCGCGAGGCCCATGACGATGTAGTCGATGCCGAATGCCAGCAGGCAGGCAAGCAGCACCGGGCGTCGCCCGAAGCGGTCGGACAGATTGCCCATGATCGGGGCGAAGACGAACTGCATCGCGGCATAGCCCGCACCGAGCCAGCCGGCCCAGAGCGCCGCCTTGTCGACCGGCAGGTTGCCGAGATCCATGATCAGCGAGGGCAGGACCGGCATGACAATGCCGAAACCGATCATGTCGATCAGAACTACCGCAAAGAGGAAGGCAAGCGCGCTGCGGTGTTCCTTCATTCGCTTGAATACCCCAAACGCGTTTCCTTGGCGCAACGCCTATCCGCCCATCGCGGACAAGGCAAACGCCGATGCTGGACAGCCTATCGCCACAGCGCCTATCGGCCCCGTCATGGACGACGCGCACCTTCCCGATTCCATCCTCATCGTCGACTTCGGCAGCCAGGTCACTCAGCTTATCGCCCGCCGTGTGCGCGAAGCCGGGGTCTATTCCGAAATCGCGCCCTTCACCCAGGCCGAGGAAGCCTTCCGCCGGATGAAGCCGAAGGGCATCATCCTTTCGGGCTCCCCCGCAGGTGTGCCGGAGGAAGGATCTCCCCGTGCGCCGGAGATGCTGTTCGAGGCGGGCGTGCCCATCCTCGGCATCTGTTACGGCCAGCAGGTGATGAGCCACCAGCTTGGCGGCGAAGTCCGGCCCGGCCATGAAACGGGCGAAGGCGGCGAGTTCGGCCGCGCCTTCCTCACCGTGACCAAGGACTGCGCGCTGTTCGACGGGTTGTGGCAGGTCGGCGAACGCCACCAGGTGTGGATGAGCCACGGCGACAAGGTAACGAAATTCGCCCCCGGCTTCGAAATCGTCGCCATTTCCGACGGTGCGCCCTTCGCGGTTATCGCCGACGAGGAACGCAAGTTCTACGGCACCCAGTTCCATCCCGAGGTCGTCCACACGCCCGACGGCGGCAAGCTGATCGCCAACTTCGTGCGCCACGTCTGCGGGCTGGCCGGCGACTGGACCATGGCCGCCTATCGCGAAACCAAGGTGCGCGAGATCCGCGAGCAGGTCGGCAGCGGCAAGGTCATCTGCGGCCTCAGCGGCGGGGTCGACAGCTCGGTCGCCGCTATCCTCATCCACGAAGCGATCGGCGACCAGCTGACCTGCGTCTTCGTCGACCACGGCCTGCTGCGCCTGAACGAGCGTGAGCAGGTCGAAACGATGTTCCGCGACCACTACAACATCCCGCTGGTGGTGGTGGACGCCGAGCAACTGTTCATGAGCGGCCTCGAAGGCGTCACCGACCCCGAGGCGAAGCGCAAGTTCATCGGCAAGACCTTCATCGACGTGTTCGAGGCCGAGGCACAGAAGATCGGCGGCGCGGATTTCCTCGCACAGGGCACGCTCTATCCCGACGTCATCGAAAGCGTCAGCTTCACCGGCGGTCCCTCGGTCACGATCAAGAGCCACCACAATGTCGGCGGCCTGCCCGAGCGGATGAACATGAAGCTGGTCGAACCCTTGCGCGAACTGTTCAAGGACGAGGTCCGCGAACTGGGCCGCGAGCTCGGCCTGCCCGACATGTTCGTCGGCCGCCACCCCTTCCCCGGCCCCGGCCTTGCCATCCGCATTCCGGGCGAAGTGACCAAGGAACGCTGCGACATCCTGCGCAAGGCCGATGCGATCTACCTCGACGAGATCCGCAAGGCGGGACTTTACGATGCGATCTGGCAGGCCTTTGCCGTGCTGCTGCCGGTCAAGACCGTCGGCGTGATGGGCGACTATCGCACCTATGACAGCGTCTGCGGCTTGCGCGCAGTGACATCGACCGACGGCATGACGGCGGATGTCTATCCCTTCGATGCCGCCTTCCTCACCGGCTGCGCCACGCGCATCGTCAACGAGGTGCAGGGCATCAACCGGGTGGTCTACGACTACACCAGCAAGCCACCGGGCACGATCGAGTGGGAGTGACGCAGGAAGGCCGGTCCGGAGCATTTGCGGACTGGCTTTCCGCCGACGCAGCGCTTTGCGACGCCATCGCGGATCGGCGCCGGCGCGCGGGGAAAGCGATCCTCGTGGGGATCGCCGGTGCGCAAGGCTCGGGCAAGACGACGCTCGTCCTCCGGCTGGCCGAGCGGCTGGAGCATCGCGGGTTGAGGACAGCAGTTTTGTCGCTCGACGACTTCTACCTTCCGAGGGCCGAGCGTCTCGATCTTGCAAGGCGGGTCCATCCCCTGTGCGTTACCCGTGGGGTGCCGGGAACCCACGAAGTGAGCCTGTTGAACGCGGTGCTCGATGCGCTCCTCCATGGGACCGCGCCCGCCACGGTTCCCACCTTCGACAAGGCCGCCGACGATCGCGGCGAGCCGCGCAGGCTGACACCGCCCTTCGATCTCGTCCTGCTCGAAGGCTGGTGCATCGGCGCGGAGCCCCAGCCTCGCGAGGCGCTGGCCGACCCCGTCAATGATCTGGAACGCGAAGAGGACGCCGACGGTCACTGGCGGCGCTGGGTGAACGGCCAGCTGGCGGACGACTACGCGGCACTGTTCGCCCGGATCGACCTGCGCATCTTTCTCAAGGCACCCGATTTCGCCGTGGTCGAAGGCTGGCGCGCAGAGCAGGAAGCGAAGCTGGTCGGCAGCACCATGGACAGGGCCGATCTGCACCGCTTCGTCGCGCATTATCAGCGGATAACGCAGGCCATGCTCGCAAGTCCCCCGGCGGACCTGGTCGTCGAGCTGGATGCCGTGCGCAGGCCGACGCTGAATTAATCCGTGTCGCCAGCAATCTTCGCCGTGATATGCATGGCGGGGGACGATTGGGGAGACGGGGCATGACAATAGCAGCACAACCATCACGCATATCCGGCATCCGCCTGTTCTGGGTCGTGGCGTTGCTCGCCCTGTCAGTGCTGCTGAACTATGTCGACCGTGGCGCGATCGGGGTGGCGGCGCCGCTGATGATCGAGGAACTGAAGTTCAGCGCGACCGAGTTCGGGACCGCCGTTTCCGCCTTCTTCTGGGTCTATGCGCCGCTCTGCCTGTTCGTCGGCTGGCTGTGCGACCGCTTCTGTGTCTATCGCATGTTCGCCGCGGGCATTGCGCTTTGGGCGGTGGCCACGCTGCTGACCGGCTTCGTCAACGGGCTGGTCCTGCTGATCGTGCTGCGGCTCCTGCTCGGGCTTGGCGAGAGCATCGCCTTTCCCGGGAGCTCCAAGATCTTCGCCGCAGAGGTGCCCGCCCACCATCGCGGCAGTGCCAATGCGCTGATCGGTGCGGCCCTCGCCTTCGGCCCGGCTGTCGGCGTGCTGACTGGAGGCGCCATTCTTGAGGCGCTCGGCTGGCGGCCTATCTTCTGGATTTTCGGCCTCGTCACGCTCGTCTGGCTGATGCCTTGGCACCTTGCCTCTGCCCCCTTGCGCTCCGACAGCGTCACGACGCCGGTCGTCGATCCCGTGCCGATGCGCCGCCTGTTCGCCATCCCGACCCTGTGGCTGATGGGGATTGCGCACTTCATGTCGAACTATGGCTTCTACTTCCTCCTCGCCTGGCTGCCGCTCTACCTGACGAAGACGCTCGGTTATTCGATATCGCAGATGACCCTGCTGACGACGCTCAGCTTCACTTCGCAGGGGATCGCAGCGCTGGTCGCGGGGCGCGTGTCGGACATGGCGGTCACCCGGGGAGCGGACGAGGCTCGCGTGCGGCGCTGGTCGATGGTGATCGGCCAAGCCATGCTCGGCACGGCAGTGGCGGGAATCTGGTACGCGGGCGATGCCTGGGCGCTCGGGGCGTGGCTGGTTGTCGCAGGCATCGGCACCGGCATCGTCTCGGTCAACTTGTTCGCTGTTGCGCAGATCTTCGCCGGACCGCGCGCGGCAGGCGGCTGGGTCGGCATCCAGAACGCCATCGGAAATGCTTCGGGCATCGTCGGCCCGATCATCACCGGGGTGATCGTGGACCAGCTCGGCTCCTACGGCCTCGCCTTCGCGATCGCATCGGGCGTCGCGGTCTTCGGCGCAGCGTGGTGGTGGCTGGTCGTTCCTCCGATCCGCACGGTCGAGGTCTGACCGCGCAACCTCAGTAGTGTTCCAATTGCACCGGCAAGCTCTTGTAGCCGTGGACGAAGCACGCCGGCACGCGCACCGGATCGCCAACGACGTTTACGCGCAGCCTGCGCTTGCCCATCTCTTCCAGCAGGGTGTGGAGCTGGAGTTCGGCGACGCGCGCACCCACGCAGCGATGGATGCCATAGCCGAATGACAGGTGGCGGCGGGCGTTGTGGCGATCGACCTTGATCGCCTCGCCATCCTCGAAGATTTCCTCGTCGCGATTGGCCGACAGGTACCACAGCACCACCTTGTCGCCCGCCTTCATCTGCGGCCCGAACATGTCGGTGTCCTCCACCACCGTGCGCCGCATGTGCGACAGTGGCGTCTGCCAGCGAAGGATTTCCTGCACGGCATTGGGGATCAGCGAAGGGTCGGCTTCCAGCTTGGCGCGTTCCTCGGGGTACTGGCTCAGGCCATAGGCATAGGCCGACATCGAATTGCGCGTCGTGTCGTTGCCGCCGACGATCAGCAGAATGAGATTGCCGATGAATTCCTCGGGCGGCATGTTCTTCATCGCGTCCGATTGCATCATCACGCTGATGAGATCCTTGCCCGGATTGGCGATCCGCTGCTGCCACAGGGCGGCAAATGCCATGCCCATTTCCTGCATCTTGGCGAGACGCTTTTCGATCGTGACGTCGTCCTTGATCATCTCGACATCGCCGCCGTAATCCGACCACTCGGTCAGGTGATGGCGCTCTTCCCAGGGAAAGTCGAACAGCTTGGCGAGCATGCCGGTGGTCAGTTCGATCGACACCTTCTGGACCCAGTCGAAGGTCTCGCCAATCGGCAGGCTGTCGAGCACTTGGGCGGTGCGCGCCTGCACTTCGGCCTTCATCTCGGCGACTTCGGAGGGACCGAAGCTGGGCGCGACCGCGCGCCGCTGACCGGTGTGGAGCGGCGGGTCCATCGCGATGAACATCGGCTCCTTCATGTTCCACTTCTCGAGCAGCGCCGGGTCGCCCGAGATGGCGATTCCGCCCTTGTCCCACATCGACGAGAACAGCTTGGGCAGCGATTCAATGTGCTGGATCGGCTTGTACTTGGTGACCGACCAGTAGGCCCCGAAATCGCTGTCGGGCACGTACTGGATCGGAGCATGTTCGCGCAGTTGTCGGAAGGGTTCGCGCCAGGTGTCCTCGACGTAGAGTTCCTTGCGAGAGACATCGATAGGATCGATGCTCGATTCCTTCACCGTCAGGTCCGCCACAGTCGCCATTGCTCTCTCCTCCGTCTCCCGAGTCGCGAGTAGACCTCTTTCGCCGTACGCTGGCAAGCGCCCTCGATCGTGCCTATCTCGCGGCTCGATGCAGCTTCCCCTCGGCCCCGACCCGCGCACCGATGACCTGCGCCGCCTACAGGCGCTGCTCGTCCAGCGCTTCGGACGCATCGAGAGAGCAGCCGCCAAATGGCGCCAGCCGGAATGGGTGCTGGTCCAGGGGGTCATCGGCGCGCGGACCAAGTCCGAGGTCTCGAACGCCGCGACCGACCGGCTCCTGCGCCGCTACGGTTCGTGGGAAGCGGTCGCTGCCGCCCCGCTGGAGGAACTCCAGGCGGAACTGGCGACGCAGACCTATCCCAATATCGCTGCGGAGCGGTTGAAGAGCAGCCTCACCGCGCTGGTCGACCTGCGGGGCGCAGTGGACCTGTCCCACCTGGCGGCCATGGAGACAGGCACTGCCATGGACTGGCTCGAGCAATTGCCCGGCATCGGGCGCAAGATCGCCGCAGGGGTGATGAATGCATCGACGCTCGACCGACGCGCTCTGGTGCTCGACAGCCACCACCGCCGCATCCTCCAGCGCATGGGGCTGGTGCCTGCCAAGGCCGACACGGCGCGCACTTTCGCGGCAATCATGCCGGTGATGCCCGAGGAGTGGAGCGCGGCCGAATTCGACGAACATCACCTGTTGATGAAGAAGCTCGGCCAGACCTGGTGCCGGCCGAGCGCGCCCGATTGCGCGACCTGCCCGGCGCAGGCCCTGTGCGCGACGGGTCGCGTCAGCCCGGGAAGCTGACCCCGGTCATCTCTTCCGACTTGCGCCACAGCGCTTCGGACAAGCCCTCGTCGCGGACATGCGGCCAGACGCCGCCCGCACGCGGATTTTCGGGATCGGCCGGTTTCGCGATGTCGCAGTCCTCGCAATAGACGCCGCCCATGCCCTCAAGCAGCGGTGAGGTGGCGCACCACACAGAAGTCGATGCGCCTTCCTCTGTCGACTTGAAGGCCTCGTGGACGTTGCCCTCCTCGTCGTACCAGCCCATCGCTCGCTGCTCGTCCATGGTGAGATGGCGTTGCAGTGGGGTCGCGATGCCACCCGGATGGACGGCAAAGGCGCGCACGCCCTTGGGTTCGCCCAGCTTGTCGAGTTGCAAGGCAAACAGCGCGTTGGCCGATTTGGCCTGCCCGTAGGCGAGCCACTTGTCATAATCGCGCCGCTCGAAATTGGGATCGTCCAGGTCGAGGCCCTGCAGCCGGTGCCCGATGCTCGACAGCGTCACCACGCGCGCTCCCGGTGCAGCAGCGAGGATCAGCGGCCACAGGCGCGCGGTCAGCTGGAAATGGCCGAGGTGGTTGGTCGCGAACTGTGCCTCGTATCCGCGTGCATCGCGCGCCAGCGGGCTCGCCATGATGGCGGCATTGTTGATGAGGATGTCGATGTGATCGGTCTCGCCCGCCAAGGCTTGCGCAAAGCTGTCGATCGAGGCGGAATCGGAGAGGTCGAGCTCGAGAATTGTGATGTCGCCCTCGAAGCCGTCCAGAACCTCATGCGCCTGGCCGGTGCGCCGCGCGCCGACGATGACCCGCGCGCCCTCGCCCGCCAGCGCCCGCACGGTTTCGGTCCCGATGCCCGAATAGCCGCCGGTCACCACCACCGTCTTGCCGGCAACCTTGCCCGCAGCAGCAACCTCCCGCGCAGTCGAACGATAGCCGAAGGGTGATCCGATGGGGGCCTGGGTGCTGGTCATGTGCAATCTCCTCTGGGGCGAAGTCTATGCGCTACCTCCATGCCCCGCGCCAGTGCCAAGCGGAAACCCATGCGTCGTCAGGACGTTGGGAGAAGGTGGAGGAGCAGCCACCAGGGCAGGTGGCCGATAGGAGAGACGAAATGAACCGCACACAAATCAAGGCACTGGCCGCCGTCGTCGGCATCGCCGCGCTGGGTGCCTGCGCCACGCTGGAAGAAGGCCTCGGCGAGCTGGGAGCCAAGACCTATCACGCAGACCTGACTGGCGCGCAGGAAGTCGGCGGTGGTGATCCCGACGGTTCCGGCCAGGCCGAGATCACGGTGTCCGACGAACTCAACCAAGTTTGCTGGGACCTCAACAACATCCGCAACATCGGCACGATCACGGCAGCACATATCCATGTCGGCGCCGCAGGTAGCAACGGCCCGCCGGTCTTTACGCTAAACCCCGCCAACGAAGGTGGTTGGAAGGGCTGCAAAAGCGCCGTCGAATGGACTCAGAACCGCATCGAGGGCAATCCGCAAGCGTTCTATGTCAACGTCCATACGGCCGAATACCCGGGCGGGGCGATCCGCGGCCAATTGCGGGACTGAACTCGCAACTACCAATGAAAAGGCCCCCGCCGACTGGTTCGGCGGGGGCCTTTTCGATAGTCCGGCTGGATCGTCAGCCCTCTTCTTCGGGCAAGCGATAGGGAACGAAGTCGTCGAGGAAGATCACGCCCGTGAGCATTCCGGCATAGCGGTCGATCATGTCGATCTGATCGGTGCGGCACAGGCTGGTGCCTGAGAATCGCCTGATCAACATGACATCGGAATCATCGATGCTCCCCGGGTTACGCGTGCGGTTGACCCACAGCGTCCGACCATCGCGATAGACAAGCGCCGTATCGTCGATCTGCATCAGGTTGCGGCTGCCGATAGTGCGGATGCAACTCCGCGGCTCGCCCGCGACGCGGCCTTCCAGCATCTTCGCCAGCTTCACTTCGCCCTTGGTCATAGCCATGTCCCCATGCTCTTCGGCCAGGGCCGGAACAGCAAACAGGGTAAGGGCAGCACTCGCGGCAATCACGGACTTCAGCATGGTGAGTCTCCTGTGCGAACCATCGGCATATACACCAGAAATGCTGAACCTGCGATGAGTCGCGGTTCGGCGCGATCAGGCAGTCCCGCCGACGGTAATCCCGTTGATGAGCAAGGTCGGCTGGCCAACGCCCGCAGGCACGCTCTGCCCGCCCTTGCCGCACATGCCGACGCCTTCGTCCAGTGCCATGTCGTTGCCGATACCGATCACCCTGGTGAGGACGGTCGGCCCGTCGCCGATCAGCGTCGCGCCCTTGATCGGGGCGACGATCTTGCCTTTTTCGACCTTGTAGGCCTCGGTGCAGGCGAAGACGAACTTGCCGCTGACGATGTCGACCTGCCCACCGCCGAAGCTGGTCGCATAGATGCCGTCGTCGACACGGCTCAGCAATTCTGCCGGATCGTCGCTGCCGCCGCGCATGAAAGTGTTGGTCATGCGCGGCATGGGCGCATGCTCGTAACTTTCGCGGCGCCCGTTGCCGGTCGGCTCGACGCCCATCAGGCGAGCATTGAGACGGTCCTGCATGTAGCCCTTGAGGATGCCGTCCTCGATCAGCACGGTCTCCTTCGTCGGCGTGCCCTCGTCATCGATCGAGAGCGAGCCGCGGCGGTCGACGATGCTGCCGTCATCGACCACGGTGACGCCCTTGGCGGCAACGCGCTCGCCAATGCGGCCAGAGAAGGCGCTCGTGCCCTTGCGATTGAAATCGCCTTCGAGCCCGTGGCCGACCGCTTCGTGCAACAGCACGCCCGGCCAGCCGGGACCAAGCAGCACGGTGCGCTCACCCGCCGGGGCCTCGACACTTTCGAGATTGACCAGCGCCTGTCGCACCGCCTCGTCGACCGCGCGCAGCCACGCGCCTTCGTCGAACAGGCGATCATAGAGATAGCGCCCGCCGAAGCCGAAGCTCCCGGTTTCGCGCCGGCCGTTCTGTTCGGCGACGACCGAAACGTTGAGGCGCACCAGTGGACGCAGGTCGCGCGCGGTGAAGCCGTCCGCGCGGACGATCTCGATCGCGCTCCAGCTCGCCGCCAGGCTCGCGCTGACCTGCGCGACGCGCGGATCCTTGGCGCGGGCGACCGCGTCGATCTTTTCAAGCAGCGCGACCTTCTCGGCAAAGGGCACGAGGTCGAGCGGGCTGATGTCCGTGTAGAGGAGGCAGTTGGTGCGCTCCGGCGGAGCGGCATGCGCATGCTTCGTCGGATCGAGCAGCTGGAGCGTCTCGCCAGCCCGCGCGATCGCCGCAGCGGAAATCTCGTTGGCATGGGCAAAGCCGGTGGTCTCGCCCGAGACGCCGCGCAGGCCGAAACCGGAATCCCGGCTGTAGTCGGCTGTCTTCAGCCGCCCGTCATCGAAGGCGAAACTCTCCGACGCGGTGAACTGGAGATAGAGTTCGCCATCGTCGCAGGGCGCGAGCAGGCGCGAGGTCAGCGCCTTGGCTTCATCGGGGTTGAGCTTGCTGCCGTAGAGCAGGGCGAAAGGATCACTCGCTTGCGTCATGCGAACCTATGTAGGCACGCGAAGGCCGTGCGAACAGGGCCAAGTGCGAGGTCAGCGGTGGCCGGGATCGCCGCCTTCGGAAATGTCCTGCAGGCTCGCCTGGTCGACGCCGTCTGCCGGGCCGCCCTCAAGCACGAAGCGGCGGTCGCAATAGCCGCAGTCGACATAGCCATGCTCGTCGATCTGCAGGTACACCTTGGGATGGCCGAGCGCGGCGGGCTTGTAGTTTTCGCCCGTGCGGATGTCGGTTGCGCCGTCGCACCACACGCGGGCGGTGGTGACCTTGGTGACTTCGGGAGGAGGCAGGCTCATGGCCTGCGCCGATAATGGGTTTGACCGAGGCGCTCAAGAGCCTAGGTGAACGGCCATGACCACGCCGCCTGCCATCCGCATCGACAATCTCGTGAAGGAATATGCCCCGCCCGGCCCCGGCGAACCGCCCAAGCTGGCGCTCAAGGGCGTGAGCTTCGACGTGCCGCAGGGCGGGATCTTCGGCCTGCTCGGCCCCAATGGCGCGGGCAAGTCGACGCTGATCAACATCCTTGCAGGTTTGGTACGCAAGACGTCCGGCAGCGCGGAGATCTGGGGTTTCGACATCACCGAGAACCCGCGCAACGCCAAGCGCTCGATCGGTATCGTGCCGCAGGAAATCGTCTTCGATCCCTTCTTCACCCCGTTCGAGGTGCTGGAGAACCAGGCCGGCTTCTACGGCATTCCCAAGGCCGAACGGCGCAGCGAGGAACTGCTCAAGGCTGTTCATCTGGCGGACAAGCGCGACGCCTATGCGCGCACGCTTTCGGGCGGCATGAAGCGCCGCCTGCTGATCGCCAAGGCCATGGTGCATTCGCCGCCGATCCTGGTGCTCGACGAGCCCACTGCCGGTGTCGACGTCGAGCTGCGCCGCCAGCTGTGGGAACTTGTCACCGAGCTCAACCGCGAGGGCGTGACCGTGGTACTGACGACGCACTATCTCGAGGAAGCGGAACAGCTTTGCGATCGCATCGCGATCATCAACCATGGCGAACTGATCGCGGAAAAGCCGACCCGCGAGCTGGTGGGGATGGCGCGCGAGAAGGTCGTCGCGGTCACGGTCGACAAGGATCTGTCCGGACCGATCATGGAAGACGGCTTCGTGCGCGCTGACGTGGTCGAGCCGCGCAAGCTCGAGATCACTTACGACCGCGACAAGGCGAGCGCCGGGCAGGTGCTCGCCATCGTGCAGTCGCACGGTTATGCTATCGAGGACGTGACCACGCGCGAGGCCGACCTCGAAGACGTTTTCGTACAGCTGACCGGGGCGGGCTGAGCCGCCCCGCAGCGCTCAACGCATGCGGTGCGTCAGCCCCGCGTCGCGGACGCGCTGGACCACCCAGAGGTGCGGCTCCACCTCCTCCATCGGAGTCCGGCAGCAGCGGCAACGCCCGACGTGTCCGCCATGCACGCGCTTGGTGTCCCCACGATCGATACGATGATGACCGAGCGCGCAGGCAATCATGCCCAATTTCATAAAACCACGACCCTTCCCGTCTTTTTATCCCCTGCGATTCGCCGGTTAACCGTGTTTTCGCGCTTGTGAAGCCGGCTTTCGGCGAGTCGTTCTTTCCTTGCCGCGCGCCGATGCCAGAGGCATGACGCAAGCATGACCGAAACTACTCATGACGTCCTCGTCATCGGGTCCGGTGCCGCCGGGCTTACCGCCGCGCTGGCACTCGCCGAAACTCGCAAGGTCCTGGTCCTTGCCAAGGGTCAGCTGACCAGCGGATCGACCGCTTGGGCCCAGGGCGGCATCGCCGCGGTGCTCGATGCCGGCGACACATTCGAAAACCATATCCGCGACACCATGGTCGCAGGCGCGGGCCTCAACGACATCGAGACGGTAGAGTTCGTCATCGAGCGCGCGCCCGCCGCGATCGAGCGGCTGATCGAGCTTGGCGTGCCGTTCAACCGCGACAGCGGCGACCTCCACCTGACCCGCGAAGGCGGGCACTCGCACCGCCGGATCGTGCATGTGAACGATGCGACCGGGTGGGCGGTTCAGGCCGCTCTGCTCAAGGCGGCGGAGGAAAACCCCAACATCACCCTGTTGCCCAACCAGAGCTGCATCGACCTCATCACCGGGCGCAACCAGGTCGAATATTCCGGATCGGGCCGCATCTGGGGGGCCTATGCCCTCGACGAACAGACCGGCGAGGTGACAGCCCATGTCGCCCGCGCCACGGTGCTGGCGGCCGGCGGCGCGGGCCGCGTCTATCTCTTCTCGACCGCGCCGCGCGGGGCGACGGGCGACGGTATCGCGATGGCATGGCGGGCCGGAGCGCGCGTTTCCAACATGGAGATGATGCAGTTCCACCCGACCTGCCTCTACAATCTCGAGGTCAAGAACTTCCTCATCACCGAGGCCGTACGCGGTGAAGGCGGGCGGCTCTATAACCCCGTGACGGGCGAGCGCTACATGGAGAAGTACGATCCCGAGCGCCTGGAGCTGGCCCCACGCGACATCGTGGCGCGCGCGAACGACGACCAGATCAAGCGCTACGGCCTCGACTACGTCCACCTCGACATCAGCCACCAGCCGCCCGAGTTCGTGATGGAGCACTTCCCCACGATTCACGAGAAGCTGCTCGGCCTCGGCATCGACATGACCAAGGGGCCGATTCCCGTGGTCCCGGCGCAGCACTACACCTGCGGCGGAGTGAAGATTTCGCTCGATGCGCGCACCGACCTGCCGGGCCTGTGGGCCGCGGGGGAATGCACCGAAAGCGGGTTGCACGGCGCGAACCGTCTCGCTTCCAATTCGCTCCTCGAATGCTTCGTTTTCGGCGAAGCGGCGGCGAAGGATATTCTCGACTGCTGGGACGAAATGGACGACCCGCCGGCAATCCTGCCCTGGGACGCCAGCCGCGTGACCGATTCGGACGAGGAAGTGGTCGTGAAGCAGAACTGGACCGAGATCCGTCGTTTCATGTGGAACTATGTCGGGATCGTGCGGACGACAAAGCGACTGGAACGCGCCGCGCACCGCATCCGCCTGCTGCGCGAGGAGGTCGAGGATTACTACGGCCATTTCCGGGTGACGACCGACCTGATCGAACTGCGAAACCTGCTCGAGTGCGCGGATTTGATTGTGCAAAGCGCGCTCCGTCGGCACGAAAGCCGCGGGCTGCACTATATTCTCGACTATCCGGAGACCGATCCGGTCGCCCGGGACACGGTGCTCGCTCCCTGAGTGTCAGTGCGGCGTATCGGCTTGGCCCATGGGAGGCAGGTGGCGACCGAAGCCGTCCTTGGGCGCTTCGTCCCTGATCGAACCTGCCGGCGACAGGCCGAAGAAGCGGACGATCGCTTCAATGATAGGTTGCTCGAACTGCACGCCGACAGTGCCGGACTCTTCCCAGACCACCCGACCTGACACGCTCACGCCGTCGATGAAGGTGATCTCGATTGCGTCACCCGCGTCGGGAAGCGGCCCGGACAGTTCGAGCCTGCAGCCCTCGCGCGACATGTTCACGAGGTGAGCCGGGCGTGTCAGCCCGGCGAAAGTATAATCGATCCGGCCGGCGCAAGTGTCGCGCTCGATCCTGCGATGTTCGTTCACCTTGCTCTCTCCATAATTCCCATGTGAGAGCGACCGTATTTTTCTTGATTCAACTTGTAGCGATACATTTATTAAAAAATATTGTGCGCCATATTTTATTGTCGTTTTCGTCTTATATTTATTTCTCTGATGCGTCGCGAAGCGGCCGGGTTGTCACAGGGGCTACGTGCCAATCCTCCACCGTGTATTCCTCGACAACCGCATCCGATATGGCCGAATGGAAACTCACTCCGAAGCATTCGCCCAACTGCCAGGCGACCTCGCCCTCCGCCACGACACCGGGCACCAGCACGATTTCCAAGGGCGTACCGACCTCGACCAGCATCAGCGAGGTCTCGATCATGCAGCCCGACCGCGACAAATTGCGCATGCGGCAGCGCAGGGTGCGGCGGCCGATGTTTACGCGCACGCTCTCCTGCGTGGTGCTGCGAGTTTCCCTTCTACGGTCCATCACGTCATCCCGGAGCGGCGACCCATTCCGGCTTGATGCCGCCTTTGCGGGTCGCTGGATTGTATGAAGGCGACTTTCCTATCTGCGTGTTAGGTTCTGATTAACCACGATTTTCCGGACCGAAACAGGTTTCCGTAGCGAGACAAGGGATTACCGGAGATGCCTCCCCTCACGCCCCCTGCGGTGCGAGAAGATTTTGTTCATGGACAAGTCTCGCCGATTGCGGTGAACTCGCCCGGAAAAGACAGATGCAGGGAGAAAGCCAGGTGCCCAAGGTCACGGCCAACGGAATCGAAATCCACTACGAAGAGCATGGCGATCCCGCCGCACCGCCGATGTTGCTGATCATGGGTTTCGGTGCTCAGTTGACCCTTTGGCCCGACGAGCTGGTCGAGGAACTGGCCGGGCATGGCTTCCGGGTCATCCGCTACGACAACCGCGACATCGGGCTCAGCCACAAGTTCGACGGGGTCAAGGCACCAGGGATCGTCAAGATGACCCTGCTGTCCAAGATCGGGATGAAACCCAAGGTCCCTTATACCCTCGCCGACATGGCTGATGACGGAGCGGGCCTCCTCGATACGCTGGGTATCGAGAAGGCGCATATCGTCGGCGCGAGCATGGGCGGCATGATCGCCCAGCACTTTGCCGCGCGCCATGCCGACAAATGCCTGTCACTGACCTCGATTTTCTCGACCACCGGCAATCCCAAGCTACCGCCCGCTAAGCCCGAGGCAATGAAGGTGCTCATCACCCGCCCCGCCAGCACCGACGAGGATGTGCTGGTCGACCACGGGGTCAAGCTTGCCCGCACGATCGGCTCGCCCGGTTTTCCTGCCGACGAGGAGCGGCTGCGCGAGCGCACGCGCATGTCGGTGCGCCGCAGCTTCTATCCCGAGGGCCCGACGCGGCACCTGTCCGCCATCGTGGCCGATGGCGACCGCCGTGCGATGCTCAAGGGTGTCTCCGTCCCGACGCTCGTCCTGCATGGCGAGGATGATCCGCTGGTACCGGTCGAGGGCGGCCGCGACACGGCGGCGAGCATTCCGGGCGCAAAGATAAAGACCATTCCCGGCTGGGGCCACGACCTGCCGCTGGAACTGGTCGACGAGGTCGCCGACGCGATTGCCGAGCACGCAAAGGCGAGCGTCGCCTGACCCCGGGCCACCTGCCGCAAGATTGACAAGCACTGCCGGTAGCTTACCCCAGCCTCTGGTTTGGGGGAGGCAATCGAATGGAAGCAGCTGTTGCGCGAAGCGAGGAGCGCCTCTGGGGGCATCCCAAGGGTCTCTATTTCCTCGCCATGACCGAGGCGTGGGAGCGCTTCAGCTTCTACGGCATGCGCACGCTGCTGGTGCTCTACATGGTGCAGGAACTGCTCCTGCCCGGCCGCATCGAGAATGTCGCTGGCATGGATGGCTATCGCCGCGTGATCGAGGCGATCTTTGGCGAACTCTCGACCCAGGCTTTCGCCAGCCAGACCTTCGGGCTCTACGCCGGCTTCGTCTATTTCACCCCGCTGTTCGGCGGGTTGCTCGCCGACCGCTGGCTCGGAGCGAAGCGGGTCGTGATGATCGGCATCGCGCTGATGACGCTGGGCCACTTTGCCATGGCCTTCGATTGGTCGTTCCTGCTCGCGCTCCTGCTGCTGGTGCTCGGCTCGGGCTGCCTGAAGGGCAATATCGCCGCGCAGGTCGGCCACCTCTACGAGAAGCACGAGGAGACGCTGCGCTCCAAGGGCTATGCGATCTTCTCGACCGGCATCAATGTCGGCGCGACCATCGGACCGCTGATCTGCGGCCTGCTGGCACAGGTCTATGGCTGGCATATCGGCTTCGGCGCAGCGGGCCTGTTCATGCTGATCGCTGCAATCGTATACTTCGCCGGGCTCAAGTATTTCGCCGAAGATCGTGCGGTTGCGCCGGAGGGCGAGATCCTGCCGCCGCTGACGACCAACGAGTGGAAGATGATCGGCCTGGTCGTGCTCGTGCTCCTGATCACGATGTGCCAGAGCTTCGCCTACGAGCAGCTGTGGAACGTCGGCATGCTGTGGGTGAACGAGCGGGTCGACCTGACCTTTGGTGGCTTCACCGTACCCACTCCCTGGCTGGCATCGGAAGACAGCCTTGCCTCAGTCATTGCCTTGCCCCTGCTGCTGGCGATCTGGGCGTGGCAGGGCAGGCGCGGCGGAGAACCGGGCGACCTGACGAAAATCGCTACCGGCGCGCTCATCATGGCGACATCGTCGCTCTTCCTCGCACTTGGCAGCCTCAGCGCGCCCGACGGCAAGGTCTCGATCCTGTTCCCGCTGGTGACCTTCTTCCTCTCGGGCATCGCGTTCATGTATCAATGGCCGACTGCTCTTGCGCTGGTTTCGCGCCGTGCGCCGAAAAAGATCAACGCGCTGATGATGGCCGGGGCCTACCTTACCTTGTTCGTGGTCGGGGTCGGGACCGGTTACATCGCGCGCTTCTACGAGCCTATGGGCGACACGGCCTTCTGGTTCCTCCAGGCGGGGATTTCAGCCACCGGTGCGGTTCTGGTGCTGCTTTTCGGAGGGACGATCCGTCGCCGCATGGACGCGCTCGAGGCCCCTGGCTGACTCTCGCCCGGGCGCAGCGCTCGACCAACGCCATGCGTCTCTCGACGGACTGCGGCGGCGGTCGAACGTCGATCGCCTGAAGCTTGCCCCGCCGGATGCGAGTCGGTTTCAACGCCGCCTCACATTCACTTTCCCGTGTCATTCTTTCGCGAAGGGCGATGGTGCGATCGAACGGGTCGGCGCAATCATGTTTCGAATTTGGAATGACGCGACACAGATTTTGGCGCTTTTTGACAACAACCGGAAAGGGCGTAGATTGGCGCGGCCCGGCAGGGACCGCAGACACCGTCGGGCGCGGATCGACCATAGACCGTCATCGCCTGATCATAATCATCAGTCGCACACTGCGTGATACTCTCTGCGGCCGATCATCTCTTTCGTTGAAAGGATGATCCCATGAACAAGATTGCCGTTTTCGCCATTTCCCTTGCCGTCACCGCTTCGGTGCTTGCCGTACCGATCGCCTCGCAGGAGATCGTCGTCTCCCCGCGATCGGACACGACCTTCGTGGAGGAGGTTTCGCAGGATCTCGAGGCGCGCCTTGCCGCGACCCGCATCGATCCGAGGTGGGATGCCAAGGGCATCGTCCAGGTGCGCTTCCAGGCGGGCGACGATGGGCGTCCGACGAATATCGCGATGTACCGGTCCTCGGGCAATTCGCAGCTCGACCGCGCGGCCCGTCGCGCGGTGTCCGGGCTGACGAGCCTCGACCCGATGCCGGTCGGCAGCAGCGACGACCAGGTCATCCAGGCCAACATCCTCGTCGCGTCGAGCGATGCGCAAATGGCCCGTCTCACCAGGAAGCTCGCCCGTGACGAAGCGGCGCGGATCGCCAGGTCCCCCCGGGAGCGGGCAGTGCTCGCTCTGACCCTGGCGCCTCGCCCGGTCTCCTGAGCCCGACGGGGGCCAGGAGCCGTCTCGGCGTCGGGGCGGGGTCTTTCTGCGGGGATGCCGCCCCGCGCCGGGATAGCTTGCAGACATCCATGGGCCCCGCCGTCAGGCGGGGCTCTTTTCGTGCATTCCGGATTCGAAAATTGCGCTCCGGGATTCGAAGGATTCACAAGCCGACAGCATCATTTTTGCCCGCATAATTTTTTTCACGGATTCATTTTCGGGCTTGCGCGTCCGCAAAGTCCAGCTTTGTCCACGCGTCGCGGCGTTGCAGCATTGCACGACACCTCCATTTCAGGCCCGTCCGAACGATTAAAACTTCATCAACCCTCTTGCGTGGGAGTCCCGGCTGATTCAGTATCTAGTGGTCGGGATACCGGGGGTACCCACAAGACCTAGCGGATGAGCCAATCCTCCCCATATGGGGAGCAGGCTCCTTGCGCGCTGGCCTGTGGGCAGACGGGGGATAAGTTTTCGCCCCGGACCAGACAGAAAATGCTAGGCGAGAATCTTGGCTCGCCGACTCGAACACAAGCGGAACATTGACCCGGCAAGAGGGCAGGTTTCGCGGGGCAAACGACCGGACTGACAGGGGCGGGCACACGATGGATTTCAAGACTGGGGACGATATGGCGATGGCACTGGATCTGGATACCGACACCGCCGCCGATACGAACGAAACCACCAGCAAACAGAAGGCGCCCGAACAGGCCCCGGAAATGGCAGTAACGATGGACAAGGGCGACAAGGGTAGTGACGATCTGGTCACCGCAGCCGCCGGCGAGGCGCTGGCCGGTGCGATGGCGGCTGTTGCCAAGGCCGAGGTCAAGGACGACAGCAAGAAGATTCTCGACCGCCGATTCAACGTCGTCACCGACACCGCGCGTGACGAGAACCTGACCGATTTCGGCAAGGAAACGCTGATCGACCGTTACCTGTTGCCGGGTGAGAATTTCCAAGACCTGTTCGCCCGCGTCGCCGACGCCTTTGCCGACGACCAGGATCACGCCCAGCGCCTTTACGACTACATCTCGAACCTGTGGTTCATGCCCGCGACACCCGTCCTGTCGAACGGCGGCACGACGCGCGGCCTGCCGATCAGCTGCTACCTCAATTCGGTCAGCGACAGCCTCGACGGCATCGTCAACACTTGGAACGAGAATGTCTGGCTCGCTTCCAAGGGCGGCGGCATCGGCACCTATTGGGGTAATGTCCGCGGGATCGGCGAGCCGGTCGGCCTCAACGGCAAGACCAGCGGCATCATCCCCTTCGTCCGCGTGATGGACAGCCTGACCCTGGCAATCTCGCAGGGCTCGCTGCGCCGCGGTTCGGCCGCCTGCTACATCGACGTCTCGCACCCGGAGATCGAGGAGTTCCTCGAAATCCGCAAACCTTCGGGCGACTTCAACCGCAAGGCACTCAACCTGCACCACGGCGTGCTCGTCACCGACGCATTCATGGAAGCGGTGCGTGCGGGTGAGGAATTCGATCTCGTGAGCCCCAAGGATGGCTCGGTCCGCAAGACGGTCGATGCTCGTTCGTTGTTCCAGAAGCTGGTCGAAACCCGCCTTGCCACGGGTGAGCCCTACATCGTCTTCTCCGACACGGTGAACCGGATGATGCCCAAGCATCACCGCGAACTCGGCCTCAAGGTCTCGACCTCGAACCTGTGCGCCGAAATCACTCTGCCGACCGGTATCGACCACCTCGGCAACGACCGTACGGCGGTGTGCTGCCTGTCCTCGCTCAACCTCGAAAAGTGGGACGAGTGGAAGGACGACAAGCGCTTCATCGAGGACGTCATGCGCTTCCTCGACAACGTGCTGCAGAACTACATCGACAACGCTCCCGAAGAGATGGCCCGCGCCCGTTATTCGGCGATGCGCGAGCGCAGCGTCGGCATGGGCGTGATGGGCTTCCACTCCTTCCTCCAGCAGAAGGGCATCGGTTTCGAAAGCCCGATGGCAAAGGTCTGGAATCTCAAGATGTTCAAGCACATCAGCGGCAAGGCGGAAGAAGCCAGCCTCGTGCTTGCGCAGGAACGCGGCGCTTGTCCGGACGCGGAAGAAACCGGTGCGATGGAACGCTTCAGCTGCAAGATGGCGATCGCGCCGACCGCGTCGATCTCGATCATCTGCGGCGGCACCAGCGCCTGCATCGAACCGATCCCGGCGAACATCTACACCCACAAGACACTGTCGGGCAGCTTCATCGTGAAGAACCCGTATCTCGAAAAGATCCTCGACAAGAAGTCGAAGAATTCGACCGCGGTGTGGAACTCGATCCTCGAGAAGGGCGGCAGCGTCCAGCACCTCGATTTCCTGACGCCGGAAGAAAAGGCCGCGTTCAAGACCAGCTTCGAGATCGACCAGCGCTGGCTGCTCGAATTCGCCGCCGACCGCGCGCCCTATATCGACCAGGCCCAGTCGCTGAACCTGTTCATCCCGGCCGACGTCGACAAGTGGGACCTGATGATGCTGCACTTCCAGGCATGGGAGAAGGGCATCAAGTCGCTCTACTACCTGCGCTCAAAGAGCGTGCAGCGCGCCGGTTTCGCGGGCGGCGTGGAAGCGGATAACACCGCCGACGCGGCCAAGATCGAGCTGTCGGCCAGCGCCGGCGAGCAGACCGATTACGAGGAATGCCTCGCCTGCCAATAGGACCGGCAGACGGTCGCGCACAGAAAACCCCGGCGCCGCTGAATGCGGGCCGGGGTTTTTCTTTGACCGGAAGGCCGCTCAGCCCTGCTGGCCGCCCTCTTCTTCTTCGAAGTTCACCGCGTTGGCACCGGTCGCGCTGAGACGGACCTTGTCACCTTCGATGCCCGCTACGAGCCCGGTCGAAATGTAGTGGTGGTGGCCTTCGTGGCTGCCCTCGGCCTGTTCGATCTGGGCACCCGAATCCTTCTTGGTCAGCTTGATTCGGTCACCTTCGACGCCGTCGACGGTGCCGACGTGGACGCCGTCAGCGCCGATGACTTCCATGTGTTCCTTGATCTGCGAAATATCGGTCATGCAAAATCTCCTTCTGCCAAATCAATGACTGGAGCCGAGGAGCGTTTCGCAGGGGGGCGCAGGATGAGAACGTCTCGTCCCGAACGTCCAATCAGGCCGCCATCTCGCACCGGTTCCTGCCGCCTGCCTTCGCCGCATAAAGCGCCGCGTCGGCGGCCCCGAGTAGCGGGGAGAGCTCGGGCTTTCCGGTTCCGTTGTGCATGGCGACGCCGATACTTGTCGTCAGTGTCGCCGTGCCATTGGTTTCCTCGTGCGGAATCTCGATACGCTCGACCGCGGTGCGCAGGTCGTCCGCCAGCTTGAAAGCATGGGCAGCGCTGTCTGCCCTCAGGATAAGCACGAATTCCTCGCCACCGAAGCGCGCGGCGAGACCGCCATTGCGTGCCGCGCTGTGGCGCAGCTCTTCTGCCACCGATTGCAGGCACTCGTCGCCGAGCTGGTGGCCCCAGCGGTCGTTGAAGGCCTTGAAGTGGTCAATGTCGACCATCATCACGGCCACCCGCGCTTCGCCCGTGGCGGGTGCCGCGTCATAGTGGCGGTTGAATACCTCGGTCGCATGGCGGCGATTGGCGAGGCCCGTGAGCGGGTCCTTGCGCGACAGGTCTTCGAGCGCGCGATTGGTTTCCTCGAGGTCTGCCAGTCGCTTTTCGGATTGCCGGGCGATCAGGAAGTTGCGCGCCTCTGCCGCCCAGATCCGGTGCGGCAGGAGGAGCGAAACGGTGAGGGTGGCGATCAGGATGCCGAGGAAGACCGGGTCCCGCACTGCGGGCGCATCGACCATTACGATGGCAAACCCGGTGACGATGCCGAACGCCAGGACGAGCGCGCCGATCTCCTTCGGCGAATAGGGCAGCACCTGGGCTGCAACGCCGATCAGGACGACCGGACCGATCGCCATGTACGCTGCCGAAAGGGGGGGCGCCCACTGGACCCCGATCAGGAGAATCGCGGCGAAGCTCACGATCGAGCAGCCCATGAGCATTTTCTGCATGCCGAGGAACCTGGCCGGCATGAGCAGGGCGGCGATTTGCAGCGGGAAGACGAACACCAGCCTGAGGGCGAGCATCAGGGGGGCATGTTCGGGAATGACGAGGAAGTCGATTAAGATCGAAGCGATCGCGACAGCCAGCCCGGTCCATAGCAGCAGGCGTCCCTGCGTGAACTGGCGCTGCTCCAGAGATCCTTCATAGGCGGCGGCAAGTTCGGCAGGCCAGCGGGACGGATCGACTTCGCCGGCAAGGGCTGCTTCGGCAGCCGCGACAACATTTTCATGCCTCCGGTGGTCCGGAGCGCTTTCGTCTCGCGACCTTATCATGGGCGGAGAATAGTCCCTTCCCGCAGTCTGGCAAGCAATTCGGACCATAATGAACCCGATCGCGGTTCTGGCTCCGCGACACATCGCGACAATATGCCGCTTGCATCCCTTGGGCCGCACTGTATCTGCAATTGCAAATCACTCGCAAAAAGGACTTTCGGATGCGCAAGTGGCATCGCTGGCTTTCTGTTTTCTTCGCCGTCTTCCTGCTCTTTATCGCCGCTACCGGCCTGCTGAGTCACGGCGCATCGCTGTGGCCGGTGGCCGAGCCGAGCGCGGCCGAGCTCGCCGCGCAGCAACCGCCCGCCGGCTTCACCTGCCCCGAAGGCTGGCGCTGCTCGCCGCCGCGGCCCGAGACCGGTCCGCGCGCCTGGGTCGGCTTCTTCCACCATCTCCATTCGGGCGAGGAATTCGGCCCCGCCGGCACGGCAATCTCGATCCTGTCGGGCTTCGCGCTGCTGTTCTTCGCCTTCTCGGGCCTGTGGCTCTACATCCGCATGTGGCGCGAGCGCGCCCGCCGCGGTGCGCAGCACCGCTGGTTCTGGAAATAGTTCGCTTCCGCGACTGCCCGAAAGATTGACACCCCACCCCTCTTGCGAGGGGCGGGGCGCCGGGGTTCGCAGGCAGAGCCCGCAAAAGGGGAAACCGGACCAGGCCCGCTGTTCCCCGGAAACTTGTTCCGTGGAAGTGAACGCAGGCCCTCCTGCGGTGTTCCGACGGCTCGTCGCAAAGGCGTGAAATTATCCCGGCTTATCCCCGCCGAATCATAACCTCTTGCCTTCGAATCCGGCCCGTGATTCCCTATATGAGTCGTTCGGCCGAATACGTGGAGATACAAGATGTCGTTGCTGGAAGCCCGCAAGACCTACAAGCCCTTCGAATACCCCTGGGCCTACGAGTTCTGGAAGCGCCAGCAGCAGATCCACTGGATGCCGGAAGAAGTTCCGCTGGGCGAAGACTGCCGCGACTGGGCGCAGAAGATCACCGAGCACGAGCGTAACCTGCTCACCCAGATCTTCCGCTTCTTCACCCAGGCCGACGTCGAGGTGCAGGATTGCTACCACGACAAGTACGGCCGCGTGTTCAAGCCGACCGAGGTGAAGATGATGCTCACCGCCTTCTCCAACATGGAGACGGTGCACATTGCGGCCTATTCGCACCTCCTCGACACGATCGGCATGCCGGAAAGCGAATATTCGGCCTTCCTCGAATACGAGGAAATGAAGGACAAGCACGATTACCTGCAGGTCTTCGGCGTCGACACGGACGAGGATATCGCCCGCACGCTGGCGGCTTTCGGCGGCTTCACCGAAGGCATGCAGCTGTTCGCCAGCTTCGCCATGCTGATGAACTTCCCGCGCTTCAACAAGATGAAGGGCATGGGCCAGATCGTCAGCTGGTCGGTTCGCGACGAGAGCCTCCACTGCGAAGGCATCGTGCGCCTGTTCCACGAATTCGTGCGCGAGCGCGACTGCTACACCAAGGCGGTCAAGGAAGACATCATCGACATCTGCCAGAAGTCGGTGCGGCTGGAAGACAACTTCATCGACCTCGCCTTCGAAATGGGCCCGGTCAGCGGCATGACCGCGAAGGAAATCAAGAAGTACATCCGCTACATCGCCGACTGGCGCCTGGGCCAGCTGGGCCTCTCGCCGATCTACATGGTCGACGATCACCCGCTGCCCTGGCTCGCCCCGCTGCTGAACGGCGTGGAGCACGCCAACTTCTTCGAAACCCGAGCGACCGAATATTCGAAGGGCGCGACCCGCGGCAACTGGAACGACGTCTGGGCCAGCTTCGACAAGCGCAACAAGGCCAAGGCTGCGAACGAGGAAGACGGCGCGGGCGACGAGGGGCCGGGCCTGTTCGGGGACGAAGCCGGAGCGCAGGCGGCGGAGTGATCCGTCGGGATCGGACCTATTGGGTTGACTTAGGGACTGTGGTGATTCAGATCTCCTTTTGTTCCGCAACAGGAGGCGTAGATGCTGGACCCGGAAGGTAGCAAAAGTCCCGGAGCCGACCTGCTGCGAGCCGCCGATGGCCGAGAGTTTGCTACGATACTGGCGGACCCGCCTTGGCAGTTCCAGAATAGGACCGGAAAGGTTGCGCCCGAGCACAAACGGCTAAATCGTTATGGAACGATGGAGTTAGCCGATATTTGTGCTTTACCAGTTCAAGATATCTCGGCGGACCGCGCGCATCTCTATCTATGGGTGCCTAACGCGTTACTTCCGGAAGGTTTGCAAGTGATGGAGGCTTGGGGCTTCCGCTACGTATCAAACATCATCTGGGAGAAGGTTCGGAAGGACGGAGGTCCAGATGGGCGCGGTGTCGGATTTTATTTCCGCAACGTGACGGAGATCCTTCTTTTCGGAGTTCGTGGCAAGAATGTTCGGACCCTTCAGCCCGGTCGAAGCCAAGTAAATGTGATCCGGAGCCGCAAGCGCGAGCATTCGCGCAAGCCTGATGAGCAGTACCCTATTATTGAGGGTTGTAGTTGGGGGCCGCGAATTGAGCTGTTTAGTCGCGGAAAGCGTAAGGGCTGGACGGTTTGGGGCAATCAGGCTGATGAGTCCTACAAGCCAGATTGGGAAACCTACAACTACAACAGTTCCAGCAATTCCATTCCAGCCGAGTAGCTAGCTGTCATCGACGTACAGCTCTGGCGAGATCGCGAATGTCAGGATTGGGCATCCACCGCCTCCGCCACCTTCCAAGCGCGGAATGAGCTTGCTGTGGTGTGTGGTTGATGATCCGTAACTGGAGCCCTTGCCCAATTCTTTGAAGATAGCTTGTAGTTCGCTTGCTCGGGTGATTATGACCCCTACATCGATAACCCTTAGATCGAATAACAACCTAAAATTGTTGAGATCCCGATCGTAAAACGGATCTTTGTTGTTCCATTCAACTTCCACCCCAACGCGGCCCTTAAAGCAGTCAACACTGTGCGTGGGGCTTTCGTATTCGCGACCATCAACCTCGATCTTTGTATCGAAATTCTTCTCTTCCCAACCGAGGTCGTAGAAGCGCCCATCAATCTTCTCGGCAATCGGCGATTTTCGTCCGCCAGCAGTTAGGATGTCGCTTCGAGTAAGCTCAAACGCGCGCAGAACTGTGAGAATGTCCGACCACTCGTCCCCGCACGCAGTGGTGAGAACGCCTGTAGCGTTGCGCCACTCATGAACGACATACTTTGACCGGATGTCATCGGGTACGAGATGCAGGGTAGACATAAAGCTTTGTTATAGCTGCTAGAGTAAAGCGCAAGTCTCAACACTACTATCCCAAATTGATCCACCTCAACGACGCGCCGCGCCAGCTCGCTAGCATCGGTCCTGCAAAATCACTCCAGGACAAGGATGCACGCCCAGATGTCGCAGCACACACCCAACGAACTGACCCAGATCTTCGCCCGCGATCGCGAGTTGGTCACGCGGCTGAAGACCGAGGATGCGCATTTCGCGCGGCTCGCCGACGAATATCACGAGGTGAACCGCCAGGTGCACCGCATCGAGGCCGAAACCGAGGCGGCAAGCGACGAACGCTTCGAGACACTCAAGAAGCAGCGCCTCGCCCTGCTCGACGAAATCACCGCCATCATCACCAAGGCACGTGCGGAGGCCTAGGTCTCCACGCTCGCGATTGACCGCGCCGCCCCACCGGCGTTATTCTCCGCCGCAGGAGTACTATGACAGAGCTTGCCTTCCGCTGATCGCCGTGCCCTGCCCCCTGATGGGTGGGTGAGCGCATGGCCTTCGCCGGCGGTGCCCCGTCAGACCGGGCGGCCGCCGACCCCGCGCGCGTTCCTTCGCGTCGCGCGCGTCCAAGGACAGCGGACAAGCATCCCATGAATATTTCGAAAGCGGAGCAGCGCACGCTCCACGCGCTCGCCCAAGGCGGGCAGATCCTCGTGCGTCGTGACGGCGAGGTTTCCGGCAACAAGGGCCGCCCGCCGATCAGCGCGGTCGAATGCTACAATCGCGACGGCTACGTGCTGGTCGACTGCAAGATGGCGACCTTCGCGCGGCTGAAGAAGCGCGGCTTCATCGCCAGCCACGGCGGCGGCCCCTACCGCGTCACCCGCGCCGGCCTCCTCGCCGTGCGGGCGCAGCTGGACAACCGCTAGGGGACACTGGTGCGAGGGGCGGGAGACCGCCCCTCGCATCGCTTCATGCGCACCAGTCGATCCGCTGCGTCGTCCAGCCGCCGCCTTCGGCGAGGCCGAGGCCGATCATGTGGTCGGCAAGCTCGTCCTTGCCCCGCCGCGCCGCGCGCAACTCGCGGCCGTATTTGTCGCGCGGGGGATCGGCGCCGCCGTTCCATTCGAACGGCCCCCCGGCGAGCCAGGCGTGAAGCGCGCGCTTGGCCTCCTGCGCCCTGGTCCGCTCGGCAGCGCAGGCGCCGTCCATCTCGGGCGCATCGAAGCCGGTCAGTCGGATGCGCCGCCACTGCGAGCGCCGCGCCCGCGCCTTCTGCCAGCGCGCGTCAAAGCGGGCCGGTTGCGGTTTCCTTCGCGATACGAATCGTCTGCGGGCCATTGTCGATGTTCCGTAGCGCGATCCGTTAAGCCTTGCGCGCTAGACCGATGGCAGAGCCGATGAGTCGCATGCCCCGATGACCGAATATTTCGCCTACTTCCTGATCGCGATGAACTTCGCGGCCTTCGCCATGTTCGGCATCGACAAGGCCCGGTCCGAAGCCGGCGAATGGCGCATCCGCGAAAGCACGCTGCTGACGCTGGCGCTTTTCGGCGGTCTGCCCGGCGCGCTGGCGGGCCGTTCGCTGTTCCGCCACAAGACGCGCAAGAAGAGTTTCAACGAGGCGCTGCGGCTCGTCATGCTGCTCTACCTGCTTGCCATGCTCTACATCCTCTACATCAGCCTGCTCAGCGACAGCCCGATGCGCGACGAATTGCTGCCGAATGCCCTGACGAAGGTGTTCGAGCGCAGCTAGCGCTGAGGCACCCGGTCACGGATGCGGTCGAAGCCTGCAGTGATATTGGCGAAGCGTTCGTTGATGAGCGGTTCGAACTGGAGGTCGGTGAAGATGTAGGGCCAGTCGCCCTCGATCCCTTCGCGGACCAGTTCCCCGACATAGCGCGGGTCGATCCCGTTCTCGATCGCCTCGCGCGCCAGCTGGACGAACTCGGCGGCGCCATCGCCCTCGTTCTGCTGCTCGAGCTCGCCGAAACGGGTAGGAACGTTGCGACGCGAATCCATGATCTGCGTCCTGATGAAGCCCGGGCACAGCACCGACACACCAATCCCGCGCGAGGCAAGGTCGACCCGCAGCCCTTCACTCAGGGCGACCACGCCGTACTTGGTGACATTGTAGGACGGACCTGTTGCGGCGATGAGCCCGGCAATCGAAGCCGTGGAAACTATCTGGCCGCCCTCGCCGTGGCTCTCGATGAGCGGGCCGAAGACCTCGATGCCCCAGACGACGCTCATCAAATTGACCCCGATGGTCCAGTTCCAGCTGGCATCGGTCCACTTGCCGTATTCTGCGCCGCCCCCGACGCCAGCGTTGTTGACGAGGATATGGACCTTGCCGAAGCGCGCGATGGTCTCGTCCGCAGCCTTCTGGAGCTCTTCCTTGAGGCTGACGTCGGCGCGAACACCGGCGACGTCGGCGTTGGTCGCGGCAAGTCCCTCCACCGCGCGATCGAGCGCGGCCTGCTCGATATCGCAGAGCATGACCTTGACTCCCGCAGCGGCGAGAGCCTGAGCAATGCCTAGCCCGATACCTGAGCCTGCGCCGGTCACGAATGCGACCTTGCCTTCCAGATGCTGCATCGTCCTCTCCTCCTCTTTTCTCCGTGCGCGAGCATGGACCTGCGCAATCCGCGCCGCAATGGCGAATGGGAGGCGCTCGTTAACTCTCGCGAGTTAGGATGACGGCCATGTTCGGCCCACGACTCGGAACCGTCTTTGCCAGCCGATGGCGCGCGCTGTGGTTCGGCGCCAGCGTGCTGCTGCTCGCCTATTGCAGCGTGCCCTCCCCAAAAGAAACGGCAAAGCAGCAGGCGGAAATCGCCGCCAAGAAGCATGCAGCCAATCCCTGGGCGCTCGAAAAGTAGCTCTGCCTTCCCTCGTCGCGGTCGCGATGGCATAGTTCCCGCGGGGACGCGCCTTGCAGGGGGAGACAGGGATGACGGTCGGACTGGGGCGTCTTGCGCGCTCGATCGAAGAAGTGGGAACGAACCTCGGCGCGATGCAGGCGATCGAGAGGCCTGACTATCGCACCTATGAACCGCATGACGGGGATGTCTTCATCACCTCCTGGGCCAAGAGCGGTACCACCATGACCCAGCAGATGTTCCACCAGCTGCGAATGCTCGCTGCAACCGGCGAGGCGGACATGGATTTCGACGACATCAGCCGCATGACGCCGTGGGAAGACACTGCGCAACAGAACAATTTCGACATGAATGTGCCGCAGAAGGCGTCACCGCGAGGCTTCAAGTCACACCGCGAATACGAGCGCCTGGAGCCGGGCATGCGTTACATCGTGACGCTGCGCGACCCGCATGAAACCTACCACTCGTTCCACCGCTTCTTCTCGGGCTACCTGTTCGAGCCGGGTACCATCCCGATGGAAGAATTCTTTCCGCTCTGGATGATGGGCGGGCCGGGCGGCTGCGACTACTACACGCACTTGCTGAGCTGGTACGCGCGCCGCAACGAGCCAGATACGCTGCTCGTCACCTACCGCTGGATGGTGAAGAACAAGGAGGCGATGATCCGGAAGATGGCCGGCTTCCTAGGTATCGACGCCGACGACGCGATGATCGACCGGGTCGATGCGCTGACGACGCGCGAGTTCATGTACGAACACAAGGACAAGTTCGACGACGCGATGATCAAGCAGGGCATGGCGGAAATGCTGGGCCTGCATGATCTTGAATCGAGCAAGGTGAAGGCCGAGGGAAGCGATGCAAAGCAGGTCCCGCCTGCGATTGCAGCACAGATCGACGCGCTGTGGGCAGAGCGGGTTGCGCCGGTCACGGGACACAAGGACTTCGCCAGTCTCGCGGCGGAAGTCGATGCCCTGCAGGGATAGGAGCGGGTAAAACCGCTTTCCTCCCCTTTCCCGCCCCGCTAGTTCGGCCCGCATGACCGACACCGACCTCTCGACGATCCACGCCAAGGCGGAAACGCTGATCGAAGCGCTGCCCTATTTCCAGCGCTACGCGGGCAAGAGCTTCGTGGTGAAATACGGCGGCAACGCCATGGGCGACGAGCAGGCCGCGCGCGAATTTGCCGAGGACGTGGTCCTGTTGAAGGCGGTGGGCATCAACCCTGTCGTCGTCCACGGCGGGGGGCCGCAGATCGGTGCCATGCTCGAAAAGCTGGGTGTCGAAACCCGGTTTGTCGATGGTTTGCGTGTCACCGACAAGCAGACCGCGGACGTAGCTGAAATGGTCCTGTCCGGCGCGATCAACAAGGCGATCGTCGGCTCGATCGCGCGTGCCGGCGGCAAGGCGATCGGCATTTCGGGCAAGGACGGCGGCCTCGTCACCGCGACCAAGCTGCAGCGCACGCAAAAAGACCCGGACAGCAATATCGAGAAGGCGCTCGACCTCGGTTTCGTGGGCGAGCCGAGTGCAGTCGACACCACAGTGCTCGAAACCGCGACTGCTGCCGGTATGATCCCGGTCGTCGCGCCGATTGGCGTTGGCGAGGACGGACATACCTACAACATCAATGCCGATACGATGGCGGGCGCGCTGGCCGCGGCCCTGGGCGCTGCGCGCCTGCTGCTGCTGACAGACGTGACCGGCGTGCTCGACAAGCAGGGCAATCTGTTGACCGACCTCAGGCCGGCCGACATCGCGCGCCTGCGCGAAGACGGCACGATCAGCGGCGGCATGATTCCCAAGCTCGAAACCTGCGTGAAGGCGGTCGAGGCCGGGTGCGAGGCGGCGGTCGTCCTCGACGGGCGCGTGCCTCACGCGATGCTGCTCGAATTCTTCACCGCGCGCGGTGCGGGTACGCTCGTCAGCGCCGGGTGACACTGCCGCTTCGGGGGTGGCGCGCTCCGTGCCACTCTTGTAGGACACCGACAAAGTTTCAACCGACGGGAACGCGACTGAAATGACAGGCCTCGTGGCACTCTACCAGATCGTCGACATGATCACCTCGATCGTGATCATGCTAATCATCATCCAGTTCATCATCGGGCTGCTGTTCGCATTCAACGTGGTGGGACGGTCGAACGAATTCCTCGCCGCCTTCTACGATGCCATCAATCGGCTGTTCGAACCGGTGCTGCGACCGATCCGCAACTTGTTGCCGAACACGGGCGCGATCGATTTCTCGCCAATCGTGCTGATCATCCTCCTCAACATCGTCCTGATCGTTCTCGGCTCGGTGGCCTTCGGCTGATGAGCGCGGAAATTATCGACGGGAAGGCCTTCGCGGCGAAGCTCCGCGCACGCGTGGGCGAGCACGCGGCGAATTTCGAGCAGGCGACGGGTCGCAAGGCGGGCCTTGCCGTGGTCCTCGTCGGCGAGGATCCGGCCAGCGAAGTCTACGTCCGCAGCAAGGGCAAGGCGACCGTTGCCGTGGGCATGGAGAGCTTCGAGTACCGCCTGCCCGCCGACACCCCGCAGGACGAACTCGTATCACTGGTCCGCAAGCTCAATGCTGATCGCAGTGTCGATGGCATCCTCGTCCAGCTGCCGCTGCCCAATCACCTCGACGAAAAAGCGGTGATCGCGGAAATCGACCCCGACAAGGACGTGGACGGCATCACCCCGGCCAATGCGGGACGCCTGGTCCTGGGGATGGATGCGCTGGTGTCCTGCACCCCGCTCGGCTGCACCATGATCCTCAAGGACATGCTTGGCGACCTTTCCGGCATGGACGCCGTCGTGGTCGGTCGCTCGATCCTGTTCGGCAAGCCCATGGCGCAGCTCCTGCTCGCAGAGAACTGCACGGTGACGATGGCGCACAGCCGCACGCGCAACCTGCCCGAAGTGCTCCGCCGCGCAGATATCGTCGTCGCCGCAGTCGGCGTGCCCCATCTCATCAAGGGTGACTGGCTGAAGCCGGGCGCGATCGTGCTTGATGGCGGGATCAACCGCCTCGCACCCGAAGCTGGTGAGGAGAAGGGTCGCATCGTCGGTGACGTCGCCTACGACGAGGCACTCGACCATGTCCGCGCCATTACGCCTGTCCCGGGCGGTGTGGGGGCGACCACAATTGCCGTTCTCCTGAGAAACGCGATTGTCGCAGCCTACCGCAATGAGGGCCTCGACTTGCCCGAGGACGCCTTGTGAGAATCGTCGCGCTTTCGCTGGCGGTTTTGCTTGCCGCCTGTTCGGCATCGCCGCAGCGACCGCGCGACTATTATGCCCGGCTCCTCACGCCGACCGCCAAGCCGAGCGAAGTGGTGGCCACAGAACTCGCCTTCGCCAGGCGCGCACAGGAAAAGGGTCAGTGGACCGCCTTTCGTGAATATGCGACCGGCGATGCCACCATGTTCGTGCCCGAACCGGTCAATGCGCAGGATTGGCTGAAGAAGCGGACCGATCCTGCCGAGGCAGTGAAGTGGCAGCCGCACGAAGTCTGGTCGAGCTGCGACGGCTCGTTGGCGGTCACCCGCGGTGCTTGGCAGCGGCCGAACGGCACGCATGGCTATTTTACGACCGTCTGGGAGCGCCAGAAGAACGGCGATTACAAGTGGGTCATGGACCAGGGCGACGTTCTGGCGGAGCCGCTCATAGCACCCGAGTTCATTCGTACTGTCGTCGCGGAATGCCAGCGTTCCAATATGTTTGTCCAGGCAGACGGAGCAAAGCGCCAGTTCTTCGGCGAGTCTGCCGACGGCACCCTGTCCTGGCACTTGAATGTCCGCGATGACAACGCGCGCGACCTAACCGTCTACGTGAACTCGCCCGCTGGCATGGACAAGATGCTCGAGGTCGCTGTAGCGGCGCCGACACAATGACCCAGCTCTTCATCTCCGCCTTCATCACTCTCTTCGTCGTGATCGACCCGCCAGGTTGCGCGCCGATCTATGCGGGACTGACGAAGGGCGCGTCGCAGGCCCAGCGCCGCAACATGGCGATCCGCGCGACGATCATCGCTTCGGCCATCCTGCTGGTGTTTGCCCTGTTCGGCGAGGACCTCCTTGGCGCGCTGCATATCGAGCTCGACAGCTTCCGCATCGCCGGCGGCCTGATGCTGTTCTGGATCGCCTTCGAGATGGTCTTCGAGAAACGCACCCAGCGCCGCGAAGAGCGGGCAGAGAAAGTGGCCGCCACGCCCGAGATCGAGGACGTATCGGTCTTCCCCATGGCCATGCCGATGCTGGCCGGCCCCGGCGCAATAGCCTCGATCATGCTGCTGATGAGCAATGCCAAGGGTCTCGAAGGGACCTTGATCGTCCTGGCCGCGCTCGCTGCGGTCCTGCTCCTGACGATGCTGGCACTGATCGCTGCCGGCCCGCTGATGAAGATTTTCGGCGACCGCGTCGAAGCGGTCATCACCCGCCTGCTCGGCGTGCTGTTGGCAGCCCTCGCCGCACAATATGTGATCGACGGCTTGAAGAACTCTTTCGGGCTCTAGGCCCTACTGCAGGGTGACGATCTCGTCGCCGTCGTCGCGCAGGGCGAAGAACTGCATCAGCTGGATCATCAGCTCGCACCGGTTGGCGAGGTCGGGCGCCTCGAGCAATGCCTGCTTCGACGCCGCGTCGAAGGGGATGATCTGCGCGACACCATTGATCAGCGTTTCGTCATCGAGCCGCGACACTGAGTCCCAGTCCACCGAATATCCCTGCGCATCGGCGAAGCGGCGCGCCTCGAATTCGAAGCCGGCCCGCTCGACGCTGGAGAGGTACTGGTTTTCCGGATCCTCGATGATCTCCGCCTCGACCTGGCGGAAGGGCGTCTTGACCTCGAGTTCGCGGATCACGCGGAAGCGCGCCTCGCCGTCGAGGACGATATTGTACCGCCCGTCTTCCAGCGCCTCAACATCACCGATGCGGCCGACGCAGCCGATCTCGTAGAGCGGGGCGCCTTCGCGCGAACGCTGCGGCTGGATCATGCCGATGAGGCGGTCCTTGGCCAGGGCATGGCCGACAAGCTCGCGATAGCGCGGCTCGAAGATGTGCAGCGGCAATTGCAGTCCCGGGAACAGGATCGCGCCGGGCAGGGGGAAAATGGAAAGCTTCGTGCTCACGCGCGCCCTAACCGAACAGCAGCCGCGAGAGGCGGCGGCGTGTCGCGACAACCCAGGCATCTTCCAGCCCGACGGCTTCGAAGATCTGCAGCAGCTTGGACTTGGCCGCGCCTTCGTTCCACTCGCGATCGGCCTCGAACATTGCCAGCAGCTCGTCGGCCGCACCGTCGCGGTCGCCGGCAGCAAATGCCGCCTCGGCATAGGCATAGCGCGCATCCATGTCGCCACCCGCAGCCTTGGATTTTAGCTCGGCCAGTTCGCTGTCGTCGACGCGATTGCCTGCAAGCTCCAGTGCAGTCTTTGCCTGTGCCAAAGCAGGGTCTGCGGCGACAGCCGGGTTTGCTTCAGCCGAGGTCATGGCCGCCTGCGCCGCTTCGACATGACCTGCCTGGACGAGAGCGCGGACCAGGCCGGAATGCGCGGCAGCATTGTCGGGTGCCATTTCCGCAACCTGGCCGAAGATTCCCGCAGCACGCTCCGCATCACCTTCCGCCAGCACCTGTTCGGCCATCTCGACGAATTGCGACACGTCCTTTTGCGGCGCCCCGCCATCAACCTCGCCGCCTTCGATCGGCAATTGGGCAAGGATCTGGTCGAGCGTTTGCTTCAGCTGCGATTCGCTGCGCGCATTGGTCAGGTCGGCGACGGGCTGGCCCTGGAACATGGCGTAGACTGTCGGTATCGACTGGACTTGGAACTGGGCGGCGATGAATTGCTCCTTGTCGACATCGATCTTGCGCAACTCGACGCCCTTGTCGGCGTACTCGCCTGCGACCTTCTCGAGCACCGGCGCAAGCGCTTTGCACGGTCCGCACCAGTCGGCGTAGAAGTCGAGAATGACGAGCTTGCTCATCGACGGCTCGACCACCTCACTGCGGAAGCGGTCCACGGCCTTCTGTTCGTCGATGCTGAGACCCATGCTCGCCACTTTGATCCGCCTTTCTGCGTGAAATTCCAGCGCCCCATGTGGGACTTGTCGCGCCAATGTGAAGGGGCGCACGGGCCGTGGCAAGGCCGCTTCCAAGAAAGCGCTTTTTGGGCTTGCGGGACTCAAAACCCGCTGCTAGTTGGCCGCCTCCCCACCGGGACCACTTGGTTCCGGTAGCGTCAGTGAGCGGGCGTAGCTCAGGGGTAGAGCATCACCTTGCCAAGGTGAGGGTCGGGCGTTCGAATCGCCTCGCCCGCTCCATTTTTCACTGCATCACGCATTTCGTCCGGCAATTTCGCCGTTCCGGCGACTAATCGCTTGCGTAGTTAGCGCTTGCCACTATCTGGCGCGGTGATGTTGTATCATGCACGCGGCAAGGCCGCTCTTCTCACCTCGCTCTCTTTCGTAGCGCTGACCTTCCCGCAGCCCGTCCTGGCGCAGGACGCCGTCCCTGCAGGCGAGCCAACGGCGCAGGAAGCGGCCAGCGATCCGGCGGATGCCGGTGACGACCTCCATGACAGGCGGATCGATTATAAGGGCGAGATTGTCGTCACCGGTCACGGGCTGAAGAAGCTCGATCTGCTTGCCGGCACCTCTGTGATGGACGTCCGCGCCATCCAGGAAAACACCGCCGGCCAGATTGGCGAAGTGCTTGCCGGCCTCCCTGGTGTCTCTGCGACCAGTTTCTCCCCGGGTGCGTCCCGCCCCGTGTTGCGCGGCTTCTCCGGCGAGCGTGTCCGCGTCCTTGTCGACGGGATCGGCTCGATCGACATTTCGAACACTTCCGCCGACCATGCAGTTACCATCGACCCGCTGACAGCAGAAAGGGTGGAGGTCCTGCGCGGCCCGGCCGTCATGATGTACGGCAGCTCGGCCATAGGAGGAGCGATCAACGTCATCGACAAACGCATTCCCCGCAGGGTCCCCGATGAATCCTACCATGTGGACGCATTGGTAGGAGCAGATACGGCAAGCGACATGCGCGAAGCCGGTGGCTCGCTCGACGTCCCGCTGGGCGGTGGATTTGTCGGCCATGTGGACGGCAGCTGGCGCCAGTCGGACGACCTTTCGATCGCCGGATACCAGATCGCGCCGGCCCTGCGCGAAGTACTGCTCGGCCAGGCCGATGCTCTCGAACTTGGCGGCGATACAGATGCCGCTGACGAACTTCGCACGGCCGCTCTCAATCGCGGGACACTACCGAACAGCGGCACCGAGACCTGGACAGCCAATGCGGGCGTCGCCTTCTTCGCTGGCGAGAGCAACATTGGCGCCGCGATCGGCGTTTACGACACGGCCTATGGCGTTCCCACGCGCCCGGGCGGCGGGGAGGCGGAGGAAGTTTCGATCGGCCTGCGTCAGTATCGTGGCGACCTCAGAGCCGAAGCCGTGACCGGCGACGGATTTCTTGATCGCATCCGCCTGCGCGCCGCCTACAGCGATTACACCCACACCGAATTCGAAGGCGGAGATCCGGGAACGACATTCGACGTTCAGGGGATCGAGGGTCGCCTAGAGTTCATCCAGGCCGATCGCGGAAACTGGCGCGGATCTTTTGGCGGGCAGTACTATTTCCGTGACTTCCTGGCCGTCGGCGACGAGGCCTATATTTCGCCCAACCGCACCCAGCAGCTGGCCGGCTTCGCGCTGCAGGAGTTCGACATCGGCCCTCTCGAACTCGAGCTTGCCGGCCGTTTCGAGCACTCATCCGTCGATTCCACCCAGATCGGGTTCGCACGCAGTTTCAATGCCGTGTCGGGTGCTGCAGGCCTTGCCTACGAGACCGATGGCGGACTGCGCTTTGGCGTCAACGCGTCGCGAGTCTCGCGCGCGCCGAGTGCTGAGGAATTGCTGGCCAATGGTCCCCATATAGCCACCCAGTCGTTCGAAGTTGGCGATTTGGGATTGAAGGTCGAACGGGCATGGGGCGGAGAAATCTATGCCCGCGGGTCCAAAGGCCCGATCCAGTTCAATCTCGCGTTCTTCAAGAGCTGGTTCGACAATTACATCTACCAGGCCGCGACAGGCGATGTGGAGGACGGCCTCCCTGTCTACGAATACCGGCAGGGCGATGCGACCTATGCCGGGGTCGAAGGCGAGGCGAGCTGGGCCTTTATCGACAACGGGCCGGTATCGGTGCTCCTCGACCTCAAGGGCGACTACATCGATGCCAAGCTTGCCGACGGCACGCCACTGCCGCGCATCCCGCCGCTCAGCCTGACGGCCGGGCTCGAGGCGCAGAGCGATCCATGGGACGCGCGGGTCGAGGTCGAATGGGCCGATGACATGACGCGGACCGCACCGCTGGAAACACAGACCGAGGGCTTCACCCTGCTCAACGCGAGCTTCACGTGGCGGCCCATTCGTGGCGACAGGAATATCGCGATCGTGTTCAAGGCCGACAACATCCTCGACGTGACGGCCCGGCGCCACGCCAGCTTCACCAAGGATTACGTGCCGATGGCAGGGCGCAATTTCAGCGCCAACCTGCGCGCCAGCTTCTAGTCGGCGCGCGTTTCGGTTAGCCCTTCGGCCTTGCCTTCGGCATGGGCCGCCTTGACCTCGGCGTCATGCGCCCGGTCGCGTTCGCGCCAGGTGCCGACCTGGCCGCGCACCTGGCCATAGGCGAAGACCATCATCAGCCCGCCGATCACCGCGAGGTTCTTGAGCGCCATTGCCGCCTGCAGCTGGTCGGTGACCTTCTCGTGGAAGAACAGCGTCGCAAGCGCGGTGAAGCCGATCAACAGCACGCTGGCCAGCCGCGTCATGAAGCCGCTCGCGAGCACAAGCCCGGCGACGATCTCGAACACGCCCACGGCCAGTGCAAGGCTGCCCGGGATCGGTGACTCGGCTTCCATGTAGGCTGCGGTCCCGGCAGGATCCATAACCTTGCCGAAGCCTGCGAAGATGAACAGCGCACCCAGCAGGATGCGACCCAGTATGGCGGCGATCGTAGCCATTTCTTCTCTCCCCTTGTTGCTTCCCGAAACGGCCCTCTCCCGCCGTCGTTCCTCAATCCTCCACGGCGAAGGTCAGTTCGGCATGATCGCGCAGGCGTTCGACCAACGCTTCGCCGAGGAACGAGCCGGGCGTGCCTACACCCCCTTCGGCATCGCTGGCGAGCAATGCCATGCCCGTCTCCGCCAGCATCCGGCTGGTCGAACCATAGCCCGGATCGTACCGCCCCTTGACCCCGTAATGGATGCGCTTCCCATCCGGCCATTCGCCGACGAAGAGCACATCGTAGTAACCGTTCTCGCGCTCTTCCTTGCTCGGCCCTTCCCCCGGCGCGGGCGGCTTGGCGCCGAAGGGGTTCTTGAGCATTTCCATAACCGCATTGGCCGCCGCCTTCCCCGCTTCGCCAGGGCTGGTGAGCATCATCTCGTCGTAGCGGAAGTCCTTCCCGTAGGGGAAGTCGCGCAGGAAATTGGTGCGGTGGACGTTCTTGGTGTTGATCGTCGCCATGATGAAGGGCGCGGCCCACTTGCCGAGCTCGTCCTCGTAGCGCGGGATCATGCCGCTGGGCTGGTCGGGCCCCTCGAATCCGGGCGTCAGGCCGAATGGGCTGTTGAGCACCTTGATGATCGAGGGGTTCTTGGCTGCCGCCTTCACCGTCGCGGTCAGGCTGGCCGCCGTGCCGCCCGAGAACGTGCCCTGCATCCCGCGAACGCGGCCCTTCACGCGCGGTGCGGGCGAGCCGTGGCGCTTCACCGCTTCCTGCTGCAGCATGAAGACACCGAGGTCGAAGGGGATGGAATCGAATCCGGAAGAGAAGGCGATCCGCGCGCCGCTCTTCTTCGCTGCCTCGTGGTGGAGGTCGATCTGCTCACGCATCCATGCGGGCTCGCCGCAAAGGTCGGCATAGTCGGTCCCGGTCTTCACGCAGGCGGCAACCAGCGCATCGCCGTAAAGCTGGTAGGGCCCCACGGTGGTCAGCACGACCTTCGTCCGGTTGCACATGGTTTCGAGACTCAGTGGATCGTCGGCATCGGCGACCACCAGCGGGGTCGAGGACGGCGCGCCGATCTCGCCGCGCACTTCCTCCAGCTTGGCCATGCTGCGACCCGCCATCGCCCATTTCGGACCGTCGGCCTTGTTGCCGTATTCGCGCACGAAGTGTTCGGCGACGAGGCGGCCGGTGTAGCCGGTGGCACCATAGACGATGATGTCGAATTCGCGGTCAGCCATGGATTCTCTCTCCTTTGCCCGCCTGAATGCGCGCCACATGGGCCGGAGTCAAAGACGTAGCGTCAGTGCCAATCCAACAGGATGGAACACATGGAACACGGTCCAGGGAATTAATGCCGCCCCTGTCACTCTGCGCGGCCGGAAGTGTCACCATTGGGCGCAAAGCGTCATTCGCACCAAGGCTGATGACACCCCATGCCGGCGATGTGTCACCGAGCCGCGCGCAAATGTGTCGCCTTGGCCCACGCCAATTGTCATCGTGGAAGGACTGGTTCGTTGGATCGCGCATGGGGAGGCAAGCAAACCCGATTTCGCGGGAGTAGGAAAGCGCGCCTTCGGCTATGCCCCGCGCGGGATGCGCGGCAGCACGCCGGTCTGGCTCGATATCGCCAGCAACCGTCCGTCCTCGGCAAAGTGCCGCGCCGACCCATGGACCACGCCGCGGTCGAAGGCGGCGAATTCGATCACCGAAAGCACCCAGCCCGGATCGGTCCCCTGGACGAAGCGGAACATGGCATCGAGGCTCGACCCGCCGCGCGAGGCCGAATGCGCGCCGAGGAAGAGGTCGGAGATGATCGCCAGCCATCCCGCATCGACGGCGAAATCCGCGCGGCTGCGGGTCCATATCGCCTGCATTCCGCGCGCCTCGTCATACAAGGCCACGCGATATTCGAACTGGTCGGGCAGTCCGCCGGGGGAGGAATGGCTGATCTCGACGGGTGTCGCGGCATCGGGACCGGGCAGGTCGGGCATCTGCGCGAAAAGCGTCTGTTCGTAAGGCTCGCGATAGCCGAGCGCGCCGCTTGCACGGTGGGTCGGGCGCCCGTTGACGCTGGCGGAGCCCGCATATTGTGCCACCGCCTGCCCGCCGCCGCATTGCTCGACCGCGACCACCAGCTCCTCGGCATGCTGCGTCGGGCCGAGGAATTGCACCTGTGCCCAGAGCAGCGGCAACTCGCTGTCGAGTCCCATCGCATCGACGATCGCCGCCAGCGCGACACCGCCCATGATATGCGGCGCGCCATCGGGTCCGGCGGTCGCCGGGGGCATGACGGGGAGGATGTATTCGCCGCTTCGCTGGCCGGGAACTACCCGCCAGAACGGAAAGCGGCCGACGCTCATAGCCTCGGCAAAGTCACCCCGCGCTGGCCCATGTATTTGCCTGCGCGGTCGGCATAGGTGACTTCGGGCCGCTCGTTGCCCTGCAGGAACAGGAACTGGCACGCGCCCTCGTTGGCGTAGATCTTCGCGGGCAGCGGCGTGGTGTTGGAAAACTCCAGCGTCACATGGCCTTCCCAGCCGGGTTCCAGCGGGGTGACGTTCACGATGATTCCGCAGCGCGCATAGGTGCTCTTGCCGAGGCAGATGACCAGCACGTCCTCCGGAATGCGGAAATATTCGACCGTGCGGGCGAGCGCGAAGCTGTTGGGCGGGATCACACAGACATCGGTATCGCGATCGACGAAGCTGTTGCTGGCGAAATCCTTGGGATCGACCACCGCGCTGTCGACATTGGTGAAGATCTTGAACTCGGGCGCGACCCGCGCGTCATAGCCGAAGCTCGACAGGCCGTAAGAGATGCACCCCTCGCGCCGCTGCGCCTCGACGAAGGGCTCGATCATCCCTTCGTTCATCGCCTTGTCGCGGATCCACTTGTCCGAAAGAATCGCCATGCGAGAGGGATTCCCGATTGGGGGGGCGGGGGCAAGCTTGGGGCAGGGAATATCCCCTCTCCTGACCATCTTTGCCTAGTCACTGGAAACGAACAATTAGGACGGTCCTCTTATCTTTGACGTCGAAGGAGACGACGATGTCATTCACAGAGAAAGAAAAACGCGACTGGCATGCAAATCGGAAAGCTGGCCGCAGAGATTCTTGCAGCGCACCGAAGGTCAGTTGCGGACACTGCGGGGCACCAGTGGGCCCTGATCAATCCAATTCGCAATTCCCGCTATGCGCGGCGTGCGAATAAGCTCCGAGTCGGAATCGAACTTGAGAGCTGATGAGGCTATTCGTCCTAGTAAGTAGTCGAGCTAACTAGCTCGCCAGCAGCGTCGCATTACCCCCTGCCGCAGTCGTGTCGATGCACACCACCCGCTCCGTGGCAAAGCGCAGGACGTAGTGCGGGCCGCCGGCTTTGGGACCGGTGCCTGATAGGCCCTCACCGCCGAAGGGCTGGCTTTCGACCACCGCGCCGATCTGGTTGCGGTTGACGTAGAAATTGCCGACCCGCGCGTGGCGCTCGACATATTCGCGGGTCTCTTCGAGCCGCGAATGGAGGCCCAGTGTCAGGCCGTATCCGGTGGCGTTGATGTCGCGCACGACCTGCGGCAGGTCGGCGGCCTTGAAGCGGACCACGTGGAGGACAGGGCCGAAGTTCTCGCGCTTCAGGTCGAGGATCGAATCCATCTCGATGATCGTCGGTGCGACGAAGCAGCCCTTGGCAGTCTCGGGCGCGAGGTCGCGTCGCCAGATCGTCCTGCCCGACTGTTCGCGGCGGGCGACATGGCGTTCGAGCGCGGCCTGCGCATCGGGATCGATCACCGGGCCGACATCGGTCGCGAGGTCGTCGGGATCGCCCACGCTCAGCGCCTCGAAGGCACCGCGGATCATCTCGATCATGCCGTCGGCGACGTCCTCCTGGACGTAGAGCACGCGCAGGGCCGAGCAGCGCTGACCCGCGCTCTGGAAGGCGCTGGCGACGACGTCGCGCGTGACCTGCTCGGGCAAGGCGGTCGAATCGACGATCATCGCGTTCTGCCCGCCGGTCTCGGCGATGAAGGTGGCGATCGGCGCATCGCGCGCGGCGAGACTGCGGTTGATCGCCTGCGCGGTCTGCGTCGAGCCGGTAAAGGCAACGCCCGCGATGCGTGGGTCGGAGGTTATCATCGCGCCGACATCGCCCGCGCCGGTGATCAGCTGGAACACGTCCTCGGGAATGCCCGCCTGGTGGCACAGCTTCACCGCCAGCGCGGCTATCAGCGGGGTCTGCTCGGCGGGCTTGGCGACCACCGTATTGCCCGCGGCGAGCGCCGCGGCGGCGGGGCCGATGAAGATGGCGAGCGGGAAGTTCCAGGGCGAGATCGTGGCAAAGACGCCGCGCCCGGCGAGCGTCAGGCGGTTCTCCTCGCCGGTCGGGCCGGGCAGCGGGATCGGCGCATTGAACAGCCGCCGCGCCTCGCCCGCGTAATAGCGCAGGAAGTCGACCGCCTCGCGCAGTTCGAGCACCGCATCGACCAGCGTCTTGCCCGCTTCGCGCTGGCACAGGCTGAGGATTTCATCGGTATGCGCTTCGAACAGGTCGGCCGCTTCCTCGAGCAGCAGTGCGCGCTTCTCGCCGCCGAGCGCGTCCCAGCCGGGCTGGATCGCTTCGGCCCGGGCGATGGCCTCGGCCACTTCCTCGGGCAAGGCATCGCGGCGGGTGCCGACGGTCTGGGTGAGGTCGTGCGGCTTAGTGATCGGGGCGGTCTCGCCCTCGGCGCCCGAGACGAAGGTCGGCTCGGCGTGCCACTGGCGGCTTTCGAGCGCGGCGAGGCGCTCCAGTAGCGGCTCGCGCACGGTCGGATCGGCGAGGTCGACGCCCGCCGAATTGATACGGTTGGGCAGGATGTCGCGCGGCAGCGGGATCGCCGGATTGCGATAGGGTTCGAGCGCGGCGAGGTCCGCCACCGGGTCGGTTACCAGCTCGCTCACCGGCACATTGGCATCGGCCATGCGGTTGACGAAGCTCGAATTCGCCCCGTTCTCGAGCAGTCGGCGCACGAGGTAGGCGAGCAGGTCCTTGTGCGTGCCGACAGGTGCATAGATGCGCACGTTGGTGCGGGCATTGCCCTCGGCCTGCGCAAGCGCGTCGTAAACGTCCTCGCCCATTCCGTGGAGACGCTGGAACTCGAAAGTCTTGCCTGCCGCGAGCGCCTTGATCGCGCCGATGGTGTAGGCGTTGTGCGTGGCGAATGCCGGGTAGATGGCATCGTCGGCGGCCAGCATCCGCTCGGCACAGGCGAGGTAGCTGACGTCGGTCGCAAGCTTGCGGGTGAACACCGGGAAGTCCTTGTAGCCGCCGACCTGGCTGAGCTTGATCTCGGTGTCCCAGTACGCGCCCTTGACCAGGCGGACGAAGAACTTGCGGTCATGCTTGCGGGCAAGCCGCGCGACCCAGTCGACCATCGGAAGCCCACGCTTCTGGTACGCCTGAACCGCCAGCCCGAAGCCGGTCCACTGCGAGCCGTCGGCCCGGGTGAAGAGCGCATCGTCCGCCGCCAGCGCCTCGATGATGTCCATCGACAGTTCGAGGCGCTCGGCCTCTTCGGCATCGATGGTGAAATGGATGTTCGAATCGCGCGCCAACACGGCGAGGTCGCGGATCATCGGGACGAGGTCCGCCACCGCCTGCGCGGCGTGAAGGAAGGTGTACTTGGGGTGCAGCGCCGAGAGCTTCACCGAGATGCCGGGCGAGGTTTCGACCTTGCCCGTGGCCTCCTTCGCCAGCCTCACGATCGCGCGCTCGTAGCTCTGCCGGTAACGCTCGGCATCGGCAAAGGTCATCGCCCCTTCGCCAAGCATGTCGAAGCTGTGCGTCAGGCCCTTGGCCCGTTCCGGCGCGGCGCGCTTCAGCGCCTCGTCCATCGTCCGTCCGAAGACGAACTGCCCGCCGAGGATGCGCATCGCCTGCAGCGTCGCCTTGCGGATCACCGGCTCGCCGAGGCGATTGACCGTTCGCTTCAGCGTCTTGCCGAGGCCCTTCTGGATATCCTCGGGGCGGTCGAGCACTTCGCCCGTCAGCATCAGCGAAAAGGTCGCCGCATTGACAAAGGTCGAAGAGCTTTCGCCGAGGTGCTCGGCCCAGTCGATATCGCCGATCTTGTCGCGGATAAGCGCGTCCGCAGTCGCGGCGTCGGGAACGCGCAGCAGCGCCTCGGCGAGGCACATCAGCGCAATGCCTTCCTCGGTCGCCAGGCCGTACTGCTGGAGGAAGGCATCGAGCCCGCTGGCCTTGCGTGAACGCGCGCCCTCGATCAGCCGGCCTGCAAGTTTCGCCGCCTCCGCGTTCTTCTCCGACGCGCGCTGCGCCTGCGCCATGCGCTCTGCGACCAGCGCGTTTTCTTCCGCGCGATATGCCTCGCGCAATGCCTGGCGGGAGATGGACTTGGGGAGGGAATTTTCGGCGGCCATACGACTCAATTCTTGCGTGAAAGATTGTTGCGCGGCCCTTGGACCCGCAACCTCGCGCAATCAAGCGAAGTCGACGCGTGCCGTAGCGTTCTCAGCCATCCAGCGGATCACCCGCTCCTTAGCGTCTGCGGGCAGGTGGAGACCCAGCTTGCTGCGCCGCCACAGCGAGTCCTCACCAGTGCGGGCGTATTCGTGCTCGACGAGGTAACGCAATTCGGCCTCGTAGAGGTTGCCCCCCATGTGTTCGCCCAGGTCGTCGAGGCTGGTGGCATCACCGAGCACTTCGGCCAGCCGCGTCCCGTAGGCGCGCGCCAGCCGGAGAAGCATTTCGGGCGGCACCCATTCGCGCCCCTCGCTGGCGCGCCACAGGAAGCGCGCGAAGTTGCCGTCCTCGAATTCGCCGCCGGGAAGAGTTGCCTCTGCCGTCCACGCCTCTCCGGGCAGGTCCATCGCCTTGCCCAGCTTGGCCAGCGCATGTTCGGCGAGCTTGCGATAGGTAGTAATCTTGCCGCCATAGACCGACAGGATCGGCGCGCCGTCCGCCGTGTCCAGTTCGAAGACATAGTCGCGCGTTACGGTCGAATTCTTCGCCGCATTGTCCTCGTAAAGCGGCCGCACGCCGGCATAGGTCGCGGCAATTTCGTCGGGCGTCACGCTGCTGGCGAAATAGCGCGAAGCGGCCTCGCACAGGTAAGTTACCTCCGCAGGCGAGATCTCCACTGCGTCGAGGTCGCCGTCGAACAGCTGGTCGGTCGTGCCGATGAGGGTGAAGTCCCGCTCGTAGGGAATGGCGAAGACGATCCGCCCGTCGGGCTGCTGGAAGATATAGGCGTGCTCTCCCGGGAAACGGCGCGAGACGATGATATGGCTGCCTTTGACGAGGCGCAGGTGTGCGGGCGTGCCCTGGCCCAGCGCGACCCTGGCCACGCGGTCGACGAAGGGACCCGCGGCGTTGACAACGGCCCTCGCACAAACCTCGCGCGTGCCGGCCTCGTCCCGCAGCATCGCCTGCCACGCCTCAGGCCCCCGCTCCAGCCCGGTACATTCGGTCCGCGTCAGCACCTCGGCGCCCCGCGCCTCGGCGTCCATTGCCGTGAGCACGACCAGCCGCGAATCCTCGACCCAGCAATCGGAGTATTCGAAGCCGGACGTCAGTCGATCCTGCAGGACCCCGCGGTGTGGCGCCTTGCGCAGGTCGACCGAACGGCTCTTGGGCAGGCTCATCCGCCCACCGATATTGTCATAGAGCAGCAGCCCGGCCCGCAGCATCCACTTGGGTCGCATGGAGGGTTCGTGCGGCATCACGAAGCGCAGTGGCCAGATGATATGCGGCGCAGCATGCAGTAGCACTTCGCGCTCGCGCAGCGATTCCGCGACCAGTCGGAACTCGTAATTCTCGAGGTAGCGCAGGCCGCCATGGACCAGCTTGGTGCTGGCAGAGGACGTATGAGAGGCGAGGTCGTCCTTCTCGACCAGCAGGACCTTCATCCCCCGTCCCGCCGCGTCGCGCGCGATCCCCGCGCCGTTTATCCCGCCGCCGATGACGAGGAGGTCGTAGTACTCCTTCATGAGTGGCGGAACAGGCGTCCTGCCACGGCGTCGAGCTTGGAAAGCAATTCCTTGTCGTGCTTGTCCGGTGCCGTGATGACCGCATCGGACAGCGCATGGTCTATGGGCGAAGGATTGCGCTTCTTCGGCAGACCCTTGCAGAATGCCTCGACCGCCTTGCGGGCGACGGCAGAATTCTTGCCCATCTGCGCGACCACTTCGGCGACATCGACGCTGGCCTCGTTGTCGCGCCAGCTGTCCCAGTCGGTCACCATGGCCAGCAGCGCATAGGGAAGCTCCGCCTCGCGTGCGAGCTTGGCCTCGGGCATGCCGGTCATGCCGATGACTTCGGCGCCCCAGTGGCGGTAGAGCTTGCTCTCGGCGCGACTGGAAAACTGCGGCCCTTCCATCGCGAGATAGGTCGCGCCCTCGCTGCAATCCCCGCCGACCTTGGCAACCGCCTTCGCCGCGTGCTTCGACAGGCGCGGGCACACCGGATCGGCCATGGAGACATGCGCGACGAGTCCGTCTCCGAAGAAGGAGGAGGGACGACCCTTGGTATTGTCGATGAACTGGTCGACCGTCACGAAGCGGCCCGGGGGCAGTTCTTCGGACAGCGAGCCGACCGCGCTGATCGCGAGGATGTCGGTGCAGCCCGCCCGCTTCAGCGCATCAATATTGGCGCGTGAATTCAGTGTGGACGGCGAGATCCGGTGACCGCGTCCATGGCGCGGAAGGAAGCGCACGCGCACATGGCCGATAGTGCCGCAGAGGATTTCGTCCGATGCCTCGCCCCACGGCGAGTTGATCCGGATCCACTGCGCATCCTCCAGCGCATCCATCGCGTAAAGGCCCGATCCGCCGATGATTCCGATGGTCCAGTCGCTCATGATCTTCCTTGGTCCCTTTTCAAAAGGCACTGCCCGCCCGCACGTGACCGCACGGTTCCGGCTTAGGGTTAACGCGCAGAAGGGGGTGACCTCTCCCCGACGCCGTGTCCAGCCCCGGCAGGCATTTGCGCGCCGCAACCGTATTCATGCAAGGCGAAGGATAGCCTTGCTTGACGGGAGGGCGCCTCCGCGCCGAACAGTGTCGCCTCTGAAAGCGAGGACAGTGCGATGACCCCGAAGCCGCTCCAGCCGACCCTAGCCGCGCTCAGCGAGCGGCTGCGCGAGCTGCACCGGACCACTGCGCAGACACCGCTGTTCAACCCGGTATTCCAGCTTTCGCTCGACCTGTCGCGCCAGCTCGAAAGCGGGATGACCTCGATTGCCGACCTTGCCGGGCTGGTCGACGAGCTCGAAGCCAAGTCGCTCGAATCGCGCGCCTCGCGCCTGCGCTGCCTGGTCGAGCCTTCCGCATCCTCGCGCCGTCTTGCGGAACTGGCCGATGCATCAGGCAATTTCGACGCCTTTCGCAGGTTCTGGGAGCGCCCGCATCTCCACGCGGTCTTCACCGCGCATCCGACCTTCCTCCTCACGCCCGGCCAGTCGCAAGCGGTCGCACAAAGCGCCGTGACCGGCGATCCCATCGCGCCGGGCACCGGAAGCGAGCGACCCGACATAACTCTCGCTTACGAACACGAATGTGCCATGGCAGCCATCGGCCGCGCGCAGGACGCCCGCGACCGGATCGTCGCCGAAGTGTTCCGGCAGGCGAGCGAGGCATGGCCCGAACGCTGGCAGGAACTGGCCCCGCTGCCTTTCCGCTTCGCCAGCTGGGTCGGCTACGACATGGACGGCCGCACCGATATCAAGTGGTACACCTCGATCGCCTTCCGCCTGTCGGAAAAGGCTGAACGCCTGTCGCGCTACGCCGCCTCGCTCGAAGCCATCGACGGTGCGCACCCGCTGATCCCGACCTTGCGCACGGCAGGCGATCTCGCCGCTGCCAGCGCCGCGGAGTTCGGCGGCGACCTTTCCGATCCGGCAGACCTTTCCGCTGCCGCCGACCGGCTCACCGAAGGGGGTGAGGCGCGACTGCTCTCGCTCACCCCGCTGGTGGCGCAGCTGGAAGAGGGGGCCCGCACCGCCCAAACCGGCAAGGCGATCGCCCTGCGCACTCTCGCCGCGGCGATGCGCGCAGACGGCCTCGGCATGGGCTGGATCCACTTCCGCGTGAATGCCAAGCAGCTGCACAATGCGATCCGCCAGCGGCTCGGGGATGCGCACGACATCGATCTCGGCAGCCGCGGTGCGGTGGCGGCGCTGCGCGACCTCGTCGATGCCGCTGAGCCGATCAGCGCCAATTTCGCCAGCCTCGCGGTCGAAAGCTCGACAGCGGTGCGCCAGTTCCTCGCCATGGCGCAGATCCTCAAGCATGTGGACGCAGATGCGCCGATCCGCATGCTGGTGGCCGAATGCGAGCAGCCCTCGACCGTGCTTGCCGCGCTGTTCTTCGCCAAGCGCTTCGGGATCGACGGCAAGGTCGACGTCTCGCCCCTGTTCGAGACCGAGACAGCGCTGGAGCACGGCGGGCGCTTCCTCGACCAGTTGCTCGCCGAGGAAGCCTACCGCAGCTACGCCCGAAAGCGCGGCCGCGTCGCGATCCAGACAGGCTTCTCCGATGCCGGGCGCTTCGTCGGCCAGATCCCCGCAAGCCTTGCCATCGAGCGCCTGCAGGGCCGCCTCGCCGAGGCGATGGCCAACAACGGCATGACCGATGTCGCGGCGCTGGTGTTCGACACGCATGGCGAAGGCATGGGCCGCGGCGCCCATCCCTCGAGCTTCGAGGACCGCCTCGAATGGCCACTGAGCCCCTGGGCGCAGCGCCGTTTCGCCCGTGCGGGCATTGCGCTGGAGCCGGAAGCGAGCTTCCAGGGTGGCGACGGATACCTGTTCTTCGGCACACCCGAGCTGGCACTGGCGACCCTGACTCGCATCGTCCAGTTCAGTCCCGCGCACACCGACACCGATGCTCCGGTCGATCCTTTCTACCGCCGCACCGACCTCAGCCTCGACTTCTACCGCGCGATCAAGGAGCACCAGCGCGACCACCTGGAAAGCCGGACCTACAGCCGCGCAATTACCGCCTTCGGCCTCGGCCTGCTCAACGAAACCGGCAGCCGCAAGTCGCGCCGCCAGTCTGACATCGCCGCCGACCGCGACATGAGCCTGCGGCAGATCCGCGCCATCCCGCACAACGCCATCCTCCAGCAGCTCGGCTACCCGGTGAACATCATCGCCGGTGTCGGCAGTGCAGCGGAAGGCAATATGGAGGACATCGCCGCGCTGATCGGCGAGAGCGCGCGCGGGCAGCAGATCATGCGGCTGGTTCGCGCATCGAACGCGCTCGCCAGCATCAAGACGGTCGCCGCCTATGGCGAGCTGTTCAATTCGGCATACTGGGCCAGCCGCCCCTATCGCGGGACCGAGGACCACCTCGGCGAGGCTTGCGAGGCCTTGGCCGAGTACCTGATTTCGGACGATCGCAACGGAGTCTTCCGCCGCCTCGCCTCGCGCCTGCGCGTCGATGCGCTCAAGCTCCACCGGCTGTTCGACCTGGTACCGGACGAGGACCCGCATCCCGAACGCGAAGGGGTGCGCCGCATGATCGGCGTGCTCCAGGCTGTTCGCCTCGCCCTGCTCCAGCACATCTTCCTCAAGGCCGTGTCGGTCCCGGCCTTCAGTCGGGCCAACGACATCAGCCGTCACGACGTGCTCGAGATGGTCTTCTCGCTCCGCATCGAGGATGCTCTGGCACAGCTGCGCCGCGCCTATCCGACCAGCTTCCCGCGCAAGGGGGATTTCGCCATGGCCGAGCCGGGCGATTACCCGCCGGGCCAGGACGAGGGTTATGCCGCCATCCGCCAGCAATTCATCGACCCGATCGACGATGCCTATGCCCTTTGCCTGCGCATCTCGACCTCGATCGCCAACGAGTTCGGCGCCCACGGCTGATTGAAATTTCGCGCTTTTCGCTTCACACCCGCAGGACAGGGGGAGAAGCGAATTGGGCAATTTCTTTCTTGGCGTGCTGGTCACGCTGGTGGCACTGGTCTCGATCGGGCTCACGGTCTTCAAGGTCTTCCGCCGCGGCGCGCTGACCTTCGAGGTCGAGGGCTTCTACTCGCATGTCATGGACGGCGATTCCGGGCCATTGTTTCGCGATATCCAGCGTGACGCCCAGACGGCCGAGCTGTGCCGGGTCGACGATCCGCTGGCCTGCTCCGTACGCGATGCAGTGCTGTGCCATTCACAGGAGGGGCCCGAAGAATGCAATGTCCTGCTGCTTTCAGGCGGCGGCCAGTGGGGTGCCTTCGGCGCGGGCCTGTTCGACACGCTGAGCAGGAAGAGTGGTGCCCCGGAATTGGCCCTGCCCGGGATCGGCGTGATTACCGGCATTTCGACCGGATCGCTGCAGACGATGATGCTGATGGTCGCTCTCGACGAGAAGCAGACACCCGAAATGCGGCGCTTCGCCATCGACCGCATGCTCTGGGGCTACTCACCGGAGAAGGAGAGCGATGTGGTCGATCACAACGGGCTCCTGACGGTCCCGCTGTACGGTTCGGCCGCCGGAACCGCGCCCTTGAGGAAGCGCATTATCGAGGCGCTGGCACCGGGCGGTGATTATCGCCTTGTCGATGCCATTGGCGCGTCGAGCGTTGCGGGATACGCGGGCTTCGTTGAAGCGGAGCGTGGCATCTTCCGCTATGCCGATTTGCGCGAATTGGTGAACAAGGCGGCGAGCAAGGCTGCCGCGACCGAGGCATTGGCGGCAGCCACGATGGCTTCATCCGCCATGCCGATCTTCCATCAGCAACTGCGCGTCGCGGGGAGCGGCGGCAAGGCATTGTCGCTCTACGATGGCGGCGTCAGGCGCTCGGTATTCTTCGATCGCGCGATGGCCCTCGTCGACAAGGAGGTGCGCGAGGCCATGGCGAGCCATGGCATGACCAAGACCGCCGCCGTCACCCAGGAAGCCTTTTCCGAAGAATACCGGCGCAAGGCCCCGAAAGTCTTCGTGGTCCGCAACGGCCCGACGGTGCGCAAGTTCGACCAGACCCTCAACCACAAGTCGGGTCCGCTCGAGAACGGCCAGCGCGGCTACGACCTGCTGGTCAACGAAAGCGAAATCGGCGCCATCGCTTCGCTCCGCCTGAGCAATCCCTATGGCGAGATCCTCGTCACAACGGCCGACCAGTACGACACCTTCCCGAGCGAGGTGGGCGAGAACTTCAAGAAGGACGAGATGTTCAAGCCCGCCTTCATGGCGCGGCTTCGCGATCTGGGGCGCTACAAGGCAGAACGGGCAGGCGGGGCCTTCTGGCCGCTCAGCACGCTCTAGCCGGGATAGCTATTCGCTGGCACGGGCAATGGCCGGGGCGCAGGTGCCGATCGACAGGTTGCGCGAAATTACATCGGACACATTGCCGACGAACACCGCCTCGCCATTGAGCGGGCAGAGCTGCAACCGCTCCAGCTGATCGGGGTCGATGCGCAGGCGATACGTGCCCGGAACCACGCGTTCGAAGAAATAATACCCGTCGACCTCGGTCTTGGCATAGGCGACGACATCGCCCTTCTCGTTGACCAGTTGGAGCCGCACGCCGGAAACGCCGCGCTCGCCGGCGACATCGGCGAAGCGCGCCATGCCCTCGATCTCGCTCAGGGAAACGACCGGATAATCGATCGCGTGGATGCGGCCCGCCCGCGGCACGACTTCGAGGCCGGGCTTTGCCGGAGCCATGTCGATATCGGGCAGAGTGGTCGTGTCCATCTGGATGCTGACCGCACGCCCCATGCCGAGCCCGGTGAGCCTTGCCACGCCCTTGTCATCGGTTTTCGCGGTCTGGTTGTAGGCGACGAAATCGACATCCCCGATGGCTTCGTCGCCCGCGCCGAAGGTCCCGTCGCCATCGAGATCACGGAACGCGCGGACGGTCGCCCCGCCGGAGCTTGCCAGACCTGGCCTTGCCATGAACATGCGTCCGCGCAGCGGGTCGCGTCCGAGGCTGAAGCCGAGCCGCAGCCCGACGTAATAGCTCTTGTCGACGAAGGAATAATTGGAATCGAGCGCAAGGCTGAAGCGGTCGAAATCGCGTACGCCGGAAATGCCGAAGCGCGCGCCCTTGGCATTGAAGTCATAGCCGGCGATGCCACGGATCGAGGTCTTCGGATCAATAGCGTGATCGATCTCGAGCGTGGCATTCGTGAGATCGGTCGACGGCATCAGCTGGTAGCCCAGCGAAACGCGGGCTCGCGTCGAGCCGCGCGAAATCGTCGCGAGATCGAAATTGCCGTAGAGCTGTTCGTTCTTCTCGATGTCCGGCCCGGTAACCCGCGAATAGTCGATCGTGTTCGAAACCAGCAGGCCGGCCAGGCGGGTCGATGCCCGCAGCCCTCCCACCAGCGTATTGCGCCCATCGACATCGAGGTAATTGCGGAAGCGGGCGCTGAGCGGGAGCGTGAAATTGTCGTTGTTGAGCGACAGGCTGGTGTTGATGTCGACTTCCGTCGCGCGGCGCAGGAACTGCTGGCCGATGAGCTTGGTCTCGTCGGGGAATTCCCCGCCGTATTCGGTGTGGCTGACCGTGATCGCCGAGCGACCGAAACGTCCGCCGATGCCGAGGCCGAAAGCCGTCGCGCCGCCGTCCGCGTAACCCGCATCAGCCTTGACCGCGAGGCCGGCGATGCTCGTCCTCAGGCCCGCATTGGCGAGCCAGCGGTCTTGGTCGAGCGTCTGCAGCCACGCCCCGCCGAAGATACCGGTCAGGCCCGAGGTCAGGCCATAGGCCAGCTGTGTCGATGCACGCCACGATCCGAAGTCTCGCGACGGGACGAAGCGTGGCTGGCGGACCTCGAACAGGTTCTCGTCCTTTTGCGCCAGGTCCATGCTGTAGACCAGCTTTCCCTTCGGCACGCGGCCATCGCCGACGCTGATCCGCTGCACCGTCTCGCTGCGCTGGCCCTGCGGCCCGAAGAAGACGAGGCGGAAGACGTTGAGGCCGAAATCGACCGGGATACGCAGGAATTCATATTGCCCGTTGACCGCATCGCGCGTGGATCCGACCAGCACGTCGTTGCGGTAGAGCTCGACCTCGTAGCCGTCGGGCAGGATGCCGCGGATATCGACCTTGTCGAATACCGAAGATACTTGTGAGGGCGCATTCGTCAGGGTCAGGCCGCGCCCCGAAACGCTGCGCAGGCCCAGCGCCATGGTGGTCGAATGGATGTCGCCCAAGGAAAAGGCAGTGGCCTTCAGCGGTCCCAGCAAGTCGGCATCGGGGTCCATCCGCCCGACCTTGAACAGCGAAGCGACGAGTCCGTTCTTGGTATCCCCGCTGAGGTAGGCATCCGCCGACAGGTAGCCAAGGTCACCTGCCAGCAGGATGTCGCCTTCCATCCGGGTGCCGTAGATGCGGTCCGAAACTGCGCGCAGCTCAACGTCGGCCGAAGGTAGCGAGAAGGCCTGGTAGGGTTGCTCGACACGGTCGAATTTCGGGCCGCTGTCGGTCGAAGCCTCGCGCGCCGCCAGCTTCTCGCGGTCGGCCTCGCGCTTCCTGCGGGCCTCGAAGGGAAAGGTTTCGAGCGTCTTGAGGAGGACGGTCTGCGATCGCAGGTCGGCCGTGACCTCGACGGGGAAAAGGACCGCGAACTGGTCCATCCGCAGGTAGAGCTCGCCATCGAAATCGGTGGCAAGAGTGTTGTCGATCCGGATCGTCTTGCCCGGCAGCTCGATTTCGTCGCCGCGCAGGTCGATGGTGATCGTGCGGTCCTCGCTGAGCACCCAGCCATGAGCGTAGCGGCCCTCGTCGGTAACCGTGACCGCAAGGTCGAGTATTCGCGCGATCGCTCCGAGCGGCAAGTAGAGCCCGCCGCGCGTGCCATAGGCGATGATCGTGTCGGTCTCGGGCGCGCCATTGACCTTCAGCTCGAGGATGAGCTCGTCCTGGTAGCTCAGCAGCGGGGTTCCCGCAGTGGTCGAGAAGGGCGCGTTCGACGCCATGCCGAGCTGGACCGGATCGTCGGCAATCGAGGCCGGCTGGCCGGAAACCTGCTCGCCGGTCCCGGGAATGCCCAGGATCGAGGACTGGCGCGGGAGCGGTACGAGTTCGGCGACCGGCTCGACGGGAGCCACCGATGCCGTCGAAGCAGTGCCGGCTGGCGATGTCGCCTGAGCCGGGGCTATCGGCGCGAGTGGTGCCCTGACCTCCGGAGAAACCGTCGTCGCAACAGTGACTTGGCCTTGGTGGGCGTCCGTTTTTTCTGTCGCAGGGCTTGCCGGAGCAGGCACCGTTCCCGCATCGGCAACCCCGGCGAACGGGGCTGGCGATGCGGGAACCGACGCAGCAGCGGGAATGGAAGCAGGAGCAGGGGCGGGGGCTGCGGCAAGTGCCGGAACCGGGTCCACAGCGACAGTGACTTCAGGCGGGTTGTCAGGCAGCGCGGTCACCGGCGCAGGCTCTGGGTCCGGCACTGTCGCGGCAGGCGGAATTTCGCCGGGCTCAGCTTGCGCGAAAGGCGCCTCGACGGGCGCCTCGGTGATCGGCTCTGCCATTTGCTCAGACGGCGGAGGAGCGGAGTCCATCGCAACTGGAGGAGGGAGCGGCGGTGGTTCGAGAACGGGCTCGGCCACCACCTCCTCCGACCGGACTGCAGGGGCTGCAGATGGCGCAGCGGCAGGGACGACTTCGGTGGCTTCGCCCGGCACAGCCGCCTCTGCGGGGCCGGAGGGAGCGCCGAAGACATCCGCGAAGCTCGGAACCGCGCCCGAGGTTGCGGCAGGCAATGCGGCGGGGGCTGCGATGGCTACCGGCTGGTCCGGTGCTGCCGCGGACGCTGCTGGCGGACTTGCCGGAGCTGGCCCTGCGTCAGCCTCGCCCGCAGGAGCGACCGGCAGGACGAACGACGGGCGTGCCGGATCGACCGCGACCGGAACCCTGCTGGCAGAGGTGAGCAGGCCGCTACGACGTGCCTTAAGGCTGGTCGAGGTGCCGTTGGTCGTCGGCAGGCGTGTTGCGGAAGCCCCGAAGCTGGGCTCGGGCAGCGGCGCCCGCAAAAAGGGCTTTTGCGGAGCACCTTCGTCTCCGTCGTCGCCATCGCCCGGGAGTTGCGGCAGGTAGTCGTTGTCGTCCGTTGCCAGCGAGTAGCCGACAAGGGCCGCGGCGAGGCATGCGACGCCTGCACCACGGACGAAAACACGGTTACTCACGGGACCTGGAATGCGCTTTCGGCAAGCTTGTTACCGGGCGAGAAGTCATCGTCGACAAAGTCGATCGTCAGGCGAGTTCCCTTGGCCAGCAGACGCGGGTCGGTCGTAGGATCGATCGGGACGATGACCTGGCGCGAATCCACTTCGGGGTAGACGCCGATACCCTTGGAGATCGCGATCGGCTTGGAAGAGCCCTGTGCCCGAACGAAGACATCGCCGAATGCTGAGCGGGTGCCCGAACGCGTGAGCGTGAACGACACCGCGCGCGAACCGTCAGGTTCGGTGATGATCCTGGGTGCGGTAATGTCGACGTCGAGGGTGGTCGTGCCGACCCGCACGAACACCGGGATGGCGATGCCGAAGCGCGGACGGATGGTCACACCGATGCCGTCCGGCTGCTGGGCACCGGCTGCCTGCTCGATGCTGAATCCGGCATCCTCGGGGACCGAAGTGACGACGAAGTGCGAGCGATATTCGCCATCGGGCACTTCCGCGCCCGCGCGCGCCATGATGCGGACGAGCTGGGATTCGCTACCCCGCAGAATGACCCTGCGCGGCGAATAGCGCAGCATCTCGCTGGCAGTGCGGACCTTGGCCTTGGTCGCCTCGTCGAGACCGTTGTCGAAGCGGACGAGCTGCCCCTGCGGGGTCATCGCCATGTCGACGATCGCGATCTCGTATTCGCCGTCGTCGAGAGTCTTGTTGTAGAGACCGACGGTCGCAATTTCGCGTCGTCCGTTGATGACCACGCGCTTGGGGAAGAGGTTGACGTCACCCATGCCCCCGACAGAGCCCGCAGGTGGAACGGGCACGGCCGCGCCGAGATCGCCGGCTTGCTGCGCCGAAGAGGAGGTGATGCCCATCGCCATGAGGCACGCGATGGCAGTGCCGGCGGCCACGCGGCTGCGGAGTTTTTTGGTCGGACCCGACGTCATGTTAGGATTGCCCGTTCCCTAGAGGTTGCTTCGAACCTGAGGGATAACCCTAATATGGTTAATTTATTGGTAAACTACGGTGACGTCGAATGTCCCCGAGTATTGTCCAACTGCCTGGTTTGCCCCGACGTTCAGGCGTCCGCCCACATACAGGTTGTAGCGGCCGTTGGCGTCGAAACGGGTCGAACCGTTGACGGCATTCATGCGGAACCGGTCGACGCGCATGGTCGCAGTCCCATTGGTGATGTCGATGCGACTGGGCAGGAAGACTAGGAACCTGCGATTGTTGTCGCCAACCAGCAGGAAGCGCGAAGGGCCACGATTGCCCGGGTAGGCGCTGATATCAATGTTGGCTGTGATCGTTCCGGAGGGATCGATCTCTACCATACCGGCGCCGGCGGGACGAACGATGACGCCGAAGCGCAGGTCGTCGACCTTCTGGATTTGGGCCGGCTGGGCAATGGTAACATTGGCGGTTCCGGAAACAGTCTTGGTGTTCCCGGGCGCCGCTTGCGCCGAAACTGCCACCAACCCCAGCGTGCCGGCCATCAGGCCTTTGGCTATCTTGTGGAGGGCGGTGCGCATGATGCGTGTCCGGCACGAGGGAGCCGTCGGGTCAGGATGACCCGCCCGACGGCCCTTCTCGAAACGCTACTTAGTTGTAGGTGACGGTTGCGTTGTAGGTGGTGGTGTAAACACCGGCAGCCTGGCTGGCCGGAATGTTCAGCACACCGCCGACCGAGAACTGCGTCGAGCCACCGGCGCCGATGGTGCCCGAAGCAGGAGCAGTCGTGGTGAACGACATGCCGCCCATGGTGTTGCCACCGGTCACGATGGCGAAGCTGCGACCCGCATCACCCGTAACGGTGAACGAGTCCGACCCGCCCGTGCCGAGCTGGACTGCATCGCCCGAAGTGACGGTCGCGTTGGCGCCGACGACGGTAACCTGGCTGGCAGCCGAAGGCGATACGAGAACGCCGAAGTTCAGCGAGGCAGCGTCGTGCGAAATCGAGATCGGTGCAACGATGGTTGCAGTGGCCGAGCCCGTGGTGGTTGCGGTGTCGCCCGGCGCCGCAGCGGCCGGGACAGCGATGGTTGCGGCGGTAGCGACGACTGCCGCCAGAACGATCTTCTTCATTTAGGTGTCCCCTGGTATCTTTCTATGGCGCCCAGCAGCAGCCGGTGCGAGCTAAGGGATACCGCGTAGCTTTTAAGAAAGGCTTACTGGGAAAATAACCCGCAATTACGTGGTTTTACGCACAAGCTTAGGAGCGCCTTAATCATAGGAAACAACCACTGCGAGCTCTGCCTGGTAAATTCCCGGCTGAGTGCCTGCAGGAACAGACAGCGTTCCACCGACTCGAAAACTGTCATTGCCGCTCGCGTCCAGCAGTCCCCTTGGATCCTGCGCCGAACCGGACCCGACCCAAATCCTTATCGCGCTGATCGGCAAGGTGGCATAGCCGCCTTCCTGCCGCACCGCGCTGGCCACCTGGGGCGCATCGATCCGGTAACGACGCCCTGCTTCACCTGTCACTCCAAACTGCGCCGGGCGCGCAAAACAGCTGGCATTGTGCGGGCATGCCGGAGCGAGGCTGCCCGAAAACGTGCTGGCCCCGGTCTGCGGGTCGACCGTGATCGATCCGCTTCCAGAACGCGCCGCCGCAATCACGCCGAATTGGAGCGGGTCGATCGAACGCAGGGCGATCGGCTCGACGATCGTTGCACTTGCAATCCCGCTTGCCCCGGCACTTCCGCCGGCAATCGCGGGGACTCCATGGCTGCCTGCCGCAAGACCCGCCAGGACGAGGAGCCAGCGTGCCTGCATCTCAGCGCTCGGACACCAGTACGGCATCGACCGGAATCGGAATGGCGACATTGCCCCCGCCAAAGCTCCGGTCCACATCGAGCCTTCCACCCAGGTTGAAGGACATCGAACAGACCCGCTGGAGGCAGTTGTCCAGCTGGACGCGAACGATCTGCCCCGGCGCGATCGAGGGATAGCCGGGGATGTCCGACTGGTAGCGACTGAGCCGCGCCGTGAGCCCGCCCTGCGCAAACGCAGAAGGGGTCGAGAAGACGAGATCAATGGTCACATCGACCCGGCGCTTGGAATTGTTGCCCCGGTCGTACTGCAACGTGAAGCGGGCAGGTCCCGTTCCTGCGCTGCTAAGGGCAAAGATCCCTGCGCTGCTGACCGCCCCGCTCGCCGAAACCTCGCGGAAACCTGAACTGGGCACCGCAAAAGTGCCAAAGCGCAACATCAGCGGATTGGTCACCGAAATGGTCGAAGGCGCCCCGAAAGCGGGGGCTGGTCCCGTCGCCAGCAGCAGGGTCGCCATGACGCCGATCTGGCCCATGCGCAGTCGTCCACGCTTCTTCAGGTCTGTCCCACGCATCTCCATGACCCGGCAATATAGAGGATCGTCGCAAGTGTTAAAAGCTTGGTAACCATGAGTGGAGTTGCGTAGGTCGACCTTAAGTCCTTGGCGAGCGACGTGCGGTCGGGCGCATTTTCTTTGTCAAACTGTGCGGGAACGGCTAATCTATCGCGTCCGGGCCGATGTATCACAAAGCGAGCGACTTATGGCCGCGCGGCGAAAAGCCAGCGCAGGCGTATTGTGGAGAAGACCAGCGCCTTATGGTGCTGGCTGCTCATGGCACGGGTGCGCTTGTCGATGACGCAGAGCTGAAGGGAATTGCAGCCCTGGCCGCGGAGATTTGCCAGACCCCCATGGCCATGGTGACCATGGTGAAGAGCGAGCGGCAAGTCTTCCTCGCTCGGCTTGGCGTGGCAGATGAGGAAACCCCGCGCCCGACCAGCTTCTGTGCCCATGCCATGCTGGGCGATTCCGCCATGGTTGTTACCGATGCGACGCGTGACCCGCGCTTCTCCGAAAATCCGCTGGTGACCGGAGAACTCGGTATCCGCTTCTACGCAGGTCAGCCCCTGATTTCTGCCGAGGGTGCGCCACTGGGTGCGCTGTGCGTGATCGACACCGTGCCCCGTCCCGAGGGACTGTCCGACCTACAGCGCCAGACGCTGGAAACTCTCGGGCTGGCTGTCATGCGGCGCCTCGCCTCGCAACGACAGTCTGAAGAGCGCTCCATCGAGCAGGAAGCTGCCCAGCAGCGCATCCAGCAGGTGCTCGATTCCTTCCCCGGCATCGCCTGGTCGGCTGATGAGGGGCTGAATTTCGACTATTTCAACGCCCGCTGGATGGAACTCACCGGTGCACCGGCTCCGAAGACCGTGGCCGAGTGGAGCGCGAGTATCCACCCGGAAGACTTCGCCCGCAGCGCCCCCGCCTTCCAGGATTCGGCATCGCGTGGCGAGCCGTTCGAAGACGAGGTCAGGCTCAAGCAGGCTAATGGCGAATGGCGCTGGTCGCTGTCACGCGTCGTTCCCATCGAGACCCCGCAGGGTGAACGGCGATGGGTCGGGACACTCATCGACATCGACCGCGAACACCGCCAGCGCGAGGCAAACGACCTGCTCGCCAACGAGCTGTCGCACCGCATCAAGAACATCTTCGCGGTCATTTCGGGGCTTATAGCGATCAGGTCGCGCGGACGTCATGAAGTCGCCGAATTCGCCAGCGAGCTGAGTGCGGCGGTCCGCTCGCTCGGTACGGCACACGATTATGTCCGCCCGCTCGAAGGCCGTAGCAGTGATTGCCTCAAGGGCCTGCTGGGCGACCTGCTCGCGCCCTATCACGACGGCAGCGACCGCGTGGAAATCGCCGGTGACGATGTCGCAATCGGCGCAAGGGCAGCGACACCTCTGGCGCTCATCTTCCATGAGCTTGCGACCAATTCGGCAAAGTACGGCGCGCTGTCGAATGGCAAGGGTCGCGTGCAGGTGACGATTGCCTCCTCCACAGAGGAGGGGGGTCGCATCCATGTCATATGGTCCGAAACCGGTAGCCCGGTCGAAGTAGACCAGGTTCAGGACCGCGAGGGCTTCGGCTCGCGCCTTCTGCGCATGGCGATCGAAAGCCAGCTGCAAGGACATTTCGAACGCCGGTTCACCGATGACGGAATGCTTGTCGAAATCGATTTCCCTGCCGTCTCGATAACCGGCTGAGCCACATCGGGGTCGCCAGCGGGCTCCCCCCTGCTATGGTGGCATCATGGGAGAGCGTAAATGAAGGCGATGATCTGGGCAGCGGCGCATGTCGGGTTGGCGATGCTGGTAGCGGGTTGTGCTCCCGAAGCCGACACTGCCGATGCGACCGGCATGAGCGAGAACGCCAGCACCGATGCCTCCCCGACAGGATCGCCTGTACCAGAGGTTTTTGCCGCAACCGCCTGGCGCGCGACGTCTGACGACGGGGCGCGCTTCACCACCTACCTCGACAGCGACGGAAGCTATCGCGACGTCCGGAACGGCGATCCCTGGCAGTCCGGAACGTGGCGCTTCGACGCCAGCGGCGGCGGGCTGTTGTGCTTCAATCCCGAAGACGAGAATGGCGCCGAGACCTGCTGGAAGCCCGACCGGATGCATGGAGACACCATGGACGCGAGCGACGAGAAGGGTCGCCAGATCGAACTGGAGCGGGTTGATTATGTCGCGCCGGATAGCGGGGACGACAAGGCAGCGTGACGCCAACTGCGAAACCCGCGCTCGAATTTTGTGACGTCCGCAAGCGCTTCAGCCACGTCGATGCCGTCGATGGCGTCACGCTCTCGATCCGTGCGGGCGAGTTCGTGGCGCTGGTTGGCGCCTCCGGTTCCGGCAAGTCGACATTGCTCAAGACGGTCAACCGCCTGATCGAACCCGATGCGGGGAACGTTCTGTTCGAAGGCGAAGATGTAGCCGAACTGCCCCTCCCGGCACTGCGTCGCAGGGTCGGTTACGTGTTCCAGTCGATCGGCCTCTTCCCGCACATGACCGTGGCGGAAAACATCGCCATCGGCCCGAGACTCGCGGGCGAGAAAATCTCGCCAGAGCGCATCGGACACTTGCTCGAACTGGTAGAGCTGGAAGGGGCAATGGCAACGCGCATGCCCGACGAGCTATCGGGCGGGCAACGCCAGCGTGTGGGCGTGGCGCGGGCGCTCGCGGGCGAACCGCACCTGTTGTTGATGGACGAACCTTTCGGTGCGCTCGACCCGATCACCCGCGACGCTTTGGGCGAGGCGGTGCGCAAGCTGCACAGCGAACTCGGCCTCACCACGGTGATGGTCACCCATGACATGGCCGAGGCGCTACTGCTGGCAGACCGGGTCCTGGTGATGGACGGAGGACGAATTGTCGCCGACGAGACGCCCAAGGCCCTGCTTGCAGGTGCGGGTGGAGCGATAGCCCAAGGCTTGGTCGCTGTTCCGCGCGCGCAGGCGGACCGTCTGGCGGAGCTCGCCCGGTGAACGAAATCTGGACTGACCTCCTGGACCTCGGCGACAAGCTGGCGGCGCATGTCCTGCTTTCGGCTGCGGCGCTGGCGCTGGGCATTCTCGTGGCGCTGCCGCTGGCGATCTGGGCGAGCCGGTCGCAGACCGTTGCACGTGCGACACTGGGTTTTGCCAGCCTCGTCCAGACCATTCCCGCGCTAGCGCTACTCGCCCTGTTCTTCCCCATCCTGCTGAGCCTGCGCGCGGTCTTCGGCGAAGGACTGCCCACGCTCGGCTTCCTCCCCGCCCTGCTCGCGCTCGCGCTCTATGCGGTCCTGCCGATCTTGCGCAATGCGGTTACTGCGCAGGCAAATCTCGATCCGGGCGTTGTCGAAGCAGCGCATGGCGTCGGCATGAGCGCGTGGCAGCGGCTGCGGCTCGTCGAGGCTCCGTTGGCCGCACCCTATGTCATGGCGGGAATCCGCACGGCCGCGGTCTGGACCATCGGCGCGGCAACCCTTGCCACCACCATCGGGCAGAAGAGCCTTGGCGACCCGATATTTGCCGGGCTGCAGACGCAGAACTGGGCGCTGGTGTTGGCCGGCTGCATTGCCAGCGCTGGCCTGGCCATGGTCGCGGACGCACTGCTGGGGACCATCGAGACAGGCCTGAAAACGCGGCGACGCGCACTCACCTGGGGCGGCATTGCCGCTGTCGCACTCGGCGTCGCTGCCGCACTGGCGGCGCAATTCGGGGGCGGTGAAGAGCGGCGCGTGGTGATCGGCGCAAAGGGCTTTTCAGAGCAATACATCCTCGCACGCCTCATCGGCCAGCGGCTTGAAGCGGAAGGTTATGCGGTGGACTATCGCGACGGCCTGGGTTCGGCGGTGGCGCACAAGGCCGTCACGACCGGAGCCATCGATATCCTCGTCGACTATACGGGGACCATCTGGACCAACCAGATGGAGAGGACGGACAATCCCGATCGGGATGCGATGATTTCGGAAATCACCGATTGGGAAACCCGTACAAGCGGCGCGGTGGTGCTCGGGCGACTGGGTTTCGAGAACGCCTACGGGCTTGCGGTCACTGAGGCCCGCGCGCAGTCATCTGTAATCGAGACCATCGAAGATCTGGCGCGAGTGGCGCCGCAACTGACCGTCGGCGGCGATCCCGAATTCTTCGAACGGCCCGAATGGCGCGCGGTCCGCGATGCCTACGGTCTGCGCTTCAAGGAACAGCGCAATTTCTCGCCCACCTTCATGTACAATGCGCTCAAGTCTGGCGAGGCGGATGTGATCGGCGCCTATACCAGCGACGGGCGGATTGCGGCGGACAGGCTCGTCACCCTCGCCGACCCGAAGCGCGCCTTTCCGAACTACGATGCCATCATCCTGTTGAGCCCGGAGACCGGCGCGAACGCAGGGCTGGTTGCAGCGCTTCGCCCGCTGGTCGGCTCCATTTCAGTGGAGGCCATGCGCGAGGCGAATTTCTCGGTCGATCGCGAAGAGAACAAGCTTACCTTCGACGAAGCAGCACGGCGCCTGGCAAAGCGCGCCGGACTCTAGCTCGACCGGCGCCACACCTGCGTCTGGCAGAAGGGTCCGATGCAGCCCTTCACCTCGAGCACGTTAGCACCCTTGCGCTTGATGACCGAGCGATAGGTCTTGCCGCTCTTGGGATCGTAGATCTGCCCGCGCCACTGGTCGCCATCTTCGGAGAAGCCGGTGAGGATCGCCATGCCGAGCAGCTTGCGGCTCCGCTTCGCCTCTTCACGATTGTTTACGTCGCGCTGATCGAGGCCCTGCGGTGGCGGCACGAGGAACTTGGCGATGGTCCCGCAAAGCTGCTTGCCGCAAGGTCCGATCGAAATCACGGCATCTTTCTCGGCTGTGACCCAGCGTCCGGAGACGGGTTCGGCGGCGAGCAGCGGCTGGGCAGCGATGAGGGCGGCGAGCGCGAGCAGGCGTTTCATTCGGGCGGCTTCCTCCTTGGGCCTTCGTCGAAACCGGCCCCGCGCGGCCAGTCGCGGGCAGTCATCGCCATGACCTTGAACAATTCACCCATGGCCGCGGCTCCGACCAATCTGTCGTGAGCTTCCTGAATATCCTTCGAACGCTCGGGGCTGCGGGTTGCCAATGCCTGCGCGCGGATGCCGATGCCCATTGCGGCGAGCCACGCTCCCTGTTCCGCCGTAGCGGTGGCGACGCCGCTGCGGCGGGCCAATTCGGCCAGCGTGGCGAAATCCACGAGGGCAGTCAGGTCCATGTCTCCGGGGGCATCGAAGACGCCAACCTTCTCGTGCGCACGGATGGCCTGCAGGCTCGATCCATTCTGCGGGGCGAGATAGCCGTAGTCGAAGAATATCGCCGCGCCGCCCTGCCGCTCGATCCGCTCGCATAGTGCCCCCACGAGAGCAGCAGCGCCCGGGCAGGTCTCTATCACCGTGCCCGGTTCGGCGGCGCGCCTGTCCTGAGGAACGGCATCGTCCATCGGGCCTGGTCCGGCAGCAAACACGAAACCTTCGGCGTCATCCAGCGTCACCATCCGCTCGCGCCAGCCTTTTTCGGTCATCACCAGCTGCCGCACGGGCAGGGCGTCGAGAAACTCATTGGCTGCCAGCAGGATCGGGCGGTCGTCGGGCAAGGTGTCGAGCGAGTCATGGAATATCGCCCCTCCGAGCGCGCCCGACTGGATCTGGCGCAAGGCGGGCGAGCCTTCGACGAGGTGCACCTCGGGACGCAGGCCCTGGCTCGCCATGGCTCTCAGCGCATCCTTCGCCAGCGTTCCCCTTCCGGGCCCGAGTTCGACATAGATCGCATCGGCAGGGCGCCCCGCCCGCACCCAAATATCCGCGAGCCAGAGCCCGACCATCTCGCCGAACATCTGGCTGATTTCGGGCGCGGTGGTGAAGTCGCCGGCGGCGCCCAGGGGGTCCCGCCCGGCGTAGTAGCGTGCATTGCTCTCGCCCATGTAGCGCGCCACGGGCATCGGCCCGTGGCTGCGGATCAGGCGGCGGAAGCTCACGCCGAGGTCGGCGGGGGCATCCTCGCTCATGCGGACTGCGGCTTCGCTCCGTTGGCGCTACCGATTGCCGGTCGCATCATCGAATAGGCCATCACGATAATGCCGACGGCGACCATGGGCAGGCTGAGCCACTGGCCGCGCGAGAGGCCGGTCTGGACCACGACATAGGCAAGGTATGCGTCGGGCTCGCGGAAATACTCGACGAGGAAACGTCCAAGACCCATGCCGATGGTGAACACGCCGACGAGAAAACCCGGGCGATAGCGCGACCGGGTCTTCCAGAACAGCGCGAGCATCAGGATGCCCAGCATCAAGCCCTCGAAACCGGCCTGGTACAGCTGGCTCGGATGCCGCGGCAGCTGCTGCGGATCGGTCGGGAAGATCATCGCCAGCGGGAAATCGCCTTCGACCGGGCGGCCGTAAAGTTCGCCATTGATGAAGTTCGCGATGCGCCCGAGCATGTAGGCGAGCGGCACGTTGACCGAGATGTAATCGCAGATGCGCAGCCAGTTGAGGCCGCCGCGCCATGCGACCCAGGTGATCGCCACAAGCACGCCGATTACGCCGCCGTGGAAGCTCATCCCGCCTTCCCACAGCTTGAACAGGTCGGTGCTGGCGAAGAGCTCGGGCTTGTAGAACGCCGCATAACCAAGCCGCCCGCCAAGAATGACGCCGAGCGTGCAGTAGAAGAACAGGTCGTCGGCGTGACGCTGCGCCATCGGGCTGCCGGGCGCCTTGATCATCTTCGACAGGTGCCAATAGGCGAACAGGATGCCGAACAGGTAGGCGAGCGAATAGTAGCGTAGCTGGAAGCCGCCGATCTGGAAGAGATAGGGCCTGAGGCCGAGATCCTGCCAGTAGATCGGATCCGAAGCGCCGCTCGCGGCGAGTAGTGACAGCAAGTGCGTATCCTTTTAGAGACTGATTCACAGCCGCGCCCGGCGACCCATCGGAGGCGGCTTTTGGCATAGCAGGGCATTTGGGGAAAGCCTGCGTCGAGCCGCAGTACAAACGCGGGCTTCGAAACGAAGCCGCGCGCCGGATTTGGAGAGGAACCGAGAGGACCGATGCCGACACAACTCGACAAGGACATCCATCGTTTTACCGCCAACGTGACCGCACCCGGACAGATGTTCGAACTGGTCGACGTGGAACGCCGCGGCGTGATGATGCCGGGGTTCAAGAACGCCCCGCCGAGCCTGGCGCATTACTTCGCGCACTTCTGCAACGAACATAAGGACACGGTCTTCCTTGTCGACGGTGACATGCGGATGACCTTCGGCGAAGTCTATGCCGCCGCGCGGCACGTCGCGCACGGACTGGCGACGATCCACGGCCTCAAGAAGGGCGACCGGGTCGGTATCGCCGCACGCAATTCGGTCAACTGGATCCTTGCCTACATGGGCACGCTGATGGCCGGCGGTTGCGCCACGTTGCTCAATGGCTGGTGGACCGGTGAGGAACTCGCATACGGTATCGACCTGTGCGAATGCTCGCTGGTGCTCGCAGACCCGCAGCGCGCCGCGCGCCTCGACGGTATCTCTCACAGTGCCAAGGTCGTCATCTTCGACCACGGGGATCCGGCCACGGGCCTTGCGCCGATCTGGGCCGAGGGCGACACCGCCACGCAGATGCTCGGCGAGCTCGGACCAGGCGATCTGGCCACCATTCTCTACACCTCGGGTTCGACCGGGCACCCGAAGGGCGCCTATTCGGACCATCTCGGCGTCGTGTCGGGCGTGATGAACTATGTCTGCCAGACCGCGATGATCCTCGGCCTGATGACCGAGCGCGGCGAAGCGCCCACCGTGCAGCCGAGTGCACTGGTCACCGTTCCGCTGTTCCACGTAACCGGTGAGGTCCCGGTCTTCCTCCAGTCGCTCGCCATGGGTCGCAAGCTGGTGCTGATGCCCAAGTGGGATGCGGGCGAGGCGCTGCGCCTGCTCGACGAGGAAAAGGTCACTTACTTCGTCGGCGTTCCGCTGATGAGCTACGAACTTGCAACCCATCCCGACCGCGACAAGTACGATCTGTCGCAGTGCAAGAGCTTCGCCGCCGGTGGCGCACCGCGTCCTGTCGAGCATGTCGAGCGCATCCGCGAGGCCTTCCCCGAAGGCTTCCCGCTGCTCGGCTATGGCCTCACCGAAACCAATGGCGTGGGTTGTGGCAATTTGAACGAGAACTACCTCGCCAAGCCCGGTTCGACCGGGATGCCTTCGAAGCCGCTGGTCGACCTTGCCATCCTCGACGACGACGGCAAACCCTTGCCGCGCGGACAGGTGGGCGAGGTATCGATGCGTTCGCTGTGCAATTTCCTCGGCTACTGGAAGAACGAGGAAGCGACCGCCGCGGCCTACACCGACGACGGTTATTTCCGCACCGGTGACCTCGGCTATCTCGACGAGGACGAATATCTCTTCATCGTCGACCGCAAGAAGGACATCATCATCCGCGGCGGCGAGAACATCGCCTGCATCGAGGTCGAGGAAGCGATCTACGCCCATCCCGACGTCGCCGAATGCAGCGTCTTCGGCGTGCCCGACGAACGGTTCGGCGAAGTGCCCGCGGCGGTCTATTACGTCCATCCGGGCACGACCCTGTCGATAGAGGACCTGCAGGCATTCCTGCGCGAACACATCGCACCGTTCAAGATCCCGGCGCTGATGTGGCAGAGCGAGGAACAGCTTCCCCGCCTCGGCACACAGAAGGTCGACAAGCGCACGGTCAAGGCGACCTTCGCCAAGGAGCACCTCGCCGCTTGAACCGCGTGCGCATCCCCGCCCAGCGCGCGATCATCGACCGGCGCGATATCGCCGACCGTCTCGCCGCGCTGGTCGGGGAGCACGGCGACAAGGCCCGCCCGAAGATCGTCGCCCTGCTCAAGCAGGCGCTCGAGGACGGGCGCGCCGAACTTGCCCGCCGGCTCGAGGAAAAGCCCAGCGCGGGACATGAATGCGCGGGCGGGCATGCCTTCCTGATCGACCAGCTGGTGCGGATCATCCACGATCACGCGATCACCCACCTATACGCCACAGCAAACCGCTCGCAGGCGGAACGGCTCGCGATCATGGCGGTGGGTGGTTACGGGCGTGCGGAAATGGCACCGCAGTCGGATGTCGACATCGCGTTCCTCGTCGGCGGCAAGCGCACGCCGTGGTGCGAGCAGGTGGTCGAGGCGATGCTCTACATGATGTGGGACCTCGGGCTGAAAGTCGGGCATTCGACCCGCACGGTGGACGAAGCGCTGCGGATGTCGAAGGAAGACCTAACGATCCGCACCGCCATGCTCGAAAGCCGCTATGTCTGGGGCGACCAGGAATTGTTCGATGACGGCTCGCGCCGGTTCGATGCCGAAGTCGTGCGCGGGAACGAGCGCAATTTCGTCACCGACAAGCTGGCCGAGCGCAATGCCCGCCACAAGCGCATGGGTGACAGCCGCTATGTCGTCGAACCCAATGTGAAGGACGGCAAGGGCGGCCTTCGCGACCTTCACACGCTCTACTGGATCGGCAAGTTCATCCACCGGGTCCGCTCGGCCTCGGAGCTGGTCGATGTCGGTCTTTTCACCCCTGCCGAGTATCGCAGCTTTCGCCGGGCGGAAAACTTCCTGCTCGCGGTTCGGTGCCACCTGCATGTGCTGACCGGGCGGGCCGAGGACCGCCTGACATTCGACATGCAACGTCGCATCGCCGAGCGGATGAAATTCGCCGACCGGCCAGGCAAGAGCTCGGTCGAGCGCTTCATGCAGCTCTATTTCCTCCACGCCCGGCGCGTGGGTTCGCTCACTGGCGTCTTCCTGGCGCATATCGACGAACAATTCGCGGCCAAGAGCGCGCGGTCGGGTTTCTTCGCCGGCTGGAAACAGAAGGCCCGCACGCTGAAGGGCTATCGCATTTTCGGCGGCAAGATTGCCGCCCCGTCGGATGACTGGTTCCGCAAGGACCCGGTGCGCCTCATCGAAGTTTTCCAGCTAGCCGAGGCGGAGGAGCTCGAGGTCCATCCCGAAACCATGCGCCAGGCAACTCGCGACAGCGGTCTCATTGACAACGCGGTGCGCAAGGACGCACGCGCCAATGCCCTGTTCCTCGACCTGCTGACCGGCCGCAACGACCCCGAAATGGTCCTGCGCTGGATGAACGAGACCGGCGTCTTCGGGAAGTTCGTGCCCGATTTCGGCAAGGTCAACGCGCAGATGCAGTTCGACATGTACCACCACTACACGGTGGACGAGCACACCATCCGCGCGATCGGCCTGCTCAACAAGATCGAGAAGGGCGAGCTAACCGCCGACCATCCGCGCGCCAGCCGGCTGATCCACAAGGTCAATTCGCGCCGTGTCGCCTATGTCGCGGCGCTGCTCCACGATATCGCTAAGGGCCGTAACGGCGACCATTCGATCCTCGGGGCGGAAGTCGCCAAGGAGCTGTGCCCGCGTTTCGGCCTCACCGAGAGCGAGACGGACATCGTCTCGTGGCTGGTGCTCAACCACCTGCTGATGAGCCATACCGCGCAGAAGCGCGACCTGACCGACCCCAAGACGATCGAGGATTTCGTCGCGCAGGTGCAGAGTGCCGAGCGCTTGCGCCACCTCGCGATCCTGACCGCGGTCGATATCCGCGCGGTCGGTCCGGGCACGTGGAACAGCTGGAAAGGGCAGTTGCTCGGCGAGCTTTACGACGTCTCGCAGGAGCGCCTGCGCCTCGGCCATATGCGCCATGGCCGCGAACAGCGGGTGACCGCGAAGCAGCAGCAGGTCGCCGAGCTTCTCGGTGACAAGGCCGGTCTGGTCGACAAGCTCGCCAGGACGCTTGGCGATGCCTACTGGATTGCCGAGCCGGTCGACATCATCGCCTTGAACCTCGTCCATTATGCCGAGGCGCGCGCGGCCAAGCACGACCTGTCAGTCCATTGCGAGTTCTACGAGGCGCGCGGCGCCACGCTAGTAACGGTCATTGCGGCCGACCATCCCGGCCTGTTCTATCGCATCGCGGGCGGCATCCACCTCGCCGGCGGGAACATCATCGACGCGCGCATCCACACGACGCGCCAGGGCTGGGCGCTGGACAACTTCCTCGTCCAGGATCCGCACGGCAATCCGTTTGCCGAGAAGGCCCAACTCGACCGGCTGGAAAAGAGCATTGCCGATGCGCTGGCCAACCGGGTCGACCTCGCCCCCCGGCTTGCGCAGCGGCCCCTGCCGCACAGCCGGTCAAAGGCCTTCGACGTGTCGCCGCAGGTGCTGTTCGACAACAAGGCATCCAACCGTTTCACGGTCATCGAAGTCAATGCGCGCGATCGCCCGGCCCTGCTGAACCGGCTCGCCCGCGCACTGTTCGAGAGTCGGCTTGTGGTCCATTCGGCGCACATCACCAACTACGGCGAGCGGGCAGCAGACACGTTCTACGTCACCGACCTGACCGGCGGAAAGCTCGACGCGGGCGAACGGATGAACCGGATCGAGGCGCGGCTGATCGAAGTTGCGAGCGACGAGATGCAGGAAAAGCTCGAAAACGCCTAGCGTTGCACGCTCAGCCCCGGGCTCCGAAAAGCGCTGTGCCTACGCGAACATGCGTCGCGCCAAGTTTGATGGCGGTTTCGTAATCCCCGCTCATGCCCATGCTGCGGCCTCCCAGCCCGTGGTCGCGTGCCAGCTTGTCGAGAAAGGCAAAGAAGGGCGCGGGCTCGATATCGAAGGGCGGGATGCACATGAGGCCAGCGACCGGAATACCGGCATCACGCGCCTGATCGAGCAGGGCCGGCAAATCCTTCACCGGGCAGCCGCCCTTCTGCGGCTCCTCGCCGACATCGACCTGGATGAAGCAGGGGACCTGCTTCGCGTGCTTGTCGAAGGCCTTGGCCAGCGCGGTCACGAGGCTCGGGCGGTCGAGCGAATGGATGCAGTCGAACAGCTGGACGGCATCTTCCGCCTTGTTCGACTGGAGCTGGCCAATCAGGTGGAGTTGCGCGCCCGGGAAGCGCTCCTCCAAACCGGGCCACTTGGCCTGCGCTTCCTGAACACGGTTCTCGCCAAAGTGGCGCTGTCCTTCCTCCAGCAGCGGAACGATCGCTTCGGCCGGGTGCGTCTTGCTTACCGCGATAAGCGTCACCTCGCCCGGATCGCGCCGGGCGATCTTGCAGGCAGCAGCGATGTTGGCGCGGACTGTCGCGAGAGGAGTATCTGCAATTTCCATGGCGCCGCGCTATAGCGTGTCGATGCCCGCGCGCCAGTCCCTCCCCTTGCTTTGGTTGCTGTCCGATGCGCGCAACGATGCGGGACTGGAAGAGGCGTTGCGCAGGCTGCCTACAGGCTCCGGCTTCGTCTTTCGCCACTACCATCTCGACAAAGAGGCGCGGCGGGCGAGGTTCGACGAACTGGCCACGATCGCCCGGCAGGGTCACCACGTCGTCGTCTTCGCAGGAAATGAAGACTGGGGTGCGGACGGCAGCTATGGCCCCCCGGGTCATCGCGGGACCGGCTTGCGGCTAATCACTGCGCACGATGGCGAAGATCTCCAGGCTGCCGTCGAAGACAAGGCTGACGGCATCTTCCTTTCGCCGGTGTTCCCGACCGCCTCGCATCCGGGCGCGCACACGCTAGGGGTGCACGGCTTCCACGTCCTCGCACAGCAGTCGCCCGTACCGGTTATCGCCCTTGGCGGGATGACCCACGAAAGGGCGCGCGAACTCGACTGGCCGCGTTGGGGAGCGATCGACGGACTCGGTTGATCGATCATTCCTTGACCTCGGACTCGCCGAGGATTCATAATGGCCGTTCTCGACGGATCAGGGGAAATTTCATGGCTTCGCGCGCAGGCGCAGGACCCGATTGGCGGGCGGCATTCCGCCGCAGCTTTCGCCGTGCCACTCACATGGCTGGCGCGGGGCTGCTATTCGCCCTGCTGCTTTTCCTCACGCTGGCAATGGCAAGCTATACGCAGACCGACCCCAGCCCTTCCACTGCGGCTGCCGGTACCGACATCCGCAACTGGATGGGTGCGAGTGGCGCCTGGGGCGCAGAGCGCGTCCTCAACTACTTCGGCCTGCCCGCCATACTATTGCTGCCGCTGCTGTACATTTCCGCCCGCCGCCTGTGGACCGGCGTAGAGCACGAGGACGAGGAAGAAACGCCGGGCCGCTGGTGGGGGCCTTTCGCCATGCTCCTTGCGGCCATGGTCCTGCTCGGCACGATCCTCGCTCTCGTCTTCGATGCGGCGACCGGCAGCCTGCCTGCGGGTCTCGGCGGACTGTTCGGGCAATTGGGTGCGCTTGGCATCGAGGCGGTCGGGGACCGCTTCGGCGAAGCGGCCTCTGGCTGGGTCGTCCTTGCGCTTGCTCTCGTCGCGTTGGGAGGGGGAATTGCCCTCGTTACCCGCGTCTTCGCCATCGACTGGGTGCAGTTCCTGACCCTGCCCGACTTCGTCAAGCAGCGGCCGCATATCTCCGACATCGACCTGCCGCTGGTCCCGAAGAAGGCGAAGCGGGCCAAGCCTGCGCTGCTTTCGGATGACGAGGAGGATAACGAAGACGCCCCCGTCACGGCCCGCCGCGCCCCCGAAATTGCCGACCCGGCCCCCGCGCCCGCCAGCCCCCGTCCGGCCAAGGCCAAGCAGCGCGACATGTTCGCCAATTTCCAGCTGCCCAGCCTCGACCTGCTCGACGACATGCCGGAAAATTCCGCGCCCAAGCTCGACAAGATGGCGCTGGAGCGCAACGCGCGCCTGCTGGAGAACGTGCTCGACGACTTCAACGTCAAAGGCGAGATCACTGCTGTCCGCGCCGGCCCGGTGGTCACCATGTACGAGCTGGAGCCTGCCCCCGGCATCAAGGCCAGTCGCGTGGTCGGTCTTGCCGAGGATATCGCCCGCAACATGAGTGCGATCTCGGCCCGCGTCTCGCCGATTCCGGGCAAGACCGTGATCGGCATCGAACTGCCCAATGCCGACCGCCAGATGGTCAGTTACAAGCAACTCGCGGCCAGCGCCGCCTTCGTCGACAGCAAGGGCAGCCTGCCGATGATCCTGGGCAAGGACATCGCCGGCGAGCCGATCGTCGCCGACCTTGCCGCCATGCCCCACCTTCTCGTCGCCGGTACGACCGGGTCGGGCAAGTCGGTCGGCTTGAACACAATCCTGCTCTCGCTGCTCTATCGCTTCACGCCCGAAGAGTGCCGCCTGATCCTGATCGATCCCAAGGTGCTCGAACTGAAGACCTACGACGATATTCCCCACCTGCTCAGCCCGGTGGTGACCGAACCCGCGAAGTCGGTGCGCGCCTTGAAGTGGGCAGTCGAGGAGATGGAGCGCCGCTATCGCATGATGAGCAGCGTCAATTCGCGCAACATCGCCGGCTTCAACGAGAAGATCAAAACCGCCATCGCCAAGGGCAAGCCGCTGGGCCGCCGCGTCCAGACCGGCTTCGACCCCGAGACGGGCGAGGAGATCTACGAGGAAGAGCAGCTCGATTACGAACCGCTGCCGCTGATCGTGCTGATCGTCGACGAGCTTGCCGACCTCATGGTCACCGTCGGCAAGGAAATCGAAGTTTTGATCCAGCGCCTGTCACAGAAGTCGCGTGCTGCGGGGATCCACCTGATCATGGCAACGCAGCGTCCCTCGGTCGACGTTATTACCGGCGTCATCAAGGCGAACCTGCCGACCCGCATCAGCTTCAAGGTGACGAGCCGTATCGACAGCCGCACCATCCTTGGCGAACAGGGCGCCGAACAGCTGTTGGGCAAGGGGGACATGCTCTACAAGCCCAACACCGGCGCCATGATCCGCGTCCACGGGCCCTTCGTTTCCGATGAAGAGGTCGAGAAGGTCGCCGACCATTGGCGCGCGCAGGGCAAGCCCGATTATGTCGATGCGGTCACCGAGGAGCCGGAAGAAGGCTTCGGCTTCAGCTTCGAGGACGAGTTCACCGCCTCCGACAATCCGGAAGAACGCAAATACCGCCAGGCCTGCCAGATCGTGTTCGAAAACCAGAAGGCCTCTGGCTCATGGCTCCAGCGCCAGATGGGGGTAGGCTACAACACGGCGGCCAAGTGGATCGAGCGGATGGAGGGCGACGGCCTTGTCGGGCCCGCCAACCACGTCGGGCGACGCGAGATATTCCGCGACCGCGACGGCAATCCGATCTAGCAACCGGCCAGACCTAGAAAATGAGGGGGTGGGCATGACCGACGTTGCAGCGGCGGCTGGAAACGACAGTCCGAAACGCGGGCCGATCAGCAAGTACACGATCCTCCGCGCCTTCGCGGAAATGCGCGCCTGGTGGCAAGAGGAAGTGGTGGGCCAGACCAACCACGCCGAAACCATCGCCCGCGTCAGGGACGAATCCCTGCTGACGACACGCTATGTCTTCATGATCGCGATGTCGGCAGGCATCGCCATCCTCGGCCTGCTGCTTTCCTCACCGGCGGTGGTCATCGGCGCCATGCTCTTGTCGCCGCTGATGAATCCAATTATCGGCACGGGCTTCGCCCTCGCTACCGGCGACGCCCAGTGGTTGCGCCGCTGCGCCAGGGCTCTGGCTGTCGGTTGTGGACTTGCCGTCCTGTTCTGCGCGCTCATCGTCGTATCTTCGCCCCTGCAGACGGTGACGAGCGAGATTGCCGCACGTACGCGACCCAATCTCTTCGACCTGCTGGTGGCGCTCTTTTCGGCCCTGGCTGGCGGCTATGCCGTCATTCGCGGGCGCGAGGGTACGATCGTCGGCGTGGCGATTGCTACCGCATTGATGCCGCCGCTGGCTGTGGTCGGCTTCGGCCTTGCGACCATGAACTGGACGGTGTTCTTCGGGGCACTCGGATTGTTCGTGACCAACTTCGTCACCATCGCCCTGACGGCGGCCGTCATGGCGCGATTCTATGGCTATCGTTCGGGCCTTTCGGAACGCCAGAGCCGCGTGCAGTCGCTGGCCATCGTGGCCGTGTTCATCGCGCTCGCAATACCGCTCGGTTTTTCTCTGCGGACAATCGCCTGGGAGGCCAACGGCCAGCGCGTGGTCAACCAGGAGGTAAAGGCAGCGTTCGGCGCGAAAGCGCGGGTGGACCAGCCTGTCGTGAGCTGGGACACCGACCCGGTCAACGTGACCGCCAGCGTCTTCACTCCCGAATTCCGCACCAATGCGAATACCGAGATCGCCAAGCGTTTGGAAGAACGGCTCGGCACCCCGGTCGCGGTGAATATCGACCAGTACCGTGTCGGCACCGACCCGGGCGCTGCGGAGCAGGCCGCCTTGGCGCAGGCCCGGGCGAAAGAGCAGGCAGAGGCCAACGAGCGGCAGATTAGCGGCCTCGGCGATCGCATGGCACTCGTCGCTGGCATCGGTCGGGATGAAGTGATGATCGACCGCGAGAACCGGCGGGTCATGGCTACGGCAAGGCAATTGCCCGGCCTGACGCTTGGAGGATATCGCGAACTGGAGCGACGGGTGTCGTCCGACGTGCCGGGATGGACGGTGTTGCTGCGGCCACCGTCGCTTACGCTTCCCAGCATCACATTTGAGGACGGCACTCCAGACGAGGATGGCGCAAAGGCCCTGGCCCTGATCGCTTGGGCAGCCCGGCGGACGGGAAACACCGTGGTACTCTCGGGCGCTGATCGTGACGCGAACCCGATTGGCGAGCAACTTGCAAAGTCTGGTGTGAGCGTCAGAGTGGAAACGGGGCGCGGGCCAGAGGTCAGAGCAAGCTGGGCAATCCAGTAGCCGGCCCTCATTCACACAGGGCGCAGGCAACAAAAGAGGGGCAAGCGCACCGCCTGCCCCTCCATTTGCATCACATCTTGTAGTTCAGCTGGACGTATCCGAAGCGACCCGGGATGTCGTAGGTCGTCGGGTCGTAATTCGGACCCGTGCAGCTGAAGCAAGCCGGCGGATCCTTGTCGAACAGGTTCAGGATGCCGACCGTGAAGCGGAAGGAATCGTTCATGAAGCTGGGCGTGAAGGCCAACTGCATGTCGGTGTAGAACCGCGAGTTCATTTCCTTGCCGTCTGCTTCGGTCACCTTGGATATGTACCGGCCGGTGAACGCCGCATCGAAGCCGCCAAGCGACCAGGAAAGGACGCTCGTCGCCTTGAACTTCGGATACGACTGGTCGGGGAAGCCGCGGGTCGTACCGCGATAGTCCACCGTCGCCGATCCGCCTGCGGTCGGGAGCGTTTCCTTGTACTTGGTCAGCAGATTGGCATTGACCGAGAGGCCGAAGCTTCCGGCACCGCCTTCGCTGGTTCGGGCATTGAAGGTGGCATCGTACCCGCTTGTCTCGATCTTGCCGATGTTCTGCAGCAGACCTTGGATGCTGGCGATGCGACCGCTGGCGGTACGCGTCACATTGTCGCAGGCCAGTGCGTCGCCGAGCGATGCGCAACGTGCCAGCGTGACCTGCGGATTGATCGCGGCGATCGCCCCGTCGACGGTGATGTCGTAATAGTTCACCTCGAGGCTCAGGTCCTGCAACGCTCCGCCGCGCGCCCAGTCGGGGCTGTATACTGCACCGACCAGCCAGGTCTCGGAGGTTTCGGGATTCAACGCCGAGTTGCCACCGGTCAGCGTGGGGAGCTGGCCACCATTGGGCTCGTTATAGCTGCCATCCGAGGGTACCCCGTTGGCGATACAGTTCTGGCGCACAGTGGTGTCGGTCTGCCAAGGCGATCCGGCCACGTTGGTGCAGGGATCGTCGATCGGCGCGTCGGCACGCGACTGCGCACCGAAGAGTTCGCCGAGCGCCGGGGCCCTGAAGCCTTCGGCATAGGATCCGCGCAACAGGATGTCGGGCACCGGCTTCCACAGCAGCGTGCCGGTGAAGCTGGTGTTGCTGAACCCGGTCGAATAGTCCGCGTACCGGACCGCACCGTCAAGTTCGAGCAGTTCGAAGAACGGCGTCTCCTTGAGCAGCGGCACCCGCAACTCGCCGTAGAACTCGTTGGTGTTGTAGCTGCCCGACGCAGCCTGCGCCGGGATGTCGGCACCAAGCCCGGCCTGGATGATCGGATCGGGGGTGAACGAACCGCTCTGGTGGCGATGCTCGTAGCCGACCGCAATTCCGACCATGCCGCCTGGCAGTTCGAAGAGGTCACCCGAGAGGTTCGCCGTGTAGTCCTGGAGGCGCTGGTCGCTCTTCGACCTCTCGTCGAACGAGATGAAGTTGAGCATGTCCTGCGTGATCGACCCGGCACCGCCGAAGATGTTCAGCGGCACGCAGTCGCCGGTGCAGTTGGCGACCGGGCCGAGCGCCTGCGCCACCTTGGCGGCGTTGACGTTACCCGTGAACAGCTGGTGCGCATCGTTCCAGCCCAGGACAGCATTCACGTCCCAGTAGAAGTTTGCGCCGAGGCGTCCGTCGAGCGTCGCCGCCACAGTCCAAGTGTCGACCTTCTGGGTGTAGGTGCGCTGGCCATTTTCAACCAGTCGGCGGCCAATAAAGCTGTAGGTCGCCGGGTTTCCGTCGGTACCCGAATTGAGCGTGATGCCGAAGGGGTTGTACGGGTTGGTCACGTCGATCGACACGGTGTCGAGGAGGTTGCCGTTACCCGCATCGGGCCCGAGGAACAGCGGCAGGAATGCTGCCTGGTTCTTCGAGTTGCGGCGGTTGTAGACCATCCTCGTGCGCAGGTTGATCGTGTCGGTCAGCTCCGCCTTGGCGCTCAGCCACGCGCCGTAACGCTCCGAAGGCGTCAGCAGCAGGTTGAAGGGCGCGAAGTTGAAGCGATCGGCGCTTGTGAAGGCCTTGAAGTCGCCGCCGACAAGCGTCGGGTCGTAGACGCCGCGCGTGGTCAGCGGGAAACTGCGCACGGTGACGCTGCCACCTGCGGGAAGCGACGGGTTGCCCGGGTTGAACGCAATGCGCCCGCCGAGCGTGCCAGACGAACAGCCGCCGATCGGATCGGTGCAACTGGTCTGGCCCGGGTTAGGGAACTGGGTCAGTTCGCGATTGGCGGTGCGGACCTGCTTCTGGTCGACGTAATCGATGCCGGCTGCGACCGAAACACGCTCGCCGCTGGCACCGTAGCTCAGTGACAGGTCAAGCGTCTCGCCATCGTTGTACTTGAGGTACTGGCCATACTTGGCCGAGGCCTGCAGGCCATCCTGTTGCTGCTTGGTGATGATGTTGACGACCCCGGCGATGGCGTCAGAGCCGTAAAGCGGGGACTGGCCCGACTGCAGCACTTCGATCCGCTGGATCATGCTCTGCGGAATCGAGTTCAAGTCGATCGTCGAGGGAATGCCGCTGGCTGCAGTGGCGGGCACGTAGCGCATGCCGTCGACGAGGACCAGGGTACGCTTGGCCAGCAGGTAGCGCAGGTCGATTTCAGCCGTACCTGCACCGACGCCGCCACCATCCTGCGGGTTGCCGATGTTACCCGAGTTGTTGACCTTGGTGTTCAGGCCGCCGGCAGCGCTGGGGAGGCGCTGGAGGATGTCCGCAACCGATGAAAGACCGGTCTGCTCCAGCGCTGCATCGTCGAGGGAAATGACGGGTGAGGGGTTGTCGAGCGGGTCGCGGCGAATGCGCGAACCAGTGACGATGATCGGTGCTCCCGGAGTGGCTTCCGCCGCTTCCGCGCCTCCGGACGTTACTTCCTGGGCCCAAGCGGGCGTGGTTGCGCTGACTGCGAGGGCAAAGCCGCTCGAAGCAAGAAGGAAAGAACGACGCATAAGAACTGTGTCCTTGTCATGTTGCAAGGATCAAATGATCGCTCCAAATCGGATTTCGGCAAAAGGTTATTTTACGGGCATAGCGTAATGTTGCGCCCCTGTTACAATTGCACCACATGGCGGGTGTGGAGAGAATTGGAAGTATTTAGCCCAGCTATTGGCGATCAAGCTCGCACGCTGCATGTATAAGCCAAAATTCTATCAGTATAATGCAAGACGGGGAGACTCTCGTCCCCCCGTCCGCATCGCTTAGCAATGTATCGCGCGATCAGTATTTCACGCGGATACGAGCGTACCAGTACCCGCCGTTGAGGCCGAAAGGCCCGCCCGGACGCGGATAGATAGATCCGTTCGAGATGCTGCCCGTCAGATCGTAGATCGGATTGTTCACCGTGGCTGCGATCTTGTCGGGATAAGTATCGAACAGATTGTTCGCACCCACCGTCAGCGTGTACTTGTCCGCGAAGGTGTAGCTCACGTCGAGATCGGTGATGAACTTGGCACCGAAGTGCTGGCCATCGATGATCGCTCCGGTCGAGAGATTGCCTTCACGAATGGGATAGTCGTTGGAATCGCGCCATTCGCCGTAATAGCTCTCACGGAAATTGATCGCGAAATCGCCGATTTCCCAGTTGGCCGAGAAGGTCGCCCGGTGGTTTGGCGCAAGGTATTTGATGTCGATCAGCTGCGTCGGTCCGATCACACCCGGGTCGAAGTTCGTCACCTTGCTCTTGTTGTAGTTGTACGCGAGCGTGAGGTTGAGCGAGCCGTCGCCAAGGCCGGTACGATAGGTACCCACGACGTCGATACCGCGGGTGAGCGTATCGAAGCCGTTGGTGAAGTACTGGACCGATCCGCCTTCACCCACACCGGCAAGCGAAGGCAGGGCGACGATGTCGGCTGCGCTCACCGTGAAGGTCTGCGAGATACCGATACGGTCGCGCACCTTGATCGAATAACCATCTGCCGTGAGCGTGAAGTTGTTCGACGGCTTGATGACGATACCGGCACCGAAGTTGGTCGATTCTTCCGGTCCGAGGGTAGTTGCCCCGTAGAACTGGGCAATGTCGCTCGTCACCGGATAGGTACCCACCTGCACCTGGTTGCCCTGGATAAAGGTAGTGGTCAGGACCTGGACGTTGTTCTGGCCGGGCGAGGGAGCGTGGAAGCCCGTGCCCGCCGTCGCGCGCAGCGAAACGGCATCGGTCACTTCGAGCAGGGCGTTGATCTTGCCGACCGTAGCGCTGCCGAAGTTCTCGTAGTCCTCGTAACGACCGGCAATACCCATCGACAGGCGATCGGTAAGGTCGGCTTCTGCACCCACGTAGACGCCCCAGCTCTTTTCGCTGCTGGTGCCGGCAAAGGTCGGGCTGGTGCCGCCGTAGCCGCTGGCCGCAGGAGGCATGGTTACGGTGGAGTCATAGGCATAGACGCCCGGCGAGGTCTGAACATAGAGGTCCTGCACAGCGTATGGGCCGGCACCGTAGGACTGCGGATCACCCTCGGTCGCCTCGTATTCCTCGCGCCGGAATTCAGCACCCCACGACAACGTGACCGGGCTCGCAAGGCCCATGTCGAGCGGATAGGTCATGTCGAGGTTGAGGTTGAGTTCGCGCTGGATCAGCTTGCCGAACTGGAACTCGGTCTGCGTCGCCGGACCGTATGAAGGTGCCAGCGAGTTGTACATCGACAGGTTCAGCGACTGGCGGGCCAGCGACCCCGAAAGGTCGTAGGTGAAACCCGAATCCAGTGAGCCCTTGATGCCCGCAACGCCGATCGCCTGATCGGTTTCGCCAACGAAGCGTGGGGTGAAACCGGCCGGATAGAGCTCGGTGAAGTTGAACACATTGGCGTCGCGCACGAACCCGCCACTCGGGCAGGTTGCGTTGCCCGCCGGACATGCCGTCAGGTAGATCGGATGACGGAATGCCGAGTTTGCGGAAAGCGTACCCGTGGACGACGATGTCCCGTTGAAGCGGGTGGCCGTGGTGGTCACCGCCTCGCGGTAGTTGAAGCTCTGGTCAGCCTTCGAATTGGCGAAGTTGCCGAACAGGTAGAAGGTGGCTTGCGGCGAAACTTCGAATTCGCTGTTCACCACGACCTTCCAGCCGTGCGAAGGCGAGGAACCCCAGATCTGTACCGGGCCCGGATAGTTGGGTAGCTGGTCGGCCAGGTTGGGGAACTGGTTGGCAAAGTTCACTGCCGAAGGGCGCTGGACACCGCGGCTGGTGCCTTCACTGTCGTAATATTCGCCGGCAACCGAGATGAAACCGTTGTCACCCAGGCCGATCCCGCCGTAGCCGGAAATCTGCCAGGTTTCGCCATCGCCTTCATAGTGCTGCCCGTAGAGTGCCTGCGCCTCGAAACCGGTATCGTCGCGCAGACCGTAGTTGAGCACGCCGCCGATGGCATCCGAACCGTATTGCGCGGTCGCGCCGTCACGCAGGACCTGAAGGTTGCCCACGGCAATCGCCGGGATCGAGGAGATGTCCGCGCCCTGCGATCCGAACGACAGCGCCGTGTCGCCGCCGGTGTAGACCTGGACCAGCGCCGAGCGGTTGAAACGCTTGCCGTTGAGCATGACGAGAATGTTGTCGGCCGGAAGGCCGCGCAGCGACGGCGCGCGCACGAAGGTCGATGCGTCCGAAATCGTGTTCTGCGGCACGAAGAACGACGGCACGACGTTCTTCACGACGTCGAGCATGTTCGCGGCCGGCTGCGACTGGATCTCGCTCGCCGAAATGACATCGACCGGCGATGCCGAATTCACCGCGCTGCGGTCAGTACGGCGGGTACCAATGACGACGATGGCCGGAGCGTCGGAATCCTCTTCGGCTGCAGCGGTATCATCGCTACCGGCATCCTGCGCCATCGCGACGTCGGCGCTGGCAAGCGCCCAAACCGCCGTGGCAGCAACGAGCAGCGCCCGCGCCGAAGGCTGTTTCCCTCTAAAATTCATAAGGTTTTCTCCCCAGGAACGTTTAGTCCATGCGGAAATATCGGCCTGACGCCGCCCCTCCCGCATTCGACCCGAGGGACAGGGTTAACCGGCACCTTTCAGAAAACAACCCTTTGCCTGAATTTTTCGTAACATAATTGCAATGCGGGTGATTTCGGCATCACTGAAGCGATGCCGCCTCAAAGGTCTCGCGCTACGGGATAGCCAGTCCAGCGCTTGATACTGCGAATCTGGAAACTGGAGCGCATCGAGGAAACGCCCGGAAGCCGCGACAGGCATTCGCGGTGAATTCGATCGAACTGCTCCAGATCGCGCGCAGCGACCCGCAGAAGGTAATCGCCAGCGCCCGACATCAGGTGGCAATCGAGGATATCGTCGAAGTCCTGCACCGCCGCCTCGAACGCAGCCATTGCCTCACTGCTTTGGCTGATCAGGGTGATCTCGACCGACACCACCAGGCTGAGGCCGAGGCGGGCCGGATCGAGCCTCGCTCCATAGCCCGAAATAATCCCTGCCTGCTCGAGCGCCTTGACCCGCCTGTGACAGGCCGACGGCGACAGCGCGGCGAGGTCTGCAAGCTCGGCCAGCGAACGCGTCGAATCTTCCTGCAGAGCGGTAAGCAATTTCCTGTCAGCGCGGTCCATGCAATATTTTCCCACATATGTGGTCTCATACAGTAATATTTTCCAATCATCGGTCAATCGGGAGATTATTGAGGCAAAACATTCCCCGGCTTTGGCGCTATGTCGGACCGATAAGGAGAGACATCATGCGCATCGGCTGCCCTAAGGAAATCAAGAACCACGAATACCGCGTCGGCCTCACGCCCGAGAGCGCGCGCGAACTCGTGAACAACGGTCACGAGGTCTGGATCGAGACCCAGGCCGGTTCGGGCATCGGTGCGACCGACGCCCAGTATGTCGCTGCGGGTGCCAAGGTGGTTGACGGACCCGATCCGATCTTCGCGGAATGCGAAATGGTGGTGAAGGTCAAGGAACCGCAGGCGGTGGAGCGCGCCAAGCTGCGTGCCGACCAGATCCTCTACACCTACCTCCACCTCGCTCCCGATCCGGAGCAGACCAGGGAACTCGTCGCCAGCGGCGTCACCGGCATCGCCTACGAAACCGTGACCGGCCCGGGCGGCCAGCTGCCTCTGCTTAAGCCGATGAGCCAGGTTGCCGGGCGCATGAGCGTGCAGGCAGGCGCCACCGCGCTCGAGAAGGCCCATGGCGGACGCGGTGTGCTGCTCGGCGGCGTTCCGGGCGTGATGCCGGGCAAGGTTACCGTCATCGGCGGAGGGGTGGTCGGATTTAACGCGGCGCAGATGGCCGCTGGCCTCGGTGCCGACGTGACGATCCTCGACCGCAGCCCCGAAGTACTGGAGCGCGTCGGCACCCATTTCGAGAGCCGCGCCAAGACGCGCTTTTCCAACGCCGCCAATCTCTACGAGGCGGTATGCGAAGCCGATCTCGTCATCGGCGCAGTCCTGATCCCGGGCGCGGCCGCGCCCAAGTTGGTCAGCCGCGAAATGCTCAAGGACATGCAGAAGGGCGCGGTCCTCGTCGACGTCGCGATCGACCAGGGTGGCTGCTTCGAAACCAGCCGCGCGACCACGCATGCCGAGCCGACATACGTGGTCGACGACATCGTCCACTACTGCGTTGCCAACATGCCGGGCGCAGTTGCGCGCACCAGCACATACGCGCTCAACAACGTTACCCTGCCGCATGCCCTGCGCATCGCCAATCTCGGCTGGAAGGAAGCGCTGCGCAGCGACCCGCACCTGGCAGAGGGGCTCAACGTCCACGCTGGCCAGGTAACCTACGAAGCCGTGGCCAAGGAACTGGGATACGACTACCGCCCGGTGGCCGAGGTTATCGGCTAAGGTAAATAATCTACTCCCGCACCCGTAACGCCGCTTTAAGCCCTCGTGCTTAAAACGGCGGGATGGGACGGGGTCTCTCCTCGACGATTTCGCGCGCCGTCCGGTGTGTGATGCTCGCGTTCATCGCGGGCTTTTTCGTCGTGGCCGGGCCTGCAGCGGCGGAAGGCGGTTTCGCCCCCGCCTCGGTCTGTCACATTTCCGGCAGCCGCGACCTTCAGTTTGCCGATGCCCTGCAGAAGCCGGACAGCTGGACATGCAATTCCGACAAGTACGAGTTCAAGCAGCAGCGCCATATCGTCCGGCTCGATCTCGCGCACCGTACAGTCGCCGACGGCAATCCTCATTATGCCGAGTTCGAACGTTACGAGTTCGACCGGCTGACAGTGACCCTCGTCAACGAGGAAGGGCGCGCGGTGAGCCGCAGCTACGGCTTCACCGACACATGGCTCGGCGCGTCCAGCCTGCAATCCATGGTCGAACTGCCGGAAATCAGGGGGCGGGCGACTGCCCTGGTGTTCACCCTCGACGGTGGGAAATGGCCTGAGGCTCTGGCCGCCGCAGAGCTCGTCGACCGGCCGTCGGTCCCGCCGATCGCTGGTTTGATACACCTCTATGCAGCGTTGATTTGCGGCCTGTTGCTAACCCCTATCCTCTTCGACCTGGGGTACTTCAGGGCGCTGCGCGAACCCTTCCCGCTGTGGCACGCACTGTTCTGTGCAATGGCCTTCGTCCAGACCGCTTCCGTTTCGGGCCTGATCCCGCTGATGAGTTCGATCGACTTCAAGACCGAGCTCTACATCACCTACATGAGCGTCGATGTGATGATCGCCGCAACGATGCTTTTCGCCAGCAATTTCATCGAGCCTGCGGCCTTGGGGCGGAGGGGTCGTCTGGCCCTGCTCGCCATCGCTCCGCTAGCCCTGGCCAACGGGATTTCGACGACCTTCTTCCCGGAGCTTTTCGGCAAGTGGATCGACCACGCCTATTTCGGTGCCTACATCTTGATGCTGGGAACCTATTTCGTTGTCCTTGGGCGGGCGTGGAAGCGCGGTAGCCTGATGGCACCATACCTTATCCTAGGTTTTGCTCCCTTCACTTCGATCATCGTAGCGCAATTCGCCAGCATCCTGTGGTTCCCGACCAGCTATACCTTCGACGAGACATGGCCGCAGAATATTGCCCTGCTGTTCGAAGTCGTCGCCACCGCGCTGGCGGTTGCCGACCGCTTCATCGCGATCAAGCGCGAACGCGACCAGGCGGTAGACGAGGCCCGCACGCTCGAAGCGCTGAGCGAGCATGACCAGCTCACTGGCCTGCTCAATCGCCGGGCCCTTGAGGCACGCTATGAAACGCTTGTCGAAGAGGGCTTCTCCGCAATGGCGGTACTCGACATCGACCACTTCAAGTCGATCAACGACCAGCACGGGCACCCGATCGGCGATGCCGTGTTGCGGTGCACCGGCGAAGCGTTGCAAGGCGGGGCCGCACGCGATCTGGTGGCATTCCGGATCGGCGGCGAGGAATTCCTCCTGCTGCTCCGCGGCATCGACGCGCGCGAGCGCGCCGAAGCATTGCGCCGCGCAGTGACCGTGCGGACCCTGGCACATATCGGCGGGCTCGATCGACCGGTCACTGCCAGCATGGGCTTCCTCGACTTTTCGCAGGTCAGGAATGAGGCGGGCGTCGATTTCGATGCGCTCTACACGCGCGTCGACCAGCTGCTCTATGATGCCAAGTGCGCGGGCCGCAACCGCATGGCTGCCGACAAGCTCGAGCTGTTCGAACCCGAGTTCGATGAAGATGGTGGAAGCACCGCCGCCGTAGCCTGATATCCCTCTCGGATTTACCCGACTGGAACTTTTGTCCGTTACCACGGCCCGACAAAGGGATTGGGTCGTGTACAGGATCATCGGGATACTGCTGGCAAGTTTGCTCGCGCTTTGCGGCGTGGAGGCGATGGCTGCGCCAACTTCGTCACAGGAGCGCTGCTCGCTTACTCTCGACAGTGCGCCAGCAGCATCTGCCCTGGCTTCGCTCGCGGGTTGGCACTGCCCGGCAGAATTCTCGGTCGAGCCCGAACGATTCCAGGTTCTGCGCATCGACCTATCGTCGACTCCTGATCGCGGATCGCTCAAGCACGCCATCTCGCGCAAGGCCGATTTCTCCTCGCTCACCTTCGTGACCGTCGATCAGGCCGGTGCCATCCGCATGACGCGCAGCGTCTTCGCCGATGGACAGCAGGCGTTTCTCGATCGCCAGTTCAGCCTCCCCGTCCCCGTCATCACCGACCAGACCCAGACATTCTACGCGATCATGGAGGGCGGCACCGAGACCATGCCGCTCGACTACCTTCGCCTTGAGCATCGCCTGCCCGGTTCGAGCGCGGAGGATCGCAATGTCCTGCTGGTGTTTGCACTGGTCATCGGCGTGCTGCTGATGCCGATGCTGATCGACGCCGGTGTCTACCATGTTTTGCGTGAGCGCTTCAGCCTGTTCCATATTGCCATGATCGGCAGCACGCTGGTGCACCTTGTCACCGTGTCGGGCCTCAACATCCCGCTCTTCGCGCTCGACCTGCCGACCTCGCGCATGCTTGGCGTTGCGAGCTTCGGCGGGATCCTGATCGCCGCCAACCTCTTTACCGGGGCCTTCCTCGAGCACGAATACCTGCCGCGAAACGCAGCCAAGATCTTCAGGTTGCAAGCCGCTCTCGTGGCCTTGGCAACCTTGCTCCACTCGCCCCACCTTCCGGCTCTCGGCAGCCTGCCTGCAACGGTATTCTATGTCGCCTGTTTCGCCACCAGCCCGTACTTCGTGTGGGCAACCTGGCAGGCCTGGCGCAAGGGCAGCCGGTCGGCCCGCTTCCTCGCCATCGGCTTTGCCCCGCTCGTCATCGTAGGCCTGATCCGGACGGTCAGCCACCTCGTCCCTGGCATGCCGACCTACGACGCAGGAGCACTCTTTCTCCTCGGCGTGGTGCTGGAAGTAGTGGCGACGACTTTCGGTGTTGCTGACCGCTTCCTCGTCCTGCGCCACGAACGCGACAAGGTGAAGGCCGAGGCCGAAGGGTTGGCGCAGCAGGCGCGGCACGATCCGCTGACCGGCGTGCTAAACCGCCGCGCCATGACCGACGACTTCGCCGGGCTGGTAGCCAAGGGCTACACCTCGGTCGCGCTGCTCGACCTCGACCGCTTCAAGTCGATCAACGACGAATTCGGCCATGCCATGGGTGACGAGGTGCTGAAGGCCTCCGCGCAGGCACTGTCCGGCGATGCAGAGGCACGCGTGGTGCGCATGGGCGGCGAGGAATTCCTGCTCCTCCTGCGCGGACCGGACGCCCGCCAGCGTGCCGAAGCGCGCCGCCGGGCAATCACCGCGCGTATCCTGGCAGAGATCGATGGGCTCGACAGGCCGGTTACCGCCAGCATGGGCTTCCTCGATTTTTCTGCCGTGATCGGCGAGAGCGAGATCGATTTCGCGACCATCTATTCGCGCGCCGACCAACTACTCTACAGTGCCAAGTGCGACGGAAGGAATCGCATGGTCCACGAACGGCTGGAACTGTTCCAGCCGCAGGTCGATCAGCGCGGAGCCGCCGCGGCCTAGTCTTCGGAGAAGGGTGCCAGGACCTCGGGCCGGACGCGGACCAGGCGGTTACTCGCCCGGTCGAGCATCGCCCAGGTGGTCGCAGCGGAGACGATCACCTTGCCCGCATCGTTGCGGAAATCGACCCGGCGGAGCGAGGTCGCACCGCGTGCGGGGCCTTCGATCCAGGTCTCGCCGGTGACGGTCTGCCCCTCGTCGACATTGCCGCGATAATCGATCTCGTGACGGCTCACGACCCAGAAGAACGCCTCGCGATCTTCCGGTCGCGCGACGGCATCCCAGTGTGCGGTGGCCATGTCCTGGATCCATCGGACCCAGACGGTATTGTTGACATGGCCAAGCTCGTCGATGTGCCCGGGAGCGGCCACGAAGGTCCGAGTGAAGCGTTTCATGTCACCGTTCACCCCGATGTTCGGTCACCCCGAGTTGCCACAGCACGAAGGCGACCTCCTCGGCTGTCTCGCGAATGCTCTCGAAGCGGCCCGACTTGCCGCCATGGCCGGCGCCCATGTTGGTCTTCAGCAGCAATTCGTTGCCGTCGGTCTTGAGCTCGCGCAGCTTGGCGACCCACTTTGCCGGCTCCCAATAGGTGACCCGCGGGTCGTTTAGCCCGGCGGTCACCAGCATCGGCGGGTAATCCTGCGCCACCACCTGGTCATAGGGGCTGTAGGCAAGGATCTGCGCAAAGGCCTGCTTCGAGACAATCGGATTGCCCCACTCCGGCCACTCGCCGGGGGTCAGGGGCAAGTCTCCATCGAGCATGGTCGAAAGCACGTCGACGAAGGGCACATGCGCCACCACCGCGCCCCACAGGTCGGGGTCGGTATTGGCGACGACGCCCATCAGTTCGCCCCCGGCCGAGCCACCCGAAATGCTGATGCGCCCCTTTTGCGTGTAGCCCTTTGCGACCAGTCCCTTGGCCACGTCGACGAAATCGTTGAAGGTGTTGGTCCGCTCGGCAAGCTTGCCCGCAAGGTACCACTTGCGCCCGAGATCGTCGCCGCCACGGATATGCGCGATGGCATAGGCGAAACCGCGATCGACGAGGCTGAGGCGCGTGGTCGAAAAACCCGGCGGCACGGCATAGCCGTAGGCGCCATAGGCGTAGAGGTGCAGCGGACCGCCCGGCTCGCGGTCCTTGCGCATGACCACGCTGACCGGGACCATGGTCCCGTCCCGCGCCTCGATTTCCAGCCGCTCGGTCACGTAAAGCGAGGCGTCGTATCCGCTCGGGATTTCCTGCTGCTTGAGCAGTTCGAGTTCGCCGGTCGCGACGTGGTAGTCATAGACCGAGTCCGGCGTGACCATGCTCTGGTACGACAGCCGCAGCTTGTCCTGGTGGTATTCGGGGTTGTTGGTCAGCCCGGTGGTGAAACTCGCTTCGGCAAATGCGATGGGCTTCACGAGATTAGGGTCGGCGTAGGAACGCAGCTGGATCTGGTCGAGTCCCTTGATCCGCCCCTCGGTGACGTAGAAATCACGGTAGAGTTCGAAGCCGTCGAGATAGAACTCGTCCGATCCTTCGATCAGCGTCGTCCATTCGCCGGGTCGTTCGAGAGGAGCCGTGGCGAGGCGAAAATTGACGTGTTCGTCGTTCGTGTGGATCCACAAGGTGCCGTCGCGTAGATCGACATCGTATTCGACGCCTTTCTTGCGCGGCTTGACGAGTATCGGCGCCGCGGTCGGGTCGTTCGCCGGGACCAGCCGCACTTCGGACGTTTCGTTGTCGCCCGTCGCGATGACCAGCCAGTCTTCCTGCGCCGACAGGCCCGCGCCGACGCGAAAGCCTTCGTCCTCGGTCTCACGGTAAAGTTCGACGTCCTCACTCAGCGGTGTGCCGAGCACGTGGAGCGTCGCGTCGTGCACGCGCCAGTTCTCGTCGGCGAGGCCATAGACAACTGCGGTATCAGCCTTGACCCAGACCAGATCCGATAACGTGCCCGGAATCTCGTCGGGCAGGTGTTCGCCGCTTTCGATGATCTTGAAGCGCGCGGTGAATCGTTCCGACCCGTTGGTATCGACCGAATAGGCCAGCAGCTTGCCGTTGTCGGACACCGAGAAGGTGCCGAGGCGGAAATATTCGTGGCCCGCCGCAAGCTCGTTCTCGTCGAGGATCAGCTGTGCCTCGCCATCGCCCTCGGCGGGCTTGCGGTAGTATTTGCGATATTCCGCGCCCTCTTCGAATTCCGACCAGTAAAGCCAGTTGCCGCGGCGCTGGGGGACGGTGGAATCGTCTTCCTTGATGCGCGCCTTCATCTCCTTGAACAGCGTCTCGACGAGTTCCTTGTGGGGCTCCATGCGCGCCTCGAACCAGGCGTTCTCCGCCTCGAGATGTGCAAGGACATCCTTGTCCTTGACCTCGGGGTATCCAGGGTCGCGCAGCCAGGCATAGGGATCAGCGATGGTGATCCCGTGATGGGTGTAGGAATGCTCGCGTTTTTCTGCCTTCGGGGGGTTTAGTTCCTGGGGTGCGGGGCGGCTCGTCGAAATGGGACAACTCCTGAGCTTGGCAACGGGTGGAAAAGGATGCCGGAGGGGCCTAAGTGGGGCGCATGACTATGCGTGCCAAGAGCACGCGGCAAGCGTCACGACGCAGCCCAACTGAAACACAAGAGGATACCCGCCCATGCTCATGCAAACCCACGAAGCCCGCCTCGACGCCCTGCGCAAGGAATTGGGCAGGCGCGGGCTCGACGGCTTCGTCATTCCCATCTCGGACGAGCACATGAGCGAATACGTCGGCTCCTATGCCCAGCGCCTCAAATGGCTGACCGGCTTCGGCGGCAGCGCGGGCAGCGCCGTGGTGCTGAAGGACAAGGCCGCCATGTTCACCGACGGCCGCTACACGGTGCAGGTGCGAGACCAGGTCGACGGCAAGCTCTACGATTACGAGGATGTGCCCGCGACCAGCCCGGCGAAGTGGATTGCCGACAACGCAGCCAATGGCAGCCGCATCGGCTACGACGCATGGCTCCACGGGATCGGCTGGGCCGAAGCGGCGGAAAAACTGTTCGCGAAGAAGGGCATCGAGCTGGTCCCGGTCGACGGCAATCCGATCGACGCGATCTGGGACGACCGCCCGCAGCCTTCGCTGAACCACGCGACGCCGCATGACGAGAGGCTTGCCGGCCGTTCGAGCGCCGACAAGCGCGCCGAAGTCGCCGACTGGCTGAAGAAGGAAGGCTATGACGCGACGGTCATCACCGCGCTGGATTCGGTCGCCTGGCTGCTCAATTTGCGCGGCACCGATGTCGACAGCACGCCGGTGGCGCTGTCCTATGTCCTCGCCCATGCCGACGGCACGGCGGAACTGTTCATCGCGCCGGAGAAGGTCACGCCGGAGCTGACCCAGCACCTCGGCAATGCCGTTTCGGTGCGTCCGCGCGACGAGTTCGAACCTGCGCTGGCAACGCTATCGGGCAAGACCGTCGCGGTCGATCCGCAGCATGCCGTGGCCGGCATCTTCCATGCGCTGGCAGCAAGCGGCGCCAGGGTCGTGCGCGAAGGCGATCCCACCGTCCTGCCCAAGGCGATCAAGAATCCCACCGAACAGCAGGGCCACCGCGACGCGCAGGCGCGCGACGGCGCGGCCGTGACCCGCTTCCTCCGCTGGCTCGAAATCGAGGCGCCGAGCGGCAAGATCGACGAACTGACCGCCGCCGCCAAGCTGCGCGAATTCCGCGCGGAGGGCGGGAACCTGCGCGATCTGAGCTTCGACACCATCAGCGCCGCAGGACCGCACGCCGCCCTGCCGCACTACAAGGTCGATGAAGACAGCAATATCCCGATCCCGCCTTCCTCCATCTACCTCGTGGATTCGGGCGGCCAGTATGCCGACGGCACAACCGACATTACCCGCACCGTCTGGGTCGGCCCGGGAGAACCAAGCGCGGAAATGGTCGAGCGCAACACCCGCGTCCTCAAGGGCCATATCCAGCTCGCCATGCAGACTTTCCCGCAAGGGACCACGGGCGGCGCGCTCGACGCGCTGGCGCGCATGCACCTGTGGGCCGGCGGGGTCGACTTCAACCACGGCACCGGCCACGGGGTCGGAAGCTATCTCTCGGTCCACGAAGGCCCGCAGCGGATCGCCAAGCCGAATGGCCCCTATCCCGGCAGTATGACCGAACTGCGCGCGGGCATGATCCTCTCGAACGAGCCCGGTTACTACAAGGCCGGGCACTACGGCATCCGCATCGAGAACCTGGTGCTGGTGGTTCCGGCGCAGATCGCAAGCGAGGGCGATTACCTCGGCTTCGAAACGCTGACCTTCGTCCCGCTGGATCGCAAGCTGGTCGACAGGTCGATGCTGAGCGAGGCGGAGATCGGCTGGTGGAACCGCTATCACGAGCAGGTCCGCGCGATCCTCGCGCCGCAGCTCGATGGCGAGGATCTGGCATGGCTCGAACGGGAATGCGCACCCTTGTAGGACCGCGCATGTTCACGTAATGTTCCTACTGTCGCGAGTCGCAACAGCAGGAGCATTGTCATGATCGGATACGTTACCCTCGGCACCAACGACCTCGCACGCGGAGCAGTCTTCTATGATGCTATCGCGGCCGAACTCGGCATTGGCCGCATGATGGAATTCGAGACATTCATCGCATGGGGCGAATTCGGCGGCGCGCCGGGCATCGGCCTCACCAAGCCGTTCGACGGGAATGCAGCGACGGTCGGTAATGGCGTGATGGTGGCGCTGGAGGCGAAGGACCGCGACCAGGTCCAGCGCATCTACGACATCGCGCTGGCCAATGGCGGCAGCTGCGAAGGCGAACCCGGACCACGTGGCGAACCCGACGAGAACGGCATGGTCTTCTACGCCGCCTATTTCCGCGATCCGGACGGCAACAAGCTCAACGCATTCCTGATGGACAAGGCCTGATCACTTCGCCGGATTGCGGACTGATGAACCGCGTCGCCTCTTCGCGACAAAGCGATACAAATCGGCCCGCATCCAGCATATTCCTGCGACATTGACCTCCTAGACAGGGGACACGAGCTGCAGCGGGATGTCGGTTTTCTCCCTCCCCCTCCCCCCGCCCGCTGCGGCTCACCCCATTTCGCAATACCGGAGTGACACAATGCGCAAGACCATCCTTTCCCTTTCCGCCGCTGCCGTGGCCCTGACCGGTGCGGGCATCGCCTATGCCCAACGCGGTGACCGCCCGAACCCCGATGCCAATGGCGATGGCGTCGTCACGCTCACCGAGATGAAGGCGCACGGCAACGAGCTCTTCGCCAAGATGGATGCCAATGGTGACGGCACTATCAATGCCGACGATCGCCAGGCTCATCACGAGGAAATGTTCGCAAAGGCCGATGCCAACAATGATGGCGAACTGTCGCAAGACGAAATGAAAGCCATGCACGAAGCCCGCAAGGAGCGCCGCGAAGAGCGTCGCGCCGCCAAGGCCGGAAACCGCGAAGAGCGGATGGCCGAACATTTCGCCAAGATGGACACCGACAACAGCGGCGGCCTGTCGCAGGACGAGCTGCGCGCAATGCACGAGGCTCGCGGCGAGCACCGCGGCGGTGAAGGCATGCGTGAAGGCAAGCGCGGAATGCGCGGCAAGCACGGCATGGGCGGCGGCCCGCAGATGATGCTCAAGATGGCCGACACCAATGGCGACAAGGCCGTGACCCGCGCCGAGTTCGACACCGCGCTTGCCGCGCACTTCGCCAAGGTCGACACCAATCGCGACGGCAAGATCAGCACCGAGGAGCGCGATGCCGCGCACAAGGCCATGCGTGCCGAATGGAAGACCAAGCGCGAAGCGCGCCAGGCGCAGTAAGGCGCTTGATCGCAGCTCCTGCCCCAAGGTAGGCGCGACAAGGACAAACATGACCGACGCCGCGCCCACCACCCTGCTCCTCGTCGACGACGAGCGATCCCTGCGCGAACCCCTGGCAGAGTATCTCACTCGCCAGGGGTTCGTCGTGCATGAGGCCGAGAGCGCCGCCGCCGCACGCACGCGACTGACGCAGGACCCGCCCGACCTCGTCCTGCTCGACATCATGATGCCGGGCGAGGACGGTCTGTCGCTCTGCCGCCACCTGGTCGAAAGCCGGCACCTGCCCGTCATCCTCCTGACCGCGCGCGGCGAGGCGATGGACCGCATCGTTGGGCTGGAAATCGGTGCCGACGATTACGTGACCAAACCATTCGAGCCGCGCGAACTGGTCGCCCGCATCCGCTCGGTCCTGCGCCGCGCCGAACGTCCGACCCAACCACAGGACGTTGAACTGGCCTATCGCTTCGAAGGGTGGACGCTCGATCCGCTCAAGCGCCGCCTGACCGATCCTGAAGGTGCCCTCATACCCATCTCGACGGCAGAGTTCCGCATGCTGCGCGCCTTCTGCGATCACCCGCGCCAGGTGCTCGACCGCGATCGCCTGCTCGACATGGTCCAGGGGCGCGAGGCGCAACTGTTCGATCGCGCAGTCGACAACCAGGTCAGCCGGTTGCGTCGCAAGCTGGAGGTCGACAGTCGCAACCCGCTGCTGATCCAGACCGTGCGCGGCGGCGGATACCGCCTCGCCGCCGATGTGACCCGTATCGCCAAGGACCCTGTGTGATGCGCGTCGCCCCTCGTAGCCTGCTCGGCCAGGTGTTGCTGGCCACCGCCGTCGCGCTGCTCGTGGCGCAGGCGATATCCTCCGCCCTCCTTTACCGCGCAGCCGAACAGCGGCGCGAGCTGGGTCTTCTGCATGCGGTCGCCTTCCAGCTGCTGACCGGGCCTGCCCGGATGGACCGCGAGGAAGCCCGTGACCGGCGTGGTCGTGGCGCACGCGAAGAGGCCTTCCGCCGCGGCCCGCGCGAGGACGATCCGCTTTCTCCCAGGCTCCCCCGGCGCCTGCGCTACAGCGAGGGCGGATCCAATCCCCTCGCCGCCAACGACAACCGCTCGACGCAGCGTGAGGATACGCTGCAGGCCATGCTTGAATCGCAAGGCATCGAAGTTGCCGACCTCGTCGTGGTCGAGCGCACATTCATGTCCGACCCCGAGGTGAAACAGGCAGCCGAAAACTACCCGCTGATCCACCGCCGCCTGCGCGACCTGCCGCACGCGCTGCTGGTAGTGGGCCTGCGCCAGCAAGGCAGCGACACTTGGCAGGTCGCGCGCATTCCCGTGCCGCAACAGGAACGGGCCATGGTTCGCACGCTGATACTCCAGACGGTGATCATGTTCGTCGTGCTCGTCGGCTTGTTGTACCTGGTCCTGCGGCGCATTACCGGGCCGCTTGCCGCGCTTGCCGAGAGTACTCGCCGGTTCGCCGGGTCCGGCTCACCCGAGCCTGCCCTGGAGCCAACCGGCCCCGATGACGTTCGCCACCTGATCGAAGCTCACAATGCGATGCAGAGCCGCATCGGCTCGATGCTCGACGAGAAGGACGTCATGCTCGGCGCTATCGGCCACGACCTCAAGACCCCTCTCGCAGCCCTGCGCGTGCGTATCGAAGGCGTCGAGGACGAGGGCGCCCGGACGAAGATGGCGCAGACTATCGAGGAGATCACTCTCACGCTCGACGAGATCCTTTCGCTCGCCCGCATCGGCCGCAATCACTCGGAAGCCGAAAGCGTCGAGCTTGGCGCTCTCGCGGCCTCGGTGGTTGAAGAATTCGAGGACATGGGCGAGCCCGTGACCCTCGAAACCGGCGGTCGGATCGTTGCGCCGGTGCACCTCACATGGCTGAAGCGCGGCCTGCGCAACCTCGTTACCAATGCCCTGCGCTACGCAGGCACAGCGCGGGTTTCCGTCACGCGTGATGCAGGACAGGTGATACTGCGCGTCGACGATGACGGTCCCGGCATACCCGGAGACCGCATCTCATCAATGCTGGAGCCATTCACCCGTGGCGAGACCAGCCGGAACCGAGAGACCGGCGGGGCCGGCCTTGGCCTGACCATCGCCCGCGCGGTGGCCGAGCAGCATGGTGGCACTCTGGTCCTGACCAACCGCCCGGAAGGCGGGCTGAGGGCAGAGTTCCGACTGCCGGGCTAACGCATCAATCCGCCCACGATATTCCGGACGAACGCATTTAGCCCGGTGCGAACTGGGTCGGCGCTCGACTTCTTGCCCAGCACCGCCGCGACAGCGATCGAACTGAGCGACCCGGCAGCCGCAGTGGCGGCAGCCTTGCCCGCCTTGCCCCACATGGAGGTGGTCGTACGGCTGCGCTTGCCGACTTCCTCGCGCCCTTTCTCCTCGACCTCGGCTGCGGTCGCCGCGGCATCGGCGGCCTTGGCGGCGAGCACTTCCTCGGCGGACTCCCGGTCGACCCGCGTGTCGTACTTTCCGTCGAGATTGCTCACCGAATTGATGATCGCCAGTTCCTTGTCGGTCACCGTGCCGAGGCGCGAATGCGGCGGCTTTATCAGCGTGCGCTGGACCAATGTCGGCGCGCCATCCTCGTCGAGCGTGGAGACCAGCGCCTCGCCCACTTTCAGTTCCGTAATGGCCTGCGCGACGTCGAGGTCGGGATTGATGCGGAAAGTTTCGGCCGCCGCCTTGATCGCCCTCTGGTCGCGCGGGGTGAAGGCGCGCAGTGCGTGCTGGATGCGATTACCCAGCTGGCCGGCGATCTTTTCCGGGATGTCGATCGGGTTCTGGGTGACGAAATAGACGCCGACGCCCTTGGAGCGGATGAGGCGCACCACCTGTTCGACCTTGTCCTGCAGCGCATCGGGCGCTTCGTCGAACAACAGGTGGGCTTCATCGAAGAAGAAAACCAGCTTCGGTTTCTCGGGGTCGCCCACTTCGGGCAAGGTCTCGAAAAGCTCCGAAAGCAACCACAGCAGGAAGGTCGCGTAGAGCTTCGGTCCCTGCATCAGCTTCTGCGCCGAGAGGATGTTGATCACCCCGCGACCCTGATCGTCGACCTGCAGGAAATCGTCGATCTCCAGCGCGGGCTCGCCGAAGAACAGGTCCGCGCCTTGCGATTCGAAGCTCAGCAGCTGGCGCTGGATCGTGCCGACACTTGCCTTGGTGACATTGCCGTACTTGGCCGAGAGCTCGGAGGCGTTTTCTGCCGTATAGGCGAGCATCGATTGCAGGTCGCCAAGGTCGAGGAGCAGCAGGTTCTGTTCGTCGGCAAAGCGGAAGACGATGTTGAGCACACCTTCCTGCGTCTCGTTCAGATCGAGCAGGCGGGCGAGCAGCAGCGGGCCCATTTCCGAAACCGTAGTGCGGATCGGGAAACCCTTCTCGCCATACAGGTCCCAGAACACCGCTGCGTTGTCGGCATAGACATAATCGGTCATGCCGAGCTGCTTGGCGCGTCCTTCCAGCTTGTCGGCATGTTTGAACTGCGGCGATCCCGACATGGAGATGCCCGACAGGTCGCCCTTCACATCGGCAAGGAACACCGGAACGCCATTGGCAGAGAAGCTCTCGGCAAGTCCCTGGAGCGTGACGGTCTTGCCTGTACCTGTCGCCCCCGCGACGAGCCCGTGCCGGTTGGCCTGGCCGAGCAGCAATACCTGCCGTTCGCCGCTTTCGGTTGCTCCGAGGAAAATCTCGCTCATATTTGCGCCCGCTCCCGTGAAAATGAGGCTGCGGTTTGGCGCAGGCGTGCGCTCCGGGTCAAGCTATCCCTCGACAGGCGCGTCGCATCGGCTAAAGGCAGTGGGACCGATGGCCGACCGGCATCCCTTCGTACTCCTCGATGATGCGCGCGAAAGCGGTGCGGCAGACGCGCTGCTGTTTGCAAACCCGCGCGAGACCTTTGTCGCGCGCCACGCTGACGAGGTCGAGGATGTACTCGCGCGCGCAGAAGAAGCGCGGATAGGCGGCGGGCACCTTGCCGGTTACATCGCCTACGAGGCGGGGCTGGCACTCGAACCCAGGCTCAAGTCGCTGGCCGACAGCCGCACGGGCGGGGCAGGGCCACTCGTCTGGCTCGGCCTGTTCGACGAACCCGAGCATATCGCTGCCGACGCGATGCCCGAATGGCTCTCTACCCATGCGCAGGGTGGCGGCAGTGTCGGGCCGCTCGATCCGCAGCTTTCGCCCGGCGGTCACGAGCAATCCTTCGCGCGGCTTCAGGAGGCGATCCGCGCCGGCGACATCTACCAGGCGAACCTGACCTTCCCGCTTGCGGGCAATTTCACCGGCGATCCATTGGGCCTCTATGCGGCGCTGCGCCCTGCCGCGCAGGCAGGCTATGGCGGGGTCATCTTCGACGGATCGCACTGGCTGCTCAGCCTCAGTCCCGAACTGTTTGTGTCCTTGAAAGGCCGCGAGGCCAAAGCCAAGCCGATGAAGGGCACGCGCCCGCGCGGGGCGGACGAGGCCAGCGACCGCGCGCTCGCCGAGGAGCTCGCCGGATCGGTCAAGGACAAGGCCGAGAATTTGATGATCGTCGACCTGATGCGCAACGACCTCAGCCGGGTGGCCGAGGCGGGCAGCGTCCGGGTGGACGATCCCTTCGCCATCGAAAGCTATCCCACCGTCCACCAGATGGTCAGCGTCGTGCGGGCCAGGCTGAAAGAGGGTGAAGGCGCCATCGACCTCGTCCGCGCGCTCTTCCCCTGCGGCTCGATAACGGGGGCACCGAAGATTCGCGCGATGGAACTGATCGGCGAAGTCGAGCGCGAACCGCGCGGGCCCTATTGCGGGGCGATCGGCAGGATCGATGCCGACGGGGATGCGGCTTTCAACGTCGCCATCCGCACCCTGCGCCTGACCGAGATCGAGAACGGACGCGGCAAGGCCGTGCTTGGCGTTGGCGGTGCCATCGTCGCCGACAGCGAGCCACGGGCAGAGTGGCGCGAGGCGCTGCTGAAGGGTGCCTTCGTCCGCAAGTCCTCGTCCGACCACCGCGCCGCGCAATTCGACCTCATCGAAACGATGCGTTTTACGCCGGAGGCGGGAATCCCATTCCTCGAGACACATCTCGAACGGATGAAGGCGAGCGCTGCCGAACTTGGCATCTCCTTCGACCGGCACGAGGCGCGCAACCAGCTTCATGCACTGTGTTTCGTCCTTGAGGCACCAAGCCGCGTGCGCCTGCTCGCCGGGCGATCGGGCGCGATTGCACTCGAGGCGCAGGACATGCCCGAGGCCTGGCCAGAGCCGGCCAGCGCGATCATCATGCCCCTTCCGGTCGATCCGGGCGACTGGCGCCTGCGCCACAAGACCACCGACCGCGGCTTCTACGAGGATGCCCAGGCCATTGCGCGTGCCAATGGGGCGCAGGAGACCATTTTCGTGCGCGAAGACGGGCTCCTTACCGAAGGCTGCGTCACCAATATCTTCGTGCGCGGCGCCGATGGCGTGCTGCTGACTCCGCCCGCCAGCCTCGGCCTCCTGCCCGGCGTGTTGCGCCGCACGCTGATCGACAATGGCGAAGCGCGCGAGGCCGAATTGCGGGTCGAGGACCTCGATGAAGGTTTCTTCCTCGGCAATGCACTACGGCTGATGATGCCAGCGAAACTCAAGACATGAGCAACATCCCCATTCTCTTCGAAGACGGCGAGGCGCTTGTCATCGACAAGCCCGGCGGCCTTCCCATCGAACGTCCACGCAAGGGCGGACCGAGCCTAGAGGATCATCTTGAGCAGCTGCGCCTCGGCTTCCAGCGCGATCCCGTGCCGGTCCATCGTATCGACACCGACACCAGCGGTTGCCTGCTGCTGGCGCGCAATCCCAAGGCGCTGAAGCGCTTCGCCAAGGCCTTCGAGGACCGGCTGGTGGGCAAGCGCTACCTCGGCATCCTCGCAGGGGTTCCGGCAGAGCAGGAAGGCACGATCGAACTGTCGCTGTCGAAGATCAGCAGCGCCGAGAAGGGCTGGCGGATGATTGCCGCGAAGAAGGGCAAGCCGTCGATTACCCACTGGCGCGTGCTGGCCGAGACCGAGGGGCTGGCACTCGTCGAGTTCCGGCCCGAGACCGGCCGCACCCACCAGATCCGCGTGCATTGCCAGGCAGGCCTCGGCATCCCCTTGCTCGGCGACCCCGTCTATGGGGAGGGGAAGGGTGCAAGGCGCACCATGCTCCACGCAGCCGCGATCGTCATTCCGCGCGATGGCAAGCCGCCGGTCGAGGCGAGCGCGCCACTGCCAGCCGATTTCGCCGCGCTCGGCTTCGGCGATGGGTAAAATCGCCGACAAGGCGCTCGAAATCGCGGAGGAGAAGTTCATCGCCTCCTCCGGCCCGGGCGGGCAGAACGTCAACAAGGTCGCCACCGCCGTCCAGCTGCGCGTCAATGTCTTCGAACTCGGCCTTTCTCCCGACACCTTCGAGCGGCTGAAGGAGATTGCCGGCAGCCGCTTGACCAAGGGTGGGGAGATCGTCCTCACCGCCAACGAATACCGCACGCAGGAAGCCAATCGCGAGGCCGCGCGCGAACGCCTTCTGGCATTGCTGGCGGAGGCACTCACGCCGCCCAAGAAACGCGCCAAGAGCCGCGTCAACCGCGTCGGCAAGGCGCAGCGGCTGAAGGCCAAGAAAGTGCGCGGCGAGGTCAAGGCCAACCGCGGCAAGGTCGACTGGTAGGCGGCCCCTGCGCACCGCTTGACTTTTCCCCCGGAATCACCCAATGGGCGCGCCGGAACGGCGGTGCTGCTCGCGCCGCCCTTATTTTTTCGGCCCCGTTTCCCGTTTCGGGCGGGCCTCACAGGATCTTTAGGAACACGCCATGGCGAAGCCCGCAACCGTCAAGATCAAGCTCGTCTCGACCGCCGACACGGGCTTCTACTACGTGACGAAGAAGAACCCCCGGAACCACACCGAGAAGTTCACCTTCCGCAAGTACGACCCGATCGCGCGCAAGCACGTCGAGTTCAAGGAAGCGAAGATCAAGTAAGCCGGTCCAAGCTGAACATCGGGAACGAGCCGGGTTCAGTGAGGGTTCAATGCTCCGAACCTAGTTCCAGGAGCATGAGCAACTTGTCTTTCAAAGCAAAACCGATCCGCGCCGCGCTGGCCCTCTCGCTGGCCGCGGCGCTTCCTGCGTCCGCCATGTTCGCCACACCGCCGGCCGAAGCCGCCGCGGGCGATCTCGACAAGGCGGTTGGCGCGCTGCGCGCCATCTCCACCATGAAGGCGGATTTCATCCAGACCGACCGCAACGGCCAGTCCGTCGCAGGCGTGATGACGCTGAAGCGCCCCGGCAAGATCCGCTTCGAATACGACAAGAGCGTGCCCATGCTCGTCGTGTCGAACGGCAAGTCGATGTACCTCGTCGATTACGAGGTGAAGCAGGTCCAGCGCTGGCCGATTTCGAACTCGCCGCTCGGTGCGCTGCTCGACCCCAGCCGCGACGTGAAGAAGTACGGTAAACTGCTGCCCACCAGTCACCCCGATGTGATCAGCGTGGAAGTGCGCGACACCAAGCATCCCGAGTATGGCGTGATCACGCTGATCTTCAGCCGCGACGGTGCCGCGCCGGGCGGTTTGCAGCTCACGCACTGGGTGGCGCTCGATTCACAGAACAATCGCACCACGGTGCGCCTGCGCAACCAGCGTTATGGTGTCGCGGTTGCCGACAGCGCGTTCACCTTCAAGGATCCGCGCAAAACGTCTCGTCGCCCACGGTAAACGGATGGACGGCGGGCGGTTGTAAATTTGCGACATCCCGCCGCCGTTTGTTCATTGAAGAGCAAGCGGGCGAGGCCTAGTTTGTAATTCACGAGACGAAGCGAGCGGGTTTTCCCCCCTGTTGAACCCCTCGCCCTGGTTCGCCTCGTTCCAAGCGTGACGAACGCTCACAAGGAACCCTCGTGCCAATGCCCCCGGCACGAGGGTTTTTTGCATCCTGCCTACATCGACATCCAGCCGAAGGCGGCGCGGATCACGTTGTAGATCAGGTTCTGTTCCATGACCCCCTTCACCCGTTCCGCACCCGGCCCGTTGGCATAAAGCGCGACGTCCTCGCCGCCATGCGTCTCGGCGCCCGTCGGAACCAGCGATTGCTGGTGCGCATGGACGCCGGTCTCGGGCATCGGGCGGCCACCCTCGGTATTCATCGGCACGGCACCGGGCCCATTGGCATAGCCTAGCGTGGTGTAAGGCTTGCCGTCCGAGGCCAGCGTCGGGCCGTCGCCCGAACCGCCGTCCTCGCCCCCGCCCTCGGGCGGGACGACCATGCCGAGGATGTCGTTGCCGCGCCGGGGATAGCCCGACATGGTGAAGACATGGCTGTGATCCGCAGTGACCAGGATCAGCGTCTCTTCAGGGTCGGTATTGTCGATGGCCCACTCGATCGCATGGGCGAATTCGACCGCTTCCTCCAGCGCATAGCCGGCCTGGCCGGCATGGTGGCCGTGATCGATGCGGCCGCTTTCGACCATGAGGTAATACCCGTCCGGGTCTGTGCCGAGGCGCGAAACCGCCGCCTGCGTCATCTCGGTCAGCGTCGGCTCGCTGGTCGTCGCGGTCCGATCGACTGTGTACGTCATGTGGCTGGGCGAGAAGAGGCCGAAGACCGGCTTGCCCTTGGGCGCGGCGGCAAGCGCGGCAGTGCTCTCCACATAGGTGCCGCCCGTGGCCTTGACCCATGCCGCGGGCAGGTTTGCCGCCGGATCGAGGCGCTGACCGCCACCAGCCTTGCCATAGAATGCCGCACGCCCCCCGCCCAGCGCCACGTCGAAGGGTGTCGCCATGAGCTGTTCGGCGATGTCGCGACAGCCAAGGCCACGCTGTGCCTCGGGGATGGCAGCATCGGCTTCCCAGTCGCGGTTGACGCTGCGGGCATAGACGGCAGCGGGGGTCGCATGGGTAATGCGCGCCGTGGAAACGATGCCAAGCGCCAGACCGTGCTTCCTCGCCTCTTCGCTCACCAGCGGGAGTTCATGACCCGCGCCCGAGCGGCAATCGCCATTCTTCGTTTCGGGGCCGTAGCCTAGCATGCCGATGTTGGTCTTTACGCCCGTGTTCATCGCAGAAGCCGTGCCGGCGCTATCGGGCACCTGCGCGTTGCTGTTGTAGGTCTTTACCAGCGCGACGTGATCGAAGGTTTCAAAGGGCAGGACGTATTCTTCGCCCGTGTGGCCTAGTTTCTGTCCCGCATAGATGCGCGCAGCGGTGACCGTGGAAATACCCATGCCGTCGCCGATGAAGAGAATGACGTTCTTGGCCTTCTTGGGCGCCGGTGCGGTCATCGCCGCCTGCGGTGCCTCGCGCGCCACGGTGGCGGTGCAGCCACCCAACGCCAGCGCGGCGACGGTGGTGGTGGCGAGGAAAATCGTGCGAATGCTCATCAATGCTCTCCCGGGGCAATCCGTGACCCGCCCTATATCAGCCGGTCGTAAGACGGAAGCGTGACCGGTTTGCTGGGTGCGCCATCGACATTCATCGATAACTTGCCTCACCAACCCACTCCCCCGCCCGGCCACCCATAGAATACCGTGCCGTGGGTGGCCGGGCGGGGGAGTGGGCTGGTACCGTGCGAGGAGGCAGCTTGCTGCCTCCGATCAACGCACCTAAAGCCCCTGCATGGTCACTGTCGCTACCTGGAATATCAATTCGGTCCGCCTGCGGATGCCGATCGTCCAACGCTTCCTGACGGAGCAGTCACCCGACGTGCTCTGCCTGCAGGAGATCAAGTGCCAGGAGGACCAGTTCCCCTACGAGGCGTTCCACGCTCTGGGCTACGAGCATTTCGCCGTGCACGGGCAGAAGGGCTATCACGGCGTCGCCACGGTCAGCCGCGTGCCGATCCGCGAATTCTCGCGCCACGACTGGCAGGACAATGGCGAGGCGCGCCACGTCGGCGTCGAGTTGCCCGATCACCAGGGGATGATTGTCGAGAACGTCTACGTTCCCGCTGGCGGCGACGAGCCCGACCGCGAGATCAACGTGAAGTTCGGCCAGAAGCTCGACTTCCTCGAACGCATGACCCGCTGGGCCGACAAGGTCGACCGTCCAACGCTGATCGTGGGTGATTTCAACATCGCCCCGCTCGAAAGCGACGTGTGGAACCACAAGCAGCTGCTCAAGGTCGTCAGCCATACGCCGATCGAGGTCGAGAGCCTGCAGCGTTTCATGGACGCGCATGGCTGGGCCGACATCGGACGCCAGCACATTCCCGATCCCCAGCGCTACTACAGTTGGTGGAGCTATCGCGCGAAGGACTGGCAGGCGAACGACCGCGGGCGGCGGCTCGACCACATGTGGGCCAGCCCCGAGCTCGCGAAACAGGCAACCGGCCATCGGGTGCACGAGGATGCACGCGGCTGGACCCAGCCTTCCGACCACGTGCCGCTGGTGACGGAGTTCACCCTCTGAGCGAGAGTTCGCCCTCTCGCCGGGCGGCGCAGGCGGTCGACGCGCTGCGCCACGGCTGGCCGCTGGCAATCGCCGGCGCGCCCCTGCTCCAGCCGGTGGAAACGGCATTCGGAGACATCACCGGTGAGGCCATGTTGTTGTCGGCGAGCCGCGCCGCGACATTGAAGCTCGCCAACCAGATCGAGGCCGCGGTGCCACGCCAGCCGGTGCTGATGCGCGCTGCCGATCCCTTCGACCTGCCGCACGCCCTTGCGGTGGCCGATCCCGCGCTGGACCTCAATGCGCCGCTGAAAGGTCCGTTCAAGGCGCTGCATTGCGAGTGGGAGGAGCAGGCGAAGGCCGCGCTCGAACTCGCGCGCATGGCTGGCGTGCTGCCCGCTTTCCTCGTCGATCCGCAGGGTGCGGGCGAGCCGGTGAGCCTCGAGGCATCCGACGTCGCTGCCTACGCCGATGCCTCGCGCCTCCAGATCGCTACCCGCGCCAAACTTCCCGTGGCTGCAGCCGAGGGTGCACGCATCGTCGCCTTCCGCAGCCCCGACGACACGCGCGAACATGTCGCGCTGGTCATCGGGCAGCAGCGCAGCGATGTCGCGCCGCTGGTCCGTCTCCATTCCGAATGCCTGACCGGCGATATTCTCGGTAGCCTCAAATGCGATTGCGGACCGCAACTCGACGCGGCGCTCCATGCCATCGCGGACGAGGCCGACAAGGGTGGTTGGGGTGTATTGCTCTACATGCGCCAAGAAGGGCGCGGCATTGGCCTCGTCAACAAGCTGCGCGCCTATCGCCTGCAGGACCAGGGCTTCGACACGGTCGATGCGAACACGCGGCTGGGCCTGCCCGACGAGGCGCGCGACTTCCCGACCGCCGCGCGCATGCTCGACCTTCTCGGCGTCGGTGAAATCCGGCTGATGACGAACAATCCGGCCAAGGTCGCCGCGCTCGAGGCTGAGGGGGTCAAGGTCGCCGAACGCGTGCCGCACTCGCTCCCCGACAATCCGCACAACGCCCGCTACCTTGCGACCAAGCGTGACCGCGCGGGCCACATCCTCCCGTGAGCGCCATCATCATCCGCCCCGAGCAGCCGGGCGATGAGGCTACCATCCACGCCCTGACCGAAGCCGCCTTCCGCGACATGCCCTTCAGCGACGGTGACGAGCAGGACCTAGTCGACCGGTTGCGAGCGGACGGCGATCTGACGCTTTCGCTGGTTGCGGAAGATGCCGGGAAAATTCTCGGCCATATCGCTTTCTCACCCGTGTCGATCTCCGATGGGAGCGAGGACTGGTTCGGGCTCGGCCCGGTGAGCGTGTGCCCCGAACTGCATGGACAGGGCATCGGATCATTGCTCATTCGGCGAGGCATTGCCGACCTCTCGGACATTGGCGCAAGAGGTATCGTCCTTCTCGGAAGCCCGGAATACTACGGCCGCTTCGGCTTCGGACACGATCCGCTGCTTGCCTATCCCGGACCCCCGCCCGAATATTTCCAGCGCCTTGTTCTAAACGGACCGCCGCCCGCAGGCGTTGTCACCTACGCCCCGGCTTTCGGCTAGCGCGCCTCGAAAGGCTTGAGGCCGGGTCCCAGCGTGTTGCGACCGATGGCGAGTTTGTCGCCGGTCCAGTCGCCGATGAAGGCGGGCTTGCGCGAAAGGCCGGGGACGAGGCGTGCATCGTTCCCCTCGATCACCAACCCGTCGGAACTGTACTGCGCATTCTCCGCACCGATGGCGATGAAGGTGCCCCAATTTTCCTTGTCCGCGCCCTGCACGAACCAGTTGCCCCGGATCGCGCCGCTGCCGCCATTGGGCAGGTCGATCATGTAATTGGTGCCGTGGCCGTGCGAATCGTCGAAGCTGCTGTTCTCGACCACGGTTCGCGCCGCGCGCGACTTGACGTAGTGCCCGCCGCGGCCCTGTTCGAAGCGGCTGCGGGTCACGACCACCCGGCCATAGTCCCCGGCATATATCGAATGCGCGCATCCGGCCGCGTTCTCGCATGTGCCGAGGCGGGTGAAGGTCGACTTGTCGATCATCATCTCGCTCGCGGTATCGTTGCCGGTGAGGATTCCCTGCTGGCTGTCGCGGAACCATGCCTGCGAGACGTTCAGCGTTCCCTGCTCCAGCCGGATGCCCGCGCCATTGCCGTCGGGCACGTTGACGTCGGCGAGGATGAGTCCCTCAACCCGAGCGGCCCGACCGCGCAGGACAAGCAAGGCCTTGCCCTCGCACGCTGTGCCCCCGAGCAGCGACTTGCCGGGGGTCGCCGCGCGGTAGGTGATGGTACCCGCGCTCTGCACGGCGCATTGGCGCCAGTTGCCCTCGGCGATTTCGATCGTCGCCTGCCGGTCGCCGATCGCATCGACGGCCTGCTGGAGAGTGGGATAGCCGCGGCCCGTTTCGACCACGGTGAAGGGAGCGGGCCGGACATCCTGCGCCAGAACGGCAGCCATGGGGATCGCGGCGAGGGCGAAGCCGACAACGACACCGAGCACCCATGTCGGCATGCGCGACGGAGGAAAGGGGGGCGGTGAAACCATGCCTCAATCCTAGGGTGTAATGGTTAATTCCGCGATAACCGGCACACCGGGGCGAACGCGGTCAGTCGTCCTTTCCGCCCCAGCGCCAGCGGATTCCCCCACGGGTCTTTGCCCCGGCAATGAGGATCAGGCCCAGCGTGGCGAACAGCATCATCGGAATGGCGAAAACCGCACCTTCTTCCTGGTACGATTCGATCAGGAGGCCGGCGAAGAGCATTGTCGCGAGATAGCCGCCCAGCACCGCCCAGCCCTGCCATGCCACCGGAAGACCCGCACCATAGCCATAGGTCTTGGCCGAAAACCACGCGCCGTCGTCTTGCTTGTCGGTCATCTCAATCCTCCTTCGCCGGTCGCCCGCGCTTTGGCGGCATGCTTGCCTGCACCTCGATTCCGCGCTTCGACAGCGCCTCGCGCAGGAGCATCTCGATCTGCGCATTGGCACTGCGCAATTCGGCCGCCGCCAACCGTTCGATCGCGGCATGGACTGCCGGATCGAGACGGAGAGCGAAGGCCTTTTTCTGCATGGTCGCGAACCCGTATTCTTTGCCTCAGTAGAGCGAACCGGCGTTGACCACGGGGCTCGCCTCGCGGTCGCCGCAGAGCACGACCATGAGGTTCGAGACCATCGCGGCCTTGCGCTCGTCGTCGAGCTCGACAATGCCGTCCGCGGCCAGCTTGGCAAGCGCGTCCTCGACCATGCCGACGGCCCCGATAACTACCTTCTGCCGCGCGGCAATGACCGCATCGGCCTGCTGGCGGCGGAGCATCGCACCGGCAATTTCCGGAGCATAGGCGAGGTGGGTCAGGCCCGCCTCGTCTACGATGATGCCGGCGACCTTCAGCCGGTCGTTGAGTTCGACCAGCAGCTCGTGATTCACCACTTCGCCGCTGCCGCGCAGCGTGACTTCCTCGTTCTCGAAGTCGTCATAGGGGTGGCGCGAACCCACGGTGCGCAGACCCGCTTCGATCTGGATTTCGACGAACTTCTTGTAGTCATCGACGTCGAAGCTCGCCTGCGCGCTGTCGGCGACACGCCACACGACGTTGCAGGCGATCTCGATCGGGTTGCCGCGCTTGTCGTTGATTTTCACGCGTTCGGAATGGATGTTGTGCGCGCGGACCGAGACCTTGTTCTTGCCCATCCACGGCCACACCCAGCGCAGCCCCTCGCGCCGTTCCGTTCCGCGGTATTCGCCAAACAGTGTCAGCACTGCGGCCTGGTTCGGCTGGATCATGAAGAAGCCGGCCGACAAGAAAGCAAGGACGAGAATGGGCAGGACAAGGAGGCCGACGAATGTCAGCTTTGCCGCCTTGGCCGCATCACCCGGGGGCAGGCCGCCGATGACGTTCCATGCACTCAGAACCAGCAGGAGCAGGATGGCGATCAGGATCGGATAACCGCTGAAGCTGGCTCCCGCCTGCTCTGTGCTGGTCTTCATCCCCTTGAGTTCAACCGACATGACGAATCACTCCTTCGATATAATTATGATATCATATTTATATCGCCTAACGGCGGAGTCAATGACGATCGATCACGCGCAGGAACTGCTCGCCATAGGCTTCCAACTTCTTCGCCCCTACACCGGGCAAGCGACCCAGTTCGGCAAGGCTGCCAGGGCGTCGCGCAGTCATCTCGCGCAACGTGGCATCGTGGAAGATGACGTAGGGCGGGACCTGTCCTTCGATGGCCAGTTCGCGACGCAGTTCGCGCAGGGCGTCGAACAGCGGGTCGCCGACGGGGTTGGGTGCCGCATCCCCGCGCCTGCGCCCCTTCTCGCGCCTGGGCGGCACCACGATGGCGACTGCGCGCTCGCCCTTGAGGATGGCGCGCGCACCCTCGCCCAGCGCCAGGCCGCCGTGCTCGGTGGTCAACAGGTCGCCGCGCGCCTGCAGCGCACGGGCGAGCGGCTGGATCATCGCCGCTTCCTCTCCGTCGACGATACCGAACACCGAGAGGGCGTCATGACCCCGCTGGCGCACGCGGTCATCCTCCACCCCTGTCAGGACCTTCTGCAGGTGGCCGAGGCCGAAGCTCTGGCCGGTGCGATAGACTGCGGAGAGCAGCTTCTGCGCCAGTTCGGTCGTGTCGCTGACTTTGGGCGGGCTGAGGCAATTGTCGCAATTCCCGCAGGTCGGCGCGGGGTCCTCGCCGAAATGGCGCAGCAGGACCGCGCGGCGGCAGGCGGCGGTTTCCACCAGCCCCGCAAGCGCATCGAGCCGCGCGCGCTCCGCATTGCGGCGGACGTCATCGATTTCGGCCAAACGCTGGCGAGCCGTGGCGAAATCGCCAGCACCCCAGAACATTACCGCCTGCGAGGGATCGCCGTCGCGCCCGGCGCGTCCGGTTTCCTGGTAATAGGCCTCGATCGACTTGGGCACGCCGACATGCGCGACAAAGCGAACGTCGGGCTTGTCGATGCCCATGCCGAAGGCGATCGTGGCGACGATCACCATGTCCTCGCTCGCGACGAAGGCGGACTGGTTCGCGGCGCGCGCCTCCGCATCGAGCCCTGCGTGGTAGGGCAGAACTTTCCGTCCGCTCGCGGCGGCCAGCTTGGCAGCCAGTTCCTCGACCTTCTTGCGGGTCGGGGCATAGACGATGCCGGGCCCCGGCTCCTCAGCCATCAGCGTCTCTATCTGGCGCACCGGGTTGTCGCGGTGGCGGATGGCGTAGCGGATGTTGGGCCGGTCGAACCCGGCAAGCACCAGCCCGTCGTCCGGAATACCCAGCTGCGCCATGACATCCGCCCGCGTCTGACGGTCGGCAGTCGCCGTCAGCGCAAGGCGCGGGACATCCGGAAAAGCGTCCATGAGCGGTCGCAGAAGGCGGTAGTCGGGGCGGAAATCATGGCCCCATTCGGACACGCAATGCGCCTCGTCTACGGCGAAGAGGCAGATTGGGGACGAGGCGAGGAAGTCGCGGAAGGCGGGCTGGCTAGCCCGCTCGGGCGCGACATAGAGAAGTTCGAGCTGACCGCTGCGATAGGCATCCTGCGTCTCGCGCCAGTCGGCATCGGCGCTGGTCAGAGTGGCGGCCCGGATCCCGTTCGCCCGCGCGCTGCGCAGCTGATCGTGCATCAGCGCGATCAGCGGGCTGATGACGACGCAGGTCCCCTCCAGCATGTTCGCTGGAAGCTGGTAGGTCAGCGACTTGCCCGCCCCCGTCGGCATGACCGCCAGCGTCGAGAGCCCGTCGAGCACGCGCGCGACCACGTCGGCCTGACGTCCGCGAAATGCGTCGAAGCCGAAGACGGACTTCAGCTGCGCGCGGGCGCGGTCGGGAAGTGGGGTGGCGATGTCGGGCATTGGCCCCTGATCGCGGGCGCAGGGCCTGCTGGCAACCAGCTGCGGCGCATTTTCCCCTTGCCCCTTGCCCGTCACTCGCGCTTTAGAACGCCAGCACGTCGCGGCATGCTGTCGCGCACATCACAGGAGAGTTCGCAATGAAGTTCCGTATCGCCCTCGCCATCGCCGCAACCGTTGCGCTCGCCGCCTGCGGCAGCACCGAGGACGCCTCGACCGCAGCCGAAGCCGACACTGTCGAGATCCCGGCCGACGAAGCCCTGACCGGCGTCGATGCGACCCCGGTGGCCGACGAGGCCGCCACCGCCACGGAAGAAGCCGACGATGCAGCGACCACCGAAGAAGCCGCCATCCAGGAAGCCGGCGACAAGGCCGCCGACACCGCTGCCGAGGCGATGGACGCCATGGCCGAAGACACCGAAAACTAAGCATTCCGGGGCCGGCGCATGACGCGCCGGCCCCATTCCCCCTTGCGTTCCGTAGCGTCCTTCCCGTTGCGGCCTACCAGCGATAGCTTGCCCGCATGAAGCGACTCGCAATCCCCCTCGCCGCGCTTGCCGCGCTCGCCGCCTGCTCCAGTGAAGAGGAGCCGGTCGACGCCGTTTCGCCCTCCGAGGCGAAGGCCCTCGACGAGGCGGCCGAGATGCTCGAGGAACAGCGCCTGCCGGCGGATGCGGTCGAACAGGATACGAGCAAAACCCAAGCGGTCGAGGGAGAGGACCAGCAATGAGCAGCGCGCCCAACCCGGGCATGGACCCGGAAATTTTCGACCAGTTCCTCGAACAGCTCGAACGCTACGTCCGGGAACGGCTGATCCCGGCCGAGAAGCAGGTCATCGCCGACGATCGCATCCCGGACGAGATTGTCACCGAGATGAAGGACATGGGCCTGTTCGGCCTGACCGTGCCCGAAGAATACGGCGGCGCGGGCCTCAACACCTCGCAATACGCCAAGGTCGTGAAGACCATGGCCTATGCCGCACCGGCCTTCCGCTCGATCTTCTCCATCAACGTCGGCATGTTCAATTCCGCGATCAAGAACGGCGGCACCGAGGCGCAGAAGGCCGAATGGTGGCCGAAAGTCGCAGCGGGGTCGATCACCTGCTTCGGCCTGACTGAACCGGGTTCAGGCAGCGATAGCGCCGCGATGGCGACAACTGCGCGCCCCGACCCCGACGGCAATGGCTGGATCCTCAACGGGACCAAGCGCTACATCACCAATGCCCCCCATGCCGAGGTCGGCCTGATCATGGCCCGTACCGAGAAGGAAGCGCTGCCCAAGAACGCGCATGTCTCCGCCTTCATCGTGCCGATGGACACGCCCGGTATCACTGTCGGCAGCCCGGACCACAAGATGGGCCAGTCGGGCAGCCATATCGCCGACATCATCCTGGAGGACGTGCACGTGCCGGGCGAGGCATTGCTTGGCGGAGAAACCGGCAAGGGTTTCCGTTTCGCCATGATGAGCCTCGACAATGGCCGCATCTCGGTCGGTGCGGCCTCGACCGGCTATGCCCGCCGCGCGCTCGACAGCGCGCTGCGTTACGCCACCGAGCGCAAGGCCTTCGGTGAGCCAATTGCGAACTTCCAGCTGATCCAGCAGATGCTCGCCGAGAGCGAGACCGAGATCTACGCCGCAGAGGCGATGATGGCCGATGTCACCGCGCGCGCCGACCGGGGCGAGAACATCCTCAGGAAGGCCGCTGCCTTCAAGGTCTTCGCCTCCGAAATGTGCGGCCGCGTGGTCGACCGGGTGGTGCAGATCTACGGCGGTGCGGGCTACCTCGCCGAATACGATGCGGAGCGCTTCTTCCGCGATGCGCGCATCTATCGCATCTACGAAGGCACGACGCAGATCCTCCAGCTCCAGATCGCAAAGCACATGCTGCGCGAATTTGCCGAGCAGGCCTGAGGTGTACGATTTCCTCTCCGGGCTGAGCATCCTCGAAGTTTCGAGCTTCGTCGCTTCGCCTACCGTCGGCCTCTATTGCGGCCAGTTCGGGGCCGAGGTTATCCGCGTCGACGACAAGCGCGGGGGGCTCGACTACGACCGTTTCATGCTGGCGGACAACGGCCGCTCGCTCTCGTGGGAGAACCTCAACCGCACCAAGAAGTCGGTCGCGCTAGACCTGCGCAGCGGCGAAGGGCGCGAACTGTGCGTCGAACTCGCCGGCCGGATCGGCCAGTGCGTGACCAATTTGCCGGAAAAGAGCTTCCTCAGCCACGCGGCCATGGCCAGGGGGCGCGAGGACATGGTCTCGGTCCGCATCATGGGCTGGCACGACGGCAGGCAGGCGATGGACTTCACTGTCAATGCCGCCGCCGGATACCCGATGATGACCGGCCCTGCCGACTGGGACCCGGCGACAGCCCCTCCGGTCAACCAGCTGATGCCCGCCTGGGACTTCCTCACAGGCGCCTATTGCGCCTTCAGCCTGCTTGCGGCGCTGCGCCACCGTGACGCCACCGGCGAGGGTGCCGAAATCCGCGTGCCGCTGGGCGATGTCGCGATCGGAACGCTGGCGAACTCGGGCACGATGGCCGAAATGCTGTTCCGCGGCGCCGACCGCGAGCGGCTCGGCAATGCCATCTGGGGCGCATTCGGCAGCGACATGATCACCCGCGATGGCGTGCGCTTCATGGTCGCAGCGCTGACGCCGAAGCAGTGGGACGGCATTGTCGAGGCTTTCGGCCTGTCAGGCAAAATCGCCGCGCTCGAAAGCGAACTCGGCGTTCGTTTCGCCGACGGCGACACACCGCGCTTCCAGCATCGCGACCGACTGCTCGGCCTGTTCCAGTCGGTCGCCAGCCAGCACGATTATGCCGAGCTTGAAAGGCGCATGGCCGCGGCGGGTACGACATACGAACGCTATCGCACGCCTTACCAAGCATCGAAGGATCCCGCCTTGGTGGGCACCAACCCCATGTTCGGGCGCACGCCCGACAACCCCAGCGGGGTCGACTATCCTGTGGCGCGCAGCTTTGCCAACATGCCCGACAAGCCGCGCGGCGAGCCGCGCCGCGCACCCTATCTCGGCGAACACACCGAGGAAGTGCTGGCCGAAAAGCTCGGCCTGTCCTCGGGCCAGATCGGCAAGCTCGTCGATAGCGGCATCGCCGCCCCGAGCGACCAGGGCCACGACTACTCCAAGACCAGGATCATGCCATGACGTCACTTCGTCGAGTAGCCATCTGCAAGCCCCTGAGGACGCCGGTCGGCAAATACCTCGGCAGCCTCGCCTCGCTCGAGGCAGGGCAGCTTGGCGCCATCATCATCAAGGCGCTGGTCGAACGCAGCGGGATCGATCCGGCCCGCGTCGACGACGTTGTCTTCAGCCAGGGCTATGGCAGCGGGGAGGCCCCTGCAATCGGACACTGGAGCTGGCTTGCCGCCGGCTACCCCGAGGAAGTCCCCGGCTTCCAGCTCGACCGGCGCTGCGGTTCGGGCCTCCAGGCCGTCGCGACGGCAGCGATGATGGTCCAGACCGGCGTTGCCGACTGCGTGGTCGCGGGCGGCGTCGAGAGCATGTCGAATGTCGAACATTACACCACTGCCGTGCGCAACGGCGTGCGCATGGGCGACATGCAATTGTGGGACCGCCTGACGCGCGGCCGCCTGATGAGCCAACCGATCGCACGCTACGGCATCATCACCGGCATGATCGAGACGGCGGAGAACCTCGCCAAGGATTACGGCATCAGCCGCGAAGAGGCCGACGCCTTTGCCGTGCGCAGCCACCAAAACGCGACGCGCGCCTGGGACCAGGGCAAGTTCGATGAACAGCTTGTCCCTGTCGAGATCCCCACGCGCAAGGGTGATCCGGTCGTCTTCGCAAAGGATGAGGGTTTTCGCCCCGATGCAAGCATGGAGACGCTCGGGGCATTGCGCGCCATCGACCTGAAGCGCGATCCACAAGCCATCGTGACGGCAGGCAATGCCAGCCAGCAGAACGACGCCGCGGCGGCCTGCCTCGTCGTTGCCGAGGACAAGGTCGCCGAACTTGGTCTCGAACCGATGCTGTGGTTCCATTCGTGGAGTGCCGCCGGCTGCGATCCCAGCCGAATGGGCATCGGCCCGGTCCCGGCGGTCGAGCGCCTGCTCGCGAGGAATGGCCTCGGCTGGGACGACATCGATCTTATCGAACTGAACGAGGCCTTCGCCCCGCAGGCGCTCGCCGTGCTCAAGGGCTGGGGCTTCTCCGGTGACGACAGCCGCCGCGACATCGTCAACGTCAACGGCTCGGGCATCTCGCTCGGCCATCCCATCGGCGCGACTGGCATCCGCATTCTCGCTGACATGGCGCACGAAATGCACCGGCGCGGCTCGCGCTACGGGCTCGAGACCATGTGCATCGGCGGCGGGCAAGGCATGGCCGCCGTGTTCGAGCGCGCCGCTTGATGGGCGAGTGGGACAGTTGGCTCGGGCGCAATGAAATGCGCGAGGACCGGCTGGACGAGGCACTGGCAAAGCGCTGGCTCGCCACCTTTGACCTGCAGGCAGGAGCGGACACCACGATGCCGCAGGGCATCCATTTCTGCCTCTGCACGCCCGACGCTGCGACAAGTGCCTTGGGTGAAGACGGCCATCCCGCCCGCTCGGACAATCGCGACAGCTTCATGCCGCCCATCCCCATGCCGCGCCGGATGTGGGCGAGCAGCGACATTACCTTCCTCTCGCCGATCCGGACCGGCGCACGCATCGACCGGATCAGCCGGATCGCCTCGATTTCGGAAAAGGACGGTTCGAGCGGCAAGCTCGCCTTCGTCGAGGTCGAGCACGTCACGACTTGCGAGAATGTCGAGGCAGTCCACGAGAAACAGACCCTCGTTTATCGCGACGCCGCGCCGGCCGATGCGGCGCTGGTCCCGCCGGAGACTGGCGAGAGCACCTTCGATCCTGCCGGTTGGGACGCCCACGGGGAGGTCGCGCCCGATCCGCGGCTGCTGTTCCGCTATTCCGCACTCACCTTCAACACGCACCGCATCCACTACGACACGCCCTATGCGCGCGATATCGAGCGTTATCGCGGCCTGGTGGTCCACGGTCCGCTGACCGCGAGCCTCTTGCTGCAACTTGCCGCATCGCGCTTCGGCGACAATCGTCTGGCGAGCTTCTCCTTTCGCGGAGTCAGCCCGGCCATAGCGGGCGAACCGCTCCACCTCGTCATTCGGGGCGACGGCGATGCCATCGAACTCGGCGCATTTGCTGCCGACGGACGGCAGGTCACGAAGGCAAAAGCCGCCCTCGCCTAGCTTTCGGGATAGGACTGGATCGGGCGGAGCGCCCCATAGGTTTCGACCGCAGGTACGCGCCCGAGCGGACCGAACTCGATCTCCGCCGGGTCGACTTTCGTATCCGGCAGTCTGTCGAGAAGGTCGCGTACCAGCGTCAGACGCCCGAGTTTCTGGTCATTGAAGTCGACCACCGTCCACGGAGCAGACGCGGTATGCGTCGCGGCGAACATCGCCTCGCGAGCCTCCGTGTAGGCGTCATACTTGTCGCGCGCAGCGAGGTCGACGGGCGACAACTTCCACCGCTTCATCGGATCTTCGAGCCGCTCACGCAAGCGCTCTTCCTGCTCGGCCTGGTCGGTCGCCAGCCAGTATTTGAAGAGCAGGATCCCGTCATCGACCAGCATCTTCTCGAACACCGGGACCTGTTCGAGAAAGGCCGCCACCTGTTCGCCCGTGGCATAGCCCATGACCTTTTCGACGCCTGCGCGATTGTACCAGCTGCGGTCGAAGAGGACGATTTCGCCCGCGGTCGGCAGGTGCTCGACATAGCGCTGGAAATACCATTGGCCCTGCTCCGCCTCGGTCGGCTTGGAGAGGGCGACGGTGCGGCATTGGCGCGGGTTGAGGCTTTCACGCACGGCACCGATCGCGCCGCCCTTGCCCGCCGTGTCGCGACCCTCGAAGATCACCAGGATGCGCTGCCCGGTGGCCTTGGCCCAACGTGCCATGCCGACCAGTTCGGCCTGCATAGGCTCCATCGCAGCCTCGTATTCCTCGCGTTTCATGCCAGGCTTCTCCCCGTTTGTGCCGCGCGGCCAATAGTAGTATCATCGGCAACGATATGGCCAGCATCGCAGAACCCGAACAGGACTTTAGCCGCCTTCCGGACCTTCCGGCAGAGGTTTTCACCGCGCCGCTCAAGAAACCGGCTCATGTCGGCGACGATTGGCTGGAACCTGCGCAGACCGTCTATTCGTCCGACGACGATGCAATCTGGAACGACCTCTTCGCCCGCCAGATGGACGTCCTTCCGGGTCGCGCGGCAAGTGCCTTCATGGCCGGACTGCAAAAGCTCAATCTCAATCGCGGTGGCGTGCCGGAGTTCGGCAAGCTATCCGAAGACCTGAACGCGCTCACGGGATGGAGCGTGGTGCCGGTGCCCATGCTGATCCCGGACCACGTATTCTTCTGGCACCTTGCGAACCGGCGCTTCCCGGCGGGCAATTTCATCCGCACGCGCGAAACCTTCGACTACATCCAGGAACCCGACGTATTCCACGATGTCTTCGGCCACGTCCCCATGCTGACCGATCCGGTCTATGCCGACTACATGCAGGAATACGGCCGCGCCGGGTGGAAGGCGATGCGCTATAACCGGCTGAAGGCGCTTGGCGCGCTCTACTGGTACACGGTGGAATTCGGGCTGATTCAGGAGAAAGACGGGATCAAGGCCTATGGTGCGGGCATTCTTTCCGGACCGACCGAAGTGGTCTATGCGACGGAAGCAAAGAGCCCCAACCGCATCATGCTGAACGTCGATCGCGTCATGCGCACCGATTACGTCATCAGTGATCTGCAGCCGACCTATTTCGTGATCGAGAGTTTCGAAGACCTCTACCGCCAGACGGTCGAGCGCGATTTCGACAAGCTGTATCGCCACCTCGGGCCAGGCTTCACCTACGCCAACACAGCGGTAATCGACGTCGATTACGTCGTGAACGAGGGCACGCTCGAATACACCTTGCGCGGCGGGCGTGGGAGCGGCGCCACCCCGGTCTAGCGCAAACAAAAACCGGCCCGGGATCGCTCCCGGACCGGCTTTCGATTGCCTTGCGGCTAAGGCTTAGTTGCCGTCGGCGTTGTCGGCTGCTTCGCCGGCTTCTTCCATCGCGTCGGCCTTGTCTTCGGCGGCGTCGGTGATGGCGTCTTCCTGGGCGTCGGTGATCTGGCCGGCGTCTTCCATGGCTTCTGCCTGCTCGTTCACGACTTCAGCCTGCTGCTCGCCGGCGTCTTCAGCAGCGTTTTCCTTCGGGCCGTCGCAAGCGACAACGCCGAGGCTGAGGGCTGCGGCCGAAAAAGCGATCATGGCTTTGTTGAACTTCATTTGTCTTCCCCTTGGTTGGCGGGGCGCCCCAGGAATTGAAGGCTAACCCCAAGTGATTGTGATTAAAGCTTAAATCTGTCTAGCGGAAAGCGCGCTGCTTGGCCACATTGAATGCGGCAAGGGCAAGGATTGCTCCAAGCACCGACCACATGAGTGCGGAACCGGTCAGGGCGCCGAGAAACAGGCCATTACCGGCCACGAACCCAGCAACCAGCGCACCAAAGATGCCCACCAGGGCATTTGTCAAAATGCCGCGGCCATCCTCGATCCGGAGGACGATAGTCGCAAGCCATCCAAGAATGGCTCCGACGACGACGAGAATGAGAAGGCCCATAGGCTCCTTCCGCTATTGCACATTAGCCTCAATAAAGCCGCAATTCGGAAAAGGTTCCGATCGGTTCGTCGCTTTTTCAAGTTGCTCAGGCGAGGCCGAGCCAGAGGATAGCCGCTACGCCGGCAACGATGCGGTACCAGGCAAACGGAGCGAAGCCGCTACGACTGACGAACGCAACGAAAGCCCTGATGACAACCAGCGCGACGATGAAGCTGACCACGAATCCGACAGCGATGTCACCCCAACCTACCCTGGTCGCTCCGCTCATAAGGCTGTCGTACTTACCCAGAACTTCCAGCGTAGATGCGCCAATCATGGTCGGTACGGCGAGGAAGAAGGAGAACTCCGCCGCGGTCTTGCGATTGATGCCCATGGCCAGCGCCCCCATGATCGTTGCACCCGAGCGGCTCACGCCGGGGATCATCGCGAGGCACTGGGCGAAGCCGACCCCGAGCACCTTGCTCACCGGCAGGTCCGCAACGCTGGTATCGCCCTGCGGGTTGGCAACCTTCTCGATCACGAGGATGGCGATGCCGCCGACAATGAGCGCCCATGGCACGATTGCCGGATTGCCGAGCATGGCCTCGATCGTGTCGTAGATTGCGAGGCCGATCACCGCGCTTGGAAGGAAGCCCAGGATGATGTTCCGGGCAAACATCAGTCCCTCGCGCTCGCGCTTCAGCACGCCCATGAAGGCGCCCCAGAAGGTGCCCCAGTACTGGTAGACCACGGCGAGGATCGCACCGAGCTGGATGACCACGTTGAACATGGCCCATTCCTCGGGGTCCGCGCCGCTCAATTCGGTGGCGAGGATGAGGTGCCCGGTGGAGGATACGGGAATGAATTCGGTCAGGCCCTCGACGATGCCGAGGAAGACTGCAGTGAGGATGTCGTTCATCGCCGCAGGGAAATGAAGCAAGGGCGGGACAAGTCAAGCGACCTGTCCCGCCCCGGCGAAGTTTTGCGACGCAGTGAAGCGCTTACCAGATGCGGATGCGCTTTTCCGGCGGCAGGTACATCTTGTCGCCCGGCTTGACGTCGAATGCCTTGTACCATTCGTCGAAGTTGCGGACGATGCCGTTGGTGCGGAAGTAGGTGGGGCTGTGCGGATCGGTGCGCAGCTGGTTGCGCAGCGCATCCTCGCGCTGGGTCGCCCGCCACACCTGTGCCCAGGCGAGGAAGAAGCGCTGGTCGCCGGTGAAACCGTCGATCACCGGCACTTCCTTGCCCGCGGTGGCGAGCTTGTAGGCGCGATAGGCCATCGACAGGCCACCAAGGTCACCGATGTTCTCGCCCAGCGTGAGGCGGCCGTTGACGCAGGTCTTGCCGTCGTCGAGCGGGCAGAAGGCATCGTACTGGGCGACCAGGGCATTGGTCAGCGCATCGAAGTTCTTGCGATCCGCATCGGTCCACCAGTTGCGCAGCGCGCCGGTGGCATCGAACTTCGAACCCTGGTCGTCGAAGCCGTGGCCCATTTCGTGGCCGATCACACCGCCGATGGCGCCGTAATTCACCGCGATATCAGCAGTGGGGCCGAAGAACGGCTGCTGCAGGATGCCGGCGGGGAAGACGATCTCGTTCTTCAGCGGGTTGTAATAGGCGTTCACCGTCTGCGGCAGCATGCCCCATTCAGTGCGGTCGATCGGCTTGCCGAGCTTGTCGAGATTGTCCTGCCAGTTCCAATGGGCGGCAGCCATGCGGTTGGCGAGCGGATCGCCAGCCGCCACGACGAGGCCTTCATAGGTCTCGAGATTGTCGCGATAGCCGATCTTCGGGTCGAAGCTGTCGAGCTTGGCCATAGCCTGTTCCTTCGACGCCGCGCTCATCCAGGTGATCTCGGCGAGCGAGGCAGCCATCGACTTGCGCAGGTTGGCAACCAGTTCCTCCATCTCGGCCTTGCTCGAAGCCGGGAAGTAGCGCGCGGCATAGGACTTGCCGAGCAGTTCGCCGAACAGGCTCTCGGTCTCGCCGATGGCGCGCTTCCAGCGCGGACGCTGTTCGGGCGTGCCGTTCAACACGGTGCCGTTGAAGGCGAAGTCCGCAGCGTCGATATCCGAGCCGAGGATGGCCGAATTGGCGTCGAGGAATTCCTTGATCGTCCAGGCCTGGAGCGTCGCGACGGGGGTCTTGCCGAGCAGTTCGAGCATGCCTTCGAAGCCGTTGCCCAGCTTTGCCATCATTTCGGGCGTGAGGCCGAGTTCCTTGGCGCGCTCTTCACTCGGACGCAGGTTGGTCACGATGTACCGATCGGTTTCGCCGAAGCCCGAGGCATCGAGCATGATGTCGATCGGGAAGTCACCGGCCAGTGCAGTCAGCTCGGCAGGGCTGAACTTGCTGTAGAAGAGGTCGGCATTGCGGCTCGCTGCGCGGTCGGAATCGATCTTGCGGGCGATCTGGTCCTCGAAAGCATAGACTGCCGCGGTGGCGCCTGCGGGGTCGGCGTATCCGCCCTTGCCGAACAGGAAGGTGAGGTACTCCTTGTACTTCGCCTTGACGTTCTCGCCCTTCTCCGAGGTGTCGGTGTAGTAATCGCGATCGGGCAGGCCGAGGCCGCCGGTGCCGAGATAGACCGAGTAGCGATCGGTTTCCTTGGCGTCGACCTCGACCCCGCCCCCCAGCGGCGAGGGGAAGCCCGGCGTCGCCCACAGCTTCAGAAGCTTCTCGAGCGTGTCGGCGGCGATGATCTGGTTGAGATAGGGTTGGGCGGCAGCCATGCCGTTGGCATCGATTGCGGCAGTGTCGAGATAGGACGCATAGACATCGACGATGCGCTTCTCGTCGGCGGTGAGCTCTGCCGGATCCTTGGCGGTCAGTTCGTCGACCAGGGCCTTGACGTCGCTGGTCGACTTTTCGCGAAGCAGGTTGAACGCGCCGAAGCGGCTGAATTCGGGCGGCAGCGGGTTGGCATCGAGCCACTTCTGGTTGGCATAGGCGAAAAAGTCGTCGCCCGGCTTGATGTCCTGCGAGATATATTCGGGATCGAAGCCCCAGGTGCCGAAGCTCATCGTCGGCAGGGTGCTGGTTTCTTCAGCCTTGGGCGTAGCCGCGGTCTCGTCGGCCAGGGCCGGCGCGGACAGCGCGAGTGCGAGCGCGCTGGTGCCGATGGCAAGTGCTTTGCGGATCATTGGTTGCAGTCTCCCGGAAAGGCGCCAGCCCGGGACCGGGCGGCGGATAGTGGCACGCCCGATAGCAGTCGCGCGCGCGTGCGCGAAGACGTTCGTCGTCCGCCGCGCACGTTTTGTAGAAGAATCAGCCGTTCTCGAGCACGAACTGCAGCGAAGCGAGCCTTGCATAGAGCCCGCCATTGGCCGCGAGCTGATCGTGCGTGCCCTGCTCGACGATGCGTCCCTCCTCCATCACCACGATCCGGTCGGCGGCGCGCACGGTCGACAGGCGGTGCGCAATGACCAGCGTGGTGCGGTCTTCCATGAGGTGCTCGAGAGCTTCCTGCACCAGCCGCTCGCTCTCGGCGTCGAGTGCGCTCGTCGCCTCGTCGAGAAGCAGGATGGGAGAATCGCGCAACAGCGCGCGGGCGATGGCGATGCGCTGGCGCTGGCCGCCCGAAAGCTGTGTGCCGCTTTCGCCAAGATAGGTGTCGAGCCCGTCAGGCAGACGCTTCAGGAAGTCCTCCGCGTTAGCCGCGCGCGCTGCGGCCCAGATATCCTCATCGCTCGCATCCCAGCGACCGTAACGAAGATTGTCACGGGCATTGGCGCTGAAGAGCACGCCTTCCTGCGGGACATAGGCCATCCTGCGGCGGATTTCGGCCGGGTCTGCACTGGTCAGCGGCACGCCGTCGAGCCTGATCGAGCCCGCCTGCGGATCGTAGAAGCGCTCTGCAAGCTGGAAGATCGTCGACTTGCCCGCGCCCGATGGGCCGACGATCGCGACCGTTTCGCCCGGCTCCACCTCGAGGTTGAAGTCGAGGATCGCGGGAGCATCGAGCCGCGTCGGATAGCGGAAAGTGACATTGCGGAACGACAAGCCGCCGCGCGGCGGCTGCGGCAGGGCCTGCGGACGTTCCGGAGCGGTGATGCCAGGCTTTTCGTCGAGCAGTTCGGCAAGCCGACTGGCCGCACCGGCGCCGCGCAGAAGGTCGCCATAGACCTCGGTCAATGCACCGAAGGCGCCTGCGACAAGGCCTGCGGTCAGGACGAATGCGGCGATGGTACCACCGGAAATCGTGCCCTCTCCGACAGCCTCGGCCCCTCGCCAGACGAGCAGGGTGATGCCCCCGAAGACGCACAGGATGATGACCGCAGTCATGGCCGCGCGGATGATGATGCGCCGCTTTGCGGTCGAGAATGTCCGTTCTACCGCCTGCGTGAAGCGGCCGTGCTCGCGCTCCTCCTGGTTGAAGCCCTGGACGATTTTCATCGCCGACAGGACTTCGGTGACCATGGCACCGATGTCGGCGACCCGGTCCTGGCTGGTGCGGCTGACATTGCGCAAGCGGCGACCGAAGACGGTGATCGGGACCACGATTGCCGGAATTATGAGCACGAGGCCCAGGGTAAGGCTGGGGACGAGCCAGAAGAGATAGGCTGTTCCGCCGATAGCCATAAGGACATTGCGAAGGGCGACCGAAACGGTCGTCCCAACCACCGTTTCGATCAGCGCGGTGTCGCTGGTCATGCGGCTGGAAATTTCCTTGGGGCTGTTCTCTTCGTAGAAACCCGGAGCGAGGCGCAGGAGGTTCTCCTGCACTTTCAGGCGGATGTCGGCGACGACGCGCTCACCGAGCCAGCTTACGAAGTAGAACCGCATGGCCGTACCCATTGCGAGTACGCAGACGATCATCAGCAGGTACCGGAACCAGCGAGCCATTTCACCCGGATCGGCACCTTGGGCAAAGCCCTTGTCGATCACCATCTTGAAGCCCGCCGGGATGGCGAGCGTGGCCGACGCGGTTATCAGCAGGGCGATCAGCGCCAGTGCGACGTGGCCGGGATAGCGGGCGCCAGACTGCCAAACCATGCGCAGCGGCTTGAGCGAGCGCTCCCTGGGTTCGCCATCGGCCTTGCTGCGCCCGAAAATGCGCCGCCTTGGCGCCTGTTCTTCCGTTTCCACGTCCATCGGCCCCAACTAGGTGCGCCAAGAGTGAAAATCCACAGGCGTGCCTCGACTTGGGCACAATTGCACTGATTGTGCATTGCACAACGCAGTGATCGGCGGCAGGATACCCTCTTTTCAGGACCGGTCACAGAAAAGAACAGGCCGGCCAGCAGGGGACACGCATTGCTATACCATGCCTACGAATTGCAGCGCAGCTGGCTTAACTCGGCCAGCGCATGGGCCTCTATCGGGGCCGAGATGCTGTCCAATCCTGCCAATCCGATGAACTATGTCGGCCCGATGGGATACATGGGCATAGGCCCGATGGCAGCCAGCGCACTGGAAGTCTTCGCACACGCCACGGCTCCTTATGGCAAACCTGCATGGAACATCGATGCCGTCGACGTCGACGGAACGCTCGACCCGGTGATCGAGGCAACCGTGGTCAACCGCCCGTTCGGCGACCTCAAGTGCTTCCATCGTACCGGTCTTCCCGAAAATGCTCCGCGCCTGCTGATCGTTGCGCCGATGAGCGGTCACTACGCCACTCTCCTGCGCGGCACGGTCGAGCGGATGCTGCAGAATTATCGCGTCTTCGTGACCGACTGGGCCGACGCCAAGACCGTGTCGATGCATCACGGCACCTTCGATCTCGACGACTACATGGACTACGTCATCGGCTTCCTCGAGCATATCGGGCCCGGCGCACATGCCATGGCAGTGTGCCAGCCTTCAGTGCCGGTTTTCGCTGCCACGGCTATCATGAACCGTGACGATCATCCCTGCGCACCCATGACGCTTACCATGATGGGCGGGCCGATCGACACGCGCTGTTCACCGACATCGGTCAACGACCTTGCCATGGAACGCCCGATCGAGTGGTTCCGCCACAACGTCATCGCTACCGTCCCGATGCAGTATCGCGGCGCCGGTCGACAGGTGTATCCGGGCTTCATGCAGCTTGCCGGCTTCATGAGCATGAACCTCGGCAATCACATGATGAGCCACTACGAGATGTTCAAACACCTCACCATCGGCGACGACGAGAGCGCGCAGGCGACCAAGGATTTCTACGACGAATACCGCAGCGTATGTGACATGACCGCCGAATTCTACCTGCAGACGGTGGAAGAGGTGTTCCAGACCCATGCCCTGCCCAACGGAACCTTCTTCCATCGCGGCAAGCGCGTCGATCTCGGCGACATCACGAAAACGGCGCTCCTCGCCATCGAGGGAGAGCGCGACGACATTTCGGGTCTCGGTCAGACCAAGGCCGCGCTCGACCTGACGCCCAGGCTCGCTTCATCGAAGAAGCGGTATTACATGGCGGAAGGCGCCGGACATTACGGGATCTTCAACGGCAGCCGCTGGCGCGAGAAGATTGCGCCTGTGGTCGAGGACTTCATCGCCAAGCACGGCTAGGCCGGCGGCAGCGGCTCCTGTGGCGCGCGAACGCTAGCGACCAGCCGTCCGAGGACGCGGCGCGCCAGCACCAGCAGCCAGATGACCAGCACCAGCAGGATGACGGCGATCACTCCTGCTGCGACCGGGTACTGGTAGGCCAGGTACAGCAAGCCCATTGTCGCAATGTCCTCGGCGGTCGATACGGCCACGTTGCTCACCGGCTCGGGACTGACGTTGACAACGCCGCGTGCGCCGGCCTTGCCGGCATGGGCCATGAAGCTCGCCCCGCCACCCAGGATGAAGGCGATGACCTGCGTCGCAGGGTCCGACGGATCGACGATTGCGAGGGCCAAGAGCGCCCCGCCGACCGGCCGGATCAGCGTGTGGACCGTGTCCCAGATGGAATCGAGCCACATGACCTTGTCGGCAAGGAACTCCGCCGTGGCACCCAGTGCGGCGATCCCCATGACCCAGGGGTTGGCGAGCACGTCTAGCGAGGCGAGGTGGTCGGGCAAAGGCAGTGCCCCTAACCGCATGGCGAGGCCCGTCGCAAAGATGCACAGGTAAAGTCGCCAGCCGGAAAGGATGCTGACGCTGGCTGCGACGCCGATTATTTCCATGATGCCCATCGCGAACCCTTCGCCATTGACGCTGCCTGAGCATGCGCCCGCCGACAGACTATAGCAAGATCAGGGTGTAAGGTCGGGATCCGCAGCGTCGCCGTCTTCCAGCTGCACGCCGAAGCTGTTGAGCAGCATCGACACCTGCGTGTACTGGCCCACCGTGAAGACGAGGTCCATGCGGCCCTTGTCGCCCAGTTCTTCGAGTGCCTTCCAGGTCTGGTCAGAGACGAAGTGATCGGCGACGAGTTCATCCGCAGCGCGCAGCATGGCCGACTCAATGGGTGTCCAGCCAGGCGCATCCGGCCCCGCCTTGATACGCTCGATTTCCTCCGGCGTCAGGCTGCAGTCGATGCCGATGCGCCGGTGCTGGGCGAACTCGTAGCCCGAGCGGCACAACCAGCCGGTCCGCAGGATGACGATTTCCCGCTCGCGTGGTGGCAGGCTGTTGCGGCGGGACAGGATGTAATTGCCCCACGCCAGGAAACCCGTCAGCGCCTTGGGCGCGCGGGCCAGCGTGCGGAAGATATTGAGGACCCGCCCCCCGCCGACCTTGTTGGAAGGATCGGCGAAGGGGGCGAGAACTTCGCGCTGCTCCTCGTCGAGCCGCTCCATGTCGAGCGGCTCGATGCGAGGGGCAGAAAGGCGCATCAGAAGACCTCGAAGAGGCCCGCTGCGCCCTGGCCGCCACCGATGCACATGGTGACGACGGCGTACTTCACGCCGCGGCGCTTGCCTTCGATCAGCGCGTGGCCGGTGCAGCGCGCGCCGGTCATGCCGAAGGGGTGGCCGATCGAGATCGAGCCGCCGTTGACGTTGAGCAGTTCGTCAGGAATGCCGAGCTTGTCGCGGCAGTAGAGCACCTGCACCGCGAAAGCCTCGTTAAGCTCCCACAGGCCGATGTCGTCCATCTTGAGGTTGAAGCGTTCGAGCAGCTTCGGAATTGCGAAGACCGGGCCGATGCCCATCTCGTCGGGCTCCGTGCCGGCAACCGCCATGCCGACATAGCGGCCCAGCGGTTCGAGGCCGCGCTTTTCGGCGACCTTGGCTTCCATCACCACGCAGGAGGACGAACCGTCCGACAGCTGGCTGGCGTTGCCTGCCGTGATCGTGTGGCCTTCGCCCATCACCGGCTTGAGGCTGGCGAGGCCTTCGAGCGTGGTATCGGGGCGGTTGCAGTCGTCGCGATCGGCAGTGACTTCGTGGAAAGAGACTTCCTTCGTTTCCTTGTCCATCACCGCCATGGTTGCGGTGCAGGCGACGATTTCGTCATCGAACTTGCCGGCGGCCTGCGCTGCGGCAGTGCGCTGCTGCGACTGGAGCGAATATTCGTCCTGGTACTCGCGGCTGATGTTGTAGCGCTTGGCGACGACTTCGGCCGTGCCGATCATCGGCATGTAGATGTGCGGGTGCATCTCGAGCAGCTGGCGGTCGGGCTCGACGAACATTTTGCCGCTGCCCACGACCTTGGAAATGCTTTCGAGGCCACCGGCAACGCAGATGTCCATGTTGTCGACGATGACCTGCTTGGCTGCCGTCGCCACGGTCATCAGGCCCGAGGAGCACTGGCGATCGATGGTCATGGCCGGGACCGTCACCGGAAGGCCAGCACGCAGTGCGGCGAGGCGCGCGACGTTGCCGCCGGTCGAACCCTGCTGCGCGGCGCAGCCCATCACCACGTCGTCGATCTCGCCGCCTTCGAGGCCGGCTCTTTCGACCGCGGCCTTGATCGACCACGAACCCAGCGTCGCGCCGGTTGTGTTGTTGAAGGCGCCGCGCGCCGCCTTGGTAAGCGGGGTTCGGGCGGTGGAGACGATGACTGCGTCACGCATGGGTAATTCCTTGGATTGCTAAGATTGTCCGATCCTCGCCGGGGAGGAGGGGGAAATCAGACGAAGAACTGCATGATCCATTCGGTGATCAGGGCGGGCTTGTCCTCGCCTTCAATCTCGATGGTGATTTCGTGCGTCTGCTGCCACTGGCCGGGACGCTTCTCGACCAGTTCGAGCAGCTTCCAATGGCCGCGAATACGCTTGCCCGAGCGGACCGGGGCAATGAAGCGCGTCTTGTTGCCGCCGTAGTTGACGCCCATTTTCACGCCGTCGACCTTGGGCAGGCTCGAATTGGCGCTGAGGTAGGGGATCATCGAAAGGGTCAGGAAGCCATGGGCAATGGTGCCGCCGAACGGCGTCATCTTGGCCGCTTCCTCGTTGATGTGGATGAACTGGTGGTCACCGGTCGCATCGGCGAACATGTTGATGCGGTCTTGGTCCATGGCCACCCATTCGCTGGTGCCGATGTTTTCGCCGACCTTGGTTGCGAGTTCCTGCGGGGTCATGAGCCTCTCCTCTAACAAGCCGAATTTGACGGTTTCGCGCGACTCCGGCCGCGCGTTGCGGGGGGACTCTTGGCGCATGGAGAGGGGCCGCGCAACCCGCGCGAATCCTGCCGTTACGGCATAGCGGGCTTGGCCGATGCGGCAGCGCGCCGTGCATCGCGCGCTGCCTTGCGAACCGACTCCTGCTTGGCTGATTCGCGTTTCTTGCAATAGGTCCACAGGCCGATCTGCATTCCGACCAGCATCAGCACGAAGGGCTGGAAGGCAATGCCCTGGAAGGTCGCGCCGACAAGGTAGATGATTTGCGCAAACTGAAGCGCACTTGCCAAGGGTGATTGCCACTGCTCGGTAGGCGCCCGTCGATCACGCCACCGCCTGCGGATGACCTCCATCTGCCAGATCCCGATCGCATGCAGTGCCAGCCAGGCGAGCAGGCCGGGCCAGCCCTGCTCGCCCAGCATCTCGAAGATCGATGAATGGTAGGCACGGCCGCCGTCGGTCACTTGCTCGTACCTGACCGAGACGGTCGAACCGTTCCGTTCGACCACCGGCATCTGGTAGGTGAAGCTGTTGCCGCGAAAGGCATCGAAACCGCCCCCGAGAGGATGCTCTGCGGCATAGTCGATGGTCCACGCCCAGACCTGCATGCGGGTTGAGGCCGACTGGTCCTCTTCCACCGAGTTCAACGTAGACATGCGCTCGTAAAAGCTCGCCGGGAGGAACGGCAGCGCGGCAAGGCCGAGGGCTGCCGCACCGGTGACATAAAGCATGCGCTTTTTCACGTCGCGCAGCATCAGCAGGCCGAGGACGCCGATGCAGATGAGCCCCGTACGCGCCTCGGTCCCGACCGGGATCATCAGGCAGGCGAAGATCAGCAGCCCGGCAAATGCCTTCACCCGCCAGTCGGTCGGGAAGACGGTCGAGTTCTTCACCAGCCAGAGGATGAGGGGGATGATCGCGATGGCGATCGTGGCGAGGGTAGAGCTTTCGTAGACGTTCGAATTGTCGTTCACGAACAGCGATAGATTGCCGTAACCGCCACCGCCCAGCACGGTCTTCATGCTGGCCGAAATAATGATCGCGCCGGCAGTCAGGACCATGATGAGCGAGGTCATCTCGAACCGCAGGCGGGTCGTCAGGGTCACGGGAAGGAAGATCGCGAAGACCAGCGCCTTCCATACCCAGTTCCACTTTTCCTGCGCGAACTCGGGGTAGTCGGCCCATTGCAGGGTCATGAAACACCAGCACAGCAGCGCGAGCAGCAGTCCCTGTCGCAAGGTGAATTGCGTGTTCGCCTTGGTGTCCCCGATGATCCATCCGGCAAAGGCCAGAATGAAGGCGATCAGCGAAATCGGGACCGATGCGAGCAGGGCCCAGCTGATCTTCTGCGGTGCCAGGATATCGATATAGAGATAGGTCAGCACCCAGATGAAGGGCCGCCGCAGTCCCATCGCGAAAAGCAGCATCACGGTCAGGAAGAGGGCGAGGTCAAGCACCGGCATCATCCCGGCGCCGTCGTGCGCCACGGCGGTTGGACCGTTCGGCCGGCTCGTCTGCGACCTGCGGCTCGTCGGCCATCGCGTCCTCGCGATCGAGATCGGGCCGCACCAGCGTGCGGGCGAGTGCGATCATGATCAAGGCATGAGTCAGGCCAAGGGCGAAATAGTCGATCAAGCGTGCGGTCTTCCTTGCGCCCCGCCTAGCAGCTTACGGTTGACGCGGTGTTAAGCCTGTTGTGTCACATGGCGCAGGAAATGACACGCGTCCTCCACATCCTCGACCATTCGCTGCCGCTCCATTCGGGCTATACCTTTCGCACGCGCGCAATCCTCAAGAGCCTGCAGGCAAAGGGCGTCGAGGTGCGCGGCATCACCGGCGCGCGCCACGTCGCCGAAGGGCCGGCCACCGAGACCGTCGAGGACCTGACCTTTCACCGGGTTGGCGACGCTCCGGGAGGGCCGCCCGTCCTGCGAGAATGGCGCGAGATCGAACAGCTGCGGCACGGGATCGAGCAGCTAGCCAGAGAGTGGCGCCCCGACGTTATCCATGCCCATTCGCCCGCCCTGTGCGGCATGGCCGGGCTGCGCGCCGCGCGGCGGCTCGACATCCCTTTCGTCTATGAGATCCGGGCGTTCTGGGAAGATGCGGCTGTCGGCAACGGCACCGGGACCGAGGGATCGCTGAAGTATCGCCTGACCCGCGCGCTCGAGAACCGGGTTGTTGCAGGCGCGGACGCGGTCTTCACGATCTGCCGCGGCCTGCGCGACGACCTTGTCGCCCGCGGCCACGATGGCGCCAAGATCGGGCTTTCTCCGAACGGCGTCGACCTCACCCTGTTCGGCGATCCGCCGCCGCGCGACGATGCACTGGCCGGGAAAATCGGTATCGGGAAGGGGCCCGTCATTGGCTTCATCGGCAGTTTCTACGACTACGAGGGGCTCGACGACCTCATCGCCGCCATGCCCCTGCTGCGCGAGCGGCATCCAGGTGCCCAGCTGCTGCTCGTCGGGGGCGGTCCGATGGACGATTCGCTGCGGCGACAGGCCGTCCCTCTCGCAGACGCGGTCGTCTTCACCGGCCGCGTCCCCCATTCCGAGGTCGAGCGCTATTATTCGCTCGTCGATGTCCTCGCCTACCCGCGCAAGAAGTCGCGCCTGACCGACCTGGTCACGCCCCTCAAACCGCTTGAAGCCATGGCCGAGCGCAAGATCGTCGCGGCGAGCGATGTCGGGGGGCATCGCGAATTGATTGAGGACGGCGTGACAGGGAAACTCTTCCCTCCCGACGACCCGGCCGCCATCGCCGCAGCCCTCGCCGATTTCATCGACGCGCGTGCCGAATGGCCAGCCATGCGCGATCGCGGCCGTGCGCATGTCGCCGCCAGCCACGACTGGGGGCGGAACGTGGAACGTTATCTCGGTGTTTACCAAGAACTGCTAGGACGCGAGCGAGTGGAAGGCCTACCTGCCCCGTTCCGGACGGCAGAAACCGAAGGATAGCACCCGCCCATGAACGGCACCGCGAGCAAACGACCGATCAGCAGCCACCCGGCATTCCGCTGGGCCGTGGGCCTGTGGTTTGCCGCCCTGCTCGGCGCGGGTCTCTTTGTGATGCCTGAGGGTATTCACACCTCGATCCGCCAGGCACTCGGCATCGATGCGCTGATCCCTGTAGGTGTAGTCGGCAAGGCCATCCTTGCTGGCGCTGCAGCGCTCTTCGGCCTCGCCCTTGGTATCGTGCTCGCGATGCGCGTCGCCGCGCTCAACAGCGCGAGCGAGTTCGACGACGAGGACGAATATGATGAGGTCGCCTGGCAGGATGGCGATGCCGTCGAAGTCGTCGAAACTCCTTCCGAGATGGAAGAACCGCGCCGCCCCTTCAGCCCGCGCGAGTACTTCGGGGACGAGCCGCAAGATCGCGATCCGGCGCCCGTCGAGGAACTCTTCGACGAGGACTTCGCCGAATTCGACGAAGTCGATGACGAAGCCGGGGCAGAGGTCGAGCCGGTGGTAATCGCCGCCGAAGAAGTCGCGCTCGCGGAAGCTCGAGAGCCGGCACCTGTCATGCCTGAGGTGGCCGAAGAAACGGAAGCGCTGGGCGACCTGCCTCTTGCGGTGCTTACCCAACGGCTCAAGCGCGCTCTCGATGCGAGCCGGGCTGCGTCAACGCAGCCCGCGCCAGTCGATGATGGCGAACTCGATCCGGTGATCGCCTTCCTGCGCCGAGAGGCGGACCGAACCGCCCCGGCAAGCGCGCCGGAAGCCAACGAGGATGCGCAGGCTGCCCTGCGCAGCGCGCTCGACCGCCTGTCGCAGGTCGGCAAGCCCCGGTAATCCGACCAAAGCGCCATGGCGCGGCGGATACGAATTCAGCGATAACCCCTCCCCGGAAGTCGGCAAAAATCTTTGGCCGACTGAAATTTTGCTTCAGCCTTCGCAGTTGCAAAATCACAATCGTGCAGCCATGACGGTGGCTCGCGCAATTTTACCGGTGCCTGTGGTACCAAGTGACTTGCCCCTGACACCTCCCGAAGCGGGACGAGTCGGCGGGCATGGAGGAGGACGCTTCGCTTATGGGACGCACGCCGCCCCTGGGGAATGAGGGTCTCTACGACCCCCGCAACGAGCATGACGCCTGCGGCGTCGGCATGGTCGCGCATATCAAGGGCGCGAAGAGCCACGGCATCGTCACCCAGGCGCTCGAGATTCTGGCCAATCTCGACCATCGCGGCGCGGTCGGCGCGGACCCGCTGCTGGGCGATGGCGCAGGCATACTGATCCAGATCCCCGATCCCCTGATCCGCAAGTGGGCCGAGGCGGGCGGACACGACCTGCCCCAGCCGGGTCACTACGCGGTGGCCATGTGCTTCCTCCCGCAACAAGCGGAAGCGCGCGATTTCGTGCAGGGCCAGCTCGAACGCTTCGCGGCCAAGGAAGGCCAGCGCGTGGTCGGTTGGCGCGATGTCCCGACGACACTCGACGGGCTTGGCAAGGCGGTGGTCGATTCCATGCCGGTGATCCGCCAGTGCGTGATTGCCCGCGGTGAAAACTGTGCCGACCAGGATGCGTTCGAGCGCAAGCTCGTCGTCATCCGCAAGCAGACCCTCAACCCGCTCAAAGCGCTCGAGGCCAAGCACGGCATCGAAGGTCTTGCGACCGCCTATATCCCGAGCTTCTCGAGCCGCACGGTGGTCTACAAGGGCCTGCTACTGGCAACCCAAGTGGGCAGCTTCTACGACGACCTGCGCGACCCCGATTGCGTCTCCGCGCTCGGCCTCGTCCACCAGCGCTTCAGCACCAACACCTTCCCCAGCTGGCGCCTTGCCCACCCCTATCGCTTCATGGCCCACAACGGCGAGATCAACACGGTTCGCGGCAATGTGAACTGGATGGAAGCCCGCCGCCGTACGATGGAAAGCGAACTGCTCGGCGCCGACCTCGACAAGATGTGGCCGCTGATCCCGCACGGCCAGTCGGACACTGCATGCCTCGACAATGCGCTCGAGCTGCTGCTGACCGGCGGATACAGCCTCGCCCATTCGATGATGATGCTGATGCCCGAAGCCTGGGCGAAAGATCCGCTCATCGACCCGGCCCGCCGCGCCTTCTACGAATACCACGCCGCGCTGATGGAACCGTGGGACGGCCCTGCTGCCGTCTGCTTCACCGACGGCCGCCAGATTGGTGCCTGCCTCGATCGCAACGGCCTGCGTCCGGCGCGCTGGTGCACGACCAAGGACGACCTCGTCGTCCTCGCGTCCGAAAGCGGCGTGCTGCCGTTCAGGGACGAGGACATCACCCGCAAGTGGCGCCTGCAACCGGGCCGCATGCTGCTGATCGACCTCGAACAGGGCCGCATCGTCGAGGACGAGGAACTGAAGGCCGACCTCGCAGCCGCACAGCCTTACGAAGCGTGGCTGGAGAAGGCCCAGTACAAGCTCGAGGATCTCGACCACATCGAGCCCGATCTGTCGGAAATCCCGCAGTCGGAGCAGTCGCTCCTCGATCGCCAGCAGGCCTTCGGTTACACGCAGGAAGACGTCGCGAAATTCCTCGAGCCGATGGCGACCGGGGGCGAAGACCCGATCGGTTCGATGGGTACGGACACGCCCATCGCGGTGCTGAGCGACCGAAGCCGCCTGCTCTACGACTATTTCAAGCAGAACTTCGCGCAGGTCACCAATCCGCCGATCGACCCGATCCGCGAAGAACTGGTGATGAGCCTGCTGTCGATGATCGGACCGCGTCCGAACCTGCTCGGTCGCGACGGCGGTACGCACAAGCGTCTCGAGATCAGCCAGCCGATCCTGACCAACACCGACCTTGCCAAGATCCGCTCGGTCGAGGTCGCGCTCGACGGCGCATTCCGCACCGCCACCATCGACATAACCTGGGATGCCAGCACCGGTGCCGACGGGCTCGCCATGGCGCTGAAGGAAATGTGCTGGGCGGCGACCGAGGCAGTGCTCGGCGATGCCAACATCCTTATCCTATCCGACCGCGGGCAGGGCCCCGACCGCATTCCGATGCCGGCGCTGCTGGCAACGAGCGCGGTCCACCACCAGCTCGTCCGCCAGGGCCTGCGCATGCAGACCGGCCTCGTCATCGAGACCGGCGAAGCACGCGAAGTGCATCATTTCTGCGCGCTGGCAGGCTATGGCGCGGAAGGCATCAACCCCTACCTCGCCTTCGAGACGCTCGAAGCTCTGCGAGCCGAACGCTTTCCCGAAATGGACGCCGCCAAGGTGCAGGCGAATTACGTCAAGGCTGTCGGCAAGGGCATCCTCAAGGTCATGTCCAAGATGGGCATCTCGACCTACCAGTCGTATTGCGGTGCGCAGATCTTCGACGCCGTCGGCCTGTCGAGCGAGTTCATCGACACCTATTTCACCGGCACCGCGACGACGATCGAGGGCATCGGCCTCAAGGAAGTCGCCGAGGAAGCAGTACTGCGCCACGCGCAGGCCTATGGCGACAACCCGCTCTATGCCGGGATGCTCGATGTCGGCGGCATCTACCAGTACCGCATCCGCGGCGAGGCGCATGCCTGGACCCCGCATTCGGTCGCCCAGCTGCAGCACGCGGTGCGTGGCAACAACCCCAAGAACTATGCCGAGTTCGCGGAAGCCATCAACGAGCAGTCCGAACGCCTGCTGACCATCCGCGGCCTCATGGAATTGAAGCCCGCCGACCAGCCGCTGAGCCTTGACGAGGTCGAACCGGCGGTCGAGATTGTCAAGCGCTTCAGCACTGGCGCGATGAGCTTCGGCTCGATCAGCCGCGAGGCGCACACAACGCTGGCCATCGCCATGAACCGCATCGGCGGGCGCTCGAACACGGGCGAGGGCGGCGAGGAGCCGGACCGCTTCCTGCCGATGGACAATGGCGATTCGATGCGCAGCCGGATCAAGCAGGTTGCCTCGGGGCGCTTCGGCGTCACAGCCGAATACCTCGTCAATTCGGACGACATCCAGATCAAGATGGCGCAGGGCGCGAAGCCCGGCGAAGGCGGCCAGCTGCCCGGCCACAAGGTCGACAAGGTCATCGGCAAGACACGCCACTCGACCCCGGGCGTGGGCCTGATCTCGCCCCCGCCGCACCATGACATCTACTCGATCGAGGACCTCGCCCAGCTGATCCACGACCTCAAGAACGTGCAGCCCAAGGCGCGCATCTCGGTCAAGCTGGTCAGCGAAGTCGGCGTTGGCACGGTCGCTGCGGGCGTGTCCAAGTGTAAGGCCGACCACGTCACCATCTCGGGTTATGAAGGCGGGACCGGCGCATCGCCGCTGACCTCGCTCACCCATGCCGGAAGCCCATGGGAAATCGGCCTTGCCGAAACCCAGCAGACGCTGCTCCTCAACGATCTGCGCAGCCGCATCGCGGTGCAGGTCGATGGTGGCTTGCGCACGGGCCGCGACGTCGCCATCGGCGCACTGCTCGGCGCGGACGAGTTCGGCTTTGCCACCGCCCCGCTGATCGCGGCAGGCTGCATCATGATGCGCAAGTGCCACCTCAACACCTGCCCTGTCGGCGTCGCCACGCAGGACCCGGTGCTGCGCAAGCGCTTTACCGGCACGCCCGAGCACGTGATCAACTACTTCTTCTTCGTCGCCGAGGAACTGCGCCAGATCATGGCGCAGATGGGCTTCCGCACGGTCGAGGAGATGGTCGGTCGCGTCGACCGCATCGACATGCGCCGGGTGGAGCGCCACTGGAAAGCGCATGGCGTCGACCTGAAGCGCATCCTCCACGCGGTTCCGCTCGAGGAAGGCAAGCCGCTCCACCAGACCGAAGGCCAGGACCACGGACTCGGCGGGGCGATGGACGTCGAACTGATCGAAGCCTGCAAGCCGGCCATCGAAAGCGGACAGGCCGTCCAGCTCACCCGCCCCATCCGCAACGTCAACCGAACCGTTGGCGCCATGCTGTCGGGCCGGATTGCCGAGGCCTATGGCCATGCGGGGCTGCCGCAGGACACCATTCGCATCGACCTGACCGGCGTTGCCGGACAGAGCTTCGGTGCCTGGCTCGCCCATGGCGTGACGCTGAGCCTGACCGGCGACGCCAACGACTATGTCGGCAAGGGCCTGTCGGGCGGTCGCATCGCCGTGCGCCCGCCGGAGAATGCTCCGCGCAAGCCGGGCGAGAACATCATCGTCGGGAACACCGTGCTCTATGGCGCAATCGCGGGCGAAGCCTATTTCGCCGGTGTCGCGGGCGAGCGCTTCGCGGTTCGCAACTCCGGAGCCGTCGCGGTGGTCGAGGGTACGGGCGATCATGGGTGCGAATACATGACCGGCGGCACGGTCTGCGTGCTCGGCAAGACCGGACGCAACTTCGCCGCAGGCATGAGCGGGGGCGTGGCCTATGTCTACGATCCCGAAGGCAAGTTCGCCCAGCTATGCAACCCGGCGCAGGTCGACGTGCTCGATGTTGCCCCGGGCGATGGGCCGGGCGCCGAGAAGAGCTGGGGCAAGCCGCAGCAGCGCGCCGTCTCGGTCGAGAATGCCGGTATGGGCGACCCGCTCTACCACGACGCCGAACGACTGAAGGTCCTGGTCGAACGGCACCTGCTGCACACCGGATCGGCCCGGGCCAAGGCTCTGCTCGACAACTGGGCGAGCGAACTCAAGAACTTCCGCAAGGTGATGCCGCGCGATTACGCCAAGGCATTGAAGCTGCTCGAGGAAGAGCGCGAACAGGCTGTGATGGAGGCGGCTGAATAATGGGCAAGGAAACCGGCTTCCTCGAGTTCGAGCGCAAGGATCGCACTTACGAAGATCCCGCCGAACGGCTGAAGAACTACAAGGAGTTCGTCGTTCCGCTGAGCGGCAATGAACTGCGTACGCAGGCCAGCCGCTGCATGAACTGCGGGATTCCCTACTGTCACAACGGCTGCCCGGTGAACAACATTATCCCGGACTGGAACCACCTCGTCTACGAGGATGACTGGAAGAACGCGCTCGAGGTCCTGCACTCGACCAACAACTTCCCCGAGTTCACCGGCCGCATCTGCCCCGCCCCTTGCGAGGCGGCGTGCACGCTGAACATCATCGACTCACCGGTGACGATCAAGTCGATCGAATGCGCCATCGTCGACAAGGGCTGGCAGGAAGGCTGGATCAAGCCGCAGCTTCCCGAAAAGCGCACCGGAAAGTCGGTCGCGGTGATCGGCAGCGGCCCGGCGGGACTCGCCTGCGCGCAGCAGCTTGCCCGCGCCGGCCATGCGGTGACCGTGTTCGAGAAGTCCGACCGCATCGGCGGGCTGCTCCGCTACGGCATTCCCGACTTCAAGATGGAGAAGCACCTCATCAACCGCCGCGCCGTGCAGATGGAGGCCGAGGGCGTCCAGTTCCGCACCAGCAGCGAAGTCGGTGTCGAGGTCAGCTTCCAGGCACTGCAGGAGAATTTCGACGCGGTTGTCCTCGCGGGCGGTGCGGAAGAAGCGCGGATGCTCGACGTGCCGGGCGCGGAACTTCCCGGCGTGCGGCTGGCGATGGAATTCCTCACCCAGCAGAATAAGCGCAATGCGGGCGACGACGAGGTGCGCGCCGCGCCGCGCGGTTCGCTCACCGCGACGGGCAAGCACGTCATCGTGATCGGTGGCGGCGATACCGGATCGGACTGCGTCGGCACATCGAACCGCCAGGGTGCGGCCAGCGTGACCCAGCTCGAGATCATGCCCAAGCCGCCGGAAAAGGAAGACAAGGCGCTGACCTGGCCCGACTGGCCGCTGAAGCTGCGCACCTCGTCCAGCCACGAGGAAGGCGTCGAGCGCGACTGGGCCGTGCTGGCCAAGCGCGTGACCGAAGAGAACGGCGATGTCGCCGGGCTCGAATGCGTGCGTGTCGAGTGGAAGGACGGGCGGATGCAGGAGGTCGCCGGGAGCGAGTTCACGCTCAAGGCCGACCTCATCCTGCTGGCGATGGGCTTCACCGGCCCGAAGCGCCGCGGCCTGCTCGACCGCGCCGGGGTAGACCTCGATGCGCGCGGCAACGTCGCGGCCGATACCGAGTGGTACCTCACCAGCGAGGCGAACGTCTTTTCCTGCGGCGACATGCGCCGCGGGCAGAGCCTCGTCGTCTGGGCCATCCGCGAAGGCCGCCAGTGCGCCCGCGCGGTCGACCTGGCGCTGATGGGCGCAACCGAACTGCCGCGCTAGCCCTCGCGCCCGGTCGGGCGTAACCTCTACCGCGTCTGGGGCGGACAGGGGATAATGGAAGAGGCAATCGGGACATCGACGCTGTCCTTGCTGGCGATACCGCTCGCCTTCATCGTCGGCTTCGCCCTGCGCCGCGGCAGTGTCTGCATGGTCGAAGGAACGCGGCAGGCCGTCATCCTCGGCCGCACGCTGCGATTGCGGGCCTTTGTCGTTGCCGCTGGAGCCGCAGGCTGCGTGGTCCTGCCGCTGTCCTGGGCTTTCCCGACGCAGGGAATGCTCGCGTCCGGTTTCCCGATCACCCTGGCGACACTTGTCGGCGGGGCGCTGTTCGGGCTGGGCGCACGCATCAACGGGGGCTGCCAGTTCGGCACGCTGGGTCGCCTTGCGAGCGGCGAACTCGATTTCCTTATCACCTGCGTTGCGGCGGTTGGCGGCGCGACCCTTGCCTTGCGGACGACCATGCTCTCCGGCCCCGCCGAGTCGTTGCTCATGCGGCCAACTGTGCCGGGCGGGATTGTCCTCGCCCTGTTCGTGGTGCTTGCAGCTCCCGCACTGAGGCCCCGTTACTGGCGCAACTTCATCCGCGCGCTCCACCGCCGCGAAGTGCAGCTCAGTCCGATCCCGGCCATGCTGGTCGTCGGCATGGTCGGCGGGGTACTGTACACGCTTGCAGGTAGCTGGACGGTCGGCTCGCTGCTCAATCGCGAGGGCGCCTGGCTGCTGGGAGATGCCGCAAACCACGCCGATGGCAAGGCGATAGCAGGTGCGTTCGCGCTGCTGGCGGGTGCGCTTTATGCCGCCGTGTGGACGCGCAAGTTCCACCTCAGCCCTCCGACCATGCGGGTATTGACCGCAAATGCGCCCGGCGGCTTCCTGATGGGCGCCGGCGCCGCGCTGGTCCCGGGCGGAAACGGAACGCTGCTACTCTATTCGATGCCCTCGGCCTCGCCCAACGGGTGGGTGGCGTTTGCCGCGATGACTGCGGTGATCGCGCTTACTTTCCTGCCCCATCGCAGCGGGCGGCGAGCGCCTCGTTAAAGGCTGCGCTATCGTCGATCCGCATCGCCACGGCGCTGACTTCGCGCGCACGCCCGATCAGCGGCTTCACGCGAAGCGGATGGTCGAGCGCCAGCATCACGTTGGGCCACGAGAGCACCGCCTGGTTGAAGGTCCCGCCGTCTTTCACCTGCTCCCGAGCAAAGCCCGAGACCTGGGCACCAATCGCCGCATAGGGGACCAGGACATCGATCATGATCCCGCTGCGCACACGCAGCCCCTCTTCGGTCAGCAGCACCGGATAGATGCGGAAACTCTGTGCCAGCCCCATGATCCACAACCCGCCTGCCATGCCGAGCGCGAACCAGATCCACGCCACGGTCGGGTTCCATTGCAGCAGCAGGAAATGCATCACCGCCAGTTCGATCCCCTGCAAAACCAGCAAGGTCCAGATCATCGGCAGGAGGTAGCAGTGATAGGAGAACCCGACCGCGCCGGCCGGTATGTCCTGCGCACGCCGCCATCCGAATAGCGCCAGTCGCATAACTCGGGATTCAGCGCTGGCAAAGCGGACCACGGGCGCCATCGACTCCGGCAATGCCTCCATCGCTGCAGCATCAATTGGCTGGCCCTGTCGGACCGCGGCCAGGAAGCGCAAGGCGCTCCAGCCAAGGAACAAAGCGATGGTCAGCGCCGCGGCGGCTACCAGCGGCGGCAAGGCGTGGATGGTCGAACGCACCGGTCCCGCAGCGCCGGCGAGAACAACCACCGCCGCGATTGCCAGCGCCCCGAGGCTGGCATGAAGGCCCGGCCTCCTGTCCTTTGCCTTGGCGATGGTACCCAGCATCAGGCTGTCGGTCACCAGCCATGCAAATAGCAGTGCGGCCCAGAAGGTGTTGGCGACCGCCCAGTCGGTAAAGGTCATGGCGCGGGCGAGCGCGACAACTGCAAGGGGAAGGACGATCGGCGCGAGGCCGGTCAGGCGGGCGGGGAGCTGCCGTTCCATGGCCCGGTCATAGGCGAAACCTCACGAAGTCCGAAGTGTGCTTTCGACACCGGTTCTTGCAATCCGCGCACTACCCTTGCGTGCGCCCTCGCGCCTGTACGGCAGCACGACGCGCCTCGACTTCTTCCGGGCTGACTGCGGAGTTAGCAGCGGTAGAGCGCGCGTGTTCCAGCTTCATTCCTTCGCCGAAGCTCGCGGCATAACCTTCGTCGATGAGCTTCTTGTAGGTGGCGAGGAAACCGGGATCGATCCCGGCCATGTCGGCAGCGAGCTTGCGTGCGGTGGGCAGCAGTTCCTCCGGCGCGACCACGCGATTGACGAGGCCCCATTTCTCGGCCGTGGCGGCGTCAAGGAAGTTGCCGGTGAAGCTCAGTTCCTTGGCGCGGCTGATGCCGATCATCCGGCTGAGTTTTTGTGACAGGCCCCAGCCCGGCACGATGCCTACCCGCGCATGGGTATCGGCGAAGCGCGCGTTGGTGCTGGCGATGAGCACGTCGCAGGCCAGCGCCACCTCGAACCCACCGGTAATGGCAACGCCATTGATCGCGCCGATCACCGGCTTGCGGCAGACCTCGATAGCCTTGACCGGATTCTCGTCGGCACCCTCGGCATTGGCGGCACCCAATGCGCCTTCCTGCGAGCCCAATTCCTTGAGGTCGAGACCTGCAGTAAAGGCCCGCTCGCCTGCCCCCGTGAGCACCACCGCGCGGACGCTGTCGTCGGCATCGAGCGCGGTCATGACCTCGTAGAGCCGGTGGCGCAGCGCCTTGGACAGCGCGTTCATCGCCTCGGGGCGGTTGAGGGTGACGGTGGCGATACCGTCGGCGATCTCGGTCAGGATGAGGTCGGTCATGGATTCGCAGCCTAGCCATTCGGTTGCTGCTTGCAATCCATCCTTGGGTGCCCTTCATTGCGAATTCGAGAGAGGAGACACGCGACATGGCATTCAAACCCTTCGACCTCACCGGCAAGGTGGCAGTGGTAACTGGCGGCAATTCGGGCATCGGGCTCGGCATGGCGGAGGGATTGGCCGCCGCGGGGGCCGACGTCGCGATCTGGGGTCGCAAACCCGACAAGAACGCGGAAGCGGCCGAGAAGCTCAAGGCTTACGGAACGCGGATCGAAGCACTCGAAGTCGACGTCTCTGACGAGAGCGAGGTGGTCGGTGCCATGGCCGAGTGCCTCTCGCGCCTCGGGCGGATCGATACCTGCATCGCCAATGCCGGGGTCGGGGGAGGCGCTCCGCTGGTCGACCAGACCACCGAGCAATGGCGCAAGGTGACCACGGTCAATCTCGACGCCGTATTCTGGACCTTCCGCGAGGCTGCGCGACACATGGTCGAGCGTGCCGGTGCGGGCGATCCGGGCGGATCGCTGCTGGTCACATCGAGCGTTTCTGCCATCCATGGCGCCCCCGCCAACCAGGCCTATGCCTCGACCAAGGCGGGAGTACTGGCGATGGTCCGGGGTACGGCAGTCGAACTGGCGCGCTACGGCATCCGCGCCAATGCGGTGTTGCCCGGCTGGATTGCCACCCCGATGACCGAGCGCCTCCAATCCTGGGACGCATTCAACGAGAAGGCCATCGGCCGCGTGCCCATGCGCCGCTGGGGCGAGGGCGAGGATTTCAGCGGCATCGCCGTCTATTTCGCCTCCGACGCCAGCCGCTTCCACACCGGAGATTCGGTGGTCATCGACGGCGGATATTCGATCTTCTGAGCTAGAGCCCGCGCACCCTGCGGTAACGGTTGGAGTGCTGGAGCAGCGCCACGACCTTGCCCGAGGCGTCACGCTCGAACGTCACCGTTTCGCGCAGTTCGCCCTTGTCAGAAACGACCTGGAAGCGGTCCCTTGCCAGCGGCTTCATGCGGTAAATGCGATCGGCCGGCTCGGTGCTGTCGCGGTCGATCTGGATCAGGCCACCCGCCCAGGGGATAGCCATGAATTCGGCCGTCCACGGCTGCGCATCGTAAACCCCTTCATAATCCTCGAGGGTGACACCCTCGACCGGGTCGTAGTTCGCCGCAGCTCCGCGGGCCTGGATCAGCGCTGCGATGTTGCCCGCAATGATGTCGGGATTGTCCATGGCGTTCATGGCCACGGCAACGGCCATCTCTTCGGACGGGGCCATGCGCAGCGCGCTGCGATAACCCGGGCAGCTGCCGCCGTGCCCGACCACCGTGGTCCCGTTCTGGTTGCGGACCGAGAAGCCGAGGCCCCAGCTGGTGTTCCAGTCGGGCGAGACATAATGCACCCGCTCCATTTCGCGCAGGGTCGAGGGGCGCAGGACCTCCGCCTTGCCGCTCTTGGCGAGACGGAAGGTCCAGCTGGCGAAGCGGGCGAGGTCGTTGACGCTCGAGGTAAAGCCGGCTGCCGGAGTGATGCCAGCGGTATCGAACAGCCCGACCTCGGGCCGCGTACCGTCGGGCTTCAGCGCACCCCAGCCCACTGCCATCTGCTTGCCGTAGAGGTCCTTCGGCAGGTTCGGGCGCGTGTCCTTGAGCCCGAGCGGCGCAAGGATGTTGGCGCGGACATAGTCGGCGTAGGGAGTGCCGCTGACGGCTTCCACCGTCTCGCCGACCAGGGTGAGCCCGAGGTTGGAGTACTGCCAGGTGGTCTCGGCCGGGTAGAGCGGCGACTGGCTACCGATTTTCGCGCGCATCTCTGCCTGCGTGGGAAAGCGGTAGTCGGGAGCGGTCCAGTAGGGAAAGTCGGATTCGCGCGGCAGGCCGGCCGAGTGGGTCAATGCGCCGCGCAGGGTGATCGGAACGCTTTCGCGCGGATCGGCAGCAAGCTTGGCCCAAGGTAGGTAATCGGTGATCGGCGCATCGAGCGCGACCTTGCCCTGCTCCCACTGCTGCATCAGCGCGACCGAGGTGAACAGCTTGGAGATCGAACAGATCGAATAGATCGTGTCGGCAGTGGCAGCTTGCCTGCCCGCACGGTCGGTGGTGCCGAAGCCCTTGGCCCAGACCGTCTTGTCGCCCTGCGCCACGGCCACGGAGACCGCCGGGATCTTGAGGTACTGGCGCTGGCTTTCGACCCACAGGTCAGCAGCCCTCAGGGCTTCGGCCAGAGCCGCGGCCTTCTGCGCTTCGGCGGCGTTGGTCTGCCCATTTTCCTCGTGCGCCTTGGCGAGCACCGGAGTTGCCATTGACAAGAGGGCCAGCGACGCCCCCGCCTTGAGCCAGTTCTTCATGCCCTTGTCCCTCCCCTGCGAATCTCCTCGCGGAAGACTGCCACAGAGGTCGCTGGGTGGAAAGGCGACGGGATTCAGGGCGTCCAGTCGATCGTTCCGCGCCCGTTTGAGGCAAGGAACTCGTTGGTCCTGCTGAAGGGGCGCGAGCCGAAGAAGCCGCGGTGTGCGGACAGCGGGCTGGGGTGCGGGCTTTCGATCAGGCAGTGCCTGCCGTTGCGCAAGGCGGCGATGCGCTTCGCCTTGGCCTGGGCATGGCTGCCCCAGAGGATAAAGACCGACGGCTCAGCTTGCTCGGCCACCGCCGCAACGCAGGCGTCGGTGATCGCATCCCACCCTCGGCCCGCATGGCTGCCGGCATTGCCCGCCTCGACCGTCAGCGTGTTGTTCAGCAGAAGCACGCCCTGCCGTGCCCAGCGCGTGAGGTCGCCGTGGTCCGGGCGCGAGATGTCGCAATCGGCCTCCAGCTCCTTGTAGATGTTGACGAGGCTGGGTGGCACACGCTCACCCTGCGGGACCGAAAAGCACAGCCCCATGGCCTGGCCCGGTCCGTGGTAGGGGTCCTGTCCCAGGATCACGACGCGCACTGCCTCCAGCGGAGTCAGCTCGAGCGCGCGCAAGCGGCATCCGCGCGGAGGGTAGATCGACTTGCCTGCCTCTTCTTCGGCATGCAGCCAGCCGCCCAGCCGCCGCGCTTCTGCGGTGGCCAGGACCGGGTCGAGCACCGGCTTCCAGCTGTCAGGAACCATCTCCGCCATCGTCCCTTCCCTCTAGAGCGCAATCCGCCTAAGGCCCACCCCATGGCAGTGCATTACCACGAAGAAGACTTGCCGGCCGGCGTGCTGGCGGACGGGCCGGTAGCGGTCGACACCGAAACCATGGGTCTTGTCACCAAGCGCGACAGGCTGTGCGTCGTCCAGATCAGCGACGGCAACGGCGACGAGCATCTCGTCCGCTTCGGTCCGAACAGCACTTACGATGCGCCCAACCTCAAGGCGGTGCTCGGCGATCCCGACCGGCTCAAGCTGTTCCACTTCGCCCGCTTCGACCTCGCCGCGATCGAGTACTATCTCGGGGTCATGGCAGCGCCCTGCTATTGCACCAAGATCGCCAGCAAGCTGGTGCGCACCTACACCGACCGCCACGGCCTCAAGAACCTGATCGAGGAAGTGCTGAGCGGGACTATCTCAAAGGCCCAGCAGTCGTCCGACTGGGGCGGCCCCGAACTTTCCGAAGCACAGCGCGAATATGCCGCCTCGGACGTGCGTTATCTCCACCGCTTGAAGGACGAACTCGACCGCAGGCTGGAACGCGAAGGCCGGACTGCCATCGCGCAGGCGTGCTTCGATTTCCTCCCCACCCGTGCCCGCCTCGACATCGCCGGCTGGGCCGAACACGACATCTTCAGCCACGCGTAAGGAGCGCCGGAGCAGGCAAACGCCATGGCCAGGAAGCAACGCCGGATCGAGACGCAGGAAGCCGCGGAGCTGCGCAACGAGCGCCAGCACTGGGCCGAACCCGGCGGCTCGCATGACCGGCTCGTCGCTTTCCTTGCTCGTGCGCTGCCGATGGGCGTCGGCGTCCTTGCCGCGCTGATGATCATCTCGCCGCTCAGTCCGCGCGGGGAAATCAGCTTCCTGCTCGACCGCAACAAGGTGGCGGTGATCAGCGAGCGCCTGCGCGTCGACAACGCGCTCTATCGCGGCGAGGACAAGGACGGTCGTCCCTTCTCGCTCACTGCCGGAGAGGCCGTGCAGCGTTCAAGTGCCGAAGGGATCGTTCGCATGAACGACCTTGTCGCGCGGATCCTGCTCAATGATGGCCCCGCACGACTGACCGCGGGGGCCGGCCAGTACGATATCGACGAATCGGTCGTCTCGGTGATCGGCCCCGTCCAGATGCAGGCGGCTGACGGCTATCGCATGATGGCGCGTGACGTTTCGCTCGATCTCGAGGCCAAGACACTGGTCGGCGCCGGCGGGGTCGAGGGCGCGATTCCTGCGGGAACTTTCAGCGCCAACCGCCTTACTGCCGATATGTCGGCCCGCACGATTACCCTTTCCGGCAATGCGCGCCTGCGCATGGCGCCGGGCAAGCTGAGGATGCCCTGATGAAGCAGCATTTCCCGACCATGGCGCGCTGGGGCGCAGCCGGTTTCCTCGCCACGCTGGCCGCTCTTGGCGGCGTGCAGCTAAGCGCGCAGGCCATAGCCGGGCACAATTCCAATGCGCCCGTGTCCTACGCCGCCGACCGCATCGAGCTTCAGGACCGCCAGAACCGCGTGGTGCTGTCGGGCAATGTCCAGATCACGCAAGCCGGACTCAGCCTCAACGCGGCGCGAACGATCGTGAACTATTCCGACGCCGGATCGCTCAAGATCCAGCGCATCATGGCAACCGGCGGCGTCGACGTCAGCCGCGGCGACGAGCGCGCACGGGGCGACACGGCAGTCTACGACTTCAACCGTCGCATCATCACCATGGCAGGCAACGTCCGTCTCAATCGCGGCGGCGACACGCTCAACGGCGGGCGGTTGGTCATCGACCTCGCGAGCGGCGTCTCCAGCGTCGACGGCAAGGCCAGCGGCTCCTCCTCGGTCACCGGCCAGACGTCGACCTCCGGCGGCCGCGTGAGCGGGACCTTCTCCGTTCCGCAGAACTGATTGCGCGGTGGCGGACGCGCCGCTCGAATACGTCCTCGTCGAACTTGCGGGCGGGAAGCGGCCCGACGCCGCTTTCGGGGAATGGGACGCGCTCGACTTGCGCGCGGCAGAGCACCGGGTTCAGCCCCTGCTGCACCGTCTGCATGGCCAGGATGAGGCGATACCGGTCCAAGTCCGCGATAACTGGGCTCAGGCCTATCGCGCCAGCGCCGTTGAGGCATTGCTCCAGCGCCGCGAATTGCTGGGTATCGCCGGCCTCTTCGCGCAGCACGACGTGCCTTTCCTCGCCCTCAAGGGCTCGTGGCTGGCGTGGCATGCATGGCCTGAGCCGGCCCTGCGTCCGCTGCGCGACCTGGACCTCTTCCTGCCCGGCACGAGCGCACTGGATGCCTATGCCTTGTTGCTCGCGGAAGGTTGGCGCCACGATGCGGACGATGGGCCGGGGCCGCTTGGGGCAAAAGGTTGGCTGGCGCGCTTCAAGGCGCTGCCCCCGCCAACCTCGCCCGGAGGCGTGGTTGTGGACCTGCACGCGCGGCTGTGGGACGATGATGGCCGGACCCCTCCCCAACCCGCGGACCTTTTCGTGCACGCGGCATGTGATCCAGATCACCCTGCGCTTCGCTATCCGGGTCCCGTCGACCAGCTGATGCACCTTGCCGTGCACGCCGGCTTCCATCGCTTTGACGGCGGACCACTGATGCTGGTCGATTTCGCCCATCTCGTCTCCCGACATCGCTTCGATTGGCAAACCGTATGGGCCCGCGCGGGGACGGAAGGCTGGCTGGCGCACCTCGCTCTGTGTCTTGCGGGCGCGCGGCGATGGGCGGGTATCGACGCGCCCTGGCCCGATTTGCCCGTCGAGATTCCCGGCGACCTCGTCGAGCACCTGCCGCTGCTCCTGGCCAAGCCGCTCGAGGCGCGCGAAGACGATATCGCTTCGGCCAAGGCAGCCCGCTCCTCCCTGACCCTAGGCGCGAAGATCCGGCGCGCGCTGGCACGGCGGGAGCGGCATGAAAGCCTCGGCGACTATCTCGGCTGGGCTGGTCGCCAGGCGGCTGGCGTCCTGCGATCGACTTTCGGCGCAAGCGACCGCATGGCCGCCATTGCCGCGATAGATGATTTCCTGGAGAGTTAGCGTCCCGCCCCGGCGACGCGGGCAATGCCGGTGAGGCCCTGGGCCAGCAGCAGTTCGGCCGCCTGGCTGTTGGTCAGCAGTTCGCGGTGCATTTCGACCAGCCGCAAGGTCAGGCGGTCGAGATTGTTGCGCTGGCGCCAGCGGGCGAGCTGGTTGCCGATCTCGCGATCTTCCTTGAAGAAAATACCGAGCCGCGCCTTCGCCCCTTTGTCGAGATCGGTGTAGGGCCGCGAGCCAAGTTCCGCCGCGATGCGGGCAAGCTGTGCCGCGCGCCGCTCGAACGCCAGCAACACGCCAACGGGGTTGAGGCCGAGCTGCTTCATGCGCGCGATTTCCGGCGCAATGCGATTGGTCTGCCCGCCCATCACCGCATTGACGAGAGGCATGAAGCCATCCTCGTCGCTGGCGGCGCCGATCGCGTCGAGATCCTCCGCCGTGGCATTGACCGGGCTTTGCGGGCTGGCGTCGAGATAGAGCGCCAGTTTGGTCACCTCGCTCTGAGCAAGGCGGACATCGAGATTTGCCCCGCGTGCGATCCGCTCCGCGAGATCGCCGCCCAGACGCACGCCCGCAGCATCGGCCATCGCGCGGACGGCGGGAACGACGCTGCGCAAGTCGGGAGGATAGAACAGCGCCACCAGCGCGTCCTTGCGCTTCTCGAGCAGCTTGGCGGTGCGCGACTTGTCGGTAGCGGACGTGGCGACGACGATCACCGGACAAGCCTCGCCCGCGCCCATGTCGCCCGTCTCGGTCAGCACCTTGAGCGCATCGTGCGCATCGTCGCCGGTGGCGCGCACCCAGATGTGGCGCTTGTCACCGAAAAGCGAGGTCGAGCGCGCCTCGTCACCCAGGCGGGCAGGATCGCCGCGCAATTCCGCACCGCTCAGTTCCACGCGTTCGCCGGGTTCGGGAAGCCAGGTCGCAAGATCGTTGGCGGCCGCGCTGGCCCCGGCTTCGTCCTGGCCGCAGAAGAAGAAGATCGAGCAGGAGCCGGCTGCGCCGCGCCCCTTGGCCGCAAAGTCGCGGTTGGTGAGCTTCACTGCCCGGCGCTGGCGCCACGGCGCAGGGTCAGCGCCACGCGCGTCACGATGCGTTCGGCAACCTGTTCTGCGAGGTTTTCGAGGGCAGTCTGCTCAGCGGCGATGGTTGCATATTCGCTCGACACCACGTCGATGCCCGCGTCCGACCCGGCGGTCGCGTCGAGCAGGATCTCGCCGGTCGAAAGCTCGATCAGCTGGTAACGGGCGCGCAGCGTCCGCCGTTCGCGACTGATGGTATCGTCACGCAACACGCCGAGGCCTTCGAGTTCGTCGTCGAGCCGCACTTCGAGCCGGTATTCGGGGGTCGCGGCCCCCGCCGCGCCGAGCCGATCGTTGAGCGCGTTGCGCACCAGCCATCCCGCCTGTCCCTCGATCGCCGGAACCTCAACTGCGGCGAGACCCTGCGCGACCGCGCCGCTGCCGCCACCGGCATACATGGGCGCAAGGCCACAGGCGGAAAGCGCGAGGCTGGCGAGAAGGATGAGGGCGCGACGCATCAGGTGACGATATTCACCAATCTGTCGGGCACGACAATGACCTTGCGCACCTGTGCACCGTCGATCGAGCGTTGCACCTTCTCCGACGCGAGGGCCATTGCCTCGAGGTCTTCCTTCGAAGCGCCCTTGGGCGCGGTCAAAGTATCGCGCAGCTTGCCCATGTGTTGGACGGCGATGGTGACCTCATCCTCGACCAGCAGCGCCGGATCGACTGCCGGCCAGTCGGCATCGGCGACCATGCCTTCCATGCCCATTCCCGCCCATGCTTCTTCGGCGAGGTGCGGCATCATCGGCGCGACAAGCTGGACCAGCGTGCGGATGGCGGTGGAGCGGCTGGCCGAGGTGCCGGCCTTCTCGACCGCGCCGGTCAGTTCGTAAATCCGCGCCACGGCCTTGTTGAAGCCAAGCGATTCGATGTCCCTCGCCACCGCATCGACCGTCTGGTGGGTTTTGCGATCGAGCGTCTTGTCCTCGCCTTCGGCCCCGCCCTCGTAAGCCGAGAACAGGCGCCACAGGCGATGGACGAAGCGGCTGCAGCCTTCGATTCCCGCCTCGGACCACGGCAGGTCGCGTTCGGGCGGGCTGTCCGACAACATGAACCAGCGCACGGCATCGGCGCCAAAGCGGTCGATGATCGTGTCGGGATCGACGACGTTCTTCTTCGACTTCGACATCTTGATGACGCGACCGATCTGGACCGGCTCGCCACCCTCTTTCAGCGTCGCGCCGTCGCCGGTGCGGATGACCTCGTCGGGGCTGTAGAAGACCTCACGCTCGCCTTCGCGGCGCGAATAAGTCTCATGCGTCACCATCCCCTGCGTGAACAGCGAAGCGAAAGGCTCCTTCACGTCGAGCATGCCAATGTGGGCCAGCGCACGGGTCCAGAAGCGGGCGTAGAGCAGGTGCAGGATCGCATGCTCGATGCCGCCGATGTACTGGTCGACCGGCAGCCACTTGGCGACCTCGTCGCGGTCGAAGGGCTTGTCCGCCGGCTGGCTGGCGAAGCGCAGGAAATACCACGAGCTGTTGGTGAAGGTATCGAGCGTATCGGTCTCGCGCTCCGCCTTGCCGTCGCATTTGGGGCAATCGACGTGCTTCCAGGTCGGGTGGCGCAGCAGCGGGTTGCCGGGGATCTGGAAATCGACGTCTTCGGGAAGGGTGACGGGCAGCTGCTCCTTGGGCACCGGAACCACACCGCAGGTGCCGCAGTGTATGAACGGGATCGGCGTGCCCCAGTAGCGCTGGCGGGAAACACCCCAGTCGCGCAGGCGCCATACCGTCTTGCCCTGCCCGCGGCCCTCGGCCTCGATTCGGCGGATGATCTCGCGCTTGGCATCATCGACACTCATGCCGTCGAGGAAGTCCGAATTGACGAGCACGCCTTCGCCCGCCTCTGCTTCGCCCTCAAAGGGCTTGTCGGCATCCTCGGCGCTCGCAGCGACAACGCGAGGAATTGGCAAGCCGTACTTGGTGGCGAATTCGAAGTCGCGCTGGTCGTGGCCCGGGACCGCCATGATCGCGCCGGTGCCATATTCCATCAGCACGAAATTCGCGATGTAGACGGGCAGATCGGCGCCGGTGAACGGATGCTTCGCCGTGATGCCGGTGTCGAAGCCCAGCTTCTCCGCGGTTTCGAGCTCGGCAGCAGTGGTCCCGCCCTTCTTGCACAGCGCGATGAACTCGCGCGCCGCCTCGCTGTCGAGCGATTGCGCAACCGGGTGGTCGGCCGCAACCGCGACGAAGCTTGCGCCGAAAATCGTGTCCGGCCGCGTGGTGTAGACCGGCAGCTTGTCGCCGTTCGACAGGTCGAAGCTGAATTCGAGGCCCTGCGACTTTCCGATCCAGTTTTCCTGCATCAATCGAACCTTGTCGGGCCAGTCGTCGAGCGCGCCGAGCCCGTCGAGCAGGTCTTCGGCGAAGTCAGTGATCTTGAGGAACCACTGGTTGAGCTTGCGCTTCTCGACCTCGGCGCCCGAGCGCCAGCCCTTGCCGTCGATCACCTGCTCGTTGGCGAGCACGGTCATGTCGACCGGGTCCCAGTTGACCTCGCTCTCCTTGCGATAGACGAGGCCCGCCTCGTACATGTCGAGGAACAGCGCCTGCTCGTGGCCGTAATATTCGGGATCGCAGGTGGCGAATTCGCGGCTCCAGTCGAGCGCGAAGCCGAGGCGCTTCAGCTGCGCTTTCATGTGCTCGATGTTGGCGCGGGTCCAGCCGCCCGGGTGGACGCCCTTTTCCATCGCCGCATTCTCGGCTGGCATGCCGAAGGCGTCCCAGCCCATCGGGTGCAGCACCTCGTGCCCCGTCGCCTTCTTGTAGCGCGCCAGCACGTCGCCCATCGTGTAGTTGCGCACGTGGCCGATGTGGATGCGCCCGCTGGGATAGGGGAACATCTCGAGCACATAGCTCTTGGGCTTGTTCGAATTGCTGTCCGCGCGGAACGTCTGCGCGGCATCCCACGCCTGTTGCCAGCGCGTGTCGGCTTTCGAAGGATCGAAACGGGTGTCGGTCATGCGCACGCCCTTAAGGAAATCGTACGCAATTGGAACCCGCTATACGCGGGTTCGCAGCTTAGCCCTTGATCGCCTGACGGCGCAGTTCGCGTGCCTTGGTAAGGATGATGTCTTCCAGCTTTTGCACGGTGGCAGCCTGTACCGGCGCGTCGACCCAGGCACCGCCCTGGGCGACCTGTCGGCTGGCGGCGACACGCAGTGCGTCGGCGCGAAGGTCCTGGTCGAGGATCGTCACCGTCAGCTTGACGCGCTCACCCGGGTTGGACGGATTGGCATACCAATCGGTTACGATCACGCCGCCATTGCTGTCTTCGTTGAGCAGCGGGGCGAAGCTGACCGTCTCCAGCGCAGCACGCCAGAGATAGGAGTTCACGCCGATGGTGGTGACACGCGAAGCGGCAAGGTCCGCCTTGGGACGATCGCCTCCGCCGCAGGCCGCAAGGCTGGCAGTTGCAGCAACGGCCACTGCGAGGATGGCGGGACGGCGAAGATTGGCGAAAGCGCTCATGTCGATCCTTGGTAACAAGCGGTGTTTCCGGCTCTATAAAGCCTGCACACGTGCGGGCAAGGCATAGCGCCGCGAACCCCCAATTGCGCGTCTCTGGCGTGAACCGGTGATGAATTCTTGCGTTGAGGCGAAACGAGACAGTCGAGTCATGTGGAAACTGCGCAACACTTTCGACTAATCGCCTGAATAGCCCTGTTGAAAAGCTGGCCAAAAAGGAACCGGCACCCTAGCTTGGGAATAGGGAGTCGAGTCTCCCGCGCATTGGTGGAGCAAGGCGAGGTTAATCGCCGATCTGCTTAGAGCGGGGACGGATTGAAAGGACACACGGGGCCACTATGGCAACCAGGGCAAACAGCAAGGGCACGAAGCGGGCGATTCCCGCGGCGCTCGCGGCTGCCGGCCTTGCGTTTGCAGTGCCCGGCACCGTCATGGCCGTGGACAGCGGTCGTCCGGCCATCGCTGCTCCTGCAACCCTGGGCTCATTGCCTTTCACGCCCGCTCGCGTCGATCCTGCCCTGGCACGCCAGGTGGCGAAGATCCTCGGCGAAGATGGCTTGCGCTTCACGCCCGCGACCAAGGTTCTCGGCGGCAAGGAACGCACCGTGACTGTTGCGGTCCGCGTCGATGCCGCCAGTGCCCGCGCCATTTCGGTGCGCAACACCATCGCTTCGGCCAGCGCCGAACAGGGTCGCGAACGCGCGCTCGAGATCGCGCCGACCAGCTACAACCTTGGCGTCGCCCGCGGTTACCAGAGCTTCGCCCAGCCGACCAAGCAGGTCGAGGTGCCGGCAGGTCTCCGCGACATCGCCATGCCCGACCTCGCCGAATTCCGGCCCGAGGAAAAGCGTACCGGCAAGCCAAGCCGCTTCCAGTCGCGCATCGCGCTGGCCAACGAATCGGCTACCGGCCGCGCCCCGCGCACCTACGAATCGGCTGGCGAGCAGAGCGTCGACCTGCGCGGTTCCTATCGCCTCGGCCGCAATCTCGATGTGACCGCAGGTGTGCGCGTCTCGCAGGATCGCAACCGCTTGGCCCCGCTGACCGATGGGGTCGAGGACGATCAGGCCGTCTACGTCGGAACCCAGATCCGCTTCTGATCTGGCTCGCTACGGCGCGCCCCTTCCCAATATTGCATCTGCCAAGAATACGATTGAACGCCTCGTGCGAAGGTCGGATTGCCTTTGCACCGTAACACTTGCACGCCTAGGACCTTAGCTAACGCTACGGAAAGCTTGGGAGACTGCATTATGGGACGTGTTGCCATCGTAACCGGCGGTTCGCGCGGTATCGGCCGCGCCATCTGCGAACGCCTGCGCGACGAGCGCGGCTGCACCGTCATCGCCAATTACGCGGGCAATGATGAAGCCGCCAAGCGCTTTACCGAGGAAACCGGCATCCCGACCGTCAAGTTCGACGTCGGCGACTTCCAGGCGGTACAGGAAGGCTGCGCCAAGGTTGCCGAAGAATACGGCCCGATCGATATCGTCGTGAACAATGCCGGCATCACGCGCGACGGCACGCTGCTCAAGATGAGCTACGACGACTGGGACGCCGTCATGCGCACCAACCTCGGCGGCTGTTTCAACATGGCGAAAGCCACCTTCCCCGGCATGAAGGATCGCGGCTGGGGCCGGATCGTCAACATCGGCTCGATCAACGGCCAGGCAGGCCAGTACGGGCAGGTGAACTATGCCGCAGCCAAGAGCGGCATCCACGGCTTTACCAAGGCGCTGGCGCAGGAAGGCGCGCGCTTCGGCATCACCGTCAACGCGATTGCACCGGGCTACATCGATACCGACATGGTGGCTGCCGTACCCGAACCCGTGCTGGAAAAGATCGTCGCCAAGATCCCGGTCGGCCGTCTCGGCAAGGCGAGCGAGATCGCCCGTGGCGTAAGCTTCCTGTGCTCCGAACACGCCGAGTTCGTCACCGGCTCGACCATGAGCATCAACGGCGGCCAGCACATGTACTGAATTCTGGCGGGCGCCCGAATGGACCGGGCGCCCCGTCAGGTCAGTCGACCAAAATGCCGACGACCTTCCATGCGCCGTCTTCCTCCTGGAGGGTGACGGTCTCGATCACCTTGGAATTCTCGTAACGCGTCGCGAAGGTGACCTCCTCGTAGCCGTGCGGCGGCGCGTTGAGATAGCGGACGGTGAGCAATTCGCGCGACACGAACGCGCCTTGGGACCCGCGCACCTGCTTCGCCGCATTCGTCCAACCGGCGAGAGTATTGGCCTCGCGGAAAGTCTTCCCGGTGGCGTCGAAACTCGCCTCCCAATCGCTCGCATCGGTGAGCGCCAGCCAATCGCGAGCGGCGGCGACGACAGCGGCATCGCTGGCAGAAACCTCGACCGGTGCAGCATTCTGAGCTGGTTCGGCGAGGTATGAGGTAAGAATTAGCCCGGCCGCAAACATGGTCATCATGACAAGAACTCCTGGAAGGATACGGCGGGCGGGTTTGCCTGCCGCGACCCGACCGACTTCCCCGGATTCGGTGCTCCCGACCTCCCCGAAATCCTTGTCTCCAAGATTTTGGTGGTCTCCGCCCTCGCTCTCCAGCAGCAGGCGACCGGCCTCGCGACTGCTGGTCACGCCCAGCTTGCGACGCGCCTCGCGCAAGCGTTCGTTGATCGTGTGAACCGAGAGCGAAAGCTCGTTCGCCATCGATTTCGCGTCGTGCCCGCGAACGATCAGGCGGAGAGTCTCCTTCTCCTTGTCCGTCAGCTCTTCAAGGCCGTCCATCCGGGATATCGTCGCGCAGCTTGCCACAATGGGCAATGGATTATCGGCAGCCCCGAGCGCCTGCCACCCCAAAAAATTAGTGTGTCGCGAGGGTGCGGTGTGTAGGGCGGCGCCGATGATTCCCCCCTACCACCCCCCGAAAAAGTATTCCGTCCGCATCGCCGGACACCGCACCTCGATCAGTCTCGAACCGATGTTCTGGGATATGCTGGGCGAAGCAGCGGCCCAGCGCGGCAAGTCGATCAATGCACTCGTGGGCGAGATCGACGCGGAACGCATAAAGGCGGACAATCCCCCGGGCCTTGCCGGGGCGATCCGCATCTGGCTGGTGACACAGCAAAGGGGCGAACGGACTGCTCCGCTCGCCCCTTCGGCTTTCGGTTTCGACCGTCAGTAGTTGGCGGGCGGATCGCTCGCCGGAAAGCTCTGGTCGCTTTCCTCGTCGGTCTTGGTCCAGTTGTGGCCATTGTCGTCGCGCATGGCATCGGGGCCGGCGTCGCGGATGGCGACATTGCCCTGGTTGCCCGCAAAAGCCGGCTTGGACTGATTCTTTTCGTAATACTTGTACCCGGCGTATCCGAGGCCGCCGAGCGCCAATAGCTTGAGTAGCATGATGCAGACTCCTTCCTTTGCGACCCAACGCTTGGGACGAGAGAAAGGTCCGTCAGCCTGGCTCAGTCGTCGCCGACGCGTTCGATATCCGCGCCGACAAGTTGGAGCTTCTCTTCAAGGCGCTCGTAGCCGCGGTCGAGATGGTAGAGGCGACGCACGGTCGTCTCGCCCTCTGCCGCGAGCCCTGCGATCACTAGGCTCATCGATGCGCGCAGGTCTGTCGCCATGACTTCGGCGCCGGTGAGCTGCACCGGACCGCGCACGATGGCGGTACGACCTTCGGTCTCGATGTTCGCACCCATGCGCGCCAGTTCGGGCACGTGCATGAAGCGGTTCTCGAAGATGGTTTCCTTGAGGACGCTGGTTCCTTCCGCCTTGCACAGCAGGCTCATCAGCTGCGCCTGCATGTCGGTGGCGAGGCCGGGGAAGGGCGCGGTGGTGAGGTTGTGCGCCTTGAGCGGACCGTTGGCAGCGACATGGACGCCGCCCTTCACCTGCTCGACCTCGACGCCGATGTTGCGCAGCGCGTGGATGGTCGAGGCCATGTCGTCGAAATTCGCGCCCTCCAGCAGCACCTCGCCACCAGTGATCGCCGCGGCGCAGGCGTAGGAGCCTGCCTCGATACGGTCCGGCATCACGCGATAGGTCGCGCCATGGAGGCGCTTCACGCCATGGATGGTGAGTTCCGACGTACCGATGCCTTCGATTTCCGCTCCCATAGCAACGAGGAGATTGCAGAGGTCGACGATCTCGGGCTCGCGCGCGGCGTTGATGAGACGGCTTGTGCCCTTGCACAGCACCGCGGCCATGACCGCATTCTCGGTCGCACCGACCGAGACCACGGGGAAGTCGTACTCGCCTCCGGGCAGGCCACCATCGGGGGCCGAGGCTTTCACATAACCCTGAGCCAGTTCGATATGCGCGCCGAAGGCCTCCAGCGCCTTCAGGTGCAGGTCGATGGGACGGTTGCCGATGGCGCAGCCGCCGGGCAGCGACACGGTCGCCTCGCCCATCCGCGCCAGCATCGGTCCGAGCACCAGGATCGATGCGCGCATCTTGCGCACGAGATCGTAGGGCGCGACGGTCGAAGTGATGCGCGGCGCCTCCATGGTCATGACCCGACCGAAGTCTTCCGGACGATGCCCCGCGATCGTGTGGGCGACACCGAACTGTCCCATCAGGTGCTGGAACCCGTCGATATCGGCGAGGCGCGGCAGATTGCGCAGCGTCACCGGCTCGTCGGTCAGCAGGGCACAGGGGAGGAGCGTGAGAGCGGCGTTCTTGGCGCCCGAGATCGGGATCGTGCCCGAAAGGCGATTCCCGCCACGGATGATGAGCTTGTCCATGGGGGCAACTCCATAAACCCGCCTGCGCCGCTGGCAAGCGTCACGCTGCTGTCGCGGTTCGGCAATAGCCATGCGCGCTACCACCGGATGGCGATTGACCGACCGCCGCCGCGAACCTACCCCTGCGCCCGATGACCCACAAACCCATCAAGAAAGCCGTCTTTCCCGTCGCCGGCCTCGGCACGCGGTTCCTGCCCGCGACCAAGGCGATCCCGAAGGAATTGCTCCCGATCGTCGATCGGCCGCTGATCCAGTACGCGGTGGACGAGGCGCGCGAGGCGGGGATCGAGCAGATCATCTTCGTCACCGGTCGCGGCAAGACCGCCATCGTCGAGCATTTCGACGTCGCTTACGAACTCGAGCACACGATGAGCGAACGGGGCAAAGACCTCTCGGCACTCGACCCGACCCGCGCGACGCCGGGCGACATCATAACCGTGCGCCAGCAGGTCCCGCTCGGCCTCGGCCATGCGATCTGGTGCGCCCGCGCGATCGTCGGGAACGAGCCTTTCGCGATCTTCCTGCCCGACGAGCTGATGATCGCCAACAAGGGCGGGACCGGCTGCATGAAGCAGATGGTCGAGGCCTATGACGAAGTCGGCGGGAACCTGATTTCGGTGCTCGAAGTCCCGCGCGAGGACGTGTCGAGCTATGGCGTGATCGCGCCCGGCGCGAACGTGTCGGACACACTTACCGAGGTTACCGGACTGGTCGAGAAGCCGCCGGTCGAACAGGCGCCTTCCAACAAGATCATTTCCGGCCGCTACATTCTCCAGCCCGAGGTCATGCGCGTGCTCGAGGCGCAGGAGAAGGGTGCTGGCGGCGAGATCCAGCTGACCGATGCCATGGCCAAGATGATCGGCGAACAGCCCTTCCACGCAGTGACCTTTGCCGGACGCCGCTTCGACTGCGGCAGCAAGACCGGTTTCGTCGAGGCGACGCTGGCGCTGGCGCTTGAACGCGAGGACATGGGCGCCGAGGTGCGCGCGATCGCAGAGCGGTTGCTGGCGAACTAGGCTTCACAAGAAAAAGGGGACGCCGAAGCGCCCCCTTTTCCGTGTCAGTCCGGAAGGTCAGGCAGAGGGTTTTTCGCCTCCGCCATTCTTCGCAGGCTTGGCAGCAGCTTTCGCTTCCACTTCCTCGACCTGCGCGGCGACGTCTTCCATCACCTCGGCAAGACGCGGAGTAGTTTCGGCCCTGGCCGGGCCTTTGACCAGGCCGTCGAGCGACGACCCGTCTAGACCCAGCTCCTTCATCAGCCCATCGAGCACCGGTGCCTGCGCGCGGTAGGCGAGTGCGGCGCTGACTGCATCGCTGGCGAGGTTGCCGCTACCGCCGACGCCGGCTGCGCCGCCAGACGCCTTGCCGCCGCCATTGGTGAGGCCGTCGACCTGGACGATCTTGATGCTCTCGATCGCTTCCATCGGCTTGGCGCTCTCGCGCACCAGGTCGGGCAGGACCTTGAGCAGCGCCATCTTGGTCTGCAGGCTGATCTGGTCGGACGAGAGGATGTTCGCCGCCTCGTTGATCGCCCGCTGGCCCGCCGCCTCGACTTCGAAGCGCACGCGCGCAGCTTCGGCACGCAGCTTCTCGGCCTCGGCCTCGCCTTCCGCCTCGCGGCGCATGGCCTCGGCACGGTTGGTGGCGGCATCCTTCTCGGCTTCCGCCTCGACCTTGATCTTGATCGCATCGCGTTCGGCGATCTTGGCCGCCTCGATCAGCTCGATCTTCTTGTTACGCTCGGCAACCTCGCTTTCGCGGCTGGTGACGACCTGTTCTTCCGCCTGCACCGCCTTGGCACGAGCCTCGTCGGCTTCGGCCTTGGCCTGGCTTTCCTCGCGGCTCTTGTTCTGCACCGCGATCTGCTGTTCCTGCCGGGCAATCTCAAGTGCACGGGTCTGGTCGATCCGGGCTTCCTCGACCAGCCGGTCGGCCTCGATCTGCTGGGCGTCGACCTGCTTCTTGGCCTCGATCCGCGCGGCATCGGCCTCGCGAGTGCGCTCGGCCTGTTCGCGGGCGATCTCGGAAGCCTGCGCAGCGCGCCGCACCTCGACCTCGCGTTCCTGTTCCAGCCGCGCATATTCCTTGTCGCGGGCAATCTGGAAGCTGCGCGCATCGGCTTCGAGGTTCTTCGTCTCCATCTGCACGCGCGTGTCCTGCTCGATGTCGTTGCGCAGTTTCTTGCGCGCCTCGATCTGCTCGGTCAGCTTGGTCAGGCCCTCGGCGTCGAAGGCATTGTTGGCGTTGAAGTGCTCGATACTGGTCTGGTCGAGGCCGGTCAGCGAGACCGACTCCAGCTCGAGCCCGTTCATGGCGAGGTCGTTGGACGACACCTGCTGCACCTTCTGGACGAAATCCGCGCGCTGTTCGTGCAGCTCGTTCATGCTCATGCCCGCAGCGACCGAGCGCAACGCGTCGACAAACTTGCCTTCGACGAGATCCTTCAGGAGCTCGGGCTGCATGGTCCGCTGGCCCAGCGTCTGCGCCGCCATGGCGATGGCCGAGGCATCGGGACGGACGCGGACATAGAATTCCGCCTTCACGTCGATGCGCAGGCGATCGAGCGTGATCAGCGCCTCGCTGTCGCGGCGCACCACCGGCAGCACCAGCGTGTTCATGTTGACGGGCATGGTTTCGTGGAACACCGGCAGCACCAGCGCGCCGCCGTTCATCACCACCTTTTCGCCGCCCACACCGGTGCGCACGAAAGCAACTTCCTTCGATGCGCGACGATAGAGCTTGGCCAGGAACAGGCCGATGATGAGGATGCCGACTACGACGGATCCTGCGATAATTCCCCAATCGATCAGGTTTTGCATTTCCACTCCTTGGATGAAACTCAGTTCGGCGACAGGCTGCGCTCGGCGAGCGCGGTCGCGAAGAATTGATTGCCCTCACGCCGGACGAGGAGGACCTCGTCGCCGGCGTGGAGCTCGGATGACTGTTCGTGCGGTTCGACCATCACGTGATGCGCCTGGCCATGGATGTCCTGCACTCGCGCGCGGGCGGGCGAACCGCTGCGCGCGATGCCGTCGGTGATCGTGGCCCTGCGGCCGACGAGCGTGCCGACGTCGACCGCCGTGGTCTCGTCCTGCGGCAGGATGCGGCCAAGCGGGCGGGCGATCGCCGAAGTCGCCGGGATCGCCCCGCCTGCGGCAAGCACTGCAGCGAGGACGCGGTCGAGCGGCGCACCGGTAAAGCTTTCCGCCAGCTGCTGGATGCCCACGCCGACCCCAGCGAAGAGGAGCAGGAACACCACCAGCCAAATCGCCAGCGGGACGCGGCCCAGCCCCAGCAGGGTGAGCAGTCCGTCGACCGGCCCGGCATGCAAGGCACCATCGCCGTCGGCGTCCACATCGATGTCGATGTCGAGAACGCCGAACAACTGGATGACGAGCAGGGCCAGCATCAAGACAAGCGCCGCCGCAAACGGCGCATTGTATGGTTCGAGTAATGTCATTCCCCCTCCTTTCTTTTCGTTATCGAGGGTGAAGGACTACGACTTCGGGACCGAAGTCCAGAAGTGTTCGTCCGTCGTCTTATTCCATGCCCACAATCTAGCGATTGGGGGGATCAGCCGGTAGGAATATGCGACGAACCGAGTTCGATTTTGGAGTTGATTAGGCGGACTTGAAGCGCAGGGGCAGGGTCTTCAATCCACCCACGAAGGTGGACTTCGACCGCGCCGGTTCGCCCGCGAGTTCGATACTCTCGATCCTGTCGAGCAGCACCTCGAAGAGGATGCGCATTTCGAGCCGGGCAAGGTGCAGGCCAAGGCATTGGTGTGCCCCTGCCCCGAAGGCGAGATGCCGGTTGGGGCTGCGCGCCGCATCGAACTTGCGCGGGTCGTCGAACACTGCCGGGTCATGGTTGGCCGCCACATAGTTCATCATCAGCCAGTCGCCCTTGGCGATCTTCTGCCCGCCGACTTCGGTGTCTTCAGCCGCAGTGCGCATGAAATGCTGCACCGGCGTGGTCCAGCGGATCGCTTCCTCTACAATCCCGCCAAGCAGCGAGCGGTCGGCCTTTACCTTGGCCCACTGGTCCGGGTCCTGCGCAAGGGCAAGCATCGCGCCTGCCGTGCTGGCGCTGGTGGTGTCGTGGCCAGCGGCTGCGACGATAATGTAATAGCCCATCATGTCGCGATCGTTGAGCGGCTCGCCATCGACCACGGCATTGGCGATCGTGCTCGCGACATCGCCAGTGGGATTGGCACGCTTCTCTGCCGTCAGCTTGGCGAAGTAGGCCTCGAAGTCCTTCACCGCTCCGGCGACGATCTGGGTGATCACATCGGGCGGCAGATCCTTCATGCCGGACTGATTGAGGTCTTCGTCGCTGCCGCCGAACATCTGCTGCGTCAGCGTGAGCATCCGCGGCTCGTCATCTTCTGGAACGCCGAGGATCTGCATCACCACGTGAAGCGGATAAGGGGCCGAGACGAGCTTGCAGAAATCCACTTCGGGACCTGCATCGATCATCCTCTGAACTGTCGCCTGGGCTATGTGACGGATTTCATCCTCTATGCCACGCAGGTTCTTCGGCATGAACCATTCCTGCGTCAGCTTGCGGTACTTCATGTGGATGGGCGCATCGAAAGTGACGAGGCTGGCCACCATGTGCTCGCTGCCACCACTGAAAGCCTTGGCGAATTCAATGCCCTCGGTAAGGCTGAACACCACGGTGTGCGGATTGTTAAGGAAGGTCGCATTGTCCTTCGACATGCGCATCACGTCGTCATAGCGCGTGACCAGCCAGAAGGGCGGATGGATCGCATCGTCATTGGCTTCGACCCAGGCCACCGGTGTTTCCTCGCGCAGCCGGTCGAAGGTGTCGAGCAGGGGGTCCCAAGCGGCATAGCTAGCGGGATCGATCACAGCACGGGCAGTGACGGGATCAAGACGGGGCTTCTCCTGCGTCGCCATCACGCCTGCTCCGTCTCGGCTTCAGCCATGGCCTTGTACTCGTCGCGCAGCTCTCGCTTGTAGAGTTTGCCGTTGGCCTCGCGCGGCAGCTGCGCGCGGAAGTCGAACAGCTTTGGCATCTTGATCTTGGCCAGGTTGGGAGCGAGGAAATCGCGGAGTTCGGCCTCGAGTTGGGGACCCGCGTCGGCCATGTCGATGGGCTGGACCACCGCGACGACCTTCTCGCCGAAGTCGGGGCAGGGTGCACCGATCACCGCTGCGTCCATCACCTTGTCGTGGGTAACCAGCAGGTTTTCGATCTCCTGCGGATAGATGTTGACCCCGCCCGAAATGATCATGTGGCTCTTGCGATCGGTCAGGTAGAGATAGCCGTCGGGATCGAGATGGCCGATATCGCCGAGCGTCATCCACCCCTTCGGATGCATCGCCTCGGCGGTCTTTTCCGGATCGTTGTGATAGGTCGGGACGATGTCGTTCTCGAAGAACAGCAGGCCGTCGGTCTCCGGCGGGAGCTCGTTGCCCTCGGGATCGCAAACGTGGATCTGGCCGTAGATCGCCTTGCCGACACTGCCAGGATGGGCGAGCCAGTCTTCCGACTTGATCATGGTCATGCCGATGCCTTCCGAACCGGCATAATATTCGATGATGATGGGACCCCACCATTCGATCATCTCGCGCTTGACCGGGACCGGACAGGGTGCGGCAGCATGGATGGCGCGCTGGTGGCTCGACAGGTCGTAGCGAGTGCGCACCTCGGGATCGAGCTTGAGCATGCGCACGAAATGGGTCGGCACCCACTGGCTGTCGGTTACCTTGTACTTCTCGATCGTGGCGAGCGCGAATTCGGGATCGAATTTTTCCATGACGACCACTGTCGCGCCAAGGCGATGGGCGGTGGTGCACCAGCCAAGCGGTGCGGCGTGATAGAGCGGCGCAGGCGAGAGGTAGACCATCGAGCCGTCGGACGGCCAGCCAGCCCCCATGACCGCCAGCCCCATGAGCGGGGTGACGGCCTGGATATCCTCGTCTGCCGGAGGGGCGGGACGCACACCTTTCGGGCGCCCGGTGGTGCCGCTGGAATACAGCATGTACTGGCCAGGCTGCTGGTCCGCGATCGGCCCTGCTTCCTGGGAGGCGAGCGCGGCTTCGAGGCTCTCGTCACCCTGGCCGCCGACGAGCAACATCGGAAGGTCGGGACATTCCTGCCGGATCGCAGGCAGAACACTGTCGAAGTAGGTCGAGGTGATGAGCAGCTTCGTGTCGCTGTCCTGCAGGATGTAGCAAATCTCGGGCGCCGTCAGTCGCGTCGAGATCGGCACCATCATGATGCCGCAGCGCTGGGCACCCCAGACCAGCTGGAGGTAGTGCTTGTTGTTCTCCATCAGGATCGCAACGTGGTCACCCCGCCCCAATCCGCGCGATCGCATCAGCTGGGCGAAGCGATTGGCGTAATCATCCATCTCGGCGAAGCTGACGGTTTCGCCGCTCGAGGCCATCACCAGCGCGGGATGGTCGGGACGGGCTGCGGCGTGGGCAATCGGATGCATAATGTTTCTCTCCCATCCGGAGGTCGCCTTTGCGGGACTCGTCCGGTTGCAGGAAGAAACCTACCCAAGCCTCTGTCGCGGGCAAGAAAAAAGGGGCAACGGTTTCCCGTCACCCCTTTTTCGTCACGTCCCTCGGGACGCAGACAACTCAGTTGTCGTCGCCGTCACCCTGGCCGCCCTTGCCCATGGCAAGCGCATAGGCGCGCTGGGCTTCCGATTCGACCATGTAAGGAATGGGATTGACGGCTTCACCGCCGATGCGGACTTCATAGTGCAGGTGCGGACCGGTCGAACGGCCGGTCGAACCGACGTAACCGATGATCTCGCCCTTCTTCACCCGGGTGCCCGGAGCGACCGCGATACGCGACATGTGGGCATAACGGGTCTGGAGTTCGGCGCCATGTTCGATGGAAACGTAATTGCCGTAGCTCGAATACCATTCGGCCTTGCTGACGAAACCGTCGGCAGTGGCGTAGATCGGGGTGCCGCTCGGCGCCGAGAGATCGACGCCCTTGTGATTGCGGCGACCGCCCAGAACGGGGTGCGTACGCATGCCGAAATCGCTGGTCAGGCGGGTATCTTCAAGCGGCATGCGCGAAGGGACAGCAACACGAAGCTTGGCCGGACCGACGCTGGTCGGCTCTTCCCACTTGGCGAACAGCTGCTGGAACTGGGCATCGTCGCCGTCCTGCGCAGTGCCGGAAATCTTGCTGGTGTCGATCGCGCCAACGACGGCCGCGGTGTTGGTATCACCTGCGTGGGCCGGAGCGGCAGCGATGCCGAAAGTGGCAGCGACCATCGTAAGGGCAAGCGTGAAGCGCTTGGAGAACATTGCAAACCCGTCCATTTCGGCGCTTTGTCGCGCCTTTCGATCCCAGACCGGAGGAGCGCCCCAACGCTCATTCCGATCCTTTAAAAACTCGCCGGAACCCCCCGGCAACTCGTGAGTTTGGGTTATCGGTGAAAAAGTTAATCAGGCAATAGCGCCATAGAACTCGCGCGGCAGGCCGCCTGCCAAACGCGCTGAGTCGTTGAATGGTGGCCTCAACACCCCAGAAAAGTGCGTCCGGACGAGATTCTGCCATGTTTCTCTTGGGTTTTCGCCTCGAACCCCGCAGATCGCATGAAAATGCTTTGAGCCGAAAGCGACGTGGCGGATTTCGTCGTCAAGGATTCGTTTCAAAATTTTTGCCCCGTTTTCATCACCTTGTGATCGCACCCTTTCGAGCGTCGCCGGAGTGACGTCGAGGCCGCGTGCTTCCAGAACCATGGGTACTATGGCCAGCCGCGCAATGACGTCATGGGACGTCTCTGTAGCGGAATTCCACAGCCCGTCGTGCACAGGCAACGCCCCGTAGCGCGAATCGAGCGAATCGAGTTTCCGGGCCAGCAACGCGAAGTGCATCGCCTCGTCCGCGGCGACAGAAAGGAAATCGGAAACAAAGACTTGACCCATCGATTCGCCGAATCGCCCGGCCATGTCGAGCGCCAGGTCGATCGCCACGAATTCGATGTGGGCCAGCGAATGCCATAGGGCGATGCGGTTGCGGTGATTGCCCATCTTGCCGCGCTTGGGCATCCGGCCCGGCGGCAGGAGTTCGAGCTCATCCGGCCAGGCTGGCCGGTCTGGCATCGTGACGTCGAAGGCGAATTCCAGCCGCCCCAAGCGCCAATCGCGCGCGACCTGTCTCGTGGCAAAAACCTTTGCCGTCGGATCGGGAGTCAGGAGCGCTTCGCGAATTGCACGGGCAACGCTGCGACGTTGTGACGTCATCCTTCGCGCGCAGTCGCCAGCACTTCCTCGGCGTGGCCCTTGACCTTCACTTTTGGCCAGATGTGGGTGATCCGTCCATCTGTACCCAGCAGGTATGTCGAGCGGACCATGCCCATATAGGTCTTGCCGTACATCTGCTTTTCGGCCCAGGCGCCAAGCGCATCGGACAACCCGCCCTCTTCGGCATCCGACGCAAGGTCGACTGTCAGGCCCTGCTTGGCGATGAACTTCGCATGCTTCTTGGGCGGATCCTTGCTCACGCCCAGAAGGGCGATGCCCGCCTTGTCGAATTCGCTCTTGAGCGTCGAGAAGTCCTTGGCTTCGGTCGTGCAGCCCGGCGTGTCGTCCTTGGGATAGAAGAAGAGCACTGCCTTGCGACCCTTGAAGTCGGATGGCCGTACCATGCCGCCATCGGGCGTTTCCATCGCGATGTCGGGCATGGCGTCACCGACGCCGGGAAACGTTTTGCTCATCAATCGATCTCCAGTTTTTCGCCGAACACGGTCTTCCACGCGCCCGCAACCTCTCTTCGCCCACGATCGAGAGCGGCTTCCAGCGCGGCATAGTCGTCGCACTCGCTGAGTTTTGCGAGCAGGGCGGCAGCAGCATCGTTCGGCCTTGCAAGATCGGGCGCGAGCAGCCGGGTACCGACCAGCAAGCGGCCCATCAAGCCATGCGCCTCGACGATCGCATGCGGCAGCAGGCCAGCCCCAACCAATGCATCGATGGCCACGCCCAAGTCCGGCGACATTCCCTTGCCATCGCGGAGCTGGAGGAAGTGGACAAGGAACTCGATGTCGACCAACCCGCCACGCAGGAGTTTTGCATCGAGCGGACCCTTTGGCGGCTTGTGCGCCGCCATCTCGCCGCGCATCTCCAGAATGTCGGCCTGCAACTTCTCGGGGTCGCGGGGTCGCCGCAGGATCGAGGTCACGACATCCTGCAGTTTCGCGCTGGCCTCCTCGCTCCCCGCAATGACGCGCGCGCGGGTCAGCGCCATGTGCTCCCAGGTCCAGGCGTCTTCGCACTGGTAGCGCTCGAAACTCTCGATGCTCACGGCGAGCGGCCCCTGATTCCCCTGTGGTCGCAATCGTGTGTCGACCTCGTAGAGCGCGCCTTGCGCAGTCGGGACGCTTAACGCGGCGGTCACCCGCTGGGCGAGACGATTGTAGTACAGTGTCGCGCCGAGCGGTCGCGCACCGTCGGACTCGCCTTCATGGGTTCCGGTGAAAAGATAGATGAGGTCGAGGTCCGAGGCATGGGTGAGCATGCCCCCGCCGAGCCTCCCGAGGCCTAGAACGAGCATTTCGCTGCCTTCGATCCGGCCATGCTTGGTCGCGAACTCCTCACTTGCAGCATCGAGAGCCACACGCAGCGCCGCCTCGGCCGTGCGCGAGAGGGCGGCGGCGATGTCGAGAGGGTCCTGCGCTCCCTCGATCAGCTGCATGCCGAGGGCGAAGCGCGTTTCGCCGGTCACTATGCGGATGCGGTCGAGGCGCTTTTCGTAGTCGTCCCCCCGCTCGCTCCTCTGCATCGCTTCGACCAGTTGCGAAACGCTGCCGGGCAGGTCGAGCGCGGTCCGATCGATCAGGGCGTCGAGCAGGTCGGGTCGCCGGGAAAGCTCATCGGCGAGCGGCGGAGCGAGAGTCAGGCAGTCGGCCACGAGGTCGAACAGGCCGGGCCGGGCCTCGAGCAGGCGAAACAGGTTGATTGCCGTCGGCAAGCGCGCGAGCATGAATTCCCAGCGTGCCAGCACTGCCTGCGGATCGTCGGATGAGGCCACCGACGCGAGGAGGGCCGGTCGTATGACGTCGAAGGCTTCCAGCGCCGCAGGGCTGCGAAGCGAAGGATAGCGGCCATCGCTCCATTGGCTCAGCCGTTCGGCAATATCCGGATCGACCTCACGCACCGGCGCTTCCGCCACCTCGATGTGGGGTGCATTGCGCGGGATCGATATCCTCTCCTCGTCGAGCAATGCGTCGAACCGATCGCCCACAGCCTCTGTATGCCCGTGCAGGTAATCGAGAAGTTCATCGCCATGACCCAGGCCGTGCAACCGGGCGACATTATCCAGTGCATCGCCCGCCGGCAGCGAATGCGTCTGCTGGTCCTGCACCATCTGCAACCGGTGTTCGATGATGCGCAGTGCATCATAGGCCTCGCCGAGAATGCGCGCATCGTCCGCGCCTATCCTGCCCGTCGCCGCAAGCGCATCGAGCGCCGCCCTCGTTCCGCGAACGCGCAGCGAAGGATCGCGCCCGCCGTGGATCAGCTGGTGGGTCTGGGCGAAGAACTCCACTTCGCGAATGCCGCCGCGTCCAAGCTTGAGGTTGTATCCTGGTGCCGTTGCGATCGGGCCACTCTGCTTGTCGCGGATCCGGCGGGTGAGGCGGCGAATCTCGTCGATCGCTCCGAAATCGAGACTCCGTCGCCAGACGAAGGGGCGGATGTGGTCGAGGAATGCCTCGCCCGCGGCGATGTCTCCTGCACAGGCGCGCGCACGAATGAAGGCCGCGCGCTCCCACGCCAGTGCGGAACTTTCGTAATGCGAAGTCGCCGCATTGATCGAGAGCGCCAGGGGGCTGACCTCGGACGCGGGGCGCAGTCGCAGGTCGACCCTGAAGACATAGCCCTCGTGCGTCACTTCCGAGAGCAGGCGTACTATCTCGCGGGCATAACGCTGCGCCGCCTCGCCCGGTTCGTCGCGCTCGCGGCGTGGCAGTTTTTCGGGGTCGAACAGCAGGATCGGGTCGATGTCTGAGGAATAGTTGAGTTCGCCCGCACCATGCTTGCCGAGGGCAAGACCAATCATGCCCGCAGGTTCCGTGCCCTCCACACGCCGTGCGATCGCATCGCCAATGGCAGCATGCAGGGCCCGATCAGCGAAGGTCGAGAGTTCGCGCACGACCTTGGGCAGGTCGAATGCACCGGCGAGGTCACCGATTGCGAGGACAAGGGCGAGCGCGAGCCGCTCGCGACGCAGGGCCACCGCGACGTCACCCTCGCTGACAGCCTTGGCGGCAAGCAAGGCATCGTCCCCGCGTCCCTCGGCCAGCATGGCGGCAAGATCGGGCCGCCGCTCCAGCGCGCGCGCCAGGAACGGCGCGTGGTTGCGCGCGCGATCCAGTGCCGATGTCCAGTCCGCTTCCATTGCCACACCCCTGCCGCCGCAACCTTCGCCGCGCAAGCTTGCCCTTGTGCCGCCATGCTGACACAAGCCCCCGCAATCGAAGGATTCATGCAAGAGGACCTCCCCAGATGAAACGCCTCACCCTTGCCGCCACGGCTGCGCTGCTGCTCTCTGCCTGCTCGATGGGCGCCGATACAGATACCAAGGCCGCGACCGGTTTCGACGTCCCCGATGTCCCCGCCGGCGAATTGTCGGAAGACACGATGAAACGCGTTGTCGAGAAGCTGTCCTCCGACGAATTCGAGGGCCGCGCGCCGGGCACGCCGGGAGAGGAAAAGACCGTCGCCTATCTGATCGAGGAGTTCCAGAAGGCCGGGCTCGAGCCGGGCAATAACGGCAGCTGGGTGCAGAAGGTACCCCTGGTCGAGATTACCGGGGAGGATTTCGCTCCGCTCGCGGTCACGGGCAAGGACGGCAAGGCAATGAGCTTTGCCTACGGCACCGACTGGGTCGGCGCGACCTATCGCGAGAACGGGCGGATCGACCTCAAGGACAGCGAACTCGTCTTCGTCGGCTTCGGCATCAACGCGCCCGAGAAGGGCTGGAACGACTATGCCGGCCTCGACATGAAGGGCAAGACGGCGGTCATCCTGGTCAATGATCCGGACTACGAGACCGAAGGGCTGAAGGGCGAGTTCAACGGCCGAGCCATGACCTACTATGGTCGCTGGACCTACAAGTACGAGGAAGCGGCAAGGCAGGGCGCGGCAGCCGCAATCATCATACACGATACTTTCCCCGCCGCCTATGGCTGGAACGTGGTCGAATCTTCCTGGACCGGGCCGCAGGTTCACGCCCAGCGTGGCGACAAGGGTGCGGACCAGACGCTCATCAATGGCTGGGTGCAGAAGCCGGTAGCGGAGAAAATCTTCACTGCCGCCGGACAGGATCTCACCAAGCTGACCGCCGCTGCCAAGCAGAAGGGCTTCAAACCGGTTTCGCTCGGCGTGAAGGCCTCAACCGGCTTTGGCAATGCGATCCGAACCTTTGAATCGCAGAACGTCGTCGGCATGCTGAAGGGCAGCGAGGCACCGGAGGATTACGTCCTCTATTCGGCGCACTGGGACCATCTGGGCCGATGCAAACCCGATGCATCGGGCGACGACATCTGCAATGGCGCAGTCGACAATGCTACCGGCGCGGCAGCCCTCGTGGCGCTGGCCGAGGCAAGCGTAAAGGCCGGCCCCGCGCGCCGCAGCCAGGTGTTCCTGGCGGTCACAGCCGAGGAATCGGGCCTGCTCGGCAGCGAATACTATGCCGCGAACCCGGTCTTCCCGCTGGCGCAGACGGTGGGCGGCCTCAACATCGACGGCCTGATCCCCGGCGGCCGTTCGAACGACGTGACCATCGTCGGCGGCGGCAAAAGCGAACTCGACAAGTTCCTCGACTGGGCGCTGGGTGCGGAAAAGCGCACCGGCACCCCCGAACCCACGCCGGAGAAGGGCTATTACTACCGTTCCGATCACTTCAGCATGGCCAAGCGCGGCGTGCCGATGCTCTATATCGACGCGGGCGAGGACCTGGAGAACGGCGGCAAGGAAGCAGGCGCGAAGCTGTCGGAAGACTACACCGTCAACCGCTATCACCAGCCGAGCGACGAATTCGACGCCGGCTGGGACCTCTCGGGCCTGATGCAGCAGCTCCAGCTCTATTACCGGATCGGCCGCAGCATGGCGATGTCGCAGGGCTGGCCCAACTGGGTCGAAGGCGACGAGTTCAAGGCCACGCGTGACGAGACCTGCGCTGCCGACGACAAAGGCTGCTGAGAACCACGATGGCTGCGATGATGCCGCCCGAATGGGCGAAGCAGGACTGGCTGTGGATCGGCTTCCCGCATGACGCCGACGAATGGCCTGAAGTGCTCCCGCGCGCGCAGGAGCAGATTGCGGCTTTCGCCAGTGCGGTGGCCGAAAGCGGGCAGGAGGTGCGCCTTCTGGTTCGCGATGCGGTCAACGAAGCGCGGGCGCGTTCGCTGGTCACCGGCGGAGTGAAGCTGGAGCGACGCCGCTACGGCGACGTCTGGCTGCGCGACACCGGGCCGCTGGTGCTCGGCGACGGCAGTGCCCGACGCTTCGGGTTCAACGGCTGGGGTGGCAAGTATCTGATGGACGGAGACCAGACGATCGGTGCCGAACTCGCGCGCGATGCCGGCCTGCCGGTCACGACTTGCGACTGGATCCTTGAGGGCGGCGCGATCGACGGAGACGGTACGGGGCTCGTCGCGACGACCGAGCAGTGCCTGCTCAATCCCAACCGCAACCCGCAACTGTCGCGCGAGGAGATCGAGGCGCGGCTGAAATCAAACCTCGGCTTCGACCGAGTGTTGTGGCTCGGCGAAGGCCTGATCAACGACCACACCGACGGCCATGTCGACAACCTCGCCCGCTTCGTGGCGCCAAACACGCTGTGCCTGCCGAGAGCGACGGGCAGCGATGACCCGAATGCCGCGATCTATGCCGACGCCAGGCAGCGGGCCGAGGAGGCGGGCGTGATCGCGAAGGAAATTCCCTCGCCCGGCCTCATCACCAGCGGCGACCGGATCGAACCCGCCAGCTATGCCAATTTTGCGATCACGAGCCATCTCGTGGTGGTGCCGACCTTTGGCAGCCCGCACGACGGAGACGGCGTGGCAGCAATCGCGGAGCTGTTTCCGGACCGGGCGACCATCGGTCTGCCAGGGGACGCAGTGCTGGCTGGAGGCGGCGGATTCCATTGCGCCAGCCAACAAATGCCGTCAGTCTGATTTGTGCGGGAACCGACGCGTTAACTTTTCGTTAGCATAATCGGTCGAGAATGGGTCCATGGCCCAGGCAATCGCCCTCGCTCGCACCCATTTCGCTCCCGCTCGCCTGGCGGAAGAAATGGCACGTGTTGCGATCGTGTGCGGTTCGGCCCTCGCGCTGGTGGCTGCAGGACCTTTCCTGCCGCTCTAGCCCGCTGGAATACAAATACCCTAGTTCAAGCCGTTCCCTGTCATGAGGGGACGGCTTTTTTCTTGGGCACGTCAGATAAGCTTGAGAAGCGCCGCGAACGACGCGGCACCCAGTACAACGGCCGCGAAAATGCGCCAGGCCCGGTCGCTGATCTTGCCGAGTGCGCGACGTCCCAGTGCATTGCCGACCAGAACAACCGGAAACAGCGCCAGAGCGAGCAGCAGCAGGCGCCAGTGCATCGTGCCCAAGGCTACGCCGGAAGCGATGCCTGCGCTCGATGCGGCAGTGAAAACCAGCACCATCGACGCCTTGGCGACTTCGCGCGGGATGGCTCGGCCGACGTAATAGGGCACCACCGGCGGGCCGGGCATTCCTGCAAAGCCGGTCAGCAATCCGCTCGCGACGCCGGTCAGCAGCGTGTTTATCCTGCCCGGCATCTCCGGTGCCCGCGGAGGTAGAAGAACCGCGATGAATGCGGAAAGCGCGACCAGCGCGATGAGGAAACGTGCAACAGGCGCAGGCGTGATCGCGAGCACTGCCATGCCCGGAGCCGTGGTCAGGATCACGATACCCGCAATGTGGAACGCCGACTTCTCTGCCGTCCTGATGAGGTGGCGGATTTCGGTGAGACCGATGGTCAGGCCAAGCACATTGGCGATCAGAACCGCCTCGACCGGCTTCAGCGCCAGCGCGAGGACCGGTACCAGCAGGATGGCCAGCCCGAAGCCCGCGAGGCCGCGCACATAGGCGGAGGCGAAGGTTGCGACGAGTGCAATCCCCACCTGCCACAATGCGAAGCCCGCGATTTCCACCTGCCGCTACGCCGCGTGTCAGCGCAGGTCGGGCGGGGTCGCCTCGGCCTTGAGCATGGCGATCGCCTCGTCGAGGCTCATCACCTTCTGGTGCTGTTCGCCGAGCGTGCGGACCGCGACCGTGCCCTCCTCTGCCTCGCGCATGCCGACGACCAGCATGTGCGGGACCTTGGCGAGCGAATGTTCGCGAACCTTGTAGTTGATCTTCTCGTTGCGCAGGTCGGCGGCGACGCGGATACCCGCCGCTTCGAGCTTGGCCTCGACCTCCTTCGCGTAGCCGTCCGCGTCCGAGACGATCGTCGCCACCACAGCCTGCGTCGGAGCGAGCCAGGTCGGCAGGCGACCGGCGAAATGCTCGATCAGGATGCCTATGAAGCGCTCATAAGAGCCGAAAATCGCCCTGTGCAGCATCACCGGACGGTGGCGTTCACCGTCCTCGCCGATGTAACTCGCATCGAGACGCTCGGGCAGGACGCGGTCCGACTGGATCGTGCCGACCTGCCAGGTACGGCCGATGGCATCGGTCAGGTGCCATTCGAGCTTCGGCGCATAGAAAGCGCCTTCGCCCGGCAGTTCCTCCCAGCCGTATTCCTCGGTCGCGAGGCCGGCGTCGATCACTGCTTGCCGCAGTTCGTTCTCGGCCTTGTCCCAGTCCTCGTCCGAACCGAAACGCTGTTCGGGGCGCAGGGCAAGCTTCACCGCGTAGGTGAAACCGAAGTCCTTGTAGACCTTGTCGGCCAGTTCACAGAAGTTGCGTACCTCTTCGACGATCTGGTCCTCGCGGCAGAATATGTGGCCGTCGTCCTGCGTGAACTGGCGCACGCGCATGAGGCCGTGAAGCGCTCCATGTGGTTCGTTGCGGTGGCAGCAGCCATTCTCGACAAGGCGCAGCGGCAGGTCGCGGTAGGACTTGATGCCCTGCTTGAAGATGAGGACGTGCGCGGGGCAGTTCATTGGCTTCAGCGCCATCCATTCGGCGGCGTCGGAGACGATCGGACCTTCGTCCTCGGTGTTGGGCACCTCGTCGGGGATGACGAACATGTTCTCGCGATACTTGCCCCAGTGGCCGGACTTCTCCCACTGGCGCGCGTCCATCACCTGCGGCGTCTTGACCTCGCGACAATCGGCGCCCTGCACCGCACGGCGGATATAGTCCTCCAGCATGCGGTAGATGACGTAGCCTTGCGGGTGCCAGAAGACCGAGCCGTGCGCCTCTTCCTGCAAATGGAACAGGTTCATCTCGCGGCCCAGCTTGCGGTGGTCGCGCTTGGCGGCCTCTTCCAGTCGGTGGAGGTGGGCGTCGAGCTGCTTCTTGTTGAGCCAGCCCGTACCGTAGATGCGCGTCAGCTGCGGGTTGCGCTGGTCGCCGCGCCAATAGGCACCGGCGACGCGCATCAGCTTGAAGGCCTGCGGGTCGAGCTTGCCCGTGCTCGCGAGGTGCGGCCCGCGGCACATGTCGAGCCAGTCGTCGCCCGAGCGGTAGACCGTCAGTTCCTCGCCCTCGGGCAGTTCGCGCGCCCACTCGGCCTTGAAGACCTCGCCGTCGGCTTCCCACTTGTCGATGAGCTGCTGGCGGCTCCAGACCTCGCGCGTCAGCGGCTTGTCGGCGCGGATGATCTCGCGCATCTTTTCCTCGATCGCGGGCAAATCATCCATGCCGAACGGCTCGCGGCCCTCGGGCGCCTTCACGTCGTAATAGAAGCCGTCGTCGGTCGCCGGACCGAAGGTGATCTGCGTTCCGGGCCACAGCGCCTGCACTGCTTCGGCGAGGACATGGGCGAAGTCGTGACGCGCCAGTTCAAGCGCGTCTTCCTCGTCACGGCTGGTGACGAGCGCGAGTTCGGCATCGCCTTCAAAGGGGCGGTTGATGTCGCGCAGTTCGCCGTCCACGCGCGCCGCGATGGCCGCCTTGGCGAGGCCCGGCCCGATGGCCGCGGCGACGTCCGCGGGCGTGCTGCCGCGTTCCATTTCGCGCACCGAACCGTCGGGCAGGCTGATCTTGAGTAGTTCCGTCATGTTACTCGTCGTCCGTTTGCTTGGCGCGAAGCCTAGACCCTCGCCCGTTGCCGCGCGCCATGGCACAAGGGAGCGCGCGCTTGAAGCGGCGTTTGCGAGAAAATCAGGTTTCGGGAGGAAACGCCCACCGCCCGAAACCGGGCGGCGGCGGTTCGCTTAGCGCGCGACCGACCGCCCCCGGGTGACCGGGGTAGTGGTGGTAGTGGTAGTGATGCGCTCTTGCGTCATGCGGGGCGAGATAGCGCGCGCGGGTTAATTTCTCAACCCACGTCGAGCACGCGGGTGCCGTGCGGGCTCGATATCCGCTTTGTCGCGTTGACCCCTGCGCCCCGTTCCTTGACGCTCGAGACGAAGCGGTATTCGCTCGTCGCGGAATCGGGCGTGAGTTCGACCGCCATGTAGCCGCGGCGCGAGGAATCCATCCAGCGCAGCTGCTTGTTGCGTTCCACCGTCGCACTCTCGACCGTGTCCGCCTTGAGGAACGGCAGGTAGCTCTCGAAACCCGGAGAGGTCACCGAATGGCCGCCGAATTCGACGCCCACCGGTTCCCCGTCGAGGTCGAGGTCGAAGGCCCAGGCATTGTGCGTGTCGCCGGCGAGACTGACGAGATTGGCATTGGCGTTGAGCGCCGCTGCCAACACCTTCTCCCGCGCCATCGGATAACCGTCCCATGCGTCCATGTTGAGCGGGAGGCCCGCCTCGGAAGCGAGCGCGCCCGAAAGGATGCGCTGGCGGATATAGCCGGGCAGGTCGTCGGGCAGGGCATCGATGAGGCTGGTCGCAGTCGCCACGCTGCCCATCAGCACCTGCTGCACCAGCACCTGCCAGCGCTTGCCCGCCCCTGCCGACTGTCGCATTCCGTCGGCGAGCCAGCCCTGCTGAGCCATTCCGAGCAGTTCGCGCGAGGGATCGCGCCAGGCACCGTCCTTGAACGCCGACAGCGCGGCCATCGCTTCCTCGGGCTTGGTCGTTCCGGCCAGGATTTTGCCATAGGAGAATTGTTCGGCCCGTGCGGTCAGGCGCGTTTCGAGGCGGAACAGCGTCGCCAGGTCGCCGATCTCGTAGCTCGCCCAGGATTCGTCCGACACCGGCATCCATTCGCGATAGGCCTTGATGGCGGCGGCCTTGCGCACGCTCCATTCGCCTTCGCTGGCGGGCTGGTGGTTTTCCGCGCCGCCTTCCCATGAATCGTTGGCAGTCTCGTGATCGTCCCAAACGCTGATCAGCGGATAGACCTGATGCAGGCGGCGCAGGTCCGGATCGCTGCGATAGGCGGCAAAGCGCGCGCGGTAATCGGCAAGGTGGACGAGCTCCTGCGGCGGCCACACCGTGCGACCCGGCGCGACCTCGTTCGCCGAGGGATAGGTGCCGGGGGCGTATTCGTAGAAATAGTCGCCGAGGTGGAAAGCGCAGTCGAACTCGTTGGCAGCTGCCGCATGGGCATAAGCGTTGAACCAGCCGAAGCCGATGTTCGAGCAGGAGAACACCGCCATCCTGAATTTCTCGGTCGGGCCCTCGGGCAGCGTCTTGGTGCGGCCGATATCGGACATCGAGCCATCGGGCGCGACGAAGCGGTAATAGTACCATGTTCCTGCGCGCAAGCCGTCGGCCCAGGCCTTGGCACACCAGTCGTTTTCCGGCTGGGCGATCGCGCTGCCGCCGGAAACGGGAGTGGCGAAATCGAGCGTTTCGGAGAGCTGGAACTCCAGCGCAGTCGACTGGTCGCCGACGAAGCGCGTCCACAGCAGCACCTTGTCGACCCCGGGTTCGCCACTGGCGACACCGTGGCTGAAGCCCCGGCTTGCCGCGTGGAGGGTGCCTTGGAGACCTACCAGGCCGATGCCGAAGGCGCCCGCCTTGAACAGGGTACGGCGATCGAGTGCGGCCAGGGGTGCAGACTGCGGCGGTTCGGTGGCGATCATGGGGTCTCCTCTCTCCGTCCACTGCCTTCTCGCGATGACCGCCCGATGACAAGAACAATCCATTGGTTGGAAAGGTTCATGGTCATAATGACAAGGAACATTGACATCATCACGAATCTATGTAAAACAACCTTTACACCATAGAAAGGGAACTTGACCAATGAACCGGTTGATCCTCGTCTGCGCCATCGCAGTCAGCATGATCTTCGTCGCCTTCGGAGTCTCACAGGGCACCGTCAGCGGCGACTCGGGCGATGCGATGCTCGTCCTCCTCCCCGGCATCGCGCTGGCAATCCTCAAGCCCGGAAAGGGCTGCGCCTTGCGGGGTTGCAAGGGATGACCGGGGAAGAGGAGACAGGCTTGCCTCGCTTCCAGAAGCTCGGGATCTCCGCAGTCGCGACAGGTCTCGCGATACTGGCGCTGCGGGCCAGTGGGGCCATCGACCCCGCGACCGCCCGGGTGCTCGGCATCGTTCCGCTTGGCCTGCTAGTCATCGGCCTCGTGATGAAACTCCGCAGCGCGAAGTCCTCCAAGCGTCACCCGGCCTACAATGCCTATATGCGGCGCATGGGAGTGGCGGCCGCAGCCTATATTTCGGCAATCCTGCTGGCCGTGGGACTGCTCCCCGACGATGCTCCGCCGACGCTCGCCCCGATCACGGTTGCGCTCGTTCCCGGCGCGGCGGTGCTGGCGATGATCTGGGCATTGGGCAGGCTGCTGGTCGAACTCGACGACGAGTATTTGCGCCTCCTCGAAGTCCGCAAGTTCATCGTCGCCACGGGCTTCCTGCTTGCCGTGGCGAGTGTGTGGGGCATGCTCGAACTGCTCACGCAAGTCCCGCGCTTGCCGATCTTCTACGTTTTCCCGATCTGGTGCCTCGGCCTGGTGGCGGGGACGATCTACAACCGCTTCACGATGGACGGCGACGGGGGCTGCGCATGAAGAACCGCCTCAAGGTGCTCCGGGCCGAACGCAACTGGAGCCAGCAGGATCTTGCCGACCGGCTCGAGGTCAGCCGCCAGAGCGTCAATGCCATCGAGACCGGTCGCTACGACCCCTCGCTACCGCTCGCCTTCCGCATCGCCGATGTATTCGGCCTCGCCATCGAAGAAATTTTCATTCGCGAACAATAATCGCGGCACGATTGACAAAACCCCCGAGTTCCCGAAGCTGTATTGCAGGGTTCGAGGGGGTTTTTACATGCAGGAATCTGGCGATTACGAGGAGGCGCAGAGCGCCTTCGTCTTCGAGGGCAACTGGCGCGAGTTTGCGCCCATTGCATTGACCAACCTGCTCCTGACCATTGTCACGCTGGGGATCTATCGTTTCTGGGCGACCGCGCGGGAGCGTCGCTACCTGTGGTCGCGCAGCCGCTTCGTCGATGAGAACCTTGAATGGGCGGGCACGGGAATGGAGCTGTTCCTCGGCTTCCTCATTGTGCTCGCGCTGTTCGGCGTCCCTTATTTCATCGTCAGCTTCGGCGCGCAGGCGCTGATCGCGCGCGGATACGAGATCGCAGGCCTCCTGCTCCTGTTCGGGTCGATGATCGCGATCTTCTACCTCATCGGCGTCGCCCGATTCCGCGGCCTGCGTTACCGCCTTTCGCGCACGCGCTGGCGCGGCATCCGTGGCGGCAGCGACGACAACGGCATGTTCTACGGCCTCTCTTACATGTGGAAGACCATGGCGGGCTGGATCCCGGCAGGACTCCTCATCCCATGGTCGATGACCAGCCTGTGGAACGAGCGCTGGAACAGGATGAGCTTCGGCCCCTACGAATTCGAAGCGGATTCGGAAGCCGGCAATGTCTTCGGCCGCTTCCTGCTGTTCTACCTTGCGCCCTTCGTGCTGTTCGTCGGCGGCGTCGCCATGGCAGGCATGGGCATGCTCGCGGGCTATGGCGTGGGGGGCGAGGACGGAATGGCCGTCGGCGGAGTGCTGGGCATCATTGGCCTTGCCCTGTTCTTCTACCTCGGCCTCGGCCTGATCGCCGTCGCCTTCTATGCGAAATACTACCGTGAGGTTGTGGGATCGACGCGCTGGCGGAATCTGCAATTCAGCTTCGAGGCTTCGACCATGGACTGGGTCAAATTGCTCGTCGGCGATGCGTTGCTGGTTGTATTCACCTTCGGCCTGGGATTCGTCTTCCTCACCTATCGCCACTGGAAGTTCTTCATGACCCACATGGAGGCGGGCGGCGAGATTCTGCTCGACGAACTGACCCAGTCGACGACCGCGACGTCAAGGCATGGCGAGGGTCTGCTCGACGCCTTCGACATGGGGGCCATCTGATCCCATGGAAGACAGCTTTCGCAGCGCAGCAGAATGGTATGACGGCACCAACGCGCTGCGCCACGAAGGTCATCTCGAATGGGACGGGCGCGGGGGCTTCGTGGTCGATGGATCGACGTCGCGCATGGAGTTCGCGGCGGCCGACCTGCACTTCCTCGAAGCCCGACCCGGCCGCATTCTCTACCGCCGCGAGAGTGCGCCCGATTTCCGCCTGATCCTGCCTGCAGACCTCCCACCCGGACTTGCCGCGCACCTGCCCGCGAAAAGCGAATACGGGGCCTGGGTCGACCGGCTCGGCATCGGCCGCGCAGTCGCCATCTTCGCCGTAGCGAGCGCCGCCGCGGTGGCCCTGTTCATGACCGCGCCCGACTGGCTCGGCCCGCGTATCCCTGACAGCTGGGAGCGCAATCTGGGACAGGCCATGATCGGCGATTTCGGTGGTCGCATCTGCCACACGCCGCAGGGTGACGCCGCATTGAAGAAACTCCTCGACGCAGTCGATCCGGCAGCGACGCAGGTCAACGCCGGAGTGGCGAACATCGGCATGGTCAACGCCGTCGCCCTGCCGGGCGGACAGGTGCTGCTGTTCGACGGCATCGTCCAGCAGGCCGAAAGCCCTGAAGAGCTCGCCGGCGTACTCGGGCACGAGGTCGGCCACGTGCGCGAGCGCCACGTCATGACCGCGCTGATGCGCCAGTTCGGCTTATCGGTCCTCCTCGCCGGAGCCAATACAGGCGTGGGTGACACCATGGCAGGGGTCGCTTCGATGGGATACAGCCGCGAGGCCGAGCGCGAGGCCGACCAGTATGCCCGCGCACGTCTGGCGGAAAGCGACATCTCGCCTCTCGGAGCCGCAGACTTCTTCGAACGTGTCGCCGAGGAAAGCGGCGAGGGCAAGGACCAGAACGCCGTGGTCGGCTGGCTGGCGAGCCACCCTGCAGCAGGCGAACGGGCCCGCGAGTTCAAGGCCGCAGCAAAGAAGGGCAAGACCTATCACCCTGTCCTGACCGGGGCCGAGTTCGAAGCACTCAAGTCGATGTGCAAGGACGATCCCGAGGTGGAGGAATTCGAGCTCTTCTGACACCGGCCTTGCAAAGGCAGGCGTCAGGCTCGACAGGACACCGTCATGAGCGAAGTGCAATTCCACGAGCTTCCCGAAGGGCGCCGGATCGCTTTCCGTCACACGCCGGGTTCGGGCCCCACGCTGGTCTTCCTGCCCGGCTACATGTCCGACATGGCCGGGGGGAAGGCGACCGCGCTGTTCGACTGGGCACAGGCGAACGGGAATGCATGCCTGCTCCTCGACTACTCGGGCTGCGGGGTCAGCGACGGCGATTTCGCCGACGGCACGCTGTCGCGCTGGCGCGACGAGGTGCTCGCGCTGGTCGAGGCGAGCACGACTGGCCCGATCATCGTTATCGGCTCGTCCATGGGCGGATGGCTGATGCTGCTCGTCGGGCAGGCGCTGGGCGATCGCCTCGCCGGCCTCGTCGGCATTGCCTCGGCGCCAGATTTCACCGAATGGGGCCGCAGCGCGAGCGACAAGGCCAGGCTCGCGGCGGGTGAGCCGGTCTACGACGATAACCCCTACGGACCCGAGCCCACGCCCATGCATCCCGGTTTCTTCGCCGACGGGCAGGCGCAGCTGCAACTGGGCAGCATTATCCCCATCGACGCGCCCTGCCACCTGATCCACGGCCAACGCGATGCGGACGTGCCGTGGGACATTTCCATGCAACTGGCGCGCGCCCTGCGTTCGGAAGCCGTACAGGTGACGTTGGTAAAGGATGGCGACCACCGGCTTTCGCGGGAACAGGACATCACCCTGCTCTTGCGCACGGTCGCGGCCCTTTTGGAGACAGTTTCTTGATCGCCGGCATCCTTTCGCTCGTCCTGCTGCAGGTCGGCCCCAATCCCACCCTCGATGCGTTTCCGGGCACTCCGCCAGAACTGCGCGATCGCAAGACCGTACCCGCGCCCGCAGTGACTGTCAGCCTGCCTGAAGAGAGCCAGAAGCAGTTCGCCGACTGCCTCGCGAGCGCGCAAAGCGATCCCGAGGCCGCGCTCGACATCGCCAATGCCTGGCGCATGTCCGCCAAGAACGACCTCGACCTCGTCCGCTCGGCACATTGCCTCGGGATCGCGCTCGTGCGCCTCGAGCGGTTCGACGAGGCCCGCCAGATCTTCGAGGTCGCCAGCGCCGAGGCTGCCGACAGGTTTGCTGCCTATAGTGCGCGCCTCAAGGCGATGGCAGGCAATGCCGCCCTTTCCGAAGGCAAGCCTGCGGTTGCCGAGCCCCTTTTCGCCAGCGCGATCGAGGCGGCGCTTGCCATCAAGAACGCTGAACTGGCTTCGGACCTGTACGTCGATCGCGCCACTTCGCTTGGTGCGAGCGAGCGGATGGATGAAGCGGTCGAAGCCTTGAGGCTGGCGCGGGAAAGCAATCCCGCAAATACTCGCGCGTGGCTGGTGTCGGCGCTGCTGGATCGGCGTCTTGAACGCCTTGATGATGCGCAAAAAATGATCGAGGAGGCCGCCAAGCTCGACCCGCGAAATCCCGCCATCGGTCTTGAGGCGGGGATCATCGCCGCCCTCGCCGGGCGGCGTGAGGATGCGCGCCGCAGTTTCGAATCGGTATTGATCGTTGCACCCGACAGCGAATTGGCCAATCGTGCTACGGCCTATCTGGAGCAGCTGAAACAGTGACCGAATTTTCCGTCCTCGACCTCGTCCCGGTCCGCGAAGGCGGCACGGTGGGCGAGGCGCTGGACGCGGCGGTATCGTTGGCAAGGGCAGCCGAGAACGCGGGCTGCAAGCGCTTCTGGGTGGCCGAACACCATGCGATGGAAGGTATCGCCGGCGGCGCGACATCGGTCGTGCTGGCGCATATCGGCAATGCCACCAGCTCCATCCGCATCGGGTCCGGCGGCATCATGCTGCCCAACCACACGCCGTTCCAGATTGCCGAGCAGTTCGGAACGCTCGATGCGCTGTTTCCGGGTCGCGTGGACCTCGGCCTTGGGCGGGCACCCGGTGCCGGACCCGAACTCCAGCGCGCGCTGCGGAAAGACCTCCATCGCGCGGCGGAGATGTTCCCGCAGGACGTCGTCGAACTTATGGCGCTGATGCGTGGCGAAACCACCATCCATCCCACTCCCGGCCTCGGCGCGAATCCGGAATTCTGGATGCTCGGGTCGAGCCTTTTCGGCGCGCAGCTGGCAGCGCAACTGGGCCTGCCCTATGCCTTCGCCAGCCATTTCGCACCGGACCATCTCGATGCCGCGCTCGAATTGTACCGGCGACAGTTCCGGCCGTCGGATGCCTGTCCCGAACCGCACGTCATGGCCGCCATGAACCTTTTCGTTGCTGACACTGCGGAAGAGGCCGAGCTTCTCGCCAGCTCGCAATTGCAGAGCTTCGTCGCCCTGCGCACCGGTCGCCCGGGCAAGCTGCCGCCGCCAGTCGCCGGATATCGCGAGAGCCTCCCCGCAAACGCGCAGGCCATGCTCGCCCATATCGGCCAGGCGAGCGTCATCGGCACTGCGGAGACGGCGCGCGAGTTGGTTGCTGCCTTCATCACGCGAACCCAGGCTGACGAGATCATTTTCGGGGGCAGCACCTTCGATCCTGCCGCACGCATCCGCTCGCTCGAACTGGCGATGGGCGCTCTACAAAGCTGAGAAGCCGTAGCGTCGCGTTCCGTGCTCGCAGAACGTGCATACGATTGCGCCTTGCCGTGCACGTCACCTTGCGGACCTGAGGCAAGAGGCCTAGGCGCGCCATCAGACCTCGCTGCCGCACGACTCGGAAGTTACGCGGTTGCGAAATGATCGTACGCCGAGAGACGAGAGGCCCCCGATGGGTTCGATGAGTGCCGAAAAGGCCAAGACGGGCAAGATTTCCAGGAAATTGCTGGCGGATATTACCGAGCGGATGCGGCAATCGCTGCTACGCGGCGACACGCCTTTCGAGAAGGCCAAGCTGGGCGATGCCGCCGGCTTCCTTTCGGCAACCGCCTGGCAGCGTGAGTTCGGCAAGTCAGCAATGACGGTCGAAAGCGCGACCGAGGACCGCCGCTTTACCCGCATCGCCATCGTCAACGATGACATGCCCTTCCTCGTCGACTCGGTCGCAGCGGCGATTGCCGCCATGGGGCTGTCGATCGACCGGCTGGTCCACCCGGTCGTCCCGGTCGAGCGCAAGAAGGACTTCACGCTCGCCAGGATTCCCGAGGGAGATCCCGAGGATGCCGACTGGGAATCGATGATCTACATCGAGACCGCCCGCGTCGATGCGAAGACCCGCCGCCTGCTCGAACAGACCCTGCGCGAAACGCTGGCCGACGTACGCGCTGCAGTGAACGACTGGCCCAAGCTGCAGAAGGCCATGGCAACCGATGCCAAGCGCATCGCCGACCTCGACAGCGAGGGAGCAGCCCTTCTCGAATGGCTGAATTCGGGCATGCTGACCCAGCTTGGCCACCTCGTCCGCCATCGCACGGGCGAGCAGGATCATGCTCTGGGCATTTGCCGCAAGAGCGCGGCGGACCTGCTTGCCGACGCCTCCTACGATCGCGCTTTCGCCTGGTTCGAGAACAAGGCGAACACGCGCGTGCCGCTGGTCATCAAGGCCAACCGCCTCAGCCACGTGCACCGCCGCGTACCGCTCGACCTCTTCCTCGTGCCGATCCGCGAGGGCGGCAAGCTCACTGCGCTGTCGATCCATGCCGGCGTGTGGACCAGTGCGGCGCTGGCGACCTCGCCGCGCAGCGTTCCGCGCCTGCGCCAGCAGCTTGAACAGCTGCACGACCGCTATGGCTTCGATGACACCGGCCATGCCGGCAAGGCGCTGGTGCACGCGCTGACCGCACTTCCGCACGACCTGCTCATCGGTTTCCAGGAAGAAGACGTCGAGCGTGTCGCGACCACCATGATGAGCCTGGTCGACCGGCCGCGCCCGCGCCTTGCGTTGGTCGAAGCGCCGCTCGCCCGCCACCTCTTCGCCTTCGTCTGGCTGCCGCGCGACATGCTCGCAACGCAGGTTCGCCTCGAAATCCAGGCCCTGCTCGAGGACGGTGCCTCGGCACGCCTGCTCGATTGGAGTCTCGAGGTCGAGGGCGGCAACCTTGCCATGCTGCGTTTCGTGCTCGACATCCGCGATGGCGCGGGCGTCCCCGACGAGCATGTGCTCGAGGAAAAGCTCCAGACCCTGCTGCGCGGTTGGAGCGAAGCGGTCGAAGCCGAACTCGCCCAGTTCGAGGAGCCCTCGCGTGCGGCTGCCCTCGCCCTGCGCTTTGCCGACAGTTTCCCGACTGCGTTTCGCGGCCGTTTCGGCGTGCGCGAGGCAGCACTCGACATTTCCCGCCTCCACCATCTCGGCGCCAGCCTCGAGAGCGAGGAAGTCGTGCGCGGCGCACGCATGTATTTCTGTGACCGCGAGACCGTGGGCTGCTTGCGCCTCAAGCTCTATCAGTCCGAAGGCAGCCTGCCGCTGTCCGAGGGCGTCCCTGCGCTCGAGAACTTCGGTTTTCACGTGCAATCGGAAATGCCGACCGTGCTCGACGACGGGCGCCTCGGCACGATCCACGATTTCAAGCTGCAGTCGAAGGACAGCAGCGATCCCAGGGACCTCATCGAACGCGATGCAGCGATCGAGGAAGCCATCTCTGCGGTGCTCAATGGCGAGGCCGAGAACGACCCGTTCAACCGCCTCGTGCCTGAAGCCGGACTGTCTGCGCGGGAGGCCAACTGGCTGCGCGCCTTCTACCGCTACCTGCGCCAGGCCGGGACCAGCTTCACGATCTATACCGTCGTCGATGCCCTGGCTGCCGCGCCAGATGTGACGCGCGCACTCGTCGCGCTCTTCACCGCGCGCCACGATCCCGCATTCGGCAAGGGACGCGAGGCCGCGATCGAGGAAGCGCGCGCCGCGATCAAGCGCGGGCTGGGCAAGGTCAAGGCGATCAACGACGATCGACTGCTGCGCCTCTACAATGCGCTTATCGACGCGATCCTGCGCACCAACGCGTTTGCCCCGGCGTCGCACGAAGCGCTGGCCTTCAAGATCGATTCCGCACTCGTTCCCGGCCTGCCCAAGCCCGTTCCCTGGCGCGAGATCTGGGTCTATTCGCGCCGCGTCGAGGGCATCCACCTGCGCTCCGGCCCGGTCGCCCGCGGCGGCCTGCGCTGGTCCGACCGGCGCGACGACTTCCGCACAGAGATCCTCGGCCTGATGAAAGCCCAGCGGGTCAAGAACGCGGTTATCGTGCCCACAGGGGCCAAGGGCGGCTTCTATCCCAAGCAGCTGCCGAGCCCGGTCACCGACCGCGAGGGTTGGGCCGCCGAAGGCCGGGCCAGCTACGAGATCTTCATTCGCACGCTGCTCTCGGTCACCGACAACATCGTCAACGACAAGGTCGTCCACCCGCAGGACGTCGTGATCACGGACGGTGATGACCCCTATTTCGTGGTCGCCGCCGACAAGGGCACCGCGACCTTCTCCGACATCGCCAACGGCATTGCTGAAGCCCGTGATTTCTGGCTCGACGATGCCTTCGCCAGCGGCGGCTCAAAGGGTTACGACCACAAGGCGATGGGCATCACCGCCAAGGGTGCCTGGGTCAGCGTCCAGCGCCACTTCCTGGAAATGGGCGTCGACGTGCAGACCGAGAGCGTCGAGGTCGTCGGCTGCGGCGACATGTCGGGCGACGTGTTCGGCAACGGCATGCTGCTGTCGAAGGCGATCAAGCTGGTCGCCGCCTACGACCACCGCCACATCTTCCTCGACCCCGATCCCGATCCGGCCGTCAGCTGGAAGGAGCGGAAGCGCATGTTCGCCCTGACGCGCTCGAGCTGGGAGGACTACAATGCCGAGCTGATCTCTCGCGGCGGCGGCGTGTTCCCGCGCGATGCGAAGTCGATCAAGCTTTCGAAGGCGATGCAAGCCAAGCTCGGTATCGCGCAGGACGAGATGGAGCCGGAAGCGCTCATCTCGGCCATCCTCAAGGCACCGGTCGACTTGATCTGGTTCGGCGGGATCGGCACCTATGTGAAAGCCAGCCACGAGAACAACGTGGCCGTGGGCGACCCTGCGAACGACGTGCTGCGCGTCGATGCGGCGGAATTGCGCGCCAAGGTCATCGGCGAAGGCGCCAACCTCGGCATCACCCAGGCCGGGCGCATCGAATTCGCGCAGAGCGGCGGCCGGATCAACACCGACTTCATCGACAATTCGGCCGGCGTCGACTGCTCGGACAACGAGGTCAACATCAAGATCGCGCTCGCCGCGGCCAAACGCTCGGGCAAGCTTTCCGAACCCAAGCGCGTCGAGCTGCTCGAAGCGATGACCGACGAAGTTGCCGCCATCGTGCTCGAAGACAACCGCCTGCAGGCGCTGGCCCTGTCCATCGCCAGCTTCGGCGGTGCACGGGCGATGAATTCGCAGCGCCACATCATCGAGACGCTGGAAGCCGGCGGCAACCTGGATCGCCGGACCGAAGGTCTTGCCGACGATCAGGTACTGCATCGCCGCGCTGCGGACGGTCAGGGTCTGACCCGCCCTGAACTCGCGGTCCTGCTGTCCTCCACCAAGCTGGTGCTTCAGGCCGCGATCGAGACGAGCGCACTGGCCGACGATGCCCTGCTCTCCGCCACATTGTTCGCGGCTTTCCCCGAACCCATGCGCGGCAAGTACAAGGCGCAAATCGCGGGTCACCGCCTGCGTCGCGAAATCATTGCCACCAAGCTCGCCAACCGCATGGTCAACCGCCTCGGCGTGATCCACCCGTTCGAGCTAGCGGAAGAAGAAGGCGTCGAACTTGCCGAAGTCGCTGCGGCATTCGTCGCGACCGAGAGCCTGTTCGATCTCCAGGACCTGTGGGCAGCAATCGACAGCGCCGCCATGCCCGAGAAGGCACGCCTGATGCTGTTCGACCGCTTGGCGGCGGCCGTCGGAAACCTCATGTCCGACGTGCTGCGCAGCGCGGCCGGCAAGGTCGTCCCCAGCGCGCTGGTTCATGATCTCGGCAAGGGTGTCCGTTTCCTTTCGCAGGCGACCGAGGACCTGCTCTCGAGCGAATCGCGCACCCAATCGTCGCGCCTGCTTGCCCAGTTGGTCGAGGCCGGAGCGCCGGAGAAACTGGCCGCGCGTGTGACGCACCTTTACGATCTCGACGGTTCGGTTGGCCTCGCGCGCCTTTCGAGCGAGACGGGCATCGAGCCAGGCAACCTCACCCGTGCCTTCACCGATATCGGTCATCGCCTTGGCCTTGACTGGGCCCAGTCGACCGCAGCTCTGATGAGCCCCTCGGACGTTTGGGAACGCCTGCTGGTTTCGGGACTGGCGCGCGATTTCCAGCAGATGCGGCTAGAGCTCCTGCGGCGCCTCGCACGGCGCAAGGACGCCAAGAAGGATATGCTCGCCATGGCCGGCAAGTGGGCCGACGAGCAGGACGCGACAGTGCGCAACTTCCGCAGCATGATCGCTCGGGCTCAGGCGCAGACCCCGGTCGCTCCGGCCATGCTGGCGCAGGTCGCAAGTATGGCACGCAACCTCCTGGCGCGGTGATCCACAGGCGCGCGAATGCTTGACCGCCGGCGATTTTGACGCCAGCCAGCGGCGCAATGGAGCATTTCGACGTCGTCATTGTCGGATCGGGGCATGGTGGTGCCCAGGCCGCGATCGCCCTGCGCCAGGCCGGTCACGAGGATTCGATCCTCATGGTCAGCCGCGACCGTAACCCGCCTTACGAGCGCCCGCCGCTGTCGAAGGAATACCTCGCTGGCGAAAAGCCGTTCGAGCGCATCCAGATTCGGCCCGAACAGTTCTGGGCCGATCGCAAGATCGAACTGCGCCTCGGTCGCAACGTCAACGAGGTCGATGCCAAGGCGCACGAGCTGCTGCTGTCGGACGATACGCGCGTCACCTACCGCAAGCTGATCTGGGCAGCGGGTGGGGATCCCCGGCGCCTGTCCTGCCCGGGAGCCGAGCTGACTGGCATCCACTATGTCCGCAATCGCCGGGACGTCGACGCCCTGCGCGACGAACTCGCCGCCGGCGCGAAGCGGGCAGTCATAGTCGGAGCAGGGTACATCGGGCTCGAGGCCGCTGCCGTCCTGCGCAAGCTCGGCTGCGAAGTAACGGTCATCGAAATGCAGGACCGGGTCCTCGCCCGTGTGGCAGGCCAGGAGCTTTCGGACTTCTACGCCGCGGAGCATCGCGGGCATGGCGTCGACCTGCGCCTGTCGACCGGCGTCGAGCGGATCGAGGGCGAGAACGGCCGGGTCACCGCAGTCGTTACCGATGCCAGCGAAACCATCCCGTGTGAGATCGTAATCGTCGGGATCGGTATTGTCCCCTCGGTCGGTCCCCTGATCGCGGCAGGGGCCTCGGGTTCCAACGGGGTCGACGTCGATACCTATTGCCGCACGCCGCTCGACGACGTCTACGCCATCGGTGACTGCGCCAGCCACGCCAATCCCTATGCTGGCAATGCCGTCATTCGCCTCGAATCGGTCCAGAACGCCAATGACATGGCGACGCTGGTGGCCAAGGCGATCATGGGCGAGAAGGAAGATTACGACGCGGTGCCGTGGTTCTGGTCCAACCAGTACGACCTGAAGCTCCAGACCGTCGGCATCTCGATGGGCTATGATGCCACCGTGCTGCGCGGCGATCCTGCGGCGCGCAAGTTCAGCGTAATCTACCTCAAGGAGGGCGCAGTGATCGCGCTCGACTGCGTCAACAACACCAAGGATTACGTGCAGGGTCGCAAGCTGGTGATGGACCGCGCGCAACTCGCGCCCGAACTCCTCGCAGATGCCGAAGTCCAGCTGAAGGAAATGCAATGATCGATCCTGCGGACGGTCGCGCGATGCTCGACGGTCTGCGGGTGGTCGACATGACTTCGGTGGTCTTCGGGCCCTATTGCACCCAGATCCTCGCCGACTTCGGAGCCGACGTCACCAAGGTCGAGGCACCCGGCGGCGACGGTTTCCGCTATGCCGCCAGTCCCGCGCAGACGCTGGGCATGGGCCCGGCCTTCATCGCGCTCAACCGCGGCAAGAAGTCGGTCATGCTCGACCTCAAGCTCGAAGCCGACCGCGAGGCCATGCGCGAAATGCTGCGCGAGGCTGACATCTTCATCCACAATGTCCGCGCCGAGGCGATCGGGCGGCTGGGCTTCGGCTACGAGGACGTGCGCGAACTCGCGCCGCACATCATCTATGTCCATTGCGTCGGCTTCGGGTCGGACGGACCCTATGCCGGCCTGCAGGCCTATGACGACGTTATCCAGGCCGGAACCGGGACGACCACCTTGCTGCCGCGCGTCGATGGCGATCCGCGTCCGCGCTACCTGCCCTCGCTCATCGCGGACAAGGTTGCCGGACTGCATGCCGCCTATGCGGTGATGGCCGCCGTGATCCACCGCCTGCGCACGGGCGAGGGCCAGCATGTCGAGGTCCCGATGTTCGAGGCCTTCAGCAGCTTCATGCTCAAGGAACATCTCGGCGGCATCACTTTCGATCCGCCGGTCGGACAGGCGTGCTATGCCCGCCAGATCGACCCGCATCGCCAGCCCTTCCCGACTTCCGACGGCTATGTCAGCGTCGTCCCCTATCGGCCGCAGCACTTCTGCGAGGTGATCGCAATCCTGGGTGACGAGGAATTTGCGAGGCAGGAGCGTTTCTCCACCCTTCCCGGAATCATTGCCGCGGTGCCTGAACTCTACGACCGGATCGCCGCCCTCACACCGAAGTTCACCACCGCGGAAGTCGTCGCGCTGATGCATGCCAATGACATGCCTGCCATGGCCGTGCGCGACATGGCCGACATGGCGAGCGAACCGCATCTCACCGCTACCGGCTTTATGACCCGGCGTGAGCATCCGAGCGAGGGCGCGCATCTGGAGATGCGAGAACCCTCCCGGTTTTCGGGCTGGGAGCAGGCCGAACCCGCCCCCGCGCCCTTATTGGGACAACACAACAAGCCCTAACCGATGCGGGCGAGTGCCCACGCGGCGGCTTCGGCGACGACGGGGTCCGGGTCACCACGCAGAGGATCGATTAGGGGGCGCAACGCCGCCAGTCGGCCGTTACCCGCGGCATAGAGGCAATTCCTGACAAAGCGGTCGCGGCCGATGCGCTTGATCGGCGAGCCCGAGAAATGCTGGCGAAAGCTGGCATCGTCGAAGCCAAGGTAGGTTGCGAGATCGGGTGCAATCAATTCCTCTCGCGGAGCGAGCTTGAGGTGGCGATGCGCGACATCGGCAAACTTGTTCCACGGGCAGACGGCAAGACAGTCGTCGCATCCGTAGATGCGGTTGCCCAGTTTCTCGCGCAATTCCTCCGGCACCGGTCCCTTGTGCTCGATGGTCAGGTAGGAAATGCAGCGCCGCGCATCGAGCTGGTAGGGTGCGGGGAAGGCGTCCGTGGGGCAGGCATCCTGACAGGCGCGGCACGATCCGCAGCGGTCCTTGCCCGGTGCATCTGGTTCGAATTCCAGCGTAGTATAGATCGCCCCGAGGAACAGCCAGCTGCCGTGCTCGCGACTGACCAGATTGGTGTGCTTGCCCTGCCAGCCGATCCCGGCTGCCTGCCCAAGCGGCTTCTCCATCACCGGCGCGGTGTCGACGAAGACCTTGAGCTTGCTTGTCGGCTCCCGTTCGATGAGCCAGCGAGCCAGCGCCTTGAGCGCCTTCTTCACGACATCATGGTAGTCGCGCCCCTGCGCATAGACCGAGATACGTGCCTTGTCCGGTCGGCCTTCCAGCGCCAGCGGGTCGATGTCGGGCGCATAGCTCATGCCGAGCGCGATCACGCTCCTAGCCTCGGGCCACAAGCCTTGTGGGCTGACGCGCTGTTCCTTGCGCGCCTCCATCCACTCCATCGAGCCATGGCGACCCTCGCCCAGCCACTCTTCCAGACGCGCGGCACGCACGTCATCGCGCCCCGCCACGGTGAAACCGCAGGCGACGAAGCCGAGCTTCCGGGCCTCTTCGATAAGGGCCTGACGCAGCGCGCCTGTTGAGGCCGGATTAACCAATCTTGCGGAGGCTCCCGTTCACTGGCAGCGGTTAATGATCCGGCATGCTTACCGAGACAGGCGCCATGACGCGACCCTTTGCTGACAGTCAACCAGGCCTCGCCATCGAGGCGCGTGGACTGGTCAAACGTTTCGACGACACGCTGGCGGTCGACGGCGTCGACATCTCGGTGCCGGAGGGCGCGATCTACGGCATCCTCGGCCCAAATGGCGCTGGCAAGACCACGACCCTGCGCATGCTCCTGGGCATCATCGATCCCGATGAGGGCGTGCGCCGCGTATTCGGCAACGATCGCCCGCACGAAGTCGCGAAGCTGATCGGCTACCTGCCGGAAGAACGCGGGCTCTATCCGGCGATGAAATGCGACGATGCCATCGCCTTCCTCGGCGCGCTGCGCGGCCTTCCGCTGGAAGTAGGCAAGGCACGCGGGCGCGAGTTGCTCGAGGCGCACGGCATGGGTCACGCGATCGACCGCCAGATCCGCCAGCTGTCGAAGGGCATGGCGCAGACCGTGCAGCTGCTCGGCACGCTGGTCCACCAGCCGAAGCTGGTGGTATTCGACGAGCCCTTCAGCGGGCTCGATGCGATCAACCAGGGCAAGCTCGAACAGATGATCCGCCGCCTCGCCAACGAAGGCACGACGGTGATCTTCTCGACTCATGTCATCCATCATGCCGAGCGGCTGTGCGACGAGGTCGCGATCATTGCCGGGGGCAAAGTGCCCTATGCCGGCTCGGTCGACGTGGCGCGCGATCGCATACCGGCGCAGGTACGGCTCGAAACCCGGGCCGAGAGCGGCGAATGGCGCAACGCCCTGCCAGAAGATGCCCGCCATGATGCCAAGGCCGGGGCCGGGCACTTCTGGTATTTCCCTGTTCCCGACACCGGGATCGAGGTGCTGCTCAAGCGCCTGATCGACGGCGGAGCGGGTATCCTGTCGCTCTCGATCGAACGCGCCGGCCTGCACGACGCCTTCGTCGAAATCGCTGGCGAGGCGGCTGCCCGTGCGCTTGCCGAGGACAATGCCGAGGAGGCTGCACGATGAGCGATACCACCCGCCTCTCTCGCTTCGAGGCCGCGCGCGTCATTGCCCGGCGCGATTTTCACGCGATCCTGTTCAGCCGCGCGTTCTTCTTCTTCCTGCTCGGCCCGCTCTTCCCGCTCCTTATTGGCGGGTTGGCCGGCGGAATCGGGGGACAGGTGCAGCGCGAATCGGTCAGCAATGCCGTGGCCATCGCCATGTCGCCTGCCGACAATGCGGCGATGATGGCAGCCCGCGATACGCTGGCACCCGAAGTCGGCTATGCCCTGCCCGGCCTTGTGGCCGAGGAGAGTGGCGATCCGCCGGGAGAGATACTCAAGCGGCCGGAGCAGAACTTCTCCGCCGTAGTGACGGGCACCATCGCAGCCCCCAGGCTGACTGCGCCAGAGGGACAGATCGAACGCTGGCGCGGATCGATAGCACTGATAGCCGCGACCGCTGCAGATTCGTCGCCCAGGGCATTCCCGAAGGTTGAACAGGACCCCGTCGCCACCAGCGCGGCAGCAGCGCGAACCGATCGCATCAGCACCGCACAGGCGGGACAGTTGCTGCTGTTCCTGCTGATGATGCTGCTGGCAGGCATGGTGCTTTCGAACCTCGTCGAAGAGAAGGCGAACAAGGTCATCGAAGTACTCGCCGCAGCCATTCCGATGGACGCAGTGTTTCTCGGCAAACTGTTCGCCATGCTTGGCGTGAGCTTCGTCGGAATCATCGTGTGGGCAAGCTTCGGCGGCCTGGTCGGGCTCGTCGCAGGCGAGAGCCTGCCGCAGCTGCCCGAACCGGCGCTGGGCTGGCCCGCCTTCATCGCCCTCGGCATCGCCTATTTCGCGATGGGCTATCTGCTGCTCGGTTCGATCTTCCTGACCATCGGGGGGATGGCGGCAACGGTGCGCGAGGTGCAGACGTTGTCGATGCCCGTGACCATGGCGCAACTCCTGGTGTTCTTCCTCGCCGCAGGGTCCATCACCCGGCCGGGATCGCCGATGGAGCTGTTCGCAGCGATCTTCCCCCTGTCTTCGCCCTTCGCCATGCTTGCCCGCGCCGCCCAGTCCGAGGCAGTCTGGCCCCATGCACTGGCCCTTGCATGGCAGGGACTTTGCGTGGCGCTGTTTGTCCGCTTCGGGGCGACGCTGTTCCGGCGCCGGGTGATGAAGTCAGGCAAGGCGGGTCGCGCCACGAAGGGACGTTCCGGCGCAGTTAGCGCCACTTGAACGGTCGCACCGGTGCAATTTCTCTCGTTGTGGGCCTGATAGATAGGTTCCAATTTGCAACGCACTATTGACACTCCTGTCAGTTGCGGCAGGATGCGTTTCGAGAGAAGGCCGGCACAAAGAGTCGGCGCGAGAGGAGAGAAGAATGGCAACCGCCGCCGTCGCCCGTCCCGAATGCCGCTCCGAGCCGAGCGCCTACCAGGCGCTGAAGAAGCATTTCGAAGAGCACCCCGAGGACAAGCTCGAGCATCCGCACAAGTGGGACGTCAGCCGGTCGGACATCTACGCCGAGAACACCTGGCACCCGATCTTCCGTGAAATGCGCGCGGCGGGGCCCCTCCATTACATCCCCGAAAGCCCGTTCGGGCCATATTGGGCGGTGGTCAGCCACAAGGCGATCCAGCACATCGAGGCCTTGCCCGACATTTTCTCGTCGAGCTGGGAGCATGGCGGCATCACCATCCTCAACCGGCTGACCGATGAGGAGCTGAAGGAGGCCGGGATCGAAGAACGGCGCGAGCTGCCGATGTTCATCGCCATGGACCGCCCGCAGCACACCGGCCAGCGCCGCACCGTCGCACCCAAGTTCACGCCCAGCGGCATGGCCGAAATGGAAGGCGAGATCCGCCAGCGTACCGGAGAACTTCTCGACACGCTGCCGCGCGGCGAAGTGTTCGACTGGGTCGACAAGGTCTCCATCGAACTGACCACGGGCATGCTTGCGATCCTGTTCGGCTTCCCCTGGGAAGACCGCCGCCTGCTGACCTTCTGGTCCGATTGGTCGGGCGATACCGAACTCGCCACCGTGCGCGAGCTCGACAACATGCGCTGGGGCTTCCTCCACGAGATGGCGGCCTATTTCCAGTCGCTGTGGATCGAGCGCACGCACGACAAGGAGCCGGGTGACGATCTCATCTCGATGATGATTCACTCCGAGGCGATGAACCAGATGAGCCCGCAGGAATTCATGGGCAACCTCATCCTATTGATCGTCGGCGGCAACGACACGACCCGCAATTCCATGAGCGGGTTCGTCTACCAGCTCGACAAGAACCCGGACCAGCGCAAGCTGTTCGAACAGAACCCCGAGGTAATCCCCAACGCGGTGCAGGAAATGCTCCGCATGCAGACGCCGCTTGCCCACATGCGGCGGACTTGTGTCGAGGACACCGAAGTGTTCGGCCAGCAAATCAAGAAAGGCGACAAGGTCGTCCTATGGTACCTGTCGGCCAACCGCGACGAAGAAGTGTTCGAGAACCCCGACAAGCTCGACCTCACGCGAGAGAATGCCCGCCGCCACATCGCTTTCGGCTACGGCATCCACCGCTGCGTGGGCGCACGACTTGCCGAACTGCAGCTACGCGTCCTTCTCGAGGAAATGCACAAGCGCCGCATGCGCGTGCATCTTGCGGGTGACGTCGAGCGGGTGAAGGCGAACTTCGTCCACGGCTTCCGCAAGCTCGAGGTCGAGATCACCAACTTCTGATCGGGCCGGCAGTAACCTTTCTGCCATTTCAAGCGTAGTTCAGGCGCGGGGTACTATCCCCGCGCCATGAGACGGATTGCCATGCACACGCCTTCGCTCGACCGCCGCGGCCTTCTCGGCTGGATAGGCGCATCCGCGAGTTTCATCGCCCTCACCGCCTGCGGCTCGGGACGCGCCGAGGCGAAGGGATTTCCGGTCACCCTGTCCGACGCCGAATGGCGCAAGCGGCTGACCAGGACCGAATACTGGGTACTGCGCGATGAAGGGACCGAACGCCCCTTCTCCTCACCACTCAACAAGGAGCACCGCGCCGGCACCTTCGCCTGCGCCGGCTGTGCAACGCCCGTCTATTCGTCGAAGGCCAAGTACGATTCGGGCACCGGCTGGCCGAGCTTCTGGCAGTCGCTGCCAAAAGCCGTCGGCACGTCGACAGACTACAAGCTCGGCTACGCACGTACCGAAGTGCATTGCGCGACCTGTGGCGGGCATCTCGGTCACATCTTCGACGATGGCCCGCGCCCGACCGGCAAGCGCCACTGCATCAACGGCGTGGCGCTGGACTTCCGTCCCGCCTAGCGAACCCGCCAGACGCGGAGCGCGCCGCTGTCGAACCCGGCAACCGGGGCGAGCGTGGCAGGCGCGCGATCGGCAAGCAGGGCGGCAGCAAGGCTGTCATCGCTCGCCGCGGCATAACTCGCGGTATCCGGTGTGCCCTGGCAGATCATCACATACTCGGCATCAAGGGCGGCAAGCCTTGCGGACGCCTCTTCGGCAGGGGAAGTGAAGGTTAGGATCGCGCCGCGCAAAGCCGCCTGGTTGCGGTGATACGGAGCGGCGACCGTGGAGTGCCCGGTTCGCAGCATGACTTGCGGCGCGATGTCGATCGAGGTGAGCATGCGTCCGGCAGGCAGGCCGGCGAGACGCGTCAGATCGCAATCGCTCGCGACGATGTCGGACGATCCGCGAACCTGTGAATTGGCATTGGCGACGATAGCCTTGCCTGCGAGCGATCCCGCTGTGGGGCTCAGAACGATCAGCGCGATGGCAATGCCGAAGACGCGCAAGACAGGGTTGTCGAAGCGCGAAGCGGTGCGCAGCGTGTCGTGGAGCATCGCCGCCAGCAGAGGCGTCATCAGCAGCTGCGCCAGGAGCGCGACGCGGAACACGACCAGCGAGAGCGCGAGCATCAGTCCGGCGAGCACAAAGGTGATGAACCAGCCGCGCGGATTGTCGCTACCCAGCCGTTTACGCAGCTGCGTTGCGAGCGCTAGCAGGTAGAGCGCCACCATCCAGCCCAGCATGGCGGCGGCATCGGGCAAGAGCCGGAAGACAGGCTTCACCTCCTGAATCCCGTCGAGCCAGTACTCCTTCACGAGCGGGTCGATATTGCCGAATGGCGCGACGCCTTCGAGGCCGAACGTGGCAAGGACCGGCATGGCACCGGCGATGGCAACGAGTGAAAGCAAGGTGATCCGCACCGCCGGAAGCGCAGGCTTGCCACGGCGTGAGATTGCCCACGCAGCCAGTGCTGCCAGAGTGAAACCGGCGAGGTGCGGCCAACTTATCGCGTCAGGATGCGGATATGCCCAGAGCGCGGGAGGAATCGTTACGAGGAAGAGGAGGGCGGACGAAGCTGCCAGACCGGCGAGAAACAGTGCGAGCCCGCGATCGTGAGCGTCCATCAGATGGAGAAGCGCAAACACTGCACATGCCGCAGCGATGAAGGGCAGGCCCTCGACCGAAATCGTGACCAGCAGCCCGCCCAATGCGCCCGCGAACAGTGTCTGGCGCGTCATGGCGCGCCGGTCGACCATGAGCCGCAGGATTCCGATGGCACAGATGGCCTGCCAGGCATGGTGGTCGATCTTCATCGGCACCATATTGCCGACTACCAGCGAAAGCAGCGGTACTACCAGCAGGACGATATTCGCCGCGGCGTCACGGAAGCCGAGGCAGCGCAAAGTGCTGCGCAGGATGAAAAGTGCGATCAGCATCTGCAGCGGCGGGAGCAGGGCGATCGCGGCACGTTCGGCAGCCTCAGCCGGCAGAAAGAGGTCGAACAGCAGAACCAGTGCAGCAATCGGCACATCGACCAGCCGCGACCAGTGCATCGAGAAGCCCTCGGCCCCTCCGGCGCGGTAGTTGGTCACGTCCCACCAGCTCTGCCCGCCCAGCCAGTCGCGTACCTCGAGCAGGCGCATGGCATCGTCGGGATCGGCGATAGCGAGTGTCCCGATCTGGTTGCGCATGGTCCAGCCGATCAGCAACGTGAAGGCCAGCCAAGGCAAGACCAGTGCGGCGACACTGTGTGCGTCATGAAGCGCCCGCCACGGCAGGCGGTGCGCCGAATGCTCGGGCATCGGCACAGGCGCAAGCCTGCGACGTTCGGCAAAGCCGATCATGTCACCGTGCGCGCGCGGAACACGAAGCGACTGCGCACGATCCATGTGGCGATGAAGCTGACCCCGATTGCGGCGACCTTGGCGAGGCGCGGATCGATCCCCGCAGCATCACCCGCGCCCACGATCAACGTCGTCAGCAGCAGGCCGAGAAGCGCCGAACCGACGAACCCGGCTTTCTGCATGTGACGGGCATTGCCCCCTGCGGCAACGCTATCGGCGAAGACTGCACGGCTCGACAGCAACCAATGGGCAATGATGCCAAGGCTGTAACCCGCTGCGGAGGCGGGCGCGGCGGCCACATGGGCGGAAAGGAGCAGCAGGAAGCTGCCCATGTCGACTGCCAATGCGCCAACGCTGGCAAGCAGGTAGCGCAGGAACCTGATGTCGCGCAGCCTGTCGAAGTATGCCCCCATGATCCGTTCCCCCGCGCAGCCGTCAGGCGGCCCGTTTCGATCTGGCGACCCGCTCAGGCACATCGCGCACCGAAGCGAGCGCGGCCGCCTGGTCCTCGCTGACCGGCAGTGTCTCGCGAGCGGGCAGGACCTTCTCTGCGCCCTCGTCTCCGGCCTCGTGATACTCGGCGTCCTCGTTGACGCACCAGGTGTCGTAGATGCGCTTGCCGGCGAGGATGTTTTCGACCGTCAGCATGGCGGTCATCATCGCGTGGTCCTGGTTGTTGTAGCGGTGCATGCCGTTGCGGCCGACGAGGTGGAGCGTGGGGTGCTTGTCCTCGAGTTCGCGGCGCATCGCATCGACATTGGCAGAGTAATCCTCGTCATAGACGGGGTATGCCTTTTCCTGTCGCACGACAGTGCCGCCCCTTACTTTGCTCCGGTCGACGAGCCCGAGGATTTCCATTTCCTCGCTCGCCAGCGCGACAAGGTCTTCGTCCGCCATCGACCACAGGCCGTCACCCTCGAAACAGAAATATTCGAGGCCGACGCAAGCCATGTCGGGATCGGGAATCATTTCCGGCGACCAGCTGCGGAAGTTCTGCACGCGTCCGACCTTCACCTTGCTGTCGTGGATGTAGATCCAGTTGTCCGGGAACAGGTCCTCGCCCTCGACCATCAGCGCGACGGTGAGGAAGTCGCGGTACTTGAGCTCGTTCGCCTGGAGCGTCGAAGCCGGCAACGGGTGCAGGCGCTTCGAAAGCTCGCGCATCGGCGCGGAGCTGATTGCGTGCCTGGAGCTGACGACAACTTCACCTTCGGGTCCGCTCGCGCTCATGCGCCAGCCGCCTTGCGCGTCGGCGCTCAGCTGCTTCAAGCTGTGACCCATGAACAGGTTTCCCAGTCCGCTTGCGATCACCTTGTCCCGCGCAGCGTCCCACATCATCCCGGGGCCAAGGCGCGGATAGCGGAAGGTTTCGAGAAGCGTCTTGGTCGCCATGCCGTCATTGGGCTTCTTGTTGAGCCCGAGGCTGCGCTTGAGCCCGTCGATGACTGCGCTCCACAGCGACAGGCCCTTGATACGCTGCGCCGCCCAGTCCGCGCTCATCTCGTCGCAAGGCATGCCCCAAACCTTCTCGGTGTAGGTCTTGAAGAAGATGCCGTAGAGCTTCTTGCCGAACTGGTTGCTCGTCCAGTCCTCGAAGCTCTTCACGTCGCGGATAGGGAAGACCTTGGACCAGACATAGCTCGCCATGCAGGCGGTCGAGCGCAGAATGCCCAGGTTCCACAAAGCTTCGAACGCACGCAGCGGGTAGCTGTAGAACTTGCCCTCGTAATAGATGCGGCTCATGCGCGGCCGCTGGATGAAGTCGTCCGGCAGGATCTCGTTCCACAGGTCGACGACCTGCTGGCTCTTCGAGAAGAAGCGGTGGCCGCCGATATCGAAGCGATAGCCCTCGTGTTCCACCGTACGGCTGATGCCGCCGACGTAGGTATCGTCCTTTTCGATGATCGCGACTGTCTTGCCCTGCTTGGTCAGCAGGTACGCCGCTGTAAGTCCGGCAGGACCGGCGCCGATGATCGCTACGTCGACGCTGAGTTCACTCGCCTGCTTACCCATCAATTCCCCCGAATGGCTGTCTTCCCGGGGAATGAAGGAAATTGGTTAGGGCATGGTTAACGCGCGCAGTCTGCGTGCCTTGGAAGTGCCCTTACTGGTTCTCTTCGGTCAGCAGGATCGGACACTGCACGCGTGCAGCGAGCAGGGCGAATTCACGCAGCGTGAAGAAATTGTCGAATGCGAGACCGTAATTCGCGTCACGGCGCCAGCGGACCTTGCAGCGGATTTCCGGGACGAAGTCATTGTAGACACGCACGTTCTGGTCGATTGCGAACACCGCATCGCATTCCACCCTCGCCCCCTGCTGCGAGATATTGAGCGAGAGCGCATTGGCTTTCTGCGTGAGCGTCGAGATGGTGAGCGGCATTACGAGATTGAGCCGCAGCTGCCGCTTGGGGAAATTCCAGTTCTCATGGATCAGTCGTTCGACCGGCACCGGCTTCAGGAAGCGGTAGCTTGCTTCGAACCCGTTCCTTCTGACCTGGCGCAATTCATAGGTTTCGCCGTTCTGCAATTCCAACGCAATGGACACATCGGTAGGCAGTGCATGAAATGTTCGCAGGCTGACCCCTGTCGATGATACGTCGCGTATGACGCAGACGAACTCACCCTGTCCGCAAACCAGCTTTGCTGCGCGTATCAACGAGGTGTAACGCGGCGCCGACCTCTGGTCGCTCGCCGATGCCAACCCGAATTGATCGCTCACGTGTCCCGACGTGAAATCCATCAATTTCTCTTCCCTAGCCACCACGGCCCCAACCGGGCCGCGAAGTCAGGCTCTAGTTTCTTCCCGTTCCTTCGTGGCTAATAGGCACATAGGTGTTAACACCGGAATAAGGCGCTGGTTGTCGTTTGTTACCCATACGGGACCGGCTGGCAGGCGTCCGACCGACGGCTCGATGTAGTGGAGAGTGGTGCGGGTGGTGGGACTCGAACCCACACGTCCAAGGGACAGGGGATTTTAAGTCCCCGGCGTCTACCATTCCGCCACACCCGCAAGCGGGTCCGGCGTTAACGGCTGGAGCTTTGCGGCGCAATCGCGCGCCTTGCGGAAATCACGCGTCGTTGAGACGGCGGCGCATGTCCTTGCCCGGCTTGAAGTAGGGGACCTTCTTCGCCGGCACGTCGACCGTATCGCCGGTGCGCGGATTGCGGCCCTTGCGCGCTTCTCGCTCGCGGGTCGAGAAGGCACCGAAGCCGCGCAGTTCGACGCGTCCGCCTTCGGCCAGGCGCTGGGCGATTTCCTCGAAGAAAATGTCGACCACCCGTTCGACCTCTTCGACGCGCAAGTCGGGGTTGTCTTGGGCCATTGCCGCCAGCAATTCGGATCGGATCATACGCGCTCTCCCGGATGCCTGCGAGCAGGCACGACCCCGTCTGTTGTTTTTCGCGACCCGCCCCCCGCAGTCATCGACCGCGCCAAGGAATCCGTGCATTCTGGCAGATGGTCCCGCCGCGGGCAACCCGCGAAATCATCAAATGGAACAGTAGGTCAGGCGTCCGAGAGAAGGTCTGCCACGCTCACCCCGAGCCGTTCCATGCGCGCCCGGATCTCGGGCCACTCGCGCGACAGGAATTCGCGCCGTTCGCTGCTGAGAAGGCGGTCTGCAGCTCCGGAGACGACATACATGCCAACCCCGCGCTGCACCTCGACGAGGCCATCGTTCTGGAACTGCTGGTAGGCCTTGGCCACAGTCAGCGGGTTGGCGCCCTGTTCGGCGGCAAGCGCCCGTACCGACGGAAGCATCTCGCCCTCGGGATAGCGACCGTCGATGATGGCCGCCGCAATCATGTCGCGGAGCTTGAGGTAAACGGGCTTTGACTGGCTGGACATGGCGATTCCCCGAAGACTTGCTGCTACAGTGCCATAATACAGCGCGGCGCACAAGGTTCCCGCATTGTACTGTTCAGGGCAGCGCAAGGCGGTGACAGCTGTAACTAATGCTTCACATAGGCGTTTCAGCCGCTAGGGTGCCCGCCATTCTCGGCCCGGGGAGGGCCGAACCAAGATAATCTACGGGGAATTCGCATGAAAGACATGGCTTTGTGGCAGGAGGCGGACTGGATCGTCGCGATCGCGTCGGTCGTCCTCGCCTTCTTCCTGGTTATCGGTGCCTGGGCGGTTACTCGCCCGAAACCGGAAGTTCTCGGCCATCCCAAGGGACTGTTCGTCCTCTTCTTTGCCGAAATGTGGGAGCGCTTCTCCTATTACGGCATGCGCGCACTGCTGACGCTCTACCTCGTCAAGCACTGGCTCTATTCGGACGGCAACGCCAACCTCATCTATGGTGCGTACACCAGCCTCGTCTACATTACCCCGGTCCTCGGCGGCTGGCTGGCCGACCGTTATCTCGGTCAACGCAAGGCCGTGCTGTTCGGGGCGGTGCTGCTGACGCTGGGTCACTTCTGCATGGCCTTCGAAGGCGACGGCGGACAAAGCGATCCGGCGCTCAACATGTTCTGGCTTGCACTGTCGCTGATCATCGTCGGCTCGGGATTCCTCAAGGCGAACATCTCGGTGATCGTCGGCCAGCTCTATCCGCGCACCGACATCCGCCGCGATTCCGCCTACACCATCTTCTACATGGGGATTAACCTCGGCGCGGCTGCCGGTACGATCATCGCCGGCTACCTCGGCGAAACCATCGGCTGGGCCTATGGCTTCGGCGCTGCGGGCATCGGCATGCTGCTCGGCCTCGTCGTGTTCATCATCGGCAAGCCGCTGCTCATGGGCCGCGGCGAACCGCCTGTCCCGGCCAAGCTGCACGACCGCGTTGCCGGCCTGAAGCTCGAGCACTTCCTCTACCTCGTCGGCTTCGCCGGCGTGGCGGTCATCTGGATGCTGATCCAGTACCAGGAAGCCGTGGGCTGGATCCTGCTCCTGTCGGGCGCAGCGCTGCTGCTCTATGTCCTCAAGGAAGCTTTCAAGCTCGACAACGAAGCGCGCGACCGCGTCTTCGCGATGATCTTCCTCATCCTGCTGATGCCGGTCTTCTGGGGCCTGTTCGAGCAGGCGGGTGGTTCGATCAACCTGTTCACCGATCGCTTCGTCGATCGCCAAGGCGTACCGACGTCACTGTTCCAGTCGATCAACCCGATCTACATCATCCTGCTCGGCCCGCTTTTTGCCGGTCTTTGGCAGGTGCTGGCCAAGCGCGGGCTCGAACCCTCGACCCCGGCCAAGATGGGTCTCGGGATCGTCCAGATGGGTCTCGCCTTCGTGGTGCTGGTCTGGGGCGCGAACAATGCCGGCAACGCATTGGTGCCGGTGCTGTTCATTTTCCTCTTCTACCTGCTGTCGACCACCGGCGAGCTCTGCCTCAGCCCGGTCGGCCTTTCGGCGATGAACCGCCTGTCGGTGAAGCATATGGCATCGCTGATGATGGCGGCCTTCTTCTTCGGCACCGCGGGCGGCAACTATGTCGCCGGGTTCATGGGTTCGCTGATGGGTGAAGGCGAAGGCGGCGACATGACCCGCGAAGCGGCGCTCAACATCTACTGGACCATGGGTCTCGTGGCTGTCGGCATCGGCATCTTCGTCATCGTGGTCAGCCCGCTGGTCAAGAAGCTCATGCATCTCGAGACTCTGCGTGACGATGATGCTGGCGATGACCTGCTCGGACAGCAGGAAGGTCCGGGCGAACCGCAGGCAGCGGGCGTCCATCCGGAAACCCGCTGACGGGCTTCGGCACCAATCGGCGAAAGCCGCGCTGGCGCCGACGAATGCATTTGACGGTTCGGGCCGGGGCAGCAATGCTCCGGCCCGACTGCATTGGGGGTTCCATGAAAATTCACGCACTGCTCGCCTGCGCAGCGGCAATCGCCGTTGCGGGCTGCGCTACCACCGGTTCCGGCAACGATACGGCATCGGCTTCTTCCAAGGACTGGAACGCGCCGTCGGGAGAGGACGGCGAAGCGCCCTTCCCTTCGACCTACAAGCCCTATCCCGGTCGCCCTACCGCGCTAGTCGGCGCGACTGTTTATGACGGGAGGGGCGGCCGCATCGACAATGGCACCGTTCTCATTCGCGACGGGAAGGTCGTGGCGACCGGCGATGCCGGGCTATCGACCGAAGGCTACGACCGGATCGATGGCACCGGTAAGTTCGTGACCCCCGGCGTAATCGACATCCACTCGCACCTCGGCGACTACCCGACCCCAGCGGTCGAGGCGCATGAGGACGGCAACGAAGCCACTGGGCCGATGACACCGCAAGTCTGGGCAGAGCATTCGGTCTGGCCGCAGGACCCCGGCTTCACTCGTGCGCTTGCAAATGGCGGCGTGACCGCGCTGCAGATCCTGCCCGGTTCGGCCAACCTCATGGGCGGCCGCTCGGCTACGCTCAAGAACGTGCCCAGCCGCACCGTTCAGGGCATGAAGTTCCCCGGTGCGCCCTATGGCTTCAAGATGGCCTGCGGCGAGAACCCCAAGCGCGTCTATGGCGGCAAGGGGCGCATGCCCTCGACCCGCATGGGCAACTTCGCAGTCAACCGCCAGACCTGGCTCGAGGCGAAGGAGTATGACGGCAAGAAACGCGACCTCGCCAAGGAAACGTTGAAGGGCGTGCTCGAGGGGCAGATCCTCGTCCACAACCACTGCTACCGCGCGGACGAGATGGCGCTCGTCCTCGATATGGCCGACGAGATGGGCTACAAGGTTTCCGCCTTCCACCATGCGGTCGAAGCCTACAAGATCGGCGACCTGCTCAAGGAACACGACGTCTGCAGTGCCATCTGGGCCGACTGGTACGGCTTCAAGATGGAAAGCTACGACGGCATTCTCGAGAACGCCGCGCTGCTGGCCAAACAGGGTGCCTGCGTGGTCATCCACTCCGATGATGCCAATGGCATCCAGCGCCTGAACCAGGAAGCCGCCAAGGCGCAGGCCGCCGGCCACCGCATCGGCGTCGACATTCCCGATGCGGAAGTGGTCGGGTGGTTCACCTACAACGCAGCCAAGGCGATGGGCATCGAGAAGATGACCGGCAGTCTTGAGCCGGACAAAATGGCCGACGTGGTGCTGTGGAATGGCAATCCGCTGTCGGTCTATTCGCGACCCGAAAAGGTCTGGATCGATGGCGCACTGATGTTCGATGCGCTGGATCGCAAACGTCGACCGGTAAGCGATTTCGAGCTGGGCCAGCCCGGCGAAGGAGACGTGAAATGATCCGCCGCGCACTGCTCGCCGCTGCCGCTACGCTGGCTCTTGCCGTCCCTGCCGCAGCAGAGGATTTCGTCATCGTCAACGCCACCGTCGTCACTGGTGACGGCAGCGAGCCGATTCCGGACGGGGTCGTGATAGTCGCGGGCAATCGCGTCACCTATGCAGGCCCCCGGTCCGGCGTCAGTTCCTTCGAAACCGACTTGGTAATGGACGCGCAGGGCAAGTGGGTGACACCCGGGCTCGTCGCGACGATGACATCTCTCGGCTTGTCCGACGTGTCAGCGGTCAGTGAATCGAACGACAGCCGACCCGGCAAGTCCCGATGGGGCGCGGCGCTGGACGTTTCGCCCGCCATAAACCCCGCTTCGCAGCATATCCTTGTCCACCGCGGGGCCGGGATCACGCGCGCAGCTACCGTCACTTCGCCCAGCGGCTCGATCTTCGGCGGGCAGGGGGCGATCATCGACCTCGGCGCCGATGCACAGCCGGTGACCAAGGCGAGGGCGTTCCAGATTGTGGCGCTTGGCGAGCGCGGTGCGCGCATTTCCGGTGGTAGCAGGGCGGCCACATTCGTCGAGCTGGCCGAGGCCCTGCGCGAGGCCGTGGCCTATGCCAACGGACGCTGGGACGCCGAAAGCGCCATCCTGCCGCGCGCGGACGCAGAGGCACTCGGTGCCGTGGTCAACGGCAAGCAACCGCTCTACGTCGGTGTCGAGCGGGCGAGCGATATCCGCGCAGTGTTGGGCCTGAAGCGGGAAATGCCCAAGCTTGACCTCGTCCTCCTCGGAGCGAGCGAGGGCTGGCTGGCGGCCCGCGAAATCGCCGCAGCGGGCGTTCCCGTCATCGCAGACGGACTCGACGATCTGCCCGGCAGCTTCGAAGAGCTCGCCGCGACGCAATCTAACGTGGGCCGCATGGTCAAGGCGGGCGTGAAGGTGGCGATCAACGCCAATGCGATGGAAAATCCTCGCAACCTCAACCAGTATGCCGGAAACCTCGTCGCCCTGACGCGCATCCCGGGGGCGGACGGGCTGAGCTGGGGGCAGGCCTTTGCCACCATAAGTTCAATCCCTGCGCAGATAAGCGGGCTGGGCGCGAAGGGCGGGCAGCTGGCACCCGGAGCGGTAGCCGACGTGGTGATTTGGGACGGCGACCCGCTCGAGGTCGGCTCGGTCCCGACCGATGTCTATATCGACGGCGTCAAGCAACCGCTCGAGAGCCATCAGACCCGGCTCCGGGATCGCTACAAGGATCTCGACGAGAGCGACCAGCCCAAGGCCTATGACTGGTAAGGACAAGAAGGAAATGCGGACAACACTGATCGCGTTGGGCGCTGCTGCCCTGGCGGTAGGGTTCCATGCGCTCTCCGCGCAGGATTCCGGACCCGACCGGTCGCAGGACCTTGTCTGGATGAGCGCTCAGCAAGCCTATCTGGCCGGTCTCAAGCGCGAGGACGGCTGGCACTACATGGATGGCGGCCTGCGCTGGCGCTATATCGAGTATGCGGGCAGCGACAGGCATCCCACCGTGGCGGACACGGTGACCGTCCATTACGCCGGCACCTTCACCGACGGCTCTACGTTTGATTCATCCTTCGACCGCGGTGAACCTGCCACCTTCCCGCTCGGTCGCCTCATCAAGGCGTGGCAGGTAGCCATCCCGCAGATGGGCGTGGGTGACACGATCGAGATCGCGGCACCTGGCGACCTTGCCTACGGTGCGAAGGGCAAGGGCCCCATTCCCGGCGGCGCCACACTGCTGTTCAAGGTCAAGCTGCTCGACATCGAAGCTCGGGAATAGGCTGGCGCACGACAGACCTTGCCAATCGGCATTATCGTGCTACTCATGTTTACAACGTCAACATGGGGGTTTCGTTATGGACCAGCCTCTGCTTTCGCTAGTTGCCGCCGCGATTGCCTTCGTCGGCACGCACTTCGCCCTGTCGCATCCCCTTCGCGCGCCGCTCGTTGCTCGGCTCGGAGAGAACGGGTTCCGCGGCCTCTACTCGCTGGTATCGCTCGCCACATTCGTCTGGGCAGTCCTCGCATTTCGCGCAGTCGGCCCCGGCGGGCTTCCCTTGTGGGACGGAATGGGCGATGTCGCGTGGGTCATCGCCACATTGGTCATGCTGGTTGCATCTGTCCTGCTGGCAGGATCCTTCGTCCGCAATCCCGCCATGCCCGATCCGCGCGCCGCGGCCCATGCCGCGATGGGTCCGCATGGCGTATTCTATGTCACCCGCCACCCGATGATGTGGTCCTTCGCGCTGTGGGCAGCAGTTCATGTGATGCTCAGCCCAACCCCGCGCCAGCTAGTGCTTGCAGGCGCGCTCGGTTTTCTCTCGCTCGTCGGTGCGCACATGCAGGACCGCAAGAAGGAAGTCCTGATGGGCACCGCGTGGGCTGAATGGGAGGCGCAGACCAGCTATTGGCCGCGTTTCGGGCAGCTTGCCAAGGGCGGAGCCACGGCCTGGATCGGAGGGCTGCTGCTCTGGCTCGGCGCGACCTATGGCCACATTCACGCCAATGGCATCCCCGCAGGTATCTGGCGCTGGATCGGTTAGCCTATGTGCCTTTGAAGGCAGGCGCGCGTTTTTCGATCAGCGCGTCGACGCCTTCCATGTGATCATCGGTCAGGTGCATCAGCGCCTGCGTGTTTGCCGCGAGCTCGAGTGCGGTGTCGTAGCTCACCGACCGGCCCTGGCGCATCAGGTTCTTGGCATGGCGCAATGCGTGCGGGGGCATTGCCGCTACCTTGGCGGCAAGGGCTTCGGCTTCTGCCATCAACGCATTTCCGTCCACAACGCGACTGACGAGGCCCCAGTCGAGAGCAGTTGCCGCGTCGATCACGTCCCCGGTGTAGAACAGCTCCGCCGCCCGCGCCTCACCGATGATGCGCGGCAGGATCCAGGTTCCGCCATCGCCCGGGATGATGCCGAGCTTGAGGAAAGTGACGCCGAACTTGGCCCGGTCGCTGGCAATGCGAATATCGGCAAGGCACGCGAGGTCGCACCCCAGCCCGATCGCCGGCCCGTTGACTGCAGCGATCAGCGGAACCCGCAGGCCGTATAGCGCGCGCAGCACCTTGTGGATGTTGTTGCGATAGCCGTCGGAGATTTCCGGGGCGGTCCCGCCGAAGGTCCCTGTCCGCTCCTTCATCGCCTTGATGTCGCCACCCGCACTGAAGGCCCGTCCGGCACCGGTGAGGATCACGCAGCGCACGTCCATATCGGCATTGATCGCATCGCAGGCCGCGGCAAATGCGTCGCCATCGCCCTTCGCCCCGAGCGGATTCATCGTGTCGGGACGGTCGAGCGTCAGCGTGGTGACGTGGTTGGCAGACTTGATCTGGAGCAATGACATGGGCGGCGCATCCTTTCACCCTGCTCATGCCAGCCAGGGATCGGTTCGTCACCCCAGTCTCGCGCGCGCAAGTTCGCACATGGCGAACAGGACCCGGCAAGGCACGACCGTCGAGAGGCGATCGGAGCGACCAGGCATCAAGATCAGGCGCTCGCCCCCTGGAAGAGGGACAGTGCGGCGCGACCATGTCCGTCCGCTGTCATGCTAGCAAAGGAGTCACCAAGATGAACAAGCGCATAGTTGCATTGCCGGTCCTTGCTGCGATCGGCCTTGTCGGCCTCACCATTCCTGCCGCCGCGGAGGAACCGGAGATCGTGGTCACCGGCAAGAAGAAGGTCCCCGACGGTTTCGAGCCCGTAACCCAGGTCGTGACCATCGGCGACCTCGATCTCACGACGGCAAGCGGTGAACGCAAGCTCGAGAAGCGGGTCGCGAAGACGATCAAGAAGATGTGCTACATCTACACCAAGCCCGCCAGGTGGCAGGTGAAGGACAGCGAAGACTGCAGCGCCTATGCCTGGGAAGGGGCAAGGCCCCAGATGGACCAGGCGATCGCGCGGGCCAAGGGCGGCTAAGCGCGGGCCTCTTCCACGCCGGCACTGTTGTGCCGCAGGGCACTGAGAACCGTGTCAACGATGTGCGGTGCGTTGAGGCCTGCCTCGTCATACTGCTTCGCCGGGTCGTCGTGATCTTGGAAGGTATCGGGCAGGCGCATCGTGCGGACCTTGAGGCCGCCGTCGGTGAGGCCGCTGTCGCTGGCGAAGGTCAGGACATGCGCGCCAAGGCCGCCAATGGCGCCCTCTTCGACCGTCACGACGACTTCGTGCGTGCGCATCAGCTTCTCGATCAGCGCAGTGTCGAGCGGCTTGGCGAAGCGCAGGTCTGCGACGGTGGTCGAAAGGCCCTTGGCCTCGAGCTGGTCGGCGGCCTTGAGCGCTTCGGCGAGGCGCGCGCCCAGTGACAGGATCGCAACCTTGGAACCCTCGCGCACAATGCGACCCTTGCCGATCTCGAGCTTCTGCGGAACCTCGGGCAGTTCGACCCCCACGCCATTGCCACGCGGATAGCGGAAGGCGATCGGACCACTGTCGTGCTCGACGGCAGTATAGGTCATGTGGACCAGTTCGGCTTCGTCCGCAGCGGCCATGACCACCATGTTCGGCAGGGTCGCGAGATAGGTGATGTCGAAGCTGCCCGCATGGGTGCAACCGTCCGCGCCCACGAGCCCTGCGCGGTCGATTGCGAAGCGCACCGGCAGGTTCTGGATTGCGACGTCGTGGACCACCTGGTCGTAAGCGCGCTGGAGGAAGGTCGAATAAATCGCGCAGAACGGCCGCATGCCTTCGGCAGCAAGTCCTGCCGCGAAAGTCACCGCGTGCTGCTCCGCAATTCCGACATCGAAGCTCTTGTCGGGATGCGCCTTGGCGAATTTGTCGACGCCCGTGCCGCTCGGCATGGCCGCAGTGATGGCGCAAATGCGCGGATCCTTGTCCGCCAGCTTGGCCAGCGTTTCGCCAAAGACATTCTGGTAGGCGGGCGGACCGCCGGAAGACTTTTTCTGCTCGCCGGTAACGACATCGAACTTGGCGACGCCGTGGTACTTGTCGGCACTGTTTTCGGCCGGGGCGTAGCCCTTGCCCTTCTTGGTCACGACATGGATCAGCACCGGGCCCTGCTCGCTGTCGCGCACATTCTCCAGCACCGGGATGAGGTGATCGAGATTGTGCCCGTCGATCGGCCCGACATAGTAGAAGCCGAGCTCCTCGAACAGCGTACCCCCGGTGACCATGCCGCGAGTATATTCCTCGGCCTTTTCGAGCCCGCCCCAGACGCGGCGACCGAGCTTCTTGGCAATCTTCGAGGCCATTGAGCGCAGGCCGAGATATTCGCTCGATGACACCATGCGCGCAAGATAGGCGGACAGGCCACCGACGGGCGGGGCAATCGACATATCGTTGTCGTTGAGGATGACGATAAGGCGATTGCCCGCCTGTTCGGCATTGTTCATCGCCTCATAGGCCATGCCCGCGCTCATCGCGCCGTCACCGATCACCGCGATCCCGCGGCCGGGCCGTCCCTGCATCTTGTTGGCCATCGCAAAGCCGAGCGCTGCCGAGATCGAGGTCGAGCTGTGCGCCGCGCCGAAGGGATCGTATTCACTCTCCGCCCGCTTGGTGAAGCCGCTGAGGCCACCGCCCTGGCGCAAGGTCCGGATACGGTCGCGGCGACCGGTCAGGATCTTGTGCGGGTAGCACTGGTGGCCGACGTCCCAGACCAGCTTGTCGGTCGGCGTGTCGAAGACGTAGTGAATCGCGGTGGTCAGTTCGACCACACCCAGACCGGAGCCGAGGTGCCCACCGGTCGAACCTACGGCGTCGATCACTTCCGTGCGCAACTCGTCGGCCAGCTGGCGCAGCTGGCTCTTGTCGAGTTTGCGGAGATCTGCGGGCGTATCGACCGTGTCGAGCAGCGGCGTATCGGGGCGCGTCGTCATGGGAAGCGGCCTTACACGCTGAATTCATGCCTGTCGATGAACGCTTCATCGCTGACCGGCCCCGTTTTGTCGCTCCGAGAGAACGCCTTGCAGTCGAAATGCAGGCGCCTAGAATGTCGGCAAGAAAAAACGGGATTCGCCCAATGTCGCTGCCTCCGCTTTCGCCACCGATTGCGTTCGTGCTTACCGCTAATCGCTCGCTGTCCAAGCCGTTCTATTCGAAGATTCTCGGCCTGCCTTTGCTTGGCGAAGATGATTTCGCCGTCGCTTTCGATCTGGGGCACGGAGCGATGCTGCGCCTCACAGACATGGCCAGCCACATACCCTCACCGCATACTGTCCTGGGCTGGCGGGTGGAGGACATTGCCGCGACCATGGCGGACCTCACGGCAAAGGGCGTCGCGTTTCAGGTCTATGATGGGATGGGCCAGGACGAGAACGGCGTCTGGTCGGCAGGACCGGTCAAGGTCGCCTGGTTCCTCGACCCCGAAGGCAACAACCTCTCGATATCGCAGTTCGACTGATCAGGCAGCGCAATCGTCGCATAGACCGCGCAGTTCGACCACAGGGCGCACGTCGGTAAAACCGGCATCCTTGCCCGCCTCGCGCAGGGCGCCGGTCACGCGCTCGTCGTCGATGTGGGTCGCCTTCCCGCAATCGTCGCAGATCAGGAAGATGCAGTCGTGCCTGCACCCGGGGTGGGTGTTGACGAGATAGGCGTTGGCGCTCTCGATCCGGTTGGCAAGGTTGGTGCGCACGAAGAGGTCGAGGATGCGGTAGACGCTGTTTGGCGCGACACGCTTGCCGCGGGCAGCGGAAAGGTTGTCGGCGATATCGTAGGCACTGGCCGGCTTGTCGTGCTTGGCCAGTTCCTCGAACACGGATTGACGCATGCCGGTCCATTGCTCGCCGCTGTCGATCAACGTGCTGCGGGCCGCATCGATGAGGGCAGCGCCCTCGTGTTCCTTGTGAGCGTGGGAATGTCCTGCCATGCGCACCGAGGTAAGCCCGCGCAGGGCGAGTATCAAGCTAGTTGCGCTGGAAGCTCTCGCTGTAGGCACTGGGGTAGAGCCGCTTGAGCGCAGCCACCTTGGGCGCGTCCCACCGAACTATATATCCGTGACGCGGGTTCTTCAGCATGAAGTCCTGGTGGTAGCTTTCCGCAGGATAGAACCCCTGCGCACGCTCGATCCGGGTGACGATCGGCTTGTCCCACAGTTTCGCTGTTCGCAGCTGGGCAAGGTAGGCCTTTGCGACGGCGTTCTGCTCTGCCGACATCGGGACCAGGGCATTTCGGTACTGACTGCCCGTATCGGGACCCTGGCGATTGAGCTGGGTGGGGTCGGTCACGACCGAAAAGAAGATGCGCAGCAGCTGGTCGTAGCGGATCACGGCAGGATCGTAGGTCACCTTCACCGCTTCGGCATGATCGGTGACGCCGCTCGATACCACCTCATAGCTGGCGGACCGCTCTGTCCCGCCGTGGTAGCCCGACACCGCGCCTTTGACGCCCTTCACGTGGCTGAAGACGCCCTCCACGCCCCAGAAACAGCCACCGGCGAATACTGCGGTCTTGAGGCCCTTGCCCTCTTTCGCGACCCGTTTTGCCGCGGGCGCCTCGACCACTTTCTCGGCGGCAAGCGCCGGGCCCTGGCAGGCAGCCGTAGCAATTGCGATGGTGGCCGCGAGGAGAGAAGCGGCCCTGCGCATCAGAAGATGGACGCGATGACCTGCGGCACGGCGGACAGGAAATCGCCGCCGTTGGCGATGAGGATCGCAAGCGCGCCAGCACCGAAACCGATGCCGAAATTGCGATAGAGGTCAGGGGTGAACAGGCTCATGTCACGGGTTCTTTCGTCAGCATTGCCGACGTGGTTACAGTTGGAGCTATTGCAACATGCTTAATGCGCATGTCGTTCGAGGTTCATAAACATGAACGCGCCGGTAACTCAGTGGCGGAAGTGGCGCATTCCGGTGAATACCATCGCCAGCCCTGCCTCGTCGGCAGCGGCAATGACCTCGTCATCGCGGATCGAGCCGCCCGGCTGGATGATCGCCGTCGCACCCGCTTCGGCCGCAGCAAGCAGTCCGTCGGCGAAGGGGAAGAAGGCGTCGGAGGCGACAGCACTTCCCACTGCGCGGCTTTGCGGCCACCCGTATTTCTCGGCAGCCTCGGCGGCCTTCATCGCGGCGATGCGACTGGAATCACGGCGGTTCATCTGGCCCGCGCCGATACCCGCAGTCGCCCCGTCCTTGGCATAGACGATGGCGTTCGACTTGACGTGGCGCGCGACGGTCCAGGCGAAAAGGCAGTCCTTCAATTCCTGCTCGGTCGGCGCACGCTTGGTCACGACCTTCAGCTCTTCCGCGGTGATCGCGCCATTGTCGCGGCTCTGGACGAGGAGGCCGCCGGTGATCGGCTTGATTGCCAGCCCCCCGCGGCGCGGATCGGGCAGCTCGCCGGTGACGAGCAGGCGCAGGTTCTTCTTCTTGGCGAAGGCAGCCTTGGCTTCCTCGCTGACCGACGGAGCGATCACGACCTCGGTGAAGATTTCGCAGATTGCTTCGGCCGTCGGACCGTCGAGTTCGGTGTTGACCGCGACGATGCCGCCAAAGGCCGAAACGCTGTCGCAATGAAGCGCTTCATTCCAGGCGTCCAGCAGGGTGTTCGCCTGGGCGACACCGCAAGGATTGGCGTGCTTGACGATGACCACCGCCGGGTCCTGCCCGCGGAACTCCGCGCAGAGTTCGAGCGCGGCGTCGGCGTCGTTGTAATTGTTGTAGCTGAGTTCCTTGCCCTGGAGCTGCTCGGCCTGCGCGATGCCGCGACCGTGCGGACCGACCGGGGTGTAGAGCGCCGCTTTCTGGTGCGGATTCTCGCCATAACGCAGTTCGGTAACGCGGTTACCGTTCACAGCGAGCATGTCGGGGAAGAGCTGCTGCTGGTCGGCGAAGGCGAACCACTGGCTGATCATCGAATCATAGGCAGCGGTTGCGCTGAAGGCCTTGGCCGCGCAATTGCGGCGGAAGTCGAGCGTGGTGGCACCGGTGGCTTCCAGTTCGGCGATCAGCGTCGGGTAATCCGCCGGGTCGGTGACGATGGTCACGAACTGGTGGTTCTTGGCTGCCGAGCGGACCATCGAGGGGCCGCCGATATCGATGTTCTCGATGATCTCATCACGCGAGGCGCCGCGCATGACGGTCTGGACGAAGGGGTAGAGATTGACAACGACGAGGTCGATCGCGCCAATCGCATGTTCGGCCATCGCCACAGCATGCTCGGGATTGTCGCGCACGGCGAGAAGGCCGCCATGGACCATCGGGTGGAGCGTCTTCACCCGCCCGTCCATCATTTCGGGGAAGCCGGTCAGGTCCGAAACGTCGCGCACTTCGAGGCCCGCGTCGCGCAGCGCCTTGGCGGTGCCGCCGGTCGAGACCAGTTCGACGCCCTTGGCTGCCAGAGCCTGCCCCAGTTCCGCCAAGCCGGTCTTGTCGGACACCGAGAGCAGTGCCCGCTTGATCGCTACGTCGGTCATGAATTCTATCCCATTCGTTTGAGCAGCCAGGGGAAGCGTCCCCCGCTGCGCGGCGTCAGTCCTTCGACCACGATCTGGCGTGTGGCGCGCGGGCGGCCCTGCCCGTCGACCCACAGGCTGTCCTCGAGTCCGATTTCGGCCTCGCCGCTATCGCCTCCGAGGCGGAATTGCCAGTAGCTTCCGTCGGGAAGTGCGAGGCCCACGCCGCGCTTGTCTTCCGACAGGCCCGCCTCGATCCCGTATCCGAGGTGGAAGCGGATGGCGAAGCCGATCTTGCCGCGCTGCCCCTTGCGACCCGAAGGCTCGAGCAGGTCCTCGCCGCGGAGCTCTTCCCCGTCGGCGGAAAGCAGGAGGATGCGCCGGTGCATCAGCCCGTGGCGCGCGGCATAGCCGTTATGCACCGCCTCCAGCCGCGTCGCGTCGCGGCCGCGCTGCTTCACGGTCGTGCGGGCGACGTCGACTTCCTCGACGCCCTTGCCGATCTGGCCCTTGATCAGGACCGCGGTCGAATTCGCTTCGTCGAGCACGAGCGTCGAATGGGCCGCCGTGCCACGCAGCCCTTGCTCGATGCGGATCGGGGTCTGGCCACCTGCGAGTTCGGCACCACCGCAATTGACGATCAGGCGCTGCTCGCCATGCGACAGCTCGAACGCAAGCGTGGAAGCGCAGCCGAAACGCGCGTGGCGGGCCCGCGGGGGTGGCGCGGCATCGAGGACCAGAACGGCCTTGCCGGCATCGACGCGCTGGTAGCCCCAGTGGCGCATGTCCTTGGCTGGGCGTGCGCGCACCCCGCTTGCAGAGACCAGCGCGTCGAGGCGCGAGGCCGAAGTAGCGCCCGAACCCTGCCAGCTGCCGAGCGCGCGGTCGCCCATGCGCAAGGTGAGGAGCGGCGGCACGAGCAGGCCGATCATCGTGTCGAGCGCCTGCGGCGGGTCGCGGTTCACTGCGGCATAGCAAGCCTTGAGATCGATCAGCAGGGCGATGGCTTCCATTTGCGCCAGCGGGCTGCGCGAGAGAACGCCGCCATCGTCGCTGACCAGTTCGCCTAGCGCGCGCAGAAGGCCCGCCTCGCCATAGAGACGACGCGCACGACCATCGGGCAGCAGCAGCCCTGCAGCCACGATGGCGCACCATCCCGCGACTTGGCCCAGCCGGTCCTCCGCCCGGGCAACCTGCCGGTCGAGCCAGCGGGCGGTCGCTTCGAATTGCTCCAGTGCGCGGGCGCGGAGCTTGGCATCGCCCGACAGGATCAACGGCGCATGGGTGAGCCATGCGAGCAGGCGAAGGCCTGCATGTTCGACGGTCCAGGCGGCACCCTTGGCCGGCTCGGGGTTAGCGGCGAGCCATTTCTTGAGCAGCTTCTCGCCGATGCCGGAGCATTCTTCGCGCGGGCCGCTGGCGGCAAGGTCGCGCAGCCAGGTGAAACCGTGCACGGCGCGCAGGAAGGGGGGCGTGAGCGGCGCGCTGCTGGCGAAATCGACTTTGTCGACGGGAGCCTTTAGTCCGTGGACGAGGAACTGGCCCGCACGCAGGGCCATTCCCGACGCCCGATCTCCGTTGAGCGCGCTTGCCACCGTGCCGAGCAGGCGCGGGGCAGCCGGCTTGCGCAGTGGCGAGGCCAGCACCGACCCGGGTATGCCGAGGCGGTAAGCCCAGCGCAGCATGCTGTCGACGGCCCCCGCGTGCGGCGGCTGGAAATCGGAAAGTACGAGCGAACGGGCAGGTTCGAGCGGTACGGCATCGGCCAGCGTTTCGTCGGTGCGGGTGACGACCAGCGGCTCATCCGCATCGCCCAGCGGGAGCGCCGGGGAAGCCGCAGCAGGCGAGGCACCCTTCGCCTCGCGGAGGAGGGTGCGCGCCATGTCGTTCACTGTCCGCCTTTCAGCGCGGCGATGTTGGCCGCGTAATTTGCCGGTCCGCCCTTGAATGTCGCCGATCCCGCCACGAGCACGTCCGCCCCCGCATCGACGCACAGGCGCGCGGTTTCGACATTGACCCCGCCATCGACCTCGAGATGGATAGGCCGCCCGCTCTTCTCGATCATCTTACGGATCGCCTCGACCTTGCGCAGCTGGCTGGAGATGAAGCTCTGCCCGCCGAAGCCGGGATTGACGCTCATCACCAGGACAAGATCGACCTCGTCGATGAGGTAGTCGAGCATCTTCGCCGGCGTGCCCGGATTGAGCACCACGCCCGCCTTCTTGCCCAGCGCCTTGATCGCCTGGACCGTGCGGTGGATATGCGGCCCCGCTTCGGGATGGACGGTGATGATGTCCGCGCCCGCCTCGGCAAAAGCCTCGAGATAGGGGTCGATCGGCGCGATCATCAAGTGCACGTCGAAGGGCTTGTCGGTGTGGGGACGCAGCGCCTTCACCACGGCCGGGCCGATGGTGATATTGGGCACGAAATGGCCGTCCATCACGTCGACATGGATCCAGTCGGCCCCGGCCTCGTCGATCGCACGCACTTCTTCGCCCAGCCGTGCGAAATCGGCCGAGAGGATGGAAGGGGAAATCAGTGGAGTCATTTGCGCGGGGGCCCTGTCGCCTTAGCCTTGCCCAGCCCTACGCGCGCGAAAGGACGGTTAACAAGCGCGCCGCGCCGCCTTTTCCACATGGTGCCGAGGGGCTAGGCCCATGGCATGGCGATTCCCCGCAAGCTGACCGCGAACTTCGTCGCGACCGAGGTCGACGACGAGACTCTGATCGTCGATCTCGACGGCGGTTTCCTGTTCTCGCTGTCGGGCACGGCCCGCGCCGTCTGGCATGCGATCGACGGCGTATCGGATGCTGCGCTCATCGCCGAAAGCATGGCGATTGCCCATGATGGAGATGTGCGCCTGATCGCAGACGATATCGATGAGCTACTCTCCGACCTCGAACGGGCTGCATTGGTCGAATTGGTATGACTTCCTGTGCCTGCAGTGATTTGCTAATGTACCGCCAACCAGTGAAGGGCGCGATGCTATGACGGAAGAGCAAAAGAGCGGCAGCAATGCGAAGCCGACATGGAGCAAACCGCGGCTCGACAAGGTTGGGTCGATCCGCGACATCGCCGTGCGCAATTTCCCCAACAACCAGGCCGCCAATTCCAAGAAATCCTGATCACGCTTTCCGGCTCCCGAGATCATGATCGCTGCGTGGAGCCGCTGGGGCGGCGCGGAAGAGCCGCCCGCCCAAGCCATCAGGGCCAGCCTCGCGCTCTATGATGACACGGGCGTCGAAGTCCGCTCGGCAGCCGGGTTTTGCCTCGGCGCAGGGCCTCGCGACCGCATCGCCACAAGTCACGCGACAGGCTCGGCCTTCTGCGGGTGGATAGACAACGCCGCGGAACTGGCCGGGACGCTGCAGGTGGCTGCGGACGACCTTGCGGCTCTTTATGCTGCAGCAGTCGCAAGTTGGGGAAGCGATGCCGATGCCCGCATCATCGGCTGCTATGCTGCGGTTCTGGTAATGCCGAACGGCTGCCTGAGGCTGAGCAGGTCCCCCTGGGAGGCGCCGCCACTCTACTATCACCGCGACGCGAACCGCGCGGTCGCTTCGCCCCTTCTCCGAGTGCTGTTCGCCGCAGGAGCGCCGCGCGAGCTCGACTACGAACGCATTATCGACGAACTCGCACTCGACTGGCGCTCTGGCGACGAGGCGGCATGGTACCGCGGCATCGGTATGGTCCCTTTGGGCGCGATCGTGTCGCTCACGCCCGGCGGACGGGAAACCCACCGCTGGTATTCGCCTCCCGCTCCGGCGCCGGACAACGAATTCGACGAGGATGCTGCCGTTGCGCAGGCCATCGCCTTGCTGGACGAAGCGGCCGGCAAGGCGCTGGCCTGGGCAGCGAAGCCCGCCCTGGCGCTTTCGGGCGGCCTCGATTCCCCGCTCGTCGCACGCGCCCTGCTCGACAGGCTTCCGCAGGCGGAGACTCTGACGGCCATTACGTTTGCCCCGGACGAGGAGTGGCAGGGAGAAACGCCACCCGGTACCATGGGCGACGAGACAAGCCTCGTCAGGGAATTCGTTAAAGGAAACCCGGCACTCGACTGGCATCTTGCCGACCGCCACCCCGGGGCATTCGACCGCCGGGCAAAGGAAATGTACGCTGCATCGGGCGTGTTTGCGCAGGGCCTGTCGAACGTTGGCATGTACCACGATGTCTACGCCAAGGCGCGCGAACTGGAATGCGACGCTCTATTGGTTGCAGACTTCGGCAACCTCACTTTCAGCAATGAGGGACTGGAAGCCTATACCGAATACGTCCGACCAGGACGGTTCCGGCAGCTCAAGCGGTTGCTCGAAGCGAGAAGCGGCGATCCCCGGTCTTTGCACCGCAAGTTCATCGCCTTGAGCCTCCTTCCGCGCGCGCCGCGCTCGTTGCGCAGTGTCCTTCGCGCCCTCGTCCATCCCGCCCGGCGTGACTTCGCGGCATTCTTGTCACCTCTATCCCCGAGAGGGTGGAAGAGGCAGAGACGGCTTGCAGCGGCAAGGGGTACTGAGGCCGCGCTCGAAGACTTCACCTACGATCTCACCCGCCGGGCGATGATCGAACGCGAATGGCAGGACGCGGACGGTCCGGCGCGCGACGTCGATTTGGCGTTCGAACAACTCTACCGCATCCGCAAGCGCGACGTCTGCGCCTATCGCCCTCTGGTCGAGTTCTGTCTCTCGCTCCCGCTGCGCGCCTATGCCTGGGACGGGACCGACCGGCGCCTTGCCCGACTGATGGGACGCGGCCGGGTTCCGGAGAGCATCCGCACCAACGTCCTCCACGGGCAACACAATGTCGACTGGCACGTGCGCATGTCGCGCGAGAGGGAGGCGATGCGCGCGGCCTTTGTTGCCGCCGCGGACCATGGCTGGCTGGCCGAGAACCTCGATCTCGAAAGGTTGATCGGCATGCTCGACACCTGGCCCGAAGCACCCGACTTCACGATCGAACATGACTGGCCGCTGCGCACTGCCTTGCCGCGCGCCCTGATGGCCGTGCGCTTCATTGGGACAGTCGAGGGAAGGAACGAGTTTTGACAGCGCCGGGCGAGCGCGGGCAGACGGGATGCGACATGAACCGGTTCCTGGTCTCGCTCCTGTCCTACGCCGGTGGCAAACGCGTCGCCGGCTTCGTCATGCTGGCCGCAATTGCAGCCGCGACCGAGGGCTTCGGCCTGGTCCTGATCGTCCCGTTGCTGGCATCGCTCGGCGGAGGCGAGAACCTCATTCCCGGCTTCCCCGACTGGTCGCTTGGCGTTCTGCTGGCGATTTTCGTGGGACTGGTAACGCTAAGAGCCCTTGTCGATGCGTGGCGCGGGCTCGCCGCCTTCGATCTCCAGGTGCGCCTCGTCGACGGTCTCCGCAGTGAGGCCGTGGCCGCCCTGCTCGGAGCGGAATGGCGTGTGCTTGCGGCGATGCGACAGAGCGCCAATCGCGCTTTGCTGATAACTTCGGTAGACCGCGCCGGCGAGGCGGTGGGCCATGCCACGGCGTTCGTCCGCAGTCTCGTTGCCCTGCTCGCCCTGCTGGTAGCCGGGCTGTTTCTGTCGCCACCCTTCGCGCTTTCCATGCTCGTTGCCGCAGCGCTGGCCGTTGCTCTCTTCGCTGGAACGCGGCGTACGGCGCGCTCGCTCGGCGAGGCGCTTTCGGTACGTTACGAGCAAGTCTACCTGAGGCTTGAGGAAACCCTGTCCAGCATCCGCATAGTGAAGAGCTATGGCAGGGAGGCTGACGAGGCAGTCCGTGTCAGTGTGGCCTTCTCCGACCTGCGCAGAGCGGAGCGGCAGTATCTTCGCCAGTCGGCCTTCGCGCGCTCGGTCCTACAAGTGGCAGCAGCAATCCTCCTGGCGATCTTCCTCTGGCTGGCGGTCGAGCGCTGGGGTGTGCGGCCGGCCCACCTCATCACCTTCGCAGCAATTGCCGTGCGCGGCATTCCCCTGCTCGAAGCCTTGCAGGAAGGTTGGCAGGGATGGAACCACGCCGCACCTGCCATTGCGGAGGCGCAGGACCTTATCGCCGGCGTCGAGGCTGTTGCCGAGATGCCTGCCGAGGCCTGTCCGCCGATGCAGGAAAGCATTGCCTTGTCCTCGGCCAGCGTCTCGCACGCTGGAGGCCGCGCGGCGCTCGATGGTGTCACGCTCTCGATCCCGCGTGGCAGCATCACAGCCGTCGAGGGTCCCTCGGGCGCGGGCAAGAGCACGCTCGCGGATCTCCTCGGTGGCCTGATTTCCCCTGACACCGGCCAGATGCTGCTTGATGGGCGCGGATTTTCACCGGCTCAGAGGCATGGCTGGCGGGCGCGGGTCGCCTACGTCCAGCAGGAGCCGGTCCTGTTCACCGGTACCGTGAGATCCAACCTGCTCTGGGCGAAGCCCGATGCCAGCGACGCGGAGTGCGAACGCGCACTGGATCGGGCGGCAGCGCGCTTCGTGGCAGACCTGCCCGATGGCCTCGATTACCAGCTGGGAGAAGGGGGGCGAAACCTGTCGGGCGGCGAGCGGCACAGGATCGCCCTTGCCCGCGCATTGCTGCGCGAGCCCGACCTCCTGATCCTCGACGAGGCAACCAGCGCGGTCGATCCGGAGAGCGAGCGCCTCATCGCCGGAGCTGTGGCTGCCCTCGCGGGTTCGTGCACCGTCCTCATCATCGGCCATCGCGGCGCGCTGGTTGACGTGGCGAGCCTGCGTTTCCATCTGCGCGGTGGGCGGCTGCAGGAAGCATGAACGGCACTTGGCGGGCAAATTCAGCCGCAATTCAGTGCCAAATGCTAATAAGCCCAATGAAGAGGGCCGTGGTTCGGCCTTGGCCGCGATGTCCGCGGCCGTGTGAATGAAGCAACAGGGATCGAAATGACCAAGACGAAACTCGCCCTTGCCGGCATGGCCGGCGCTGCCCTGGCCGCCACGGCAATCGCCGTTCCGGTCCAGGCCCAGTACCGCGACAAGATTTCCAACAATCCCGCCAACTGCAGCGCGGGTGCCGGCTCCGCCGTGCGCGTCACCATCACCGACATCAAGGAATCGCGCGGCACCATCCGCGTGCAGAGCTACCGCGCGACCAAGCAGGACTGGCTGGAGAAGGGCAAGTGGATCAATCGCATGGAGGCACCGGCAAAAGCCGGCAGCATGACCTTCTGCGTTCCCGTCCCCGGACCCGGGTCCTATGGCATCGCCGCAAGGCACGATCTGAACGGCAACGGCAAGACCGACATCTTCGGCGATGGCGGCGCCATGTCGAACGACCCGAGCGTCAGCGTCTTCAACTTGGGCAAGCCGAACTACAAGAAGGCCGCTTTCGACGTCGGCCCTGGCGTGCGCTCGATCACCATCGAGATGCGCTACCGCTGAGCGCGGCGCTTTCTTAGCAGCTCGACCAGTGCGCCCGGCATCGCAAGCAGCGGATGGCGGGCGCGGAACGGCGTGACCTTCAGTTCGATGCCGGTATGCCGGTGGAGCTTCCACGCGGCATAGTCGGCAGCGCCGTCGAAAGTCGTTGTCGCCTTGGCCAGACGCAGCACGTTGAGCGGCTTGCCGAGGCGCGCACGACTGTTCCACCATTTCAGTATCGAGCGGCGCCGTTCCTCCGGTAAGTCCGGATGTAATTCCGTACCCTCGCATTCGAACGCGATGCCCTCGGCCTGCCATGCCGTGGGCAGCAGCCCGTCGAAATGCTCGCGGTTGACAGAGAGGATCGAATCCTCGCGCCCGGGCTTCTCGACCCGGAACTCCGCGCGGTAGGTCGCCCTGAAAAGCGCCCGCCAATAGTCCTCGGCCTCGCCGGTTTCCGGACCCAGAGCCGCTGCGAGCCTTGCAGCAGTCCGCGCGGCACCGGTCACCGCATCGGCGATCGCTTCCCGCGCAGCCTCGTCTCGCACCCAGATCAGCGCGCTGGGCTGGACGAAACGCGCCCAAATCGTCGTGTCGCGAGACTTGCCCGTTGCTGCTGCCGCAAACTGCTCGAGCGACATCGTCGCGATCTTGGCGCGCAGGACTTCGCCGCCGTACTCCCACTCGCGATAGCTCACGCGCGGCCACACGCGCTCGCGCTGCGGGCCGGGCAGCAGGACATAGAAATCGAGTACCCCCTCAAGCGATCCTGAGCGCAGGTTCGAACCGTAGAACAGCACGCCGAGCGCGCCCGCCTCCTCGCCCAGCTTGCGGGCATAGGCAGCGACTTCGGGACGGATTTCGCGCGCCAGCGAAGCGCGCACGCGCTGGCCGAGCGTTTCGCTCACGGGGTGACGAAGGTCAGTTCCGGACCTTGCCCGATGATGTAGCGGCCCGGCGGGAAAGCCTCGCCATCAAGGATTACCGCCTCGTCGATGTCGACCGAGAACGCTTCCGCGTCCAGCTGGTGGAAGCCTGCTTCGCCCAGCCAGGCCGGTCGCCAGCCGAAGAGGATAGCAGGTGCGGACACGATGATCCGGCGCAGCGGCTTGTCGAGCAGGCACAGTTTCAGCCCGTCACGCTCGGGCCCGAAAAGCTGGATGCCGCCAGGCATCTTGCGCAGGGTCGACGACAGCAGGAACGCCCTGCGCTGCTGATTGCCATGCCGCGAGCGCGGCACCGGTTCGCGCGAAGGCAGGTATTCGAGCACCATTCCGGTCCCGCGACGCCACTTGTTCTCGTCACTGCCGAACAGCGCCTGCGCGAGGCCCCATGCGCCCGACACGCCCACCGCGAGGCTATTGAAGAAGCCGAGCTTGTGCGCATCCTGCCCCGTCTCTACGCCCAGCGTGAAACCGCCGGCGCCGAAGATGAAGCCGATCATCGGCGGCTCGCCAGCACCCTCGCGAACCACCTCGAGCGGGCGGCGAACGATGCGCTTGCCATCGCCATAGGCTGCGATGGCATCGGCAAGATTCCATCCCGCGGGTGCGCCAAGGTCCACGTTCAGCGCATTGGTCTTGCCCTTGGGTAAGATGGCGAGCGCCGGCCAGTTCGCCCCGAAGACGCCCTGGCCCATGGTGAGCACATCGCGCACCGTTCCGTCGCCGCCGTTGATGATGAGATAATCGATGCCACGCTCGGCGAATTCGGCAAGCGCGGTCGCTATGTCCTCGCGCTGCTTGGGCTGGGCAACGGTAATGTCCGCACCCTGCGTGCAATCAAGGTCCTGCCCGCGGTTGCGGTGGCTGCGGGGATTGTAGATGACCCCGATCCGCGGCCGCACAACCCTTGCCCTTCCCGCGGCACGCGCAGGCATGCGCTCGCCCTCGCCGCCGAAGGCGTTCATCTGGAGCTGGTCGAAACGGTAAATCGTGCGGTCCATGGTCGGCCCAAGCCTTAGCCCGTGCAGTGCCGGCTTATCTAGGAATTTCTCTGGCAGTGCCAACCGCGTGGCGCACCCGACAGGATTCGAACCTGTGGCCTCTGCCTTCGGAGGGCAGCGCTCTATCCAGCTGAGCTACGGGTGCCTGGAGCCGCGAGGGCAGCCTTTCGGCGAGCGGGGCGCTTAGCAAAGGGCGGGGTGGCTCGCCAGTGCAAATCGCGAGCGGGCCATGGCTTCACGCGTTAGCCATTTGGCAAGCATGCCGGGTTAATCATCGCATGCATGAGCGCGATGTCCCACGAATTCGACCTGAGCCAGGCCACCATGTTGCCGCCGGTTGCCGCGTCGCCCCGCCTGTTGGGGGATGTGGCGACATTGGCGAACCAGTGGGAAGCGGTGCACGAGGCCGCCGCCGCAGTCGGCCACCTTGCCCAGTTGGGTCGCGAGGAACCGAGCGACGAAGTGCTCGCCCTGCCTTTGCGCGCTGCCGAAACCGGCGGCTACACCTTCGAGGCGGTCGCCCGCGGGATCGACGATCTCTCCGCCGTGATGCAGCCTGGCCTGCGCGCCCTCCTGGCGATCACGGCGCAGGGCAAGGACACGACCGCCGCCGCCCTGACGCTGTGGCGCGAATTCCACCACGCGCGCGCTGCTATCCTGAGCATCGTCGAGACCGACTGAGCCAACTTTCGCGTTCGATCGACGGTTGACGTCGTTCGCCATCTGTTCCAGTTTCGCCGGATGACGGATTCGGCATTGGCACAGGCGGAAACAGCGGCAAGCGTGTCGCGTGGCATTGCACGGCTGTTCGCCCGCAACGACATCTGGTGCATTCCCGAAATGCCCCTGCGCAACGGCCGCCGCGCCGATCTCATGGGCGTCGACCCCAAGGGTCGGATCATCATCGTAGAGATCAAGGTCCAGCGAGGAGACCTGCTGGGCGATGGCAAGTGGCCCGACTATCTCGACTTTTGCGACCGCTTCTACTGGGGTCTGCCGCCGGGGCTCGATCGTTCTCCGCTGGAGGGGCCCGACTATCGCCCTGGTTGCTGCGGCATCATTGTGGCCGACGGGTATGACGGCGAGATCCTGCGCCCCGCACCACTGCACCCGCTTGCCGCTGCACGCCGCAAGGTCGAGGTCGAACGTCTCGCCCGCGCGGCGCTGCGCCGGATGACCGTTGCCATCGATCCACACTGTGCGCCCTGGGGCACCGCCGAATAGCAACGCCCCTGTTCGCATTTGCACGCCTCGGGCATAGGGTGGCGCAAGCATGTGGACCGGGATCGCCTTTTCAGCACTCGCCATGACCGCCATCGTCGCGGTGCGTTACCTGGCGACCAGCGGCGGCTTCGCCCTGCTAACGCGGCATGTCCGCCCCGGCTATCACACGAAGCTCGGCCCGCAGATCCGGCGCGAGATCGGCTGGTCGTTCGCCTCGGCGGCCATTTACGGCATCCCCGCGGGCGTCGTCGCCTGGGGCTGGCAGGAGCATGGCTGGACCCGGATATACACCGGTTGGACCGACTACCCCGTTTGGTACCTGCCGCTGGCGCCGCTCATCTTTCTTTTCGCGCACGACACCTGGTTCTACTGGACCCATCGCTGGATGCATCGGCCGCGCCTGTTCCGCATTGCCCATGCCGTCCACCATGCCAGCCGCCCGCCGACGGCCTGGGCCGCGATGAGCTTCCATCCGTGGGAAGCGATTACAGGGGCGGTGGTAATCCCGGCGCTCGTTTTCCTCGTACCCATCCATGTCGCCATGCTCGGACTCGTGCTTCTGGTCATGACGGTGATGGGCGTCACCAACCACATGGGCTGGGAGATGTTTCCCCGCCGGCTCGTTCATTCGCGGTTGGGAGAATGGTTGATAACGGCCAGCCATCACCAGCGTCACCATGAAGAGTATCGATGCAATTACGGCCTCTATTTCCGTTTCTGGGACCGGCTCTGTGGCACCGACCACGGACTGAGCGCGAACATATGAGCCGCTTCGCCGCCTTACTGGCCCTGCCCCTGGCCGCCATGCTCGGTGGTGCAACAACGCCCGCCGGCGGGGCAACGATTACCGTCAAGGTTACCGAGGTGCGCAACGCCAAGGGCATCGTTCGCGCCTGCATGACCACCGATATGAAGAGTTTCCCGAAGTGTCGCGGTGTGCCCGGTGCCTATGGCGCGACGGCCCAGGCGCACGAGGGTAGCGTGAGCTTCACCTTCACCGACGTAAAGCCGGGCCGATACGCCATTGCTCTCCTCCATGACGAAAACTCCAACGGCAAGGCCGACCGGGCACTGGGCATGATGCCCAAGGAAGGCTTCGGCTTCTCACGCGATGCGGCAGTGCGCATGGGCCCGCCGAAGTTTTCCGATGCTGCCATCGATATCGGTGGCCAGGACCAGGCACTTACCATCCGCATGCGCTACATGCTCTGATGCGCCGACCCTGCCGCCGGGCAGAGTTGGCAAACGTATTTAACCCAATGTTTACCACGCAGGGGTCATACCCTCTTCCGAATGAGCACAACTCTTTCGGGGGCAGTGGAATCCAATGGACAGGCTTGGCGGCTATTTCGGCACGCATGACGAAGAAGAACTCTTCGACGATTACGTCGATGAGGGGGATGCCGATCTCGATCCGCCGCCCTCGCCCGTGGGGCAGGACGAGCGGCGCATGCAGGTGCGCGCCTATAATCATTGGGCAAGCCTGCTCGGCGACCTGAACTACCCCAATATCGATGATCTCGAGCCGGAGAAGCTCGATGATTTCGGTCCTTATTCCGTCCTCCTCGGCATGGTCGACGGTATCGAGGATCCCGATGTCCTGTTCGTCGGCTCCGAGCTCGTCGAGGAATGCGGCGAAGCCGGTGCCATGGGCAAGCTGTCCGACGTGCCGAGCCGTTCGGTCCTCAGCCGCATCACCGACCATTACATGCAGATCCTCGCCAACCAAGCGGCGATCGGCTTTGAAGCGGAATTCGTGAACGAACGCGGTGTGACCGTGCTCTATCGCGGCATCCTGCTGCCCTATTCGAGCGACAACGAGACGATCGACTACATCTACGGCGTGATCAACTGGAAGGAGATGGCCGACCAGCAGACCGCCGACGAACTGCTGCTGCAGATCGGCCAGGCCCTGGGCGACTTCGACGACGACCTTGCCGACGAAGAGCACCACATCGAGACTGCCGAAACCCTGACCGCCGTCGATGCCGATGGCTGGGACGATGACGAAGCCGAGAGCGAAGAGGACGATGCCGACGTGCTCGAGCTAGGCAGCATCGCCGGAGCCGCAGACGCTTCGCTTTCCGCACTGCCCGAACCGGCTTTCGGCGCGGCCGAGGAAGTTTCCGACGCAGCGATCAAACCGCACCGCGGCGTCGATGCGCTTGGCAATCCGATTGGCAGCCTGCGCGACGACGAGGGATACGAGCTCTCGGACGAGGGCGAAGATGATTTCGACGGCGGCCTGAAGACTGCTGCCGACTACGGCCTGCCCGATTGGGACGACGAGGAAGACCTCGAGAACGAGGACGTCGACGACGTGGTCGATCCGCTGGCGGACGAAGACGTATCGAGCAGCCTCACTTCGCTGGTGAGCCGCGGCGAACGGACCAAGAAAGCCGTTGACCTGTCCGCCATGGACGATGGTCCGGCCACTCCGCAGGAGTTCGTTCCGGAACCGCCGACCATTACATTCTCTTTGCCCGATCCGTATGAGGTCGCGGACGAGATCGACGAAGACTTCGCCGCATCCGAAGTGGTCGAAAGCGAGGCATTCGAGCTCAGCGATGAAATTTCCGTCGAAACCTCCGGCTTCGATGCCGATGGCGAAGACGAGGACGACGCCTACGAACTCGGGTTCGAGGCAATCGCCGAAGACGACGACAGCGAAGACGAGATTTTCGAACTCGAGGAAGTCGTCGAAGACAGCGTCGAGGAAATTGCCGAACCGGTCGCTACAGTCGATGCGGAAGTCTCCGAGGAAATCCAGGATGACGAGCCGGTCGTGGTGCCGGAGGAATCGCCGGAGGGCCTCTACGACTGCCTCGCTGCTGCGCGCGAACTGGCCCAAGCGGCTCAGAACACCGAGGACCGCAGCCGCAAGGCGCTCTACGCCGCAGTCGGCCTTGCCTACGACTTCAGCCTCGAGACCGAGGCAGACCCCGAAGGTTTCGACGAACTGCTATCCGACAACGGCCTGACCGTTCAGGATCGCGCGCCGATGACCCCGGTCGTCAAGCTCGTGTTCGGCGCGGAATACGACAAGACCCGCCTCACCGAATATGCCGCCGTGCTGATGCACGCACATCGCATCGGAGTGGAACGTGGCGCTCTCGCCGGCTTCCTTCACGAAGCAGAGGGCGGCCTCAAGGGCGTCGTCAATGCCGAGCGCCGCGCGCGCAAGGAAGAGCAGGGCAAGCCCGTCGAAGATACCGACGGCGTACGCTCGACCCTGGCGAAAAAGCTGCGCAAGATCGATCCGGTCGATTTCGACGCGCTGCCCCAGGGCGGGCCCGAGTTCGCGCTTGTCATGGTCCGTCGCACGCCCGAGGGCGAACTGGTGGTGCTGGGCGAAGTGCCAGAGGACGTCCCGCTGGTCGAACGCGCCGCGCGCAAGCTGCTGGGCTAAACCCCTTCTACACCGAGAAATTCCTTGTCGCCCGGGCGCTCCATTGGGTAGCGCCCGGGCGATGCCGTTTTTCCCCACCGCTCCGGTCCGCATCCAGCCTTATTTCGGATACCGCAATCGCGAGCGGCTCCACATCACTGCCCGGGCCCTGCGCTCGCGAGTAGACCGGTTCGAGAAGGGCGGCCGCTGGCGCGCAGTGCGCACCATGCTGGCGCAGTTCGTCAGTCACGAGGTCCCCGACCTCCCCGTCGAGCTCGAAATCGCGCGCCCCGGCGGTACCAGTCATCGCCACCAGGGCCTGACCGACAAGGAGGGCTACGTCCACTTCGACATCCGGCTCGATCCGGAGTGGGCCCTGGCCGAGCAAACGCAATGGGAGACGGTCGTCTTCCACTGGACCAACGGGACGGGGGCGCACTGCATCGATGGGCACGTGCTCGCTCCGGGCACTGCAACGGGTCTCGCCGTCATTTCCGACATTGACGACACGATTGTCGAAACCGGAATCACCGGCGATTTTGGGGCGGTCATGCGCAATTGGCGCCGCGTGCTGCTCGAAATGCCCGAGGAACGCATCCTCGTTCCAGGTGCCGACATATTCTACAATGCCTTGGGAGGCGGGGCCATTTTGCCGGCGGGTGACGGGCATGCCGGCGAAAGCCAGCCGGCAACCAACCGACCGTTCTTCTATGTCTCGTCCAGTCCGTGGAACCTGTTCTCCTATCTGGTCACCTACATTCGCGGACGCGGACTGCCGCTGGGCCCGATCATGTTGCGCGACTGGGGCCTCAACCGCGACACCTTCGGTTCGGCCAGCCATGGGGCGCACAAGCTGGTCGCAATCGAGGCAATTCTCGCCACCTATCCGGAGCTCAAGTTCGCCCTCATCGGCGATGACAGCCAGGGCGACCTCACGGCATTCTCGGCGATCGCCACAGACCACCCCGGCAGGATCCGGGCGATCTTCATTCGCAAGGTGGGAGAAGCCATGAGCCCCGAGGAGCTCGCGGCGCAAAAGGCCATCGAAGCGGCCAAGATACCGCTTTGGCTGGGCGACAGTTACGCCACCGGACGCGATTTCCTTGCCTCGATCGGCCTCCTCGGCGACGAGGAGGCGCGAGCCATCGTCGAAACAGTAGAAACCACCGACCCGCAAAAGAAATGAGGCGCATGATCAAGATACTCGGCGGCATCGTGCTGGTGCTGCTCCTCGCCGGTGGAGCGCTCTTGCTCGCCATCCGCAACAACGGGCCCGCCGTGCTCGACGCGGTCGACCGGATCGCCGGCGGCAAGCGCGACGTGGTTCTGGTCGAAAAGGCCCGCTACGGCGATGCGGCGAAGCAGAAAGTCCGCGTCTACCGCCAGGGCAAGGCCGGCGAACCGATTCCGGTCTTCCTGTTCGTCCACGGCGGAAGCTGGCGCTGGGGCGATCCGGATGATTACGGCTTCGTCGCGCGGGCCATGGCGCCCGAAGGCTATCTGGTTGTGCTCGCCGCCTATCGCCTGGGCGAATCGGGACGATATCCGGCGATGCTCGAGGACACGGCAGCCGCGATCGCCTGGACCCGCGCCAATGCCGCAAGGCTGGGCGGCGATCCCGACCGCATCGTTCTGGCGGGCCATTCGGCCGGCGCTTACAATGTGGTCCAGGTTGCGCTCGAGCCCAAGTGGCTGGCAGCACGCGGCGTGCCCGAAGCGAGCATTCGCGGGGTCGTCGGCCTTGCCGGACCCTATGACTTCTTCCCCTTCGACAGCGATTCGACCAAGGCCAGCTTCGGTTCGGTCGGTGCCGGGGCCGAAAGCCAGCCGGTAAACCACTCCAGGGCCGGTGCGCCGCCGATGCTGCTGGTCCATGGCGAAGAGGATACCCTCGTGAAACCGCGCAACACGCGTGCGCTTGCCGCCGCACTCGAGGCCAAGGGGGCCAAGGTCGAAACGCTGTTCTATCCAGACGCGGACCACAATGCGCCGCTGATCTGGCTCGCCGCTCCATGGCGCGACCGCCGCGACGTCGCTGCGCGGATTTCCAGGTTTGCGCGCGAAGCCACCGCAGTTTCAGTTCCGGTTCAGGCCGGAAAGCCTTAGCAAGGGCGCAATGCGTTTCCTCTCGCGCCTGCTGGCATTCCTTGCCCTCGGCATTCTCGCCGCCCAACCGGTTGCGGCCCAGAGCGTTTTGCGCGACGCCGAGACCGAACACTTCCTCAAGGAAATCTCCGATCCGCTGGTGGAAGCCGCCGGTCTCAAGCCCGGCAATGTCGAAGTGGTGTTGCTCAACGACCCATCGATCAACGCCTTCGTCGCCGGCGGACAGACCGTTTACATCCATAGCGGGCTGATCGAGGCAGCCGACAGCGCCGAGGAAGTGCAGGGCGTCATCGCCCACGAAATCGGCCACATCACCGGTGGGCACATCCTGCGCTATGGCGAAGGCGCGGCGAATGCGACCAAGATCACCATCCTGTCGATGCTTGCCGGGCTCGGCGCGGCGCTGGCCGGGGCGGGTGATGCCGCCATGGGCATCATGGCCGCCGGGCAGCAGGCGGCACTGGGCAAGTTCCTCGCCTTCAGCCGGACGCAGGAATCCTCGGCCGATGCGGCGGGGGCAAAGTATCTGTCCGGCGCAGGGATTTCCGGACGTGGATCGCTGAGCTTCTTCGGCAAGCTGCTCAACCAAGAATTCCGCTATGGCTACAGCCAGAGCGACGAGGCCGGCTTCTACCGCACCCACCCCCTGTCGGGAGATCGTATCTCGGCACTGAAGCAGGTCTACGAGACCGATCCCGCGTGGGACAAGCCCGCCAATGCGCGCAACCAGCGCAGTTTTGAACGGATCAAGGCCAAGCTCACTGGCTATATCGCCAAGCCCAACGAGACGCTGCGCGACTATCCCGAGAGCGATCGCAGTATCCCCGCCCTCTATGCCCGCGCCTATGCCTATCACAAGAACGCCCGCGTGGACCGCGCGCTTGAAGCGGCCGATGCGTTGCTCAAGGTCGATCCGCAGGATCCCTATTTCCTCGAACTGAAGGGGCAGGTCCTGCTCGAATCCGGGCGCCCCGCCGAGGCGATCGAGCCACTGCGCAAGGCGACCGAACTGACCAATGCCGAGCCGCTGATCGCCGGCCTCCTCGGCCATGCGCTCATCGCTACCGAAGACCGCTCACATTACGACGAGGCTGAAAAAGTTCTGCGCGCCGCAGTCGGCCGCGATCGCCTCAACCCCTTCGCATGGTACCAGCTCGGCGTGGTCTATGCGGCCAAGGGCGACATGCCGCGCGCCCGGCTCGCCAGCGCGGAACAACAGGTGATGAGCGGGCAATACGCCTTCGCCCTGCGCAGTGCGCAGGCAGCGGAGGCCGGTCTGGAAAACGGAACTCCTGACTGGTTGCGCGCACAGGATATCGGTCTTGAGGCCCGTGCCATGCTGGAACGCGAGTGCGAGATGCAGCGCGGTCGCAATTGCGACAGGCTTTAGGGCCGCATAGGAGGGGGCATGAGAAACTACATCGTCACCGCAATCATCGCGCTGGTTTTCGGCTTTGCCGGGGCAGGTATCTGGTCCATTTCCGGCCTCGGTAATGGGCAGGTGCGCGACTATCTCGTCGCCAATCCCGAAATCCTTCCCGAAATGGCACAGGCTTACCAGCAGGGACAGTCGCAGGAGCGGCTGGCCGAGGTTAAGGATGCGGTCGACGACGTCTTCCCCGGCGCGGTGCTGGGCAATCCGAACGGGTCGAAGATCCTTGTGAAATTCACCGACTTCGCCTGCACCTATTGCCGCCAGAGCGTGGCGCAGGTCGATCGCCTGATTGCCGCAGACCCCGAATTGAAGGTCGTGATTCGCGAATGGCCGATCTTCGAAGGCAGCGAGACGTGGGCGCGCATCGGCCTCGCCGCGGCCAAGCAGGGCAAGTATGCCTCTTTCTATCACGAGATGTTCAAGCTCGGCCCGCCCAACGCAACGACCATCGAGCAGGCAGCCAGGATCGCCGGTGTCGATCTGGAGGCCGCAAGCGCCTACGCCACGTCGGAAGAGGTGACCGCGGAGCTCGAGCGCAACATGGCCCTTGCCCGGACGCTGGGCTTCACCGGGACGCCGAGCTGGATCGCCGGTGGCGAAGTGGTCGAAGGGCTCGTACCGACATCGCGCCTCGCCGAGGCGCTCGACATCAAGATCTGAGGCTTACTCTTCGGCGATAGCCTTAGCGTACATCGAAGCGAGCGGCTTCTCCATCACGCGGCGCACCATCGGCTCGAAGAATTCGAGCGGCTCGCTGTCGTAGTCCGGATCGAAGGCCGACTGGTCGTACTTCTCGCAGAACTCGCGGCACGCCTCGTAATGCGGGTGCCCCATGAACTTGTCGCGCGCGTTCTGGTCCATGCCGAGGAAGTGGAAGTAGTAATAGCCCTGGAAGGCCCCGTGGTTCTGGCAGATCCAGTGGACTTCTTCGGAAACGAAGGGCTTGATGATCGAGGCCGCGACTTCGGGATGGTTGTAGCTGCCGAGCGTGTCGCCGATGTCGTGCAACAGCGCCATCACGACATACTGTTCGTCCCGCCCGTCGCGATGCGCGCGAGTCGCGGTCTGCAGCGAATGCTCCAGCCGGTCGACGGGGAAGCCGCCGAAATCACCGTCGAGCAGCTTGAGATGGTCGAGCACGCGGTCGGGCAGGCCCTTGGCAAAGGCGCGATATTCCCCGCCGATGATCGCCCAATCCTCGGCCGTGCCTTGCTTCATCTCACGGAACTTTGCCCGTTCGCGGTTCTCGTGGTCGATCGTTTCGTGCACGCCCATCGCGTCTCTCCCTCGCTTCGTCAGCATGGGTGAGTGTAGCGACTGGTGCAATTCGTCGCAATTGGGCTAGAGGGGGCGGCAATGGCAGTGCTGCCCATTCGACCGACGCCGTTCTTTGCCAACAAGAACCAGGCGTTCTGGAACCTCCAGCTGGCCGGCTGGGGCGGGACCGCGATGCTGCGCGCAATGTCGTCGCTTGCCAATGGCCAGCCGACCGACCGCCTGGTCATCATCCTCATCGCCACGATCACCGGCTTTTCGGTCAGCCTCATCCTGGCGGTGATCTACTCTCAGCTGATCAAGCAGCGCCCGCTGATCACATGGGGCGCGACGGCGGTCGTGCTGATGGTCGCGACCGGGCTCTATGCCTTCATCGACAGCTGGGTGCTCGAACTTGCCGGGGGCGCGACTTCGGGCAGCTTTGCCAGCCTGTTCGTCGGCATCTACTTTATCGACCTGACCCTGCTGGGCGCGTGGTCGGCGCTCTATTACGCAATCAATTTCTTCCTCCAGGTCGAGGAACAGGCCGACCGGCTGGAACGACTGGAGGCGCAGGCAACCAGTGCGCAGCTCGCCATGCTGCGTTACCAGCTCAACCCGCATTTCCTGTTCAACACGCTCAATTCGATCAGCACTTTGGTCCTGCTCAAGCAGACCGAGACTGCGAATGCGATGCTGACGCGACTGTCCAGCTTCCTGCGGCATACCCTCGTCACTCAGCCCGGCGGCAAGGTCACGGTCGCGCAGGAGGTCGAGACGCTGAAGCTCTATCTCGATATCGAGCGCATGCGGTTCGAGGAGCGCCTGCGCACCGATTTCCGCATCGAGCCCGAAGCAGCGAAGGCCTGCCTTCCGTCCATGCTGCTCCAGCCGCTGGTCGAGAATGCGATCAAGTACGGCGTCAGCCCGCAGGAAGAGGGTGCCGAAATCAGCGTGGTCGCACAGGTCGTCGGCCCGCGCCTGCGCGTGACCGTCGCGGACACCGGGCCGGGCATGTCGTTCAACAGTGTCGAGGCGGGGCTCCCTGCAGTGCGGCCGACGAACGCCCGGCGCGATTCCACCGGCGTCGGCCTGGCCAATATCCGCGACCGGCTCGCCCAGGCCTATGGCGACGAGCACCGGTTCGAAATCCGCTCGCCCGAGAGCGGCGGCTTCTCGGTTCTCATCGAACTGCCCTATGAGAGCGACGAAGCGCCCGCTCCGTTCACCGCAGCGCCAGATAGCGGCGCTCAAATCGCAGCCTCCCAGAAACAAGCGGGCGCCTCGCCCGTTATTCCGCTGCAACCTCCCCGGAAAGCACCACAGGCATCATGACTATTCGCACCATCCTCGTCGACGACGAGAAGCTCGCCATCCAGGGTCTCCAGCTCCGCCTCGAACCCTTCGAGGACGTCGAGATCATCGAAACCTGCCAGAACGGGCGCGAGGCGATCCGCGCGATCAAGACACTGAAACCCGACCTCGTCTTCCTCGACATCCAGATGCCCGGCTTTGACGGCTTTTCGGTCGTGCAAGGGGTAATGGAAATCGAGCCGCCGCTGTTCGTCTTCGTAACCGCTTTCCAGGAACACGCGATCCGTGCGTTCGAAGCGAATGCGGTCAACTACCTGATGAAGCCGGTCGACGAGGACAAGCTCGCTGACACCATCGAGCGCGTGCGCCAGCGCCTTGCCGAGAAGAAATCGACCGAAGAAGCCGAGAAGCTGAAGAGCGTGCTGTCCGAAGTCGCGCCCGAGGCCGCCGAGGAATTCTCGACCGATGACGATGCCGAGGCCGCAAGCCGTTACGAGAAGCTGATCAACGTCAAGGACCGCGGCCAGATCTTCCGGGTCGAGGTTGGCACGATCGAGCATATCGAAGCCGCCGGCGACTACATGTGCATCTACACCGGCGACAATTCGCTGATCCTGCGCGAAACGATGAAGGACCTCGAGCGTCGCCTCGACCCGCGCAAGTTCCAGCGCGTCCACCGTTCGACCATCGTCAATCTTGACCAGGTCCGGCAGGTCAAGCCGCACACCAATGGCGAATGCTTCCTGGTGCTGGATAGCGGCGCCGAGGTGAAGGTCAGCCGCTCGTACCGCGACGTCGTGGCCCGTTTCGTCCACTGATGGCATTCACTCTCGAAGGCTTCGACCTCGACCGCTTCGTGCGCGATACGCTGGCGGAGGACCTCGGCGAGGGGCTTCCGGGCGGCGGGATCGACGTCACCAGCGAGAGCGTCATCCCCGCCGATGCGCGCTTCTCCGGTGTAATGGACACTCGTGATGCCATAGAGGTTGCGGGGCTTCCTGTAGCAGAGGCGTTCCTTCGCGCACTCGATCCGGACATGACAATCGACATCCTCGTGGACGAGGGTGCAAGCGTCCCGGCCGGCACCGACCTGATGCGGCTGGAAGGCAATGCGCGGGCCATGCTTACGGCCGAGCGCAGCGCGCTAAATACCGTCCAGCACCTCTCCGGCATCGCTACCATGGTCGCCGAGTATGTGCGGGCGATGGACAATCCCGATTGCACCCTGCTCGACACGCGCAAGACCATCCCGGGTCTCAGGCATCTGGAAAAATACGCCGTGCGCATGGGTGGCGGTGCGAACCATCGCATGGGCCTGTGGGATGCGGCGATGATCAAGGACAACCACGTCCTTGTCGCCGGATCGGTGGGCGAGGCGGTGCGACGCGCGGTCGCGGCGGGAGTGAAGGACATCATCTGCGAGGTCGACCGGATCGACCAGATCGAACCGGCGCTGGCCGCGGGTGCGACACGGCTCCTGCTTGACAACATGGACCCCGCGACGCTGCGCGAGGCGGTGGCGTTGGTGGCGGGCCGCGTTCCGACCGAGGCGAGCGGCGGAATCAACCTCCAGACGATCAAGGCCAAGGCCGCGACGGGCGTCGATTTCGTCTCCGTCGGGCGCCTGACGCAAAGCGCGCCCGCAGCAGACATCGGTCTCGACTTTACCCCGCTCTAGCTTTGCGGCATTTGCCGCGAGAACGAACTTGGGAGGTTGCATGAAGCCCGCATCGGTGAAGAAGTTCGACATGCTCTATCTCGGCTCGGTGGCCGTGGGGCTGGTCGGGGTCGCGCTCAATTACGGAAATATCGTCGATGCCGCGAATGCGGAGATGGCCGCACAGGGCCTCGAAGCCACGATGGGCGGCGGGGTGATCGTCGTCTCGCTGCTTTTCGGCGTCGTCATCAGCCTGGCGCTGTGGTTCCTCGTCTCGGTCCTCAGGATCGAGATGGTGAAGTGGATCATCGCCCTGTTCACCGGCTGGAGCGTGGTGTCCTACATCGTCTCGTTCGATTCCCGGATGGATCTGTCGATCATCTCGGGGCTTGTCAGCACGGTGATGACCGTGGCGGCGATCTATTTCCTGTTCCGGCCCGATGCGAAGGCATGGTTCGCCGAGAAGCGGGGCGCCTAACATCGGGAAGCTGTTGCGCGGCCTGCCGTCGGCAGCCGTAGCGCTGCTGGCGCTGCAACCCGCGACGGCGCTGGCACAGGCCTACCAGTGCCGCATTCCGGGAACGCTGGCGGTGCCGAAGGTCACGCCGGACGGGCCGCCACGGCGCAGCGCGGTCACCGGCTACACGCTGTCGCTGAGCTGGAGCCCGGAATACTGCCGCGGACGCGAGACCCGCGCTGCCGATCGCCAGCAATGCTCGGGGCGCAGCGGCAGCTTCGGCATGGTCGTCCACGGCCTGTGGCCGGAAGGCTCGCGCAGCTGGCCCCAATGGTGCGCCGCCGGGACCCAGCCGCGCCCGCAAGACCTCAAGCCGAACATGTGCCTGTCGCCCTCGGCGGCCCTGCTTGCGCGGCAATGGGCCAAACACGGAAGCTGCATGGCGCGTCGCCCGGCGACCTACTTCAAGGTCACCCGCATATTGTGGGACGGCCTCGCCATGCCCGATTTCGACCGCATCAGCCGCGAGGAAGGCCTGACCGCAGGGACTATCCGCACCCGCTTCGTCGACGCCAACCCGGGCTGGAAGGCCTCGGCAGTGGGCGTGAAGCTCAACTCGCGCGGCTGGCTGGAGGAATTGCGCCTCTGTTATGACAAGCGCTTCATGCCGAAGGCGTGCGAGAGGGGTCGGCTCGGCGCGCGCGATAAGGCATCGGTGAAAATCTGGCGAGGGTTGTAATAGCGAATTGATTGGCAGCGATCGGGTGGAAAACTGCTGGTTTCACATGTAAATGTCTCGGAATGCGATATTTGCTCCCCGCCGCCTTGGTCTGCGCATCTGTGTCGTCACCAATATATGCCGATGCCAACCTCGAGAGAGGGTTCGACGGCGCGCTGCGCGGTTGCGAAGAATGGCTGCTGAATCCTGCGAGCTGGGCAGATGGAACCGGCCTTTTCGTCGAGGCTGTGGGCCTTGGAGCGCAGATGGGTCTTGTCGACCGAGTAGAAGAGGTGAATTTCCCACCGCCACAACTCCGGCGCGCCAACCACTATTGGCGTATCAACTCTTCGCCGGATGCAGGATATGTCCTTGTTGTCTCTGATCAGCTGCCGATGTGCCACATTACTGGCGGCGGCGTCGATCTCCAACCAAGCGTCCAGAGCGTCCTTTCTTCCACTGACTTCGAAAACAGGTGGCAGTCCGAAACTTCGACGGTGAAGGATGGCATTGCGACGACCGTTTTCCGCAACAGGGAAGAACCGGCTCTGACCATCACCATCAGTCGAGCGGACAAGTCAGGTGAGCGGCTCGATAGGGTGCAAGTATTGGCAACTGCCATTTTCGAGATCGCCAGCTAGCCGCAACTGCCCGCCAATTTCTGCGGGTTGCTGGCGCATAAGCCGCGCCTACCGCCGCTCCCTGAAAAACTCGCGCAGCAATTCCGCCGCCCGCGCCTCACCCATGCCGGAATAGACCTCGGGCTTGTGCAGGCATTGGTCCTGTTCGAACACCCGCGCGCCGTGTTCGACCGCGCCGCCCTTGGGGTCGCTCGCGGCGTAGTAGAGCTTGGCGATGCGCGCATGCACGATGGCCCCGGCGCACATGGCGCAGGGTTCGAGCGTCACCCACAGCTCGCAGTCGGTCAGGCGCTCGCTGCCCAGCGCCTCTGCCGCTCGCCGAATCGCGAGGATTTCGGCATGGGCGGTGGGATCGTGCGTGGCGCGCGGCTCGTTATGCGCCTCGGCAACGACCTCGCCCCTGCAGGTGACGACGGCGCCGATGGGCACTTCGCCCGCAGCCGCCGATTGCTCGGCCTGAGCCAGGGCACGGGCCATGGGTACGGGAAGGGTCCAGCCGGTCATCGCAGCGCCGCGCTAGCCCCTCGCATCCGGGGGCGCAACGTGCTTGACGATTCGCGAGGTCGCCGCTATGCGCGCCGCTTTCCGGGATAAATGAGCCCCGCGCCCGCAAAATGCGGCCAAGGGAACTCGCCCAGCCATTTGAACGAGAGACGTATCATGTCGCGCATTTGCGAACTCACCGGCAAGGGCCGCCAGGTCGGTCACAATGTGAGCCACGCCAACAACAAGACCAAGAAGGTCTTCCTGCCGAACCTGCAGAACGTCACGCTGCTGAGCGAGAAGCTCGACCGCAGCTTCAAGTTCCGCGTTTCGACCCAGGGCCTGCGTTCGGTCGAGCACAACGGCGGCCTCGACAACTGGCTGCTGAAGACCAAGGACGAGAAGCTTTCGGCCAACGCGCTCAAGGTGAAGCGCGAGCTGAAGAAGGCTGCGGCGGCTTCCTAAGAACGCTGCAAGGTTTGGGGCGCTTCGGCGCCTCTTCCTCAACGGACAACAGCAAGGGCGCGCGGGTTCACTCGCGCGCCTTTTGCCGTTCGCGGCCCTCGTTCCAGCGCAGTTTGAGCAGCAGCGTGCGCTGGTACTGCATGAGATTGTCGTCCGAGATGAGCCAGACATGCGTGCCCTGTGAATCCCGGGTCAGGGCCATGCCCTCGTAATTGTCCTGCGGAATGCGCCCGTCGAACCTGGCGAGCACGCTGGTGCGGATGTCCCCGCCATCCTTCGCCGAATCCAGGTCAATGATACCGATCGCCGTGCGAAATCGCGGCGGGAGGCCGAAGACGAGGTCGCGGAAAAGCACCAGCGCCCGCCCGCCCCCGACTGCCACCAGGTCCACCGGACGATAACCCGCGATACCCACGAAGGTCAGCTTCCTCGCCTTGCCGCCCGCTACGGGGTCACCGTCGAACAGCACTGCGCGATGGCGCGCGCCGTCCCATTCCAGCTCCCGCTCCTCGATCGCGAGGAAGCGTCCGTCGGCAAGACGGGTAAATGCTTCGGGACCGGAATTGCTGCCCCAGTCGGCCATTGCCGCGGGACGTATTTCGCCACGCCGCTCCATGTCGGTGGTGAAGCGAACGATGGAATTGCTCATCTCATAGGCCCCCCAGATCGTGCGTCCGTCCGCATCGCTGGTCAGGGCTTCGAGATCGACCGATTGCTTGTCGGCCATTTCGGCCTTTGCCATCCAGCGCACACGTCCATTGCCGGGATCGATATCCGGCTGCTGGAAATCCAGTGACGAACCGCCATCGCTGCCTGCGCGCAGCGTACCATCGGGCAGCGCAACCAGCGCCGAATAGCCGCCGAAGTTCTTTTTCGGATTGATCAGCTGCCAGGCCTTCTCAAGCGTGAAGGGGCCAACTTTGGCGGGTGTCGATATCAGGCGCGCGAAGCGGATTGCGGGCTTGGGATCAGCAGCCGGCAGGTCGCTGCGCAACCACGTCGCAGCACCGAGCGTGCCGGCCACGAGGAGGCCCAGTAACAACCTTGCCCTACGCACCATTCCTCCCGGGGCCGTCAGTCCATCGGCCCGGTGAAAAGCAGCGGATCGAGGCGCGCCTCGTGCCACTTGATGCTCCAGTGCAGGTGCGGGCCGGTGGCGCGGCCCGACATGCCGATATCGCCGATATGCTGGCCCTGCTTCACCACGTCCCCTTCCTTTACATACAGCCGCGAGGAATGGAGGAAGGCGCTGTTGAGCCCGTTGCCATGGTCGATGATCAGGAGGTTGCCCTCGAGGCTGTAACCCTGCACCGCGAGCACGACGACGCCGTCAGCCGGCGCCACATAGGGTGTGCCGCTGGTCCCGGACGAGATGTCGAGGCCCGTGTGGTAGGCGCCGGGCTCGCCGCGATAGATGCGCTGCGAACCGAAGCGGCCCGAGATGCGGCCCTTCACCGGCCAGATGAACTCCTGCTGCCAGCCTTGCGCCCCGGTCTGCTTCTGCCGCGATGCCCAGATCGCGTCGAGCTCGGGCTGGCGGATCTTCATGTACGAATCGGATGCGCCGCCCGGGGTGCGGGCGACATTGATGCGCTCGATCTGCCAGTCGCGCGGGGATATGCTGACGGGACTGCGGATCTCGCGCCCGTCGGGCATGGTCGCGACCAGCGTGGCATTGGTGCCTGCGTCGCGGTCGAAAGCGGCGAAGAAGCGCCCGTCGCTGCCGAAGGCGACATCCTCGCCATCCAGCTTCACCGACACTGCGCCGCCGGGCACGGTGCCGCGCAGGAAGCCGCCCTGCGTAAGTTCGCCGGCGAAGGTGAAGACCTGCGGGCGCGAGGAGACTGCCGATGGCGGCATGCTGGCGGGCGCAGGGGTGGGAGCGGGGGTGCGAATCGGCTGGACCGTCTCCGCCACCGGCACAGGAACGCTCGTCCCGACCGGCTCGGATGCCGGGACGCAGGCGGCAAGGGCGATAGTCGGAAGGAGCGGTGCGACCCGGCGCGCGGTCACGGCTTCAGTCGCTCGGTCGCCAGTTGCGCAGTCGCGTAGGGTTCCTGGTACTCGACCGACCAGTAACGCAGCTCCTCGAGCGCGATGGGCACGCCGCTCATCGCACAGGTCACGAACTGGCCGGCGCGAAGTACGCGAAAGCCGCTCGGCCCGTAATGGAGCCGGGCCTCGCCGTTGGAGGGGGTCGAGTTCTTGTTCATCAGCATGGCCGCGCTCCTAGCACTTCGGGCCTATCCGAACAAATCGTCCTGCTTCGGCGGCGTTCCCTGGGGCGCGGGCTTGCGCCGCACCGGGGGCGATGCACTGGCGGATGGAGTAACCGCAAGGTCGCCGTCGCGGAACTTGAGGGTCAGCAGGGCCTCCTTCGCAGCGACCGCCTTGTCGGTCACCGTGCCGCCCGATCCGACCACCCGGACATAGCCGCGCTGGAGCACATTGTCGGGATCGAGCGAGATCATCAGCCGCGCCACCGCGCTCAACCGGTCCTGCGCCCGCTCGATTCTGGCCCTGAGCAGCGGGGCATTGAGCCGTGCGCGATCCGACTGGAGCCGCTCGCGCGCCCGATTGGCCCTTTCCCGCAAGCCATTTCCGAGGCGCCCCACCAGATCGTCGAGGCGCTGCGCCTGCGGCTGGAGCAGTGCCTCGGGCCGCGGCAGGCGCTGGACGCGCGCTTCCAGCCGTTCGCGCCCCAGCTGCACGGGCCGCAGAATAGCGCGCTCCTTGCGCGCACCGAAATCCTTGAGCGTCGCGGCGAGTTCGGCGCGCACCGGCACGGCCATTTCGGCGGCCGCGGTGGGTGTGGGTGCGCGGCGGTCGGCGGCATAGTCGGCCAGCGTCGTGTCCGTTTCGTGCCCGACCGCGCTGATCGTGGGGATCGAGCATTCGGCGATGGCGCGGACGACGACCTCCTCGTTGAAGGACCACAGGTCCTCGATCGAGCCGCCACCGCGCGCGACGATGACGAGGTCGGGGCGGTCCGGATGGCCCTCGGGCATGGCGGAGAAGCCGCGCACTGCCGCGGCCACCTGCTCTGCCGCGCCCTGCCCCTGCACCAGCACCGGCCAGACGATGACGCGAGTGGGAAAGCGGTCGGCAAGGCGGTGGAGGATGTCGCGAATGACCGCGCCGGTAGGCGATGTGACGACGCCGATGGTCCTCGGCAGGAACGGCAGCGCCCGCTTGCGGCGTTCGTCGAACAGTCCCTCCGCCGCCAGCCGTGCACGGGTCTTCTCGAGCAGCGCGAGCAGTGCGCCCTCGCCCGCAAGCTCCATGCGGTCGATGACGATCTGGTACTTGGAGCGGCCAGGATAGGTGGTGAGCTTGCCGCTGGCGACGACCTCCAGCCCGTCCTCCGGCCGGAACGGCAGGCGCTCGGCACTGCCGCGCCACATCACCCCGTCGATGACCGCCTTGTCGTCCTTAAGCGCGCAATAGAGATGGCCCGATGCCGCCCGCTTCACTCCCGACAGCTCGCCGCGCAGGCGCACGAAGCCGAAACGGTCCTCGACCGTGCGCTTCAGCATCTGCGAGATTTCGCTGATCGAGAGCGGCTCGGCGTTGTCCCCGGCGCGACCCTTCGCTACCAGCCCCTCATCTTCATCTTCGTAATCCTGGGGAACGTCGGCCATGAATATCCTTCTGCTCGGCAGCGGTGGGCGCGAACATGCGCTGGCGTGGAAGCTGGCGCAATCGCCCATGTGCGACAAGCTGTGGGCCGCGCCAGGCAATCCCGGCATTGCGCAGGAGGCGGAATGCGTCGCGCTCGACGCGACCGACCATGACGCAGTAATCGCTTTCGTGCGCGAAAACGACATCGCTCTCGTGGTCATCGGGCCCGAGGCGCCACTGGTCGACGGGCTTGCGGATTCGCTCCGCGCCGCGGGGATCGATACCTTCGGTCCCTCCAGGCAGGCAGCGCAGCTCGAAGGGAGCAAGGGCTTCACCAAGGAGCTGTGTAAGCGGGCCAACATTCCCACAGCCCGCTACGAACGCTGCGCCTCGCTCGAACAGGCCTGGGGCGCGCTGAAACGCTTCGACCCGCCCTTCGTGCTCAAGGCCGATGGCCTCGCGGCGGGCAAGGGCGTGATCATCGCCGAAACGCGCGATGAAGCGCAGCACGCGCTTCACGACATGTTCGACGGCCAGTTCGGCGCCGCCGGGAGCGAGGTGGTGATCGAGCAGTTCCTCACCGGCGAAGAGGCGAGCTTCTTTGCGCTCACCGACGGCACGACCATCACTCCCATCGGCACCGCGCAGGACCACAAGCGCGTCGGCGATGGCGACACCGGTCCCAACACCGGCGGCATGGGTGCCTATTCGCCCGCACCCGTGCTGACCGAGGCGCTGCAGGCCCGCGCCATGCGCGAAATCGTCGAGCCGACGGTCAGGACCATGCGCGAAGAGGGCATGCCCTATTCGGGCGTCCTCTATGCCGGGCTGATGCTGACGAGCGAGGGGCCGCAGCTGATCGAATACAACGCCCGCTTCGGCGATCCCGAGTGCCAGGTGCTGATGATGCGGCTGGAAAACGACCTCGTCGAACTGATGCTCGCCTGCGCGCAGGGGAAGCTGGGCGAAGTCGCCGCGCCGAAGCTGGCGGACGAATTCGCGCTGACGGTGGTCATGGCGGCCGAGGGTTATCCCGGCACGCCCAAGAAGGGCGGCGCCATCGATCTCGGAAATGCCGAGACCGACGGGGCCAAGGTCTTCCACGCCGGCACGACGATGGATGGCGGAAAGCTGGTCGCAAGCGGCGGACGCGTTCTCAACGTTACCGCCAAGGGCGCAAGCGCGACCGACGCGCAGCGCAAGGCCTATGCTGCCGTCGACGCAATCGATTTTCCCGATGGCTTCTGCCGCCGCGACATCGGCCAGCGCGAGGTGAGGCGCGAACGCGACGCGTGACGCAGGGCGCGCAAGCAGCAGTGCCGATTTTGCAGTTGATCTGACAGCCATGGCGGGCGCACAATTGTCCTATGGCCTATCGCACACCCGCCCTCATCGCCGGCTTCGCCATCGCGCTGACGTCCTGCATTGCGACCAGTGAACCCGGTGCGACCCATGTCTCGTCAGTTCCGAGACCTATCCTCGCGGAGGAAGGCGGGACCGACGCCGCCACCGACCTTGCCTTTGCGCAGGCAGCATGCGGCGGTTGCCACGCAGTCGAGCCGCCGGGCCTTTCGCCCAACCCCAAGTCTCCGCCTTTCGCCGATATCGCCAACAGCCCGGGGCTGACCGATGCGACCCTGGCGATCTGGCTGGCCGACGCGCACAATTATCCCGAGGAAATGGATTTCGACCTCAACCAGAAGCAGGTCGAAACGATCGCGCGCCACATGCTGCGATTGCGCGACCCGAACTACGAAAAGCCGGTCTATTGAACATGGGCGGCGTGCGATGATCAAGGGCGCACGCTTCAACCATATCGGCATTCCGACGCAGGACGGGTTCGAGGGCGAAATCGACCTGCCGCACCTGCAGATCACCGTCAGCGATCACCAGGACAACCCCTTCGGCATCCAGTGGCAGCGATACTGGGAGGGTGCGCCCTACCCCGATCTCGTCAAGACCGTGCCGCACGTCGCCTTCGAGGTGGACGACCTCGAAGCGGCAATGGCGGATCACAAGGTGCTTATCGCGCCCAACTCGCCGAGCAAGGGCGTGCGCGTGGCCTTCGTTGAAGTGCGCGGCGCCCCGGTCGAACTGATGGAGATCGACCGGACGCTGCGTCCGGACCTTTAGCCGAGCTTTTCAGCCACCAGCGCCCTCAAGTCGACCTCGCTGCGCGCGCCGTAGTGCGAGATGATCTCAGCGGCGCAGATCGCACCCATGCGCAGGCACCGCTCGAGACTGGCGCCACGGGCATGGCCGGTAAGGAACCCGGCGGCAAAGAGGTCGCCCGCGCCCGTGGTGTCGACCACCTGTGCAACCGGCTCCGCCTCGACTTCGGCGCGCACGCCATGCGCTACCGCGATGGCGCCCTTGGCACTGCGCGTGGCGACGAGCACGGGAACCTTGCCCGCAACCGCCGCAACACCCTTCTCGAAATCGCTCTCCCCGGTCAGGGAGGCGAGTTCGTGTTCGTTGACGAAGAGGATGTCGATCTGGCCTTCGTCGATGAGCGCGCGGAAATCGTCGCCATGGCGGTCGATGACGAAGCTTTCGCTGGCCGTGAAGGCGACCTTGCGACCAGCCTTGCGCGCGACCTCGATCGCGCGGCGCATGGCACTGCGCGGCTCTTCGGGGTCCCACAGATAGCCTTCGAGATAGAGGATCGCGGCGCTGGCGATGGTTTCGTCGTCGAGAGCGGCGGGCGGCAGGAACTGGCTCGCGCCGAGAAAGGTGTTCATCGTCCGCTCGCCATCGGGCGTAACGAAGATCAGGCAGCGCGCGGTGGAAGGCTGGCCTTCGCGTGCAGGCGTGTCGAAATCGATGCCGACGGCGCGAATGTCGTGGCTGAAGACGTCGCCAAGCTGGTCCTTCGCGACCTGGCCGATGAAGGCGCACTGCGCGCCCAGTGCCGACATGCCGGCAAGCGTATTGGCCGCCGAGCCGCCGGAAATTTCCTTCGCCGGACCCATGGCATCGTAGAGGCGGCGGGCGCCGTCTTCGTCCACCAGCGTCATCCCGCCCTTGGCGAGGCCGAGCTCCTCGATCAGCTCGTCGGTGCAGGGGGACATCACGTCGACGATGGCATTACCGATCGCGATGACGTCGTAGCGGGGTTCGGTCATGGGTACTCCGGGTAGGGGGATTCTGGATACGTCGGGCGCGGTTAGCGGTTCGTCGGGCATTGGCCAAGGGCGGCGTTGACTCGGGCGCACCACGCCGCCAAGTCCGCCGCCTGATGACCTCGCTCATGCGCGCCCTTGCCCTCTCGGTCGGCCAGCTCGGCGATCCGGCAATCCTCCGGGTTCTCGGCAAGACCGCGCTGATATCGCTGGGTATTTTCGCAGGGCTTGGTGTCGGGCTCTATTTCCTCCTCGAGGCCGCGCTGGAGCGCTATGCCGGGGGCGACCCGCAAGGGTTCGGCGCGCTGCTCGCCGCGGCGGGGATGCTGGTAGCCGCGTGGTTGCTGTTTCGTGTGGTTGCGCTTTTTGTCCTGCAATTCTTCGCTGACGAGGTCGTCGAGGCCGTCGAATCGCGACACTATCCCCACGCCGCTGCCAGCCTGCGGCGACTCCCGCTGCGGGAGGAACTGGCGAACAGCCTTCGCTCGCTCGGAAGGACCGTAGGGTTTAACCTCCTCGCCCTACCGCTTGCCGCGGCCCTACTGGTGACCGGTATCGGCACCGCGCTCGTCTTCTGGACGGTCAACGCGCTGCTACTGGGCCGCGAATTGCAGGACATGGTCTGGCTGCGCCATCGCCGGAATGCGGACGAGATCGCGCCCATCGGTGCTCTGACCCGCTTCGCGCTCGGCGGCATCGTCGCGGCCATGCTGCTCGTTCCCTTCGTCAATCTTCTCGCACCCGTGCTCGGCGCGGCGAGTGCAACCCACCTCGTCCATCGCGGGCGGACCGAAAGACTTCATGCGTAGACTCCCCATCCTCCTCATCCCGCTCCTCGCCGCATGCGGATCGAACCCCGCGCCCCAGGTGGGCGCGCCAGCGCCACAGCGACCGGTCGTCAGGTCCGCGCCGCCGCCGCAGGTGACGCAGCCCGCGCCCTCCACCACCGCTTTCCGCGCGCCCAAGGTGATGAACCTGCCGGGGTTGGAGGGCGTGATCGGGAAGAACGAAACCGCCCTCGCCAACATTTTCGGCCCGCCGCGACTGGCGGTGAAGGAGGGGGATGTGCGCAAGCTGCAGTTCGTCGGCGATGCCTGCGTGCTCGATGTCTACCTCTACCCGCTGCAGCCGCGCGCCGAACCCAGCGCGACCTACGTAGATGCGCGCCGCGCGAGCGACGGGCTCGACGTCGACCGTGCCGCCTGCGTACGGGCGCTCAGGCGCTGAGACACGGGAATTTCTTCAGGTTCGAGCGAAAGTCGTGACGACCGAGAACCGGAGCGGAGCGGGCATACGGCCCGTGAGCACCGGAAGCGCAGGACGGCGCGGTTTGCAGCCGAAGCTGGAGAAATTCAGACCATGAAACTCTCGCCGCAGCCGCACGCGCCCTTGGCATTGGGGTTGTCGAACACAAAGCCGGCGGTGAAATCGTCCTCGACCCAATCCATCGTGCTGCCGACGAGGTAGAGCACGCTGGCGCCATCGATATAGAAAATGCCGCCGGGGGTGGCGATCTTCTCGTCGAATTTCGTTTCCTCGCTGACGTAGTCGACCGAATAGGCAAGGCCCGAACAGCCGCGGCGCGGGGTCGACAGCTTCACGCCGATGGCATCGTCAGGCGCCTTGGCCATGAGTTCGGCGATACGCTCCTCGGCGCGCGGCGTCAGGATGACGGCAGCCTTGGGGGCGGGACGGGTGCGGGTTTCGGTCATCACAACATCCCCAGTTCGAGGCGCGCCTCGTCGGTCATCTTGTCCGGGCCCCATGGCGGATCCCACACGAGATTGACCTCGGCATCGCGCACGCCAGGCACCGAAGCGGCGCGCAGTTCGACCTCGCCCGGCATCGATTCGGCAACCGGGCAATGCGGCGTAGTCAGCGTCATGGTGATCGCGACATCGGCATCAGCGGTCACATCGATCCCGTAGATGAGTCCGAGATCGTAGATGTTGACCGGGATTTCCGGGTCGTAGATTTCCTTCATCGCTGCGACGACCGCCTCGTACAGCTCGCCGCCCGGCGCGCCTGCGGGCAGGTTTTCCGGCTTCTTCTGCAGGAACCCCTCAAGGTAGTCGCGCTTGCGCTCGAGCTTCTCGCCCGCGGTCTCGTCGGGATCGACGGCGTCCTCAACCCGGGCGCGGGGCGGCTTGCTGAGCACGTCCTCGATCGAAGCCGGGGCGGCGATGAAATCCTTGTCGTCCATGTCCTCGCTCATCCGAAGATCCTCTGGGTGCGTTCGATGCCGCGCAGCAGCGCAGCAATGTCGGTTTCGTCCGAATAGAGGCCGAAGCTGGCCCGGGCGGTCGCAGGTACGCCGAGGTGGTCCATCAGCGGCTGCGCGCAATGGTGTCCGGCGCGGATCGCAACGTTCTCTTCATCCAATATGGTGCCGAGGTCGTGCGGATGCACCCCCTCCATCGCGAAGCTGACGATGCCCGCGCTGTCCTCCGGCCCGAACAAGGTGATCGAGTTCAAGTTGCGCAGTTCCTCGCGCAGGGTCCGCGCCAGCGCCGCCTCATGGGTGAACAGGGCATCGGGGCCGAGCGCCGCGACATAATCGATTGCCGCATGGAGCGCGATCGCCTCGGTGATCATCGGCGTTCCAGCCTCGAAGCGCTGCGGCGGCGGGGCGTAGGTGGTCTTGTCGAAGGTCACCCGCTCGATCATCGCACCGCCGCCCTGCCAGGGAGGCATGGCATCGAGGATGTCCTCGCGCGCCCACAACACGCCGATGCCTGTCGGACCATACAGCTTGTGCGCCGAGAAGGCATAGAAGTCGCAATCGAGCGCGACCATGTCGAGCGCCATGCGTGGGGCCGCCTGGCACCCGTCGAGAAGGATTTTCGCCCCCACCGAATGCGCCAGGTCCGCCGCCGCCCGCGCGTCGAGCACGCTTCCCAGGACGTTGGAAACATGGGCCAGCGCGACCAGTTTCGTGCGCGGCGTCAGCAGCGCCTCGAGCGCGCCGAGATCGATCCGGTGGTCCTCGGTCAACGGGCAGACGTCGATCTGCGCGCCGGTCCGCTCGGCCACCATCTGCCACGGGACGATGTTGGAATGGTGCTCGAGCGTCGACAACACGATCCGGTCGCCTTCGCCGATGTGGACCATGCCCCAGCTCTGCGCGACGAGATTGATCGCCTCGGTCGCGCCGCGCACGAAGACGACCTCGTTTTCGCTCTTCGCGCCGATGAAATCTGCCACCCGCTTGCGCGCCGCCTCATAGGCCAGCGTCATGTTGGCCGAGCGCGAATAGACGCCGCGATGGACGGTCGCATAGTCGCGGCCGAGCGCACGGGTCATCGCGTCGATCACGACTTGAGGCTTCTGCGCCGTCGCGGCGGTGTCGAGGTAATGCCACGGCTGCCCGTCGGCGGTGACGAGGCCGGGGAAGTCCGCTTTCCGGGTGAGGGTGGCGGCGTCGCTCACAGCGCCCGGTCCACCTTGTCGAGCGCGACTTGCATCATTGCATCGCGCAGGTCGTCGTCGTCGAGCGCGACCAGTGCATCGCCGAGGAAAGCCTGCACCAGCAGTCGCCGGGCAAGGTCGGGAGAAAGCCCGCGCGCGGCCATGTAGAAGCGCGCCGTCTCGTCGAGCTGTCCGATGCTGGCGCCGTGCGCGCACTTCACGTCGTCGGCGAAAATCTCGAGCTGCGGTACCGCGTTCACGCTCGCGCCCTTTTCGAGCAGCAGGCCCTTGAAGTCCTGCGCCGCGTCGGTCTTCTGCGCATCGCGCAAGACGTCGATATTGCCGAGGAAATTGCCCGTGCCATGGCCCCAGTGGACCGCGCGAACGACCTGGTTGCTGGTCGCTTGCGGCGAGGCATGGACCACGCGAGTGACAAACTCGCGCACGGTCTCGCGCCCGCCGACAGTGATGCCACCCAGTTCGAAATGCGCGCCCCTGGCCAGCGTCACCTCAATCTCGAGCCGCGCATATTCGGCGGAGGAGAGCACCGCGAAAAGTTCGCAGGTCGCACCCTCGCCCACGGTGACGCGCCAGCGGTGGAGTTCGGTCGGCTTCGTCGCCGCGCCGTCGGCGATGACCAGCGTGTCGCGGAAGCTCTCGCCCGCCGGAACATCGATCACGCGCCAGTCGTCGAGCGCCACGCCCTGCAGCCGGTCGACCGCAGAATAGCGCCATGCCTCCTCGCGTCGCGTAGGGAGGGTCGCCGCCTCAGGCATCTGCCATCACCGCGTCGTAGCCCTCGTTTTCGAGACGCAGGGCGAGGTCGGGGCCGCCGGTCTGGACGATGCGGCCCGCCGAAAGGATAGACACGCGGTCGGGCTTCACGACGTCGAGCAGACGCTGGTAGTGGGTGATCAGCAGCACGCCCTTTTCGGGGCTGCGCATGATCGCATTGATCCCTTCGCCGACGATCCGCAGCGCGTCGATGTCGAGGCCGCTGTCGGTCTCGTCGAGCACCGCGAATTTCGGGTCGAGGATACCCATCTGGACCATTTCGGCGCGCTTCTTCTCGCCCCCGGAAAAGCCGACGTTGACGTGGCGCTTGAGCATCTCGGGATCAAGCTTGAGCAGCGCGGCCTTTTCGCGCGCGAGCCTGAGGAAGTCACCGCCCGACAGCGGTTCCTCTCCGCGCTGCTTGCGCTGCGAATTGAGAGCTTCGCGCAGGAACTGGAGGTTCGACACGCCGGGAATTTCGACCGGGTACTGGAAGCCAAGAAACAGGCCCGCGGCCGCGCGCTCGTGCGGGTCCATGGCAAACAGGTCCTCGCCGTTGAAGCGCACGCTGCCCCCGGTCACCTCATAGCCGGGGCGACCGCCCAGCACATAGGCGAGCGTCGACTTGCCCGCACCGTTGGGACCCATGATCGCATGCACCTCGCCCGCGGCGACGGTGAGCGAGAGGCCCTTGAGGATGGGTTTGTCGGCAACGGTGGCGTGAAGGTCGGTAATTTCGAGCATCAGTAGTCGTTCCTGCGCGGCGCCGGTTTACGGTTCGGCCGCGAATAGTGCTGGTTGGGATTGGCCGCGGCGTGGGCGCGTGCCTTTTCCTTCTTGTCGGCAATGCATTCGCGCATCGCGACGGTGAGGCGCTGGAGCACCTCGTCCATGTTCTCCAGGATATCGGAAGCCGCGACGCGCTCGACCCGGATGCCGACCGCCTCGAGGCTCTTGTCGCGGCGCTTGGCCAGTGCTTCGTCCTGCCCGTCCTCGTCGATCATGATCGCAAGGCCGAGGTTGTGGCAATTTAGGTCGACGATTGCGCTACCGACCACCGCGTGGCGGGTGAACTTGTAGCGGCCCATGTCGGCCTCGGCGAACTTCTTCGCCAGCGACTTGTGTGCCGGAGAAGAATGCCGGCGCATGTCGCGCGCACGCTCGTGCAGCGCATCGAGCCGCTTCTCCGAAATCTCCCACCCACGACCCTTCTTCTTGAGCGCGGGGGTGTCTTCGGCGGTTTCGGAGGGGGACTTGAGCTTGAGAGTCTTCTTTTCGCTCATCCGACCGATCCTTCCAGGCTGATGGCAAGAAGCTTCTGAGCCTCGACGGCGAATTCCATTGGCAGTTCTTTCAATACGTCCTTGGCGAAGCCGTTGACGATCAGCGCCACAGCCTCTTCCTCGTCCAGCCCGCGCTGCATGGCGTAGAACAGCTGGTCGTCGGAAATCTTGCTGGTGGTCGCCTCGTGCTCGATCTGCGCGCTGGGATTCTTGACCTCGATATAGGGCACGGTGTGCGCGCCGCATTTGTCGCCTAGCAACAGGCTGTCGCACTGGGTGAAGTTACGCACGCCATCGGCATTGGCCGCCACGCGGACCAGCCCGCGATAGGTGTTGTTCGACTTGCCCGCCGAAATGCCCTTGGAGATGATCGTCGAGCGGCTGCCCTTGCCGTTGTGGATCATCTTGGTGCCAGTGTCGGCCTGCTGGAAATTGTTGGTCACCGCGACCGAGTAGAACTCGCCGACGCTATCCTCCCCGTTGAGCACGCACGACGGATATTTCCACGTCACCGCACTGCCGGTTTCGACCTGGGTCCAGCTGATCTTGCTGCGCGCGCCCTGGCACAGGCCGCGCTTGGTGACGAAATTGTAGATCCCGCCCACGCCCTCGGCATTGCCGGGGTACCAGTTCTGCACCGTCGAATACTTGATTTCGGCATCCTCGAGCGCGACCAGCTCGACCACTGCGGCGTGGAGCTGGTTCTCGTCGCGCATCGGCGCGGTGCAGCCCTCGAGATAGCTGACGTAGGCGCCCTTCTCGGCGATGATCAGCGTGCGTTCGAACTGTCCGGTGTTCTCCGCATTGATGCGGAAATAGGTGGAAAGCTCCATCGGACAGCGCACGCCTTCAGGCACGTAGACAAACGTGCCGTCGGAAAAGACCGCGCAATTGAGCGTCGCGAAGAAGTTGTCGTGCTGCGGCACGACCTTGCCGAGCCACTTCTTCACAAGGTCAGGATATTCCTTCACCGCCTCGCTGATCGAGAGAAAGATCACGCCTGCGCGCTTGAGCTCTTCACGGAAGGTGGTGGCGACGCTGACGCTGTCGAACACCGCATCGACCGCGACCTTGCGCGCGCCTTCGACCCCGGCGAGCACTTCCTGCTCTGCCACGGGAATGCCGAGCTTGTCGTAGACCGCCTTGATCTCGGGATCGAGCTCGTCGAGCGAGGCCAGCGTCGGCTTCTTCTTCGGCGCGGCGTAGTAGTAGGCGTCCTGGTAATCGATCGCAGGATAGCCGAGCTTGGCCCAGTCGGGCTCTTCCATCTCCTGCCACAGGCGGAAGGCCTTGAGGCGCCATTCGAGCATCCACTCGGGTTCGCCCTTCTTGGCGCTGATGAAGCGGACGGTGTCTTCGCTTAGGCCCTTCTCGGCGAATTCGGTTTCGATGTCGGCCGACCAGCCGTGCTCGTACTCGGCAGCCTTGGCGGCGGCTTCACGAGCCTCGCGATCCTGGATTTCTAGCTCTTCGCTCATGCTACTTCTTCGATTCGCGCCAGTTGCGTCAGCGGGATGGCCGCCAGCGCACCGCGCAGTGCTTCGTTCACGACCGGCCAGTGAGGTCGCACCGAGCATTCGTGCTCGACCGAACACTCCGCGCCTTCGACGCAAGCCGTCAGCGCGATCGGCCCTTCGACCGCCTCGACAATGTCCGCGACCGTAATGGCGGCAGCGGGTCGAGCGAGTTGCAGGCCACCACCGGTCCCGCGAGTCGACCTGAGCAATCCCGCTGAGGACAGCTTGCTGACCAGCTTCTGCACCGTCGGCACCGGAAGGCCGGTTTCCGCCGCCAGCTCTGCCGCACTGGTCCGCCCCCCGCCGCAGTGGCGGGCCGCAGCGCTCATCGTAACGACAGCGTAATCGGCAAGGTTTGACAGGCGCATGTTTTAATCGGACCAATTCGTTCCGATTGGCGACCTATGCATGAGCGAAGGCTAATTCAACGCATTTCCGCTTATTGCGAGTCGTTAGCAGTCCAGCGGGTCCTGGCCCAACTGGCGTGCCTCGCTCGAGCCGAAGAGGTCGACCGAGCTGTATCCTTCGGGTCCAAGCATTTCGTTGATCGCCGACTCGCCCTCGGGCAGCAGGCGCTTGGGCGTGCGGCCGGTAAAGAAACGCAGTTCCTTGATGAGGTGCGCCTGGTCGTAGAAGGCCGCGTGAATATCGGCTTCCACCTCGTCGGGCAGTGCGGGAAGCGACAAGAGCGTCGCCGCGCGGACCGCACGATAGCGTCGGACGAGTCGCACGGGCGACTGCCCGAAGAACTGCGCGACGAGCCGCTGCACCTGGCGTTTCGAATAAGGCAGGGTCGAATAGAGCGACTCGAGATCGGGACGAAACGAACTCGACAGCCATTCGAGCGTGCGGTCGATCACCTGCAAATGGGTCTTCGGCAGCTCGCTTATGCCGCGCCTGACGATGTCGGCCATGGCATCAAGGAAAGCGTCGTCGTCCAGATCCCCCTTGCGCCAGCGCGGCGCCAGGGTGGCGAATTCGTCCGCGAGGGCTTCACCAATCACCATCTCAGAAGGGAGGAAACTGTCATGGTGATCGTGGACCGACAGACCGGACAGCGCCGCCCAGCCACGAAAGTTGAGGGAGACCCCGAAGAGCTTGGCCGGACCACGGACGCTGAAATGCCGTGCCTGGCAAAGCGGGGCGAGGAAAAAGGCATCGCTGGTCTCGCCGACGATGCCGTCATCGAACGCCATTCGCGCTTTGCCCGTGACGAACGCAGTCATTTGCGCCGAGTAGGCTGGCAGGACTTCGTCGAGAGTGGGGAATTCGGTCTGCCAGATGTAGAGCGAATTGAGGTACGGCGCCAAGTCGGCAGGCGCTGGCACAAAATGGAACTGGTGAGGTTCGTTGCCCCCTGGCGAACCGGACAAGACTATCGCTCCCGAAGTAAGTTGCGATTCGATATTGTATAAATTCGCCATCGGCAATAGCAGCCGACAACGAATGGATTCGCACCGAAAGTCAGAAATAAATCAAGTGCGAAAAAAAGGGCGGCCCTGTTAGGAGCCGCCCCTTGAAGTCGAGAACTCGTTGCAAAGCTGCTCCGAGCCCTTCGGGTCGCAAGCCCTAGATAGGCAGAATCGGTCGCGCTTGATTGTATGCAAGCGACACTTTCGGAAAAATCGAGACTGTCCCTCCGCAAGACAGGTGCGTGGGAGAGGCGATATGCGCCATAGTCGACACGAATCACCCGGTGCGTCATAGCGCGCCGCCATGTTCTTCGATCTCGCCCGCCCCGTCCTTTTCGCACTCGATCCGGAGCGCGCCCACCGCCTTACAGTCCGCGCACTTGCCGCCTCCCCCCTGCGCACTCCGCCGCGACCGGGACCGCTCGCCATCGGTGTCGCGGGCATCGAGTTCCCCAACCCGCTCGGCATGGCTGCGGGATTCGACAAGGATGCCGAAGTTCCCGACGAACTGCTTGGCCTGGGCTTCGGTTTCGCCGAGGTCGGATCAATCACCCCGCTCCCCCAAGCCGGCAATCCCAGGCCGCGCCTGTTCCGGCTGGTCGAGGACCGGGGGGTCATCAATCGCATGGGGTTCAACAATGCTGGTGCCGATGTCGCGAGGCGCCGCCTCGAGAGGCGGCGCCACCGTCCCGGCATCGTTGGTATCAATATCGGGGCAAACAAGGACAGCCTGGACCGGATAGCCGACTATGTGGCGATGACCCGCGTCATGGCTCCACTGGCTAGCTATCTTGCGGTCAACATCTCCAGCCCGAATACGCCTGGCTTGCGCGCATTGCAGGATGAATCGGCACTGACAGGCCTGATTGATGCCGTACTCGAAATGAGAAGTGACAAGGGGCCCCCGGTCTTCCTCAAGGTCGCGCCAGATCTCGAACCCGCCGACATCGACGCGATCGCACGTATCGCGCTGGACAAGAAGCTGGGCGCATTGATCGTCTCGAACACCACTATTTCCCGGCCGGAGCTGCGCTCGCACCATCGCGGCGAGACCGGGGGACTTTCAGGCGAACCCCTGCGCGACCTCGCCCAGCAACGCATGCGCGACTTCCGCAAAGCTACCGGCGGGGCAATCCCCCTGGTGGGCGTCGGCGGGATTTCCAGTGCCGAGGATGCCTGGGCGCGAATCCGGGCCGGGGCCAGCCTGGTGCAGCTTTACAGCGCCATGGTCTTCGAAGGGCCGGGACTACCGCGAAAGATAATCCGGGGGCTCGAAGGGTTGATGAAGCGCGATGGATTCTCTTCGATTGCCGAAGCGGTCGGAAGCGAATAGCACCCGCGGCATGAGCCGCTTACCATTAGTCTCGCTCGTCGCCCTTGCCCTCGCTGGCTGCGCGACTCTGCCGCAAGCAGCGGCGCCCACCGAAACCACTGCCTTCATCGGCGCCGTAAGCGCAGCGGATCCCCGCGCGCAGGCCGCTGGTGAAGAGGTGTTGCGCAAGGGCGGCAACGCCACCGACGCGGCAATCGCCACCATGCTTGCCCTTACCGTTGTCGAACCCCAGAGCTCGGGCATCGGCGGCGGCGGCTTCCTGGTGCGCGGTACCGAGGGCGGGGAGGTGACAACCTACGACGGGCGCGAAAAGGCCCCCGCCGGCGCTACACCCGAATGGTTCCTCGACGCCGACGGCAAGCTGCCCTCGTTCGAGAAATCCGTCCGCAGCGGGCTGTCGGTCGGGGTCCCCGGCAACATCGCTCTCGCAGCCAAGGCACATGCCGAGCACGGCAAGCTCGCATGGTCAGAGCTGTTCAACCCGGCCATCCGCCTGGCCCGCGAAGGATTCCAGATCAACCCGCGGATGAACGATGCCCTGACCCGCTCTCGCGAGACGGGGGCATTCAGCGATACGGCACGGGCAATTTTCTACGCACCCTCGGGAGAGGCCCTTCCCGCCGGTACGCTCGTACGCAATGAAGAGCTGGCCCGGACCTTCGAGGCCATCGCGAAGGAAGGCCCGAAGGCCTTCTACAGCGGAGCCAATGCCATCGCGCTGGCGGCAACAGTGGCAGCCGACACACCCAAGCCGGGCGCGATGACCTATGCCGACGTCCAGGCCTACGAGGCGAAGGAACGCGAGGAGGTCTGTTCGAGCTACCGCTCCTACCGGATCTGTTCGATGGGGCCACCGACTTCGGGCGGCATCGCGGTCCAGCAAATCCTCGGCCAGCTCGAGCGGTTCGACCTCACCGCGCTGGGCAAGGACAATCCGGTCACCTGGCACCTCTTCGTCGAGTCCCAGCGCCTCGCCTACGCCGATCGCGAACTCTACCTCGGCGACAGCGATTTCGTCAGCGTGCCGGTCGCCGGACTGCTGGACAAATCCTATATCGCTTCGCGCAGTGCGCTGATCTCGCCGCAAACCTCGCTCGCGACGGTCGAGGCAGGTCGCCCGGCCGGCGCTCCCTTGGCGCTCGCCGACGGTGATGAGCCGGTCGAACACGGCACCTCTCATCTCGCCGCTGTCGACAGCGAAGGCACCATGGTCAGCTACACCAGCACGATCGAGAGTGCTTTCGGATCCGGTCTGATGGTCGGGGGATACTACCTCAACAACGAGCTGACCGACTTCAGCCGTTCACCCACGGTCGGCGACCGACTGGTGGCGAACCGGGTCGAAGGCGGGAAACGCCCGCGCAGTTCGATGTCGCCGACCATCATCTACGACCCGCAGGGGCATCCCTTCATGGCCGTGGGTGCCGCAGGTGGCAGCACCATTCCCATCACCACGGCGCGCGCCATCATCGGCGCGATCGACTTCGGACTCGATGCCCACGAATCGCTGCGCCTGCCGTTCATCATGGCCTTCGGTGACCGCGTTCTGCTCGAGCAGGGGACCTGGCTGGAAACCAGTGCCGATGCCTTCAAGGCGCTGGGACATGGCCAGCTGATCATCGGCGCGGCACCCATCAAGGGTGGGGCGGTTCTCTATCGCAACGGCTCGTGGGAAAGTGCGCGCGATCCGCGCCTAGAGGGCCATCTTGACATGCCCTGAGGCAAAGCGCCGGCAGCTTGCCCTCGCGCTGGCGGGAGCCTAAGCCAAGGCGCACCGTTGGGTCACACAAGATAAGAACCAAGTTGAGGAGCCTGCCGTGCTGTCCGAGATCGATTCGGCCAACAATCTCGTCGAACTTTTCCTGACGCGCGCCGATCCGAGGGCTGCCAAGCCCTTCCTCGGCGCCAAACGCGATGGGTCCTGGCAGACGATCAGCTGGGGCGAAGCGGTCGACCAGGTATGCCTTCTGGCGGAAAACCTGCGAAAGCTCGGCTTGAACAGCGGTGACCGCGTGTGCCTCGTATCGGAGAACCGGCCCGAATGGTGCATAGCGGATCTTGCGATCATGGCCGCCGGCTGCATCACCGTGCCGGCGTACATCACCAATACCGAACGCGACCACCTTCACATCCTCGACAACTCGGGCGCGAAGGCGGTGATCGTCTCCAACGAGAAACTGCTCAAGCCGCTCCACACTGCCCTTCAGGCATCGGGCGTGGCGGAACATGTCATCGGGATCGAAGACCTCAACCGTCAGCAATCTGGAAGCTTCGAGTTCCATAGTTGGGCCTCGATGCTCCAGGGGGACCCGGCAGCGACGCGCAAGGCGGTCGAGGAACGCATCGCCCACATCGGCCGCGGCGACACCGCCTGCATCATCTATACCAGCGGCACCGGTGGCGCACCGCGCGGAGTCCTGCAGCATCATGGCGCAATCCTCTGCAATGCGGCGGGTGCAGCGGAAATCCTGATCGAGGATTTCGGGATTGCCGACGACGAGCGCTTTCTTTCTTTCCTGCCGCTGAGCCACGCTTACGAGCACACCGGCGGACAATTCCTGCCGATCAGCGTGGGTGCGCAAATCTATTATGCCGAAGGGCTGGAGAAGCTCGCCAGCAATATCGAGGAGACGCGCCCGACGATCATGGTCGTTGTCCCGCGCCTGTTCGAAGTGCTGCGCAGCCGCATCATGAAGCAGATCGAGAAGCAAGGGGGACTTGCAGAGAAGCTGATGAACACTGCGCTCGGTGTCGGCGAACGCAAGGCCGCTGGCGTGCGCAAGTTTGGCGACGGGACCAAGGACATGGTCGTCAGTCGATTGCTCAAGCCCAAGATCCGCCAGAAGTTCGGCGGACGCATCAAGGCAATGGTGTCTGGCGGGGCGCCGCTTAATCCGGAAGTCGGCGTCTTCTTCGACTCGATGGGTCTCACCATGCTCCAAGGTTACGGCCAGACCGAGGCCGGGCCGGTGATAAGCTGCAACCGCCCCCGCGCGGGCCTCAAGATGGACACGGTCGGCCCGCCGATGCGCGGGGTCGAAATCAGGATCGCCGAAGATGGCGAGATCCTGTGCAGGGGCGAGCTTGTCATGCACGGCTACTGGCGCAACGATGCGGAAACCGCGCGCACGATCAGGGACGGCTGGCTGCACACGGGCGATATCGGCCATCTCGACGAGAAAGGCCGGATCGTCATTACCGACCGCAAGAAGGACATGATCGTCAACGACAAGGGCGACAATGTCGCGCCGCAGAAGCTGGAGGGCATGCTTACTCTTCAGCCCGAAATCGCGCAGGCGATGGTGAGCGGCGACAAGCGGCCCTACATCGTTGGCCTCATCGTTCCCGACGCCGAATGGGCGGTCGAGTGGGCAAAGGCCAATGGCAAGAAGTTCGACCTCAAGTCATTGCAGGACGATCCCGAGTTCCGCGGCGCCGTGCGCGCCGGGATCGACCGCGTGAACAAGGACCTCTCAGTCATCGAGAAAATCCGCCAGTTCGCCTTCGCCGACGAGGCATTCAGCATCGACAACGAGGAGCTGACGCCCAAGCAGTCGATCCGCCGCCACAAGATCAAGGAACGCTACGCCGACCGGCTGGACGGGCTTTACAAGGCCTGAGCGTGATCGCCCCGGGACGAACCATTGGCGCTGCAATCGGCCTTGCGGCACTGGGTGCCTGTGTCACTGCGAACGCGGGCGACAATCCCTTGCCGTCCGCACTCGAGGCGGGCTGGAAGGGGAAGCCCGTTTGCGAACTGCTGCACCGGTCCGACATCCACCGCGTCCTGAAATGCAGCTTTGCGCCGGGCGTGGGGCATGAAAGGCATTTCCACCCCGCCCATTTCGGCTACGCGCTGAGTGGCGGAACGATGAAGTTGACCGACGCCAATGGCGACCGGATCGCGAGGATCGCGACCGGATCGAGTTATTCGAGTGACGGGGTGGCCTGGCACCAGGTGGTCAATGTCGGCGATACCACAGTGACCTACCTGATCGTCGAGGAACTCTAGGCCGCTTCGCTCTCGATGAATTCGGGATAGAAGCTCGGTGCGCGGTCTGACCAGCCGGGCGCGGTCGCAGCGGCTTCGCTGAGGCTCTGGAGCAGGGTCTTGCGCCGGTCCGGGCGGATTTGCGGCAAGGCGGCGGCGGCGCAGAAGGCGCTCGGGAGCCAAGGGCGCGCCTCCGCGGAAATCAGGCGCTCGTAGAGAAAGCGGAATGCGGAGAAGGTCTCGATGCGCTCCTGTGCAAGGTCGAAGGCAGCGACACGGGTGAGCTTGCCGACGAAGCCTTCGATCATGTCGAAGCCCGATGATTGCGGGATCGACTGCCGCAGCGCCTTGAGCTCCTGGTAGGCGACGTACTGGCTGCGGATCGCGGCATTCTCGCCAGCATTGCGGCCCCAGATGCGGAAGGCGTCGCAGCGGCCGAGGCCGATGTCGAGACTGCGGCGGATGTAGCGCTGCTCTGCGGCAGTGAACCCTGCGAACTCGCGCATTTCGGCGATGGTCAGCGTAGCGGTATTCGTAACGGCCATGATCGGTTGCCCCCGTTCAACAGGGGCAATGTCACCGAAGATGGTTAATTTTTCGTTTGAGGAATCAGATCAAACCGGCGAGCGGACTCGACGGATCGGCATACTTGCGCGTGCCCATGCGGCCCGAAAGATAGGCGTCTCGCCCGGCCTCGACCGCGAGCTTCATTGCGCGCGCCATTCGGATCGGGTCCTTCGCTTCTGCGATCGCGGTGTTCATCAGCACGCCGTCGCAACCCAGCTCCATGGCGACAGCCGCGTCCGACGCCGTGCCGACGCCGGCATCGACCAGCACCGGCACCTTGGCGCCTTCGACAATCAGTCTGATCGTGACCCGGTTCTGGATCCCAAGACCGGAACCGATCGGCGCGCCCAGTGGCATGACCGCGACTGCGCCTGCCTCTTCGAGTTGCTTCGCCGCAATCGGATCATCGACGCAATAGACCATGGGGTGGAACCCCTCCTTCGCGAGAACCTCGGTCGCCTTCAGCGTCTCGCGCATGTCGGGATAGAGCGTGCGCGCCTCCCCCAATACCTCCAGCTTTACCAGGTCCCAGCCCCCCGCCTCGCGCGCCAGGCGCAGGGTGCGGATAGCCTCGTCGGCCGTGAAGCAGCCTGCGGTATTGGGCAGGTAGGTGACCTTCTTCGGGTCGATATAGTCGGTCAGGATCGGCGCCTTGGGGTCGCTGACATTGACCCGGCGTACGGCGACGGTGACGATCTCCGCCCCCGACGCTTCCAGCGCGGCGGCATTCTGGGCAAAGTCCTTGTACTTGCCTGTCCCGACGATGAGGCGGGACTTGAACGTCCGCCCGGCGACGGTCCACGTATCGTCCTGACCGCCGCCCACGAAATGCACGATCTCCAGTACGTCGCCTTCCGCTATGGGATGCGAGGCAAGTTCGCTGCGCGGTGCGATGATCCCGTTATGCTCGACAGCGACCTTGGTAGGGTCGAGTTCCAGCTCGCGCACGAGATCGGCGATGGTGGTAGCGGCAGTGCGGCGGGTCTCGCCATTGACGGTCAGGGCAATCATGCGGCCCGACTTAGTCTCCGCAGCGCTCCATGCAAGCGGCGGAATGCGAATGACGCAGGTTGAGGATGTGACCAAGCGACACCAGCGCCACGCCGATGATGGTCAGGATCGCTTCCTTGTAACCATGCGGGACCGCCAGAGCACCGCCCATGAAAGTCAGACCGGTCATGGCAACGACGAAAGGTGCCGCCATCCGATGGCGCAAAGCTCCCCAACCGATGGCGACGGCGGCGATAAGGGTGGCGAAGACGAGGCCGATGCGATGGATGTCCGGGGACAGGAAGAATTCGCCCCCGATGCCGAGTCCGGACACGAGCACGATCGACAGCAGGCAATGCACGGCGCAGGCCCCCGACAGCAGGATTCCTGCCCGGTCGAGGCGACGGCGAATCGGCGAGATGGCGCGATCAAGCATTGCGAATTGCCACTTATGTGACGATGTAACATATTTCAAGACACAGGAGGGCCTGGCGTGTCAGTTTGTCGCCCTCAGTGGCCAACCTGTCGCGCACCCTATTCCCCCTTGCGAAATGCACCGGTCGCCAGCAGAGGGGCGGCATGGATTCGAGCATTTCCCAATCCCGCCCGCGGGCCATAGCAACGTGGCTGTTCGTCGTTGCTTCAATGGTGGTCCTGATGGTTTCTGTCGGAGGCATCACGCGCCTCACCGAAAGCGGCCTGTCGATCACCCAGTGGAAGCCCATCACCGGAGCGATCCCGCCGCTGACCCAAGCCGACTGGCAAGCCCAGTTCGATCTCTACAAGGCCACCGGCGAATATCGGAACGTTTCGGGTCCGGCGGGCATGGACCTTGAAGCGTTCAAGTTCATTTTCTTCTGGGAATGGTTTCACCGTCTGCTTGGCCGCCTCATCGGCATGGCCTTCGCACTGCCGCTGGCATGGTTCTGGATCCGCAAGGCGATCCCTCAGGGATACAAGCCGCGCCTCCTCGCCCTCCTCGCGCTGGGAGGGCTGCAGGGGGTGTTCGGCTGGTTCATGGTGCGCAGCGGACTTGCCGGGACCATGACCGACGTAAGCCACTTCTGGCTTTCGATCCATTTGCTGACCGCGCTGATCACACTCGCGGGCCTCATCTGGACTGCGCTCGACTTGCGCCAGCTTGCGGCAGGAAACGTCGTGCCTGCCCGCTGGACGAAAATGGCGAGCGGGGTCGGAGCAATCCTGTTCATCCAGTTGCTCCTTGGCGCCTGGGTCGCCGGCCTCAATGCCGGATTGGCCTCCGATACCTGGCCGCTGATGCAGGGCCGCCTGGTCCCGGAATTCAATGACGGTAAGGGCCTGTTCCATGCCACCACGCACGATCCCTTCCTGATCCATTTCCTCCACCGCTGGTGGGCCTGGGTCGCGGTTGCTGCGCTCGTCGTCATGGCACGCAAGGTGAAACCCATCGAACGCAAGGCATCCGTCGCCATCCACAGCGCCTTCGGAACGCAGATCCTGCTGGGCATCGCGACCGTGATGACAGGCGTTGCCCTGTGGGTTGCCGTCGCCCACCAGGTGGTCGGTGCGCTGCTGGTCGCAAGCTTCGCCTGGGGCGCACACGCCCTAGGCCGGCGGGCATGACTGCGCTGATCTATTGCCCATTTCCGAATGAGGAATGCGCGTTCGAAATTGGGCGCGAGCTGATCGAGGAAGGCCTTGTTGCCTGCATCAATGTGGGCGGAGGCATCCGCTCCTTGTTCAAGTGGCAGGACCGCATCGACGAGGGGAGCGAAGTCGCAGCAATCCTGAAGACGAACGCCAAGCTGATCGATGCGGCGATTGCGCGGCTAGAGCACTTGCATCCCTATGAATCGCCAGCAATATTGGGCTGGCATTGCGACGCAGCCGGAAGCGCGACGCAAGCCTGGTTGGGTGGACTGCGCCCGGCAGACTAGGGGTCGACAGGAATGGACAATTGGAATCGCAGGGAGAGCCTGCGTGTTCTCGGCGCGGGCGGCATACTCATGCTTGCCGGGTTGGCATTGCCAATGCCGTTACGCGCCACAACGGCGGTTCGCAGTGTCCCGAACGGCGGTTTCCGGCTGACGCGGCTTCTCGAACGTGAACTGTTCGATGGTGCAAGCCTGCGGGTGGAGCGCAGCTGGTCGTGCCGTTTCTCCGTCGCCGGCAGGGGAATGCTCGTCGAAGGTGCCGATCTCGATTGCCTCGTGTCCGCACCGCCCGCTCTTGGGGCGCTGGCCGAAATGGAACGGAACCGGAAGGGAACCGGTCCTTTTCCGGCGCTTCTCGATGCTTCCGGGCGGATCGCCGATTCTGCCAGCGAACCCATGGTCGACGCCACCAAGGTGATCGATGCCGCCCTTGCGGTCCTCTCACACAAGGGTGCCAAGGGTGCTGAACTGATTGATGCCCGCCGCGCCTTGTCGCAGTTGACAGCGGCGGCACAGCAATCGCTCAGCGAGGTTCCCGCCGACCTCTTCTTCCCGCTCGAGGAGACCCGAACGCTACAGCGCGAGATTGAGATCGCGCCCGGGACCGAAGGTCGCATCGATGTCGAGACCCGTTCGAGCGCGGATCCCGCAACCGGATTGCTCGTCACGACCGAGCGGCGCATCATGACCAGGATCGGTGAAGATGAAAGGCTCGCCCGCGAAGTCTGGAGCCTCTCGCGGCTCTAGCTGATGTTGTGGGGTTCTATTTTACCGCACTCAAGAACCGCGGAATCGCTTGACTTGGAGCACCCCTGACGCCATTTGGCGCGCGCTTCGCGGGTTTGGGCATGCACCGGATTCGCCGAATGGACGCCGCCGCTCACCGCGCGCGGCACGAACACTAGAAACGGAACACCAGCCATGAAGGCTCTCACCAAGGTGACCCGGTCGATCAAGCCGGCCGAGGTCGAAAAGAAGTGGCACATCGTCGATGCCGACGGCCTCGTCGTCGGACGTCTGGCCGCGATCGTCGCCAACCACCTGCGCGGCAAGCACAAGCCGAGCTACACCCCGCACGTCGATTGTGGTGACCACGTCATCATCATCAACGCCGACAAGGTGAAGTTCACCGGCCGCAAGATGACCGACAAGGTCTACTACAAGCACACCGGCCATCCGGGCGGCATCAAGGAAACGACCCCCGCCAAGGTGCTGGGCGGCCGCTTCCCCGAGCGCGTGCTCGAGAAGGCTGTCGAGCGCATGATCCCGCGCGGCCCGCTCGGCCGTGCGCAGATGCGTGCGCTGCACATCTATGCCGGCACCGAGCACCCGCATGACGGCCAGAAGCCCGAAACGCTCGACGTTGCCTCGATGAACCGCAAGAACAAGGTTGCCGCATAATGGCCGACACCAACGAAACCGTCACCGATCTCGCCGATCTGAAGGACATCGCCGGCGACGCCCCCCAGGGCGATTCGGCTGAAATCGCCAAGACCGCCGACGTACCCCTGCGCGAGCAGGAACTCGACAAGCAGGGCCGCGCCTACGCCACCGGTCGACGCAAGGACGCCACCGCTCGCGTGTGGCTGAAGCCCGGCACCGGCAAGGTCACCGTCAACGGCCGTGACCAGGAAGTGTACTTCGCACGTCCGACGCTGCGCCTCGTCATCGATCAGCCTTTCGCGATCACCGAGCGTCAGGGTCAGTACGACGTCGTCGCCACCGTCAAGGGCGGCGGTCTGTCGGGCCAGGCTGGCGCCGTGAAGCACGGCATCGCCCAGGCGCTGTCGAAGTACGAGCCGGCGCTGCGCAGCACCGTCAAGGCTGCCGGCTTCCTGACCCGCGACAGCCGCGTCGTCGAGCGTAAGAAGTACGGTCGCGCCAAGGCACGCCGCAGCTTCCAGTTCTCGAAACGCTAAGTTTCGAAACCGAATTCTCGGTCACCGAGGAAGGGCGATCCCGCGAGGGGTCGCCCTTTTCGTTTGCGGCAATGGATTAGCCTGGCAGCGCCTCAGCGCTGGAGCAGCATGATGCCCCAGGCCAGGCCCGCCCCTGCGAAGAACAGCGGCCACGACCAGTAGAACGAATAGTGGGAGACCTCGGCGAGGTGGATGGCCATTTGCCCGCCCTTTGCGCCCTGCGAACCGATCACCAGCGAGACCACGCCGGACAGGATCGCGCCGAGGGGTACCGCTTTCACGAATTCCATCATTGCCTCCAGCTTTGGTGGGCTGGATCATCGCCAATGCTGGTTGAGGTCGCCCTAGCGAAGCTGGTTAATGGACCGGCGGATCGACGCGAGGGATCTGCCGCACGGGGGCCACGGGTTCTCCCGGCTCACGCGGCGGCATGGCATTCTCGGGCACATCGTCAATCTGCATGTCGGCTGTGTCGACGTCCTGCAGGTTGCGGACACAGACGCTCACCGTCTCACCATCCCATTCGAGCTCGTTGAAGCTCGGCGGGGTGGAGCGAGTGCGTTGGGACAGCGTGCCCGCGCCGATCATGCGGACCGGGCCCTCGGGCGTCTGCTCCATGATGTCGAAGGCATCGTGGACATGGCCGGAGAGAACGCCAATCACGCCGCGACGTGCCAGTTCGCGCAGGGCCCGTTCGCCATGCTTGGTCAGCGCCGTTCCCTTGGTGCCGACTTCGCGTAACGGGTGGTGCGCCGCGACGAGCACCTTGGTACCGGGCGGCAGGGCATCGATGGCACCGAGGCATTTTGCGAGAGCGGATGTGCTGATCCAGCCCTTTGACCAGTCCAGCCGCGGTTGCGCGCGAACCGCGGTCTTCAGCGGCACGATGGCGAGGCTACCGAGATCGAGCTCGCGTTCGACCTTCTCTTCCATTCCGCGGAACCGCTTATAGGGCGTCATAAAGCGCTCGACAGGGTTGAAGTAGGGCATGTCGTGGTTGCCAACCTCGACCGTTACCGGGGCGTCGAGTGAATTGATCCATTGGGTGGCGGCAGCGAACTCGCGATGGCGCGCGCGCATTGTCAGGTCGCCCGTGATGGCGACAGCATCCGGGCGCTTTTCGGCAATCTCCTGCTTCACCCAGTCGAGCGCGCGATTGTTCTCTAGGCCGAAGTGAATGTCGGAGAGGTGAAAGATGCGCCGGTGGTCAGAAGCCATGGTCGGTCGCTAGCAGATCGACCTTGCATGGTGCCACCGAGAATTCTGCGCGCGGGCCGAGCGTTGCGGGCTCGCCGTCGATCAAGACTTCGATCGGATCACCCGCGCAGCTCTCTATCGTCATCGTGTCGAGCATGCCCAAGCGCTCGTGCGGACCTTCGCGAAAGCGCCGACGCAAGAGGGCCCATCCTTGCTGGAGCAAGTCACCGGCACCGTCAGAGCGATAGCCGTCGACCTGCATGCCGCGATCGCTGGGGGTTATTTCGATCAGAGGGTAACCTTCCTCATGGCCGCGCGCCGGTTCGATCAGGCGAACCTTCGGGCCGGTCGTGGTTTCGGCAACCGCCGCGCTAGTGCCTTGGGCCACCCCCGCGACATCCAGGTCGCGCATGGCCTCGCGAACATTGACCCAAGCCGTGCCGGGTCCGACGAGCAGCCCCGCCAACGCCTCCCCTTGCTCACAAGTCGCCATCAATGGGCGCACCGGCTTGACGGCTCCGCAAGCAACACGGTCAAGAATTTCCTCGAGCGGGGTGTCCTCTCCATGCAGGCGCACGCTCAGGAGATTCATGGTCCCGCCGGGCAAAACCAGGACCTCGCCGCCCCAACCCGCGACCTTCGTGATGGCGGCATTCAGGGTTCCGTCGCCGGTAAAGATGAATAGGCGTGCGACATTCGCCGACTCCAGCGCTCTCGCATCGGGGAGATCTTCGTCGGGGAAGCTGATCTGCTTCGCAATCGAGAGACCGCGTTCGGCGCAGGCATCGTAAAGGGCCTTTACGGCAGCATCGCTGTTGCTGCCGCTCTTCGCATTCACGATCAGCCAGTTCGTCGTGTTTTCCATGCTGCCAAAAGCACGCAGGAACGTGACCGGTTCCCGCTTTAGATTCTCTCGTCGAGAACCAGCCAGCCCGCGACCAGGTTGAACAGGCTGTAGAATGCGTACAGCACAGCGGCTCCCGGCCAGCCATTCTCCGTCATGATCATTGCCGACAACAAGACGACGAACTCGAAGAGCAGAGACATGCGTCCGCCCCCGCGTCGGAAAAGACCCGGCAAAACGTCGAGCATGGGGTGTTCGCTTTCGAGCACGGCCTTGTGAACCGCGAAATTGGCAACGCCCAGAGCAAAGAGCAGCGCAAGGACCATCGACCGGTGGCATAGGCCCGTCGTCCGCCGATTGCCAATGACGCTTCGTCGGCCAAACCCGGCGGCCCGTCCAATGCACGTGTCGTCCGTCGATTCCAGCGTGCGACTACAAGTGTAGCCAATCAATATTGGTGCTGCGGAGGGTCCTTAACGAACCCAGTCCCCCGAAACCGGGCCCTCCGCAGACCCGGAGGAATCCCATGACCAAGACCCTTGTCTCACTCGCCGCGATAGGCCTCGCACTTTCGGCTACCAGTTCCCAGGCCGAAACTATGGTCGTCCCCTTTGCCGACCTCAATCTTGCCACCCCGGAAGGCCAGGCACGGCTGGCCCAGCGCGTCGACGCCGCTGCCCGCTCAGTGTGTGGCGTCAACGAAGCGCGTGTAGGGACGCGCATTCGCGACAAACAGGCCGCAAAGTGCTTCGAGGCGGCCAAGGCAAAAGCCCATGCGCAGTTTGCCGCGGCAGCGGCGCAGAACGAAAAGGGCGGCTGATCGCCAGAAGTCGCCTCGGCGGTGTCGTCGGGGCGGCAATTTTCGTCGGCCAATCCAAGCAGTTGGTCGAGGCGCCCTCCACTTTTGTGTATTACTACACTAACTCACCATTGGGGCTGTCGAGCAAATAGGAAGGACAAGAAATGAAATCCCCCATCATTGCACTTGCCGCAGCCAGCCTCGCCATCTCGGCATCTCCCTCCGCCGCCCGCGAAATGCGCGTCGCCTACAGGGACCTCGACCTTTCCCACGTTGAAGGTCAGGCCGCGCTCGACACAAGGGTCCGCTCGGCGGCGCGGGTCGTGTGTGGCTATGGCACTTCGAACATGCGTTCCATCTCTTCACGCGCCGACAAGCACCGCTGCTACCGCGCGGCCATGGAGCGCGCACGGTCCAACATCGCAGCTGTCACAGAGCAGCGCACCTCGGGCGGTTGACCCCCAGTCCCCGCTTAGGGCCTTGGCCCCGGCCGGACGCAGTCCCCCGGCCGGGGCCATTCTTTTTGGAATTGTCGTGAGAAAAGATGACGGCGCGAACCTAGCGCCCGGCCATCGCCTTCACCTTGGGAAGGTAAGTACGGCCGATGCGCAATGCCTCGCCATCCTCCATCTCGACCGACCATACCCCAAGACCATCATGCCTGAGACCGGTAATGCGATCACGCCGAAGGATAGTGGAGCGGTGGATGCGGATGAACTTTGCAGGATCGAGACGCTTCTCCAGGCCTGCAATTGTCTGGAGCAGGAGGTACGTGCGCGCATCATCGCCATCACCGACATGAAGGCGGACATAATCCCGCTCTGCATCGATGCGGCCGACTTCGGAGGTGGCAATTCGGATCAATTCCGAACGATGCGGGATCCACAGCTCCTCAAGCCAGCGGCTGTCCTCGCGACCCTCTTCGCCGCGCCGTGCGAGGGCCCTTTTGATAGCGCGTTCCAGGCGTTCGGGCTTTACGGGCTTCAACACATAGTCGACCGCATCGAGATCGAAGGCCTCGACCGCGTAGTTATCGTGCGCTGTCACGAACACGACGGCAGGCCTCTCAGCTTGCGAGGCGAGCTTGCGGGCGACCGACAGACCATCGACCTCGGGCATGGTCATGTCGAGCAGGACAAGATCGGGCGTCAGCGCCTCGATGAGGCGCAACGCCTGCGCTCCGTCACTTGCAGTACCGACGACGGCAAGGTCGTCCAGTTTCGAGCAAATGACTTGCATGCGCTCAACCGCAAGCGGTTCGTCGTCGACGATAAGGGTGCGCAGTTTTTCGGCAGTTTCCTCAGCCATGTTTCACCAAAGGCAATCTCAGTTCGGTTTCGTAACCCTGCAAAGCCGGGCCGGAAGTGACGGTCGCCTCGTTGCCGAAACGCGCCTCGAGCCGGTCGCGCACGTTCGCTAGCCCGATGCCGAAGCCGCCCGACTGGCCAGCTGGCACTCCGGGGCCGTCATCGCTGACCCGCAGCACGAGCCTTCCGTATTCCTCGCGAGCAACGATCGAAACGGTAACCGGCTTCGCGCTGGCCGAAACGCCGTATTTGACCGAGTTCTCGACCAGCGGTTGCAGGATCATGCCCGGCACCTTGTAATTCGCAAGTTCCGGCGGAAGATCGACCCTTACGCGCAGGCGCTCGGGAAAACGCACTGCTTCGATCTCGAGGTAGTGTTCCTGCAGGTCGATCTCATCGGCAAGCGTCACTTCTCCGGTCGAATCATCGGCCAGGCTGTGGCGATAGAAGCGCGAGATGGTCTGGATCATCTGCTCCGCGCGGTCGGCCCTGCCCGTCATCACCAAGGCGCTCAGCGAATTGAGCGTGTTGAAGAGGAAGTGCGGATTGACCTGGTAGCGCAGCGAACGCAGCTCTGCGGCCTTGGCGGCCGAACGGAATCGCTCGCCACGCCGCTCGGCCTCGCGCGCCCGCGCGCCGGCAAGCAATGCAAAGTAGATCGCCGCCCATGCCAGCAGCAGGAAGTACTGGCTCAACGCCAGCTCGATCAGCCTCAGCCATTGATCGCGTGTGGTTTCGCCCGGCAGGACCACCTTGCCGAGGACAGGGGAGGTCGGCCTGAGCGAATCGTCGAACTCTCCGCTGCCCGGTGTCGGCGCCTCGATGATGATATTGCCCGCTTCGTCACGCTTGAGCGAGAAGCCGCGTTCGGCCGCAATCTTGCTTTCCAGCTTGTCCTGCACGTCGGCGAAAACCGCCTTGTTGATCTGCGCGATCAGCATGGATGTCGGCAGGGCCAAGAGCACCGCCGCACTGATCTGGAGCGCCAGCGAGCGATGATCGAAGAGCCGCAGGACCATCCATAACAGCACGGTCGCAACCACACCGCCAGCAACCACGAGGCCACGGCGCATCAGCAAGTCGGGCTGGATGTCGAGGCCGACAATGAACCCGCGCAAGGTGAATATGACGAAATACGCCAGCCACAGCCCGATGATCGACATCAGAACCGTGCGAAGGGTCAGTCGCGCCGGAGAATCCGCAAGAGAGTGGTCGAACGTCAAAACAGCCTAGCTCTGCCCTTCGTGCCCGCCGATTGCCAGAGCCGCGGTCGACATTCCTGTGCGGTTGGTCGAGCGCAACGTCATTCGGCGGGCTCGAAGTCCCCTTCGGCGATACGACGGCGCCATTCGGCGGGCGCAAGCGTGTGGACGTTGTTGCCCCGCGCATCGACCGCCACCGTCACCGGCATGTCTTGCACCTCAAACTCATAGATGGCTTCCATGCCGAGATCCTCGAAGGCCACGACCCGCGCACCCTTGATCGCTCTGCTGACGAGATAAGCCGCACCACCGGTCGCCATCAGGTAGGCGACCTTGAAACGACTGATCACCTCGACCGCATTGTGGCCGCGCTCGGCCTTGCCGATCATCGCAAGCAGCCCGAGGTCGAGCATCATCTCGGTGAACTTGTCCATGCGGGTGGCCGTAGTCGGTCCGGCAGGGCCGACAACTTCACCCATCACGGGGTCGACCGGGCCGACATAGTAGATCGCACGCCCCTTGAAATCGACCGGCAGCTGCTCTCCCGCATCGAGCATGTCCTTGATGCGCTTGTGCGCCGCATCGCGCCCGGTGAGCATCTTGCCCGACAGCAGCAAGCGGTCACCGTCCTGCCAACTGGCCACTTCTTCCGGAGTAAGGTTGTCGAGGTCGACCCGCTTCGCAGCCGCATCAGGTTGCCAGGTGACCTGCGGATATTCGGCGATGTTGGGCGGGTCGAGATAGGCCGGACCACTTCCGTCCAGCGTGAAATGCGCATGGCGCGTCGCCGCGCAATTGGGAATCATCGCGATCGGCTTGCCCGCCGCATGGCAGGGTGCGTCGAGGATCTTGACGTCGAGCACAGTGGACAAGCCGCCCAGCCCCTGTGCGCCGACACCCATGGCATTGACGGCATCGAAGATGTCGATGCGCAACTGCTCGATATCGGTCTCTGCACCACGTGCCTTCAACTGGCCCATGTCGATCGGGTCCATCAGCGAGAGCTTGGCGAGCTTCATGCAGTGTTCGGCCGTCCCGCCGATGCCGATGCCGAGCATGCCCGGCGGGCACCAGCCGGCGCCCATCGAGGGAATCTGCTCGACCACCCATTCGACGATATTGTCGCTGGGGTTCATCATCTTGAATTTCGACTTGTTCTCGCTGCCGCCGCCCTTGGCCGCAACGTCGATGCTGACGGTGTTGCCCGGGACCATCTCAACAGAAAGAACGCTCGGTGTGTTGTCGCGCGTGTTGCGGCGGGTAAAGGCGGGATCTGCAAGGATCGAGGCGCGCAGCTTGTTGTCCGGATGGTTGTAGGCGCGGCGTACACCCTCATCGACAACCTCCTGCAGCGACTTGTCCGAACCCAGTCGGCAATTCTGGCCCCACTTCACGAAGACGTTGACGATGCCCGTGTCCTGGCAAATCGGCCGATGCCCCTCTGCGCACATGCGGCTGTTGGTGAGGATCTGCGCGATCGCATCCTTCGCCGCCGGGCCTTTCTCCGCCTCATAGGCCTCGCCCAAGGCGCGGATGTAATCCATCGGATGGTAATAGGAGATGTATTGCAGTGCGTCGGCGACGCTCTCGATCAGGTCGTCTTCGCTGATGGTCACCATGTCGCTCATCGCGGCGCATTCCCTTGTTGCAGATTTGCGCTCCTCCCTAGTCACGATTGCCGCCATTGGTCAAAGCGCTTGGACACAAGGGCGCTTGCGCTTAAAGCAACGCAAGCTTGACCTAGCGTGTTATTAGAATAATACAGTGCAAGAGACCATGACCACGACCCTCGCCCCCACGTCCGATTTTGCCGCCGCACGCCGCGCGATGATCGATAGCCAGCTTCGCACCAGCGGAGTCAACGAAGCCTTCGTTCTCGAACGCATGGGCACCGTCGCCCGCGAGGACTTCGTGCCCGAAGCGCTGCGAAGCACCGCCTATACCGACCGCGCAATCCGGCTTGGCAAAGGCAAGGCGCTGCCGTCCCCGCTGTTCCACGGGATGATGCTTGCGGAAGCCCAGCCCAATTCCGGTGACGATGTGCTCGTTATCGTCGGTGGCAGCGGTTACCTCGCTGCGCTTGTGGAGCCACTGGTCGGTTCGCTGCGTTCCATGGATCCCGAAGAGGCGCTGGGTGGCCGCAAGAAGGGGGCCTACAGCCTTGTCCTTATCGACGGGGCGGTTGAACACCTCCCCGCTGCCATTGCCAAACTGGTCGCCGAAGGCGGCCGCATCGTGACAGGTCTGGTTGAGAACGGTGTCACGCGCCTCGCCACGGGCCGCAAGGCCGCAGGGTCGCTGGCACTGCTGCCTCTTGCCGAAATCGGCGTGCCGCGGCTGCACCAGTTCGACCGGCCCGCTAGCTGGAGTTTCTGAATGCGATTGAACGGCGTCGCCCGTCGGCTGGCAGTAACCACTGCGCTTGCCGGATGCGTTCTTGCCGTGCCGGCATCCGCCGACACGCTGCAGGAAGCGCTCACCGAAGCATACCTGCATAACCCTCTCCTGCTTGCAGCACGCGCAGGGCAGCGCGCAACCGATGAGAGCGTCGTCATCGAGAAGAGCGCGGGCCGACCAAATGTCTCGAGCACTGCGACTTACACGGAGATTGTCGAGGGCGCTTCGCCGAACGGTCCCGACCGCCTCTTCAGCGCTGGCGTCGACCTTGGCGTGCCGATCTATTCCGGTGGCGCGGTCCGCAATTCGATCAAGGCCGCCGAGAACCGTGTAGAGTCGGGCCAGGCCGACCTCCGAGGAACGGAAAGCGCGATATTCACCCAGGTTGTTGCCGCCTACATGGATGTGCTGCGAGGCCAGGCAGTAGTGGCGCTCTCGTCCAACCAGGTCGACGTGCTGGGTGTAAACCTGCAAGCGACCAGCGACCGGTTCGAGATCGGTGACCTCACGCGCACCGACGTGGCGCAATCGCAGTCACGCCTCGCCCTCGCCCAGGGCGATCTGCGCAGCGCGCAGGCCAACCTCATCAGCGCGCGCGAGAACTACATTGCGCTTGTCGGCAAGGCTCCCGACAACCTCCAGCCGCCGCCGCCACTGCCGAACCTTCCGTCAGACGTCGATTCGGCAGTCGATGTGGCGCTCGAAAACAACCCCGATCTCATTGCCGCCAAGGAGCGTGCGCGGGCGTCGGAATACGATATCGACGTTGCCGGATCGGGCCGCCTGCCCCGCGTTTCGGTATTCGCGGGCTACGATTACCAGAATACGCTCAACTCGCTGCGCCTGGCCGATGGTACTGCAGCGCCTTCGCAATCGGGGCGTGACGGCCAGGTCGGCGTCTCGCTACGCCTGCCGCTGTTCCAGGGCGGCTTGCCCGCAGCGCTCGAACGCCAGGCGCAGGCCCGCTCGGCCGCTGCTCTCGAGCAGGTGGTCGCCACCGAACGTGATGTCATCGCGCAAGTCCGGGCCGCATGGTCGAGCTGGAAGGCAGCCCTCGCAATCATCGAAAGCAGCCAGGTCGCCGTCGATTCGGCATCGCTAAGCCTCGAAGGCGTGCGGGCCGAGAACTCGATCGGCAATCGTACCATCCTCGACGTGCTCAATGCAGAACAGGAATTGCTGCGCTCGCAGGTCCAGCTCGTTACCGCGCGCCGCAATGCCTACGTCGCCGGCTTCTCGCTGCTCGCAGCCATGGGCCGGGCAGAGGCTCGCGATCTCGGGTTCGTCGGCGAAGGCATCCTCTACGATCCGGCCACGAACTACGACCGGGTCAAGGGCAAGTGGTTCGATTGGGAGAGCGAATCCGACCCCGAAGTGCAGTCCACGCGCACGGTCGACGTGCCTGCACCGAATGCCGACGTCCCGGAAGAGGATGAAATCACTTCGCAAACCGGTTATTGAGGGCTTCAGGCGAATCGGTGGTCCCGATTCGGGACAGGGGCAGTGAGGCACGATGCAGCAACCGGGTGAACCGTCGGTCGAAGAGATCCTTGACTCGATCAAGAAGGTCATTGCGCGCGACAATCGCGACGGCATGATCGCCGAACGCCGTCGTCGCGCAACCGCGGAGCGCGAAGACGTCGTCGAACCTGCCGACGAGGAGGAGGCCATCGAGGTCCTGGAACTCGATTCCGACTACGCGATGGAGCACGCGCACGCCGAACCTGAATGTGCCGACGCGGCGGATGACGAGGACGCCCTCACCCGCGGCGACACGCGCGAAGCGATGCGGCAGAACTTTGCCGCCCTCGCCATGCTCGCGCAGCCCGGCAAGGCGCCGCAGATCGTCCGTTCCGGCGAAACATCGCTCGAAGGACTGGTGCGCGAAATGCTTCGCCCGATGCTGGCGCAATGGCTCGATGACAATCTTCCCGCCATGGTCGAGGAACTGGTCAAGGCCGAGATCGCCCGCATCGCCGGCAAGAAGTCCTGACGACACCCCCTTAACTTTGCCGTCGCGCGGGCCTAGAGCCGCGCACATGACAAGAAGCATCCGGGTCGCAATCCCGTTCGCCAGCGCCTTTGCGCTCCTCGCTGCCAACCCGCTCGCTGCCGAGAGCCGCGAGCCGATGAGCGCGCAGGACATCGTCACCATGCCGCGCCTTGGCGCGCCTGCAGTGGATCCCACGGATACGCTTGCCGTCTATCCGGTCACCGAGACCGATCCGGAGACCTATGCGCGCAAGGGCGCTCTTTACCTGCGCTCGCTGAAACAGCTCGACGCGAAGCCGATAAGGCTCGACCTCGAAGCCTCGGATGCACGCTTCGGCGGCGACGGATGGCTTTACTACCTCGCCGACGATGCCGATGGCGGTGACGCGGCGACCAGCCAGGTCTGGCGCGCCCGAGTGGCGGTAGATGGCACGGTTAGCGATGCAGCTCAGGTCACCCGCCTGCCACGCGCGGTCAACGGTTTCGTCCTCTCGCAGGATGCCAAGCGGATCGCAGTCTTCACCGAGATTTCCCGCGCGTGCGCCTCGCTCGATTGCGATGACAGCGCAAAGCCCTTCACGCCCGGTCCGGGGACGGGGCGTCTCTACCAAGGTGACGGCGGTTTCGTGCGGCACTGGGATCACTGGGAAACGCCGGGCACATACAACCGCACTTTTGTTTTCCAGCTCCAGAACGGGGAAGTCGCTGACAATGGTACTGCCGTGGACGGTCCGGATGGGGCCGGTGGCCCCAGCGGCGATACGCCAACCATGCCCTTCGGCGGCAATGAGGACATTGCCTTCGCACCCGACGGCAAAAGCCTCTACTTCGTTGCGCGCGAAGCGGATGCGAAAGAACCCTATTCCACCAACCTCGACATCTGGTGGTCGGATCTTTCCGGCAGCGCACCGGTGAACCTGACCGCTGCGAACGAGGCGATGGACATGCTGCCCGCACCCTCTCCCGACGGGCGGTACCTCGCATACGTTGCGATGGAACGTCCGACCTACGAGGCCGACAGGCAAGTCGTCATGCTGCGCGACCTGAAGACCGGCAAGCTGAGTGCACTCACGGCCAAGGCCGACCTCTCGTTCGGCTCGCTTGCGTGGACGCCGGATTCGCGCTGGATCGTCGCAACGGCTCAGGACGTACTCGACACACCTGCATTCCGAATCGATCCGCGCAGCGGCGCGGTCGAAAAGCTGGACCTTATGGCCGGGAATGAGGCCCACATCGGCAATGTCGTCCCGCTGCGCGCTGGCGGCCTGCTGTTCACCCGCGATTCGATCGGCGCGCCGCCGGAAATGTACCTCTCGCGCAAGTGGGGTCAGGCGAAGCCGCTGACCGATGTCGCGATGAGCCGCATGGGCACGCTCGCCCCGGTTTCGGTTGAACGCTTCAGCTTCCCCGGCGCGAATGGCGACACGGTCTGGGGTCAGATCACCAAGCCCGACGGCATTCAGGGCAAGCTGCCCGCCATCCTCTACGTCCATGGCGGACCGCAGGGATCGTTCAACGACAGTTGGTCGAACCGCTGGAACCCTCGAGTCGTCGCGAGCCAGGGATATGCGGTCATCTCGGTCGATTTTCATGGGTCCACCGGTTACGGACAGGCCTTCACCGACAGCATTCGGAACGACTGGGGCGGCAAACCGCTCGAGGACCTGCAGAAGGGCCTCGCCCACGCGCTTTCGATCGACAAGCAGATCGACGGCACGCGAGCCTGCGCCATGGGCGCCTCATACGGCGGCTACATGATGAACTGGATCGCAGGGCAGTGGTCGGACCGCTTCGACTGCCTCGTCCAGCATGACGGCGTTTTCGATGCCCGGGCCATGGCCTACGAGACCGAGGAGCTGTGGTTCGACATCTGGGAGCATGGCGGCAAGAAATATTACGAGGACCCCGCAGCCTACGAACGCTGGAATCCGGCGAACCACGTGGACAAGTGGAAGACGCCGATGCTGGTCATCACCGGCGAAAAGGATTTCCGCATTCCCTATACGCAGGGCATCGCCTCCTTCACGGCACTGCAGATGCGTGGGATTCCCAGCCAGCTGCTGGTCTTCCCGGACGAGAACCACTGGGTGCTCAAGCCGAAGAACTCGCTGCAATGGCACAACACGGTGTTCGCGTGGCTCGACCGTTGGCTGAAGCCCGCCGAATGACTGCAAAGGCCACGGATCTGCGCAAGGCCGAAGCCGCGCTCACCAAGATTGGCGGGGCGACAGTCGAGCGGCAGATCTTCCTTTGCGCGATTTCCGAGAAGCAGAAGTGCTGTCGCCGCGAGGAGGGCGAGGCTGCGTGGAAATTCCTCAAGAAGCGGCTCAAGGAGCTCGGCCTCGTGGGGCCGGGCGGCAAGGTCCAGCGGACCAAGGCCGACTGCCTCCAGATTTGTGAGGCGGGGCCGATCGCGGTCGTGTGGCCGGACAACGTCTGGTACCATTCCTGCAACGAAGAATCGCTCGAGGCGATCATCCAGCGCCACCTCATCGGCGGCGTGCCTGTTGAGGAGTACCGCTTGCGTCCCGAAGCCGACTAGTCGCGGTCGTTCAGCGGATCCTCGATGGCCTCATCATGGCCGGTGCCCGACGAGAGGAACATCAGGCCCATCAGCGCGCTCGCCAGCAGCATGGTGAAACCGATGCCTAGAGCCGCGGCGATGTAGTAGTGGATCGAGACCTCCTCGGTCCCGAACTTCCACAGCAGCGCCAGCGATATGGCTACCACCCCGATGGTAAGCAGGAACATGAAGCGCATGATCCGCCGGAATCGCGCCCAGGCGAATGCTGCCTGCTGGGGATCATCGAGGGGGGACTTCCTGCTCATGTCCAAGGCGTTTGGACATTGGGCTGAAGGGATTCAATGGCTGATGTGTGCACGATTCGCTTTTCGGCCCTGAAAATGGCATTCTCCCCACATAGCTTGCGGAGGAGGTGGCAATGGACATCGGTACCATGATCGCGGGGCGGACAAGCGCGGAGGTCATATCCTGCGGAGTCGACACACCCGTTCGCGATGCCATAGCGATCCTGGCGGATCGTCGCATCGGTGCCCTGCCGGTCATGGAACATGGGCGGGTCGTCGGCATCTTTTCCGAACGCGATGTGGTGTACAGGCTGGCAAGCGAGGGGGATGCATGCCTGTCCCGGTCGATGGGCGAGGTCATGACCTCGCCGCCGATTACGGTCGAGCGACGCACCGGCATTCTCGACGCGCTGGCCCTGATGACGCGCCGGCGCATCCGTCACTTGCCTGTCGTGGATGGCGAGGCGATGTGTGGCTTCATATCCATCGGCGATCTGGTGAAGGCCCGCCTTGACGAGATCCAGAGCGAAGCCGAGGCCATGCGCGAGTATATCCAGACCGCTTGAGGCGGAGCCCCAGGCACCCTACATCCAGACGATGAACACCACGCCCACCTTGACCGAGGCCGCAGCCGCGCGCGTTTCCGCCATCGCGCAGAAACAGGCCAAGCCCGCTATCCTGCGCCTGTCGGTTGAAGGAGGCGGCTGTTCGGGCTTCCAGTACAAGTTCGACCTCGCCGCCGCTCCCGAAGGGGATGATGCGGTGAGCGAAACCGCGGGCGTCCGTCTCGTCGTCGACCCCGTCAGCCTGGACCTCGTCGCCGGTAGCACGGTGGATTTCGTCGAATCGCTTGGCGGCGCCGCGTTCCGGGTCGAAAATCCGCAAGCCGCTGCAGGTTGCGGTTGCGGATCGAGTTTCGGCATCTAGTGTCCGGGCGATGAAAATCGCCAGCTTCAACATCAACGGTATCAAGGCCCGCCTGCCGCGGCTGAAGGAATGGCTCGAGGAGACCCGGCCCACCGTCGCCTGCTTGCAGGAAATCAAGACGATGGACGACGGCTTCCCGGCCGACGAGTTCGAAGCCATCGGCTACAAGGCGATCTGGCATGGCCAGAAGAGTTTCAACGGCGTCGCCATCCTTGCCGATGGCGTCGAGCCGCTCGAAATCAAGCGCGGCTTGGGGATCGACGGTCCCAAGGACGGCGAGGGCGAACAGGCACGCTATCTCGAGGCCGAGGTCAACGGCGTGCGTATCTGCAACCTCTACCTGCCCAACGGCAATCCGCATCCCGGGCCCAAATTCGACTACAAGCTTGCGTGGATGGATAAGCTGCGCGCCCGAATGCACGAGATCTGGGCCGAAGAAATCCCGGCCGTCGTGCTTGGCGACTTCAATGTAATCCCCGAAGACAAGGACGTCTGGTCGGTCAAGGCAATGCAGGACGACGCGCTGATGCAGCCCGAGTCGCGCGACGCCTATGCCCGGCTGCTTGGTCACGGGTGGACCGATGCCATCAACACGCTCAACCCGCGCGGTGGTGTGTGGACCTATTGGGATTACCAGGCGGGCGCATGGCAGCGCGACCATGGCTTTCGGATCGACCACCTGCTCCTGTCACCCGAGTTGGCCGATCGCATGGCGGCGGCGGGCGTCGACAAGGAATATCGCGGACGCGAGAAGGCCAGTGACCATACCCCCGTCTGGGTCGAGATCGCGGATCACTCGTAGCAGGAGGGCCGCCCCGCCTGGCGACGGCCCCGCTCAAAGCACGCGTCGGCCGCAATCAGCGATAGAAGACGTGCGTATCGATGGTCGCTGTTGCAACCTTCTTGCGGCTCCAGCTGGGCTTTACGTACTTGGCATGGAAGTAGAGTGCTTCACCGGCTTCGCTGTCCCACAGACCGCGATGCGCAATGCGCGCGATCGCCTTGGCATTGCGCCACGCGGTCGAGCTCGTGCGGATATGCGGCATACGGCCACCCTTCACGAAGGAGAATTGCGAGCGCTGGTAGACCACGCCGCAATAGCTGGAGGGAAATCGTCCGTCCTGACTGCGGTTGATGATCACCTGTGCCACGGCCAGCTGGCCGGAAAGGGGTTCGCCGCGCGATTCGAAGTAGATCGCGCCAGCAAGGCACTGGAGTTCTGCCGAAAGCTCGCCGGTCGCAGGCATGGCAGCGACAAGCTGGCGCAAGTTTTGAGCGCGCGGTTCCTCGGCGGTTTCCTGAATCTCGTTTCGAGCTTCCTCGGGAAGCTCCTGGACCACTTCCTTCTCCACGAAGACCGGCACGACCTCTTCGGTCAGCGGTGCCTCGGAGGCGGTGGTCGGAGTCGCATTCGCTGCGACTTGGGCGTTTGCGCCGGAACTATCCATCCCGACAAAAGTAAGTGTTACGGCAGCCGCGATCGCCGCGGTAAAGCCGGTAGTCTTGCGAACCATGATCCCGAAACATTCGGCGGTTGATGGTCTGGCGCAGGCTGGGACCCACGCGCGTTTATTGCGTCGTGGTAATCGGGTCCGTTGCGGGCCTGCCGGCCATCCCCCGTCTGCGTGCTAGCGCGTCGGCCGTATTGCCGAACAGACGCCGCCTCCGCATCGAAGTGGGGCGCCACATAGTCACAACTGAAACCGTGTCAACCTAAGTAACCATGGTTGAGATGAAGCGTTCTGCGTTAACGATATCCAGTTCAATCACCCATGCATCCGGGTCTTGGCGCATCCTGCGCTGGATATACTCGTCAAAATCTTTTTTATTTTCAACTCCTTGTGTACGGGAGCGGGTATAGGGTCGCGAATTATCAAGCTGGGGCATCCGTTCCCACAAGATGGTATTATTGCCACGCTCAGTCGTTAATATCATGATCGTCCCAGCATCGCGTTCGCCGCGTTGAAGCACTGCCGCGAAGCCGCCGTTGCTTTCCACGAGGCGAAGGAGGGCGCTCACTTCGAGATGGGCAGGGAGCCGGGCATCGCTCATGCTGCAGCTTCCAGTGCGTAGCCCGGTAGCCCCGAAAGGGCGATGTGGGAGCGCATGAAGGTGCCCGTGCCGCGGCCGATCTCGTCACCTTCGGCATCGATGAGCCGCGCTTCCGCGACATAGACCCGCTTCCGACCGCTGATCCATTTCCCCTCCGCAACCACCTTTCCTCCACGCACTGGCTTGGTGAAATGGAGGTTGAACGAGGTTGTCAGGAGGAAGCGATCGGTGACGAGGCTGTTGGCAGCATAGAAAGCTGCATCGTCGAGCATCTTGAAATAGATCGTGCCATGCGCGGCACCGGCAGCGTGGTAGAATTCCTCGGACACGTCGAAAGTGATGCTCGACAGGCCATCCCCGGGAATCGCGATGGTTGAACGGAACAGCGCATTGACCGGGGCCGACGCATAGAGATTTTCGAGCGCGCGGTAATGCCGCGCCGCCCCGGTGGTTGCGGCCCTGGTCATATTGTCCTCCGCTTATCTAGCGCGGCTCGACCCAGCCGATCGATCCGTCGTGACGGCGATAGACCATATTGTGCTGTTCGCTCCCCGCGTTCTTGAACAGCAGTGCATTGGCGTTCTGCAGGTCGAGCATCATCACTGCATCAGCCACGCTGCATTCGGGGATGATCGCACGTGTTTCGGCGATGATCGGCGGGCTGTCGGCGGTAACCTCTTCCTCGTCGTCCGTGTCGGGAGCGCCAAGAATCGTGTAGGCCGCCTCTTCTTCGCGGATGGCGTGGCTGGCCTGCTCGTGACGATCCTGGATCCGTCGCTTGTAGCGGCGCAGCTGCTTTTCGATCTTGCCCGCTGCGGAATCGAATGCCTGGTGCACGTCGTGGGCTTCGGCGTGACCCTTAAGGATCAGGCCTTGCATGACATGGGTGACGATATCGGATGTGAAGGAACCGCCCGGTCCCTTGCCAAAGGTGACGTGCGAGGAAATCGCGCGGTTGAAATACTTGTCGACGATGGAGTTCAGTCGATCACCCACATGCTCCTGAAGAGCGGCGCCGGTATCGATCTGGTGGCCAGAGACGCGAATATCCATCTTATCGTTTTCTCCTTTGTCCTACCCGCCGATCCCGCTTCCGACCCCGTCCGCCGGCATCTCCGCAACCTAGCCCCAGAGAGGGTTCTCGATCCCGGACATGAATTCCCTGTGTCGTGCCAGTTCAGCCTGGCTGGCCGCATGCGGCCGCGGATCGCGGCGCGGTCCGTCAGGTGCCTTGCGCACAGCGATAACCTCACTTGCAACGACAGTTTCGCGCGCCGCGATCTCCGCTGCCAGTTCCAATCCGATCTGCCGACCGCCCTTCAGCTCGACATAGACCTGCGCCAGCAGTTCGGCATCGAGCAGCGCCCCGTGCTTGACTCGATGGCTGCGATCGATGCCGTAGCGCGAACACAGTGCGTCGAGCGAGAGCTTCGCACCGGGATGGCGCTTCTTGGCGATGGCAACGGTGTCGACCATACGACTCATGCAAACGGCTTCGCGCCCGCAGAATTCCAGCTCGGCATTGAGGAAGCCGAAGTCGAAGCCGGCATTGTGCGCGACCAAAGGTGCATCGCCAAGGAAATCGATGAGCTCGCTCGCCATGTCCTTGAACAACGGTTTGTCCGACAGGAAGGCGGCAGAAAGCCCGTGCACTGCCTCTGCCCCTGCGGGCATGTCACGCTCGGGATTGAAATAGGCGTGAAAGGTAGCGCCTGTCGGTACGAGATTGAACATTTCGATGCAGCCGATTTCGACCATTCGGTCCCCGCTTCTGGGGTCTAGGCCGGTGGTCTCGGTATCGAATACGATTTCGCGCATCATGCAATCTATCGGCCTCTCTCGGGCGGATTTCAAGTGCTGCGGATCACCTATTTCTTTGCTCGTTCGGCGCGCAGATGGGCGATGAGGTCGATGACCTCAGTCTCGGTTTCCTCCACCGATGTCCCTGTGTCGACGATGTAGTCCGCCCGTTCCCGCTTTTCGGCATCGGGAACCTGCAACGAAAGAATATGAGCGAATTTCTCCTGCGTCATGCCTGGTCGAGCCAGCACGCGTGCGCGTTGAGCCTCCGCAGGGGCAGAAACCACCACGACCTTGTCGACCGCCGCCGCCCCACCCTTTTCGAACAACAGGGGTATGTCGAACACGACAACTGGTGCACCGGCGTGTTCGATCAGAAACGCCTCGCGCTTCCTCGCCACTGCCGGATGGACGATCGCCTCCAATCGGGCCAGCGCCTCCTTGTCGCCGAAAACCTTCTGGCCAAGCTCGTCGCGCAACACGCCCGCAGGCCCAGTTGTGCCAGGGAAGGCTGCTTCAATCGCCGGGATCAATTCTCCATTTGCGCACTGCATGGCGCGCACTTCCGCATCGGCATCGAACACGGGTACCCCTGCGGCCTCGAACATCGTCGCAACGGTCGACTTTCCCATTCCGATCGAGCCGGTGAGACCAACTATCAGGGGGCGGGTCATGCGCTCAGCCTTTTGCGCAGTTCGGCATCATGTTCGCGCGGCGGCTCGACGCCGAAGAAACGAGTGAAGGCTGCCGCCGCCTGACCGATGAGCATGGAGAGGCCGTCGATAGTCTTGAAGCCGGCCGCGCGTGCACCCTTGAGGAATTCGGTCTCGACCGGGTCAGTCACGATGTCATAGGCAATCGATCCCGGTGGCGCATGACTCCAAGCGAAGGCGAGGGCGGGTTGCCCGCGCATGCCCAGGGGGGACGCATTGACGACGAGGTCGCAGCAACCTTCTCGATCGTCGAATGCAAAGTCCGTCGCCTCAGCAAAATGGTCCAGCAAGGTGGTATGATGTTCGCCGCCCGGGTCGAGTTGGTCGAGCATTGCGCGGGCCTTGTCCGGGTTACGGCCAGCGAGAACCAGGGTGAACCCTTGGCCCGCAAGGCCAGTCACGATTGCACGCGCCGCGCCTCCCGTTCCGAGTATTCGTGCCATGCGGAAATAATGGGATTTCGCGAGATCGCCGGCGAGCGGTTCGAGGAAGCCTGACATGTCGGTGTTGGTCCCGACGAGCCGCCCACTCGCATCCCTGTAGATCGTGTTGACGGCGCCGATGGCACTCGCGATTTCGTCGATCCCGTCCAGGAAGGGTTGGACGGCCTGCTTGTGCGGCATGGTGACATTGCAGCCGCGCCATTCCGGATTCTCGCGTCGGCTGGCGACGTAGTCAGCCAGCCCTTCGCTCGTCACATGAGCTGCGCTATAATCCGCATCAAGGCCGAGTTTCGCGATCCAGAAACCATGGATCGTGGGCGATTTCGACTGTGCGATCGGATCGCCGATCACTTCGGCATAGGGCTTCATGCCGGCAGCACCCCGTCCTCGCGCAGGGCATCGAGCACCTTAAGCAGCGGCATGCCGAGCACGGTGAACTGGTCGCCCATGATCGTTTCGAACAATTGCACGCCCGGACCCTCGATGCGGAAGACCCCCACGCAATAGGAGACTGCTGGCCATTCGGTGTCGAGATAGGCTTCGATGAATTCATCGCTGAGGTCGCGAACCTTGAGGCGGGCAAAGTCGCTGTCGAGCCAGGTGATCCGCCCACCGCGGGCCAGCGCAGCGGCGCTGTGCAGCGTCATCACCTTGCCGGAAAAGAAGCGGAGGTGTTCCGCGGCGTCCTCGCGCGTCTTCGGCTTGTCGAAGCGGCGTCCTTCGACCTCCACGAGGGAATCCGAGCCGAGCACAAGTTCTCCACCGCATTGCGTGGAAACGGCACCAGCCTTGGCAGCGGCAAGAGCCTGCGCAATTTCGGCGGGGTCCGCGTCATCCATCTCCGCTTCAAGCGCTCGCTCGTCGACATCCGCGGACATTGCACGGAAGGTGATCCCGGCCGCTTCCAGCATCGCATTACGTGAGGCGCTGTTGGACGCCAGCACCAGTCCATTTCCGGCGATGGCGGTCATATCGGCTTCGCCCCTTGTGTCGTCCCGCGCGTCTCGCGCTCGTTGTAGAGTCGGATCACCGCAGCGGCGGTTTCCTCGATCGAGCGGCGAGTGACATCGATCACCGCCCAGCCGTTGTCGGCAAACATGCGCCGAGCGAAGGCAACCTCGGCCTTGACCTTTTCCTGGTCGGCATAGTCGGTGGTGCGCTCCTCGTTGAGGCTCAGGAGGCGGTTGCGGCGCACTTGTACCAACCGCTCCGGCGCGGTGGTCAGGCCGACCACCATCGGGTTCTTGAGCTCGAACAGCTTGGGCGGTGGCGGGCTTTCGACCACCAACGGGATGTTGGCGACCTTGTAGCCGCGATTGGCCAGGTAAATGCTGGTCGGCGTCTTCGAGCTGCGCGACACGCCTGCGAGGACGATATCCGCCTCCTCCCAGTTCTCCCACCCGACGCCGTCATCATGGGCGATGGTGAACTGGATCGCCTCGACACGCTTGAAATAGGCCTGGTCCATCGCATGCTGGCGACCGGGCTTGCCATGCGCTTCCTGCCCCAGCGCCTTTTCGAGTGCCTCGGTCACGCGATCGAGTATGGGGACTGCGGGCAGTCCAAGCTGGCGGCAGATCTCTTCCAGCCGGTCGCGCGTTTCGGGATTGACCAACGTGAAGAGGACAAGGCCCGGGTTGGCCTTGAGCTCCGGGGCAATACGTTCGAGATGCTGGCGGCTTCGAACCATCGGCCAGAAATGGCGCATGACGTCCGCATCCTCGAATTGCGCGAGCGCGGCCTTGGCCAGCATCTCGAGCGTTTCGCCGGTGGAGTCTGACAACAGGTGGAGATGGACGCGGTTGGAAATAAGAGGCTCCGGCACCCTGTGGAGAAGCACCGGCATAAACCACGGGATAGGCCTGCCGACAAGTTCGGGAGGAACTTCCCTCCCCACAACGAGTCTTTCAGCAGGCGATTCCCGCACAGGTCGGCCGGGTTTTGGACAGGCTGGGGACAACAGGGATAAGTTTGACTCGACTCAAGCCAAGCCGCGAGTCGCATATCCGCTCGACCCTTTGCTTTGCGGGAGAATTCGGGCAGGGGCTGGTTATCCCTGAAATCCACAGGGCCAACAGACTCCATCAACTCTTATCTAAATAAATATATTGGATTGGACTCTTCCCGTATGCCCGGTCTCCTTCTCGATACGCTGAACGGAAAGCGCTCCTCGCGGGTGCCCATGTGGCTCATGCGCCAGGCCGGGCGTTACCTCCCCGAATACCGTGCCCTGAGGGAGCAGAAGGGCGGATTCCTTGAGATGGCTTACGACAGTGAGGCGGCGTGCGAGATCACGTTGCAGCCGATCGACCGCTTCGGCTTTGACGGGGCGATCCTGTTTTCCGACATCCTGATCGTGCCGCATGCGATGGGCCAGGACCTGTGGTTCGAGGCGGGCGAGGGGCCCAAGCTTGCTCCCAAGCTTGTCGATGAAGCGCTCGAAACGCTGTGTTCGGCGACCAAGCGCTACGAGCCGATCTACCAGACGGTCCGCCTGTGCCGCCAACGTCTGCCCGAAGGCGTAACTATGCTTGGCTTTGCGGGCAGCCCCTGGACCGTCGCTACCTATATGGTGGCGGGCGAGGGCAGCCGCGACCAACACGACGCGCGAGCCATGGCCTATCGCGATCCCGGCGCCTTTAAAGCGATCATCGACGCCATCGTCGAGCAGACCATCACCTATCTCTCCGGCCAGATCGAAGCCGGTGCGGAAGCGGTGCAACTGTTCGACAGTTGGGCCGGCAGCCTGGCTCCCGATCAGTTCGAACGCTGGGTCATCGCACCCAATGCTGCCATCGTAGCGGCACTGCGCGAGCGCCACCCGGATACTCCGGTCATCGGCTTTCCAAAGGGCTCGGGCGAGAAGCTACCCGCCTATGCGCGCGACACCGGGGTGCATGCCGTGGGGGTGGACGAGACGCTCGATCCGGACTGGGTTGCCCGCGAACTGCCTGCGGACATGCCGGTACAGGGCAATCTCGATCCGTTGCTGCTGCTTTCAGGAAGCCCCGAGCTCGAAAAGCGCGTGGCGACGATCCTGCGTGCCTTTGCCGGCCGGCCGCATGTCTTCAACCTCGGTCACGGCATCGACCGGCGCACGCCCATCGAACACGTCGAGCGGCTGATTTCGACTGTCCGCGGTTTCGAGGGGTGACGCACTCGTGCGCAATACCTACATAGCTTCGCGATGCAGGACGTGCTTGCCATGACCTACCTCTGGCTCAAGGCCGGACACATCATCTTCATGGTGTTCTGGATGGCGGGACTGTTCATGCTCCCCCGGCAGATGATCTATCTTCACGGCACTGCGCCGGGATCGGAAGAAGCGGCGTTGTGGGGCAAGCGCATGGGCCTCCTGCGCAAGATCATCCTGACGCCGAGCCTCGTCGTGGTGTGGGTTCTCGGCCTTGCGCTGGCCTCGTCCATCGGTGCCTGGGACCAGGGTTGGTTCCACGCCAAGCTGCTGGTGGTCGTTGCCCTGACCGGCTTTCACGGCTTCATGGTCGCCAAGTCCAAGGCCATGGTCGCGGGCGAGCGACCGCTGAGCGAGAAGCAGTTGCGCATGTGGGGTGAGTTTCCCGGCATCGCACTCGCGCTCATCGTGGTGCTGGTCGTCGTCAAACCCTTCTGACGCATCCGCCTATCGCTTTATGAATTGACGCATTTGCGGCGCGCCCGTAATTGCATCTCCACCGACCGGCTATAGGTCCCGCATCCAAGACGGGGCCGGGTCCGCTTTCTCCAAGCCCATATCGACCTGCCGGCCATCCCAACAGAATACTCTCGAGAAAACAAATGCATCTCAAAGACCTAAAAGCAAAAACCCCCGCCGAGCTGGTGTCGATGGCCGAAGAACTCGGTGTCGAGGGCGCCTCGACCATGCGCCGCCAGGACCTGATGTTCTGCATCCTGCGCGAACTCGCCGAGGACGAGGAATACGAAGAAAAGATCATGGGCATCGGCACCATCGAGGTGCTCCAGGACGGCTTCGGCTTCCTGCGCAGCCCCGAGGCGAACTACCTCGCCGGCCCCGACGACATCTATGTCTCGCCCAACCAGGTCCGCAAATGGGGCCTGCGCACCGGCGACACGGTCGAGGGCGAGATCCGCGCTCCCAAGGAAGGCGAGCGCTACTTCGCGCTGACCAGCCTTGCCTCGGTCAATTTCGACGATCCCGACGCGGTCCGCCACCGGACCAATTTCGACAACCTCACGCCGCTCTATCCGGAAGAAAAGCTGACGCTCGACACCTTCGATCCGACGGTGAAGGACAAGTCGGCCCGCGTGATCGACATCATCTCGCCGCAGGGCAAAGGCCAGCGCGCGCTGATCGTCGCCCCGCCACGCACGGGTAAGACCGTGCTGCTGCAGAACATCGCCAAGGCGATCACCGACAACCACCCGGAAGTCTTCCTGCTGGTCCTGCTCGTCGACGAGCGTCCCGAGGAAGTCACCGACATGCAGCGCAGCGTGAAGGGCGAGGTCATCTCCTCGACCTTCGACGAGCCTGCCAACCGCCACGTCCAGGTCGCCGAAATGGTGATCGAGAAGGCCAAGCGTCTCGTCGAGCACAAGCGCGATGTCGTCATCCTGCTCGACTCGATCACGCGTCTCGGCCGCGCCTACAACACTGTCGTGCCGAGCTCGGGCAAGGTTCTCACCGGCGGTGTCGACGCCAACGCCCTGCAGCGCCCCAAGCGCTTCTTCGGCGCCGCGCGCAACATCGAGGAAGGCGGTTCGCTGTCGATCATCGCCACCGCGCTGATCGATACCGGCAGCCGCATGGACGAGGTCATCTTCGAAGAATTCAAGGGCACTGGTAACTCGGAAATCGTGCTCGATCGCAAGGTTGCCGACAAGCGCATCTTCCCCGCGCTCGACGTGGGCAAGAGCGGCACCCGCAAGGAGGAGCTGCTGGTCGAGAAGGACAAGCTTTCCAAGATGTGGGTCCTGCGCCGCATCCTCATGCAGATGGGCACGGTCGACGCGATGGAATTCCTCCTCGACAAGATGAAGGATTCGAAGACCAACGAGGACTTCTTCGCGACGATGAACCAGTAAGGGTTCGGCGCGCATGCCCGCGATCCGGAGAGTGGCTGTCACCGGCGCTCCCGGCGCGGGCAAGTCCACTTTGCTCGACGAACTCGCACAGCGCGGCGTCCCCGTCGTGCGCGAGGTTGCCCGCCGCATCCTTCAGGGGGAGGGCGGCATGGAACTGCGCGAGCGCGACCCGCGCGGCTTCGCCGATGCCATGTTCATCGAGCAGATGTCGGAATGGCGGGCGGCCGACGCATCGCCCTCAATCTTCGACCGCGGTTTCGCGGATATCGTCGGCTTCCTCTGGCTGGAAGGCCTCGAGGTTCCGGCCGAAATCGATCGTGCCTGTCGTGACCTTCGTTTCGATGGGCCCGTGTTCCATGCCAGGCCCTGGCGCGAGATCTACACGCCCGATGACGAGCGCATCCAGGACTGGGATGCTGCCCTTGCCAGCGATGATGCCGTAGAACGCGCCTGGAGGCACTATGGCTACGATCTGGTCATCTTGCCCTTCGCCACCCCCGCAGAGCGCGCAGAGTTCGTTCTCGGGCGTTTATGAGGCCTTCTGGCGTTCCAGCTGAGCGGCCATCTTTTCCCAGACCTTGTTCACCGCCTTCAACGGCCTGACCATGACCTTGAAATCGACGATATTGCCGTCCTCGTCGAAGCGGATGAGGTCGATACCATTGACGTGGATGCCGTCCATCGTGGTCTGGAACTCGATCATGGCGTTCTCGCCATCGACCAGCTCGCGGACGTATTCGAAGCTCTCGTTGCCAAGCGTCTGTCCTGCAGCCGAGAGATAGGCCACCACAATTGGTCGACCTACCTGCGGCGTGTGCACCACGGGTGAGTGGAATACTGCGTCTTCGCGGATGATGGCCGAGAGTGCCTCGGGCGAACTGCCGCCCTCGATAACCTCGTGCCAGCGCTTCAATCCTACCTTGGCCGACATGTCGCCTCCCCGAATGTGTGTGCCTGGGCCTTTTCCCAATCCTCGGCATATTGCGTCGAACCCGGATCGTCGAGCAACTGGTTCTCCTTGAGGAAGCCGTAGATATTGTCGATCCGGTCCGACTTGGCCGAATTGAGTCGCTCGGAAATATGGCACGGCGCGATTTGCCACGGGTTCTCGAGCCCCATGGCGACGACCATTTCCCTCAGCGATGCGAGAGTCTGGCGCTGGAAACGGGCGACACGCTCGCCCTTGTCCTCGACCACGAGGCCGCGCTGGCGGGTTGCATCCTGTGTCGCCACGCCGGTCGGGCAGGCATCGGTATGGCATTTCATCGACTGCACGCAGCCCAGCGCGAACATGAAGGCGCGGGCCGAATTGCACCAGTCGGCACCCAGCCCGAGATTCATTGCGAGACCGGCGCCCGAATGGACCTTGCCTGCGGCACCAAGCTTGATCTCCTTCTTGAGCCCCGTGCCGACGAGCGCGTTGCGCACCAGGATTAGTCCTTCGCGCAGGGGCATGCCGAGACGGTTGGAGAATTCGACCGGCGCTGCACCGGTCCCACCTTCAGCCCCATCGACGACGATGTAGTCGAGCCTGATGCCGGTCTCGAGCATCGCCTTCATCAGGGCGAAGACTTCGTGCGGCTGGCCGACGCACAGCTTGATGCCGACGGGCTTGCCACCGGAAAGCTCGCGCAGGCTGGCAGCCCATTCGAGCAATTCAACCGGGGTGGAGAAGCTCGAGTGCGCGGCAGGCGAAACGCAGGCTTCACCTTCGGATACGCCGCGTGCCTCGGCGATTTCAGCAGTGACCTTGGCCGCTGGCAGGACCCCGCCATGGCCCGGCTTGGCCCCCTGGCTGAGCTTGATCTCGACCATGCGGACCTGCTCTTCGCTGGCAGTCTCTGCGAACATGCCGGGGTCGAATGCGCCGTCCTTGGTGCGGCAACCGAAATAGCCGCTGCCGATCTCCCACACGAGATCACCCACGTGCGAGCGATGGTAGCGCGAAAGGCCACCTTCGCCTGTGTCATGGTAGAACCCGCCAAGTGCGGCGCCCTTGTTCAGCGCCATGATCGCGTTCGCCGACAGCGAACCGAAGCTCATCGCGGAGATATTCAGGAGCGAGGAGGAGTAGGGCTTGGCACACTGGTCTGTGCCGACGGTGACGCGCCATTCCTTTGGGGCATCCTCCTTGGGCACGATCGAATGGCCCAGCCATTCGTACTCGTCCGAATAGACGTCGAGCTCGGTGCCGAAGGGATGCGAATCGAGCTCGCCCTTGGCCCGCGCGTAGACCAGCGCGCGCTCGTCGTGGTTGAACGGGCGGCCTTCCAGGTCGCCCTCTACGAAATAGGCCCGGGCATAGGGACGCAGGTCCTCCATGATCCAGCGGATGTGCGCGAGCAGAGGATAGTTGCGCCACAGCGTATGGCGCCGCTGGAAGAAGTCGTAGATCGCCAGCGCCAGCAGCGGGAGGGTGACCACCAGGCCCCAGCGCAGGTTCTCCACCAGCGCACAGATCGCGGCGAGCAGCACCACAACCAGCGTCGGTCCGAAGCGCATGAACAGCTCGGACGATTCGCGCATTTGCGCGCGATTGCGCATCAGGCAAGGTGCTCGGCGAAGAAGGCGCTGGTGCGGCTGTCGGCAAGGTTCGCGGCATCCTCGCTGCGGCGCTTGCCGAACTCGGTGGCAAAGCCGTGGTCGAGCCCTTCGTAGTCGTGGAGCGTGACCTTGGGGTGATCGTCCAAGCCCTCGTGCATCGCCTGTTGCGTCGCCTTATCGACGAAGCCGTCCTCGGTCGGGATATGGAGCATGACCGGGTGTGCGATCGCGTGTTTCTCGCCCAGCAGTCCGTCGATGCCGACACCGTAATAGCCGACGGAGGCATTCACGTCGGTGCGCGCCGCAGTCATGTAGGCCAGCCGGCCACCGAGGCAGTATCCGACGCAACCAATCTTCGCGACGCCTTCTTCTCGGCGGATATGATGGATCGTCGCCTCGATATCGCGGATGCCCTGGTCCTGGTTGAACTTGCCCATCCAGTCGAGCGCCTGCTTGAATTCGGGCTCGACGTCCGGATCCAGCTCGATGCCGGGCTGCAGCCGCCAGAACAGGTCCGGCGCCACGGCGAGATAGCCATCCTCGGCTAGTCGGTCGCACTTGCGGCGGATGCCCGCATTCACGCCGAAGATTTCCTGGATCACGATGATCGCAGCGCGCGGCGTGCCTGCGGGGCGCGCGACATAAGCGGTGAAGTGGTCATTGCCGCTCAGGGTGGCGATCTGGGCTGTTTCGGTCATCGGCGCGGTTCTCCCTCGCAATTGGTCTTCATGCGGCCTAGCGCTTGCAGCGAATGCTTGGCAAACCCAGATAGGGTGCAGACATGGCGCACAGGGTCACAACGGAGGAAGCTGCATGAAGGTCCATATCGAAATCGACTGCACGCCCGAAGAGGCACGCAGCTTCATGGGGCTTCCCGACGTGGGCAAGGCCAACGACATCTACGTCGATATGATGTCCAAAGCGATGAAGGGTGTTACCAACACTGATCAGCTGCAGGAATACGCCAAGCAGCTCGCACCTATGGGCCAAGCAGGCTTCAAGCTTTTCCAGAGCTTCATGGAAGGCGCCAATGCGGCGCGCAGCCAGTCGGACAAGAAAAAGTCTGACGAGGACTGAGAATCTTCCGACTAGCCGATGACTGACACCATCTTCGCCCTGTCGAGCGGCGCGCCGCCGGCCGGGATCGCGGTCATTCGTATCAGTGGCACGGGTGCACGCGGCGCGCTCGACATTCTCGGCTGTGGCGAGATGCCTGCGCGACGGCCGGTACTGCGCAGACTGGTCGATCGGCAGGGGGATATCCTCGACGAAGCCCTTGTCCTGTGGATCCCCGGCCCCGGCACTGCCACAGGCGAGGATCTGGCCGAGCTTCATTGTCACGGGGGCAGGGCGGTTGTGGCCGCTGTTCTCGACACGCTGGGACAGCTCACCGGACTTCGCGAGGCCAATCCGGGCGAATTCACCCGACGTGCCTTGGCCAACGGCCGGATCGACCTTGCCGAGGCAGAGGGGCTGGCTGACCTCCTTTCCGCAGAGACCGAATGGCAGCGTCGCGGCGCGCTTCACGCTGCGGGAGGCGAGTTGTCCCGGCGAGTGGAGGGTTGGCGCGACAGGGTGCTTCAGCTTTCGGCCCAACTCGAAGCCGTCATCGATTTCTCGGACGAGGACGATGTGGGCGATCTGCCCCCGTCATTTGCTGCCGGGTTGGAGGAATTGCGGCGCGACATCGAGCGGGTTCTGGAGCGACCATCCGCCGACCGCTTGCGCGAGGGTGTCCGGGTCGTCTTCGGTGGGCCGCCGAATGCTGGAAAATCGTCTCTTTTCAATGCTATAATTGAGGATGGAGCCGCGATTGTATCGGCCGAGGCAGGCACCACGCGTGATGTGATCGAGAGGGCAGTCGCTCTTGGTAGTGTGCCCCTAGTCTTTGTCGATACGGCAGGTTTGCGTGCCGAAGATGTCGGGGAGATCGAGGCCATCGGTATTGAGCGGGCACACGATCAGTTGCGCCGGGCCGAAATCGTGCTTTGGCTGGGTGGTGATGAAGACAGGCCCGAAGGGGCGATCCAGGTTTGGCCCAAGATAGATCTCGCCGACACCGCTGCGGCCAGCTCGGGTTTCAGGGTCTCTGCTCTTACCGGTGAGGGCGTGGACGCTCTGGTTGCGGAGATCATCGCACGGGCAAAGCGGAGCCTACCTCCGCCTGATCGGATAACCCTAACCCGGCGACAGAAGTTGATTGTTCGGGAGGCGTGCGAAGCGCTCCTGGCGTGTCGGGGGCAAGGTGACTGGTTGATCGCGGCAGAGAACCTGCGTCGCGCACGCGTCTCGTTCGATGAAATCACCGGGAGGAACTCGACCGAGGAGATGCTCGATGTGCTCTTCGGCCGGTTCTGCATCGGCAAGTGATGTTCCACGTGGAACACATCGCTTTTGACCTCGGCTTGCGACGGAGGTAATCGCCCGTCCATGCACGAATTCGACGTGATCATAGTCGGCGGCGGACATGCCGGGGTCGAGGCTGCCTGTGCTGCGGCCAGGATGGGTGCGAGTACCGCGCTTGTGACTTTCGACGCGTCGGCAATAGGCGCGATGAGCTGCAACCCGGCAATCGGTGGGCTTGGCAAGGGACACCTCGTTCGCGAGGTCGACGCGCTCGACGGGATCATCGCTCGTGCAGCCGATGCCGGAGCGATCCATTACCGCATGCTCAACCAATCGAAGGGCAGTGCGGTCTGGGGCCCAAGGGTGCAGGCGGACCGCAGACTGTTCAAGGCTTCGGTGCAGGCCCAGGTGGCGCGACAAAGTAACCTTTCGATCATCGAGGGGGAAGCTGCGGCAATGGTCTTCGCGGGCGATCGCGTTAACGGTCTGGAACTTGCCGACGGAACTCGCCTCACTTCGCGAGCGGTCGTCCTGTGCACGGGCACCTTCCTTGGAGGCGTACTGTTCCGCGGGGAAGAGCGTTTCGAGGGCGGGCGCATCGGCGAAAATGCCGCACATCGTCTTGCCGGGCAATTGCGCGGCGCAGACCTGCCCATGGGTCGCCTGAAGACGGGCACGCCTCCCCGCCTGGATGGGAGGACCATTGATTGGGCAGGTCTCGACGAGCAGCCTTCCGACGATGGGAATTGGACGATGTCCTCCCTCACCGTGCGGAGGGATAACCCGCAGGTCTTCTGCGCGATCACCCGCACCAACCAGCGGGCGCATGACATCATTCGCGCCAATCTCGACCGTTCTCCTCTTTTCTCTGGCGCAATCGGGGCGGCGGGGCCGCGGTATTGCCCCTCGATCGAAGACAAGATCCATCGGTTCGGGGATCGCGACGGCCACCAGGTTTTCCTCGAGCCCGAGGGACTTGACACGCATCTGGTCTATCCCAACGGAATTTCCACCTCGCTGCCGGTCGACGTACAACTCGGCATGCTTCGGGCGATGAGGGGTCTGGAGCAGGTCGAGATGGTCGTCCCTGGATATGCGGTGGAATACGATCATATCGATCCACGAGCGCTGAAAGCGACACTCGAGCTTCATGCGGTCCCGGGCCTGTACTGTGCCGGACAGATCAATGGCACCACTGGCTATGAAGAGGCGGCGGCGCAGGGACTCGTCGCTGGGATGCAGGCAGCGGCGTCTGTAATCGGCAAGGAGGCGCCGATTCTTGATCGCGCCAATTCCTATATTGCAGTCATGCTGGACGATTTGACTCTACAGGGGATCACCGAGCCTTATCGAATGCTGACTTCACGCGCGGAGTATCGCCTGCGATTGCGGGCCAGCAATGCCGACACCCGCCTTACCCAAGCGGCGATCGATGCCGGATTGGCGGGTGCGGAGAGGAAGGCCTGGTTCACCGAGCGGGCGGCGCGCCGCGATGAACTCGAAGCGCTTCTTAGTGCACCGATACACGCCCGCGAGCTTATCGACGCAGGGTTTCACGTGAAACGCGATGCGGGTGAGCGGCCGGCGAGGGAATGGCTTTCCGGGGGCCATGTCGACGTGGGACAAATCGCGAGCGTTCTTGCGGGGCTCGATCCGCTTGATGCGCTTACGGTCGAATTGGCTGAGGACGCCTTCTACGCACCCTACCTCGCGAGGCAGGAGTCAGAGTTGGCGGAACTCCGTGCCAGCGAACTTCTGCGGCTTCCTTCCGACTTTTCCTATTCATCGGTTCCGGGCCTTTCTAACGAAATGGTCGAGAAGCTGTCGAGAGCTCGCCCCGGGACGATCGCCGCTGCCTCCCGAGTGCAGGGCATTACTCCCGCCGCATTGGCCGCCGTTTTGATACACGTCCGCCGCGGACAGGTCACGGCGTCGTGAGGATCCGAGACGAGGAATCCGCTCGTGCCTACGTGGCGGAGATCGGCGGAAAAGAATCGCTCGAACCTTTGCAGATGCTCGAGGACGAACTTCGGCAGGAGAACGTGCTGCAAAACCTCGTTGCGAAAAATTCGCTCGAGTGTGTCTGGCAGCGTCACATTGCCGATTCCGCCCAACTCATCGGCCATGCCGAGCGCTCAACGCGGCCGTGGATGGACTTGGGAAGTGGCGCCGGTTTCCCGGGGCTGGTAATCGCGGCACTGAGGCCGGAAATACCTGTAATTCTTGTAGAATCCCGCAAGCGCCGGATCGATTGGCTAGAGCGCATGAAGTCCAAGATGCAGTTGGACAACTGTCGAATCGAGGGAGCGCGGCTCGAACAGGTCGAGACATTCGAGGCGGGCGTCATCACAGCCCGCGCGTTTGCTCCCCTGGATCGATTGCTCGCATTATCCGCACGCTTCTCCACAAGTCGCACCCGCTGGGTGTTGCCGAAAGGGCGGTCCGCGGCCCAAGAAGTGGCTGCGCTATCAAAATTCGGGCGCAAGATGTTTCACGTGGAACAATCGCTCACCGACAACGAGGCCGGAATCGTGGTCGGAACGGGCAAATGGAGCGAAAAGTCATGATCACCGTTGCGATCGCGAATCAGAAGGGTGGGGTGGGCAAGACCACCACGGCCATCAATATTGCGACAGCAATGGCGGCGACGGGGTGGAAAACACTCCTGATCGACCTCGATCCTCAGGGTAATGCGTCGACGGGACTGGGTATCGAAGCTGCTGCACGGGTGAACACCAGCTACGACTTGCTCCTCGACCAGGCGACGCTCGCCGAATGTGTCCAACCCACTGATATTCCCGGATTGGATATCGTTACGGCCACGCAGGACCTTTCCGGTGCCGAGGTCGAGCTTGTTTCGGTTGATGACCGCACCTCGCGTCTCACCTCGGCTCTTGCGCAACAAGGCAAGGATGGTTTCGCCGGCTACGATGTATGTTTCATCGACTGCCCACCTTCACTCGGGCTGCTGACACTCAATGCCCTATGCGCTGCCGATACGCTGTTGGTGCCGCTGCAGTGCGAATTCTTCGCCCTCGAGGGCCTGAGCCAGCTCCTCCAGACCGTCGAGCGTATCCAGCAGGGATTCAACGCAAATCTGGGTATCGTCGGCGTAGTCCTGACGATGTTCGACCGGCGCAACCGCCTCACCGACCAGGTGGCCGACGATGTGCGCGATTGCCTGGGCAACCTCGTGTTCGAGAACGTCATTCCGCGAAATGTGCGTCTTTCCGAAGCGCCGAGCCATGGGATGCCGGCGCTCGTCTATGATCACAATTGCCCTGGTAGCCGTGCCTACATCGGACTCGCGCGCGAATTGATCGGCAGGTTGTCAGAAAAGAGGAAGGCCGCATGAGCGACGCAACGAGTCCCGCACGAATGATCGATCGCAAGAAGAAGCTCGGCAAGGGCCTGGGTGCGCTCCTTGGCGAGACACGTCGCGAGGAGCCGCTGGTTCGCCAGGACGCAACCGAGGTCGGCCAGTCCCTATCTGCAGCGAGTGGTCCGAAGATTGTCACCACTGGCCTTGCGTCCATCCCGGTGGCCGACATTTCGCCGCTCCCAGGTCAGCCGCGCACGCATTTCCGCGAGGAAGCCTTGGACGAACTGGCCTCCTCGATCGCGGCTCGGGGCGTCATCCAGCCCATTATTGTCCGCCCCATGGGTGCTGGTCGCTACCAGCTGGTAGCCGGCGAGCGTCGCTGGCGCGCGGCACAGCGGGCGCGCCTGCACGAGATCCCGGCTGTCGTGCGTGACCTCGACCAGCGCGAGGTCATGGCCCTGGCGCTGATCGAGAACCTCCAGCGCGAAGACCTCAATCCGCTCGAAGAAGCGCGGGCTTATCAAAAGCTTGCCGATGATGAGGGCATGACCCAGGCGGAGATCGCCAAGCTTGTCGACAAGTCGCGCAGCCATGTGGCGAACTTCCAGCGCCTTCTCGCCCTGCCGGACGACGTGCTTGCCCTGCTTGCAGATGGCGCATTGTCCATGGGGCACGCGCGCGCGCTGATCGGGAACGAGGAAGCCTCATCGCTCGCCCGTCGCGCCGTCGAACAGAAACTGTCGGTGCGGGAGATCGAAAAGCTGGCGCGGGCGGTCGGCAGGGAGCCTGTGGCACCCCGCAAACCGGCTCCCTCGCGATCAGGCGAGAACGATGCTGATATCTCGGCTGTGCAGGGCCACCTCGAGGAGTTCCTCGGGATGCAGGTCCGCATCAAAACCGAGGATTCGCCCAACACGGGCACGGTCACCATTCGCTATCGCACCCTCGACCAGCTTGACCTCATCTGTCAACGCCTGACCGGCGGCGATATTTGATATAAATATCAATATGTTGCTCGGCATGAAGTTGCGTGGCGCAACTTCGGCCTATCGCTCGAACGGGGTGCCGTCAGCGTAGATGGCACGCTGGGGCACCATGACGGTGACCGGGACAAGCATGTATTCACCGGAGGCGGAGGTATGGCCGTGGAAGCCCCCGGTGCGGGCACTCTCCATGTAACCGTCAAGATAGGCTTCGCACTGCCCCGATCGATCCTCGCCCTCGCCGGCGACTGTGCGATCGTCGACCGCGTCGCCGATTGCAGCGCCTGCAAGCGCTCCAATCCCTGCGCCAAGGAGCGTGCCGGTCGCACGATGACCGTGCCCGGCGACCCGATTCCCGATAAGGCCCCCTGCAGCAGCGCCGATCAGTGCGCCCGCCACTTCGCCATTGCCGTCCTCTTCGTAGTAGGTGACCGGGGCGATGCGGCGGCGACATTCGGCAAGCCAGGCGTCACTGTCGAAATGGACGATCCGCCCGCCCGGGGGCACCATGGGAGCCGAACCCTCGTAAACGTAGGAATATGTCCGAGAAGCTCGCGGATCTCCTTCGCGGTAGATCACGCGAGACGCGCTCCCCGGCGCAGGCGGCTGCGCGTAAACCGCCGGATAGGCGTAGAGTATCCTCGGTGCCGTATGGCCAACAGGATTCACCACGTTGGGCTCGGGAGTGGAATCGACCGCGACGACCTCCAATTCCTCGTCCGGATCAATGGAAGGAATCGACTGGATCACCTCCCGCTCGCGGAATACCACAGGTGCCGGGTCGGCGTTCGGCTGGCCTTCCTGTGCGTAGGTGTACTCTCCGGTCTCATACGAGATGGCCTCCTGCGCGGAGGCAGCGCCTCCAGCTAGCGCGATCGGGGCGGAACACAGGGCAAGGGTGCGCAGCGCAGACATTCAGTTCTCCCTGCCGCGACTCCGGGCGAGGAGCGGGCTGATCATGGTTTCCGCATTTCTAACACGCGTGGGAAGTTGCGCCAAAAGCGGCGCCTTCCGTGTGCCAATTCGGGAAAACGAGACTAAATGCGGGTTGCGATGACGGACGCAAGACGTTCGATCCCGGCTTGGTCCTCGAGATCGAAACGAGCCGGAATGGGGCTGTCGAGGTCGATCACGGCCGTGACCTTCCCGTCGCGCAGGACAGGGACGACCAGTTCGGAATTGGTCACGGCGTCGCAGGCGATGTGCCCGGGGAATGCGTGGACGTCCTCGACCAGCTGGGACTCTCCAGTTGCTGCCGCTGCGCCGCACACACCAGAGCCCATCGCGATGCGGATGCAAGCAGGACGCCCGATGAAGGGCCCGAGAACCAGTTCGCCCTCGACTACCCGGTAGAAGCCCGCCCAGTTGAGGTCAGGCAGGAAGTCCCACAGCAGCGCGGCGATGTTGGCCATGTTTGCCACGGCGTCGCGCTCTCCCGACGTCAAAGCGTCCGCCGCATCGACGAGCTGGCGATAGGCTTCGGGCTTGGGACAGTCGTCCGCAGGGCGAAAATCGAACATGGCGGTGATCTAGTGTGCAGGGCCCCACGGGCAAGTGGCAATCGTCATTGCCGTGAAAAGCGTGCTCGCCTATCCCGCAAGGCATGAGCATTCTCAAGAAGCTGGGCATCGCCCTTCTCGTCCTGCTGCTGGTCCTGGCGGTGGCGTTCTGGTTCATTTCGCGAGGCGATACCGCGACTGTCCCGTGGGACGAGGTCGTCGGCGCAGACCCCAAGCTCGAGGAGCCCGCGGCCGAGACGTTTCCGACCGTGGCCATCGCCGAGCCGGTCGGCTGGAAGGCCGACGAAGTTCCCGCGGCCGCCGAAGGCTTGGCCGTTACGCGCTTCGCCGATGGCCTCGAGCATCCGCGCACGCTGCAGGCACTTCCTAATGGCGACATTCTCGTGTCCCTCACCCGTGCTCCCGAGAGCAAGGGCGGAGGTTTGCAAGCCTGGATCGCCGACCTGCTGATGAGTCGCGCAGGCGCCACCGGAAAGTCGCCCAACAAGGTCGTCCTGCTTCGCGATGCGGACGGCAATGGGAGCGCAGAGGTGAGGCAGGTGCTCCTCGAAGGCCTTAATTCGCCTTCGGGTCTCGCATGGGCCAATGACACGCTCTACGTGGCCAACAATGACGCCGTGATGGCCTATCCTTACAAGCTCGGTGACGCGAAAGTCTCTGGGCCTGCGCGCAAGGTCATCGACCTCGCGAGCGGCGGCGGTCACTGGATGCGCAACCTCGCCATCAACGAAGATGGCTCGAAACTCTACGCAGCAGTCGGCTCGGACACGAACATTGCCGACAAGGGCATGGAAGCCGAGGAGGGCCGCGCCCTCATCTGGGAAATCGACACGGCAACCGGCAGGCAGCGCATCTTCGGCGCAGGACTCCGCAATGCCAACGGCCTCGATTTCAGTCCCTGGTCGGGCGAGTTGTGGACCACGGTCAATGAACGCGACATGCTCGGCAGCGACCTGGTGCCCGACTACCTGACCAATGTCCCTGTCGGGGCGCACTACGGCTGGCCGTGGGTTTACTGGGGCGACAATTTCGATCGTCGGGTCAAATATCCGATCCCGGCATTCATCAATTATGTTCGAAAGCCCGAATACGCCCTTGGTCCGCACGTTGCGGCATTGGGCTTCGTGTTCAGTCGGGAGGGCGCGAAAATGGGCGACAAGTTCGCCAGTGGCGCTTTCATCGCCCGCCATGGCTCGTGGAACCGCAAGCCTCCTTCTGGTTACGACGTTGTCTATGTCGCCTTCGACGAGCGCGGCAATCCAACAGGCAAGCCGGTACCGGTGCTGACAGGCTTTCTGACCGGTGACGGCACGACGCGCGGACGCCCGACCTGGGTTGAATGGGCCGGAGACGGTGCGCTGCTGGTCAGCGACGATACGGCGGGCATCATCTGGCGCGTCGTGGCGCCGGGCGCCGAGGCCCAGAAGGGGATCGCGCGCGTGAGCGGAAACCGCCTGCCTGCCCGGCGCGAGCTGCGCGGGCAGGAGGCGACCTTCGGCAAGGACGATTACGCGCGCACTGTCACGGCCGAGTAAGTCGCGCGGCGCGACTTCTCAGCCGAGGAGCTGTTCGGTGCTGATCTCGTAGAGGCCTGAACCACCAGCCATAGCGCCTGCCCTGAGGCCGATCGCCTCTGGCACGATGCGGTCGAGGAAGAAGCGCACGCTGGCCTTTTTGGCGGTGGCGAGCGCGGGCGCCGCTCCGGCTTCGATCGCGCGAAGTTGCAGAGCCAACTGCCAACCGGCCGTTGCTACCGCCAGCATGGTGCAGAAGGGCACCGAGCCGGCAAGCCGGTCGTCGAGGCTCGCCTCACTGCGCATCCACTCGGCGATGGTTGCGCATTCGCCGGCAAGGGCGTGCAGTGCCGGTTCCTTCGCGGCCCCCGAGGCGATGTCTGCAATCAGCGCCATCATGGCCTGGCCATCTTCCATGCCCAGTTTGCGCGTTACGAGATCGGCCGCCTGGATACCGTTGGTGCCTTCGTAGATCGGCGCAATGCGCGAATCGCGCCAGTGCTGGGCGGCGCCGGTTTCTTCGATGAAGCCCATACCGCCATGGATCTGCACGCCGAGGCTTGCGACCTCGATGCCGGCATCTGTGCCCCATGCCTTGATCAGCGGTGTCAGAACCTCGCCCCGAGCGGCCGCTTCGGCGTTGCCCAGCGTACCGCGGTCGACCTGCCCTGCAGTGTAGTAGAGCAGGGCGCGGGCGCCCTCGGTAAGCGCCTTCATACGCAGCAGCATGCGGCGCACGTCGGGATGCTCGATAATCGCCACCGGAGCTCGATCAGGCGAACCGGCCCGGGCCGACTGGACGCGGTCGCGCGCGTATTCCAGCGCTTGCTGCGTCGCGCGCTCGCCGATCTGCACGCCCTGGTTGCCGACATTGATGCGGGCATTGTTCATCATCGTGAACATGGCCGCCAGGCCGCGGTTGGGAGCGCCGACCAGTTCGCCGATGCAATCGTCATTGTCGCCATAGCTCATGACGCATGTGGGCGAGGCGTTGATGCCGAGCTTGTGCTCGATGCTGACGCAGCGCAGGTCGTTCCTGGAGCCCAGCGAACCGTCAGCTTTCACGTGATACTTGGGCACGATGAAGAGCGAGATTCCGCGGGTCCCCTCGGGTGCATCGGGCAATCGTGCGAGGACGAGGTGGATGATGTTCCCCGAAAGCTCGTGCTCGCCCCAGGTGATGTAGATTTTCTGACCCTTGATCCGATACTTGCCCGCATGTTCGCCGTCCTCGATCGGCACTGCGGTCGAACGGAGCGCGCCGACATCGGAGCCGGCTTGCGGCTCGGTCAGGTTCATCGTTCCCGACCATTCGCCGCTGACGAGCTTCGGCAGGTATTTGTCCTGAAGCTCTTTGGATCCGTGGTGCTCCAGCGCCTCGATCGCGCCGACGCTGAGCATCGGCAGCAGGTTGAACGCCATGTTTGCCGTTCCGAGGTTTTCAAGCACGTTGCACGAGAGCGTGAAGGGCAGGCCCTGGCCCCCGAACTCGGTCGGCCCCGAAATCGCGTTCCAGCCCTGCTCGACATAGGCATGGTAGCCTTGCGCAAATCCGTCCGGCAGGCGGACAACGCCGTTTTCGAGCTTGGCGCCTTCGAGATCACCCTGCCGGTTGAGCGGCGCCCATTCCCCGGCGGCGAACTGGCCGATGCCTTCGACGATTGCCTCGACCATGTCAGGCTCTGCGGCGGCAAACTTCTCGCTCTGCGCAAGCTCCTCGATTCCGGCATTCACGCGGATGGCGAGCAGCTGGTCCTGGGTGGCGGCGGTGTAGGGCACGTCGGCATTCCTCTTGGCTTTGTCGCCCTGCAGATATAGCGCGCGGGCATGGTCGGCAAATACGCTACGGAAACGATACTGGCGGACGCGGAGGGAATCGCGCGTGCGGCGCAAATCCTGCGTGACGGCGGGCTTGTCGCCGTGCCGACCGAGACGGTCTACGGCCTTGCCGCCCGCGCCGACAGTGACGAGGCGGTGGCGCGGATTTACGAAGCGAAAGGGCGACCGAGCTTCAATCCGTTGATCGTACATGTTCACTCGGTCGAACAGGCAGCACGACTGGCAGTCATCGACCAAACCGCCCGTGCCTTGATGGACCGCTACTGGCCAGGGCCCCTGACACTTGTGCTTCCCCGGCTGCCAGAAGCGCAAATCGCAGCTGCCGTGAGTGCAGGGCTCGATACTGTTGCACTTCGCATGCCCGATCATCCGGTCATGCAGGCGCTGCTTTCGGAACTGGATCTTCCGATCGCCGCTCCGTCTGCGAATCGGAGCGGGTTCATCAGCCCGACCACTCCAGAGCATGTCCGAGTATCGCTGGACGGGCGCATCGATGCGCTGATCGAGGCGGGCGCCTGCCTTGCGGGAGTCGAATCGACCATTGTCGCGGTGCGCGCGGACGGGACTATTGAAGTTCTGCGGCCGGGACCTCTCGACTTTGGCGAATCCAGCAACGGGACGGGGATCGAGGCCCCCGGTCAGCTCGCGAGCCATTATGCTCCGGGCAAGCCTGTACGCCTGAACGCCACGGAAGTTGCGCCAGACGACTTTATGATCGGTTTTGGAGATGTCGGCGGGGACTGCTCACTTTCCGAGAGCGGCGATGTCACCGAAGCGGCGTCCCGCCTCTATGCCTGCCTTCACGAAGGAGCGCTGTCGGACAAGAAGCAGATCGCCGTCGCGCCCGTCCCCGAGACCGGGATCGGTATCGCGATCAACGACCGACTGCGCCGCGCCGCAACGCCGCCGGACTAGTCTTCCGGTTCGACCGGGATTGTCGGGATGATCTGCTGCATTTCGGCATAAGTACGCGTGGCGTCGTCGCACGCGCCGCGATTGCCTTCCTGGCAATCGTCTAATTGCCTTTCATATTGGCGCTGCAGCTTGCCGAGCCGCTCCTCGCGCCGCCGAATCTCGCGGCCCCGCTTCTCATCGGCTTCGGACTGGCTGGTGGTCGCAAGGTCCACGCCCTTGCTCGCGATCCTCACTGGCGCCGTCGCGACGTCGAGAGCGGTCTTGGCCAGGCACCCCTGAAGGGCGAGGCTGGCAAGAGGTAGAATCAGGAGGGCTAGGCGACGCATGCGAATACCTTTCGCCGCCTCGCCTAGCCCTTGAATGTTTAGCCTTCGATGAACTTAGCCCTTGGGGGGCTTGGGAGCCTTCGGTGCCTTGGGCGCCTCGGGCGCTTCCGGTGCAGGCGCAGCTTCCTCACTGCTCTTGGCGGGCTTGCAATTGAGCTTGCCCGAGCCGACCGCGCTCACGGTGCAGTTTGCGCGACCAAGGACGGTCACGCGACCCGAACCCACGATCGAGGCATCGACCTTGCCATCGGACGAGAATTCCGCCTCGCCCGATCCGGCAACCGATATGTCGGCCTTTTCGACCTTCAGCCCGGCCATTCTGGCGCGGCCCGATCCGGCAATGGTCATGTCGAGATTGTCGACTGCGCCTGCTGCCTCGAAGTCGCCCGATCCGGCGATGGTCATGTCGAATTTCTCGGCAGTGAGATCGGCAACCTTGGCGCGGCCCGAACCGGCAATGGTGACTTCGGCCTTGTTGGTCATCTTCTCGACGTCGATGTCGCCGGATCCGGCGACCACCAGGCCATTGAGCTCGGGCAGGGTGACGGTGACGGTGGCCGAGCCCTTGTCCTTCCAGCTGTTCTTCTCGCGCGAGATGGCGAGCGTACCGTCGTCGATCGAGAAGCGCAGCGCGTCGACCGCGTCGGCATCGCCGGACACGTCGATGTCGAGCTTGTCGCCGTCGCGCACGACAACCTTGTCCGGGCCGGCGACCACGAGTTCCTTGGGCGCGGGACCGCTCATGTCGAGTTCGGCCAGCGGGACCGCGTCGCTATCGCCGATCTGGATGTTCACGCCATCGCAACCGGAAACCATTGCCGCTCCTGCGAGAGCGGCCAGCGGCGCGAGGCCCTTGAGTATCTTGTGGATCATAGCGGAATTCTTCCCTTCGTTTCCGACTGTCCGTATTGCCGATATAATACGGTGAGAGAGCGAGGGCAAGGCAAGCGAAAGGGGCCGCCCCTTGCGGAGCGGCCCCTCGTCGAGTTCCGAATGTCGCCTGTCGATCAGGCGTCTTCGGTGTTGTCGTAATACTGTGGCGCGTGTTCGCGCAGGACCTCGAGGATCTTTTCGAGTGCGGTTGGCTCGTCGGTCTTCTCCATCGCCGCGAGTTCGCGGGCGAGTCGGCTCGAGGCCGCTTCGAAGATCTGGCGCTCCGAATAGCTCTGCTCCGGCTGGTCGTCGGGGCGGAACAGGTCGCGGGTCACCTCGGCAATCAGCACGATTTCGCCCGAATTGATCTTGGCCTCGTATTCCTGGGCGCGGCGCGACCACATGGTGCGCTTCACCTTGGGCTTGCCCTTGAGGGTTTCCATCGCTTCCTTGAGCGTCTTGTCGCTCGACAGCTTGCGCATGCCGATCGATTCGACCTTGTTGGTCGGAACGCGGAGCGTCATGCGCTCCTTCTCGAAACGCAGGACATAGAGTTCGAGCTGCATACCGGCGATTTCCTCGCTCTGGAGCTCGATCACACGGCCGACACCGTGCTTGGGATAAACAACATAATCGCCGACATCGAAGGCATTCGCCTGGCTAGCCATGCATTCCATCCTTTCGTCAGGGCAGGTCCTGTTGGGGGCCGCAGCGTCACGAAGAGGTCGGGCCGCGCCCCGTATCAGGGTGCGCGGGTGAACTCCTTGGATGGCGTTACGGGGTGGCCTGCCCTTTCAGTCTTAACACCTGACCGGGAGCAAACCGGTGCAGTTGTTGCATTATATAGCACACTCGCAACAAAATTGCGAATCGCAATTGAATGCTGGCTTCCGGGGGATGGAATCGCGCCGGGCGGCGCGCGGGATCAGTCGCCTTCGCCGGGTTCGGCGGAGAAGTACTTGTCGTACTTGTCTTCTTCGCCCTTGTGCTCGTCGGCGTCGGCCGGCGGTTCCTTGCTCTGCGTAATGTTCGGCCACTCGGCGGAGAACTTCGTGTTGAGCTCGAGCCACTTCTCGAGACCGTCCTCGGTATCCGGGAGAATCGCTTCGGCCGGGCACTCGGGCTCGCACACGCCGCAGTCGATGCACTCGCTGGGGTTGATGACGAGCATGTTCTCGCCCTCGTAGAAACAGTCGACCGGGCAGACCTCGACGCAGTCGGTGTACTTGCACTTGATGCAGGCGTCGGTGACGACATAGGTCATGGGTAGTCTGGTCCCTTGAAGTGTTTCCCTGAAAACCGCTGCTAGGGCCGATTATCCTTTGGGGTCAAGCTCCCGATAGCATGCCTGTGCTTCACGCGGCGGTCCGCGACGTTCGGGAAGCTCGAGAATCTCGACAAGGCGCACCAGATTGCCCAGCGGAATCGTCAGTACATCGCCCACGCGTACTTCGTGCGAGCCACGCACGACACGCTCTCCGTTCCGGCGGATATAACCCTGCTCGACCAGCTTTTGCGCCGCGCTGCGCGTTCGCACGAAGCGCAAATGGCAGAGCAGGCGGTCGATCCGCATCCGGGCCCCTTACCGCATGAGATCGGCAAGGGCGGCAAAGGCGCTTCCCTCGCGGGGTGCGGCGGGAGCCTGGCGTTCCTGCTTGCGCCGTGCGGGGCGCCATTCCCAAAGGTCGGGTCGCGCAGGGCCGAAAGCGCCTTCGGGGAGCTTGCGGGCATGCTGTACACGGAACCCCGCGCTGCCGAGCAGGCGGACGGCGTTTTTCTCCTCGAGTCCGATCGAGATTGGAAGCGAGAGGTCGAGAACGAACTTGCGGCGGCGATCCTTGGCCTGGGCCTTGGCGCGGACCTCGTGCGCCGCGCGCAGGATTTTCTCCGCCAGGTCCACCCGGATCGCCTGATCGCCCGCCGGACGGTAACCACTTGGCAGACGCTTCCCGCCGGCAATGACCGGCAACATGCCGTCCTGCAGGGGGCGGCGATCAATCCCGAGCGAGGCGAGCAGCTGGCGCGGCGCAGGCTTGAGCAGGGCTGGCGCGAAGATGTCGAGGGCACCGAATGTCACGCCGATCTTGCGCAGGAAGGGGCGCATTTCCTTGGGCAGATGTTCGATGCCCGCGCGTTCGCGAGAGACGAAGCCGTGTCCGGCTATGATGTTGAGCAACAGCGCGCGTGCCTGGGATCCGGCCTCCGGGTCGCGCGCCGCGGCGTGCAACTTCTCCAGCGCTTCGAGGGGGGCAAGGCGCGCGGCAACAAGGGCCTGCAGCGCTGCCAGCAAGGTGGTTCGTGCCGCTTCCGGAAGCGCCGAGACTTCGCGGGTCGGTTGCAGGATCGGCGTCACGGTGCCGTCGCGGAATTCCAGGCGGGCCAGTTCCTCGCCTCTCCAACGCAAGGCACCGCGTGCGATCTCGACATCAGCCATATCGGACGCCGCAAGTGCCTTGGCCTGCTCGCCCAGAATGCGCGGGAGCGACTTTTCCGCCGCGGCCAGCAGCATCCGGCGATCTTCGTGCCGCGCACCCGAATCGACGACGAAGCGGAACCCCTCGACCTTGCCGAGATGCTCGCCATCGACGGTCACGCTGCCGTCCTCACCCAGTTCGATAGGCAACATGCCGGCGTCTTCACCCAGCGACTTCATCAGGATTGCCGTCCTCCGGTTCACGAATCTTTCGGTCAGCCGCGCATGGAGCGCATCCGACAGTTTTGCCTCCACCGCTCTCGAGCGCGACGCCATTTCGTCACGCGCCAGCACCCAGTCGGGCCGCTGGCAGATGTAGGCCCAGCTGCGAATCGCGGCGATCCGCCCCTGCAGCGTATCGATGTCGCCCGCCATGTTGTCGAGTTCGGAGATGCGCGCAGCGACGTAATCCGCACCGAGATAGCCTTCCGAAAGATCCTGCCAAAGACGCGCGACAAAGCGGGCGTGGACATCCGGGCCTCGCTGGCGGAAGTCGGGCAGCGAGCAGGCTTCCCAGAACCGCCTGACCATCCCCGGAGTACGCACGTTTGCCGAGACCGGTTCTTCGGCAAGCCGCTTCACCGTCGCAAGATCAATTGCCTCCGGCGCCAGGCGAAGGACGGGATCCAGGGGCGGTGCCTCGAGATCGGCGATGAGGGTCGCAAGATTGTCGTAGCGCGGTTCGGGCTCGCGCCAGAAGAGATGGGTCAGGGGCGCGAAGCGGTGTTCCTCGATCGCGTAAATCTCTTCTTCGGTGAATTCGGGGGCAGGGCCGCGTTGTCCGGCAAGGGTGCCGAAGGTTCCGTCGCGCTGGTGACGGCCGGCACGACCGGCAATCTGCGCCATTTCTGCGGGCAGCAGGCGGCGCTGGCGCACGCCGTCGAACTTCGTGAGGCCGGCAAAGGCGACGTGGTTCACATCGAGGTTGAGACCCATGCCGATGGCATCGGTGGCGACGATGTAATCGACCTCGCCCGACTGGAAGAGCGCGACCTGCTTGTTCCTGGTCTCGGGACTCAGCGCGCCCATGACCACGGCCGCGCCGCCGCGGAAGCGCCGCAGCATCTCCGCCACCGCATAAACCTGGTCTGCGCTGAAGGCGACGATCGCGCTCCGCGGAGGCAGGCGCGAGAGCTTGCGCGGTCCGATGTGGGTGAGGGTCGAAAAGCGAGGGCGATCGGAAATCTCGGCTTCGGGGACCAGCTCGCGCACCAGCGGCGCCACGGTTGCCGAGCCCAGCAGCATGGTTTCTTCGCGACCCCGCGTATTCAGAAGGCGGTCGGTGAAGATGTGTCCACGCTCGCGGTCGGCGGCGAGTTGCGCTTCGTCCAGGGCGACGAAGGCCGCGTTCGCACCGTCCCGCGGCATCGCCTCGACCGTGCAACACAGGTAGCGCGCATTCTTCGGTTCGATCCGTTCTTCGCCGGTGATGAGGGCAACCTGCGCGTCGCCCTTGATTGCGCGGACGCGGTCATAGACTTCACGCGCCAGCAATCGCAGCGGGAAGCCCATGCAACCGCTCGAATGGCCGCACATGCGTTCGATCGCCAGATGCGTCTTGCCGGTATTGGTGGGTCCGAGAACCGCCTTGATCGCGCTGTCCTGCACCAAGCCTAAGTGGCAGCGGCGGTTGGGCATCGCAACCACCGGGCGCAGATCATCCTCGATTCACCGCAATACGGACTCGGGTGGACGCATGTTAATCGCACCTTTACTTTGTTTCGTCAGGAAATGCGGGCAACAGATCCGCAAGGGTCAGGTCCTACCGTTCACGCCGGTTGGACCTTGGACGGAGGGTCAGGCGTGTATTGGTCCCACGGGGACGATAGCGAGAAAGATGCCCAGGCATCGCTCGGCGGCTTGAACGGGCCGGCCGTTGCGCTCGCGCACGACCAGATCGTTGCCGCTCCCGGCATTCCCAGGTTTTCATGGGCCGAACTGCGCGACAATCTGTCGTCGCGTATCGGCACGCTGGACATGGCGCCCGATCTCGGTGCGGAAATCGGCAGCAAGCGCTGGTTCCGGGGCCTTGGCACGCTGGTCGGCCTTTCCGCCTTCGCGCTCAGCTTCTGGCCGAGTTTCGAACCGCTGGAGGCCGCACCGGCAGTCGACCTCAACGATGCCGTGCGCGATGAATACCGCAGCCAGATGATCATGCCGCTTGCCCTCGGTGGCGACAGCGGGCGCCACATGGGCGCAACTTCGCTCGTCGCACCGCTGGCCGAGGCACCCGAACGGCCGAGGATCGAGCTGGTAGCCACACTGGCCCGCGGCGACGGATTCGAAACCATGCTCCGTCGCGCCGGGATGGGCTCTTCGGACACCCAATCGGTCACCGACATGGTCAGCCGCGCCATCGCTCTGGCGGAAATCCAGCCCGGCACGCAGGTCGACATCGTCCTTGGCCGCCGCCCCTCGCCGGGCGAGCCGCGCCCGCTCGAGAAACTCGCCTTCCGCGCCCGGTTCGATCTCGAACTTTCGGTGGCACGCCTCGACGAAGGCGGCGATCTCTCGCTGATCAAGAAGCCGATCCGCGTCGACGAAACCCCGTTGCGCATTCGCGGAACCGTGGGTGACAGCCTCTATCGCTCCGCCCGCGCTGCAGGCGCTCCGGCGAGTGCGGTGCAGAGCTATCTCAAGACGCTGAGCCAGCAGATCAATCTCGATCGCGATATCCGCGCGGGCGACACCTTCGATTTCATCATCGCCCATCGTCGCGCAGCGACTGGCGAGCGTCAGGCGGGCCAGCTGCTCTATGCAGGCATCGATCGCGGCGACAAGTCGCGCGTGCAGCTGATGCGCTGGGGCAAGGACGGCCAGTTCTACGAGGCTTCCGGCGTGGGCGAGCAGCGTGGCGGACTCATGGCCCCCGTGCCGGGCCGCACTTCTTCGCGGTTCGGCATGCGACGCCACCCGATCCTCGGCTATACCCGCATGCACTCGGGCCTCGACTACAAGGCCAGCTACGGCACACCCATCGTCGCCGTCACCGACGGTCGCGTGCTGTCGGCCGGTCGCGCTGGCGGCTGCGGCAATGCAGTCAAGCTGCGCCACGAAGGCGGAATCGACACACGATACTGCCATATGAGTCGCATGGCAGTGGATCGCGGCCAGTCAGTGCGCCGGGGGCAGGTAATCGGCTACGTGGGCTCCACTGGCCTATCCACCGGTGCGCATCTCCACTACGAGATGTATCGTAATGGCCGCGCGGTCGATCCGGCTTCGGTCAAGTATGTCACCCGCGCACAGCTGAGCGGCGCGGAGCTGCTGCGCTTCCGCGAAACTCTTTCGACCCTCAAGAAGGTCGAACCGGGAGCTGCACTCGGCGATCTTCAGCCAACACCCAACGAGGTCGTGGCAGAAGAACCGCTACGCGAGATCGACCGCATCGAGACGCCCAAGAAACTGCGCTGACGCATCTGCTGCGATTGCGCAGCGCCGCGCCTTCCGGCAGACGGTGCGCATGACAAGTGCATCCTATCCTGCGACCCGCCTGCGCCGCACCCGTGCCACGGCCTGGAGCCGCGCCATGCATCGCGAGACGCTGCTCACCCCGGCAGACCTGATCTGGCCGCTGTTCGTGACCGATGGCGCGGGCGTCGAAGAGCCTATCGCAAGCCTGCCGGGGGTTTCGCGCTGGTCCGTGGATGGCATCGCAAAGCGTGCGAAGGAAGCGCTCGATCTGGGCATTCCCTGCGTCGCCTTGTTTCCGAACACCCAACCGGACCGTCGCAGCGACGACGGGGCGGAGGCGCTCAATCCCGACAACCTCATGTGCCGGGCAATCAAGGCGGTTCGCGATGCCTGTGGCAGCGATGTCGGCATCCTGACCGATGTCGCGCTCGACCCCTATACCAGCCACGGTCAGGACGGCTTGCTCGACGATAGGGGATACGTCGTAAACGACGACACGGTTGCGGTGCTGGTCGACCAGGCAGTCAACCAGGCCAATGCGGGCGCCGATATCATCGCCCCATCGGACATGATGGATGGCCGCGTCCGCGCCATCCGCATGGCGCTGGAGATGAATGATCATCCCAACGTCCAGATAATGGCCTATTCGGCGAAGTACGCCTCGGCCTTCTATGGCCCGTTCCGTGACGCCGTGGGGTCTGGCGGACTGCTCAAGGGTGACAAGAAAAGCTACCAGATGGACCCGGCCAATGGCGACGAGGCCATGCGCGAAATCGCCATGGACATTTCGGAGGGCGCAGACAGCGTCATGGTCAAACCGGGCCTCGCTTATCTCGACATCATCTGGCGCGCCAAGGAACGCTTTGGCGTACCGGTCTTCGCCTACCAGGTCAGCGGCGAGTATGCGCTGATCGAAGCGGGCGCTGCGGCAGGCGTCGCCGATCGTGATGCGCTGCTGATGGAAAAGCTTCTCGGCTTCAAGCGCGCCGGCTGTTCCGGCGTGCTCACCTATCATGCGCCCGTGGCTGCGCGCCTGCTGAACGGCTGACGGCGATGGGCAACTTCCGGCACGAGACCGAGCGGCTGGTCCTGCGCGACTGGCGCGACGAGGATTGGGACCTTTTCTGGGGCGCGACCAACACGCCCGAAGTCATGCGCTGGCTAGGCGGCGTTTGCGACGAGGACAAGCGCCTTGCCGCACAGGGACGCCTGCTTTCCTACGAGCGCGATCACGGCCACACCTTCTGGTGCATCGAACGCAAGGAAGATGGTGCGATCCTAGGTTTTTGCGGCCTCAAGCGCTCCAATCAGGCAGGCGGACCGATGGGCCTGATGGAAGTGGGCTGGCGCCTGCGCGAGGATGCCTGGGGCAAGGGTTATGCGAAGGAGGCTGCAAGCGCCTCGCTCGATCTGGCTTTCGACCGGTTCGGGGCCGACGAGGTCGTTGCCTTCACCGTGAACAAGAACGTCCCGAGCTGGGGACTGATGAAGCGCCTCGGCATGCGTCGGCGCGAAGATCTCGATTTCGATAGTGCCGATTTCGATGACGAGGATCCGACCATCATCGTCTACTCGATCGCACGGGAGGACTGGCATGGCTGATATCATCGCTGAAACCGAGCGCCTGATCCTGCGCACCATCGACGAGGGCGACGCGGTGGAACAGGACCGCCTGCTCAACACGCCTGCCGTGATGGAGCGGCTGGGCGGCGTGAAGGAACTGCACGAAATCGAAGCCAAGCACGCCAAGTCGCGTGCACTCTATGCGCAGGAAGGCTTCAGCTTCCTGTTCATGATCGAGAAGGCGACCGGCGAAATGGTCGGTCATTGCGGGATCAAACGGGTCGACAATCCGCTGGCGAGCAATCTCGGGGACCACGAGGTTGGCTGGCTGGTGCGCGAGGACCGCTGGCGCCGGGGCTACGCCGAGGAAGCGATGCGTGCAGTGCTCGACTGGGCTTTCGGGCGCGTCGATGCCCCGCATGTCGTGGCGCTCACCAGCGATCTCAACGTCGCCAGCTGGAAGCTGATGGAAAAGCTCGGCATGGTCCGGCGCAAGGATCTCGATTTCGACGATCCCGCCTATCCGCCCGAGGATCGCACGACGATTCTCTATTCGATTACCAAGGAACAGTGGGAGAGCGCCCGATGAGCGTGCATCGCCCCGGGGTGAACATCGTCCCGATCCACGGCCATACGCCACAAATCCACGAGACCGCCTTCATCGCGCCGGGCTGCACCATCATCGGCAATGTCACGATCGGCGCCGGCAGCTCGGTCTGGTACAATTGCGTGCTGCGCGCCGATGTCAGCCGTATCGTCATCGGCGAGCGCTCGAACATCCAGGACGGCACCGTGGTCCACTGCGATCCCGAGCGCCCGGGTGATCCCGACGGCTCACCCTGCATCATCGGTGACGACGTTCTGGTTGGCCATATGGCGATGATACACGGCTGCAGGATCGAGGATCGGGGCTTCGTCGGGCTCGGCGCGATCGCTATGAACAAGGCGGTGATCGGCTCCGACGCGATGCTGGCGGCAGGCGCCATGCTGACGGAGGGCAAGGTCATGGGCCCGCGAGAATTGTGGGGCGGGCGCCCGGCGCGCCTGATGCGCGAACTGAACGATGCCGCGATCATGGGGATGCGCATGGGCGTCGCGCATTATGCCGAGAATGCGAAGCACCACGCCGCGGCAGTCGATGAAGCGCTCAAGAGCTGAGCTTCCCGACCCCGCCGCCCTTCGTGCCTTGATCGATGCCGAAGGCCGGCTTGCCATCCGCGCCACTCCCGGCGCACGGGGCGAGGCGATCACGGTCGAGGACGGCAAGGTTTCTGTCAAAGTCCGCGCCAAACCACAGGACGGAGCCGCGAACGAGGCGGTCGTTCGACTCGTCGCCCAGGCACTCGATCTTGCACCGTCCAGGGTCGAGTTGTTGCGCGGCGCAACTTCGCGCGAGAAGCTGCTGGGAATTGCGCTTTAGGTGTTTGCGGGTGTCTTCAGGTACTTCATCATGAAGGGCACGTAGTCGGCCTTGCCGATCGCGAGGCCTTCCTTCCGCAGGATCGCATAGGCGGTCATCAGGTGGAAGTAGAACTGGGGCATCGCCCAGTCGCGGATGTACTCGTGCGCCTGCATGGAGAAGACCATGCCGTTGGGCAGGTCGAACTCGACAGTGGCATCGGAAGCAGGCCAGCCGGAGGCGTCGGTGTCGGCGACAAGTTCCTGCGCCTTGGCGATCCTTGCGTGCGCGTCGGCGTAATCAACGATGTCGCTGTCGTCGGACTCCAGGCCCAACTCGCCCAGGCGGTCCAGCGCGACAATCACCTGACCGACAGTGAAGCGGATTTGCGTGTGAAGGGGATACATGTCCTCCGCAAGGCGGGCTTCCAGCAGGTCGGTACCCTTCTCGTGCTCGTTCGCCTTGCGGACCAGGTGGTCAAGCGTTCCAAGCATGTTGGCGTAAGTGGCGAGCGCGGCAGTGGCGTAAGACATGGTTCTCTCCCCTCAGGTCCCTGCCAGCTAGGGTTGCGCCGCTTCCATATCAATGGGTCCGGTGCGTTCGATCAGCCACGACGAACTGAAAAGCAGCACGGCGAGAGCGCAAAGGAGCGGCGGCGCAATGACCGGATTGCGGGCATAGACCCATCCGCCTCCACAAGCGCCGAGTGCAAGGGCAAGCCACAGCAGGCCGTAACCCCGCATGCCCTGCGCCGACCGGCCGGTCAGCCGCGCGGCGACCCCTTGCCCGAAGCGCACGAGCGCGCCTGTCATATAGGTGACGCCGACAGTCACTTCGCCATCCTTGGAAAAGACATTGTTCGCGAGGCCCATCGCGCAAGCTGCCGGCAGGAGAAAGCCGAAGGTGGAACCAAGTGAATGCGCAAGGGCCCCCGTGCCGAGCAGCGCTGACACGCCCAGCAGAAGGGTGCGCTTTCGGTATGTGGGCCAGCGTCCGTCAACAATCGCGCCCACGACGACTCCGAAAACGAAACTGCCGATGATCGCCAGCGGAAGCAGGATCGCACCCGCAGTCGTGGCGAGGTCCACGCCCAGTCGCGTCGTGTTGCCCGACATAAAGGAGGCGAAATAGCCGCCGGTCGCGAGGAAGCCAGTGGCATCGACTGCCCCTGCGAGGAAGGCGAGGCCGATGGCCAGCTTCTGGCGGGCGGGGTCGTATCGATGCACGAGCTGCAGCTTGCCGTGCATTGGCGCGAAATCAATCCCTGATCAGCGCTCTCAGTGCCTCGATCCGGTCAGCTTCGTGCGGCGGTTTGTCCCAGCGAATCCGGTGAATGCGCGGGAAGCGCATGGCGAGACCCGATTTGTGGCGCCTGGATTCATGGACACTGTCGAACGCGACCTCGAACACCAGGCTCTTGTCGGTCTCCCGCACCGGACCGAAACGGTTGACGGTGTTCTGGCGCACATGGCGATCGAGCTTCTTGAGTTCCTCGTCAGTGAAACCGGAATAGGCCTTGCCGACGGGCAGCAGTTCCGCGCCCCGGTCGGGGTCGCCATCCCAGCAACCGAAGGTGTAATCGGAGTAGAAGCTCGAACGCTTGCCGCTGCCGCGCTGGGCATACATCAGCACGCAATCGACCAGCAGAGGGTCGCGTTTCCACTTGTACCAATATCCGACCCGGCGCCCGGCGATGTAGGGGCTGTCCTTGCGCTTGAGCATCAGCCCTTCGATCGCGTCGTCACGCGCGGTCTCGCGGATGGCGGCAAGGTGCTCGAAGTCGCGGGCCTCGACGACCTGGCTCAGGTCGAAGTGGCTTTCGGGCAGGCGCCTCATCAGCGTCTCGAGCCGCGCACGTCGCTCGATCCACGGCCTCTCGCGCAGATCCTCGCCCTCGATGATGAGCGCATCATAGAGCCGGACAAAGGCCGGGTAGTCGGCGAGCATCTTCTTGCTGACGGTCTTGCGTCCGAGCCGTTGCTGGAGTGCGTTGAAACTCGCCGCACCCCCTTCCTCGCCCCCCTGATGCGCGCCACGCACGAGCAGTTCTCCGTCGAGGACCGCTGAAAAGGGGAGGACATCGAGCAATTCGGGGAAGGTTGCCGAAATGTCGTCTCCGCTGCGCGAATAGATCCGGGTCTCGTCACCTGCGCGTACGAGTTGGACGCGGATCCCGTCCCATTTCCACTCGGCGGCGTAGTCGGCGAGATCTACTACCGTCTCCTCGAGCGGATGGGCGAGCATGAAGGGGCGGAAGGTCGGCAGGTTTTCGGTATCGGGCGGTGCCTCGCCATGCGCGGCCCAGGCAAATAGCTCGGCATAGGGAGGGGTAAGACCGTGCCAGTATTCCTCGACTTCCTCGACCGTGACATCGAAGGCTTGCGCGAAGGCGGTCTTGGCAAGTCGGCTCGAGACGCCGATGCGCATGCCGCCGGTCGCGAGTTTAAGCAGCGCATAGCGCCCGGAAGGATCGAGCCGGTCCAGCAGTTTGGGCAACTCGGCCTGCACGGACTTGCGATTCATGGCGTCAAGCATGTTTACCGCCTCGCTAACCGTAGGCGGACTGGGCGCGGCATCGGGAGCGGGCCAGAGAAGGCTCGCGGTCTCGGCCGTGTCCCCAACGAAATCGCGGCTCAGCGTCCACAGCACGGGGTCGATGCGCTCCATCAGCGTGGTGCGGATGGTCGAACTTTTCACTGCGGGGAAATCGAGGCCATCGCTCAGCGCCGCGAGAGCCCAACCGCGATCGGGATCGGGTGTCGCTCGCAGATACTCCGCAATCAGCATGAGCTTCTCGTTGCGGCTGCGCGTGTAGACCAGCGCGTCGACCAGGGCGGCGAATTCCTCCACTCCTAGTCGTCCTCGTCCTCGTAGCCGACGAGCGCCAGCGCACGGGCGCGCCGCTGGTGGAGCTGGCACCAGCGCAGCAGCGCATCCTCGCGCCCATGGGTAATCCAGTTCTCTTCGGCTCCTACCTCCTTGATGGTCCGCGTGAGCTCGCCCCAATCCGCGTGGTCGGAGATAACCAGCGGCAATTCGACATTCCTTTGCCGGGCGCGCTGGCGAACGCGCATCCAGCCGCTTGCCATGGCGGTGATCGGATCGGGCAGACGACGGCTCCAGCGATCGTTCAGCGCGCTGGGCGGGCAGATCACGACCGCACCGCGCATGTCGTCCTTCGAATAATCGGAGACGAGCCGCAATTCGCCGAGATCTACGCCGTGCTCCTCGTAAAGCCGGCACATCTTCTCTAGCGCGCCGTGCAGGTAGATCGGCTCGCGGTGTCCCGCGCGGCGCAGTTCGGCGATGACCCGCTGCGCCTTGCCCAGCGCGTAGGCACCCACCAGCACGCAGCGATCGGGATGCGCGGACAGGCGATCGAGCAGCTTCGCCATCTCCTCCTCGATCGGGGGATGAGTGAAGAGCGGCAGACCGAACGTCGCCTCGGTTATAAAGATGTCGCAGGGCGTAACCTGGAAGGGTGGGCAGGTCGGATCGGGTCGTCGCTTGTAGTCGCCGGTGATCACCACCCTCTCGCCTGCGTGCTCGAGAAGGATCTGTGCGCTGCCCAGGACGTGACCTGCGGGGATGTATGTCGCGTCGACACCGCCGCGCAGACGGATCGTCTCGCCATAGGCGACGGGCATGGCCCCATCGGAAGTTGCGTAGCGCAACTTCATGATCGCCAGCGTCTCCGGAGTAGCGACTGTCTGACCGTGTCCGCCGCGGGCATGGTCGGCATGGCCATGCGTCACCAGCGCCATGTCCACCGGGCGGCTGGGATCGATCCAGCAATCTGCGGGGACGACATGGATGCCGTGCGGCTCGGGTCTTATCCAGGAGAAGGGCGCGGCCATTCCCGATTCAAGCAGGGAGGCGGGCAAGTGTTCCCGGCAACCTCATTCCCTTGCGGGTTTGAGGCGCTCCACCAGCTGTCGCAAACCGGGTTTCTGCCCTGTGGCCAGCAGGCTCGCCCGGAACAGGCGGCCGAGGAAAACCAGTTCGAGGATGACGAAGGCGGCGAGGAAAGCGCCGGTCGCCAGCACCACCCAGACCTCGATCCCCATGCCCAGTCGCGCGAGGACCGCGAAGGGTGTCCATAGCGGCACCCAGGTGAGCACCTGGATGAACAGCCCTTCCTTTCCGGCAACGACCGAGTTGATCAGGAAGGTGATTGGCAGGAGGATGAGCAGCATGACCGGCATGAGATAGCCCTGTGCCTCGCTCATGGAATCCGCCAGCGCGCCGATGGCGACGAAGATGATCGAGATGGCGACGTAGCCGAGGATGAAGAAGTAGATCATCGTCACGATGTTGAATGGCGAAGTCAGCGGTTCGAGCGCAGGACGGATCATGTCGGCAATCGCACCCTGTGTGGCAAAGGCAGCGACTGCGGCGCAAATGACCCAGACACCGATCATCGAGAGGCCGACGGCCAGCGAACCGAGCAGCTTGCCGTACATCAACTCGTCGGGGCGGATGCATGCGAGCAGGCTTTCGATCAGCTTGTTCGACCTCTCCTCGACCGAGCCCTGCAGCATCCAGCTGCCAGACATCAGCAGGCTGAGCATCAGGATGTAGGCTGCGGCGAGAGGAAGGATGGAGCGGATCAACACCGCTTCCTTGGCACCTCCGCCGGGAGGTGGCGCGGTGACTGCGATCGCGGGCCGCGCATCCTGGATCACGCGTGCCTCGTCGCGCGCGACGCCGCGCGATTGCAGCAGGCCGAGCCGCAACTCTCCGGTCAGCACGTCCTGAATAGTTTGGACGAAGTCGGAATCGGGCTGTTCGCTCGACCATAGGCGCACATTCGGGTCGCGTGGGAATTCGGAGCCGACCAGCACCACATAGTCGGCACCGATATCCTTGTTTTCCTTGTTCTGCCGGAAGAGGTCGTCAACCCCGTCCTGTAGCGCGTCGTCACCTGCCTGGGTCAGTCGCTCGTCGGCCCGGGCAACGACATAGGCCGGGGCGTGGCTCTTGAACTCCGGCGTGTCCTTTCCCCGGATCGCGTCAATTCGCGTGATTGCTGCATCAACGCCACCTTCCTTGCGGAATGCCAGAACATCTGTGTCCGAGAACCAGCGATCGCTTTTCGCCCACTTCGCATCGGGGATTTTCCCCTCGATCCTGTGCTTTTGGACATACCGCGCGAGGTCGCGCATCATGTGACGATCGGCCTCCATGCCGAAGCGGGCGGCGATCGCATCGCTCACCGTTCCTCCCGCCCGGTCGATGACGACCACGCGCTGGGATTCCGGCTCGTCGAGGCCGCGTGCGAAGAGGGGGCCAATAGCAAGCGCCGCGGGCAGGAGCAGCAGGGTCAGCCAGAAGCTTTTCATTGCCACGATCTGGCGGAACTCGCGCTTGGCGACGAGGAGGACGTTGTCCATCATTGCTTTACTCCCGCATCGCCGACCAGTTCGACGAACACCTCATGCAACGAGGCGCGATGTTCCTCGAACCTTCTGACCCCGATCCCGTTTGCGGTGCAGTGTTCGAGGATCGTTTCCGATGAAGTGCCGGGCTGCAATTGCAGCTCGTAATGTGTCCAGCCTTCACCGGCTTCATCACTGGCGGTGGCCCCGATGACCCCGGTTACGTTGGCGATGTCTGGCCGGGCCACCACGGCGATGCGGGTCGGGAGAAGTGCGCGCGCTTCGTCGAGGGTTCCTTCGAACCGCTTCTTGCCCTTGCGCAGCAGCAGTAGCCGGTCGCAAAGCCGTTCGGCGTGCTGCATGACGTGGGTCGAGAAGATTACTGCAGCACCGCGGCGCGAGGCGCGCAGGATCTCTTCTTCGAGCAATCCCTGGTTGACCGGGTCGAGGCCGGAGAAGGGCTCGTCGAGCATGAGCAGTTCGGGCTCGTTGACCAGCGAGCAGGCCAGCTGGACCTTCTGGGCCATTCCCTTCGACATGTCGCCGATCTTGCTCCTGGCGCGCTCGCCGAGATCGAAACGATCGAGCAGCGCCATGCCACGCTCGCGCGCGAGCTTCGCATCCATTTCCTTGAGGCGGCCGAAATAGACGATCGTGTCGATCGCGGTCATGTGGCTGTAGAGTCCACGCTCTTCCGGCAGGAAGCCGATGGCCGCCGAGTTCCGACGGTCGGGTGAGGTTCCCAGCACCTCGATCCGGCCGGATGTGGGGCGGATAATGTCGAGCACCATGCGCAGGGTAGTGGTCTTGCCCGCGCCATTGCCGCCCAGAAAGCCGAAGATCTCGCCGGGTTCGACCGCGAAGGTGAGATCGTCCACCGCCAGCACGCCATCGAACCGCTTGGTGAGGTTTTCCACCCGCAAAACAGTCATTCAAGTGCCCCTCTTGTTCACTGACTGGGTAAGGGGAAGGCCAAAGGCGCTCAAGTATCTTCGGTTGAACGACAAAAAAAGGGCGACCGAAGTCGCCCCTTGGTTTCGTGCGGTAGAGACGCGGCCTATTTTTTGGCTTCGCCCTCACTGGTGTCTGCGGCCGGCTTCTTCGGCGCAGGTTTCTTCTTTGCGACGGCCTTCCTTCTCGCCGGCTTCGCCTTGGGAGGAGCGGGGGTAAGTTCGAAGGAGGGCTTGCCGTCCTTGATCGTGACCTGAACCTCGCCGCCGTCGGCAAGCTTGCCGAACAGCAATTCCTCGGCCAGCGGCTGCTTGATCTTCTCCTGGATCAATCGCGCCATCGGGCGGGCGCCGTAGAGCCTGTCGTAACCCTTGTCGCCCAGCCAGGTGCGCGCCTCCTTGTCGAACTGGATGTCGACGTTCTGTTCGGCGAGCTGCAATTCGAGCTGGAGGATGAACTTGTCGACCACGCGGGCGACGGTGTTCTTGGCGAGGTAGCTGAACGGCACCACGGCATCGAGGCGGTTGCGGAATTCGGGGGTGAACATGCGCTTCACCGCCTCCTCGCTCGCATCCTCCTTGCTCACGTCGCCGAAACCGATTCCCTGCCGTGCCATGTCTGCCGCGCCGGCATTGGTGGTCATGATGAGGACGACATTGCGGAAATCGACCGTCTTGCCGTGGTGATCGGTCAGGCGCCCGTTATCCATCACCTGCAGCAGGATGTTGAACAGGTCCGGATGCGCCTTCTCGATCTCGTCGAGCAGCAGGACGCAATGCGGGTTCTGGTCGATAGCGTCGGTCAGCAGGCCGCCCTGGTCGTAACCGACATAGCCCGGAGGCGCGCCGATCAGGCGGGACACGCTGTGGCGCTCCATGTACTCGGACATGTCGAAGCGCTTCAGTTCGATGCCCATGATGCTGGCGAGCTGGCGCGCGACTTCGGTCTTGCCGACGCCGGTCGGGCCGCTGAACAGGAACGAGCCGATCGGCTTGTCCGGGTCGCGCAGGCCCGCGCGGCTCAATTTCATCGCGGTCGACAGTTTCTCGACCGCAGCGTCCTGGCCGAAGACGACGTGCTTGAGGTCGCGTTCGAGGTTCTCGAGCGCCTTCTTGTCGTCGCTGCTTACCGACTTGGGCGGGATCCGCGCCATGGTCGCGATGACCGCCTCGATCTCGCGGGCGGTGATCTTCTTCTTGCGACGGCTCGGCGGCACCAGCATCTGCATCGCGCCGACTTCGTCGATCACGTCGATCGCCTTATCGGGCAGCTTGCGGTCGTTGATGTACCGCGCCGACAGCTCGACCGCGGTCTTCAGTGCATCGGCGGTGTAGGTGACCTTGTGGTGGTTCTCGAAGGCGCTCTTGAGGCCCTTGAGAATCTTGATCGTGTCTTCGACCGTCGGCTCGTTCACGTCGATCTTCTGGAACCGGCGCAGCAGGGCGCGATCCTTCTCGAAGTGGTTGCGGAATTCCTTGTAGGTGGTCGAGCCGATGCAGCGGATCGCGCCGCTCGACAGAGCGGGCTTGAGCAGGTTCGACGCGTCCATCGCCCCACCGCTCGTCGCACCGGCGCCAATCACCGTATGTATTTCGTCAATGAAGAGCACCGCGTCGGGCATGCCCTCAAGCTCGTTGACGACCTGCTTGAGGCGTTCCTCGAAGTCGCCGCGATAGCGCGTGCCGGCAAGCAGCGCGCCCATGTCGAGCGAGTAGATCACCGCGTTCTGCAGCACTTCGGGCACCTCGCCCTCGACGATCTTGCGTGCCAGACCTTCCGCAATCGCGGTCTTGCCGACACCGGGATCGCCAACATAGAGCGGGTTGTTCTTCGAGCGACGGCAGAGGATCTGGATCGTACGATCGACTTCCGGTCCGCGGCCGATCAGCGGGTCGACCTTGCCGTCTTCCGCCTTCTTGTTCAGATTGACGGTGAACTGGTCGAGCGCGGTTTCCTTCTTGCCCTTGGCGTCGCCCTTTTCCTCGGTCTCGGCCTGGGCCTCTTCGGCACCCTGCGGCGGGCGGCTCTCGATCTGCTTGCCGCCCTTGCCGATGCCGTGGCTGATGAAGCTCACTGCATCGAGGCGGCTCATGTCCTGCTGCTGGAGGAAATAGACCGCATAGCTGTCGCGTTCGGAGAAAAGGGCAACCAGAACATTCGCGCCGGTTACCGTGTCCTTGCCCGAGGACTGGACATGCAGGATCGCGCGCTGGATCACCCGCTGGAATCCGGCGGTCGGCTGCGGATCGCTGGAATCGTCCGACTTCAGCGACTGGTATTCCTGTTCGAGATACTGGCGCACCACGCCGCCAAGTTCGTCGAGGTCGACGCCACAGGCGGTCATGACCTGCGCCGCATCCTCGTCATCAATCAAAGCAAGCAGCAAATGTTCGAGCGTGGCATATTCGTGCCGACGCTCGCCCGCGTCGCTGAGCGCTGCGTGGAGGGTCTTCTCGAGGTTTGCTGCAAAGCTTGGCATTTACGGTCTTCCTAAGGGGACTCGCGAGAGGCGAGACAGTAGCAGCCTAGGCCGGCAAGGTTGACCAAAGCTGTATGCGTGGATGGATATGTGGCCGATATGGTGGGCGATGCGGATGATTGCAGCCCCCGCACAGCCAACTAATCCTTTCGCCCGAACAAGGCTTCAGCCGCATCGCGATGCGCGGCAGCCGAAAGGCGATGCTTTTCGACGCGAGCGATCTCGGCTTCAAGCAAGGCGATGCGCTGTTCCAGCTCGTCTTGCGAATAGGGGCCGAGGTCCTCTGCGGCGAGCTTGCTCGCAGCGTCACCCCGGGGGCGTGGACGGTCGTCGTCTTCCATTGCGGGCAATCTCGCAATTCTCCCCGGTTGCTGTCAACGGGGGCTCCCGCTATTGCCCCCCGCCGTGGCAGCCGTGCCACGCATGTTCGACGCGCAAGACGCAGGGGACGCAAATTGGCCGCAGAATTGCCCGCTACCATGACTGCTATGGGGTTCGATGCCCCGGGCGGTCCCGATGTCTTTCGCCCCGAGGAATTGCCGCTACCCGAACCGGGCGAGAACCAGTTGCTGATCAGGGTCGCCTGGGCGGGGGTGAACCGGCCCGACGTGATCCAGCGCCAGGGGTTCTATCCGCCGCCGCCGGGAGCCTCGCCCATTCCGGGTCTTGAGGTGTCGGGCACGGTCGTCGCCGTCGGCAAGGGCGTGCAGCCGGAGATGCTCAACCGCCGCGTCTGCGCGCTGGTTTCGGGTGGGGGTTATGCGGAATATTGCCTCGCCAATGCGGCGCACTGCCTTCACGTGCCGCACGGTATGGACATGGCTGAAGCGGCTGCGATCCCCGAAACGCTGTTCACTGTCTGGCACAATGTCTTCGAGCGCGGCTGGGCGCGCGAGGGTGAGACGCTGCTTGTCCACGGCGGCACCTCGGGCATTGGCACAATGGCGATCATGCTCGCCAAGGCGTTCGAGATGAAGGTGGTGACCACCGCCGGTAGCGAGGACAAGTGCCAGGCTGCGCGCGTTCTCGGCGCGGACCTCGCGATCAACTATCGCGAGGCGGATTTCGTCGAGGAAGTGAAGGCCTTTACCGGTGGCAAGGGTGTCGATGTGGTGCTGGACATGGTCTCCGGCGACTATGTGGCGCGCAACCTCGAATGTCTCGCCGATGACGGGCGCCATGTAACGATCGCGGTGCTCGGTGGGCTCAAGGCCGAGATCAACATGGCCACTATCATGCGCAAGCGCCTGACCCTGACCGGCTCGACGCTGCGCCCGCGCTCTGACGAGTTCAAGGCGCTGCTCGCGGACGAGATCCATAATCACGCCTGGCCACTGTTCGAAGACAAGACGATCCGTCCGGTCATGGATCGCAGCTTCCCCTTGCGCGACGTCGCGGCGGCGCATGCGCGGATGGAAGGCGGGGACCATATCGGCAAGATCGTGCTGGAGGTCGCAGGTGGATAGGCTGACGCTTCACGAGGACCCGCGCAGCGGCAATTGCTACAAGATCAAGCTGACCGCCGCGTTGCTCGGACTGCCGCTGGAAGTCCGGCAATACGACATAATGAAAGGCGAGACGCGAACGCCGGAATTCCTCGCGCAAGTGAATTCCAACGGCCGCATACCTGTTCTCCAGATCGGCGACAGTTTCCTGCCTGAAAGTAATGCCGCCTGCTGGTTCCTCGCCGAGGGCAGCGACCTGATCCCCGGCGATCGTTTCCAGCGTGCCGACATGCTGCGCTGGATGTTCTTCGAGCAGTACAATCACGAGCCCAATGTCGCGACGCTGCGCTTCTGGCTTCACTTTATCGGCGAACCTAACCTGTCCGACCAGCAGCGCGCTCAGCTGATCGCCAAGCGGATCGCCGGTTGCGATGCGCTGACGCTGATGGATCGCCACCTCGCGGATCGCGATTGGTTCGTCGGAACAGGCGCATCGCTCGCCGACATTGCGCTCTACGCTTATACGCATGTGGCGGAAGAGGGTGGCTTCGGCCTGGGGGATTACCCTGCAATCGGACGGTGGCTCGAACGGGTTTCGACCCTGCCGGGTTACGTCCCGATGTCTTGACCCGAAACCGTAGCAAAGTCCCGATTCCGTAACCGTCACGTGCGCGGCGCGTAACATTGGCATGACATAGAATCCCGTGAAAAGCAGCGGGATTCCAATCCATGACCGAACTGCCCAGCGGCCTCGAAGCGCTTCACAACGTAGCCAATTTTCCCTCGATCAAGCCAACTGTTCCCGAACGCATCACAGGCGAACGGTTGCGGTTTCGCACAATCTGGATCAGCGACATCCACCTCGGCACCAAGGGGTGCAACCACGAACTGCTGATCGATTTCCTCGACCACACCGACAGTGACACCATGTACCTGGTCGGTGACATCATCGACGGCTGGCGCCTCAAGAAGAAGTTCTACTGGCCAGCCGAACACAACGACATCGTGTGGCGCGTCCTCAAACGAGCGAAGCGCGGCACGCGGATCGTCTACATCCCCGGCAATCATGACGAGATGGTGAGGCCGTTCTGCGGAATGAACTTTGGTGGAGTGGAAATTCGCCGCGCCGCTTTCCACGATACCGCCGACGGTCGCCGCCTGATGGTGCTCCATGGTGACGAGTTCGACACGGTAATGCTGGCGCACCGCTGGCTCGCCTTCGTCGGCGACGCTGCCTACCACGCGATGATGAAGCTCAACAATTGGGTCGCCCGTGCGCGCAAGGCGCTCGGCCTGCCCTATTGGTCGATCTCCAAGGCGGCGAAGCACAAGGTCAAGAACGCGGTCGAGTTCATCTCGAAGTACGAGGAAGTGGTCGCGCGCGCCGCCGGCGAGCGCGGGGTGGACGGGGTTGTCTGCGGCCACATCCATACTGCGGAGGTTCGTGACTTCTTCCACGAAGGCCGCCGCGTCGAATACTTCAACGACGGCGACTGGGTCGAAGGCTGCACGGCGCTGGTCGAGCATTTCGACGGGCGCATGGAAGTGCTCCACTGGGCCGAAGAAGTTGCGCGGCGCAACAAGTCCGAAAGGAAGGCTGCTTGAACGCCCAGACCCTTCCCCTGCTCGACCGTCACGCCAAGGCAGTGATCCCCGTCGAACCCCAGCGCATCGCAATCGTTACCGATGCCTGGCTTCCGCAGATGAACGGCGTAGTGCGCACTCTGACAACGACCTGCGACATCCTGCGCGAACAGGGGCGCGAAATCCTCGTTATCTCGCCCGAGGAATTCGCCAGCGTGCCTTGCCCGACCTATCCCGAGATACGCTTGGCCCTCACCTGTCCGCGCGCGGTCTCCGATCGGCTGCGCAAGTTCGCTCCCGATGCGATCCATATCGCCACCGAGGGCCCGCTCGGCTGGGCTGCGCGGCGCTACTGCGCGCGCTACGGCGTGAGTTTCACCACCGCCTATCACACGCAGTTTCCCGAGTACGTGGCACGGCGTACCCACCTGCCCGCCGCATGGTTCTGGCGCTATATCAGGTGGTTCCATGCCCCGGCAGAGCGTGTGCTCGTGGCGACCGAGAGCATCCGTGGCGAACTGCGCGAGCGCGGCATCGACCGGTTGCATCACTGGAGCCGTGGCGTCGACCTTGAATGCTTCACGCCCGGAGCGCCCCCGCCCGTCGAGTATGCCGACCTGCCGCGCCCGATCCAGCTCTATGTCGGGCGCGTCTCGGTGGAGAAGAACATCGAGGCATTCCTGTCCGGGTCCTACCCTGGCACGAGGGTTGTCGTCGGTGACGGACCGGCGCTGGAATCGCTCAAGGTGCGCTTCCCCGATGCTGTTTTCCTTGGCCGACGCGAGGGCGAGGAACTGGCCGGGTGCTATGCGGGGGCCGATGTCTTCGTCTTCCCCAGCCGGACGGATACGTTCGGCCTCGTGATGATAGAGGCTCTTGCCTGCGGCACGCCCGTTGCCGCCTATCCCGTTGCCGGGCCAAAGGACATCGTAACCGACGATGTGGGTGCGCTCAGCGAAGATCTCGACCGGGCAATCGCCGCAGCAATCCTGTGCGATCGCCGCGCCTGCGCGAGATACGGGGCAACTTTCGGATGGGAAGAGGCGACGCGCCAGTTTCTTGCGGGACTGGCAACGCTCGGTACGGACCTGCCGTTCGATCCTTAGGGATTCACTTGCCGAATCCGCCCCCGTCGCTTACATCGGGACCACAACGGCCGCTCCGCGAGGGGCGGCCCTTCTATTTTCAGACCCGAGAAAAGGCATTTTCATGGCCGACCAACCCAAACCGCTGATGCCGCATGCGACCGCCACCTGGCTCGTCGACAACACCGGCCTGTCCTTCGAGCAGATCGCCGAATTCTGCGGCCTTCACATCCTCGAGGTGCAGGCGATGGCCGACGACCTCGCGAGCAGCAAGTATACCGGACGCGATCCGGTGCACTCAGGCGAGCTGACGCTGGCCGAGATCGAGAAGGGCCAGGCCGACCCGGATTACGCGCTCAAGATGCAGCGCGCTCCGGTCGCGGTCAGCCGCACCAAGGGGCCGCGCTACACCCCGGTCTCCAAGCGCCAGGACAAGCCCGACGGCATCGCCTGGATCTTGCGTGCGCACCCCGAGATTTCGGATGCGCAGATTTCCAAGCTCATCGGCACCACGCGCAACACGATCACTGCGATCCGCGAGCGCAGCCACTGGAACATCCAGAACATCCAGCCGAAAGATCCGGTTACGCTCGGCCTGTGTTCGCAGCGCGAACTCGACGCCGTCGTCGCCAAGGCTGCCAAGAAGGCCGGCATCGAAGGCGCCGCCGCCCCGGTCGAATCGGGCAGCGATCGCGAGAAGCTGATCGAGGAACTGCGCGCAGAGCGTGATGCCAATGAAAAGGCCGCCGCCGAAGCTGCGCAGGAAGCCGAAGCCGCCGCCTGGCTCGAAGCCAAGCGCGCGTCTGAGGATGCCGAGGAAGCCTGATCGGGCAGGCCTCGAAAGACCTCTTGAAGGGCGGGCGAAGCACAGGCTGCGCCCGCCCTTTTTGCTTGCGTTTATGGCAGGATAGGCCATCCTACTGACATGGATGTCAGCAAGCTGCCGAATTATCATCCCGTACCATGGGCAACGCATTTCGACGCGATTGCCTTGCCGGAAATGTTCGCGCGTACGAAGGACCGTTCGCCCGCCGCGCCCCTGCTGCACTTCCTCGGTCGCACCTACAGTTATGACGAGCTCTTCCGTGACACGGTTGCCTTTGCCCAGGCACTGCGCATGCACGGCATCGGCGACGGCGATCGGGTTGGTCTCTTCCTCCCCAACGTGCCATCTTATGTCGTCGCCTATTACGGAGCGATGATGGCCGGTGCGGTGGTGGTCAATTTCTCGCCGCTCTACACGGTCGACGAATTGAGTGCCCAGGTTGCGGATTCGGGCACGCGCCTGCTCGTTACCGTCGACGTGCCCGAACTGTACGGCAAGGCAGAGGCGGTCCTGCGCTCCACCTCACTGGAAATGCTCGTGGTGAGCTCGCTCTCGGGCATGCTGCCAACCTTGAAGGGACTGGCGCTGCGCCTGTTCGCGCGCAGCAAGGTGGCCCGGGTCGCCTACGGGGACGGGATCCTGGATTGGGCGGACCTGCTGAAAGAAGGAGGGACGCGCCGCAACGAGCCTCTTCCCGAAATCGATCCACATGGCCTGGCCTTGCTCCAGTACACCGGAGGAACAACAGGCACGCCCAAGGGGGCCATGCTCACGCATGCCAACCTGTCGATCAACGCACAGCAGACCGCCGGGCTCAATCCTTTCGGCGATCCGGCCGGCGAAGTCTTCATGGGCGCCCTGCCGTTCTTCCATGTCTTCGCCAACACCGCGCTGCTCAACCACGCGGTCGTGACCGGCGCGTCCATCGCCATGGTGCCGCGTTTCGAGACGAAGCAGGTGCTGCAAACGATCGAGAAGTATGGCGCGACCGGCTTTCCCGGAGTGCCGACAATGTTCCAGGCGCTACTCGACCATCCCGACCTGGCCAAGACCGATCTTTCGACTCTCAAGGTCTGCATTTCCGGCGGCGCGCCGCTAGCTGGCCCGCTGCGAGAGAAATGGGAAGCGGCCACCGGCGTCCGGCTGGTCGAGGGTTACGGCCTTACCGAAAGCTCGGGGGTAGTCTCGGCCAATCCCTATGCAGGCAAGCGCAAACCGGGGACTATCGGGCAAGTCGTGATGCGGACGGAGGTTCTTCTCCTCGACAAGGAGGACGCAACGATAATCGCACCCGATGGAGAGCCTGGCGAACTGGCGCTTCACGGCCCGCAGATCATGCAAGGCTACTGGAACCGGCCCGAAGCAGCAAAGGACGTCTTCGTCGAGCACCACGGCAAGCGATGGCTGCGCACCGGCGATGTCGCGACTGTCGATGACGAGGGATTTCTCGAGATAGTCGACCGCATCAAGGACATGATCGCCGTTGGCGGGTTCAAGGTATTCCCGAGCCAGGTCGAGGACGTCCTGCTGGAGAACAAGGCGGTCAAGGAGGCGCTGGTGATCGGCGTCCCCGACGCCTACCTCGGCGAGCGCCCGCGTGCCTATGTCACGCTTAATGCCGGTGCCACTGCTACAGGTGAAGATCTCGCCGCATGGCTCAACGGCCGTATCGGCAAGCACGAACGTGTCGAAAGCATCGTCGTGCGGCACGAACTTCCCAAGACCATGATCGGCAAGCTCGATCGCAAGGCGCTCCGGGCCGAAGTCCTCGACTGAGGTCAAAAGAGAAGGCCGCCTGCGTCGTTGCGCAAGCGGCCCTCATCCCCTCCAAACTATAAAGACCTAGTTCGCGACCGAAAGCTCGGGCTGCTTGGCCGGCTGCGGTGCGGCCGAGAGCGAAGGCTTGGTGTCCCGATGGGCGAAGCGGCCTTCGACCTGCGCACCCTGTTCGATGGTCAGGGCATCGTAAAACACGTCGCCGTTGATCTTGGCGGTCTTGAGGATCACCAGCTCGCGCGCAGTGATCGAGCCATTGACCGTCCCGGCCAGGCGCGCGGTTTCGGCCTTGATCGCGCCGGTCACGACGCTGGTTTCGCCCTGCACAAGGCTGGAACAGGCGATGTCGCCTTCTACCGAACCGTCGATGTGAAGATCGGCCGAGGCCTTGATGTCGCCCTTGATCGAGAGATCCGACCCGAGGACCGAAAAGGTGGAGTTGCCCTTGCTCATTATGCTGCGTCCCGGGTTAGTTGGCGGAGGCGAGCTGGGGAGCTCGTCGGATTTCTTCGAGAACATGAGGGGCGGTCTCCAGGAAAGTGCGCGGGTTGACCGCGCGATCGTTGATGCGGACTTCGAAATGGAGGTGCGGGCCCGTCGAGCGGCCGGTGCTGCCGATCGCACCGATGGTCTGGCCCGGGCTAACCTTGGCGCCAACCGTCGTGTGGAAGCGCGACATGTGGGCGTAGCGAGTCATCAGGCCATTGCCATGGGTGATTTCGACGGTGTTGCCGTAACCGGAGCGCCGGCCGACAAAGCTGACGCGGCCAGCGGCAGCGGCATAGATCGGTGCACCGATCGGGCCGCGGAAGTCGAGGCCCTTGTGCATGGCGCCTGCGCCGGTGAACGGATCGTGGCGATAGCCGAAGCCAGAGGAAATGTACTTGAGGCTGGCAGGCTCGACCTGGGGCACGCCGGCAAGTCCGCTCTCGAGTGCGGCCATGCGGGCAATCGAGAGGCCGAGCCGCTCGAAGCGCGGATCGATCGAGCCATCGTGAGAGGTCGCGAGCTTCTCGAGCGGACCACCCATGGCGGTGCGATCCGCGCGGGCAACCATGCTGCGGGGATCGAGGCCCAGCTTCTTGAGCGCTGCCGATGCGCGCTGGGCACGCCAGTCGGCATAGCGGGTCAGGTTCTCGACAAAGGCAAGCTGGCGTGCTTCGATGCGGGCGAGCGCAGCTGCTTCGGGGATCGACATGCTGACCTTGTCGACGGTCTTGGCCGCTTCGCCGGTCGAATCGCTGACCTTGTCGACGGTCTTCACGTCCTCCGGAAGGGCGGACACCATGTCTTCGATGAATTCCTGGCGCTTCTGCAGGTCGGTGGCGACCGCATCGATATTTCCGCGATAGGCGTCGACGCGCTCTTCGGCGGTTGCGACCTTCGCCTCGCGATCGAGCAGCGACAGGCGATCCGCCGTGGCGCGATACTGTGTCCAGCCAGCTACGGCCATCGAGATTGCCCAGACAAGAAGTGCCGCAGCCGCAATCGCGGCAGCGGTAATCTGGACCTTGGATGAAATGGTGATGAAGCGAACCTGGCCTTCCGATCGCATGAAGAACTCGCGATCGGGAAACCAGCTACGCAAACGGCTCCCCCAGCCGCTCGTGGCAGATTGATTGAGCAAAACGACCCGTCCCTTAATGGTCTCTCACGTCCCGAAATGAGCGCTAACAAAGGTTTCCGCGGGAATCGAATCGCGGGGCCTGTGGATTCCACGAGTCGAAGGAAGGATGCGGTGAAGCGTTACTTTGTTGGAAAATTTTCATGCAAATGCGGGAACCAAAAGTTACGCCAGCGTTTACTGCTTTCTTGCGATTCGCACGGAGCACCCTCGCGCAATGGGGATGCAAGTTCTTGATTTTAAACGATAAAACGTCAGGTCAGGACTATCCCGTGGCTGGGCGCTGAGGAATATGGCGCGAATCGGCCTCCTCGGTGGAAGCTTCAATCCGGCGCATGGCGGCCACCGTCGCGTGTCGCTCTTCGCGCTTGCAGCTCTGCAGCTCGACGAAGTGTGGTGGATGGTGTCGCCCGGCAATCCGCTGAAGCCGAAGAAGGGGATGGCCCCGTTAGCGTCGCGATACCGCTCCGCAGTTGAACTCGCGGGGCGCGCGAGAATCCGTGTGACCGCGATCGAACGTGAATTGGGGACCCGCTTTACGGTCGACACGCTGGCCGCGCTCAAACGGCGCTATCCAAAGCACGACTTCGTCTGGCTGATGGGGGCGGACAATCTCGGCCAGTTCCACCTCTGGCGCGACTGGCGGAGAATTGCGCGGATGATGCCGATTGCGGTCATCGCACGGCCCGGCTATGATGGCGCTGTCGTCGCAAGCCCCGCGATGGCCTGGCTGAGGCGCTATTTGGTGCCGCTGTCCAGTTTTGTAAACGGGGGCGCATGGAGTGCACCGGCACTGGTGACTTTGCGTTTCGATCCCGATCAACGATCGGCCACGGCCATCCGCCGCGCCGATCCCGATTGGGCCGCACGCTTCGCCGGGCCGCCTCCGAGGGACCAGCTGACACATCGGCTCATCGAAGCGCGGGAGGAAACTACCGCGCCATGATGCGCATTGTTTCCGACATGGCCCACGCCCCTCGATCTAGGAGTACCGCATCCGCCTATGACTCAGGCGCACACCGACCAGGCAAACGCCGGTCAGGCCTCGGCAAAGGTTATCCCCTTGGCCAAGGCTGATTCCGACCAGCTCCTCGCACTCGTGCTCCAGCAGCTCGATGACGACCAGGCGCAGGACGTCGTGACCATCCCGTTAGAAGGCAAGAGCTCGATCGCCGACCACATGGTGATCGCCTCGGGCCGTTCGACCCGGCAGGTCGCGGCCATGGCGCAGAAACTGGCCGAGAAGGTTAAACAGGAAGGTCACGGGCCGGTAAAGCTCGAAGGCCTGCCAGCGGCCGACTGGGTGCTGATCGATGCCGGGGACGTCGTCGTCCACCTGTTCCGTCCCGAAGTCCGCAGCTTCTACAACCTGGAGCGCATGTGGGCATTCGGCGACGCACCGCCGGTGGCCGGAACGGCGTAGTCATCTAGCGCCTTCAGGCGCTGGACGCCGCACACCCGTGCGGCTTGGCTTCCTCGCATACGCCCGGGCGCGTGGTCGCGCCTGCCTCCGCTACGCCTCGGATAAATTTGTTCATGCTGCTCCACGTCATCGCTCGCGGAAAGATTGCGCGCTCGCCGGAGGCGGAGCTGGTTGCGCGATACCAGAAGCGCATCACCTGGCAGGTGAAATTCACCGAACTTCCCGAAACCGGGGGCCGCGCTCCCGAACCGCAATCGCCATACAAGACGGTGCTTCTCGACGAACGGGGCAAGGATCTGTCCTCGGAGGAGTTTGCCGCCATCCTCGGGCGTTGGCGCGATGACGGGATGCGCGAATGCCGTTTCGTCCTCGGCGCGGCAGACGGCCATTCGGAAGACGAGCGCAGGGAGGCCGACTTGCTGCTCGCCTTCGGCTCCGCCACCTGGCCGCATCTGCTGGCCCGCGCCATGCTGGCCGAACAGCTGTATCGGGCGACCACGATCCTTGCGGGCCACCCCTATCATCGCAGCGGATAATGCTGCAGGATTGACGCCATGATCCGCAGCGTCGCTCTTCCGGTATCCATCGCAATCGTCGTCGGCGCGCTTACCTTCGTCCGCACCCCGGCCGAGGCACAGGATGGCAACTCTTTTGCCAATGCGGGCGAAGCGCGTCAGGCACTGGACGTAGCCCGGCAACAGCAACGCAATGCCCGCGCACGCAGCGAGATGCTGGAGAAGAAGGCGGCGCAATCGCGCGAGGCTGCCGACAAGGCGCGACAGGAGATCGCGGCACTGGCGGCCCGCGTCCAGCAGGCCGAGGCCGCGATAGCTTCGGCGGAGGCCCGCCTTGCGATCGCAAACACCCAGCGGCGCACTCTCGACCGGCAGCTGGCCGTGCGTCGGACCCCGCTCGTCCAGCTCACGGGGGCGCTGCAAAGCCTTGCCCGACGTCCGCTGACGCTTTCCGCGCTCCAACCCGGCTCGTTGCGCGACCTCGTGCACACTCGCGCCGTCCTCGACAGCACGATCCCGCTGGTCCGCGAGCGTACTGCCGCCCTGCGCGGTGAACTCGATCGCGCCCGAGCACTCGAAGAGGAGGCGCGTCTCGCGCTCGGAGACCGTCGCGAAAGCGAAAAGACCCTCGGCCAACGGCGCACGAAACTGTCGACCCTCGCCGAACGCGAACGGCAGGCGGCGCAAAGGGCATCGGGCGGGGCCGATCGCGAGGCGCGTCGCGCCCTGATTCTTGCCGAAGAGGCGCGCGACCTCGACGGTCTCGTCGGCAAACTGGAAGCGGCCGGTTCATTGCGCGAGCGGCTTGCGGCGCTGCCCGGCCCGATCCCGCGTCCGGCCAATCCGCAACTGGCGACGGCAAAGGCATCGCCGGTCCCGACACCCCTGCCTAGCGCGACCGCGCCGCCGACACGCTACCAACTGCCCGTCGACGGCCGCGTTGCCCGCGGCTTCGGCGAAGCTGGCGAGGGCGGTCCACGCGAGGCGGGCATATCGCTCGTTCCACGCGCCGGAGCCCAAGTGGTGGCTCCCGCAACCGGCCGGGTCGCCTTCGCAGGACCTTATCGCGGATACGGCATGATCGTGATCGTCGAGCATCCCAACGGCTGGACGAGCCTCGTCACCGGCCTCGCGGGACTGCAGGCAGCTGTCGGACAGGAAGTGACCGCTGGCTCTCCCCTTGGCACTGCAAGCCGGAATGCACCGCGGGTTACACTCGAATTGCGGCGTGAAGGCACACCGGTAAATCCGCTCGACTACCTCAGGTAGGTCGCCGGTCGAATTCCCCTTTCGGGACGGGACTTTCACGCTCATCTGGCATTAACAGGCCATGCGCGATAAAATGCGCCAGCGCTTTGGAGACTGCCCGGATGAAATTCGCCCCCTTGCTGCGTTCCGCCGCCCTTGTGACGGCGGTTGCCCTGATTCCCGCCACGACTGCGGGTGTCGCCCAGATCGACGGACGCGCAGGACCGGAGTTCGCCAAGGTCGCGGCAGTCTACCAGCGGATCAAGGCAAGCTATGTCGAGCAGGTCGACGACGACAAGCTGATGCGCGGAATGATCGACGGGATGCTTGCCTCGCTCGATCCGCACTCGGCCTATCTCGATGGCGGCGATCTCCAGCGCCTCGAAACCATGATCGACGGGAATTATTCCGGGCTCGGCCTCTCGGTCGTGATGGAAGACGGCGCGGTCAAGGTCATCTCGCCCTTCCGCGGCAGCCCGGCCGACAAGATGGGCATCAAGGCCGGTGACTACATCACCCACCTCGACGGCAAGCTGATTTACGGCGGCAGCCTCGACGAGGCCGTCGCGCAGATGCGCGGCAAGGAAGGCACCAGCATCCGCCTGACCATCTTCCGCACGGGTCGCGAGGAGCCCTTCGACGTGACCGTCACGCGCGGCGTGATCGAGCTCGAGCCTGTGACGTGGGAACTCGAAGCCGGCAATATCGGCCACATCATGGTCAACGAGTTCTCGCGCGATGTCGGCAGCGACGTCTTCGCGGCCTGGAAGGACATGCAGAGCAAGGCCACCGGACGCCTCAACGGGCTGGTGCTCGACCTGCGCTCCAACCCCGGCGGCAGTCTCGACGAGGCGGTGGCGCTGTCCGACCTATTCCTCACCGACGGACAGATCGTCTCGCAGCGCGGTCGCGCACGGGGCGAGAACATCACCTATGACGCAGAGACCGTGTTCCGCGGCGATATCGCTCAGGGTCTCCCGATCATCGTCCTCATCGATGCCGGTTCGGCCTCGGCATCCGAAATCGTCGCCGGCGCACTGCAGGACCATCGCCGCGCGGTCATCATGGGCGAACGCAGCTTCGGCAAGGGTAGCGTACAGTCGCTGCTGCCGCTGGGCCGCGATGCGGCGCTCAAGCTGACGACGGCGCGCTACTACACGCCTTCGGGCCATTCGGTGCAGGAGGGCGGCATCAAGCCCGACATCACCGTGCCGCAGCTCTCCGATCCGGATCTCGCCAAGCGGTCGAAGTTCGTGATGCGGGAAAGCGACCTGCGCGGGCACCTGCTGAATGAAGCAGGCCTGGCAGACGAGGCGATGGAGAAGGACCTGCGTGAGGATCCGCGCTTCCAGTTCACCTCCGAACAGCTCGAGGCCAAGGGCATCAAGGACTTCCAGCTTCATTATGCTCTGGAAACGCTGCGCCGGACATCGCCGAACAAGGTTGCCGCGCGCGCCAAGTAGGCTAAACGGCGGGGCATGACGCTTTCGCCCAACTCGCGACTGGCGCGCATGATTGCGCTGGCGATACCGGCGCTGCTGCTCGGCGGCGCCTATATCTCGCAATACGGTTTCGGCCTGTACCCATGCGAAATGTGCTGGTGGCAGCGGTGGCCCCATTTCGCCGCCGTGGCTCTGGCCGCGCTCGCCTTTGTGACCGAACCGCGCAAAGTCCTGACGGCACTGGCTGCCCTGGCGATCCTTACCTCGGGCTTGATCGGGTTCTTCCACGCCGGAGTGGAATACGGCTGGTGGCCCGGGATTACCTCTTGCGCGGCCATTTTCAGCGAGAGCAGCGGTAACGCGCTCGAGGATATCATGAACACCCCATTGGTGCGCTGCGACGAACCTGCGTGGACACTCTTCGGAATCAGCCTCGCCGGGTACAATTTCCTGATCTCGACAGTTTCGGCGCTTGTGGTGCTGGTCCTTCTTCGCAAGGATACGAAGGCATGAGCAAGGCCCCCGATCACATCGCCCGGATGATCCGCGTCGACCAGGCCGGGGAATTCGGAGCAACGCGCATTTATGCGGGCCAGCTCGCCGTGATGGGCAATCGCGGTCCGCACTCGGCCGAAATCGCAGGCATGGCGGAGCAGGAAGCGGGGCATCGCGAGAAGTTCGATGAACTGATGGCGCGCCGTGGCGTGCGCCCCACTGCGCTGCAACCCTTTTGGGACCGCGCTGGATTCGCTCTGGGAGCCGTAACTGCCCTGATCGGACCCGAAGCGGCGATGGCCTGTACGGCGGCGATCGAGACTGAAATAGACGACCACTATTCGCGCCAGCTCGATGAGTTGCACGAAAGCGGGGAGGACCCCGAGCTCGCCGCAATGATCGAGGAATTCCGCGAGGACGAACGTGAGCATCGCGATGCAGCCCTGGCTGCCGGAGCGGAGCGTGCGCCGGCCTATCCCGTGCTTTCGGGCCTCATCCGGCTCGGCTGCCGCGCGGCAATCCGGCTGTCCGAGAGGATTTGACGGGAACGCCGGAGCGCCTTTGCGCGCTTCATGGAGAGTTCACCGGGCAAGGCGCCAGATGCCGCCCGATAGAGTTTCGAGAGGTTACCATGTCGAAGTCCCTGCCGCTGATCGCCGTCATCGCCCTCGGTGCCGCAGCGCCGGCAATGGCGCAGCAGCCCGTCGAAAGCCCGGATGACAGCTACAACATGGTCATCGTCTATGGCGACGATGTCTGCCCGCAAAGCACCAGCGACCAGATCGTGGTCTGTGCTCGCAAGGCCGAGCAGGAGCGGTACCGGATTCCCGAACGCCTGCGTTTCTCCGACAGTCCGGAAGGTCAGGCCTGGGCCCAGCGTGTCGAGCGGCTGGAAATGGTCGGCAAGTTCGGCACCATGTCCTGTACACCGGTGGGCGCCGGCGGCTTCACCGGCTGCACCCAGGAAATGATCGCCAACGCCTATGCCGACAAGGAGCAGGGGTCCGAGGTGCGCTTTAGCGCACTGGTCAACCAGGCGCGTGCCGAACGCTTGCAGGGCGTCGACGAGGAGGCACGTCAAGAGCAGGAGCGCGTCGAGATGATCGAGCGCGAGTACATGGAGCGCCTTGAGCGCGAGCGGTCGGGCGAGACGCCCACCATTGAAGCTGAGCCGCTGCCCAGCCCCGAAGGCTAATCATCGTCTATCGTCGATTAACCAATTGCGGCTAAAGCGCGCGCATGAGTGCGCCGCGCAAGATCCTTACCGTTTTCGGGACCCGCCCCGAGGCCATCAAGCTGTTTCCGCTGGTCCATGCGCTGGAAGCCGACCCGCGCTTCGACAGCCGGGTCTGCGTTTCGGCACAGCACCGCGCGATGCTCGACCAAGTGCTAGCGATCGCAGAGATCGTCCCGGACCACGACCTCGACCTGATGACGCCGGGCCAGACGCTCGATGCGCTGACCGCACGAGCCTTGGTCGAAATCGGCAAGGTGCTCGATGCCGAACAGCCCGACTGGGTGGTGGTGCAGGGGGACACGACAACGGTGATGGCCGGTGCCATCGCCGCCTATTACCGTAAGATTCCCGTATGCCATGTGGAAGCAGGGCTGCGCAGCGGCGACATCCATCATCCGTGGCCCGAAGAGGTGAATCGGCGCGTCGTCGGGACCTTCGCGGCGCTGCATTGCGCCCCTACCGAGACGGCTCGGGATGCCTTGCTGCGCGAGAACGTCGATCCGGCGACTGTCCACGTAACCGGCAATACGGTCATCGATGCGCTTCACTGGGTCAGCGAGAAGGTGACGCGCGAACCTCATCTTGCGCAAGGCTTGGCCGAACTGGAGCATCGGTTTGCCGGCAAACGCATCATTGGCATGACCAGCCACCGCCGCGAGAACTTTGGCGAAGGAATGCAGAATATCGCCAATGCGGTTAGACAAATCGCATCCAGAGATGACGTTGCGGTTATTTTTCCGGTGCACCTCAATCCCAACGTCAGGCAAGTCATGAACGCCGAACTCGCCGGTCTCGACAATGTCGCCCTGATCGAACCCCTCGACTACCCGCACTTCGCCCGGCTGCTGGACATCGCGCACCTCATGCTGACCGACAGCGGCGGTGTGCAGGAAGAGGCACCTGCACTTGGCAAGCCGGTACTGGTGATGCGCGAGACCACCGAGCGGCCAGAGGGTGTCGCAGCCGGAACCGCCAAGCTGGTCGGGACCGATGCGGACACCATCGTGCGCGAGACTTTCCGCCTGCTCGACGACGAGCAAGCCTATGCAGCCATGGCACGGGCCCACAATCCGTTCGGCGATGGCCACTCTGCGCAGCGGATTTGCGACCTGCTTGCCGGTTGATCGATAGCGTTACTGTTAAATTTACCGACAGGCGCTAGAGCCTGCGCGAAACGGTTTCAGGGACACGAATTTCATGCGCGGTGACACCAAGCCCGACGTCTGCGTTATCGGCCTCGGCTATATCGGTCTTCCCACGGCAGCGATCATTGCCCGAGCGGGTTGCCCCGTGCTCGGCGTCGACGTGTCGGAGCGCGTCGTCGAGACGATCAACCGCGGCGAAATCCATATCGAGGAGGTCGATCTCGATGGGCTGGTCCAGGCGGTGGTCCAGCGCGGGCTGCTGCGTGCCTCGACCGAGATTTCGCCAGCCGACGTGTTCGTGATCGCTGTACCGACTCCCTTCGCCAAGGACGGGAACCACACTCCCGACACGAGCTATGTCATGGCCGCGGCGGAGAAAGTCGCCAGCGTCCTCAAGAAGGGCGATACGGTGATCCTCGAGTCGACCTCGCCCGTCGGCACGACCGAAGCGATGCGCGACGCAATCGCGGCGGCACGCCCCGACCTCGCCATGCCCGGACTTACCGACGGCCAGCCCGATGTGAGCCTCGCCTATTGCCCGGAGCGCGTCCTGCCCGGCAAAATCCTCGAGGAGCTGACGCATAACGACCGCTCGATCGGAGGCATCACCCCGCGCTGTGCGAGAAAGGCGCTCGCCTTCTACAAACGCTTCGTGAAGGGCGAATGCGTCACGACCGATGCGCGCAGTGCGGAGATGACCAAGCTGGTCGAGAACGCCTTCCGCGACGTGAACATCGCCTTTGCGAACGAGCTTTCGATGATTGCCGACCGGCAGGGGCTCGACGTGTGGGAAGTCATTCGCCTCGCCAACCGTCACCCGCGGGTGAACATCCTCACCCCGGGACCCGGTGTGGGCGGACACTGCATTGCGGTCGATCCGTGGTTCATCGTCCACGGCGCTCCCGAAGAAGCGAAGATCATCCGCCAGGCGCGCGAGACCAACGATGCCAAGATGCATCATGTGCTCGCCCGCGCGAAGGCACTGGTCGAGGTCAACCCCGGCGCGAAGATCGCCTGCCTCGGTCTCGCCTTCAAGGCGAACATCGACGACTTCCGCGAGTCACCGGCACGCTATGTCGCCGCCTCGCTCGCGCGCGAATTCGGCGGAAGGGTACAGGTCGTCGAACCCTATGCTGGGGAACTGCCGAAGGAATTCGAGGGCACGGGTGCGGAACTGGTCGACATCGACACCGCGCTCGAAGAATGCGGCGTGCTGATCCCGCTCGTCGATCACGATGTCTTCAAGGTCATCCCGCCCGAGGAACGTGCCAACAAGGCGGTCTACGACACGCGCGGCATCTGGCCGGACGTTGCCTGATCCTAGGGATCAGCCCTTGTCGAGCGCGATATCGGGCGCGTCTTCCTGCTTCATGCCGACAACGTGATAGCCGGCATCCACGTGGTGCGTTTCCCCGGTCACGCCCGATGACAGGTCCGACAGGAAATAGAGACCCGATCCGCCAACGTCCTCGATGGTGACATTGCGACGTAGCGGCGAGTTGTATTCGTTCCATTTGAGGATGTAGCGGAAGTCGCCGATCCCGCTGGCGGCCAGAGTCTTGATCGGCCCGGCGCTGATCGCATTGACGCGGATGTTCTGCGGACCAAGGTCGTTCGCGAGATACTTCACGCTGGTTTCCAGTGCCGCCTTGGCAACGCCCATCACGTTGTAATGCGGGATGACCTTCTCGGCACCGTAATAGGTCAGCGTCAGGATCGAACCGCCATTCGGCATCATCGCCGCCGCGCGCTGGGCAACGGCCACGAGCGAGTAGGCCGAAATGTTCATCGTCATCAGGAAGTTGTCGAGACTGGTGTCGACATACTTCCCGCGCAATTCGTTCTTGTCGGAAAAGCCGATCGCGTGGACTACGAAGTCGATCGTGTCCCACCGCGCCTTGAGTGCATCGAAGGCGGCGTCGAGCGCGCCCATGTCGGACACGTCGCATTCGATCAGGAAATCGCTGCCGAGCTGCTCGGCCAGCGGCGCCACGCGCTTCTTCAGCGCCTCTCCCTGGAATGAGAATGCGAGTTCCGCACCATGCTCGCGTAGCTGCTGCGCGATGCCCCAGGCCAGCGACTTGTCGTTGGCGAGGCCCATGATCAGGCCACGCTTGCCTGCCATCAGTCCGACCATGCCGTATCTTCCTCCTCGATTTCACGTTTCAGCGCGGCGCGGCGGCGATCATCCGCCTGCCCGACGAAGTTCATCTCTTCCTCGGGCGTTTCGGCCAGGGCCGCGTTGAGTTCCGCGCCGATAACCACACCGAGCCCGACAAGCCAGAAAAAGAACAGCGCGATCATCACGCCCGCCAGCCCGCCGTAGGTAAGATCGTAAGCGAAAAAGAGGCGCAATACCGGCGGCAGGCCCGTGGTGACGGCGATCCACCACAAGGTGGTCAGCAAAACGCCGGGCCATTTGGGATAGCGACGCCTGCGGTATTTCGACGGGGTCAGCGTGTAGAAGATCAGGTAGAGCGAGCCGAACAGGCCGAGTGCCGGAACTATGCGTGTCAGCCGCAGGTCGGAAACATGGTCGACCAATTGCGGGAAGTAGGCTTCGATCACTTCCTGCGCCGTGCCGATCACAACCTGCGCGATGAGCGACAGCATCAGAAGCATCACGGCCGCCAGGATCACGCCCGAAGAGAACAGGCGGTATTTCCAGAAGGCATGGGTCGGGTGGGTGCCATAGGCCCGGCGCAAGATGTCGCGAATGGTTTCGACAAGGCTGCCGACGGTCCACAGGGCCACGAGCGCGCCCGCCCACAGCAGCCAACCGCTGCGCGCGGAGATCACGTCGCGTGCGACCGGTTCGATGACATTGCCGACGACGGGCGGCAGGGCGAACAGCACGGCATTGATCATGGCCGCTCGCTCCGCCTCTTCCCCGAACAGCGAGAAGATCGCGGCGCCGAGGATGAAGAACGGAAAGATCGCCAGCATGGCGAGGTAGGCAAGATTGCCCGCGTGGATGAAACCGTCGTTGTAAGTGCCGACGATGGTGCGTTTGGCCACATTCCAGGCCCGCGTCCCGGGACCGACGTGGTACTCGATCCGCCCGCGAAGGTGCCGCGCCTCTTCCCTGCGCGCCTCTGGCGAGAGCGAATGGATTTCCCGCTCTGCCGGTGCCGGGAGTTCGTGCTTGGTCAAACGGTCAGGCTCCCAGGTCTGCCCTCGGGTTCCCTTCGTCCTTCCACCCCTCGAGCCGCTTGGCAAGTTCATCGAGATTTTCAGGCAGCTGGATTTCCAGCGTGACCAGCTGGTCTCCGCGCGTGCCATCCTTGCGGCTGAAGCCCTTCCCCTTGAGGCGCAGGACAGTCCCGCCATGGGTACCCGGCTTGACGGTCATCATCACCGGCCCGTCGACAGTCGGTACGCGAATCTTCCCGCCATTGAGCGCCTCGTCGAGTGTGATCGGAAGGTCGCAGCGCACGTCGTTGCCATCCCGCTTGAACAAGCGATGCTTGTCGATGTCGATGGTCACGAGGCCGTCGCCAGCTCCGCCGGAGCCGGGTTCGCCCTTTCCCTTGAGGCGCATTTGCGTGCCGGTTTCGACACCCTTGGGCAGCTTGAGGTCGATCGTCTTGCCGTCGGCGAGGGTGATTCGCTGATCCTGCAGCGTCGCCGCCTCGACAAACGGAACGCGCAGGCGATAGGCGATGTCCGCGCCTTTGCGCGGTGGAGGGGGCGGACGCCTTTGCCCAGCGCTGCCGAACGGACTGCCGCCGCGTCGCGCGCCGCCGCCGCCGAATAAGCCTTCGAAAATGTCGCCCAGGTCCACGCTCTCATTGCCGAAACCCTGGAAATCTTCTGCGCGGAAACCGCGTTGCCCACCGCCACCTCCGCCGAATCCGCCGCCCATGCCGGCGAACGGGTTCGCCGGATTTCCGTCGGCATCGATTTCGCCACGGTCGAACCGGGCGCGTTTGTCCTTGTCCGACAGCAGGTCGTAGGCGCGAGTCACTTCGGAGAAGCGCTCTGCCGCCTTGGGATTGTCCGTGTTGCGGTCAGGGTGCAGCTCCTTCGCCAGCTTGCGATAGGCGCTCTTGATGTCCTTTTCCGTCGCATTCCGCGCAACGCCAAGGATGGAATAGGGGTCGGCCATGGCGTGTTAGCTAGGTGTAACAGCACGCGCGCGCAAGCATGGTGCTTCCGTGTTGAGGGACATGGCGTTAGGGCATCTCGTCATGGACCATGAAAGCGCGATCCCCGAAACCGATCCCTTCGCCCTGTTCGAGGTGTGGTTTGGCGAGGCCAAGGCGAGCGAACCGAACGATGCCAATGCGATGGCGCTGGCCACCGCATCGCCCGAAGGATTTCCGTCGGTGCGGATGGTGCTCCTCAAAGGCCACGGCCACGACGGCTTCGTTTTCTACACCAACGCCGAAAGTCGCAAGGGTGAGCAGATCCGCGCCAACATGCGCGCCGCGCTGTTGTTCCACTGGAAGAGCCTGCGCCGCCAGATTCGCATCGAAGGCCCGCTGACCGAAGTGAGCGAGGCGGAGGCTGATGCCTATTTTCACTCGCGGCCGCGCGTCTCGCAGATCGGCTCTGCGGCATCCGACCAGTCGCGGCCCTTGCCCGCCCGCCAGGTCTATCTCGACCGCGTTGCTGCGCTTGAGGACCGCTTTCCGGAAGGCGACATACCTCGCCCGCCGCACTGGACGGGCTTCCGCCTGAGCCCGCGGCGGATGGAATTCTGGCGCGACCGCGAGTTCCGACTGCACGACAGGCGCCTCTTCACTCGCCATGATGAGAAGGAGGCGTGGTCGAACACGCTGCTTTATCCATGAGCGACAATCGCGCCGCCTTGACCCGTTCGGCCGCACTCGCCTCCATCGCGATGGCGGTGGTGCTGGTCACGCTCAAGACCTGGGCGACCTGGCGCACCGGCTCGACCGCGATGCTGGGGAGCCTGGCCGATTCGGCGCTCGACCTCGTCGCCAGCCTCGCAACGCTCATCGGCGTGTGGATCGCGGCCATGCCCGCCGACGAGGACCATCGTTTCGGCCATCACAAGGCGGAGGCACTGGCCGCCATCGTGCAAGTCATGCTGATTTCGATCTCTGCTTTCGGCATTGCGTTTCGCGCAGTCGAGCGGTTGTTGAGCGGCGGAGAAACCACCGCTGCGGCAGAGGGTATCGGCGTTTCCATTTTCGCGATCCTCGCAACCCTGTGCCTAGTTGCATGGCAACGCCATGTCGTGCGCAAGACCAACTCGGTCGCGATCAAGACCGACAACATCCATTACGAATCGGACCTGTTCCTCAATCTCTCGGTCATCGCCGCGCTGGTCATCGACCAGTACCTGGGCTTCGGTATGGCCGACCCGCTCTTCGGGCTCGGGATTGCCGCATGGCTGGCATGGGGCGCGTTCCACGCGGCGAGCGAGGCGGTCGATCACCTGATGGACAAGGAGTGGCCGGACGAGAAGCGTGAGGCATTCCTTGCCGTTCTTGCACGCCATCCCGAACTCCGCGGGGTGCACGACTTGCGCACGCGTACTGCCGGGGCGGTCGATTTCGTGCAGTTCCACGCGGCGATGGACGGATCGAAGCCCTTGCGCGAAGTCCACAAGATCATGGACGAAATCGAAGCGCGCATCGAAGCGGAATTTCCCGGTGTCGAAGTGCTCATTCACCCCGACCCCGAAGGCTTGATTGACGAGGAGGGACCAGCGGCCGAAGAGCTCTTGCCCGAGCTGGGGGACCACAAGGCATGACCCGGGCACTGCCCTACTGGCACGTCGACGCCTTTGCCGACCGCCCCTTTGCAGGGAACCAGGCGGCGGTGATGCCACTCGAAGCATGGCTCGACGATGCGACACTGCTGGCGATTGCCGAAGAAAACATGTTCGCCGAAACTGCTTTCGTCATCCGTGATGCGAGCGGTGCGGCGGACTGGGAATTGCGCTGGTTCACCCCAACCGAGGAAGTCCGGCTGTGCGGCCATGCGACGCTCGCCAGCGGGCATGTCCTGCTCGGGCGGGACGGAGCCGACCGCGTGACTTTCCGTACGCGCCATGCGGGCATTCTCGAAGTGCGCAAGGCTGGCGAGGGCTACGAACTCGGCCTGCCGCTCATCGAAACCGCGCCGCGCGGCTGGGACGAGGCCGTCGCCCTGCTCGGCACAGATCCGCTCGAGGTGTGGCGCAACGATACCCGCTACAATGTCTTCCTGTTCGCGGATGAGGCGACGGTGCGCTCACTGACACCTGACTTGCGGGGGCTCGGGAAACTCGGGAACGACCAGTTCATCTGCACTGCGCCCGGTAGTGCCACCGATGTAGTAAGTCGCGTCTTCGTGCCCGGCGGGGGCGTGGACGAGGACAGCGTGACCGGATCGGCCCATGCCGTGCTGACCCATTTCTGGAGCGAGCGGTTGGGGCGCGACAGTTTTACGGCGCACCAGGCGAGCAGCCGGGGCGGGACGCTGACCTGTCGGCGTGTGGGTGACCAGGCCTGGCTTGGCGGTCCTTGCGTGACCGTGGTCGAGGGGACGTTCTTTTTGCCCTAGCTGGCGGGGTAGAGGTCGATCACGTCGGCCAGCTGCTGGAGCATCGCCTTTCGCTGCGGCGCGTCCGAATGGCCCAGGCGGACCACGGTCAGTTTCTGGCTCGGCGACACGAAGACGTACTGGCCCATATGGCCGATCATCGCGAAGGCGCTGTGCGGCGCCCGGTCGGGGAAGAGCGGGTGCTCCTCGCCATTGGGCAATGGTCGGTTGAGCCAGGTTTGCAGGCCGTAATGCGGCGACTTCGGGCTGGGCTTGACCATTTCCTCGACCCAGGCGCGCGGGACCAGTTGTTCGCCGCGATACGAACCCTTGTTGCGCAACATTTCGCCGAACTTGGCCCAGTCGCGTGCCGTTGCATGGATCAGGCTGCCGCCGATCAACGTGCCCGAAGCGTCGAACTCCAGCACTGCAGAGGTCATGCCGAGTGGTCCGAACAGGCGGGAATGGAGGAAGTCGGCCACAGCCTTGCGGCGGGTTTCGGGATCCTTGCTGCTCGTCAGTGCGCGTGCGGCGATGTCGGCAAGAATGACGGTGGTGTTGGACGAATATTCGAACTTCGAGCCGGGCTCCGCCTCGAGCGGCTGGGCCGTTGCATAGTCGGCCATGTCGTCGCGACCGTCGAGGAAGAGCATGCGAACCTCGCCGCTTTCGTACGGCGGATCGCCTGCCTCGGTATGTTCGAGGCCCGACCTCATCTGGAGCAGTTGGCGCAGCGTGATTTCCGCCCGCGGGTCGCCGGGACGCTGCCAGCGCGGGACCGGGGCCGGCGCATCGAGCCGTAGCTGTCCGTCGGCCACAAGCATGCCGATCATCACCGCGGTGACAGTCTTGGCCATCGACCAGCTGACGAAGCGAGTGTCCTTGTCGTAGCCCTCGGCATAGCGCTCGGCAGCGATCTTGCCGCCATGCATGACCACCAGCGCTCGCGTCTCGCCGACGCCTTCGCCGGTGAAGACTTCGTCCACCTGACGGGCCAGTTGATCCTTGGGTGCACCGGCATCCTGCGTCACCGCTGCGAGCGCCTCTTCGCTGAGCGGCGGCAATTCGGCGGGACCCGACGAACCGCAGGAAGCAAGGCTTGTGGCAGCAATGAGAAGCGCGATAAGGGGGGTGGGCCGCTGGGACATGCGGCGTCACTCGCACGAAGGAATCCCGCTTGGCAACGGCCAAAACCAGCTCCGGCAAAACACGTATCTGGCTGTGGCTCGCGCTCATCGCTCTCGCCATCGGCGGGGCTGCCTGGGTGTTCTATGGCGAGGGTGTGCGCCGCACTGCCGCCGCCGGAACCGCCTATGGAGCGCATGTCGCCTGCTCATGCCGCTTCATTGAGGGGCGGAGCATGAGCGACTGTGCCAAGGACAAGCTGGAGGGGATGGAATTCGTGCGCTTCAGCGCAGACGAAGAGGCGAAGAGCGTAACCGCTTCGGTGCCGCTGGTTGCCTCGGACACGGCATTCTATCGCGAAGGCTACGGCTGCGTCCTCCAGCCGTGGGAGGGCTGATCAGCCGGCCACACCCTCGGTCGATGCGATCCAGCCCCCGCCGACCACGCGCTCTCCAGCATAGATGACCGCCGCCTGGCCGGGGGCCACGCCGTATTCGGGCTGGACGAAGCGGATCGTAGTGGCGGCATTGTCGCCGAGAGGACCGTCGAGAACGACCGGGACGGGCTTGGCGAGGCTGCGGACCTTGGCGGTCAACGGGGCGTCAGGCAGCGGCCCAATGCGATTCGTTTCGATGATCCGGGCCGATTCGACCGCGAGCATGCGCTTGGGGCCGACGCGGACCTCGGCGGCTTCAGCATCGATGCCAATGACGTAAAGCGGTTCCGGCTGGCCGCCGATCTCGAGCCCGCGCCGCTGACCGACGGTAAAGTGAATCACCCCGCGATGTTCGCCCAGTTCCTCGCCGGTTGCAGCATGGACGATCTTGCCCGGGCGCACGCCTTCGGGCCGCATCTTGGTGACGATCTTCGCGTAGTCTCCGTCGGGGACGAAGCAAATGTCCTGGCTGTCGGGCTTGTCGGCATTGCGCAGGCCTGCTGCCGCTGCCAGCGCACGCACCTCGTCCTTGGGAAGTCCCCCCAGCGGGAAGCGCAGGAACGCGAGCTGTTCATCTGTGGTCGCATAGAGGAAATAGGACTGGTCGCGCGCGGGATCGAGTGCCCGATGCAGTTCGGGACCCGCCGCGCCCATCACCCGGCGGACGTAATGGCCGGTTGCGAGGCAATCCGCACCCAGCTCGCGCGCCATGGCGAACATGTCGGTGAACTTGGGCCCCATGTTGCAGCGGATGCAGGGGACAGGCGTCTGGCCTGCAAGGTAGGCATCGGCGAATCCTTCGACCACCTCCTCGCGAAAGGCGCTTTCATGGTCGTGGACGTAATGCGCGATGCCGAGACGTTCGGCGACGTCGCGTGCATCGCGGATATCGTCGCCCGCGCAGCAGGCCCCCTTGCGCCCGGTCGCTGCGCCGTAATCGTAAAGCTGGAGGGTCACGCCGATGACTTCGGCTCCGCTGCGTGCCGCGAGTGCTGCAACGACGGAGCTGTCCACCCCGCCAGACATGGCGACCACGATCCGGCACTCTTCCGCCGGACGCGGAAGGTCGAACAGCGCCGCGGCGGCGGCCGGGGAAAGTTCTGCGGTGGTGGGCATGGCGCGCCCATACACGGGCAGGGGGCTTGCCACCAGAGGGCAGTGCCCAGCGCCGTATGCGATGTTTTACGGATCGTTCACCATGCGCTGTTATCCACAGTCGAATGTACGAGGGGCATTTCAACAGGGCAGGGTTCCCCGAAACGCGGGATGGCGCGGATTTGCGCCGTTTCCAGTGGACGGATCTCGTTGCCCGCATCGCCGCGACTCGCGATCTTCGCGAGGAGTTTGCGCGTATCGAGGCCGGCTTCGGCGCATTCGCCGAGGTTCGTCGTGAGGGGAATGAAAAGGGTAAATGCCCGGGTAACCATGAAGCTTCAGGTCATGGAAAAGCCACGGGTTTAAGCCTCGGGTCAGCCGCAAGTGATGCGGTGCATGGCGATCGAGAGAAAAAATGATTGAGAACCAGGATATCCGCCCTGCACAGGTGATTGGCCCGCTCGGGGAGCCGTTGACGCTCGCCGACCTGCCGTCGCCGGGCACCAAGCGCTGGGTCGTTCGCCGCAAGGCCGAGGTGGTTGCCGCGGTCAATGGCGGCCTGCTGTCGATCGACGAGGTTCTTGAGCGTTACAGCCTCAGCCTCGAAGAGTTCGCCTCCTGGCAACGCGCCGTCGATCGGTCCGGCATGCAGGGCCTGCGCGTGACGCGTATCCAGCATTACCGCGATCTTTACGAGCGCCAGCTCAAGTACTGACGCGCCCGCTTCGGGAACAAAACGACAATCCACTCGCTCCAGCTGTATCCCCGGTAAACAACGGGGAACCGTTTCGTCCTGCTGTCCGTTAAGGGGGGCACACGGTCGACGGGAAATACAGGAGGAAATAGAATGGGTTGGATTATTGCTATTATCGTTGGCGGCGTTGCCGGCTGGCTCGCAAGCCTGGTCATGAACCGTGATGCCTCGATGGGCATTTTCTGGAACATCGTCGTCGGAATCATCGGTGCGATCATCGGCAACCTGCTCGCAGGTCCGCTGTTCGGCATCGACACCACTATCCAGACTTTCAACCTTCCGGGCTTCCTGGTCGCCATCGTCGGTGCCATCGTCCTGCTCGGCATTGCGAATATGGTTCAGCGCGGCCGCGTCCGCTAAGTAACCGCAATCGCGTAAGTAAAAGCGGGGTCTCCATTTTCGGAGGCTCCGCTTTTTCTATTTGTCGACATATTTCCATGCCTTGAGCCTGCCACGTTATGTTGTAACCGCGCGACATTGGTCTGCCGGAATTTGCGCTTCGCAGAACGGCGCGTTGCCCTTGCCCAATTGGCGGTTTATCGCCCTTTTCGGTAAATTCTTGCGTTCAGTGATATAGCAAGATAATACACCACGTCCGAGTGACGAGTACCGGGGCATGATGGCGATGAATTACGAGACGGGATTTGAAACGCGCGATGCGGGCACCATCGGCTTTGTCGCCGACGGCGAAGGCTCGACCTCGTCCGGACGCAGGAAGATTATCGCGGCCGTTGTCGCCCTCGCGGCGCTGATCCTGATCGCCTATGTCGTATTCGGCCGCTCCGGAACTGCGCCGACTGACGAGAACGAGCAGCAGCTTCCCACCGTCACCGTCGTTGCCCCCGGCCGCACGACCGTTTCCGGCCAGATAGTGGCCACTGGCACGTTGGCGGCTCGCCGCGATATGCCGGTCGGCGCTGTCGGTGAAGGCGGACGCGTCATCGCGATACCGGTCGAAGCCGGCGATTGGGTGCGCCAGGGCCAGGTTCTTGCGATCATCGATCGCTCGGTCCAGTCCCAGCAGGCGCAGAGTGCCGCGGCCCAGATCCAGGTCGCACAGGCAGATGCGAACCTCGCTCAGGCCAATCTCGACCGTTCGCTCAAGCTGGTTGAGCGCGGCTTCGTATCGACCGCCGACGTCGACCGGTTAACTGCGACGCGCGATGCCGCTGTCGCCCGCGTCCGCGTGGCACAAGCGCAGTTGCGCGAGTTGCAGGCACGCAATGCGCGCCTGAATATTGTAGCTCCGGCGGCAGGCCTTGTTCTTGAACGCAATGTCGAGGTTGGCCAGACCGTGGCAGGCGGTGCGCAGGCGCTGTTCCGCATCGCTCGCGGCGGCGAGATGGAGATGCTCGCCAAGTTGAGCGAGAGCGACCTTGCCAACATCGGCGCCGGCAAGACGGCCAAGGTGCAGCCCGTCGGTTCGGAAAAGACTTTTTCGGGCCAGATCTGGCAGATTTCGCCGACCATCAGCAACGCCGATCGCCAGGGTACGGCACGGATTGCGCTGCCTTACGCTCCCGAACTTCGCCCCGGTGGCTTCGCAACCGCGACCATCGAAAGCGGCGCGGTCGTGGCGCCGGTGCTGCCTGAATCGGCTGTCCTGTCCGATCGCGAGGGAGCATTCGTCTACATCGTAGATAGCGAGGGCAAGGCGAAACGGCGCCCGATCACCACCGGTGCGGTAACGCCGCAGGGTATCGTGGTGACCGAAGGCCTCAACGGCAAGGAGCGCGTCGTGCTTCGAGCCGGCGGCTTCCTGACCGAAGGCGAAACGGTGAAGCCGCAGATGGCCAAGGGTAGCTGAGGCAGTCGACCGATGAACTTCCGCAATATCTCGGCCTGGTCGATCCGCAACCCGACCATTCCCCTGGTCGCGTTTACCGCGCTGCTGCTCGCGGGCCTGATAGCGTTCATGCGCATGGACGTGGTCAACAACCCCGACATCGAATTCCCGGCGGTCAATGTCTCGATTTCGCAGCCGGGTGCTGCCCCGACCGAGATCGAGAACCAGATCACCCAACGCGTCGAGGCGGCCGTCCGTTCGATCAACGGCGTAAATTCGATCAATTCGACCGCGCGGGAAGGCAACTCCAACACCTTCATCGAGTTCGAGATCGGGATCGACCCGAACGACGCGGTTTCGGAGGTAAAGAACGCCATTGATACGGTTCGCGGGAGCCTGCCGGACGGCATTCTCGAACCACGCGTCACCAAGGAGGAAATCTCCGGCGGCTTCCTCGCAATCTATGCGGTCGAAGCCGATGACATGACCATCGAGCAATTGAGCTGGTTCATCGACGATACGGTGGCCAAGCGTCTGCTCGGCATCGAAGGCATGGCCGAGGTCAATCGCTTCGGCGGCGTCGATCGGGAAATCGAGGTCATACTCGACCTGCCCAAGATGCAGGCACTCGGTGTGACCGCCAGCCAGATCAACAGCGTTCTGCGCGCGAACAATCTCGATACCGCAGGCGGCACTGCCGAAGTGGGGGGCACGCGCCAGTCGGTTCGCGTCCTCGGTAACAATGCTGATGCATTCGAACTGAGCCAGCGCCAGATTCAGCTCGGCGGCGGCCGGACCATCAAGCTGGCCGACGTGGCCACCGTGCGTGACGGCAATTCGGAGCAAACCTCCATCGCCACCGTCCGGGGCAAGCAGGTCGTGAACTTTGCCATGAGCCGCGCCAAAGGTGCTTCGGACGTCACGGTTTACGAAGAGGCGGTGAAGGAAATCGAGAAGATCCAGGCGGAAACGCCGGGCATCAAGTTCATCCCCCTCTTCAACACGGTGAAGTACACCAAGGAACAGTACGAAAGCGCCATGGCCGCGATGATCGAGGGTGCCATCCTCGCCGTCGTCGTGGTGTTCTTCTTCCTGCGCGACTGGCGCGCGACAGCAATTTCCGCAGTCGCCATTCCGCTGTCGGCCATTCCGACCTTCTGGTTCATGGACCTGCTGGGTTTCAACCTGAACCAGCTCTCGCTGCTGGCCCTGGCATTGGTTGCAGGCGTGCTGGTCGACGATGCGATCGTGGAGATTGAGAACATCGTCAGACACATGCGCATGGGCAAGACCGCCTACCAGGCCTCGATCGACGCGGCCGACGAGATCGGCTTGCCGGTGGTTGCCACCAGCTTCTGTATCGTTGCGGTATTCTTCCCCGTCGGCGCGATGCCGGGCATTTCGGGCCAGTTCTTCAAGAATTTCGGCCTGACGGTCGTCGTTGCCGTGCTCATGTCGCTGGCCGTTGCCCGCATGATCACGCCCATGCTGGCCGCCTATTTCCTCAAGGCGCAGGGACAGGCTGCACACGGCGAAGGTCCGCTGATGGACCGTTACATGGAAGTCCTCAGGTGGTCGCTCGACCGCGGCAAGATGTATGCGGCACGCGAAGGGCTGGAAGGTCCGCGCCACCGCTGGCTCTATGTGCTTGGCCTGTTGTTCACCGTGCTCGCAGCGCTTGCTGTCGCGGGCGCTGCCATCTTCGCCGTGTTCAATGCGATCAATGGTCTGGGACTGCCCGCGCTGATCACCGGCGGGTCGGAAAATATCTTTGCTGTCGTCGTCGCCAAGATCATCGAGATCATCCAGGTGGCGATAGCGCTTGGTGCTGGACTGTTGGCCGTACTGGCGCTGTTCAAGCTGTTCGGCTTCATCGTCGGACTGTTTGGCGATCATATGCGACAGGTGTGGAAGTATCTCCACGCCCGCTTCCTCGACCATCGGGTATGGATGCTGGGTATCGGTTATTTCTCGCTGATGCTGACTATCCTGTTGTTCACCATCGTCCCGGCGCAGTTCCAGCCGGTGATCGACAGCGAGAACAGCCGCATCGAAATCGAGATGGTCCCTGGCACTACGCTGGAAACCACGCGCGAAGTCGCCGATCGCGTCTCCAAGGTGCTTTACGAGCAGCCTGAAGTCGAACTGGCGTTGGAGCGCGTGCGCGAAGGCCAGGCAACGATCTACATCACGCTCAAGGAGGATCGCGAGCGCAGTTCGATCGACTTCGAGCGCAGCCTCGCTCCGCAATTCGCGCAGATGGCCGACGCACGCATCCGCTTTGCATCGCAATCGGGCGGCTTCGGCTCGGGCCGCGACATGACTATCATGCTCGCCGGATCCGATCCCGAACTCCTCGAGGAAACGGCCGCCACGCTGGTCGAGCAGATGAAGGGTATCGATACCCTGGTCGCGCCGCGCATCAGTGCTGACGTCAACCGTCCCGAGATCATTATTCGCCCGCGCGAGGACCTCGCTGCAGATCTTGGCGTGACCACGGTAGCATTGAGCCAGACCATCCGCATCGCCACCATGGGCGAGATCGAGCAGAATGCGGCGAAGTTCTCGTTGTCTGACCGCCAGATCCCGATCCGCGTGATGCTTCCCGAGGAATCGCGCGAGAGCCTCGAGACGATCAAGAACTTGCCGGTGCAGACGGCGAGCGGTGGTTCGGTCCCGCTATCTCGCGTGGCCGAAATCACTTTCGGTTCGGGTCCGACAGCCATTCAGCGCTACAACCAGAACCGCCGCGTCCTCGTGGGTGCCGACCTTGCCCAAGGCGTCATCAAGGGTGAAGCCCAGAAGAAGATCGATGAGCTGCCGATCCTCAAGGACCTGCCACAGGGCGTCATCCGCGACGTGGTCGGCGAGGACGAGTGGCAGGCAGAAATGCTGCAGAACCTGATGATTGCCATCGTCGCCGGCTTCTTCCTCGTTTTCGCCGTGCTGGTCCTCCTCTACAAGCGCATCATCAGTCCGCTGGTGAACATGACCTCGCTGCTGCTGGCGCCCTTGGGCGGTATCATGCTGGTCTGGCTGTTCGGCCAGCCGCAGTCGATGCCCATCTATATCGGCATCCTGCTGCTTCTCGGCATCGTGTCGAAAAACTCGATCCTGCTGATCGACTTCGCGATCGAGGAAATGGCCAAGGGAACCCGCAAGCTTCACGCCCTGCTCGATGCGGGTCACAAACGTGCCCAGCCGATCGTCATGACCACGGTGGCGATGACCGCAGGCATGGTGCCGACGGCGCTCTCGGGCGTCCTTGGAGCAGGCGACGGTGCGTGGCGCGCGCCGATGGGGACCATGGTGATTGGCGGCCTGATCCTTTCTACCCTGCTCACCCTGCTCATCGTGCCCGCAGGCTTCAGTCTTGCTGACGGCTTCGAAAAGCGTGCCGGCCCGTGGCTGCGCGGTCGTTTGCTCACCTACAAGGAAGGTGACGACAAGCGCGGCATCGTGGGCGGCGGCCAGGCGCCGGAGGCAGAGCCCGCGGAGTGAGTGACCACTTGCCCGCGGGTTCGGCATTAGCCGGCCCTCCGCTAGCGCCCGACCGCGCGCGGGTCATGCGGCGAACTGCCACCGGATTGATCGTCCTGATGGCGGGGCTGTTCCTGCTCTCCGGGCGCTATCTCGATTTGCACCCCGCTTGGGGCTATCTCCACGCCTTTGCGGAAGCAGCCATGGTCGGCGGACTCGCCGATTGGTTCGCGGTTACGGCGCTGTTCCGCCGTCCGCTCGGCCTGCCCATTCCGCACACCGCCATCATTCCGGAAAACAAGGACCGTATCGCCGACACCATGGCGCAGTTCCTGCGCGAAAACTTCCTCACGCCTGCGGTCGTCGGCCGACGCATGGGCACGATGAACCTGGCCAAGGCGGTCGGCAGCTACCTTGCCGATCCCAAGTCGGCGCGCGATTCGCGCATCCGCGCAGGCGCAGGCGAGCTTGCGATCGAAGTGCTGCAGTCGCTGGATCCCGACCGGCTCGGCGGGCAGGTACGCGGCGGCATAAAGGCGCAGCTGGAGAAACTCGACATCGCCCCGCTGCTCGGCGGCATGCTCGAAGCGATGATCGCCGACGGCCGGCACAAGCCGCTGATCGACAAGATCATCCGCTGGGCAGGGCTGGTGCTGGAGGACAACGAAACACTGGTGCGTGACATGGTGCACAAGCGCGCCAATGCCGTGCTGCGCTTTACCGGCCTTGATGAGCGGTTGGCCAATTCGGTCATCGATGGGCTCTATAAGCTGCTGGCGGAAGTCCTCGTCGATCCGGAGCATCCCCTGCGCGACAAGATAGAGGAAGGCCTACAGGAGCTTGCAAAAGGTCTACGCGAAGACCCCGAGATGCAGGAGCGGGTCGAGCGGATGAAGCGCGAACTGCTCAACAATCCTGCCATCGGCGACTGGTGGCAGGGCGTGTGGGAGCGCCTGCGTGCCGGTCTCATCAAGTCGATCCGATCGAACGGCGGCGCGGGCGAAGGCTATCTCGGGGAAACCCTGGGAGAACTGGGCGCAGCCCTGCGGGACGACGAGCGATTGCAGCGCCAGGTCAATCGCTTTGCACGCCGTACCGCGGTCGGGATTGCCACGCGCTATGGCGACCAGATCGTCAGGCTGGTGTCCGAAACCGTGAAGCGCTGGGATGCGCAAACCATCACCGATCGGGTCGAAGGCGCTGTCGGCCGCGATCTCCAGTTCATTCGTATCAACGGCACGATGGTCGGCGGACTTGTCGGCCTGACGCTCCACTTCCTGTCGGAGACGATAGGTTAGGCAGGTGCTGCTGTGTGGCAGCGCCGCGCTCATCCGATCCGATAGGCGATCCGAGCGGTGTAGAATGACCTGACAGGCTCGCCGGCGGCGTCTCGTGCAGGCTCCATTACCGCTCGCGTCGTAAATGCGAAGCAGGGATGGCGTTTCATGTCGAAATCCTCGGCCAGGGTCTGGTTGGTGAGGACGCACTCCTCGACCGCGCCATTGGTACCCACCATGATCCGCAAGTGGAAAGTGGCCTGGGCACCTTTTCTCAGCGCCCCTGCAGGATAGGTGCTCATTATGTATTGGACCACCTTGGGCATGTTGGTGGCCTTGGGAGGGCTCACTACCCTCCTTTGCTCCGCCGGATCGAGGCCCCAGTGCCTAACGAGGTCCTCCATGCATGCATTCATCGCAGCGAGGACCGGTTTCAGACCTCCCGTTTCGATGATCACATCCGTTCGGCCCGACTGCGATAATGTCAGCGAAGTTATTTGGGCAGCGCGGTCGGAATCGAGTTGCTCGAGTCCGCGAGGACGCGCTTGCCAGTCACGCTCGTCATCATCGTTCGAGTCCATATCCTCTTGCGAAGGGTCTTCACTCACGATCTTGCTTCTGGCGCCAACGAGACTCCCGAAGTCGCCGAAACTTGTTTTGGTGAACTCGAAATCATCGCTCTTGCCGCCAGGGCCGAACGCATAAGTGGTCTTCCGATCGCTGCGAAACCCGGCGACCTCGCGTGCCGCAACGGCCCAATCGGCTTCCTCAGATGGCGACCACTGTTCAAGATAGAATGCGGCCTTCTGCTCTTCGCTACCGAACACACGTGCGATGCGGCATTTGTTTTCGCCCATGTCCAGGTTCCACTGGCCTATCGGCTTGAGCACGATCGGAGCCCTGTCTGCGCCCCATGCCGCTACAGGTGCAATTGCCAGCGAAAGGCATGCCGATGCCAAGAGTGATTTTGTAACCATTTGCGACCCCAAACTTTCAAATCCGGATCAGCCTAGAAAGGCTGTGTCACCTTTGCGAGTACGAATACGACATGGAGCGGGCCGGTTAGCCGGGCGCCTTGCCTTTGACCGCGGTCTCACCGCTCTCGGTCATGGCAGCGTCGTAGGCAGTGACCAGCGCGTCGAAAGCATCGCGGAAGGCACGCGCCTCGCGTTGGAAAGGTACGCCTGTTCCCTCGCTGACCACGTCCGAGAGGAGCCAGGCAAGATGGTTGCGGCCGGCCGCTTTGCGCTCGCCCGCGGCGCTACGTTCGATGAGCGTGAGCATGGCGTTCTCCACCTCGCCATAGCGCTCGCTCCAGATACGAACCCAGTTGCGACCCTGTTCGCCGTAGCGCCTCAGCCAGATCACCTGCGGATCAGCAGGATCAATCTCGCTGACCGGTGCCTCGATGACCTTCCGTCGCTGTTCGAGGAGGAAGTCGAAGGTCGTGCGGCTGTCGGCCTTCCAATGGTCGACAAGCTGTCGGTCGGGTCGTGAAAAGTCGCCTGTCGGATAGAGGAAGCGATCCATGAAGATGGGGTGGTCGAAGGTCAGTTTGCGCAGCTCGGGCAGCTCGAGATAAATCGCCATTTCGGTCAGCGTGGAAGCCTGCCGCTCGTTGGCGAAGTTCTTCGATTCCAGCATCGCGACACTGCAATCGCGTAAATAGGGCAGCGTGGCGGCATGGTAGATCTCGTGGAGGTAGCGCAAGTCGCGGATATGCGGGTTGTCGTAGTCGCACAGCAGGATGCCGCCCCACCAGGTTGAGAAGTGCGTCCACTCGATTTCCGGCTCCGATGGTTCGTAGAAAAACCGCGGGACCTTGCCGAAGCGATCGACGATATCGTGAACCATCCCGCCCTTGCGGTGCGACTCGGCGATCGGGCCGTCCGCCCAAAGGTTCATCACGTAATCGTGGATTTCGTCGCGCGAGATCAGCAGGTCGATGCGATCGGCCCTCATGCGAGGCCCTCCGCTCGCCAGCGCTCAAGGAGCTGCGGCGCGGTGCTCGCGGCCAGCTTGGGATCGATAAGGGCCGCCATGGCGGGGGTCGCGCAAAGGCGGACGACGGCCTCGTCGCCCGACCCGCGATGGAGCATGCGCACCAAGGTGCTGTCGGCATCGGAGACGGGTGCGGTAGCGAGCAGGTTCACGTCGGCGGGCGCGAGGTTCCTGACGCCGAGCAGGTGCCCGATTCGTCGTGTCGCTTCCGCTTGGACCCCGGCATAGCGGCGGGGCAGCTCGTGGACACCAAAGCGGTCCATCATCGCGCTGCCCCAGGCAAGGCTGAGGAGGTTCTTGAACCACTTGTTTCCGAACAGCGACGGACTCTCCTTGCGCGAGAACACGCCGCCGACGCGGTGGTAGTATCCGCCGAAGGGTTTGGAGTGGCTGAATACGAAGTTGGTGACATTGGGCAGGTCGATGGCGACCTCAAACGCGCGGGCTACATTCCCGACATAGGTGAGGTCGGGGACGAGCGCGATGTCGGGCCTATCTTCTGCCAGCTTTCGCGCAAAGGCGTCGAAATGTGGCCAGACGCTCCCGTCGATTGCTGAGGGTTGGCTGATCCAGAATTGTGCATGGCGGTCTGCGCGGCTTGCGACCTCTGGCCAATCCACACGGCTGTGTCGAACCAGCAGAAGGCCCAGGCTGGCGGCATAGGCAGGGAACCCCTCGTACTCTCCATCGAATATATGGATCGTCGGCCCAAATCCTTCGCTCCGCGCCCGTGCGGCATATTCCGCCATCAGCTTGAAGATGCCCTCGCTCGCCCCAGCGGTGGGATAGCGGTGCGGGAACGCGGCGGCGTCGAACTTCACGACCGGCGCGGACCACGCGATCCAGCATTCGAAATAACCTTCGTGCAGCGCGTCCTGCTTCTGGGTCCACGCTTCGCGGTAGTGTTCGAGCAGCCCGGCATCGCGCCCTGCGGCGCCACCATCCATGACTTCGGCCAGCACGGCCTCGCTCTCGGGCATGACCAGCGAATAGATCGTGCCCGAGGCACCCGCGGCGAGTAGTGCCTGCTTCACATCTCCCTGCGAATAGGACGGCAGGTGATCGGTCATGCACACCTCATGCAACGAAAAAGGCCCGGGCGAAATACCCGGGCCTCCTTATGCAAGAAAACTTGCAAACTTTGCGTGAATTCAGAGCTTTCCGGTGAGCTCCGGCACGATCTTGAAAAGATCGCCGACCAGGCCGATGTCCGCGACCTGGAAGATCGGGGCGTCCTCGTCCTTGTTGATGGCAATGATGGTTTTTGAGTCCTTCATGCCGGCAAGGTGCTGGATAGCGCCCGAAATGCCGATGGCGATGTAGACTTCCGGGGCCACGATCTTGCCGGTTTGGCCGACCTGGTAGTCGTTGGGGACATAGCCCGCGTCGACTGCCGCGCGGCTGGCGCCGACGCCCGCGCCGAGCTTGTCGGCGAGCGGGATGATGACTTCCTGGAAGGTCTCGGAGTCCTTGAGCGCGCGGCCACCCGAAACGATGACCTTGGCGCTGGTGAGTTCCGGACGTTCGCTCTTGGCGATTTCGGCCGAGACGAAGGTCGACGTGCCGGCGTCACCGGTCGAGGGGACGTCCTCGATGGTGCCCGAACCGCCTTCGGTCGCCGCCTTGTCGAAGGCGGTACCGCGCACGGTGATGACCAGCTTGGGGTCGCTCGATTCCACAGTAGCGATGGCGTTGCCGGCATAGATCGGACGGGTGAATGTCTTGTCACCTTCGACCGAGAGGATGTCCGAAATCTGCATCACGTCGAGCAGTGCGGCGACGCGCGGCGCAATGTTCTTGCCGGTGGTGGTGGCCGGCGCGACGAAGGCATCGTGGTGACCCATCAGGTCGACGACGAGCGGAGCGACGTTCTCGGCCAGTGCATGCTCGTAGGCGGCGTCATCGGCGACGTGCACCTTGCCGACGCCGGCGACCTTGGCGGCTTCCTCAGCCACCCCGCGGCAACCTTTGCCGGCGACGAGGAGGTGGACGTCGCCGAGCTTCGAGGCGGCAGTAACTGCAGCCAGAGTGGCGTCCTTCATGTGGGCGTTGTCGTGTTCCACCCAGACGAGAGTTTTCATCTTCGTGATTCCTTTCGTGTCCGGGGCTTACGCGATGCCGAGGGCTTTGATCTTGGCGACCAGCTCGTCGACGTCGGCGACCTTGATGCCGGCCTGGCGCACCGGCGGCTCGGTGACCTTGTGCGTCTTGAGGCGCGGCGCAGTGTCGACGCCGTAGTCGGCCGGAGCCTTGGTATCGAGCGGCTTCGACTTCGCCTTCATGATGTTGGGCAGCGAAGCATAGCGCGGTTCGTTCAGGCGCAGGTCGGTGGTGACGATGGCGGGGAGCGAGAGCTTCACGGTTTCGAGACCGCCGTCAACTTCACGCTTCACGGTGACACTGTCGCCATCGACGTCGACAGTATTGGCGAAGGTGCCCTGCGGGCGTCCCATGAGGGCAGCGAGCATCTGGCCGGTCTGGTTCGAATCGTCGTCGATCGCCTGCTTGCCGAGCAGGATCAGACCCGGCTCTTCAGCCTCGGCAATCGCCTTGAGGATCTTGGCAACGGCCAATGGTTCGACCTCGTCATCGGTCTGCACGAGGATTGCGCGGTCGGCACCCATGGCAAGCGCGGTGCGCAGCGTTTCCTGTGCCTTCGCCGGGCCGATGGAGACGGCCACGATCTCGGTCGCCTTGCCGGCTTCCTTGATACGGATCGCTTCCTCGACGGCGATTTCGTCGAACGGGTTGATGCTCATCTTGACGTTGGCGAGATCGACGCCGGTGCCGTCGGCCTTGACCCGCGGCTTGACGTTGTAGTCGATCACCCGCTTGACGGGGACGAGGATTTTCATCGGGTTTCCTTCCTCTCGAATGAATCTGCGGCTCGCCTAGCTTGCGTTTACGTAAACGTCAAGTGAGGCAGGCCCTCCTACGTAGTTAATGTTCGACCGCACCAGAGCATTCGCGGTCGCCCAAATGAGAAAGGCGGACCCCTCGCGAGGCCCGCCTTTCCCTATTCCTTACGGCAAGGTGACGAGGGCGCTCACGCGGCCTTCTTGACCTCCGCCACGATCTTGCGTGCCGCATCGCCGAGATCGTCGGCGCTGACGATCGCGAGGCCCGAATTGTCGAGGATCGCCTTGCCCTCGTTCACGTTCGTGCCTTCGAGGCGGACGACCAGCGGAACCGAGAGGTTCACGTCCTTCGCCGCCTGGACGATGCCATTGGCGATGACGTCGCATTTCATGATGCCGCCGAAGATGTTGACGAGGATGCCCTCGACCGCCGGATCCTTGAGGATGATCTTGAACGCCGCGGTCACCTTCTCGGTGGTGGCGCCACCGCCGACGTCGAGGAAGTTTGCCGGGAAAGCGCCATTGAGCTTGATGATGTCCATCGTCGCCATGGCGAGGCCGGCACCGTTGACCATGCAGCCGATGTTGCCGTCGAGCTTGATGTAGGCGAGGTCGTATTCGCTTGCCTCGACTTCGGCCGGGTCTTCCTCGGTGATGTCGCGCAGCGCTTCCACGTCCTTGTGGCGGAACATGGCGTTGCCGTCGAAGCTCATTTTGGTGTCGAGGACGAGAAGGTTGCCGCCCTCGGTTTCCACGAGCGGGTTGATCTCGAGCATTTCGCAGTCGAGGTCCATGAAGGCAGTGTAGAGCTGCTTGGCCAACTTTTGCGCCTGCTTGTTGAGCTCGCCCTTCAGCTTGAGGGCGAAGGCCACCGCACGGCCGTGGTGCGGCATGAAGCCCTGCGCCGGGTCGATGGTGATGGTGGTGATCTTCTCGGGCGTCGAGTGAGCGACTTCCTCGATGTCCATCCCGCCTTCGGTCGAGACGATCATGGCGACGCGGCCCGATGCGCGGTCGACCAGCATGGACAGGTAGTATTCCGAAGCGATGTCGACACCATCGGTGACATAGAGGCGGTTGACCTGCTTGCCGGCATCGCCGGTCTGGATCGTCACCAGCGTATTGCCGAGCATTTCCTTGGCGTTCGCTTCGACGTCCTCGATGCTCTTCGACAGGCGGACGCCACCCTTGGCATCGGGACCCAGTTCCTTGAACTTGCCCTTGCCACGGCCACCGGCGTGGATCTGCGCCTTCACGACATAAAGCGGTCCGGGCAGCTTCTTCGCACCCTCGATCGCTTCTTCGACAGTCAGCGCGGCGTGTCCTGCGGGGATGCCGATGCCGTATTTCGCGAGCAGTTCCTTGGCCTGGTATTCGTGGATGTTCATGGGTTCGTTCGTCCTTCGCGTGATGCGCGTTGGGGGAAAGGGAGTCGCCGGGCGCATAAGCATGTCTGGGCGCGCTTGAAAAGTGCGGTTTTCGGGTGCAGGGGCGAGGCGTCTCCAATGATCGACAGCAAACGCCTGGAATCGATCGTCTCCGAAGCGGGACGGATCGCCCATGACCTCTGGCCTGGGGCAGGCAATGTCGTGCGTAGCTGGGAGAAGGAACCCAACAGCCCGGTTTGCGAAGCCGACCTTGCTGTCGACGCTTTCCTCAAGCGCGAGCTCGGTGCGCTATTGCCGGCGGCGGGCTGGCTGTCTGAAGAGACGGCGGACGACCCCTCGCGCCTAGAGCGCGACCTCATCTGGCTGGTCGATCCGGTCGACGGGACACGCGATTTCATCCGCGGCCGTCCGGGCTGGGCAGTGTCCGTCGCGCTGATCAGTTCGGGGCGACCGCTGATCGGCATGCTGGCGGCACCGGCGCGCGGCGAGAACTGGAGCGCGGTCGCGGGGCAAGGCGCCTGGCGCAATGGCGAACGCCTGCGCTCCTCGACGCGCAGTGAATTCCCCGGTTCACGCGTACCGGCCCACGCACTGCCCAAGACCGATGCCGACCTCGTTATGGTCGACCAACCCAATTCGATCGCATTGCGCATCGCGATGGTGGCCGCGGACGAAGCGGACCTTGTCGCGACGCTGCGTTGGGGCTTCGAATGGGACATCGCGGCTGCGGGCATGATCGCACGTGAAGCAGGTGCAGCGATCAGCGACGCCTTCGGCAACAAGCTTGATTACAACAAGCGCGATCCGCGCGCTTTCGGCGTCCTTGCAAGCGCGCCCGCGATCCACGGAGCTGCGGTGGAAAGGCTCGCTGCGCGCGCCGCGCAGCTGACGGCATAGGAAAAGGGCCGCCCCAGCGGACGGCCCCTCCCCTTTTGCGAAACCCGAGGGTTCGTTCTTATCAGTTCTGGGCAGCCTGGGCGGCAGCCACGTCATTCTGGTCGAACGGGATGATCTTGATTTCGACGCGGCGGTTCAGGGGCTCGTTGACGCCGTCGCCGGTCGCAACCTTGAGCTGCGTTTCGCCGAAGCCCATCCAGCGGATGCGCGACGAGCTTACACCCTGCGAGATCAGGTAGTTCGCCACCGCCTGTGCGCGCTGTTCCGACAGGCGCTGGTTCGACGATGCCGAGCCAACCGTGTCGGTATGGCCATACACGTCGACGAGGCTGTTCGGGTACTGCTTGAGGCTTGCTGCGACGCGGTCGAGCAGGTCACGGAAACCGGGCGAAATCGTGTAGCTGCCGGTGGCGAAGGTGACGCCGTCGGGCAGGTTGACGAGGATGGCATCGCCACCGTCGACTTCCGAAACGTCCACGCCCGAGCCGGCGGTCTGTTCCTTCAGTTCCTTGATCTGCTGGTCCATCTTGTAGCCGACGTAGCCACCGGCAGCGGCACCGCCGACAGCGCCGACGATGCGTCCGGTCTTCCCGCCGATGACACCACCCAGCAGGCCGCCGAGCACAGCGCCGCCAGCGCCGCCGAGGACGGTGCGCGAGACCTTCTTCTCGCCGGTGTTGGGATCGGTGACACATGCCGACACGGTCATCAGCGACACGGCGGCGAGACTGGCAGTAAGGATGCGCGATTTCTTCATTATCATTCCTCCTTGGCGACGGGCGTACGGTCTTTCGAGGGTTCCCTTTTGAGCCCGCGTTGGATGGGACGCGCCCACCCGCGTCTTCCCCTCCAACATTCGAATCGCGCGCCTGTTCCTGAGGCGCTGGACAATAAGTGCATGCCGCCACTGGAAGAGTGCGCCATTTGTGCTAGCGCAGTAGCGTGACACCCTTTCCATGGACCGACCTGCTCATCATCGCAGGACTGATCGTACTGAACGGCGTCTTCGCCATGAGCGAGCTGGCCATCGTATCGGCACGAACCGCGCGATTGCGGGCCGCCGCGCACAATGGCAGCAGCGGCGCGAAAACGGCTCTCGAACTGGCTGCGGAGCCGGGGAAGTTCCTTTCGACGGTCCAGATCGGCATCACCCTCATCGGCATCATCGCCGGCGCCTACTCCGGAGCGAGCCTTGGCGGTCCGGTGGCCGACCGCCTGCTGGCCTGGGGTTTCCCCGCCCAGTGGGCTGAAGAAGCGGGCTTTGCCGCCGTCATTGCCCTGACGACATACCTCAGCCTCGTCGTCGGCGAGCTGGTGCCGAAGCAGGTCGCCCTGCGCGCGGCAGTGCCGATCGCCATTGCCATGGCGCTGCCGATGGCGATCCTTGCCCGCGTGGCCGCTCCGCTTGTGTGGCTGCTCGATGCCTCGTCCGGCCTGTTGATCCGTCTCCTCGGCGTGCGCCCTGCCGGGCAGAGTGCGGTGACCGCCGAGGAACTCCACATGCTCTTCGCCGAGGCAACGCGCAGCGGCGTGATCGAGCACGAACAGCACCAGATGCTGCAGGGCGTCGTACGTCTGGCCCAGCGTCCGGTCCGCGAGATGATGACGCCGCGCACCGAGATCGACTGGATCGACCTTGGTGCCGATCAGGATGCGATCCGCACCACTATCGAGAAAAGCCCGCACTCGCTTCTTCCCGTTGCGGAAGGCTCGGCCGACAAGGTTGTGGGGGTGGTAAAGGTCCGCGAGATCCTCACCCGCATGGTCACCGGAGAAGCTGTCGACCTCGCGGCGCTGATGAAGAAGGCCGAAGTCGTACCCGACCAGCTCGATGCGGTGGACGCGCTCCGTGTCCTGCAGCAGGCGGAAGTGGCCATGGCGATGGTCCACGACGAATATGGTCATCTCGACGGAATCGTTACGCCAGTGGACCTCCTCACGACCCTCGTGGGTGATTTCGTCAGCGACCAGGAACATGGCGACGGACCGGGCATGGTCGAGCGCGAGGACGGCAGCCTGCTCGTCTCGGGTTCGCTCTCTGCCGATGTGCTCGCCGACAAGCTGGACCTCGAATACGGCGATGATCGCGAGTTCGGCACCGCTGCCGGCTATGCCCTGCATGTCCTCAAGCGCCTGCCCAATGAAGGCGAGCATTTCCACGACCAGGGCTATCGCTTCGAAGTGGTCGACATGGACGGGCGCCGTATCGACAAGCTGCTCGTCGCGCGCGAGGACGGCTCGCCCGTGGTGTCGGAAGGCATCGATTTGGAGAATGGTGCTGCTGGGGAGGATTGAACTCCCGACCTCACCCTTACCAAGGGTGCGCTCTACCACTGAGCTACAGCAGCACGGATCCACCGCGGAAAGGCTCGCGGGGTGGAGGCGCGCGCTATTGGCAGACACGGCGGATAAGTCAACCTCCGCTTGAGCCTCGAAGCGAAATTCGCAAAAGGTTGCGCGATGTCTGACCAGAACGACAAGATGAGCCGCGAAGAGAGGCTTGCCGCGAAACTGCGTGAAAACCTGCGTCGCCGTAAGGAGCAGGGCAGGGAAATGCGCGAATCGGATGCAGACGGGGTTCCCAAGCCGCCCGAGGGCCGCTAACGCGCGGTGCTCCTAGGGAAATCGGGAGTTTCCATGTCCAAGCTGATCCTCGTCCGCCATGGCCAGAGCGAGTGGAACCTCGCCGACCGCTTCACCGGCTGGTGGGACGTCGACCTCACGGAAAAGGGTGTCGCCGAGGCCAAGGCTGCGGGCGAACTGATGAAGGCCAAGGGTGTGCTGCCCACGGTCGCCTTCACCAGCGTCCAGAAGCGCGCGATAAAGACACTCAACATCGCCCTTGAAGCCTGCGATCGCTTGTGGATCCCGGTAACCCGCGACTGGCGCCTGAACGAGCGCCACTATGGCGGCCTCACAGGCCTCAACAAGCAGGAAACCCGTGAAAAGCACGGCGAGAAACAGGTGCACATCTGGCGCCGCAGTTTCGACGTGCCCCCACCCGAGCTCGAACCGGGCAGCGAGTTCGATCTCGCTTCGGATCCGCGTTATGCCGGTATCGACATCCCGCGTACCGAGAGTCTCAAGCTCACTATCGAACGCGTGCTGCCATATTGGGAGGAAGCGATCTTGCCGCAACTGGCCAAGGGTGAGAACGTGATCATCTCCGCCCACGGCAATTCGCTCCGCGCGCTGGTAAAGCATCTTTCGAACATCTCGGACGAGGATATCACCGGGCTGGAGATTCCGACCGGCCAGCCAATCGTCTACGACTTCGACGGCGCGACGCCAGTTGGCGAACGCTACTATCTCAAGGACGCGTGACATGACGGCCAAGGTAGCAATCGTGATGGGCAGCCAGTCGGACTGGGAGACCATGACCTGCGCCGCCGAGGTGCTTGGGGAACTGGGAGTCGAAACCGATGTCCGCATCGTTTCCGCCCACCGTACGCCGGACCGCATGTACGAATTCGCCAAGGGCGCCGCTGCGGCCGGCTTCGAAGTCATCATCGCTGGCGCAGGCGGTGCGGCTCATTTGCCTGGCATGATCGCCGCTCTCACCCATGTCCCGGTGCTCGGCGTGCCGGTCCAGTCACAGGCGCTTTCGGGTCAGGACAGCCTGCTCTCGATCGTCCAGATGCCCGCAGGAGTACCCGTCGGCACTCTCGCCATCGGCAAGGCCGGCGCGACCAATGCTGGCCTGCTCGCCGCCGCTATCCTCGCCAACCATGATGCCGCACTGTCGCAGCGCCTTCAGGACTGGCGTGCCAGGCGCAGCGCCGCGGTGACGGAGCGTCCCGAAAGCTGATGCTGAAGCGCGGGGGCACGATCGGCATTCTCGGCGGCGGGCAACTCGGCCGGATGATGGCGGTCGCCGCCGCACAGCTAGGCTATCGCTGCATCGGCTTCGCGCCCGAGGGAGACACGGTCCTCGAACAGGTGTGCGATGACGTATTCTCCAACAAGTGGGACGACCGCGCCGCTCTCGCCGCCTTCGCGGCGCAATGCGATGCGGTGACATGGGAATTCGAGAACGTACCCGTCTCCACGGCGCAGGCTATTCCGGCAGGCCGCATCTTTCCGCACCCTCGCGCGCTTGAGACCGCGCAGGACCGTCTTACCGAGAAACGCTTCGTCGAGGATCTCGGCGGCACGCCTGCCGCATACGCGAAAGTCGATTCGCACGACGACCTCACGGCTGCGATCGAGCGACTGGGGGCGCCCGGCATCCTCAAGACCCGCCGCGACGGTTACGACGGCAAGGGTCAGTGGCGGATCTCCTCGGCGCGTGATGCCGAAGGACTGCGCCTTCCCGACGTACCGCTGATCTACGAAGCCTTCGTCGAATTCGAGGCCGAATTCTCGGTCATCCTCGTGCGCGGACGGGATGGCGAGGTGCGGTTCTGGGATTCGACCCGCAACACGCATGTGGACGGGATCCTCGCCACCTCGGTGCTTCCGACAGGTGAGGTCATTGCGGCGCAGGTCGAAACGGCCCGCTCTCTCGCCCGCAAGGTTGCCGATCGGCTCGAATACGTGGGCGTGCTGACACTGGAATTCTTTGCGACGAAGAGCGGTCCCGTGTTCAACGAGATGGCACCGCGCGTCCACAATTCGGGTCACTGGACCATCGAGGGGGCAGTCACCAGCCAGTTCGAGAACCACATCCGTGCGGTGGCTGGATTGCCGCTGGGCGATACCTCCACCGTGGCGAAGGCGGTCGAGATGACCAATATCATCGGTGACGCAATTTCCTCGGCGCAGTCCTTCCTGTCGACGCCGGACACGCATCTTCACGACTACGGCAAGGCCGAGGTGCGGGCAGGGCGCAAGATGGGTCATGTCACCCGGCTGGACCGCTGATGGGCATGTTCCTGATCTACGCCCGCGCCGCGAACGGCGTGATCGGCAAGGATGGCGGAATTCCCTGGCACATTCCCAACGATCTGAAGCGCTTCAAGCGGCTGACCATGGGAATGCCGATGATCATGGGGAGGAAGACGTTCGAGAGCTTTCCCAAGCCGCTGCCGGGTCGTCGCCACATCGTCCTGACCCGCAGCAAGAGCTGGCAGGCTGAGGGCGCGGAGGTCGTGCACAGCGTCAATGAAGCGCTCGATCTGGTGGCGAACAGCGACTGTTCGGTGATCGGCGGCGCAGAAATCTACCGGCTGTTCGAACCGCTCGCCGACCGGATCGAGCTGACCGAAGTCCACGGCGATTTCGAGGGCGACACCTTCATGCCCGAAACCGGCTCCGAATGGTCGGAAGTTGCGCGCGAGGATCATTCGGCCGACGACGGGCGCCCGGCCTACAGCTTCGTCACCCTGGAGAAAGCAGCATGACCCGCCGCCGAAAGATCCTCGCCGGCATCGGCATCCTCCTGGTTGTTGCCCTGGGCGGGTTCTTCATTCTCGGTCCCGGAATCGTCGAGCGCGGAATGAACAAGATCGACGGTCAGCCGCTCATCCCGGTTTCGGACGAGGCGAAGGCGCTCCATGCCACGCTCGACATCGTCGACCTGCACTCCGACACGCTGTTGTGGAAGCGCGACCTGCTCGAGCGCGCCGGACGCGGCCACATGGACCTGCCGCGCCTGCGCGAGGGCAATGTCGCGCTCCAGGTCTTCTCCAGCGTTACCAAGACGCCCAAGGGCCAGAACTACGATGCCAACAGCGCCGATACCGACAACATCACCCTGCTGACTGTCGTGCAGATGCAGCCCATACGGACATGGACCAGCTTGCTGGAACGCTCACTCTGGCACGCCAGGAAGCTTGAGGCGGCGGTCGATACTTCCCGCACAGACCTTTACCAGGTCTGGTCCCCGGAAGATCTCGACCGCCTGCTCCGCGCGCGCAAGGACGCGACCAAGCCGGTCGGCGCCCTGTTCAGCGCCGAAGGTTTGCAGAGCCTCGAAGGGAACGTCGACAACCTCGACAAGCTCTATGCTGCGGGCATGCGCATGGCCGGGCTGACGCACTTCTTCGACAACGAGCTTGCCGGGTCGATGCATGGCCTGAAGAAGGGCGGCCTCACCGACATGGGGCGCGAGACCGTCCGGCGGATGGAGCAGAAGGGCATGATCGTCGACATCGCCCATTGCAGTCACCAGTGTGTCGCCGACATCCTCGTCATGGCAAAGCGTCCCGTGGTCTCGAGCCACGGCGGCGTGCAGGCGACCTGCAAGGTCAACCGCAACCTCACCGACGAGGAGATTCGCGGTGTGGCGAAGACCGGCGGCGTGATCGGCGTCGGTTATTGGGAAGGCGCGGTGTGCAGCACCGACCCTCACGCAACCGCCAAGGCGATGAAGCATATCCGCGACCTCGTCGGTATCGAACATGTCGCGCTGGGCAGCGACTATGACGGGGCGACCACGGTGCGCTTCGATACTTCGCAGCTGACGCAGGTGACGCAGGCGCTGCTGGACGAAGGCTTCACCGAGGACGAGATTCGAGCCGCCATGGGTGGCAATGCCTTGCGAGTGATCCGCGCGGGGCTTGTTCCCCAATGAGGTGGCTCGATCATCGCGATCCGCTGCCCGAATCCCTGCGCGGCGCAGTCATCGCGCTCGGCAATTTCGATGGCTTCCACCTCGGCCACCAGGCGGTGGCGGGCGAGGCAATCCGCTGGGCGCGCGAAGAGGGTCGGCCGAGTATCATCGCCACCTTCGACCCGCATCCGGTGCGCCATTTCAAGCCCGATGCCGAACCCTTCCGCCTCACCACTCTCGAACAGCGGCAGGAACTCTACCTTGCCGCCGGGGCGACCGCGATGCTGGTGTTCCACTTCGACGGCGAGCTCGCCGGGACCACGGCGGAAGATTTCGTGAAAGTGCTGCTGGCCGAACATCTCGGCGTGGCAGGGGTTGTCACGGGTGAGGACTTCACTTTCGGCAAGGCGCGCGGCGGCAATTTCGAACGACTGGTCGGTCTGGGCAAGGAAGTGGGCATAGAGGCCCGCGCCGTCCCGCCGGTGCTCGACGGTGGCGAGCCCGTATCCTCCAGCCGCGTCCGCAACGCCCTGCGTGACGGAAACCCGCAGGAGGCTGCACGCCTGCTCACCCGCCCCTTTGCCATTCGCGGCGTCGTCCAGCATGGCGACAAGCGCGGGCGCGAGATCGGCTATCCCACCGCCAATTTGCCCGTCGAACAGTACCTGCGTCCGAAGTACGGCATCTACGCGGTCACCGGGCGCATCCTGGCCAGCGGGCAAGTCCTGAAAGGCGCGGCCAACATCGGCATCCGCCCGCAGTTCGACCCGCCCAAGGAATTGCTCGAACCTTATTTCTTCGACTTTTCGGGCGACCTCTACGGACAGGAAATCGAGGTGGCGTTCCACTACTTCCTGCGCGGCGAGGCCAAGTTCGACAGCCTCGACGCGCTGATCGAACAGATGGACCGCGACTGCGCCCGGGCGAAAGAACTGCTTGCATGAAAATCTGGCTCAAGCGCCTCGGCTTTGTCGGGGCGCTCCTGTTCCTCGTCCTGACGATCGTCAACGCGAGCTGGCTGGCCCCCACGCCCAAGGGCGCGGTCAAGCTGATCGCGCATCGCGGGCTTTACCAGCAGTATGACAAGACCGGCCTCGGTCGCGACGATTGCACGGCGACGCGGATCGAGCAGCCGGTGCATGGCTATCTGGAAAACACGGTGCCCTCGATCGCCCGTGCGGCCAAGCTGGGTGCGACCTTGGTCGAGATCGACATTGCCCCGACGAAGGACGGGCAACTTGCGGTGTTCCATGACTGGACGCTCGACTGCCGTACCGAGGGCAAGGGCGATACGCGCGATGCGACCATGGCCGAACTGAAGGCGCTCGATGCGGGTTACGGCTACACCGCAGACGGCGGCAAGACCTTCCCATTCCGCGGCAAGCACGTGGGCGCAATTCCGACCATCGAGGAAGCGATGGCGGCTTCGGGCCGCGCCTCGCTGATCTACAACTTCAAGTCGAAGGACCCGCGCGAGGCGGACATGGTGGCGGCGGCAGTCAAGGCCGCCGGACGCAATACCGGTGACCGAGGCGATGCCTTCTACGGCGGACAGGGCCCGGTCGACCGTATCCGGACGCTGCTGCCCGGCACATGGGCCTTCAGCAACGAAGAAGCAAAGCAGTGTACCAAGGACTATGTCCTCTACGGCTGGAGCGGCTGGTTCCCCTCTTCCTGCGAGAACGGCACGCTGATGATCCCGCTCGACAAGCAGTTCCTTTTCTGGGGCTGGCCCAACCGCATGATTGCCCGAGCCGAGGCGCATGGCGCGCGCATCGTGGTGGTCGGGCCGCTGGGCGAAGGGCGTCCGCGCGGGCTCGACCTGCCCGAACAGCTGGGCGAGATACCGGCCAGCTTCAACGGCTATGCCTGGGTCGAGGATTCGCTCGCCGTGATCCCGGCGCTCATCCAGCGCTTCGACGACCGTTCGCAGGAAGAGATCGATGCGGTCTATGACGGGCTCGCACGCCGCCGGGCGCGGCGCGGCGATTGACGCTTTAAAGCCAGCCCCAAATCCCCTAACGGCGCACACCTATGTCCGAGAAGCGCGATTACAGAGACACGGTCTTCCTGCCCAAGACCGAATTCCCCATGAAGGCCGGCCTTCCTGCGAAGGAGCCGGGCATTGCCGCGCAGTGGGAATCCGAAGGGCTCTACCGCCAGCTGCGCGAAAGCCGCGCGGGGCGCGAGAAGTTCATCTTCCACGACGGCCCGCCCTACGCCAATGGCGACATGCATATCGGGCACGCGCTGAACCATACGCTGAAGGACATGGTCTGCCGCACGCAGAACCTCCTCGGTAAGGATGCGCCTTACGTCCCCGGCTGGGACTGCCACGGCCTGCCGATCGAATGGAAGGTCGAGGAGCTTTACCGCAAGGAGAAGAAGGAAAAGCCCGTCCTCTCCGGCGCCAATCGCGACGAGGCGGCGGTCTTCGCCTTCCGCGAGGAATGCCGCGCCTATGCCCAGCACTGGGTCGACGTGCAGCGCGAACAGCTGAAGCGCCTCGGCGTGATGGCCGACTGGGACCGCCCCTATCTCACCATGCAGAAGGAAAGCGAGGCGATCATCGTCGCCGAGCTGATGAAGCTGGCCGAGGCAGGCGTGCTCTATCGCGGGTCGAAGCCGGTGATGTGGTCCCCGGTCGAGGAAACCGCGCTGGCCGAGGCCGAGGTCGAGTATGAGGACATCGTCTCGACCCAGATCGACGTGGCGTTCGACGTGATTGAAAGCCCAAATCTGCCCGAGTTGGTCGGTCATGCCGTGGTTATCTGGACCACCACGCCTTGGACAATCCCGGTGAACCAAGCCCTCGCTTACGGTCCGGACGTCGACTACGTTTTCTTCTATGCTTCCATTGCCGCTGACAAGCTCGACACGGTCCCTGATGACACTATCGCGGCGGGTAAATTCCTCGTTGCCAAAGACCTTGTCTCGGCCTTCGAAGCGCGCACTGGTTTCTTGGCGGAAGACCCCGAATGGGAGTGTAAAGGCTCCGACCTCTCCGGAACCGTCGCACGCCACCCGATGCACCATCTCGGCGGGTTCTACGCTAGGCCGCGCCCCTTCCTGCCGGGCGATTTCGTCACCACCGACAGTGGTACCGGCCTCGTCCACATGTCGCCCGACCATGGCGAGGACGATTTCGAGCTGTGCAAGGAACACGGCATCGGCCCGCAGTTCGCGGTGATGAACGACGGCCGCTATCGCGACGACTGGGAATGGCTGGGTGCCAGCGACGATCGCCGCCGCAGCGTCATCAACAAGCCATTCAATTCGCCCGAAGGCCCGATCTGTTCGGACCTGCGCGAGGCGGGCGCATTGCTTGCCGCGAGCGAGGACTACCAGCACTCCTATCCGCACAGCTGGCGCTCCAAGGCCAAGGTCATCTTCCGCTGCACCCCGCAGTGGTTCGTGCCGATGGACAAGGAACTGGCTGGCGGCGGCACGCTGCGCGAACGGGCCATGCAGGCCATCGCCGATACCCGCTTCGTGCCCGAGAAGGGCCGCAATCGCCTAGGCTCGATGGTCGCGGGCCGCCCCGACTGGGTGCTCTCCCGCCAGCGCGCATGGGGCGTGCCGATCACGCTCTTCGTCCGCAACGACGGCACCTATCTGCAGGACGCGCAAGTCAACGCGCGCATCGTCGCGGCGGTGGGCGAACACGGCATGGATGCCTGGAGCGAGGCCAACAAGGCAGCCTTCCTCGGCGACGCCCATGACCCGGCCGAGTTCGAGATGGTCACCGACATCCTCGACGTGTGGTTCGATTCGGGCTGTACCCACGCCTTCACGCTCGAAAGCGGCCGCTGGCCCGAACTGCAGTGGCCCGCCGATCTCTACCTCGAAGGGTCCGACCAGCATCGCGGCTGGTTCCAGTCGAGCCTGCTCGAAAGCTGCGTCACCCGCGGCCGCGCGCCCTTCGACCAGATCCTGACGCATGGCTTCACCATGGCCAGCGACGGGCGCAAGATGTCGAAGAGCCTCGGCAACACGGTCGACCCGATCAAGGTCATGGAGACCTATGGCGCGGACATCATCCGCCTGTGGGCGCTCTCGGTCGACTTCACCGAGGACCACCGCATCGGCGATGAAATCCTCAAAGGCGTTGCCGACCAGTACCGCAAGCTGCGCAACACCTTCCGCTACCTCCTCGGCGCGCTCGACGGCTTCATCGGCGACATGGGCGATGCGGGCGAAATTCCCGAGCTGGAGCGCTATGTCCTCGCGCTGCTAGCCGATCTCGACGGCAAGCTGCGCAAGGCGGTCGATGACTACGACTTCAACACCTACACGCGGCTCCTGTCGGACTTCGTGAACGAGGACCTCTCGGCCTTCTACTTCGATATCCGCAAGGACAGCCTCTATTGCGACGGGCCGGACAGCACCAAGCGCAACGCCTATCGCACCGTGCTCGACCTGCTGTTCCACGCGCTGGTGCGCTGGGCCGCGCCGGTGCTGGTCTTCACCGCCGAAGAGGTGTGGCAGAGCCGCTATCCCGATGGTGGCAGCGTCCACCTGCTCGAATGGCCCGCCGTTCCCGGCGTTACTGCCGACGGTGCCAAGTGGACCCAGCTGCGCGCTCTTCGAGAAAAGGTCACCGAAGCGATCGAGCCGCTGCGCCGCGACAAGGTCATCCGCTCAGGTCTGGAGGCCGATGTCGTCGTGCCTGCCAGCGCGGTGCCGGAAGGCTTTTCCGACGAAGAGCTCGCCGAACTGTTCATCACTGCGTCAGTCACGCGCGGCGATAGCGATGCGGTGACAGTCACCCGGACCTCCGAAGCGAAATGCGGGCGCTGCTGGCGCCACCTGCCCAGCGTCGCCGAGGACGGCGACCTGTGTGACCGCTGCGAGCCGGTTGTCGCCCAAATGGATGCCGCGCAATGACCCCGCTCATCCGCAATCGCCTGATCGGCTGCGTCCTCGCGCTGGCGATCTTCGCCGTCGACCAGTGGACAAAGTGGGCGGTGACCGTCCCCCTTGGCATCAACGAGATCGGCAAGGCGCAGGAAATCCTTCCCTTCTTCGACCTGCGCTTCACCCGCAACTTCGGTGTCTCCCTCGGCATGTTCGAGGCCAACAGTCCCGAAATGCGCTGGATGCTGGTGCTGGTCACCGGGCTCATCGCCCTCGTCGTCACGGTCTGGATGATGCGTGAGAAGCTGATGGGTGACATCCTCGCCCTCGCACTGATTCTCGGCGGGGCGCTGGGCAATATCAAGGACCGCTACGAGCTCGGCTACGTCGTCGATTTCGCCGACCTGCACTTTGGCGAGTGGCGCCCGTTCCTCATCTTCAACGTCGCCGATGCAGCTATCACCATCGGCGTCCTCATCGTCCTTGCGCGCGCCTTCTTCATGCGCGAGAAGGAAGCCGAAGAGATTACAATCACTCAGGCGCCCGGCGCCGCGGAGAACAGCTGATGACCAAATTCGCCCGTATCGCAATCGTCGCCGGGCTCGGCGCCATGACCGCGGCCTGCGGCAGCGGCGGCTTTCTCAACCGCGACCGTCCGGACGAGTTCGCCGTGCAGCGCCAGGCGCCGCTGGTGGTCCCGCCCGACTTCAACCTCGTTCCGCCCGCACCCGGCTCGCCGCGCCCGTCCGAAGGCACTGCGTCGGAGCAGGCGCTCGATGCCCTGTTCGGCGGTCCGGCCCCGCGTAGCAGCGTGGAAACCAGCGTGCTCGATCGCGCCGGCACCGCGGTGCCCGGCATTCGCAGCGCCGTGGGTGACCCGCAGACCGCCACCGTGGCCAAGGGTTCGGTGACCCGCGACATCATCGCCGCCCCCGAAGGTGACGGCGCCAGCGCGGTTGCGGTCATTCCTGGCTGATTGTTCTTCGCACCGACCTCCGTCGGTGCGTCCTCGGCGCTATTCTTCCATCGCTGCGCTCAGTCAGGCGCCTGCGGGCGGGCGGTCGCCCTTGCCGGGCCTCCGCCGGCCCGGAACAAGGGGCAGCCGCTCCTCTCCTCGAGAACCGAGCCGAAGCAAGGCCGACCGGACGCCCGCAGCGACGCGACCTTCAGGTCGCGTGAGCGAGGATAGCCTAAGGCCGCGGATGCGGCCGCCGGCGCTTGAAGCCAAACATACTAAATACTCCGCTCAGCCTTATCCTGCGCATTCGTGCCCTTGATCATGTCGCGCATGGCCGCCCATTCCTCGTCGCCAAGGCTATGGAGCGCACCCCAGAAGGTCCCGCCATTGGCCTGGTAGCCTGCGCCGTCGATGGCGATGGTCTGGCCGTTCACCCATTCCGCGCCCGGCCCCATCAGGAATACGGCGAGGTTGGCGAGCTCGTGCATCTCGCCGTGCCGTCCGGTAGGGTTCATCGCATCGTTGGAATTGCCGCCGCGCCCGCCTGGTGAAAGCCGCGCGCTCATTCCCTTGGTCGGAAAGAGACCCGGCGCGATCGCATTGAAGCGCATGCCGTAGCGGCCCCATTCGACCGCAAGGCTCTGTGTCATCGCATTGATGCCCGCCTTGCTCATGGCCGAGGGAACGACGAAGGCGCTGCCGTTCCACACCCATGTCGTAAGGATCGAAAGGAAACTCGCCCGCCGCTTCTCCGCAATCAGCCGCTTTCCGACGTCGAGCGTAACGTAGAACGTGCCGCGAAAAACGATGTCGCTGATGGCGTTGAAGCCGTTGACCGACAGATCCTCGGTCCGGCTGATGAAGTTGCCTGCCGCATTGTTGACCACACCGGTCAGCGGACCGTGGGTCCAGACGTTGTCGATCATCTCGTGGATCGCGCCCGCATCGCGGATGTCGCAAGCGTGGCCGACGACCTTGCCTCCATGGGCCGCCATCAGTTCCTCGGCGGTCTCGTCGAGCTTGCCCTGACGCCGTCCGCAGATGTGGACTTCCGCACCCAGCTTGACGAAGGCCTCGGCCATCTCGCGGCCGAGGCCAGTGCCTCCGCCGGTAACGAGGATCCGCTCCCCGTCCATCAGCCCTTCGCGGAACATCAGCTTCGATACGTCCATGGCGTTCTCCTTCTCCGCCACAAGGCATAGCGCAGGGCAGGGGCGAATCCAGATTGAATCGTGCCACTGTATTGCCTAGCTATAACGCATGGACGAAACCGCTCTTACCCCGCTCGATCCGGCATATGCACGCATGCTGCGGGTCCAGTTCTCCATCGTCGCTCTCGTGTTGCTTGCCGGTGCGACGATCGCCGAGATCGCGATACCCGGGTACACCGGCTACGTCTGGGTCCCGGCGGGCCTCTTCGCCGCATGGCTGCTCGTCCGCATGCCGATGCGCCGTTATGCCGCGCGCGGTTATTCGATCGAGGAGGAGCGCCTGCGGGTGGTCCGCGGGATCCTGTTCCGCAGCGACACCGTGGTGCCGTTCGGCCGGGTCCAGCACATCGACGTCAATCAGGGACCGCTCGAACGCGCTTTCGATCTCGCCACGCTGACCGTGCACACTGCGGGGACCCACAACGCCTCGGTCTCGTTGCCCGGTCTCGCACGCGAGGATGCGATGGCCATGCGCGAGGACATCCGTGCGGCGATCCGGCGCGACACGCAGTGAGGGACGTTTCCACCGACCAGCCCATGCGGACCGATCCGCGCACGTTCGCGGTGAAGGCTGCGACCATGCTCACCCAGCTGGTCGTGCCGATCGCCTTTGCTTCGGTGACGATCTTCGACAAGGGCGACGTCGGCGACTGGGCGCTCTATTTCCTGCCCATCGTAGTGACGGTGGTGGGCGCCAATTTCGCCATCGCCTATCTGCGCTGGACGCGCCTCACCTATGCCGTGCGCGAGAGCGACATCAGGGTCGAAAGCGGACTCCTTTCGCGGACGGCGCGCTCGGTTCCTTACGAACGCATCCAGGACGTCAGCCTCGAGCAGAAATTTATCCCGCGCCTATTCGGCCTGACCGAGGTCAAGTTCGAAACCGGGGCGGGCGGAGGTGATGACCTTAAGCTCGCCTACCTCAGCGAGACCGAGGGCGAGCGCCTGCGTCAGCTGGTGCGCGCGCGCCGCGATGGCGGGGCCGAGCCTGTCGATGCCGAGGCAGAACAGGTCGAAGAGCCTACCGAACTCCTCTTCGAAATGTCGCCGAAGCGGGTGCTGACTTTCGGCCTGTTCGAATTCTCGTTGGCCGTGGTCGCAGTGGTCTTCGGTGCCGCGCAGCAGTTCGACTTCCTCCTGCCCTTCGAGATCTGGGATGTGCGCGCATGGCGCAATGCGCTCTCGGGACCGGGCCACTGGCTCGCCGAGCTGGGCTTCGCGGCGCAAGCCCTTGCGGCGATCGCAGCAACCATCTCCCTCCTCCTGGTCGGCACTGTTACCGGCGTAACGCGGACGGCCCTGCGCGAGTGGAATTTCCGGCTCGAAAGGACAGACAAGGGCCTGCGGCGTCGGCGGGGAATGTTCACCCGCACCGATGTGGTGATGCCGGTTCACCGCGTGCAGGCGCTGACGGTGAAGACGGGTTTCATCCGGCGTCTGTTCGGCTGGCACGCTCTGGGCGTCGTCAGCCTGGCCAGTGACAGCGCCTCGGCCAACCACGAGGCGGCGCCCTTCGCGCAGATGGTGGAGATCGCACCGATCGTGGAAACGACCGGCTTCGCACTGCCGGGCGAAGGCCTCCAGTGGGGCGGCCGCAGTGCGAAGGCCAGTTTCGATGCCGCCGCGCTCGATTTCGCCATCCTGGGTCTGGCGGCCATTCCGGTAGCGATATTTTCCCCATGGCAATGGGCAGCTTTGCTACCGCTCGGGGCCGGGGTCTTTTCGGCCGTGCGCCAATACTACCTCCACCGCTTCGACCGTCACGCAATGAGCGGGCGCTATCTCTATTCGCGGCATGGCTGGCTGGCGCCGAAACTCACCATCGGTTCGCGGACGAAGCTGCAATCGGTCGAAATCGTGCAGGGGCCGATCGCCCGAAGGCGCGGCTACGCAAAACTCTCGCTCGGACTCGCCGGCGGTCACTTCGCGATCGAGGCGGTCGACCTCGACCATGCCCGCGAATGGCGCAGGGCCATTCTCGCCAGCATCGCCACGACCGATTTTTCCGAACTGTCGGATGCAGCCTCCCCGCCGATCCGGTCAGGCGCGTAGGTCTGCCCACTCTGGGTGGCGCTTGAACGCGGCGACGACATAGGAGCATTCGGGAGCAATCTTGAAGCCCTGCTCGCGGGCATCGGCGACCAGCGCGTCGACAAGCTTGGCGGCGATTCCCTGGCCGCGCATCTCGTCGGGAACGTAGGTGTGATCCGCGTGACGCACTCCGTGGCGCTCCACCCAGGTCAGCTTGGCCTGGTGTTCTACCCCGGACAGGTGGATGACGTAGGCCCCCCTGCCGCCGTGTTCCTTGCGCTCGACGGTAATCTCGGTGCTGTCGCTCATGCAGAAATCCTTTCTGTGCAACAAATGCACGCCCCGTTATGCGCGTTCCATGCTGTTTCTGTCCGACAACGCCGCCACCGTCCATCCCGCCCTGTGGGACGCCATGCGCGCAGCAGACGCGCCCGATGCTCCCTATGACGGCGATGCGATCAGCGCGGGTCTCGACGAACGCATGTCCGCGCTGTTCGGGCGTGACTGCGCGGTGCTGTGGGTGGCGACGGGGACCGCGGCCAACTGCCTCGCGCTCGCGACCATGGTGCAACCGCACGGCGGCGTGGTCTGCCACCGCGAGGCGCATATCGAGATGGACGAGGGCGGGGCGCCCGGATTCTTCCTCCACGGCGCCAAGCTGCTGCTGGCCGAAGGCGAGGGAGCGAAGCTCACTCCGCAAGCGATCCGCGCGGTCATCGACCCCATCCGCGATGACGTCCACCAGGTGCAGCCACACGCGATCTCGATCACCCAGGCGAGCGAGTACGGGCGCAGCTACCGGCCGGAAGAAGTCGTTGCCATTGCCGAACTCGCCAGGGCGCGCGGGCTGGGCTTCCACATGGACGGCGCGCGTTTTGGCAATGCGGTCGCTTTCCTCGGCTGTTCGGCCGCCGAGGCGGCGGGACCGGTCGACGCACTGAGTTTCGGCTTCGTCAAGAACGGCGGGATGAGCGCCGAAGCGATCGTCTTCTTCGACACCGCTCTGGCCGACGTCGCACGCTATCGCCGCAAGCGGGCCGGGCATCTCCAGTCGAAGGGTCGCTATCTCGCGGCGCAAATCCACGCCATGCTCGACGGTGACCTGTGGCTCGCCAATGCCCGCGCAGCCAATGCTGCCGCCGCGGAGATCGCCAGCGCCTGTGGCGAGCGGCTGATGTACCCGGTCGAGGCCAACGAACTCTTCGTCCGCTGTTCCTCCACCGAGCGTGAAACACTGCGCGCGCTGGGCTTCGGCTTTTACGACTGGGGCGATGATGCGGCCCGCTTCGTAACCGCCTGGAACACGCGCGAGGACCATGCCCGCGCGCTTTCCGCTGCGATCGGCAACCTATGAGCGCCAGTCCCGACGGCGAGAGCCTGCTCGCCCCCAGAAACCTCGGCGCTTTCCTGCTGGTGAGCTTCATATGGGGAGGCACCTGGCTCGTGATCCGCGACCAGATTTCCTCCGTCCCGCCGGGCTGGTCGATTGCCTACCGCTTCATCGTGGCATCTGCGGGCATGTTCCTCCTCGCCCGCGTACGCGGCGAACCCTTCCGCCTGGCTCCCGGTGGCTGGCCCTTCGTGGCCGCGCTCGGCATCTTCCAGTTCTCCATGAATTTCGGCTTCGTCTACCGCGCCGAAGGGTACGTCACCTCGGGTCTGGTCGCGGTGATCTTCGCGCTGCTGGTGGTGCCCAACGCAGTGCTGGGCCGCATCTTCCTCGGCCAGCCGATCCGGCGTGAATTCGTGATCGGGTCGAGCATCGCTGCGGTCGGCGTCGCCATGCTCTTCGCGCAGGAATACCGCGCCTCACCGGCTACACTGGGCGAGGTGCTGACCGGTGCAGCGCTGTGCGTTGCCGGGATCTTGTCGGCGAGCACGGCCAACATCCTCCAGGCGACCGAAGGCGCGAAGCGCCAGCCGCTGCTCACTTTGCTCGCATGGTCGATGCTTTGCGGCGTTGCGATCAATGCCGTCTTCGCATTGCTGACCGAAGGCCCGCCGCAATTCGATCCGCGCCCGGCCTACGGGCTCGGCATCCTCTACCTCGGCATTGCCGGATCGGTAGTGACCTTCCCGCTATACTACGGCCTCGTGCGCAAGGTCGGTGCGGGGAAGGCTGCCTATTCCTCGGTCGTGGTGCCGGTGGTGGCGATGATCCTGTCGACCATGTTCGAAGACTTCATCTGGGGTCCGCTGCCGATCGCAGGTGCAGCCATCACCGTGATCGGCATGGTGGTGGCAATGCGCACACGCAATCCGCCGCCGCGCCGCGCTACGCCCGAGCCATGATATCGGCGAGGCCCTCGCGGTAGGTCGCAAATCGAGGCCGCCAGCCGAGCACCCGCTTCGCCTTGCCATTCGCCACCCGCCGGTTCTCGGCATAGAAGCCGCGCGCCATGGGCGAGAGGTCAGCCTCGTCCATCGTCTGCAAGGGCGGCGGCGCCATGCCGAGGAGGCGGCAGACCTCCTCGATCACCACGTTCTGGCTGGTCGGCAGGTCGTCCGCGAGATTGTAGGCACCCGCCCGCGCATCGCCCTCGATTGCAGCGAGGACGCCGGTGACGATGTCGTCGACGTGTACCCGGCTGAAGACCTGTCCGGGCAGATCGATACGGTGTGCCTTGCCCTCACGCACCCGGTCGAGCGCGCTTCGACCCGGACCATAGATGCCGGGCAGGCGAAACACACGCGCCTGGGCATCGAGCCAGCGCGCGTCGCATTCGGCGCGTGCGGTGCGGCGGCCGGTTCCGGTTGGCGAAGCTTCGTCCACCCATGCGCCGCGAGCGTCGCCGTAGACGCCGGTGGACGAGAGGTAACCGAGCCACTTGCCTTCCAGCGCCCGTGCGTAGCGGTCGAGGACCGGGTCGCTGTCAGCCGATGGCGGGACGGAACTCAGCACATGGCTGGCACCGGAAAGCGAAGTCAGGACCGCGTCTTCGTCGTCGAAGTCGATGTTCCCCGCGCTGCCCGTCGCATCGACGCTCCAGCCACGCTCGCGCATCGCCGTGGCAATGCGCGAGGCGGTGTAGCCGAGGCCGAAGACGAAGAGCTGCATCATTCGCTGTCGAGATAGCCCTCTTCGGGAACGACGACCTGCGGATCCTTCACGTGCTTCGCCTTCCACTCCATCGCCATGCGCACTCGGGTCGCGCCACTCGGGTGGTCGAAGAACAGGACTTCCTCCAGCGGACCGGGTTCGATCTTGCGGTACTCGGACAGGCGCATCGCGACCTTGGCGAAACCGTCCGGTTCCTGTGCCGCCTCGAGACCGAAGGCATCGGCCTTGCTCTCCGCGATGCGAACCAGCGAGTTGGTCGCCGGGGTCATCAGGAACATCCATGCGGAAAAGCAGATCGCAAGGATCGGGAGCGACGCCGGATCGGCAATGTCGCGTACGCCCCAACGCTCGCCATGACGCGCGATCAGCATGGGGGCCACACGGCTGGCAATGAAGAGGCCCGCCGCGAAAATCGCGAGATAGATGCCGACGATCCACCACACGTGGTTGAGCTTGTAGTGCCCCATCTCGTGACCCATCACGGCGAGGATTTCAGGCTCGCTGGTGCGCTCGAGCAGGTTGTCGTTGAGCGAGATGCGGATCGTCGGACCAAGGCCGGAGACATTGGCGGAGATGCGCTTGTGCTGCTTCGACTGGTCGAAGACATAGATGTGCTCGGCCGGGATGTCGTATTTCGCCGCGACCGCTTCGATCCTGTCGCGCAGCGGCCCGGGCTGCATCTCGGTGTAGTCGTTGAACAGCGGTGCGATGAACACCGGGCCGAGCACCATGCCGACCATCATGAAGGCACCGATGACGCCCGTCGCCCACAGCCACCAGCTGCGGGGGGCGCGGCGGATGAGCGCGTAGATCGCGATGACCAGCAGGGGCGCGATGAGGAGTTCGATGCCCAAGTTCATCAGCTGTTCGCCGCCCCACGCGCCGAAAGCCTGGTCGAGCAGGCCGTACTGCTTTTCGCGGAAGAAGCCGGTGTAGATCGTCCAAGGCAGCACTATGATCGTGGCGACCAGAGTATAGAGCAGCGCGGTGACGCCGGTGACCACCCAGCGCCGATTGCTCAGCCGCTCGCCGATATCGCGGAACTTGGCCGCTAGGCGGAAGCGCAGCAGCAGCCAGTCGGCAAGGATGCCGACCAGCGTGCCCCACAGGATCAGCCAGTAGCCGCCCTCGAAATAGGCATCGGACTGCGCCCGCGCGGGACCCTGCAGAGTGTCGAGGTAGGCGCGTGTTGCGGCTTCCACGTCGAATGAACCGCTCGCGGCGGCCAGCAAGTCGATCATCATGGTCAAAAGTAACCCTCCCTTGGTGCGCATCGCTGCGACGATCGCGGGAATCTGTCAATCGAGCGCAGCCATCTGCACGACAAGTGAACGCGAAGGCTCGACGGGCGTTGTATTGAATGACAGAGCAAGCGCCGCACTTCACGACAGGAATTCCATGGATATCGCCCGCACCCCCGCAACCCCCGATGGCAACCCCGAGATGGCCGATGCCGCGACCGAACCGCACAAGCCCGCGATCATCAAGCGCGAGGATTACACGCCCTTCGGCTGGGTGGTGCCCGAAGTGCAGATCGAATTCGAACTCGGCCTCGAGCTGACTCGCGTTGTCGCGACGCTCAAGGTGGAGCGCAATACCGCCGCCGAACGTACGCCGACGATCCGTCTCAATGGCGATGGCCTGACGGTCAGGGAACTGCAGTGCGACGGCGAGACATGCGAAGGGTATATGATGGATGGCGACGATCTCGTCGTCACGCTCCCGGGCGACAACCATGCCTTGCGCATCGTCACCGAAATTTCGCCGGCGGCAAATTCGCAGCTGATGGGGCTGTATGCCTCGAACGGCATGCTCTGCACCCAGTGCGAGGCCGAGGGCTTCCGCCGCATCACCTTCTTCCCCGACCGGCCCGACGTGCTCTCGACCTATACGGTGCGGATGAGCGGGCCGAAGGCGCAGTTCCCGATCCTGCTGTGCAACGGCAATCGCACGGCGACGGGCGAGCAAGGCGAGAATCACTGGGCCGAGTGGCACGACCCCTGGCCCAAGCCGTCCTATCTGTTCGCACTCGTCGCCGGAGACCTCGTCGCGCGCAGCGACAGCTTCACCACCATGAACGGGCGCAAGGTCGAACTGAACGTGTGGGTGCGCGACGGCGATCTCGAACGCACCGAGCACGCCATGGAAAGCCTCAAGCGCTCGATGAAATGGGACGAGGAAACCTTCGGTCGCGAATACGACCTCGACCTGTTCAACATCGTCGCTGTCAGCGACTTCAACATGGGCGCGATGGAGAACAAGGGCCTCAACGTCTTCAACACGAAATACGTCCTTGCCGACCCCGAAACCGCCACCGACGGCGACTATGACGGGATCGAGGGGGTCATCGGCCACGAATACTTCCATAACTGGTCGGGCAACCGCATCACCTGCCGAGACTGGTTCCAGCTTTCCCTCAAGGAAGGCTTCACCGTGCTGCGCGACCAGCTGTTCAGCCAAGACATGGGCAGCGCACCAGTGAAGCGGATCGAGGACGTGCGCGTCCTGCGTGGAGTCCAGTTCCCCGAGGATTCGGGGCCGCTCGCCCACCCGATCCGTCCGGATTCGTACAGCGAGATCAACAACTTCTATACCGCCACCGTCTACAACAAGGGCGCCGAGGTCATCCGAATGATGCGGACCATGGCGGGCGAGGAGCGCTTCCGCGCCGGGACCGACCTCTATTTCGATCGCCATGACGGTGAGGCCGCGACTTGCGAGGATTTCGTCAAGTCGATCGAGGATGGTGCGGGCCTCGACCTCGAGCAGTTCCGCCTGTGGTACTCGCAGGCCGGCACGCCCAAGGTAACCGCAAAGCTCGACCATTCGGGCGAGACTGCAAAGCTGACGCTGAAACAGCATGTCCCGCCGACGCCGGGGCAGGACAGCAAGCGGCCGATGCCGATCCCGCTCAAGATCGCGCTGTTCGACCGTGCCAGCGGCACGCATCGTGGCGAGGAACTGGTGGTACTCGACAAGGCCGAGGATACATTCGCCTTCGACGGCTTCGCAGAGGCACCGGTGCTGTCGATCAACCGTACCTTCTCCGCCCCTATCACCATTGAGCGCAGCGCGCCGCGTGAAGACCTCGTCTTCCTCGCCGCCAAGGACGATGACCCCTTCGCCCGCTACGAAGCGATGCAGGAACTGATGGGTGGCCACCTCGTCGCTGCTGTCTCGGGCGAACTCGGCGAGAACGAGCGTATTGCGGCACAGGCCGACATCGCACGGGCAATGGGCGCGGTGCTGGTCGACGAATCGCTCGACGACCTGATGCGCGGCGAACTGATGACGCTGCCCAGCCAGTCCTATCTTGCAGAACAGATGCTGGTTGCCGATCCGACCCGCATCCACGAGGAGCGCGAGGCCCTGAAAGCTTTCCTGGGCAAGGAACTGCGGGACGAATTCCACGCCCTCTACGACCGGGCGGAAAAGGCACCTTATTCGCTCGACCTCGCCTCGCGCGGAGCGCGCAAGGTCAAGACGCTGGTCCTCGCCTTCGCTGCCGCCAGCGATCCGGCCAAGGCGGTCGAACTGGCCGCGCACCAGTACGACAATGCCGACAACATGACCGATCGCCAGGGCGCGCTAATGGTCCTTACCGGCATCGACAGTGCGGAGCGTACCGGGCGATTGCTCGACTTCTACAACCGCTACGAAGGCAATGCGCTGGTGATCGACAAGTGGTTTTCGCTCCAGGCGTCCTCGCTCCACCCCAATGCCATTGAGCACGTCAAGGCGCTGCGCGAGCATCCGGATTTCACGCTCAAGAACCCCAACCGCGTGCGGTCGCTTTACATGGCCTTCGCCGGCACGCCGCACCATTTCCATTCGCCCGATGGCGAGGGTTACCGGATGATCGCCGACCTCATTCTCGAGCTCGATCCGATCAATCCGCAGACCGCGGCGCGTTTCGTTCCACCGCTCGGTCGCTGGCGGAGGATCGAACCCAAGCGCGCGGCGATGATGCGCGAACAGCTGGAGCGAATCGCCGCCGCCCCGAAACTGTCTCGCGACACGTTCGAACAGGTCACCCGTTCGCTTGGCTGAGATCATCCGCTCTGCCCTGCTCGGCGGGGTTCCGCACGGGTTCTCGACCCGCGAAGGGCTGGAAGCGGATGACGTGCTGCCCGGCGCTGAACTCGTCAGGGCCAAGCAGGTGCACTCGCCGGACGTCATGACGGTGGTCGAGCCGTGGGAGATCCCTCCGGAGGCCGATGCGCTGGTAACGGCTCGCCCCGGCCTCGTCCTGTCGATCGTGACTGCCGATTGCGCGCCCGTCCTGCTCCACGATCCTTCGGCGCAGGTCGTCGGGGCGGCACACGCGGGATGGCGCGGGGCGCATGGGGGCGTCCTCGAGGCGACCGTTGCCGCGATGGAGGCGCTGGGCGCGCGCGCCGACCGGATCCGCGCTGCGGTGGGGCCGACGATTGCGCTGGCAAGCTACGAGGTCGATGACGGCTTCCGCCGACAATTCGAGGAGGGCGATGCCCGTTTCTTCCACGAGGGGCGCGAGGGCCACTGGCAGTTCGACCTGCCCGCTTATGTCGTCCACCGCCTGCAACGCGCAGGCGTTGGTGCGGTAGAGGACCTTGCGCTCGACACCTATGCCGATCTCGGCCGATTCTACTCCTTCCGCAGGGCTACCCACCGAGGAGAGGATACAGGTGGACGGCAAGTCAGTGTGATTGCCCTGCCGCAGTAACGATGCGAACGCGGTGGAAGGGGCCAAAATGGCTGTTGGCAACCTGTCGCATAGCCGCTAGAGGCCCGGACCAAACCGGGTAACCGGGGGCTTTCGCGCATTCTGCATAGATGGCAGGGCGGCAATCGGTCCCGGCTCCGGACTGGTAATCGCACAAAGCGTCGCGCCCGGTCCTCGGGCGGGGGCGCAGGTAACAGGCAGGCAAGGCAACGCGCTGATGGCAGACACCGCTGCAACCGCAACTCCCGAAACGGCAGGCGTGACCGACGACGGCATCCGCCGCCGCGACTTTCTCGATATTGCAGCCGTGAGCGCTGCCGGAATCGGCGGCCTCGCGGTTGTCTATCCGCTGGTCAGCCAGATGGCGCCTTCCAAGGACGTGCTGGCCGCGAGCTCGACCGAGGTCGACGTGTCGGCGATCCAGCCGGGTCAGGCGATCAAGGCGGTGTTCCGCAAGCAGCCGCTGTTCGTCCGCCGCCTTACCCCGGCCGAAATTTCCGCTGCCGAAGCGGTCGCCACCAGCAGCCTGCGCGACCCGCAGACGCTGGAAGAGCGGACCAAGGAAGGCCACAAGGACATGCTCATCACCATGGGCGTCTGCACCCACTTGGGCTGCGTCCCGCTCGGCGCTGCCGAGGGCGAGGTGAAGGGCGAGTTTGGCGGCTATTTCTGCCCGTGCCACGGTTCGCACTACGACACCGCCGGCCGCATCCGTAAGGGTCCTGCACCGAAGAACCTCGAAGTGCCGGAATACGAGTTCACCTCCGACACCGTCATCCAGGTCGGCTGAGCTTAGAGAAGAGAAGAGACCATGAGCTTTCCCTGGGCCAAGGAATACACCCCGACCACTCCGTTCATGAAGTTCATGGACGAGAAGCTGCCCCTGCCGCGGCTGGTCTATAACGCCATCGGCGCCGGCTACCCAGTTCCGCGCAATCTCAGCTACTTCTGGAATTTCGGCGTCCTCGCCGGTTTCTTCCTGGTGTTGCAGATCGTCACCGGCGTGGTCCTGGCGATGCATTATGCCGCCAACGCGCAGGTCGCCTTTGCGACGACCGAGCACATCATGCGCGACGTCAACTGGGGCTGGCTGATGCGCTATGCGCACGCCAACGGCGCCAGCTTCTTCTTCATCGTCGTATACCTGCACATCTTCCGTGGCTTCTACTATTCCTCGTACAAGGCCCCGCGCGAGATGATCTGGCTGCTCGGCGTCGTGATCTTCCTGCTCATGATGGCCACCGCCTTCATGGGTTACGTCCTCCCCTGGGGCCAGATGAGCTTCTGGGGCGCCAAGGTGATCACCGGCCTGTTTGGCGCGATCCCGCTGGTGGGCGAGCCTATCCAGGTCTGGCTGCTCGGCGGCTATGCGCCCGACAACGCCGCGCTCAACCGCTTCTTCAGCCTCCACTTCCTGCTGCCCTTCGTGATTGCAGGCGTCGTGATCCTGCACATCTGGGCGCTGCACATCCCCGGCTCGTCGAACCCGACCGGCGTGGAAGTGAAGCAGGAATCGGACACGATCCCGTTCCACCCGTACTACACCGCGAAGGACGGCTTCGGCCTCGGCGTCGCATTGCTGCTGTATTTCGCGCTGGTGTTCTTCCTGCCGAACTACCTCGGCCACCCGGACAACTACATCGAGGCGAACCCGCTTTCGACCCCGGCGCACATCGTTCCCGAATGGTACTTCTGGCCTTTCTACGCGATCCTGCGCGCCTTCACCGCGGACTTCTTCTTCATCCCGGCGAAACTGATGGGCGTGCTCGCCATGTTCAGCGCGATTCTCATGTGGTTCTTCCTGCCCTGGCTCGACAAGTCGCCGGTGCGCAGCGGCCACTACCGCCCGTTGTTCCGCAAGTTCTTCTGGTTCGGCCTTATCCCGACCATGGCGGTGTTGTTCTACTGCGGCGGCGCCGCGGCCGAAGAGCCCTATGTCATGCTCAGCCAGATCGCGACGGCGTACTACTTCCTGCACTTCCTGGTGATCCTGCCGATCATCTCGCAGATCGAAACGCCGGAACCGCTGCCCTATTCGATAACCGAAGCCGTTCTCGGCTCTGACGACAAGGCTGTGCTTGGCGAAAACGCCAAGCCGGCGGTCTGAGCGAGAAAGAGAGACTTGAGATAATGAGCAAACTCCTCAGCATCCGCCTCGTAGCTATCCTCGTCGGCATCGGCTTCACGGTAGCCGTCCTGTGGGCCTTCGTGACCGGCGCCGCCGCTGTCATCCAGGAAGGCGAACTCAAGCCTGCCACGGCAGAGCACGAGTTTCACAAGCATCCGAACAAGTACGCCTGGTCGTTCGACGGGCCGTTCGGCAAGTGGGACGTCCAGCAGCTGCAGCGCGGCTTCAAGGTCTACAACGAAGTCTGCTCGGCCTGCCACAGCCTGAAGTTCGTCTCGTTCCGCGACCTCGAAGCGATCGGCTATGACGAGAGCCAGGTTAAGGCATTCGCTGCTTCGAAGCAGGTCCCCGGTGTCGATCCGGCAACCGGAGAAGCGACCACGCGTCCCGGCCTGCCGACCGACTACTTCCCGTCGCCGTTCCCGAATGCGGTTGCTGCGGCTGCGGCCAACAACAACGCCATTCCGCCCGATCTTTCGCTGATCACCAAGGCGCGCCATGACGGCTCGAACTACGTCACCTCGCTGCTGACCGGTTATCAGGAGATCCCGGCAGAGCTGAAGAAGGAATTCCCCGACTTCGCGCTTTCACCGACCGGCCACTATAACCCGTATTTCGCCAACCTCGGCCTGGCCATGGCCCCACCGCTTTCGGCTGGCGCGGTCACCTATGACGACGGCACCGACGCCTCGGTTGAGCAGATGGCGAAGGACGTCTCGGCCTTCCTCACCTGGACTGCCGAACCTTCGCTGGTGAAGCGCAAGCAGACCGGTTGGCCGGTGCTGATCTTCCTGCTCTTCGCGACAGTTCTTGCCTACCTGTCGAAGCAGCAGATCTGGGCGGCGGTGAAGCCCAAGAAGCGCGGCTGATCCTGCTTTCCAAGCAAACAAATAGCGCCCCTCCATCCTTCGGGATGCGAGGGGCGCTTCCTTTTCCGGGAGACGCGATTTGACCCCCGCCGAACTCAAGGCGCTCGTGCGTACCATTCCCGACTTTCCCAAGACCGGCATCCAGTTCCGCGATATCACCACGCTGATCGGTCACGGAGAAGGGTTTGCAGCCACGGTCGAGTGGCTGGGTGAAAGGGTCGCGGGTGCGTCGGCTATCGCTGGAATGGAGGCGCGCGGGTTCATATTCGGGGCGGCGGTTGCCGCACGCCTCGGCCTGCCGTTCCTCCCGATCCGCAAGCCGGGCAAACTGCCATGCGACACGATCGGCGTGGATTACGAACTCGAATATGGCCTGGACCGGCTCGAGATGGATCCGAGTGCGGTAACCAATGGGCAACCCGTCGCCATCGTCGATGACCTGCTCGCTACCGGTGGCACCGCGTCTGCCGCGACAAAGCTGCTGCGCCAGGCCGGGGCGGAGGTGGCGCTGGCGGCCTTCGTGATCGACCTTCCCGATCTCGGCGGTGGGAACCTGCTGCGTGCGAATGGGGTCGAAGTCCACGCGCTGATGGAGTTTGAGGGCGACTGACACGCGCTGTCGGGAAAAATCGCCCCGGTCGTGCGTTGGGGGAATAGGGCGCTCGCGGGATCGGGCGCGGGCGATCCAAGGGGCTAATGGAACAGACACTCGTCATCGCAATGGTCGGCATGCTCGGCATCGGGGCACAATGGCTTGCGTGGCGCACCGGTTGGCCCGCGATCGTGCTGATGCTTGCGGCAGGCTTTCTCGCCGGTCCTATCCTTGGTCTGTTCAGTCCCGAACACGCTTTTGGTGACCTGCTCGAACCGATGGTCGCCATCGGCGTTGCGCTGATCCTGTTCGAAGGCGGTCTCAGCCTCGATTTCCGCGAACTTCGCCATGCAGGCGATGGCGTATGGCGCCTCGTTATTTTCGGCGTCCCGCTCGGCTGGTTGTTCGGCTCGCTCGCGGCCCACTCGATCGGCGGGCTGGAATGGCCGGTGGCAATCCTGTTTGCAGGCATCCTTGTCGTAACCGGACCAACGGTGGTCATGCCGCTGCTGCGCCAATCCTCGGTCCAGCCCCGTCCGGCGGCGATCCTCAAATGGGAGGCCATCGTCAACGACCCGCTCGGGGCACTCTGCGCCGTCGTGGCCTATGAATACTTCCGCCGCATCGCCGAATTCCCCGATGCCGGTCTTTTCGAGGTAGTTCCGCCGCTGATCCTCGCCGCGATCATTGCAGGCATCATCGGCTATGTTGCGGCGGCGGCGATCGCTTGGTCCTTCCCGCGCGGAGCCGTGCCCGAATACCTCAAGGTGCCCGTGCTGCTGACGACGGTCATCGTCGTTTTCGTCTTCTCCAACACCATCGAGCACGAGGCCGGACTTGTCGCAGTGACCGTGATGGGCATCGCGCTCGCGAACATGAACGTCCAGTCGCTCCGCAGCATCCACCCGTTCAAGCAGAACGTGGCCGTCCTGCTCATCTCGGGGCTCTTCATCCTGCTTTCTGCGAGCCTCGAATTCGCCGACCTCGCCTATCTCAACTGGAGCTTCGGGCTCTTCCTGCTCGCCCTGCTCTTCGTGGTGCGCCCGGCGACGATCCTGCTGTCGTTGCTCGGTAGTTCGGTCCCGTGGAACGAGCGCCTGTTCCTCGCCTGGATCGCCCCCAGAGGTATCGTCCTCGTTGCAATATCCGGCCTCTTTGCCTTGCGCCTTGCCGACATCGGCTTCGACGGCCGCGCGCTCATCGGGCTTAGCTTTGCCGTGGTTGTCGCAACCATCGTGGCGCACGGTTTCACCATCGACCTTGTCGCCCGCATGCTCAAGATAAAGGGCAGCAACCGTCCAGGCATGATCATCGTCGGCAGCACGCCCTGGACGAATGCGCTCGCGGACATGCTGCGCGAAATGGAGACGCCGGTCATGGTCGTCGATTCGAGCTGGCAACGTCTGGCCCCTGCACGCCAGAAAGGACTGCCGTTCTATCACGGCGAGATTCTCAACGAGGCGACCGAGCACAATCTCGACCTGACGCCCTATTCGGTCCTCGTCGCGGCGACCGAGAACGAAGCCTACAATGCGCTCGTCTGCAACGAGTTCGCCTACGAGATCGGGCGGGACCGGGTCTTCCAGCTGGGCGAATCGGTCGACGACAGGGATCGGCACACGCTTCCCAACAGCATTCGCGGCAGGGCCCTGTTCGAATCCGGTTTCGGTGTCGAGGACGTCAACGAGCGCCAGGCCCAGGGTTGGGTCTTCCGCAAGACCAAGCTGTCCGACGAATTCGGGTTCGAAGCGGCGCAACAGCGACTGCCCGATGCCGCGAACATGTTGCTGCTGGTCCGGCGCGACGGCACGATCCGCTTCTTTACCCACGCCGCGCATCCCGAACCGCGTGCCGGCGACACCATCGTCAGCTTCTCCCCGCCGCAGCGACGCACACCCGGCGAGGTTGCTGCGAAGCGTGCGAGCAAGAAGCAGAAGCAACGTCCCGCAGGAGAGAACGCATGACTTCGCGTCGAGCCAGCACAACAGCGGCCATTGCCGTCACCCTACTTGCAACGATGGTCGTATCGTGCGGCGATCGTGATCCCGCACCCGAACCGGAAGCGACAGCATCGGGAACTGGCAAGTCGATCTTCCGCCCCGAATTTCAGGTCGAGCCGATCGGCGGTGCAGAAGCGGTTGCGCCTGCGCCGCTCGACACGACAGTCCGGTTCGAGGAGGGCGTCGAGCTGGACGAGCAGGCGCGCGCAGACATCGCCACGGTCGCCCAGTCGCCGCAGGCGGCGATGGACTGGCCCATCATCCTTCGCGGTCACAGCGATTCGGGTGGTAGCGATGCAAGCAACATGAAGGCCTCGATCGAGCGCGCCGAGGCGGTGAAGGCCTTCCTGGTCGAGAACGGCATCGCCGAATCGCGTATCACCGTGATCGGCTTCGGCGAACAGAACCCGGTGGCGCCCAACGCCCTGCCCGATGGCTCGCCCAACGAAAGAGGGCGTGCCGCCAACCGGCGCGTCGATATCCACATTGGAAGCCCGGATCCCAAGCCGGTGGTAGAGGAACCGACGCTGGCCGAAACCCTGGCCGAACCAACCGAGGAATAGATTTCCGGTGGTTGAGATGAGCGGTTGACGATGCGCCTGCTGCAATGGCATTGGCGCGCTAGTCCGCGGGTGCCTCAAGGGTCTCGCCGAGCGGGTATAGCATAGTGGTAATGCACTAGCCTTCCAAGCTAGCTAGAGGGGTTCGATTCCCCTTACCCGCTCCACCATTTTCCAGCGTTCCAGACGCAAATCGGGCGCGAAACGCTTCCGCGCATCGCGCCCGATCATTGCGACTCCGAAGGGCCGGCGTAGCCAGCCAGCTTCGACGTGCAGTCGCTCTGGCGGAAACGTTAACACGAGGCAATTCCCATGAAATGGGGACGCTCTCACACCGCCATATTGTCGATGAGACGCGTGCCCCCGATCCGGGCTGCGACAAACAGGCGAGCATTCCCATTCGGGCTCGACAGCGGAGCAATTGAATCGGCATCGCGAAGCTCGGCATAATCGACTGCCTCGAAGCCCGCGGCGATGATGGCGGCCTTGAGGTCTGCAATCGCTTCCCCTGCGTCGGCGCCCTTGGCGATCCGTGCGATTGCCTCGCGCATGGCGGCGGAAAGGCCTGCCGCCTGCACGCGCTGCTCCTGCGACAGATAAGCGTTTCGGCTCGACATCGCGAGACCATCGGGTTCGCGCACGATCCCAACTCCATGGATGGCATCGGCATGAGGGAGTGTGAGGTCGAGGTCGCGCGCCATGCGCCGGATGACGGCCAACTGCTGCCAGTCCTTCTCGCCGAAGAATGCCATGTCGGGCCGGACCTCGTTGAACAGTTTGCACACGACGGTGGCAACACCGTCGAAGTGGCCCGGCCGGGCAGCTCCGCACAGACCCTCGCTTACTCCGCTGACCGAGATGCTGGTGGCATAGCCCTCGGGATAGACCTCTCCCGGTGTCGGTGCCCAAAGCAGGGCCACGCCCTCACGTGCGAGCAACTCGGCGTCGCGCTCAAGCTGTCGTGGATACGAATCGAGGTCCTCGCCTGCACCGAACTGGCGTGGATTGACGAAGATCGAAACCGCGACGTGGTCAGACTTTCCGCGCGCCTCACGCACCAAGGTCAGATGGCCTTCGTGCAGTGCGCCCATCGTCGGGACGAGGGCGAGTGTACCCGATCCTTTCAGCGCGTCTGTCTCGCGGCGCAATTCGTCCAGCTTCGTAACGGTAATCAGCGTCGCTCTCCCAAGTCCGCTTCGGGCCGACGCATAGGAGGCGGGGCGTGCGCTGGCCAGAGAAACCGCGACAGTGGAATTGTCACCCGCCTTGCCGGACCGCGCGTTGCGGCAGATGGCGTGCTTGGATAGGAGCCGTGCAACAGAATACAGCATGGACCCTTCAATGACCGCCGCTCCCCACCGTATCGTCTTCGCCAACGAAAAGGGCGGTACGGGCAAGTCCACCACTGCAGTGCATGTTGCCGTTGCGCTCGCATTTCGCGGCGCACGAGTGGTGGCGTTCGACCTCGATCACCGCCAGCAAACCATGTGCCGCTATTTCGAGAACCGCGCGGACACAATGAAGCGCCGCGGCATCGACCTGCCCACGGTGGAATGTCACGTGGTCGAGGGAATGGACGAAGCTGGTTTCGAGGCATTCATCGCCGACAAGGCGGCCGGAGCGGATTTCGTGGTCATCGATACGCCTGGTCGTGACGACCCCCTCGCGCGCCATGCTGCGACGACATCTGACACTCTGGTGACCCCGATGAACGACAGCTTCGTCGACTTCGATCTCATCGGCCAGGTCGAGGGCGAGAGTTTCAAGGTCAAGAAACTGTCCTTCTATGCCGAGCTCATCTGGGAAGCGCGCCTCAAGCGCAGCCGCGCGAGTATCGAGCAGAACCGGCGCCAGATGGACTGGGTGGTCGTTCGCAACCGCACCGGCCACACAGAAGCGCGTAACATGGCACGTATCGAACAGGCGTTGAACGAGATGGCCAAGCGCGTGGGTTTCCGCATCGCCAGGGGATTGTCGGAGCGTGTGATCTACCGCGAGCTCTTCCCCTCGGGCCTGACCTTGCTCGACAAGGGGCAGCTGGGCGACCTCGGCACCAGCCACCTCGTCGCGCGACAGGAGTTGCGCGGGCTCGTCAAAGGCTTACGACTGCCCGGAGACACTGCCGTCCAGCCGGAGTAACCCGCCGCATGACCCGCCTTATAGCCATTGCCGTGCTGGTATCGGTCGCATGCCGCTGGATCTTCGGCAAATGGCCGTGGGAATACCTCTCCACACCCGACACCCGCTCGCAGGCGCTGTTCAAGGCCCGCAAGCTGCTCGGGGTGAGCGCCGCTGCGGATGCGCGTGAAATTCGCGAGGCGCACCGTCGCATGACCGCAATGATTCATCCCGACAGGGGCGGCACCAACGCCGCGATGCAGGAACTCAACGCAGCCCGCGATCTGCTGGTCGAGAACCTGCCGTACGAGACACCGGAGCAGAATTGATGACTCACACCTTCCACCCCACCGTGCTTCGCGAATACGACATTCGCGGGATCATCGGCGAGACGCTGGGCCCCGACGATGCCCGCGCGATCGGTCGCGGCTTCGGGACGATGCTGGGCGAGGCAGGGGGCAAGCGCGTCGCGGTAGGTTACGACGGGCGCGTGTCCTCGCCGATGCTCGAGCACGCACTGGTCGAGGGGCTGACCGCTTCGGGGATGGACGTCGTGCGCGTCGGCATGGGGCCGACGCCGATGCTTTACTATGCCGAAGCCTCAGCCGAGGACGTGGATGGCGGCATCCAGATAACCGGCAGCCACAACCCCGCCAATTACAACGGCTTCAAGATGGTGTTTCAGGGCCGACCGTTTTTCGGCGCCGACATCCAGGAACTTGGTCGTCGCGGCGCGGCGGGCGAGTGGGCGGACGGAAATGGCAGCGTCGAGGACCGCGATGTCATGGACGCCTATGTCGCCAAGATGCTGTCCGCGCTCGACGGGATCGAGCCTGCGGTCCTGTCCTCCATGCGGATCGGCTGGGACGCGGGCAATGGCGCGGCGGGCCCCGCGCTCGAGAAGCTCACCGCGGCGCTGCCCGGCGAGCACCACCTTCTCTACACTGAAGTCGACGGCAATTTTCCCAATCATCATCCCGATCCTACTGTCGAGGCAAACCTTGAGGATTTGCGTGCGCTCGTCTCCGCAAAGTCCCTCGATTTCGGTGTGGCCTTCGACGGGGACGGCGACCGGATCGGTGCGATCGACGGCCAGGGGCGGGTGATCTGGGGCGACCAGCTGCTGATGATTTATGCCGAGGACCTGCTGAAACGACGCAGCGGCGGCACGATCATCGCCGACGTGAAGGCGAGCCGCGCCCTGTTCGACCACGTCGCGAAATGCGGCGGCACCCCGCTGATGTGGAAGACAGGCCACTCGCTAATTAAGTCCAAAATGAAGGAAGTTTCCTCACCTTTGGCGGGGGAAATGAGCGGCCACGTCTTCTTTGCCGACGAATACTACGGTTTCGACGACGCGCTTTACGCCGGCGTTCGCCTGATTGCGGCGGCTGCGCGGCTGGGCCAGAGCGTCACCGAACTGCGCGGCGCCATGCCGGCCATGGTCAACACACCCGAGCTGCGCTTCCAGGTCGACGAGGAGCGCAAGTTCGCCGCCATCGGAGAAATCGCAGCCCGGATTGCTGCGAGCGATGCGGTTGCGGACACTACCGACGGTGTCCGCGTGACCACCGACGATGGCTGGTGGCTTCTGCGCGCCTCGAACACGCAAGACGTTCTCGTCGCCCGCGCCGAGAGCGAGAGCCAGGCAGGCCTCGATCGCCTCGTCGCCCAGATCGACGAACAATTGGCGCTGAGTGGGCTCGAGCGCGGACCGCAGGCGGGACACTGATCCAAGGTGGGTTTGTGGCGGCGGCCTTGGCCTTGGCGCGAACTCGGCATCGACGCGACAACTGACACGCAGGCAATTCGCGAAGCCTATGCCAGGAAAGTGACAAGTCTTGGGCTGTCTACATCGACGACCAGCTTTTCTCGATTGAATGAGGCGCGCGATGCTGCGCTGTCGATTGCCGCAAGCGGGATTACGGGAACGGTTGGAGAGCCCCAAGAGCCGGAGGCCCATCCGACGGCCAACGGGAGTCGAATTGAGCGTCTTTTCGGTCGTCTAGAAATTTGGCGTCTCTGGATCGTGACCCTTGCTTTAGTCGCCTTGCTTTTGATGAAACTGCTTGGGGTCGTAACGAATTTTTTCGATGAGCCCGAGGACGATGGCAGGAGGGTCGTTTCGAAAGATTATACCTGGAATGGTGCGAGGGTCGATGAGGTAGTGCCGGCTCTCTTTGGCGAAAGCTTCACATATGAACGCCTTAAGAGAGCAAATCCCGCTTTTGCCGAAGAGCTAATCAGTGGCATCGGCGACGAATACGGCGACACTGATCTTGAAAACGCACGTTCGTTTCTGCGCTCTACCATGATGAATTCCCGCGCCTTCCTGCCCAGGACGGAATTGCTGCAGCTTAGCCGGTTGCAGCTTTCTTGGTTACGAGCTGCGAGAGAGGAAGGCGGAACCGCATGTCGGGAAGTCACCGGACACAGCTACTTCGATGGCGTGCCTATGCTGGACAAAGCCGCGCTTTCAGAAGAGCAGGCGATCGCTCGCGAATGGATTGCATCGATCGATTTTGTGCCCAAAGGCGTCGACAATCCAGAGCCGCAGCGAGCCCTTCCTACTTGGACGATGGCCGCGGTCCAACGTTCGACGGGTCTCGATCCTATCGCTATCAATGCTTCGTTGGCCAATCTTACAGACCAACACCGCTGTGACGTGACTATCGCCCTGCTTGAAGCACTACTGGCTCGCCCGCAGGACGCTCCTTCGTCCTTGCTCGTCTCGATCTAGACCGAGGACATTCAGGGCGTCGGCGGCTTGGCAAGGACATATTCGCTAACACGCTCCGCCGTGCCGAAGAGCTTCTCGGCCACTTCATCGAGGTCCCCGTCGCACACGAGGTATTCGCCCGATGAGAAGTGGATCGAGGCACCATAGATGCCCTGTGTGATGTAGGTAATCTGGTCGGTGTTGACGATGCCGAGGTGGCTTTCGCCCTGGATTGCCAGTTTCACGTAACCCATGGACATCCTCCGTCGCTGCATGCGCCCTTGCGGTTGCGACCTCGAGGAACCCGTCAAATCTTGTTGGTTGGCGTCTCCATACCATATCAGGGAGGCATGGAGCCAGAGCGCATACCACAGGAAATTGCTGCCTGGTTTTCCGGGCGCGGCTGGCGAGTCCGGCGCCATCAGGAAGAAATGCTCGCGGCGAGTGATGCCGGTCGCCACGCCCTGCTGGTGGCGGACACCGGCGCAGGCAAGACGCTGGCGGGATTCCTTCCCACGCTGGCGGACTTCGCACCTTCACGGCTCGAAAGCCGTGCTCCTCCAGAAGGTTTGCACACACTTTACGTCTCACCCCTCAAGGCTCTGGCGCATGACGTCCAGCGTAACCTCCTCACCCCGGTCGAGGAGATGGGTCTGCCGATCCGCATCGAAACGCGCAGCGGCGACACGCCCTCGGACCGCAAGAAGCGCCAGCGCGAGCGGCCGCCGCACATTCTGCTGACCACACCGGAAAGCCTCTCGCTGCTCCTGTCCTATCCCGAGAGCTTCGAGTTGTTTCGTGGATTGAAGCGCATCGTCATCGACGAGGTTCACGCCTTTGCTACGGGCAAGCGCGGCGACTTGCTGGCACTGGCACTCTCTCGCCTGCAGGCTATCGCTCCTGACATGCGGCGCGCCGCGCTCTCCGCGACTGTCGCGAGCCCAGAGAGTTTTCGCGAATGGCTGGCACCGTGGGGCGACATAGATGCGGTCGAACTGGTCGAGGGCGAGCAGGGCGCGCCGGCAGAGGTCGAGATACTCCTGCCGGACGAAGAGCGAGTCCCTTGGGGCGGGCATGCCGCGACCTGGGCGATTCCACAACTTTACGACCAGATCCGAAAGAACCGCACGACCCTGATCTTCACCAACACGCGCTTTCTGGCCGAGTACATCTTCCAGAACCTGTGGGATGTGAACGAGGACAATCTGCCCATCGGCGTCCACCACGGCTCACTCTCCAAGGAAGCTCGCCGCAAGGTCGAAGGAGCGATGGCGCGTGGCGAATTGCGCGCACTCGTGGCGACCGCCAGCCTCGATCTTGGCGTCGACTGGGGTGATATCGATCTGGTCGTGCAGATGGGCGCGCCCAAGGGTTCCTCACGCCTGCTCCAGCGGATCGGCCGCGCCAACCACCGGCTCGATCAGCCCAGCCGCGCCATGCTGGTTCCGGGCAATCGCTTCGAATTCCTTGAGGCGACGGCGGCCAAGGATGCTGTCGACCAAGGTCAGCGCGACGGGGAGGATTTCCGCCCCGGCGGGCTCGATGTCCTGGCACAGCACGTCATGGCCTGTGCCTGTGCCGGTCCATTCCAGGAGGAGGAACTGCTTGCAGAGGTGCGCGCCAGCCTTGCTTATTCCTGGGTCGACAAGGAGGTCTGGGGTCGCGTCCTCGAATTCGTGGCGACAGGGGGCTATGCCCTGCGTGCCTACGACAAGTTCAAGCGCATCGTGCGTGACGGCAAGGGTGTGTGGCGCCTTTCGCATCCGGAGCAGGCAGCAAGGCACCGGCTCAATGCAGGGATCATCATCGATTCCGAGATGCTCGACGTGCGCATCAATGCAGGTCGCGGAAGAGGTGGGAGAAGCCTCGGGAAGGTAGAGGAGCGCTTCGCTGCCTCGCTCAGTCCCGGCGATACTTTCGCCTTTGCCGGCATGAGTCTCGAGGTCATCAAGGTGCAGGATATGGAAGTGGTCGTGAAGGCCGCCAAGGCCAGCGCCATGATCCCGAGTTACGGCGGGCAGCGTATGCCGCTGACTACCCATCTTGCTGACCGCGTACGCTTTATGCTTGTCGATCGCGCTGGCTGGGGCAGATTTCCCGACGACGTCCGCGAATGGCTGGAAGTCCAGGACTGGCGTTCGCAGATGCCCGGGCCGGGCCAGCTGCTCGTCGAAAGCTTCCCCCACGCCAAGCGGTTCTACAGCGTCTACTATACTTTCGAAGGCTGGAACGCGAACCAGAGCCTCGGAATGCTGATCACGCGTCGTATGGAGGACCGGGGTCTGATGCCGGGCGGTTTCGTCGCCAATGACTACTCGCTGGCCGTATGGGGATTGAAGCCGGTAAAGGATCCCGCCCCGCTCTTGTCGCCGGACATTTTGCAGGATGAGTTCGTTGAGTGGGTGCAGAATTCGCACCTGCTGCGGCGCGCCTTCCGCGAGGTGGCAGTGATCGGCGGGCTGGTCGAGCGCCAGCACCCTGGCAAGCGCAAGACGGGGAAGCAGGTCACCTTCTCGACCGACCTCATCTACGACGTTCTGCGCAAGTATGAACCAGACCATGTCCTGCTCGAGGCTGCCTGGGCGGACGCGCGGACGCGGATGACCGATGTGGGACGGTTGGGCGACCTCCTCGACCGGGCGGCCGAGCAGCTGGTCCATGTCGAGTTGGATCGCGTCAGTCCGTTGGCCGTGCCGGTCATGGTAATGATCGGACGCGAGGCGACGCCGCAAGGCTCGGTCGACGATGAATTGCTGCTAGAAGCGGAGAGTCTGGCGGGGGCTGCGATGCGCGTGGACGAGGTTGACGTAATTCTAGACTAACGGGCTTCAATCCAGCTTCAGCAGTGGCGAGCAGCTTTCGCTACGGGCAGGGGCAGGGGCAGGGGTATCGAAGGTCGCAGGCCGGTCATAGTGGCGGTATCGCGAGATTTCCGAAAACCTGAAGCATCGATCGACCAGGTCCTTCGAACGCACCATACCGAGAACCTCGAGAACCCGCGCGTAGGATGCCTTGGCATCCGGAGTGAACAGAAGGACGGGCCGCGGCTCGATTTGGGCGTGCTGGTCGAGGATGAGGGCAAGGTCGCGATCCGAAACAGGCTCGCCGTTCCAGAGAAGGGCCCCGTTTTCCCTGAGAATCAGCCGGTTTACGGGAGGAGATAGGGGGCCTGCTTCATGGGGCCCGGGCAGGGGCAAAGCGACAGTCAGCACGTGCGGTGTGATGCCGTAGGTCAGGAGAACCAGGGCTGCGGCAATGGCGAAAATGCCGGCCAAGGGTACAAGTCCGAGCCACCTGATGGGCTCGCCGTGGTCAAATCTGGTCCTGATCCGAGCGCCTGCGCGCCGCTTCCACCTATTCGGCATCAAAATTCCGGTATCGTTCGTTGCCGATGAACGCGAACCTTCGCACGCCGGAATCCTTGATGAGGGCGATCGTCTTGGCTGATTTGTCGTAGCTGGCCCGAGCGTCAGGCTCGAAGCGCACGAGAGGCTGGTCGGTATTCTTCGCCGCACTGGCCAACTGGTTCAACAGCTCCTGGCGATCTAGCTCTAGACCATTCCAGAAAACCCGGTCGCTTACATCGATGTGGACCGTGTTGACCTCCAGGATTTCAAAGCGGCCCGGACCATTAGGAAGGGGAATGAGCAGGGAGTGGGTCGCGATCGGGATGACCATGATGAACATGATGAGCAGTACCAGCATGACGTCTATCAAAGGCGTGATGTTCAATTCCGACATCGGACGGTACGTGGTGGCACAGCGGCGGTGGGTGTAGGGCACATGCGACTCCCGTGTGAGAGACGTAATAACATCACAAAATGATGTGGTGAGCAAGCTGCTTGCGGGCTCGGGTATCCCTGAAGCAAAGAGAAGCGGCTTCCACTCCCGCCTTTCGGACAAAGAAAAGGGGCGGATCGCTCCGCCCCTTCTCCGCTTCTTTGTGTTGGCTACGCCGGTACTTTAGCCAGCCTTGCCGAAAGTGCGGTAACGCTCGTTGCCGACGAAGCCGAACTTGGTCACGCCGCTGGCCTTGATCACCTGCAGCACCTTTGCCGCGAGATCATAGCTGGCGAGAGCTTCCGGTTCGAACTGCAGTTCGGGTTCGACAGCCATCTGGGTCGATTCTGCCAGAAGCGTGCGCAGCTGGCCGAGATCGATGGCATTGCCGTTCCAGAGGATCTGGTTGTCGACCGTAAGCACCAGCTTGTTCTTCTCCGGCTCGACGATCACGTCGGGCGGGGTCGGGTTCGGCTGGGGCAGGTCGATGTCGACCGAGTGGGTTGCCACCGGAATGGTGATGATGAACATGATGAGGAGAACGAGCAGGACGTCGATCAACGGCGTCATGTTCATTTCCATCATCGGCGCGCCATCATCCTTGCCGCCTGACATTGCCATAGTGGGTTACTCCTAGTCTTCTCTGTCGAACCGCGCGATCAACCGTTGGGGTCGACCGGGTTCGAGATAAACCCGACGGTGGGGTAGCCCGCCGCCTGGACGTTGTAGATCGCACCGGCAACACAGGACCACGGGGCATTCACGTCACCGCGAATGTGTACCTGCGGGATCTTGTCCGGGTCTTCCATGATAGCTTCAGGACCGCCAGCGCGCTGGACGATCGCGTCCAGACGTTCGAACGCCTGGTCATAAAGCTCTTCGGAAGAGACTGCCGAGATGTTGTTGAAGTAGACCCTGCACTGGCCACTGCGCGAAGCTCCGGTAAAGCCGGGCTCACCCGCACTGCGACCGGCTTCATCGGTCGTGCTGACGGTCAGGAGGAGATTCTCCACCTTGTCCTTCGATTCGACCGATTCGAAGACCGGGATTTCCAGCTTTTCGATGGTCTGGATCGCGACCGGAACCGCGATGAGGAAGATGATCAGAAGCACCAGCATCACGTCCACCAGGGGCGTGGTGTTGATGTCCGACATCGGAGTACCTTCTCCTCCTCCTGTCGAAATCGCCATGGTTCAAATCCTATCGTTCGAAATTCTTGGGCTCGATGCGTTTGCTGCGAGGGGCTGCCGCGGCAACCCCTCGCAAGGCATCGATTACTTCTTCGCGGCCGGGGCCGTAGCAGCAGCCTTGGCGGCCTGCTGGGTCGACGGCGCGGTCATCACGGCCGGCTTAACCGAACCGTTCGAGTTGATGTAGGCGAGCAGATCGGTCGAGAAAGCGCTCAGCATTTCCTGGATGCGCTTGTTGCGGCCCTGCAGCCAGTTGTAGGCGAAAACGGCCGGAACCGCGACGAGCAGACCGATGGCGGTCATGATCAGTGCTTCACCGACCGGACCCGCGACCTTGTCGATCGAGGCCGAACCGGCGATGCCGATGTTGATCAGGGCGCGGTAGATACCGATAACCGTACCGAGCAGGCCGACGAACGGTGCGGTTGCACCGACGGTGGCCAGGAACGGCAGGCCGCTGGCCAGCTTCGAGTTGATGGTGTCTTCCGAACGCGCGAGCGAGCCGTGCATCCAGTCGTGCGCCTCGAGCTTGTCGGTCATCTTGGCGTGCTGGTCTTCAGCGGTCACCGCGTCGTCGACGAGCTGGCGCCATGCGCTGTTCTTTTCGAGCTTGGTGGCGCCTTCGCGAAGGCTGTTAGCCTTCCAGAAGTTGGTGCGAACGCCCTTGTACTGCGCCACCACCTTGCGCTGCTCGAACAGCTTGGTGAAGAGGATGTAGAACGAGCCGACCGACATGATCACGAGAACGGTGAGGATCGACCAGGCGATAATACCGCCCTGTTCCATGGCTTCGAGGAAACCGAAGGAGCTCTGCGGAGCCGCATCCGCGGCAGCTGCAAGAATTTCAAAGGTCATAGCGAGTGGTCCTTTTAGGTAATGTGTGCCCGCCTTCCGGGCGGGATGAAACTAGTTGAGCTGGTAAACGATGGTGGTCGAATACTGGTCGGGAATACCGTTACCAGCCGAGTCCAGCGCGGGGTTGAAACGGGCATAACGAGTCATGCCATCGCAAGCCGCGGAGTCGAGATCGCTCGAGCCGCTCGAACGCGTCACGGTGCAGCTGCCGACGCGACCGTCGGGGGTGACCACGACGGAAACGCCCACAGAACCCTCGGTGCCTTCACGTTCGGCCTTGCGAGGATAGTTCTGCTGGATGCGGCGGGCCCAGCCTGCCTGACCCTTGGGGGTCGCACCACGAGCCTTGTCCACTGCGGGCGGCGGCGGCGGTGCCGGCGGCGCAGGTGCAGGGATACGGACCGCAACCGGTGCCGGCGGCGGAATCGTGGTCTGCGTGCGGATCGGCGGCGGCGCCGGCGCGATATTGATCGGCGGCGGCGGTGCCACCGGCGGCGGCGGCGCATTGTCGGGTTCGGGCGGCGGAGGTTCGTCCTCCGGCTCGGGCGGCGGCGGCTCCTCGATATCGATCGTGGTCACTCGCTCGATCATCTTGGTCGCCGCCTCGTAGGCGAGACCCGTGATAAGCGCGTAACCGAGAGCGATATGGATGAGGGCAACAATGATGATCGCGACAACGCGATTGCCGCTCATCTGTTGGTCAGCATATGCCATTCGGTCGCTTCACTCCATCGGTCGTCCCGGTGGGATCCGGGAACGAGAGGTTCTTCGGGATTACGTGCGATACGTGCGACCCGGAACCTCGATTAACTTTCGAACATCGCAGCAACCCCTAAGGTTAACGACGATGCGGAAGGCCTGCGGTTCCCGATAGAAACCCCAAGTCCTCTCCCCCAAGCAATAATGTATCATGGCTTGGGCCCGGCTCGTGGCTTTAGCTACGACTCCCAACTTGGGCAAACGCTTTATCGGTTAACCGCGGATTCAGTGGCTTGCGGGGATTGCTGGCGGGGAACCGTGCACCATCAGCGATGATTGACCGATTCGACTGCAAGCTGCACAATTTTTTCCCGAACGGAGCCGACCAGATGCGCAATCCCGCCCAGACAATCCTGCTGGCCATGGCCCTTGTATCGTCGCCCGCCGTCGTTTCGGCGCAGGTTTCGGCGACACCAGGCATGACCTATGCCGACGTCGTCGCGATTGCCGATGGCACCCCGCTGGTTGTCCGTGCAAAGGTGAAGGACCAGGTCGCGGTCGAGCCCGAGCGCTCTCACGGCCTCGCTCCCGGTCACGTGCGCCTTTATGTAGAAGCTCAGACGACCGCGCTGATCGCAGGCCGCGCGCCGCTTGGCGAATCGCTGCGCTATCTTGTCGATGTGCCGCTGACCGCAAAGGGCAAGGCGCCGAAGCTCAAGAAGCAGGAGTTCGTCCTGTTCGCACGTCCGGTGGCTGGTCGCCCGGGCCAGCTCCAGCTCGTCCGGCCAGATGCGCAGTACGCGTACACGCCAGAATTCGAGGCGCAGCTCCGCCCGGTGCTTGCATCGCTACTATCGCCCGATGCACCTCCTCGGGTGACGGGGGTGCGCGACGTGCTCTCCGTTAGTGGCACGCTGGTAGGGGAATCGGAAACACAGCTCTTCCTGGATACGGAAAACGATGGGCCGGTTTCCGTCACGATTGTGAGACGACCCAACCAGGCACCGCGCTGGGGCGTCTCCTGGACCGAGATCGTCGACCAGGCCGCCCGCCCGCCGCAGACCGGGACGCTGGAATGGTACCGCTTGGCCTGCTCCCTCCCGCCCCGTCTGCCGGCCGAAGCGAATCTCTCCCGTGACTCCGAGGCGCGGGCTCTGGCAGCACAGGACTATGCCTACGTGATGCAGCAGCTTGGCCCCTGCACGCGCTCGCAGCGGTAACAGCTTGCGCTTGGCGCACGCCAAGACAAACTGGTTCCCAGCCGACCCCCTGCTGCGCTAGTCCGCGAAACATGAAATCGCTTGCTCGAAAACGTGGCGGGGTCGCTGCGCGCCATGGCTGAACCGCTACGCATCGCCCTAGCCGGGCTCGGAACCGTAGGGACAGGCGTGATCCGCCTGCTCGAGACCAATCGCGACATGGTCGAGCGGCGTGCCGGCCGGGCGATCGAAGTCGTCGCGATCAATGCCCGCGACCGCAGTAAGGACCGCGGTATCGACCTTACACCCTATGCCTGGGTCGATGACATGCAGGCCATGGCCGAACGGGCTGATGTCGATGTCGTCGTCGAACTGGTCGGGGGTTCCGATGGTCCGGCTCTGAGTCTAGCCCGTGCTGCGCTCGATGCGGGCAAGGGTCTGGTGACCGCCAACAAGGCGATGGTCGCACATCACGGAATGGAGCTTGCCGAGCTCGCGGCAATCAAAGGTGCGCCATTTGCATTCGAAGCAGCGGTCGCGGGCGGCATTCCTGTGGTGAAGGGCCTGCGCGAAGGCACGGCCGCCAACGCGCTCACCAGAATTTACGGCATCCTCAACGGCACCTGCAATTACATCCTCTCCGAAATGGAGCGCACCGGTGCCGACTTCGATGCCATGTTGAAAGCGGCGCAGGAGCAGGGTTATGCCGAAGCCGATCCGACCTTCGACATCGAGGGGATCGACGCGGCACACAAGCTCGCCATCTTGGCCGCGATCGGCTTCGGCACGCGGATCGATTTCGCTGGCGTGCGCACCAGTGGCATCACTGAAGTGCGGTCGACCGATATCGCGCAGGCGGACGCACTGGGGTATGTCGTGCGCCTGGTCGGGGTGGCCAATCTCGATGAGGGTGACGACGGCACTTGCCGTCTCATGCAGCGTGTGCGCCCGTGCCTCGTCCCGTTCCGCCATCCGCTTGCCGCCGTCACGGGCCCGACCAATGCGGTCGTGGCCGAAGGAGATTTCGCAGGGCGCTTGTTGTTTCAAGGCGCCGGAGCAGGCGACCGGCCTACCGCGAGTGCGGTGGTCGCCGATCTCATCGACATCGCCCGCGGCCTCGCTGGCGCACCGTTCTCTGTGCCGGTAGCGCAACTTGAGACGCTCGACCCGGGCGATCCCGGCGAGCGCGTGGGACGCGACTACATCCGCTTCACCGTTGCGGATCGCCCCGGTGTGCTGGCCGAGATCACCGCCGCCATGCGCGATGCCGGGGTGTCGATCGAGAGCCTCATCCAGCGTGGCCGCGACGAGGATGGCGGTGAAGTGCAGGTCGCGATGGTGACGCACGAGGGTCCCGAGCGCTGTGTCACCCAGGCACTGGCCTTGCTCGACGGCTCGCCTAGCCTGACGGCTCCGCCTCTGGTGATGCCGATTCTGAAGGACTGACCTGTTGTTCGACCGAAGGCACGGGAGGGAGGCCGAGTTCTTCTTTCAACGCCGGAGGTGAAGCAGCGTCATGTCCCAGTGGCGCAAGGCCGCGTGCAATCCGATCCGCGTCAGAGCCCGGAGGCGCTGCCGGCAATGCCGTGACATCGATGAAAAGGGCCGGTGGCGGCGGACAAGGCGGGATGAAACAACCTCGCGCCACGACCACGCCGGGATAGTGGGGCTCGAGGTCCGGGGCACGTGGGTCGTCCTTGTCACGCGTCTTGTCGGCGTAGCGGCTTTCCCATTCTTCCTTGTCGAAGCCGTAGCGGGAAGTGTCGGCCTTCCTCCTGCAAACCACAATCTCGCCCGATATGGCAGCGGCTTCCTGTTCCTCGCTGCAATCCTCGAGCGGACCCTCAGATTCCCCCCCCCGCGTTGCCAACAGATCGATGCGTTCGGGCGGAGTGCCTTGCTGAGCTTGGGCGTGAAGGGGGACAAGGGGGGTCAGAAGAGCGATGACTGGCACAATCCGGGTCAGTCGTCTCGACAATGCCATTTCCCCTGTCTATCGGCGCGCGCATACGAATTCGAATGGGCTGCGACCGCGGCACCATTCAGCTTTGAGGGACTGAACAGCATATGAACTCGCCGGCCGAAAACCCGCTCGATCGCATCCTCGTCCTCGAAATGGTCCGTGTGACCGAGGCAGCTGCAGTCGCTGCGTCGAAGCTCATCGGGCGCGGCGATGAAAAGGCGGCAGATGCCGCCGCGGTCGAGGCGATGCGCAAGGCCTTCGACACGCTTTACATGGACGGAACAGTCGTCATCGGCGAGGGCGAGCGCGACGAGGCTCCGATGCTTTATATCGGCGAGAAAGTCGGTGGCGCACCGGGCAAGGGGCCCAAGATCGACATCGCGCTCGATCCGCTCGAAGGTACTACCATCACCGCCAAGGCGGGGCCCAATGCGCTCGCGGTGCTAGCTGCTGCCGAAGAGGGCTGCCTGCTCAACGCGCCCGACACCTACATGGACAAGATCGCGGTCGGACCCGGCTATCCCGAGGGCATCATCGACCTCGCCAAGACGCCGACCGAGAATGTTAAGGCGGTCGCTGCGGCCAAAGGCGTCGAACCGTCGGACATCATCGTCTGCGTGCTCGACCGGCCACGTCATGCAGACCTGATCGCCGAGCTGCGCGGCCTCGGCTGCGGTGTCGTGCTGATCGGTGACGGGGACGTCGCGGGAGTCATCGCGGTGACCGACGAGGACACCACCATCGACATGTACATGGGCCAGGGCGGCGCGCCCGAGGGCGTGCTGGCGGCGGCCGCGTTGCGTTGTGTCGGCGGGCAATTCAACGGACGCCTCGTTTTCCGCAACGAGGATGAGAAGGCCCGTGCACGCAAGTGGGGCATCACCGATTTCGACCGCATCTACACGCGTGACGACCTTGTGAAGGGCGACTGCATCTTCGCTGCTACGGGCGTGACCTCGGGTTCGCTGCTCGACGGCGTGAAGTACCTGCGCGATGGCCGCATGACGACCGAAAGCGTGGTGATGCGCGCCAGCTCGGGCACCGTGCGCTGGATCCGGGGCGAACATCGCCCGAAGTGACGGACGGTTGTGGCGTTGGCGACGGGGAAACCGCCGCTTCGCATGTTGCAATCCCATGACTCTCGGCTAGGCGGTTGCCACAGCCGATAACGGGGATTCGCTTGCGATGAAGATCATGGCCGCCAACTCGAACCTGCCGCTCGCCCGCGCGATCGCAGCCTATCTCGAGATGCCGCTGGTGGACGCGCAGGTGCGCCGCTTCGCCGACGAGGAAATCTTCGTCGAAATCCACGAGAACGTGCGTGGCGAGGATGTCTTCGTCGTCCAGTCGACCAGCTATCCGGCGAACGACAATCTCATGGAGCTGCTGATCTGTATCGATGCCCTGCGCCGCGCGTCGGCCAAGCGCATCACCGCAGTCGTTCCCTACTTCGGCTACGCCCGCCAAGACCGGAAGCCCGGCCCGCGCACCCCGATCTCCGCCAAGCTGGTTGCCAATCTGATCACCGAGGCGGGTGCCGATCGCGTGCTGGCCGTCGACCTCCACGCTGGCCAGATCCAGGGCTTCTTCGATATTCCGACCGACAACTTGTTTGCTGCGCCGGTCATGGCCGCGGACATCCAGGCGCGCTACGGCGACCAGGACCTGATGGTCGTCTCGCCCGACGTCGGCGGCGTGGTGCGCGCCCGCGCGCTCGCCAAGCGGCTCGACAACGCCCCGCTGGCCATCGTCGACAAGCGTCGCGACCGCCCGGGCGAAAGCGAGGTCATGAACATCATCGGTGACGTAAAGGGCCGCCACTGCATCCTGATCGACGACATCATCGATTCGGGTGGCACGCTGTGCAACGCGGCGCAGGCCCTGCTCGACGAAGGCGCCAGTTCGGTCGCGGCCTACATCACGCATGGGGTGCTGTCGGGCGGCGCAGTAGCGCGCGTCGATGGTTCGGCGCTCAAGGAACTGGTCATTACCGACACCATCCGCGCCACCGATGCGACTTCGGACAGCAAGAAAATCCGCATCCTGACCATCGCTCCGCTCATCGGCGAAGCAGTGCGCCGTATTTCCGACGAGGCATCGGTCAGCTCGCTCTTCGACTGATTTGCTGCCCGAGAGCGCTAAGTGGCAGGAGGCGTGCTGCGCTCTCGCCACGGTATAACGCCCCGGCGACCTTCCTCTTCCAGTTCCGCAAGGGCCTGCATGCGGCGGCGTTGCCGCGATTCCATGTTTAGCGATAGCAGCGGGTGTTTGCGTCCCGATAGTTCGCTCGGCTTCATTCCGAAGAAGTGCCTTATTTCGCGGATAAGGTGCGACTGGTCGAAATAGCGCAGACGTATCTCGTTTTCTGCGCCCGGTTCCGCGACGTCGAGGAGTGCGGCAGCCATATCAAGGGCCCGGGCACGGCGCAGCGCGAAGGTAGGACTGACGCCGAAGTCGCGTCTGACCGCCCTTTCGACCGTTCGGGTTGAAACGCCATGGGCAGCTGCAAATTCGGAAATGGTGAAATCGGGCGCGACGATGCATTCCCGTTCGAAGGATGCGGAAAGCGGATCGGGCAGGCGCCGTCCGGTAGCGTCAAGGAACTTGCGAAGCTGCTCCTCCAGCGCTTGCATCCAGCATTCGTAATCCTGTTCGAGCGGTATCTTGGAGGTCAGCTTGCCGTGGCCGACGATGTCCTCATGAACCTCGATGCGGTCGAGGAGATCAATCTGGGTCGGCCCTGCAAGAACTGCGGGTGCGCCAGTGGCAAGATGCATGGTCAGGGCACGATACGATCCTGTGACCGAGATCGGCATGTATCGCGACTGCGGTCCGAAATAGAGCGTGATGCCCTTCTCGCCCGGGTCGAAAACCATGTGACCATCACGGGTTTCGGCGGTCCAGACCCCACCCCACAGCAGACGCATGCAGGGCTGGTCACCCAGCATGCCGCAGGAAACGGTTGCGCCTTCGGGCAACTCGCCTTCTGCAACGCTCAGCCAGTCGAACCATGTCACGATGTCTGGAGCGCCCGCGCGAGATTGTGCCAGGGGGGCACCCTGGCGCGACGTTCCCGTCAATGAATGGATGGCTGGATCGTCGATTGCCCCGCGCCCCTTTGCCTTGGCACCGCGCGTTTGACACGCGGCGCACGCACTCTATGGGCCGCTTTGTCGCCCGCATGCAAGGTCCCTGATGGTAACGCCGAAAGACATTGAGCTCGCCAACCGCCTCGCGGACGCCGCGGGAGAAGCCATCCGCCCGCTTTTTCGCGGTGACTGGCAGGTGGAACACAAGGACGATCACACCGCAGTGACGGTCGCCGACCGTGCGGCGGAAGAGGCTATGCGCCGCATAGTCGAGGCCGAGCGTCCCACCGAGGGAATCATCGGCGAAGAGTTCGGCTCGCTCCGCGACGGCGCATCGCGCCAATGGGTCTTCGATCCGATTGACGGCACCCAGAGTTTCGTGGCCGGGCGACCGATTTTCGGAACCCTGATTGCGCTGCTGCAGGACGGCTGGCCCGTTCTCGGCGTGATCGACCAGCCGATCCTAGGTGAACGCTGGGTCGGTGCGATCGGTGAAGGAACGACCTTCAATGGCAGGCCGATACGCACTCGAGCCTGTGGCGCTCTCGCAGGCGCATCGGTCGCCACGACCAGCCCGCACGCCTTCGCCGACGAAGAGGTGGACGCCTATCTCCGGGTCGTCGCCAAGGCTTATCCGAAGCGGCCTTACCCGGTCTATGGCGGCGACTGCTACAACTACGCCCTTCTCGCCAGCGGTCACCTCGACCTCGTCATGGAAAGCGGACTGAAGTTGCACGACTACGCCGCGCTCGTCCCTGTGGTCGAAGGCGCAGGAGGAATGATGGCCGATTGGCAGGGCCATCCGCTCGACGCAGGCAGCGATGGTACGGTCATCGCCCTGGGCGATCCCGCGAGGCTTGAGGATGTCCTCGAGGCGATGTCGGGGGCATGAACCCCTCGCTGTCAGGTCGGGTCGCGCTGGTGACGGGTGCTGCGCGAGGGATGGGCCTGGCGATTGCGCAGCGTCTCGTGAACGCGGGAGCGATTGTATGGCTCAATGGTCGCGACGGCGATGCCCTTGCAGCGGTGGTTGGCGGCCTCGGAACCTCTGCACGATCGCTACCATTCGATATTTCCGACGATGAGGCCACTGCAGCCGCATTCGCCAAGATCGCCGAAGAAGGCGGTCTCGACATCCTCGTCAACAATGTCGGCAATCGTGATCGCCGACCCTTTGCTGAACTGGATCGGGCGGCGATGCGGGCCATGCTCGATACTAATCTTGTCGCACCGTTCGATCTTGCCCGGAGGGCCGTGCCACTGATGCGCGCGCGCGGATATGGGCGCATCATCAACATTACCTCGATCGCTGCCGAGATCGCCCGCGGCGACGCTGCCTACACTGCGTCGAAGGGCGGGCTGGCGGCATTGACGCGCGCGTTCGCGGCGGAGCTTGGACCGGATGGGATCACGGTGAATTCGGTCGCACCCGGCTATTTCGCGACCCAGGCCAATGCGGAGATGGTCGCCGACCAAGGCGTGGCCGAACACCTTGCAAGGCGCACTTCGCTAGGGCGTTGGGGCGAACCGGATGAGATCGCGGGAGCAGTAGCCTTCCTGGCCTCGCCCGAGGCGTCCTACATCACCGGACAGTCGCTGGCAGTCGACGGCGGGTACCTGTCCCACTTCTGACTTGCATTCGGCGCATGAGACGCTAAACGCGCGCCCTTCACCGACACGTGATTCATGTGCCTGCCTGGCTGAAAGGGCTGCCAGGGCCGGTTCGAGCGTGTCTCTGACCACCCATTTTCCGGTTAGGAGATGAAAATGCCCAAGCTGAAGACCAAGAGCGGCGTGAAGAAGCGCTTCAAGCTCACCGCCACGGGCAAGGTCAAGCATGGTGTCGCCGGCAAGCGCCACCGCCTGATCAGCCACAATGCCAAGTACATCCGCCAGAACCGCGGCACCTCCGTCCTGTCCGAATCGGACTGGAAGGCAGTGAAGAAGTGGGCCCCCTACGGCCTCGACTGAGCCCGTTTCGTTTTCAGGAGTACTAGAGCATGTCCCGTATCAAGCGCGGCACGACCACCCGCCAGAAGCACAAGCGGATTCTCGACCAGGCCAAGGGCTATCGCGGTCGCCGCAAGAACACCATCCGCATCGCGCGCCAGGCCGTCGAGAAGGCCGGCCAGTATGCCTATCGCGACCGCAAGATTAAGAAGCGCAACTTCCGCGCCCTGTGGATCCAGCGCATCAACGCAGCGGTTCGCGCCGAAGGCCTGACCTATTCGCAGTTCATGCACGGCACCAAGCTGGCCGGCATCGAACTCGACCGCAAGGTCATGGCCGACCTCGCCATGAACGAAGGCGCAGCCTTCAAGGCGATCATCGACCAGGCGAAGAAGGCCCTTCCGGCCTAATCTTCCCGTCGACGAAATCAGAAGAGGGCGTCCCGGATCGGGGCGCCCTTTTTCGTGCCAACTTGTCGCGAACATACAAGCTGGTAAGATCGGCTTTCTCTTGTGGGGGAGGCCATGACCGGATCCTGCCGGCTCGACGTCAAGTTCTATGCACCGCCGGAGGACCTGGCGCCTTGCTTTACGACCTTCTACCGCATGGAGGTCGAGCCCATTGACTGCGACAGTGTCGAGGATTGCCTGCAGCCGGAATGGTCGAACCTCCGCTTCTTCGCTTCCAATCCGCCATATGCCGAGATCGTCGGAGGATCGTCGGTAGACGGGTGCCGGTTCCAGGCGACCGGTCCCAGTTCGCGTCCGGCTCACTTCAAACTGGGCAACACGCGAATGTGGGGGATAGGGCTGATGCCGCTGGGCTGGGCAAGGTTCATCAAGGCCCCGGCGTGTGAGCACACCAATACGGTTTCTGACGGTGAGAAAAATCCGATCTTTGCGCCGTTCGTGCCTCTGGCCGACCTGCTCTTTGACAACGCGCCGGACGACGACCGTGAATTCGCGGTTCTGATCGACTTCTTCCGCGGTCTGGCCGGGCCTCCCAAGGAGTCCGACCGGATCACCATGATCAACCAGGTCATGGTCGATCCGTATCTTCTACAGGTGGAGGAATTCGCCGAGCGCACCGGCTTTTCCAAACGTACGCTTGAGCGTCTCTGCAATCGCCATTTCGGCTTCTCGCCCCGTCTCTTGCTGCGCAGGCAGCGATTGATGCGCACGCTGGCCGCTTTCATGCTCGATGGAGGAAGCTGGTCTTCGGTAATTGACCGCCACTACCACGATCAGGCCCACTTCGTGCACGAGTTTCACAGTTTCATGGGAATGACCCCGAGCGAATATGCCGCCATGTCCCACCCGATCATCAGCGCCTTCATGAGCGAACGCCAGCGTGTCTGGGGATCTCCGGTACAGACGCTCGACCGACCCAAATAGGCTATCGCCTTCGTGGCACGATTTGCTAGGTCAACGGCAAGGATGTTGCAGAAACAGAGCACAATGACGGGGCTATCGGGCTTGCAGCCAGCAGGTGGGCGGCGGTGAGTCGCGGCGCGGGGGCAGATTGCGTCGCATTGCGCTTCTATCTTCCGCCTGAGGATTTGCGCCCCTTCGTCACCACCATCTATCTGATGGAAATCAGCGGCGCCGACGATTGCCTTCCCGTGGAAGACAGGCTGCATCCGGAATGGGCAAACCTGCGCCTGATTCCAGATGGTTCGATTTCGGCTGCAATCGGCAACACCGAGCTGGAACAGGTTGCGCGCGTCGTAATGACCGGTCCGACCAGTCATGCAACGCGGTTTGTGGCGCGGCCTGGCCGTTCTTGGGGCATCGGCCTGCTCCCGCTGGGCTGGACCCGGCTGACTTCGGCCGCTGCCAGCGATTATGCCGACCGCCACGTGGACGTCCTGAAGGAGCCCGCGCTTACCCGGTTGCGCCTGCTGGATGCGGTGTTCGAGCAGCAGGGAGAAGATCCTGCACGCCATCGCGACCGGTTGGTCGAAGCCCTGCGCGCCGCCCTGGGGCCGACGGGGCAGCGCGATCAGGAAGTCATCCGTCTGGAAAGGGCCTTGGTCGACCCGCTGATCCACACCGTTGCCGAACTCGCTGCGGAAAGCGGGCTTAGCATTCGCTCGACCGAGCGGTTGTGCCTCACAGCCTTCGGGTTCCCGCCCCAGATGTTGTTACGGCGACAGCGCTTCCTGCGCAGCCTTGCCCAGTTCATGCTCGACCCCTCGCTCAAATGGATCGAGACGCTCGACAGCCACTACCACGACCAGGCTCATTTCGTCCGCGACTTCAAGCGCTTCATGGGCATGAGTCCGAGCGAATATGCCCGGCTGCCACATCCAGTGCTGGGTGCTGCTGCACATGCCCGCAAGGCCGTGGCGGGGGAGGCGGTGCAGGTCCTTCACAAGCCGCCTACGACCTGAAACCATGCCGGTCTTTCTAGACAGGCTGGCCATGAAACTGTTGCCATTTAAAGGCTTGGCCGCCAAATCGGCGAAGCTCAGGGGTTCGAATGGCGCTCAGATTACCCAGGATTTCGGAATTCGCATCGGACCAGCTCTCGATGCTCGTCTTCGACACTCCTGTCGATCTGGCGCCATATCTGTCCGGTTACTACTGCACTCGCATTGCCCCGGGAATGGTGCTCGAGGACTGGATGTCGCCCGAGGAGGCCAACCTGAGATGCGGGGTCGCGGAGCTCTATCGCGCGTCGATCGGCCCGGGGGAATTGAAGGAGATTCCGCCCGTCATCCTTTCCGGTTCGACCGACAAGGCGACCCATGTCCGGGTCTCGACTGGCGAATACTGGGGGGTCGGCCTGACACCGGCAGGATGGGCGCGCTTCATTGGCATGAATGCCAACGAATTCGCGAACCGCAATGATGACCTCGCCAACTATCCCGAACTCGGCGAGCTTTACAGGATGTTTGGGACCGTTGTTTCCGGTGCACTCGACGAAGCGCAGGTGATCCAGCTGCTCAATACGACATTCCGCGCGCTTCTGGGGGAGCGGCCTGCGCACGAGAGCACCATCCATGCCGTCCACCTCGCCATCGGATCGGGTCGGGTCACGTCCTCCTCTCACCTTGCGAGCCTGGCTGGCATGAACCAGCGTACATTCGAACGCTTCTGCAACCGGCATTTCGGATTTCCGCCGGCGGCGCTCCTGCGGCGTCAGCGTTTCCTGCGCAGCTTGGGGCGCTACATGCTCGATCCGTCGATGCGGTGGATTAATTCACTCGACCACGGCTATTCGGACCAGGCACATTTCATTCGCGAGTTCCGATCCGTCATGGGAATGACCCCCGGCCAGTATGCCGATCGGCCGCATCCGCTCGTCGAGGCTGCGGTCCGCGTTACCAGCAAGGCGGCGGGCGTGGCGATGCAGGCACTGCACACGCCGAAGCCTGCTTTGCTGCGCTGACCAATCGGGGCTTGGGAACACGCGCCTAAGGCGCTAGGGGGCGCGTTCAGCATTTCCGCCAACGCCAGACCAGTGTTCCATGACCGACCTCGAAACTCTCAAAGCCGACGCGCTCGCGCGGATCGACGCAGCCCCTGATGCAGCGACCCTTGAGGGGTTGCGCGTCGAATTTCTCGGCAAGCAGGGCTCGATCTCCGGCCTGATGAAGACGCTGGGCGCGATGAGCCCCGAAGAACGCCAGACCGAAGCGCCGAAGATCCAGGGCCTCCGCACTGATGTCGCCGATGCGCTGGCGGTGAAGAAGGACGTGCTCGACGCAGCGGAGCTCGATGCGCGGCTGGCAACGGAAACGCTCGACCTGACGCTGCCCGCTCCGGAAGCGCCGAAGGGGAGCGTGCATCCTGTCAGCCAGGTGATGGACGAGCTGGCGGAGATTTTCGCCGACCTCGGCTTCTCGGTCGCGACCGGGCCCGAGATCGAGGACGACTGGCACAATTTCACCGCGCTGAACATGGCCGAGACGCACCCGGCCCGTGCGATGCACGACACATTCTATTTTCCCGACGTGGATAGCGAGGGTCGCCGCATGCTGCTGCGGACGCATACCTCGCCGGTGCAGATCCGCTCGATGGTCGAACAGGGTGCCCCGCTGCGGATCATCGCGCCGGGCCGCGTCTATCGCTCGGACAGCGACGCAACGCACACGCCGATGTTCCACCAGATCGAAGGGCTGGTGGTCGATAAGGGCATCCACCTCGGCCATCTCAAGTGGACGCTGGAGACCTTCCTCAAGGCCTTCTTCGAGCGCGAGGACATCGTCCTGCGCCTGCGCCCCAGCTACTTCCCCTTCACCGAGCCCTCGGTCGAGGTCGACGTGGGCTGGCAGGATGTCGACGGGCGCCGCGTGCTCGGCGGTGACGGCGATGCGCCGGGGCACGGCTGGATGGAGCTGCTCGGTTCGGGCGTCATCAACCGCCGGGTGATCGAATTCGCGGGCCTTGATCCCGACGTCTGGCAGGGCTTCGCCTTCGGCGTCGGCGTCGACCGCCTCGCCATGCTCAAATACGGGATGGACGACTTGCGTGCCTTCTTCGACGGCGACGGCCGCTGGCTGTCGCATTATGGCTTCTCGCCCTTCGACCAGCCGACGCTCTCCGCAGGTGTAGGAGCGCGCGCATGAAGTTCTCGCTCGAATGGCTCAAGTACTTCCTCGACACCGAAGCTTCGGTGGCGGAGATCGCTGCCGCGCTCAACCGTATAGGCCATGAAGTAGAGGATATAGAGGATCCTGCACTGCGTTTGGCAGGCTTCTGTGTTGCCAAGGTGCTTACCGCTGCACGCCATCCCGATGCCGACAAGCTGCAGGTTCTGACCGTCGATACCGGTGAAGGCGATCCGCTCCAGGTGGTCTGCGGAGCGCCCAACGCGCGGGCCGGGATGAAGGGCGTGCTCGGCCTTCCCGGCGCGGTTGTCCCAGCCAACGGCATGGAATTGCGCAAGAGCGCGATCCGCGGGATCGAGAGCAACGGCATGATGTGTTCGGTGCGCGAGCTCGAGCTCGGTGACGAGCATGACGGCATCATCGAACTGCCCGAGGATGCACCGGTCGGCACCAGCTTTGCCGAATACAGCGACACTTCACCCATTTTCGACGTGGCGATCACGCCCAACCGGCCCGACTGCATGGGCGTCTACGGCATCGCGCGCGACCTTGCGGCGGCGGGCCTCGGCACTTTCAAGCCGATCGAGATCCCGGCGATCGAGGCCAGGGGCGCGTGCCCGGTCGAAATTCGCACCGACGATCCCGAAGGGTGCCCGGCTTTCTATGGCCGGGTGATCAAGGGTGTCGCCAACGGCACCAGCCCTGAGTGGATGCAGCGCCGCCTCAAGGCCGCGGGCCAGCGTCCTATCTCGGCAGTGGTCGACATCACCAACTACCTCATGCTTGCCTTCGGGCGCCCGGCGCATGCCTATGACCTCGCCAAGCTGAACGGCGCAGTGGTCGCCCGTCGCGCAAAAAGCGGCGAGCAGGTGCTGGCGCTTAACGAAAAGACCTACACGCTCGACGAGACCATGACCGTAATCGCCGACGCCAATGGCGTGCACGACGTCGCGGGCATCATGGGCGGCGAGCACTCGGGCGTGACCGAGGACACGACCGACGTTCTCCTCGAAATCGCCTATTTCGACCCCACCCGCATCGGCGTGACGGGTCGCAAGCTCGGCCTAGCCTCGGATGCGCGCACGCGCTTCGAGCGCGGCGTCGATCCGGTCTTCCTCGACGATGGCCTCGCCCTGCTGACCTCGCTGATCCAGCGCATTTGCGGCGGCGAGGCGAGCGAGGTTGTCCGCGCCGGTCAGCCGCCGGAGGAAGCGAAAGTGATTGCTTTCGACCCCACGCTCACCGCGCGCCTCGGCGGCGTCGCGGTGGACGAAGCCGAACAGCGCCGCATCCTCGAGGCGCTCGATTTCACCGTCGGCAGCGACTGGCAGGTGACCTGTCCGCTGCGCCGCCACGATATCGAGGGCGCGGCCGATCTGGTTGAGGAAGTCGTTCGCATCCACGGGCTCGACAAGGTTGCCAGCGCACCGCTGCCGCGCATGGACGGGGTTGCCCGCCCGACCGCCACGCCGCTGCAGAAGATGGAGCGCAAGCTGCGCCGTGTCGCTGCCGGTCGCGGGCTCGACGAGGCGGTGACCTGGTCGTTCCTGCCGCAGGCGGATGCCGATCATTTCGCCGATGGCAATGGTGGCCTCTGGGTGCTCGATAACCCGATAAGCGAGGACATGAAGGCAATGCGCCCGTCCATGCTCCCGGGACTGATCGCGGCGGCCAAGCGCAATGCCGATCGCGGTGCCGACGGTTCTCGCCTGTTCGAAATCGGTCGCCGCTATTTCCGCGGGGAAGGCGGTGCGAGCGACGAGCGTCCGACGCTCGGCGTCATCCTGGCTGGCGACAAGACCGCGCGCGGTTGGGCCAGCGGCAAGGCTGCCCAATTCGACGCCTTCGACGCCAAGGCCGAGGCCATGGCCCTGCTCGAAGCTGCCGGTGCCCCGGTCGACAACCTCATGGTGATGGGCGAGGCGGGTGCGCAGTTCCACCCCGGCCAGTCGGCCACCTTGCGCCTCGGGCCAAAGAACGTGCTCGCCCGCTTCGGTGCGCTGCATCCGGCGACGCTCAAGGCCTTCGACATCGACGGGCCGGTCATGGCGGTCGAAATCTTCCTCGATGCCATCCCGCCGAAGAAAGGCAGCGGCGGCTTCGCCCGCACGACCTATGCGCCGCCCGCACTGCAGGCGATCACGCGCGACTTCGCATTCCTCGTCCCCTCGGACCTCGCCGCGAATGAACTCGTCCGTGCAGTGAAGGGTGCGGACAAGCAGACGATCGTGTCCGCCCGCGTGTTCGACGTCTTTGCCGGACAAGGCGTGCCCGAAGGCAAGAAGTCGGTCGCGGTCGAAGTCGTCCTCCAGCCGGGCGACAAGAGCTTCACCGATACCGAGATCAAGGCAATCTCGGACAAGGTGGTCGCCTCTGCCGCCAAGCAGGGCGCGGAGCTGCGCGGATGAAGACTTCCTTCGTCACCGGGGCCACCGCCGGGATCGGCGAGGCGACTGTTCGCACGCTGGTGGCGAGCGGCTGGCGCTGCGTGGCGACCGGGCGGCGCAAGGAGCGGCTCGATGCCCTCGTGGCCGAGCTTGGTGCGGACAAGGTTCACGCAGCCTGTTTCGACGTGCGCGATACCTCCGCGCTGGACGAGGCAATCGCCAACCTGCCGGAAGAGTTCGCCGGGATCGACCTGCTGGTCAACAATGCGGGACTGGCGCAAGGTTTGAAGCCGGCACAGGAAGCCGACCTGACCGACTGGCAGACCATGATCGACACCAATGTCACCGCCATGGTGGTGCTGACGCGCAAGCTGTTGCCGACCCTGATCGAGCGCAAGGGCGCGATCATCGCCATCGGCTCGGTCGCAGGCAGCTACATCTACCCCGGCGGCAACGTCTATGCCGGCTCCAAGGCCTTCGTGAATCACTTCACCCTGGCCCTGCGCGCCGATCTTCACGGCACCGGCGTGCGCGTGACCAGCATCGAGCCCGGCATGGTCGAAACCGAGTTCACTCTCGTCCGCACCGGCAGCCAGCAGGCCTCGGACGATCTCTATCGCGGGGTCAATCCGATGACCGGACAGGACATCGCCGACACCATTCGCTGGGTCGCCGAGCTGCCGCCGCACCTCAACATCAACCGCCTCGAACTAATGCCGGTCAACCAGGATTTCGCCGGTTTCCGCGTGGCGCGCGACTGACAATGACCCCCAAGACCTTCCTGGTGCTGGGCGTGTTCCTCGCCGGTCTGCTCCTCACCTATCTCGTCGGGAGGGGCATGCTCGACATGGATATCGACGAAGCCAATGGCGGGTTCTTCCTGCTCGGCGCAATCGTCCTTGCCGGCTTCCCGGCCTTGCTCGCGGCTCTTTCGCCCCGCGTGGCGATAGCTACATTGGCAGTGATCGCCGCGCTGCTCGGCCTGTGGGGCGCATCGGTTCTCAGCATTCCCGGCGACGGGGCCATCGGCGGCTTCCTGTTGCTGGTCGTCGACTTCGCCTTCGTCCTCTACGGGCTTGCCATCATTGGCTTGCGCAAGCTCATCATCAAGAAACCCGTTACCCAAGATGACCTCTAATCGCCGTACCTTCGCGATCATCTCGCACCCTGACGCGGGCAAGACGACCCTGACCGAAAAGCTGCTGCTGCAGGGCGGCGCGATCCACCTCGCGGGCGAGGTCAAGGCACGCGGGCAGGCACGGCGTGCCCGTTCGGACTGGATGAAGATCGAGCAGCAGCGCGGCATCTCGGTGACGTCCTCCGTGATGACCTTCGAGAAGGATGGGATCACCTTCAATCTGCTCGACACCCCGGGCCACGAGGACTTTTCCGAGGACACCTACCGCACGCTGACCGCGGTTGATTCGGCGGTCATGGTCATCGACGTTGCCAAGGGTATCGAGAGCCAGACCAAGAAGCTGTTCGAGGTTTGCCGCCTCAGGAACGTGCCGATCATCACCTTCGTCAACAAGGTCGATCGCGAAGGCCGCTCGCTGTTCGAAATCCTCGACGAGGTTGCCGATGCGCTGGCGCTCGACGTCAGTCCGCAGAGCGCACCGCTCGGCATGGGCGGTCTGTTCACCGGCGTGCTCGACTTCGCCGACGACACGGTGGCGAAGCCCGAAGGCGACAGCCGCGAATATCGCGGCAAGCGCGAGCCGCTGGGCGATCTGCCCGACGATCTGGCGGAAGAAATCGAGCTGGTCCGCGAAGGCTATCCCGAGTTCGACCTCGAGGCCTATCGCAACGGTGACCTGACGCCGGTCTTTTTCGGTTCGGCGCTGAAGAACTTCGGGGTCGAGGAACTGATCGACGCCATCGCCAAGTGGGCCCCGCCGCCGCGTCCGCAACCCGCGGGCGAGGAGCAGATCAGCCCCGAGCGCGACGAGGTCACCGGCTTCATCTTCAAAGTCCAGGCCAACATGGACCCCAACCACCGCGACCGCATTGCCTTCATGCGGCAGGTTTCGGGGACCTTCAAACGCGGCATGAAACTCACGCCCTCGGGGTTCGGCAAGCCGATCGCGATCCATTCGCCGATCCTGTTCTTCGCGCAGGACCGCGAGCTTGCCGACACGGCCGAGGCGGGCGACATCATCGGCATTCCCAACCACGGCACGCTGCGCGTCGGTGACACGCTGAGCGAGACCAACAAGGTCCGCTTTACCGGCCTGCCCAACTTCGCCCCGGAAATCCTCCGCCGCGTCGCGCTGGTCGACCCGACCAAGACCAAGCAGCTGAGGAAGGCGCTCGACGATCTGTCCGAAGAGGGCGTGATCCAGGTCTTCTATCCCGAGATAGGCGCGCAGTGGATCGTCGGCGTGGTCGGCCAGCTGCAGCTCGAGGTGCTGATCTCGCGCCTCGATGCCGAATACAAGGTCGCCGCCAACCTCGAGGCATCACCCTTCGCCACCGCGCGCTGGATCAAGGGGGCGCAGAAGGATCTCGACGAATTCGAGAAGTACAACCGAGCTACCCTTGCCAAGGACCGCGACGGCGATCTCGTTTTCATGGCAAAGAGCCCGTGGGACGTCGGCTACCAGCAGGAAAAGCATCCCGAGCTGGTCTTCTCGGCGACGAAGGAGCGCTGAGGTTGAAACTGCGGTGGCCTTGGCGCAAAGCCCTCGCATGACGTTACAACCCGGCCCGACTTCGCAGACCTTCATCTCGCAGCGCCTGCGGCTGCACTACCTCGACTGGGGCAATCGCGGGAAGCCGCCGCTGGTGCTGGTGCACGGCGGGCGCGACCATGCGCGCAGCTGGGACTGGGTGGCCGAGGAACTGCGCGACGACTGGCATGTGGTCGCGATGGACCACCGCGGCCACGGCGATTCCGAATGGGTCAGCGACGGTAACTATTCCGCCAACGACATGGTCTACGACCTCGCGCAGCTGATCCACCAGCTCGGCGTCGGTCCGGTGACCATCGTCAGCCACTCGATGGGCGGCAACGTCTCGCTGCGCTACGCGGGTACCTTCCCCGAAATGGTGAAGAAGATCGTCGCCATCGAAGGACTCGGTCCGAGCCCGAAGCGGCAGGCCGAAATGCGCGCCAAGCCGTATCCCGAGCGCCTCAACGAATGGATCGGCAAGAAGCGCGCGGCCTCGGGCCGATCGCCGCGCAAGTACGAGAGCATCGAGACGGCCTTCGCGCGCATGATCGAGGAGAACAGCTACCTCACCGAGGAACAGGCGCGTCACCTCACCATCCACGGGGTGAACCGCAACGAGGATGGCACCTACAGCTGGAAATTCGATCCGCACCTCAACGTCTGGCCGACCGAGGACATCGCCGACGAGTTCATGCACCAGACCTGGGCCGCGATCACCGCGCCGACGCTGTTGCTTTATGGTGCCGACAGCTGGGCCTCCAACCCCGAAGGTGACGGCAGGCTGGACCATTTCGCCAACGCGAAGGTCATCGAATTCGCCAATGCCGGGCACTGGTTGCACCACGACCAGTTTGACAGATTCATGGAGACCTTGCGGGAGTTCCTTTGATGGCCGAGTTTTTCGATCGCCTCGACGACAAGCACATCGCGATGATCGAAAAACAGCCGGTCTTCTTCGTCGCCACCGCGGCACAGGATGCGCGCATCAATCTCAGCCCCAAGGGCTATGACGCCTTCCGCATTATCGCGCCCGACCGGGTCGCCTATCTCGACCTCGGCGGCTCGGGGAACGAGACACATGCGCACCTCGCGGCAGACGGCCGCATCACGCTGATGTTCTGCAATTTCGACCGACCGGCGCTGATCCTGCGCATATACGGCCACGGGCGCGCGGTTCTGCCGCAGGACCCCGCGTGGAGCGGCCTCGCCGGCCATTTCGAGCTGTTTCCGGGGACGCGGCAGATCTTCGACATCGCGGTCGAGAGCGTCCAGACCAGCTGCGGCTGGGGCGTGCCTTTCATGGATTATCGCGAGGAGCGGGTGACCCTGAAAAAGGCCCACGCGCAGTCCGATCCGCAGGAGTGGGTCACCAAGATGCAGGGGCGCACCAGGAGCATCGACGGACTGCCGACCCGCCCGACTGACCGATATTTCGACGGCAGCTGAAACCGCATGCAGCTGAGGGTCGCAAGCTACAACATCCACAAGGCCGTCGGCCTCGATCGCAAGCGCGATCCCGAACGCATCCTGCGTGTCCTGCACGAGATCGACGCGGACGTGATCGCGCTGCAGGAAGCGGACCGACGCATTGGCGAACGCACCAGCGTGCTGCCCCGTGCGGCTATCGACGATACCCATTGGCGCGTCATCGAGGTGGCCCGCCGTCCGCGGAGCATCGGCTGGCACGGCAATGCCCTGCTCGTACGGCGCGGGATCGAGGTCCATGCGGGCGAAGCACTGGAACTCCCGACTTTGGAACCGCGCGGTGCGGCCTGCGGCGAGATCGAAATCGAGGGCAAGCTGATCCGCATCATCGGCACCCATCTCGACCTGTCCGGACTGCGGCGGCGCGACCAGATTCGGGCGTTGCTTGACCGCGTGCAAGGCTGTGACCGCAACCTGCCGACCGTTATTCTCGGCGACTTCAACCAATGGGGCCGGCAGACCGGGGCGATGCGCGAATTTGGTGACCACTGGGAAGTGCTTACTCCGGGCCGGAGCTATCCGAGCCGCCAGCCGGTCGCGACACTGGACCGTATCGCCATCACCCGGCACTGGCGCTGCACCGAAACCGGAGTCCACCACACCCCTCTCGCGGCCGTCGCGTCGGACCACCTGCCTGTCGTTGCACAGCTCGCGCTGACTAAAAAGTAGTCACCCGCCTAAATTTCGAGCAGCTCGCCACCGCAAACATGGTTGCGCCCCCTTGGTGCGCGCTTTGGCACGCTTCGTGCTGCATCTGCGAAGGCCGGTGCTGGGACCGGCGGCAGACATGAGGGGTGAAGGCGTGAAATTCATCATCGCAGTCATCAAGCCATTCAAGCTCGACGAGGTGCGTGAGGCACTGGGTTCGATCGGCGTGGCGGGAATGACCGTTTCCGAGGTCAAGGGCTTCGGACGACAGAAAGGGCAGACCGAGATTTATCGCGGCGCCGAATATTCGACCAACATGCTGCCGAAGGTGAAGCTGGAAATCGCCGCGAGCGACGACCTGGCGCCGCAGGTGGTCGAGACCATCCAGCAGACTGCCAGCACCGAAGCGATCGGTGACGGCAAGATCTTCGTGCTCGATCTCGCCAGCGCCACGCGCATCCGCACCGGCGAAACCGGCGACACCGCCCTGTGAAGACGATGAAGGGATCCACCATGCTTCGCACTCTCACCCGCGCGGGCGCCGCCGGCCTCGCGTTCTTCGCGCCCGTAGCGGCGTTCGCACAGGAAGCGGCGGAAGCCGCCGCGCCTGTCGCCAATCCCGGCAACAACGCCTGGATGATGACCTCAACCATCCTCGTCCTGATGATGATCCTGCCCGGCCTCGCACTGTTCTACGGCGGCCTGACCCGCTCGAAGAACATGCTTTCGACCATGACGCAGATTGGCGCCATCGCCTGTCTCGCCATGCTCGTCTGGGTCACCTACGGCTACGGCCTCGCGTTCGGACCGGAAGGCAACCAGTTCATCAGCTGGGGCAAGTTCTTCCTTGCAGGCGTCACCTCGGACAGCACCGCTGCGACCTTCAGCGATGAAGTGATCAGCGAATATGTCTTCATCTGCTTCCAGATGACCTTCGCTGCAATCACCGCCGCGCTGGTGCTTGGCTCGACGGTCGAGCGCATCAAGTTCTCGGCCGTGATGGTGTTCGGCGTGATCTGGCTGACGATCGTCTATTTCCCCATCGCCCACATGGTCTGGGCGGGCGGCGGCCGCTTCTTCGAAATGGGCGCGCTCGACTTCGCCGGTGGTACGGTGGTGCACATCAATGCCGGTGTCTCGGCGCTGGTCGCCGCGATGATCCTCGGCAAGCGCAAGGGTTACCCGGTCGAACCGATGCCGCCGCACAGCCTGACGCTGACCATGGTCGGCACGGGCCTGCTTTGGGTGGGCTGGTTCGGCTTCAACGCCGGTTCGGAACTCGAAGCCGACGGCACCGCCGGCCTGGCTATGATCAACACCTTCGTTGCTACTGCCGCTGCGGCACTGGCCTGGATGGCGGTCGAAAAACTGATGGGCCACAAGGCTTCGGCCCTGGGCTTCTGCTCGGGCATCATCGCGGGTCTCGTCGCGGTTACTCCGGCAGCCGGCAATGTCGGCGTGTTCGGTGCCATCGCGCTGGGTGCGATTGCTTCGGTGGTCTGCTTCTTCGCAGTGTCGAAGCTCAAGCCCAAGCTCGGCTACGACGACGCGCTCGACGCGTTCGGCATCCACGGCATCGGCGGTATGATCGGCGCCATCGGCACCGGCATCTTCCACGATGCCTCGCTCGGCGGACCCGGGGGCGACCTCTCGATGCTCGACCAGACGCTGGTCCAGCTGAACGCCACTGTGACTACCGTGGTCTGGGCCGCGGTCGGCACTGCCATCGCGATCTACGCAGCGAAGCTCCTCACTGGCCTCAGGGTCTCCGAAGAGGTCGAGTTCAACGGGCTCGACATCGGCGAGCACGGGGAGCGCGCCTACAACTGATCACAAGCTCGGCGGGGCGCCTTCTCTCCTCTCCTCGGGCGCCCCGCCCACCCATGTTCCTCCTGCGAACATCGACTTGCAAAGGGCCGGAGCCGACGCTCCGGCCCCTTTTTTGCTCGAAATCAACCTGTGACCCGTTTGCTACGGAGCGCGGGGCTCTGAGCGGCCTTACGAGCGACGGGATTGAAAAGCGCCAGTGCGTGATTCATGTGAGCGCCGTTGGGGAGGCTCGCCTCCCCGGGAGGAGAGCAAATCATGAAGACCATCACCAAGTCCCGTGCCTCGCGCGTCGCCATGCTCATGGCCGGCAGCGCGCTTGCCGCCATTTCGGTACCCGCTGCGGCGCAGGATGCCGGCGCGGAAGAGGAAGCCACCGGCAACGTCATCATCGTGACCGCGACCAAGCGCGATTCGACCATCCAGGACGTGCCTTTCTCGATCAACGCACAGACGCAGGAAGACATCCAGAAATCGGGCGCAACCACGCTCGAGGATGTGTCGCGCAACGTCGCCGGCCTGTCGGTGCAGAACCTCGGGCCCGGCCAGAGCCAGGTCTCCGTGCGCGGCGTCTCCGCCGGCCAGGTCGTCCGCGACCAGCCGGGCGTGAAGGAACAGGTCGGCGTCTACCTCGACGAAAGCGTGATCTCGCTTTCGCTGTTCACGCCCGACCTCGACCTCTTCGACCTCAACCGCGTCGAAACGCTGCGCGGCCCGCAGGGCACGCTGTTCGGTTCGGGCAGTGTCGGCGGCACCATCCGCTACATCACCAACCAGCCGCTCGTTGGCGTCAACGAAGGCATGGTCGAAGGCAATGTGAACCTAGTCGATGGCGACGACATGGGCTGGCACATGAAGGGCATGGTCAACGTGGCCCTTGGTGACCGCATGGCACTGCGCGCAGTCGGTTACTTCACCGAATACGGCGGCTTCATCAATGCTGTCGGTCCGGCCGGCGGCGACGACATCAACGGTGGCGAGCGTTACGGCGGTCGTATCGCGCTGACCTACGAAGTCAGCGAGAACGTGACCATTACCCCGCGCGCCGTCTACCAGAAGGTCAAGGCCGACGGTTTCAACCGCCAGGAAATCTACAACCTCTATTACAACGAATTCCTGACGACCCCGCAGACCTTCGACGAGCGCGAGCAGTACCTGCTGCTGCGTGAAGGCTTCGAGGATGAAACCTTCATTGGCGACCTCGTCATCAACGCCGACATCTCGGACATCACGCTGACTTCGGTGTCATCCATCACCGATCGCAGCATCCTCGTAAGCCGCGATGCCAGCGCCCTGACGGGCTCGGTCTCGGTCGACCTCGGCTTCCCCGATGCCGGCGTGCTGCTGCCGTCGAACCTGCGCGACACCACCGACGTCAACAGCTTCACCCAGGAACTGCGCCTGTCGTCCAACTACGGCGGTCCGTTCCAGTGGGTGTTCGGGGGTTTCTATTCGGACACCGAGCGCTTCTATCGCCAGCGCTTGCCCACCCCGGGCTATGACGCATTCACCGATGCCGCATTCGGCGCGGGCACTTCCGCAGCGGTTGCCAATGGCTTCCCGCTGAATTCGCCCTACAATGCCGACCTTCCGTACGACCTGACGCAGTTCGCAATCTTCGGCGAAGGCACCTATGCCCTGACCGACGCGTTCGACGTCACCGTGGGCCTGCGCTGGTACGACTTCACCGAGACACGGAAGTTCATCTCGGGCGGCCTGTTTGCCAATGGCGACAACGTCGAGGACAAGACCACGTCCGATGGCTTCAGCCCGCGCATCCTGTTGAGCTACGACGTCAACGACACGGTGACCGTCAACGCCCAGGCTTCGAAGGGCTTCCGTCTCGGCGGCGTGAACGATCCGCTCAACGTGACGCTCTGCTCGCCGGCGGACGAAGCACTGTTCGGTTCGTTCCAGAGCTACGATGACGAATCGCTGTGGAACTACGAAGTTGGCGCCAAGGCCCAGGGCCGCGGCTTCTATGCCAACGTCGCCGGCTTCTACAACGACATCAAGAACCTGCAGGTTACCCTCGATGCCGGCAGCTGTTCGTCGCGCATCGTGTTCAACGTTCCCGATGCCCACACCATGGGCTTCGAGGCGGAAGTCGGCTTGTCGCCGGTCGCCGGTCTCGACTTCGTGTTCTCGGGCAGCCTGATCGAAGCTGAATTCGACACCACCTTGCCGGGCGCTCTGACCTCGGCAACGGGTATTCGCGAAGGCAATCGCCTGCCGTCGGTGCCGAAGTTCCAGTTCTCGACCTCGGCCAGCTACGAGTTCCCGATCGGGCCCTCGGCAGACGCCTACATCGCGGCTTCCTACAGCCATGTCGGCAACCGCTACACCCAGCCTGCGGACCAGGAAAACAACCCGCGGACGTTCACGCATGGCCTGCCGTTCGGCGGTGCCGCTGCTGGCGATGCAACGACGGTGGACCTGCTCCTCCCGTCCTACGACATCGTGAACCTCAGCGTGGGTGTCGATCTCGACAGCGGTCTGTCGCTGGTCGCCTACGTCAACAACGTGTTCGACGAGAACGCGCTGCTGAGCTTCGACCGTGAGCGTGGCGGGCGTGCGCGCCTGTCTTACCTTACCAACCAGCCGCGTACTTTCGGCATCACGGCCCGCCAGTCGTTCTGACGCGCCGATTGCAAAACAAAGGGAAGGGCCGGGGTGCGAACTCCGGCCCTTTTCCTTTGCCCGCACTTCGGGCAATCCCGCTGACGTCGACAGGAGGCGGATGAGTGGTGCTCGAGTTGCGGATTGCCACGAGGGATGACCGCGAGGCGATAGCGGATCTGATGGAGCGATCGATTGCCGAACTCCAGCGCGGCTTCCTGACGCCCGAGGAAATCGAAAGCTCGCGCGTGGCCATGGGCCTCGACCTCACCCTGATCGACGACGGCACTTACTTCTGCGTGATGGAAGGCGATGCGCTGGCCGGGTGCGGGGGCTGGTCGCGCCGGGCGACGCTGTACGGCGGCGACCATTCGGCGGGTCGCGATTCCCGCCTCCTCGATCCGGAGAAGGAACGCGCGCGGATCCGGGCGATGTACACGCATCCCGACCACACCCGTAAAGGGGTCGGCCGCATGATCCTCGACGCTTCGGAGAATGCGGCCCGCGCGGAGGGTTTCAGGGAGCTGGAGATGGCCGCGACAATGTCCGGCAAGCCGCTCTATTTCGCGTGCGGCTACACGGTGGAGAGCGAATGGTTCGATACCCATGGCGCGGTGCCCGTGCCGCTGGCGACCATGACCAAGCGGATCGCCTAGGTCGCCGGGCGGGCGAAGAACCACCAGCCGGCGGCCAGCAGCGCGGCCCCCCAGATTACGATAACGATGACCAGCCCCGCAGTGGAGCGAGGCTTTTTCGAAAACTGTGCGGCCTTGTCGCGATACTCGGCCATGAGGTCGGGCGGGATCAGTCGCAGGACCGTCCAGATACCCACGGGCAGAAGGATAAGGTCGTCGAGCAGGCCGAGCACAGGAATGAAATCCGGGATGAGGTCGATCGGGCTGAGCGCATAAGCAGCCACGGCCAGCGCCACGCCGCGCGCAAGCCACGGCGTGCGCGGGTCGCGGGCTGCAATGTAGAGCGCCAGCACGTCCCGCTTCAGTGCGCGGGCCCAGCCCTTGAGGTCAGCCAGCAAGCGCCGCCTTGACGAAATCCGCACATCGCTCGCCGATCATGATCGACGGGGCATTGGTGTTGCCCGAGACAAGGCGCGGCATGATGCTGGCATCAGCGATGTAGAGTCCGTCTACCCCGCGCGCCTTCAGCGTCGGATCGACCACCGAGTCCTCGTCTGCACCCATCCGGCAGGTGCCGACAGGGTGATAGACGGTGTCGGCGCGGTTGCGGATCAGCTCGTCGAGCTGGGCGTTGTCGTCGAGGTCGATCGGGAAGCGGTCGCGCGGTTCGTATTTGGCCAGGCTTGGCGAGGTCACGATGCGGTGCGACAAGCGCACGCCTTCGCGCAGGGTCGCAATATCGCGATCATCGTCAAGGAAGTTGGGATCGATCCGCGGAGCGTCGGCAGCGTTGCGGCTGTCGAGCCTGACGGTGCCGCGACTCTCGGGCCTGAGCACGCAGGCGTGGAGCGAGAAGCCATAGCCTTTCACATCGGTTCGGCCATGGTCCTCGAGCATGGCGGGCACGAAGTGCCACTGGATGTCGGGAGCGGGTGCGTCGGGCATTACGGTCCAGAAACCGCCAGCCTCGGCATAGGGTGTGGTCATGCGTCCGGTGCGGAAGCGGCGGTGTTCCACCAGCGCCTTGGCGACCTTGAGCGTGCCTGCGAGCGTCTTGCCGAAGAACTCGTTATTGTCGACCTGCCAGCTCGACACGTAGTCGATATGGTCCTGGAGGTCGGAGCCGACTGCAGGCCGGTCTGCCACCACGTCGATCCCGTGTTCGCGCAGGTGGGTGGCGGGGCCGATGCCCGAGAGCATCAGGATCTGCGGCGAGTTGAACGCACCAGCCGAAAGCACGACCGCGCCTTTCGCCTTCACGGTGCGCTGGCGCGAACCGACCGAATACGTCACGCCCGTCACCCGGCCACCGGAGATTTCGAGTTTCTGGACGGTCACGCCGATCCGGATGTCGAGATTGCTGGCATTGCGCCGTGGCTCGACATAGGCGCGCGCAGCCGACCACCGCTCGCCATCCTTCTGCGTGACCTGGTAGAGCCCGAAGCCTTCCTGCTTCTCACCGTTGAAGTCGGCATTGCGCGGCAACTGGAGCTGTGCCGCCGCCTCGACGAAGGCGATGCTGCCCGGATTCGGCCATTTCTGGTCGCTGACCCACAGTGGCCCGTGGTTTCCGTGGTAGGCATCAGGGCCGCGGACATTGTGTTCGGCGCGTTTGAAGTAGGACAGCACATCATCGTAGGCCCATCCGGAGCATCCGAGTTCCGCCCAATTGTCGTAGTCCCACTTGTTGCCGCGGATATAGACCATCGCATTGATAGCCGAGGAGCCGCCAAGACCCTTGCCGCGTGGCTGGTAGCCGATGCGGCCGTTCAGCCCTTTCTGCGGGACAGTCTCGTACATGTAGTTGGCCGCCGGGTTCGGGATCGCGAGCAGGCCTGGCGTGGTAATGCGCATGCCATTGTTCCGCCCGCCCGCCTCGAGCAGGCAAACTGTCTTGCCTGCCTCGGCCAGGCGACCGGCCACCGCACTGCCGGCGCTTCCGCCGCCGACCACCACCACATCGAATTCGTCCATGAAAGCTCCTCTCGATTCGAGAGGTTAGGCAGGCTCCGCGTCGCCCGCAATCGGGTTTGCATTTGAAACGGGTCGAGCTGGCTCTGCCTGGCGTTCGAGCCAGCGCTCACGGATCATGTCGGAGGTTTCGCGGCTGCCATCATGCGTCCACCCGGGTTCGCGCAGCAGGTAGCCAAGCTTGCTGCCCCAGGGCGCGCGCCACATGTCCTGCACGATGCCGATCCATTCGTGGAACACGGCCCACAGCAGGTTGAAGCTGCCCAGTTGCTTGACGATGCCGTAGCGGATTTTCTCGTCGTCCACCTCGGCCTCGAAGGTACCGAACATCTTGTCCCAGACGATGAAGACGCCGGCATAATTGCGATCGAGATAGCGTGGGTTCGTGGCGTGGTGGACACGGTGGTGGCTCGGCGTGTTCATCACGGCCTCGAACCAGCGCGGCATCCTGTGGATCGCCTCGGTGTGGATCCAGAACTGGTAGATCAGGTTGAAGCCGGCGCAGATGGCGATCATGCCCGGATGGAAGCCGAGGAGAACCAGCGGCAGCTTGAACACGAAGCCCAGCGTCAGGAAGCCGGTCCATGTCTGCCGGAGCGCGGTCGACAGGTTGTAATGCTGGCTCGAATGGTGGTTCACATGGCTCGCCCAGAACCAGCGCACGCGGTGGCCGAAGCGATGGACCCAGTAATAGGCGAGATCGTCGAGCACGAAGCACAGGGCAAATGCCCACGAGGTCCACGGCACGTCGAACAGGCGGAACTGCCACACCCACAGGAAAAGCGCGAGGAAGGCGCCACCCGAAATCAGCCCCGCGACCGTGCTCCCCAAACCGAAGGCAAGGCTGGTAAGCGTGTCCTTCGGTTCATAGGCGTCGGGGCGTGAGCGCCACGCCCAGATCATCTCGATCAGCACGAGGGCAACGAAGCCAGGCACGGCCAGTTCGGTGGGTGAGAAATCGGGCATCCTGGACCTATCCTATGCCTTTGATCGCCTGCATCCAAGCTGAAGCGTCGGCCAGCTTGAGGCGCGCGGCACCGTAACGCTTTTCGGCAGTGTCGATCACCAGCGTACCACCTTCGATACGCGCAGTCGCCGCGCGCGTCAGGACCCGTCCGGCGTAGTGCGATCCATGCGGCCGGAGCAGCAGGATACGCCCCGACGCATCGCGAAGCAGCGCGCCGTGGCCATCCTCGTCGATTGCGCAATCGACTGCCAGGAAGCCGCTCACCGCCTCGTCGGCAGCGCGTAACGCCGCCTCCCGGTCGGCCAGCCGGGGCGTCGGACCAAGCTTGAGCCACCATGCGATGGCGGCGAGCGCAAGGATCGCAGCCAGCGAGCCGAGGAACTGGATCAGGGCAGGGGGAAGTCCGCTCATGGCTGCGCGGATTGGCACGCGCGCCCATTTCCGGCAAGCAGGTCGCAACAAGGGAGACACAGATGAAATCCGCACTCGCCATCGCCACGGTCATGCTTCTCGCCGGAACTGCCGCACCTGCAATTGCACAGCAGGCCGACCCTCTCGCCGAAGTCACTGCGCAAGGGGACCGCACGGCAAGGGTCGCCAAGCAGATCTGGGACTGGGCAGAGCTCGGCTACCTCGAAACCCGCTCGAGCGGTCTCCTGCAGGACGAGCTCGACCGTGAAGGGTTCAAGGTCAAGGCAGGCGTTGCCGAAATTCCGACGGCATTCGTCGCCGAGTGGGGCAAGGGTGGGCCGGTAATCGCCATTCTCGCCGAATTCGATGCGCTACCGGGGATCACCCAGTCGACCTCTTCCGCGCGTGATCCGCTTGCAGAGAAGCTCGCCGGCCATGCCTGCGGGCACAATCTGTTCGGGGCCGGATCACTGACCGCGGCGATCGCGGTGAAGCGCTGGCTCGAAAAGACAGGCACGCCGGGCCGAATCAGGCTTTACGGCACGCCTGCCGAAGAGGGCGGTTCGGGCAAGGTCTACATGGCGCGGGCGGGCCTGTTCAACGACGTTGACGTGGCGATCAACTGGCACCCGTCCGATGAGAACAGCGGGGCAGCGCAGACCAGCCTCGCCAACCGTTCTGCCAAATTCCGTTTCAAGGGCGTGTCGGCCCACGCCGCTGGCGCTCCGGAACGGGGACGCAGCGCACTCGACGGGGTTGAGGCGATGAACATGATGGCCAACATGATGCACGAGCACACCGACATGGACACGCGCATCCACTACGTCATCACGCAAGGGGGCTCGGCTCCCAATGTCGTTCCCGACTTCGCCGAGAGCTTTTATTACGTGCGTCATCCAGATGCGGACGAGGTGCGGCGCCTGTGGACCCGGCTCGAAGCGGCGGCGAGGGGTGCGGCCATGGGAACGGGTACCGAAGTCGAGTGGGAGATCATCCACGGCAACAACCCGCTGCTGGTCAACGAGACGCTGCAGAAGGTGATGGACGCCAAGTTGCGGAGCCTCGGCGGCGTCGAATACACGGCCGAGGAACGCGCTTGGGCCACGGAAATCGCCAAGAGTTTCGGCGAGAAAGCCGAGCCGTTGGAGGATGCGGCCAAGATCCAACCCTATGCGAAGTCGCTCGGCTATGGGTCTACCGATGTGGGCGATGTTTCGTGGACCACGCCCACAGTCGGCCTCGACACCGCGACCTGGGTCCCGGGAACCAGCGCCCACAGCTGGCAGGCGGTCGCGGCGAGCGGCTCGACGATCGGTTTCAAGGGGGCGCAACTGGCCGCCAAGGCGATGACCCTGATGGCGGCCGAACTGTTCACCAACCCCGATCTGCGTGCAGCAGCACGGGCCGAGTTCGACGCGTCGCGCGGTCCGGACTACGAATATGTATCGCTACTGGGCGATCGCGATCCGCCGCTCGACTATCGCAAGTAGTCAGGCGGCTTTCGCGGCCAGCTGCTTCATGACGGGCAGGATGAGCACCGGGTTGTAGCCCGCATCGCGCACCATTTCCGCGACGACGTCGGGATCGCGGCCCTGCTTTGCCTGCGAGAGCGCCCAAAGCATGCTCGAGCGATTGCCCGATCGGCAGAAGGCGAGGATGTCACCGTCCGCTTCGGCAAGCGCACAAGCCATTGCGTCGATCTGCTCGGGGCCGATGCCCTCGGCCCCGACGGGTATCGAGACATAGGCGACGCCGGCAGCCTTGGCCGCTGCGGCAATCAGTGCCCCGTCGGGCTGGTCGTCTTCCTCGGCATCGGGACGGTTGTTGATGATGAGCGCGAAACCGCGGTCGGCTGCGCGCGCTACGTCGTCGGGAGAAATCTGTCCTGCGACGAAAACGGCCTCATCGATGGGGGTCCATTCGGTCATTGTGCGTCGTCCTGCTATTCTTCGCCTTGCGCCTGTTGCGCTGCAGCATGTTGAGCAGTTCGACACCTAGTGCGAATCCCATGGAAGCGTAGACATATCCTTTTGGCACATGGAAACCCAATCCATCGGCCACCAGGATCGCGCCGATCATGACCAGGAACGCGAGCGCCAGCATGACCAGCGTCGGGTTCTTCTCGATGAACTGGGCCAGCGGATCGGCAGCGACCATCATGATGCCTACGGTGATCACGACTGCAGCAACCATGATCGGGATGTCATCGGTCATGCCCACGGCGGTGAGGATCGAATCGATCGAGAAGACCATGTCGATTGCGATAATCTGCGCGATCACTGCTCCGAAGGTAGCGGTCACGGCAGCTGCCGTGCCCGGCGTCTTGTCCAGCAGGTCGCCCGAATCATCTTCAGGCTCCATCGAGTGATGAATTTCCTTGGTCGCCTTCCACAGCAGGAAAAGGCCTCCCGTGAGCAGGATCAGGTCGCGTCCTGAAAAGGCAGTCTCGAAGCTGGGTTCGCCGTACTGGTTTGGCGCACCGGTCAGGCCCAGGTCGAAAAGCGGCGTTTGCAGGGTCACCAGCCAGCCGATCAGCATGAGCAGGCCGATGCGCATGACGAGCGCGAGTGCCAGGCCGATCTTGCGCGCCTTCTGCTGTTGATGCTCGGGCAGCTTGTTGGACAGGATCGCTATGAAAATGAGGTTGTCGACGCCGAGAACGACTTCAAGAGCGATCAGTGTCAGCAGGGCCAGCCAGGCGGCCGGATCGGTGAGCAAGGCCATGATTTCCATCGTCCCGCTCTGCCAACTCGTTCCGGCGGTGACAAGGGAAACGGCTGACAAATCCGGCCTTGCGAAAATGTCACAATTTTGCCGCGCATCGGACGGTTGAGCTAAATCATTCGCGTATGGCGATGTTTCGCGCTATGAGGAGGACAAAATGTGGCGAATGCGTCCGAAATCGGTGCGCATGAGTCCGTGTCCGGCGTATCCTGCTGCCCCGCGCCGAAGCACAGTTACCCAAGGGCGGCCGAAGGTAATGTTCGAGTTATGGGTTACGACAGAGGGCGCCGCCGCGGACGGGACAAGCGCGACGGTTTCGGGGAGGAAGGTTTCGATCCGTTTGGCGGACCGCCGGCGGATTTTGCTCCACACAATTCATTCCGTGACGACCGCGGCGGCGGCGATCGCTTCGGCGGTGGCGGCGACCGTTTCGGCGGCGGCAACCGCGGCGGCGGTGGCGGCGGCTTCGGCGGCGGCCCGCGTGGTGGCGGTGGCGGTGGCGGCGGCTTCAACCGCATGCCCGCGCAAGTCGTCGGCACCGGCAAGGGCACGGTGAAGTTCTTCAACAGCCAGAAGGGCTTTGGCTTTATCCAGCAGGAAACCGGTGGCGAGGACGTTTTTGTCCACATCAGCGCTGTCGAGCGTGCGGGTCTCGAAGGCCTGGCTGAAGGTCAGGAGCTCGAGTTCAACCTCGTCGATCGCGGCGGCAAGGTTTCGGCTCAGGACCTCCAGGTCGTCGGCGATGTCATCGCTGTCGCCAAGCGCGAAGACGCGGCACCGCGTCGCGAGCTGACAGGCGAAAAGGCCAGCGGAACCGTGAAGTTCTTCAATTCGATGAAGGGCTTCGGCTTCCTGACTCGCGATGACGGCCAGCCGGACGCTTTCGTGCACATCAGTGCGGTCGAGCGTTCGGGCCTGTCCGGAATCGACGAAGGCCAGCGCTTCGAGTTCGATCTCGAAGTCGACCGACGCGGCAAATATTCGGCGGTCAACCTGGTTCCGATCTCGGAATAAGGTGCGCGCCTCGGCCCTCCCGGGTTTGACCCGGCAGGCGAGACGCAATAGATCGCTGACAAACACGCAGATGGCGGTTCCCTGACGGGACCGCCATTTGTCTTTGACCCGAGAGAGCCCCCGGAGACACCATGTCGATTTCGCCCCTGATGCCCGTCTATCCCCGCTGCGGCGTGCGCCCCGTTGAAGGGGACCACTGTCACCTCATCGACGAAGACGGCACCCGCTATCTCGATTTTGCCAGTGGCATTGCCGTGAACCTGCTCGGCCACAGCCACGCTGGCCTGATCGGCGCGATCCAGCAGCAGGCTGCGAAGCTGATGCACGTCTCGAACCTCTACGGCAGCCCGCAGGGCGAGGCGCTTGCACAGCGTCTGGTCGACAAGACATTTGCCGATACCGTGTTCTTCACCAATTCGGGTGCCGAGGCGGTCGAGTGCGCGATCAAGACCGCGCGTGCCTATCACCAGCATGTCGGCAATGACGACAAGTTCGAACTCATCACCTTCACCAACGCCTTCCACGGGCGGACAATGGCGACGATCAGCGCCTCGAACCAGGAGAAGATGCACAAGGGCTTCATGCCGCTGCTCGCCGGGTTCAAATATGCAGAGTTCGACGATCTCGAGAGCGCCAAGGCGCTGATGGGCCCGAATACCGCAGGCTTCCTGGTCGAACCGATCCAGGGCGAAGGGGGCATCCGCCCCGGCAGCGAGGAGTTCATTCGCGGCCTGCGCCAGCTCGCTGACGAAAACGACCTCATGCTGGTGTTCGACGAAGTGCAGTGCGGCGTTGCGCGCACCGGCAAGTTCTACGCCTACGAACACTACGGTATCGAGCCCGACATCATGGCGACCGCCAAGGGCATCGGTGGGGGCTTCCCGCTCGGAGCCTGCCTTGCGACCGAAAAGGCAGCGCGCGGCATGGGCTTTGGTACGCACGGCTCGACCTATGGCGGCAATCCGCTGGCCATGGCAGCTGGCATGGCGGTGATGGATGCCGTCGCAAATGACGAATTCCTCGCCGAAGTGACCGAGAAGGGGGAGCGCCTGCGCAGCCGGCTCGAACAGTTCATCGGCAACTATCCGGAGCTTTTCGAGCTCGTGCGCGGCAAGGGATTGATGCTCGGCCTCAAGATGAAGGTCGAAAGCCGGCCGTTCTACGTGCACCTGCGCGACAATCACCAACTGCTGACCGTTGCTGCGGGCGACAACACACTGCGCATCCTGCCTCCGTTGGTGGCCGACGATGCCGAATTCGACGAATTCTTCGACAAGCTCTCCGCCGGTGCGGCGAGCTTCGATCCGGCCACGGCCTGAGGAGACGATGGCGGTGAATCACTTCCTCGACCTCTCGGATGCGGGCGGGGATGCGATTGCCGCCATGCTTGCCGACGCACAGGATCGGAAGGCGGCGCGTGCGGGCTGGCCGAAAGGCAAGCCCGACGCCGACGCGCCGCTTGCGGGTCACGTGCTGGCGATGATCTTCGAGAAGAATTCTACCCGCACCCGCGCCAGCTTCGACATAGCCATGCGCCAGCTGGGCGGTAGTGCGCTAATCCTTGATTCGGGGACAAGCCAGCTCGGCCGAGGTGAAAGCATTGCCGATACGGCACGCGTGCTCAGCCGTATGGCCGATGCAATCATGATCCGCACGGACGACCATGTGAAAGCCGAAGAACTGGCGCACTATGCCAGTGTACCGGTCATCAACGGCCTGACCGATCGCTCGCATCCCTGCCAGATCGTTGCCGACCTTCTGACCATGGTCGAACAGGGCAAGGCCCTGCCGGGTCTCGAACTCGCCTGGCTGGGGGACGGCAATAATGTCCTCCACTCGATCCTCGAGGCAGCAGGCATCTTCAAGTTCAACGTCCGCGTCGGCACTCCGCAGGGTTACGAGCCGGAGACCGAATTCGTCGAGATGGCCCGGGCCGGCGGTGCGCAGGTCACGCTGACCAAGAATGCAGCCGAAGCTGCCGAGGGCGCGGACATCGTCGTCACCGACACCTGGGTGTCGATGGGCCAGGAGCATGTTCACAACAAGCTTGCGGCGATGGAGCCGTTCCGCGTCGACGAGAAACTGATGGCCCGCGCCAAGCCCGATGCGCGCTTTCTCCATTGCCTGCCAGCGCATGTGGGAGACGAAGTGAGTAGCGGCGTCTTCGAAAGCCCCCAATCGGTGGTTTTCGACGAGGCGGAAAACCGCATCCACGCGCAGAAGTCGATCCTGCTTTGGTGCCACGGCAAGCTGTAGGCGGGGCCGAGCCCCTACCATTTTGCTGCCCACGCCCCATATGGCGGCGATGAACGATACCCCCCTCCAGCCCGAAGAAACTTATTCGGGCCGCCTCCTCGGCTTCACCATCCCTTCGCAGAACGCGCGTGGCCGGCTTGTCCGTCTCGACGGTGTCCTCGATGAAGTCCTGTCGGCACATGCCTATCCTGCGCCGATCACGCACCTACTTGCCGAGGCGCTGGTCCTGGCCACGCTCATCGGCGGTCTGCTCAAGGACGATGGGTCGCAGGTGACCATGCAGGCGCAGACCGAAGAGGGCGCCGTTCGACTGCTGGTGTGCGACTTCAAGGGTGGCGCGTTACGTGGCTATGTTGATTTCGACGAGAGCCGACTTGCCGAACTGGGGGCCAATCCATCCCTCTTTGCGCTCTTTGGCAAAGGCTATCTCGCGATCACTTTCGATATCCCGTCGGGCCAGGGCCGTTACCAAGGCATCGTACCGCTGGAGGGTGGCAGCCTCTCGGAAGCATGCGAGAGCTACTTCTACCAGTCGGAGCAGGTCCCCACACTCATCCGTTGCGCCGTACGCTCCGGAAGCGAGGGAACGGTGGCTGCGGGCATGCTTGTCCAGCATCTGCCCGACGGAGAGGAAGGACGCGAACGCCTCCATGCGCGACTAGACCATCCCGAGTGGGAACATGTCGCCGTCATGGGCGGCTCTATCCGCCATGAAGAGTTGCTCGACAACGATTTGTCGCTGGAGGCCATAGCCTGGAGGCTGTTCCACGATGAAGACGAGGTCCGCATTCAGCCGGGTGCCGCCATCGCGCGTGGATGCAGGTGCTCGATCGAGCACTACGAGCAGGTTCTTGGCCGTTTCCCGGAAGAAGACAGGGAAGAAATGCGCAATGACGACGGGCTCATTCTGGTCGATTGTGCGTTCTGTTCGAAGCAGTTTGCCATCGCCCGATAACGGTCTGTCGATGTTATACAACGGTTAAGCGCAGTTTTGCTGTAATATGGACGAATCGGGGCGGCGATTTCGCTCCGCTTGAAAGGTGGTTCGAGTGAAGATGCGTGTATCTGCAAAGGCGATAGCCATTGCGGCGGCTTGTCTGGCGGGTCCTGTGCTTGCGCAGGGATCGCTGGCGATGCTCGACACGCTGCAAAAGGGCGGTTGGGAAGTGCGCTATCGCGATGGTAGTGCCAGCCGTAAGGTCTGCGTGCGCTCGGGCCGCGAGTTCATCCAGCTGCGCCACACGGACAGTGGCTGCAATCGCTTCGTCGTCGAAGACGGCGCCAGTGAAGTGACCGTTCAGTACACCTGCCGTGGCAATGGCTATGGCCGGACGAACATTCGCAAGGAAACCCCGGCCCTCGTCCAAATAGACAGCCAAGGGATCGCGGACGGCAAGCCATTCCAGTTTTCTGCCGAAGCCCGACGGACTGCGTCCTGCGACTGATGATTGCAGCAGGACGCGATCCGTTCTAGCGGCTCGCACCATGCCCAATGAAAACGATACTAAGCCCGGCCCGGCGGTAATCCTCCTGTCCGGCGGCCTGGATTCCATGGTGACCGCCGCCATTGCGCGCGAGCGTGGCCATGAAATCCATGCACTGACGATTGATTACGGTCAGCGTCACGTTCGTGAGCTGGAATCGGCAAGGGCAATCGCGCAGAAGCTGGGTGTCGTCCGGCACGTCCTGCTTCCGCTCGACCTTCGCCAATTCGGCGGCTCGGCACTGACCGACGATATCGATGTGCCCAAGGGCGGTGTCGGGGAAGACATTCCGGTAACTTATGTTCCCGCCCGAAACCTGGTCTTTCTGGCTCTGACCACCGCCTTCGCGGAAACGTCCGGATCCCGCGATATCTTCATCGGCGTAAATGCGCTCGACTACTCGGGCTATCCGGATTGCCGGCCCGAGTTCATCGCCAGCTTTGCCGAAACCGCACGCCTCGGGACCAAGCAGGGCGTGGAAGGCATGCCTTTCACCATTCATGCGCCTCTTCAGCACATGTCGAAAGCGGACATCGCACGTGAATGCGATCGGCTCGACCTGAACCCTTCCTGGAGTTGGTCCTGTTACGATCCAACACCCGAGGGATTGGCATGTGGCGGATGTGATTCGTGTCGATTGCGCCGAAAGGGCTTTGCCGAAGCGGGGGTTGTCGATAGCACTCCCTACGCACAGGATGCGCCAGCACTGACGGAGTAAGTAATTGACCGAAGCCACAGACGCGACCGCCCCCGCAACTGAACAGAACGGGAGTGGCGCCGAAACCAAGGTCTCGGCCTATAGCTGGTACGCGCTCAGCGTCCTCGTCCTAATCTACGTGCTGAACTTCATCGATCGCCAGATTCTTTCAATCCTGGCGAACGATATCAAGGCCGACCTCGGTGTCGAGGATGACTACCTTGGCTTCCTCTACGGCACGGCTTTTGCCGTATTTTATGCGCTGTTCGGCATTCCGCTGGGTAAGCTCGCCGACAGCTGGAAACGCGTGCGCCTGATGGCAATCGGCCTGACCCTGTGGTCGACCATGACCGCGTTGTCGGGATTCGCGAAAAATGCCACCACCTTGACCGTTGCACGCATCGGGGTGGGCGTGGGCGAAGCTACGGCCAGCCCCTCTGCGTATTCTCTCATCAGCGACTGGTTCCCCGCGCGGCTGAGAGCGACTGCCTTGGCGATATATTCATCGGGCCTGTACCTAGGCGGCGGAATCTCGCTGCTCATTGGCGGCCTGATCGTCGAAAACTGGAACGCGGCCTATCCGGAAGGTGGGCCACTCGGCCTCGCAGGCTGGCAAGCGGCATTCCTCGCAGTGGGCATCCCGGGGCTGTTGCTGGCACTCTGGGTCCTAACTTTGCGGGAACCAGTGCGCGGTGCGATTGACGGCCTCCCGACTCCCGAAGATCCCGAACCTTTCAAGGGCTTCGTACGCGAGCTCTTCCAGGTAATTCCGCCGTTCACTATCTTCGGAGCGGCGGCTCGAGGGACGAGCGCGTTGGCGATGAACCTTGCTGGCGCGGCATTCTTCGCAGCGCTCGCTTGGATCCTCTGGCGCTGGACCGGAGTGCTCGAACAATGGGTATTCCTGGGAGTCGGCTATTATGCCGTCTTCAGCTGGGCGATGGGCCTGCGCGCCCGTGACCTCCCGACGTTTCGTCTGACCTGGGGTTCACCGGCGTTCCTGTGCACGATCCTTGGTTACGGCACAGTATCCTTCATTTCCTATGCCGCATCGTACTGGGGTGCCCCTTACGCGGAGCGCGCGCTGGGCGCATCCAAGTCCGATCTTGGCCTCTTGCTTGGCGCGCCGGCCGCCGTGGCTGGTTTCGTAGGGGTCATCGTCGGGGGCTGGATCGCGGACATGCTGATCAAGCGACGCCCCAACGGACGCGTCTGGATCATCATGCTGGGCCTGCTGGCACCGCTTCCCGTGATGTGGGTGGCCTACACCACGAGTGATGTGACCATCTTCTACATCGCCAGCTTCTTTGCCCAGATGCTCAGCGCATCGGCGCTTGGAGGAGCGGCTGCAACAAGCCAGTCCCTGGTGTTGCCACGGATGCGTGGATTGGCGACCGCGACTTTTTTCCTCGCAACGACTCTGGTTGGCCTCGGCCTGGGACCCTTTATGGCGGGCTATGTCTCGGCTACCAACGGCGATGACCTCTCCAAGGGAGTGCTGTCGACATTCATCGTCGCGCCGTTCGGTTTCGCACTCCTCGTCGGGGCGCTTTGGCTGGTCCCGCGGGCCAGTGCCAATGTGCGCAACTGGGCCCGCGAAGCCGGCGAACCGATCGAGGCCTAGTTCGCTTCGAATACTCCGCATGCAATGCGTGACCCGGCATTGCCTGTCGGGTCGGTGCGATAGTCGTCAGCATTTGCGTGAATGACGATGGCCGTACCGTCGGCATCGAACAGGTCGGCCATTACGTTGGACGGTTCGCCCGGCAGATCGACCACGGCAGTGGCGGTTCGATTGGACGCCACGTCCAGATTAGGCATGTCGCCGAGGTGCTTGCCACCGGCCGATAGCGATCCGTGTGCTTTGCCCCCAGGATTGAGGTGTCCACCCGCGCTCGTGAAGTCAGGTGCGATGCACTTGCCGGTGGTGTGAAGATGGAAGCCATGGATACCCGGTTCGATACCGGCAACCGCCGCACTGAGGGTCAGCCGGTCGCCCTTGCGCGTGATCTGGGCTGAGCCAATCGGGATGCCGCTTGGCAGCCTGATTGTAGCTTCTCCGAGCCGTTCTTCGGGCAGACTGTCGATCGTGGTGCAGCCGCTGACAACAGCAGCAAGCGCAAGGCTGGCGACAAAAAAGCGCATTACTCAGTTCTCCCTTCCATGGATCCGACACGATCCCAACGAAAAAGGGGCCGGATTGCTCCGGCCCCTCGTTCGATTTCGCAATGAAGCGAAGATTACATGCCCGAACCCGGACCGTAGGTGATTTCCACGCGACGGTTCTGGAGTTCGCGGACACCATCCGCCGTCGGGACGCGCAGCTGCGATTCACCGAAGGCTTCGCTGGAGATCCGGCCATCCGGAATGCCACGCGAGGTCAGGTAGCCACGGACCGACGAGTTACGACGCTCGGCGAGGCCCATGTTGTAAGCCGTCGAACCCGACGTGTCGGTGTGACCGGCCAGCATGACTGCGGCGGTGCCGCAGTTGGCGTAGGCCGAAACCGCGTTGTCGAGGATCGTCGCTGCTTCCGGAGTGATGTCCGATTCGTCCCAGTTGAAGAAGACGATGTACGGACCCTGCTCGCAGACCGGAGCCGGCGGCGGCGGCGGCGGCGGGGGGGGAGGCGGCGGCGGGGGCGGCGGCGGCGGGGGCGGCGGCGGAGGTGCCGGCGGCTCGCCGAAGTTGTAGGTGAACGTACCGAGCAGCGAGTGGCTGCGGATCGAGTCGTTCAGCGAACGACCAGCAACGTCGACCAGCGTCACGTCTTCGGCAGTGAAGAGGCGATACTTGAGGCCAACGTCGATGTTGTCGGTCAGGGGCGCGCGGATACCCGCGAGAACCTGCCATGCCAGACCGCTGTCCGAATCATCGAAGGCCTGCTGAACGCCGACAACCGTGTCGAGGCTGGTGCGAGCCACACCGATACCGCCGCCGACGAAGCCCTGGAGGCCGTCATCGGGACCGAAATCGAACAGGCCATTGAGCATGAATGCCAGCGAGGTGAGTTCACCGTCGGCGACTTCATACTGGTTGGCACCGATGACACTGCCACCGCCCAGGGTGGTCGGGCCATTCACGATCAGCGTGTTCGGGTTGGCACCGGCGTAACGGACTTCTGCTTCCAGACGGAAGGCGCCGAAGTCATAACCGATGAAACCACCAAAGTCGTAGCCGGTGTCAAAATCGACACCGAGCGAGCTAGCGCCGTCGTCGACGTTGAAATCGATATCCTCAACGATGCTCGGACCACCCTCGACGCCGACATACCAGCTGTCTTCCTTGGCGAGGGCGGGCGATGCAAGTGCCGTAGAGGCCATCGCCATACCTATGACGAATTTCCGCATTATTGTTTCCCCTTTTTGCGAATTAGAGCCACCGAGTGGAAGATATCTAACTTTCAACCCCTACAGTGGCAAGCGGACAATGTCCGGGAACTGTTGCAATTATGCCGCTCTTGCGAACGAGATTCTTGCGATAAGAGAATGGGATATCCTCCATGGCGGTGCGAACGGCGCTAGAACAATTTCGTTCCCAGATTGTTACGATGATATGAGTCCGGCCTGTTGCAGGAGTTCAACAATGGTCTCGATCGCCTCGCGCGCCTCGCTGTCGATGGTCGAACCACCCGTCGGCAGCACCGGCTCCGGCGGCAGATTCCATCCTTCGCGAAAACACCGTCTACGCCCGAGATTCTTATCAAAGACATTCATTTGCGCGGTCGGGTCGATGAAGGTCCATTGGTTACCGTCCCATCCGGCGATACGATCCTCCTGACCAATCCAGGCTCCTGTCGCAGGCGTAGCTACAAGGTAAGCCTGCCCCTTTTGCGGGGAGGAAGGCGGATCGCAGACCTCGCCTTCGACCACCGGATGAAGAAGTATATCGAGACGTTCGAGCGCCTCGTTGACGAAAAATTCCTTCTGGGCCTGTCCTGCGACAAGAAATGGCAATGAATATCGGGCGGTGGATTCTGGAAAGCTGACAAATTCGGTCACGGTATGATCCTTCAAGGCGAAGTTACCCGGCCAAGTGGCCGAGCATTAGCGGTTGTGATTTGCTGTAGTCGCCGCACTGCCTCACCCAGATCGGGCTATCGGGGTGCGTCGCGGTGAGATCGGCCAAGGTCGCAGCCCCAAGGACCAGATCCGGGGTCGGGGTAGTAAACGACCGCAAGGGTGCCGAAGGCGGACCGATCCCGACTTCGTAAAGTTCCTGCCGTTCGACGAGGGGCTGTTCGACCTCGTCTTGCCAGATCCAGCCACCGCGGGCTCTTCGGGTCCAGGAAATGGCCAGGGCGCCGTCGTCAGTATGCCGGACGCAGCCGTGGCACGGGCTGGGAGGGCGCCTGCTTGCTCCCTGGTTCTCCAGCGAAGCCTTCACGGGTTCGCTCTCGGCGAGTCCGATCGCTGCAAACTCGGTGCTGCCGGCCAGCGCTGGCAGATCGACACGCAGTAACAATAAATCCTCGTCCAGAAGTGTTGCTTCGCTGCCTGCCGCATGTCCGGCAAGCGCGGGCCGTTCACTCCCGCCGCGACCGCGAAGGAGGCCGGTCAGTTTCCACTCGCCTTCACCGAGGGGTTCGGCCTGGGCGAATTGCAGCACTTCTTCGCCAACCAGCATCCGGTTGACCCCGCGTGCCAGGCCTGCAGAGTCGGTCGAGACCAGTTCGGAACTGTGGTCCAGCATCTTTACCAGCAGCGATGCTGCCTGTTCGAAACGATGTGCAGGGCTGGGTTCCAATGGCTGGAGGAGTTTGCCAGTCGTGGCGCGGGACGGCCCGCTATTGCCGACAGGTTCGAGCGCGGTACCTTGCTGCGCAAACAGCGCTGCCCCGGCCCAGGGGCCAGCGGGCGCGCTGGTTGCCCCAAAGATGCGGACCTCTTCATTCGATCCGTGTCCGTCCCAAGGCAACTCGAAGACGCGGAGGCTCGTGGCCCCGATCTCACGATCCGGTGGATGCCAGCCGTCGCCGGGGTCGGAAGTCACCGCATGGAATGCGCCCTGTTGGAGATGGCGGACAAGCTGCAATTCTATGCCAGCGCCTCGCCACTCCCATTCCGCCACTCGCCATGTGCCGGGAATACCGGGCACCTTTACCTTCGAACCCGGACCCAACGCAGGATCGAGTTGTGCGACCCGCCAGGACAGTGTTTCCTGTCCAATTGCTTCTCGCATGGAGGCCTCACGCAGCAGCATGCGCGCGTCCTGAGCAGACAGGACGCCGGGGAACTCCAATGTCCTTCTCTGTGTGGCTGTGGCACCTCCCTCAGCCCGCTGCATGCCCGGCTGATAGTCGCGCGCGGGATCGTAGTACCGCAGGGCCGATAGAGCATTGGCCGTCAGCGATCCGCGTGCGCGAGCACGCCCGTCCTCGCGACCAAATTCACCCTGATCCCAAGTCGCGGGGGGCGGGAGGGACTTGGTCATCTGTTCCGCCGTGCTGCTCCCGGCAAGCCGCAATGCGCCTCCCCGATAAAGCGGAACGACCGGTTTCAATCGGTCGACCTGCGCCAGCACGCCGGCAAGGCTGCCACCGTCATGGCTGTAGCCTTTGAGCTGATCCATCAGTGCCGATGTATCTACGGAACCGAGATTTCCGACCATCTCCGGGAGCAGCCCGGCTCCATCACCGGCGAGGATTTCGAATGTAAGGGCGGGAATGCGATTGCCGAAATCGGCCAGAGAAAGGTCTTCGAAAACAACATAGGCGCAGCCGCGGTGAGCCGGGCATTTGTCGCCCAGCTCGGCCGCCAGGAGGGGATCTGGTCGCTGGTCCCCATGGCCGGAATGAATGCGCAGGGCACCTGATGACTTGAGGTCGCCGCCCGAGCCTCGCAATAGATTGCCATCGGCCCAGATGCGGCCGATCCCCTCGATCGGTCTGCTCGAAAGCGCCACCGCGAAGGAGACGCTGTAGACATAGGAGGTGCTCGAGGGGCGTCCCTTGCCGCCACCGGATTTCTGCTTCGTCTCCTTGAGGTCGGTCGCCCAGATGACGGTCCCGGCAGCGCGCACGCTGCCATAATGACGGGCGATCGGCTGGCCATAGCTCGAAGTGCTAACGGCGAGGTCCTTCAGGCGCGGACCTTCGCTTTTTGGGCCGCTGATGATGGCGCCGTCTATCTGGCGACCGATGAGCGTTCCGACTGCGCCGCCAAGCGGTCCTCCGAAGAGCGAGCCCAGCGTGGTGAGTACGACGGTCGCCATGATCTATTCCTCGATTAGGGGCAGGAGCCGGTAGTGTCGGTGGATGGACCAGGTCAGCGTGCCGGCATGGATCGCGACGCGTCCCAAGCTTGCATGAGCGTGCACGAAGCGATCCAGTGAAGTTGCAACCACCAGGTGCGTTTGTGCAGGACCGGGCCGGACCAGCAGCAGGTCGCCCCGAACGATTGGCCCGACCGCGATCTCGAAACCATTTCGCCCAGCGAAGGTGAGATAGGGCTCCAACGTTGCGTTACGTAACGCATAGCCCTCGGGGGTTTTCACCCATCCCCGCGCTGCAGAGAGTGCGCAGGAAACAAGTCCGACGCAGTCGAGACCAGTTGCCGGATTCCTCCCTCGCAGCCTGAACGAGGTGCCGACCAGTTTCTCCGCCTCTCTGGCGAAGTTTTCCGCAAGGGTCATCGCGGCATGGGATACTGGGCCAGCATGTCGTTGCCGGGCAGGAATGGCTCGCCACGGAAGTTGCAGGCATTGTCGAAGCGACCAGTGCAGGTGGCGATGGTCTTGTCGCAGCCCTCGCGAAGCTTCACCCTTGCTCCGGTTGCCAGAGCCGGGTCCACCGGACGGTCGAGTGTTAGCCCTACCTGCGAAGTGGCGATGATCCGCGCGGAAAGTCCCGCCATCGTCCCATCGAGGAAGGTCACGGTGCCAAAGGAATATCCGGAGTGGTCGGCCTCTTCGGTCGCGATCCTGTTGGCATCGGGGTCCACCGACCGGATTGTCGTGCGCGTCTCGTGATCGAGCGGGTTCAACGCGCATTCCGGGCCACAGAAGCTTGCGCGACAGGTCGGACTGGAAAGCGGCACGGGATCGACATCGAGGTCGGCCTTGGCCGAGCGCAGCTGGGCGGCGAACTTCCCGCCTTCCTGCGATACCGAACCAATCGACCCGCCGTGCAGGGTGGCAGTTTCGAGCGATTGCCAGTCGACGATGCCGCTTTCGACGCGAGCTCCGTCATACCTGCCCGCGACCAGGTCCTCCTCGCGGATGGCGGCGTGCGAGATTGCGCCCTCTACTTCGCTCTCGTCGTCGGAGAACCCGATCGTCTTGCGGATCGCCGAGGGCAGCATGCCGGGCGCTGCCCGATGCAGCACCCCGTCGAAGAGGAGGTCGCGGTCATGCGTGGTGAAGCCGAGCGTCACTCCATCGCTGCGATAGATCCGCCACAGAGCATCGCTTCGGCCCCGTTGGGCCAGCGCAGCCTCCGCAAGGAAGGTTCGAAAACAGGTCTCCGTTCGGGCGGCGAGCAGGCAAGGATGCCGCTCTCGCCCTCGACCATGACGCTGCGCGCCTCGCCCAGGCTCGCGCCGATCAGTGCGATACGCGCATGGCGGTTCGCTTCGGCGAGCGAGCGGACCCATTCGGCCCCTGCTCGCGTCTTGCCGAAACCGCGTCCGGCCATGATCAGCCAGGTCCGCCAGTCGCCCGACGGTGGTAGCTGCCCGTCGTGCGCGGTGTTGGCGAAGTCGAACGACCATTCGTCCTTTTCCTTCTGGTCCAGTCCGGCAACGAAGCTGTCGGTGAGATCGCACGAGGCCTGCGAGAACAGGCGCGGCCTGCCGCTCAAGTCAGTCACGGGCCTTGCGCGCCTGTTCGGCGGCGACCTGCTGGCGGAAAATCTCGACCTTGCGCTCGATCGAGGCGCGCACTTCCGCGGCGCTGACATTGGCGCGGGCCGCTCGCTCGGTGGCGATAGTATCCTTGTGCGCGGTCAGCAGGCGCAGCGCCGCGGCCACATCCAGCTTCCGGGTCGGAGCCGGATCGCGCAGGAAGCCGAGCACCTCCATTTCCAGATTGGCATAGCCTTCGAAGAGGGCCGTGCGCCACTCGCCCGCGAAATCCTCGTCCGACCGCCGGGTGCGATAGACCTCGCGCACCGAGACATTGGCTTCGCTGGCCGAAGCGGTGACGTTGGAAGTCTCCGCCAGCATGTCGAGGAAAGTACGCTTCCACTGCCGTGGTGCTGGCTTGTCGGCGCTGTTGCGGATGACCCTGCCGCCATTGGCATGGAAAGCCTCGCGGGCCTTCGTGCAAGCTTCGACGAACTCCTCGCTGCGCTGGCGCCGGTTATAGACGGGTCCGGTGGTGATCCCGGCTGCGCTGGCTGCGCGTTTGACCGAGCCATACTTCCTGAGCGCCTTCAGGAAAGGCGCTTCCCAGGCATGGCGGTCGCCAGACTTGGCTTTGCCCATCTTGCCCTCCCGCAATAAATCGACTGAACGCGAAAGGGCGGCCGCTCCGGCTGGTGGAGATGGCCGCCCTTCAGTGCGAATCACACTATCGCGATGTTCCTTTTATGTGCCCAAACAGCGTGACGATGTCAATCAAAAAGAACCAAATAGGTTATTCAGTCGCGCTTGCCTACGCCGGGATGCTCGCCTAGTCCGCAAGGGACCACGGGACGCGAGGAATTTCACCAGACCATGCTGCGCAAGCTCTACGACTGGACGCTCGAAAAGGCGTCCCACCCGCATGCCGAATGGTGGCTGGCGATGTTCGCCTTTATCGAGGCGAGCTTCTTCCCGGTCCCGCCGCACCCGCTGCTGGGCCTGATGTGCCTTGCCGAGCCGAAGAAGGCGATCCGCTTCGCGGTTATCGCGACGCTGGCCTCGGTCGCCGGGGGCCTCCTCGGATATGCGATCGGCTGGGGTCTCTACGATACCATCGGGGCGGACCTGTTGCGCTGGCTCGGCCTGTCGGAGAGTTTCCCGGTCGCGGCGTGCTACCTGCGCGAATACGGGGTCGAGATCCTGATCGTGAAGGGCGCGACCCCGATCCCGTTCAAGCTGCTTACCATCACCGCGGGCTTCATCGGCATGGCGCTGGTGCCCTTCATCCTTGCCAGCATCGTTTCCCGCTCGATCAGCTTCATGATCGTGGGCGTGCTGTTCCGCATGTTCGGTGCCCCGATCAAGCGCTTCATCGACAAGTACCTCGGCCTCGTGACCGTGGGCTTCGTGGCGCTGGTGATCGCCGGCTTCGTCGCCATCGCCTATCTCGACGGCGGGGAAGACCAGGCCACGGCCGAGAAATGCGCCGCCGCTACGCTGGAGCAGTAAGCGGGACCTAGCCGAGGGCGAATTGTGCCAGCCGGTCGCGGACGGGGATCGTGACCGCCCCGTAGCCGCGCTGGACGAGGCCGAGCTTCTGCAGTTCGCGCAGCGCCGCATTGGCAGTCGCACGGGTCACTCCGAGCAGGTCGGCGAGTTCCTGTTGTGTCACCACCACGCTCGCCGGCTGGTCCTGGTCGGAGGCCATGTTGGCGAGGATCGCCGCCAGCCGCTGCGGATTGGTCCCGCGCCTCAGGCCGGCAAGTTGCGCCAGCGTGTCCTGAAGCTGCTCGGACAGGGCACCCAGCAAGGCTCGGGTCGATGCGGGGTAGTTGCTCAGTGCTTCGAGGAACGGGCGCGCCGCGATCAGCCTGACCCGGCTGTTGCCACGCGAAACCGCGTCGACGATGCGCGGCTTGCCGGCGAAGACCGCCAGCTCGCCATAGGAATCGCCAGGGCCGAGCAGTGCGACCGCGCGAAATTCCCCTTCGGGCAGGAACTGACCGACCATGACCGATCCTTCTTCGATCAGCCAGAAGCCGTCGGCTCGCTCACCCCTCTGCTGGATGATCTGACCGTCGCCGAATTCGCGCACCGCGGCATTGCGCAGGAGATGGACCCGCAAGGCAGGATCTAGCGCCGAAAACAGCATCGGCGACATCAACGAACGTCGAGTCGCTGTAGAATGTAAACTATTGGACATTCTTATTCGTCAGTAAACGCTAGACCGCGAATCGACAAGACCGTCCTCTTGGGAGAGAGACATGCCCGGATCGACCATCGCCATCATCGCCATCTATCTGGGCTTTGCCCTTGCCGAGCTGTGGCGCTCGGACCTGTTCTCGAAATCCGAGCAGACCCGCGACGACGGGATCGTCGAAGCCGTCAGCATGACGATGCTGATCGCGGTGACCCAGCCGACCGTCCTGTTTGCCGCCGGAGCCTTGGCCAATGCGATCGCCCCGCAATACGCAGGAGCACTGGCCGGCCTCAGCGTCTTCGCCGCGATTGCGCTGTTCCTCGTTTGCGAGGACATGATGCAATACTGGTGGCACCGCGCGAGCCATTCGACATCCTGGCTCTACAACCTCCACCGCGCGCATCACAACGCCAAGTACATGAGCGTCCGGCTCGTCTACCGGAACAACATCATTTATTACGCGATGATGCCCAGCCTGTGGCTCGCGGGCGTGCTTGTCTGGCTAGGCCTCGGCTGGGTCTATGCGGGCTACATCGTCGTCAAGATGCTGGTCATCATCGGTGCGCATTCCGATGTCGCCTGGGACAAGCCGCTCTACGCCATCAAGTGGCTCTCGCCCATCATGTGGGTGGTTGAGCGGACCATCTCGACGCCTGCCACGCACCATGCCCACCATGGTCGCCACGCCGACGATCCGGCGGTCAACTACAAGGGCAACTACGGGAACCTGCTGTTCTTCTGGGACGTGCTGTTCGGAACCGCGAAGATCACCCGCACCTATCCCACAAGCTACGGTGTCGAGAACCTCGCCCCGGCGACACTCGGCCAGCAATTGCTGTGGCCGATCTTCCCCGAGAACAAGATCATGCCCGAAGGCGGGGAAAAAGTTGCAGAGCAGGCAGCGCCCAGCGCCGCCTGACCGGGCGTGCCGGCCGGGAAGGAGAGCCTGGCCGGCACCTTTATGCTAGCGGTCGCGGTAATCGGGCCGCCGCTTGTCGAGGAAAGCGCGCTGTGCCTCCAGTGCATCGGCCGTCTGGCTCAGCATCACCTGCTGACGATCCTCGATCGCCAGCGCTGCCTCGAAGCCGGGCGCATCGATATTGCGATTTAGGGCATCCTTGCTGAGCCTCAGGCCCATCGGTGCGGTCAGGAGCATGTCGTCGACGATTCCGGCCGCTGCGGCATCCAGCTGGTCGCTCGCGACCACTGCACTGACGAAGCCTGAGGCGAGCGCGCGATCGGCATGGATGAAGCGACCTGTGAGGATCATCTCCGAGGCCAGCGACGAGCCGACCAGGCGCGGCAGGAAGTAGCTCGATCCCATGTCGCACCCGCCGAGACCGATCTTGATATAGGCCGCGTTCATGCGGAAATCCGGCGTGCAAAACCGGATGTCGCTCGACAGCAGCAACGACAGGCCGCCCCCGCAGGCAGCGCCCTGTGCCAGGGCGATGATCGGCTGGGGGCAGCTGCGCATCAGCTGCATCACCGTGGCAATGGCCCGCTGGGTGCGCCAAGTGTGATGGATCGCCCCCTCGTTGCCGGTATTCTTCCAGCTGCCCAGATCGAGGCCCGCGCAGAATGCCCGGCCCGCAGCCCTGAGCACCACGACGCGCACATCGAGGCGATCGTGCAGGCCGCGGAAATAGTCCTGCAATGCATAGATCAACGCCTCGTCCATGGCGTTGAGGCGCTCGGGCCGGTTCAGCGTGACCGTCTCGACCGGACCATCGGAGTGGATGAGGATCGGGTCGGTCACTGGCTGTCCCTTCGTCAGATGATGCCCACGGCCTTCCCGGCAACCTCGAAGATGCGCAGGATCTCGCCCACTTCCTCCTCGGAATGCTCGGCGCACAGCGAGCAGCGCAGAAGGGTCATGTTCGCAGGCGTCGCCGGCGGGCGGGCGAGGTTCACGTAGAGCCCGTTCTTGATCAACGCCTCCCACATGGCTGCGCCGCGCTCGAGGTCGGGCATGATCACCGCGATGATTGCGCTCTGCGGTTCGTCAGTGCCGAGCTGGAAGCCGAGGTCACGCAGGCCCTTGTGGAGGTTCTTGGAGTTCTCCCACAGATGCGCACGCTTGTTCGACCCGTGCATCAGCTTGCGGATCGAGGTCTCGGCCGTCGCGACCACGCTCGGCGGCAGCGAGGCGGTGAAGACATAGGGACGGCAGACGAGGCGCATGATCTCGAACTTCGGATGGTTCGATACGCAGAAGCCACCGACGGTGCCGACACTCTTGGAGAAGGTGCCGATGATGAAGTCGCAATCGTCGATGACACCGGCCTGTTCGCACACGCCGCGGCCATGCTCGCCGATGAAGCCCATCGAGTGAGCCTCGTCGACCAGCACCATGGCGCCGTACTTCTTGGCGACCGCGACCATTTCCTTGAGCGGCGCAATGTCGCCGAGCATCGAGTAGACGCCTTCGAGGACGACCAGCTTGCCCGCGCCTTCGGGGATGCGCTTGAGCCGCTTTTCCAGCGCTTCGATGTCGTTGTGCTTGAAGGGCACGATCTCGGCATTGCCCATCGCGCAGCCGTCCCAGATGCTGGCGTGGCTGTCGATGTCGAGGATGACGTAGTCGCCCTTGCCGGCGATGGTGCTGATGATCCCGAGATTGGCCTGGTAGCCGGTCGAGAAGACCATCGCGTGGTCCATGTCGTAGAAGTCCTTGAGCGCCTGCTCGACTTCCTTGTGGCCCTGGTAGGTGCCGTTAAGCACGCGGCTACCGGTGGTGCCCGAACCGAAATCGGCAAGCGCCTTCTTGCCCGCCTCGACCACATCCGGGTCGAACGTCATGCCCATGTAGTTGTAGGTGCCGAGCAGGATCGTCTCGCGCCCGTTGCAGATCGCGCGGGTCGGCGAGAGGACCTTTTCCATTACCAGGTTGAAGGGATCCTCCACGCCGCTGGCGAGGAGGCCTTCGCGCATGGCGATGATGTCGTCGAACTTCGAGAAAAGGTCCTTGCCCTCTCCTTCGAGCGTCTCCGGCTGGTCCGGCTGCAGGATGCCCTCGCTCATCAGTCGGCCTGCAGCTTGGTCACGGCATCGACGAGCTGGCCGTAATTCTCGATCTCGGCCTGCTGGTTCATCGAGATGATGATGTCGAACGCGTCCTCGATCTCGGCAACGAAATCCATGACCGTGAGGCTGTCGAATTCGAGATCGTTGGCAAAAGTGGTGCTGTCGGTGATCGCGACTTCCTTCTTGTTGAAGGGCTCGATCAGCGAGCGGATCATGGTGTCGACTTCGGCGCGGTCCATAGGGGGTCCAGTTCTCTGCGTTCTTCCGGTGCGCAGGGCGTAGTCCTGCATGATGTCGGGGCCAAACGGTTTCGCGCGGCGCTTGTCAAGCTTGCCTAGTCGGGCAGCAACGCGCGCACGGCGGCCATGAAGGGGCCGATTGAGACGGGTTTGGCGAGGTAATCCGCCGCACCGGCATCGCGGATGCGCTCTTCGTCGCCCTTGCCGGCGTAGGCGGTCACCGCCAGAACCGGGATGTCGCGCAGCGAGTAATCCGATTTGAGCTGGACGATCAGGTCGACCCCGCTGACATTGGGCAACTGGATGTCCATGATGACCAGGTCGGGCGCGAATCGCTTGGCCGTAGGCAGCACGTTGGAACCGTCAGCGACAGGCACGACTTCGAAGCCGTTGGCCTTCAAAACGTCGCAGAACAGTTTCCGGTTGAGATCGTTGTCCTCGACAACGAGGATTCTCTTTGCCACCTGCGGGCCTCCTCAGGGCGTGTGCAAGGCGCCATATGGAAATCGAAGGGAACTGACAATTATCCGCGACGCATCATCTTCGCAGGCAGAGGGCAGGGCGCCCGAGGTCTTGGCACTCGAGGCACTCGGCTGGGCGTTGGCGGACGGTCAGCGGGCCGACCGCCTGCTGTCGCTGACCGGCCTGACGCCCGAGCGCCTGCGGCACGGGATCGAGGATCGCGGCGTGCAGGCAGCCGTGCTCGAATTCCTCGCCAACCATGAGCCCGACCTCGTGCTCGCCGCCGATGCGCTGGGCACGACGCCCGAAGCTCTGGTGGCCGCCAGCCGGGAGCTCGCTCGATGAGCCGGCCGCTGATCATCTCCGACTGCGACGAGGTCCTGCTCTACATGGTCGCGCCCTTCCGCGACTGGCTGGCCGAGACGCAGGGCGTCGAATTCCGCATGGTCGGCAACGATTTTTCAAAGGCGCTGCGTTGGCAGAATAGCGGCGACTATCTTGCGCCCGAGGACATCTGGAAGATGCTTGGCGGTTTCTTCGACACGCAGATGCATCGCCAGACGCCGATCCCTGGTGCGATCGAAGGCATCAACGCGCTTGCCGACCATGCAGACGTCGTGGTGCTGACCAATCTCAACGATGCGCGCCAGCAGATGCGGCGTGAGCAGCTCGCGGACCACGGTTTCCATGCGCGGGTCTTCACCAACCAGGGGCCGAAGGGTCCGGCACTCCAGGCGATTCTCGAGGAATACAATCCGTCGCACGCCATTTTCATCGACGATCTTGCCCAGCATCACCGTTCGGCACGCGAAACGCTGGGCGGGACCGGCGCCAATATCACGACCCTCCACCTGTGCGGCGAACCCATGCTCGCCCCGCTGATCGATTGCGCACACAAGTCCGGCCATGCCGACGCGCGGATCGACACGTGGGAGCACGCGCTGCCCTGGCTGATGGGCAAACTCGAAAAGGAAGACGCATGACTATCGCCGCACGGCTCCAGGAACTCGGCATCACCCTGCCCAAGGCCGCAGCCCCCGTCGCCAGCTACGTGCCGGTCGTTGTCGACGGCCGCCGCGCATACCTTTCGGGCCAGCTGCCCTTCGTCGACGGCAAGCTCGTCACCGGAAAGCTGGGCGACACCGTGAGCCTCGAGGAAGGCCAGGCGGCGGCCCGCGCTTGCGGGTTGATGATTCTCGCCCAGCTCGAGGCTGCAGGCCTGCTCGAGCGGGTCGAACAGGTGGTTAAGCTGGGTGGCTTCGTCGCATCGACGCCCGATTTCACCGACCAGCCCAAGGTCGCAAACGGCGCGTCCGACCTGATGGTCGAAGTGTTCGGCGATGCCGGCAAGCACGCTCGCAGCGCAGTCGGCGTACCGGTCCTGCCGCTCGATGCCGCGGTCGAGGTCGATGCGATCATTGCTATCACGGCTTGATCGCTTCTTCGTCGCTTCGCCCGACCCTGAGCGGGTCGGGTGGCTGCGGCAATGGACCTATGCCCATCGCGGGTTGCATGGCGAGGGGCGGGTAGAGAACTCGCCTGCCGCTTTTCGCGCGGCGGTCGAAGAAGGCTTGGGCATCGAGTGCGATATCCAGCGCAGCCTCGATGACTGGCCCATGGTCTTTCACGACTGGGATTTTGCCCGCTTGCTCGGGTCTCCCGACCAGGGCGAACATCGCACCAGGGCGCAATGGCAAGCCTTGCATTATGCCGATGGCGAGGCGCCGATAGACCTTGCCGCCCTGCTCGAAATCGTTGCAGGTCGGGTCCCGCTGCTGATCGAGGTGAAATCCAAGCCACGCTACGATGTGACGCGGACTTGTCGCCGCGTCGTCGATGCGCTCGACGGATATACCGGACAGCACGCGGTGATGAGCTTCGATCCCCGTGTCTCCCGGTGGCTCAAGCAGCACTCGCCCATGACCGTGCGCGGCCTGGTAATGCGCGAGGATAGCAAGGGGCATACACAGAGCGAGATCAGTCGCCACCTCGCGCTATGGGCCGCCCAGCCCGATTTCCTCGCCTATCACGTTCACGCACTTCCCAACCGGATGGTCACGGCTGCTCGCACCGCAGGGCTGCCGGTGCTCACCTGGACCGTCAGTTCCCCCGACCTGCGCGAACGGGCGCGGCAATATGCCGATGCACCCATCGCCGAAGGCGCCGGCCTGCCATGAGCGATGGCGGCCTTGCCGCCCGCGTCGGCGGGTCGGTCGGCGCTTTCGACCGCGCGGAATGGAACGCGCTCGCAGGTGCCGACAATCCATTCGTGAGCCATGAATTCCTGACCGCGCTGGAAGATTCGGGTAGCGTCGGACCGGGCACCGGGTGGCAGGCGACACCGATCGTCATCAACGAGGAGGGCGGCCCGATCCTCGCCGCCATGCCCGCCTATCTCAAAAGCCACAGCCAGGGCGAATACGTCTTCGACCATAGTTGGGCCGATGCCTACGAGCGCGCCGGCGGACGCTACTACCCCAAGCTCCAGATTGCCGCGCCGTTCACCCCGGCGACGGGGCCGCGACTGCTGCTGTCGAACGAGGCCTATGCCGGGCCGCTGCTCAATGCGGCCGAGCAGCTGTGCCTCCAGAACCGCTTCTCTTCGGCCCATGCGACCTTCATCGAACCGGCCCAGCAGCCGCTGTTCGAGAATGCGGGGTGGATGCTGCGCTCGGACATCCAGTTCCACTGGCACAATCGCGGGTATTCAACCTTCGACGATTTCCTCGCCACGCTGTCGTCACGAAAGCGCAAGGACCTGCGCAAGGAACGCGCGGCTGCACAGGCGGAGGTCGAGATTGTCAGGCTGACGGGAGGCGACATTCGTCCCGAGCATTGGGACGCCTTCTGGCATTTCTACCAGGACACCGGCGCACGCAAATGGGGCCATCCATACCTGACGCGCGAGGCTTTCGACCTGTTCGGCGAGCGGATGGGAGAGAAGATCATGCTGGTGCTGGCAGTGCAGGACCGCTTTCCCGTGGCCGGAGCGCTCAATTTCATTGGCGATGATGCGCTATATGGCCGCTACTGGGGCTGCACGCGCGACATCCGCTTCCTGCATTTTGAACTGTGTTACTACCAGGCGATCGACGCGGCGATCGAACTGGGCCTGTCGCGTGTCGAAGCCGGGGCGCAGGGCGGGCACAAGCTTGCCCGCGGCTATGAACCGGTGGAGACCGTCTCGGCGCACTGGATCGCCGACCCCGGTTTCCGCGAGGCGGTGGCGGAATTCCTCCAGCGCGAGCGTGCCGGAGTGGCCGCCGACCGCAACTACCTTTCCGGCCGAACCCCGTTCAGGAAGGGCGGATAGGCTTCAGGCGGCCTTGCGCTGTCCTTCGAGGAGCCATTCGCGCGCACGGCGCTGGGCCTCGGCGATTTCGCGGGCGGTCATTTCCTCGGAAATGTCGGCGCGGCACCAAGCAGCTTCCTCGTGCCCCTTCGAGGCCGCGATGTTGAACCACTTGTGTGCTTCGATCATGTCGCAGGTCACGCCGTGGCTGGCGGTCGAAAAGGCGACACCGAGGTCATAGAGAGCATCGAGGCTGCCATTGCCGTAAGCGGCGAGACATTCGGCGACGAGTTCGGCAGCAGCCTTGCCCTGCACGATGGCACCGGCGCCTCCCTGGATAGCGGTAAAAGCCATTGTCATTTCCCCCATTGAGCCCGGCATTTGCCCCACCGGACAGCCAAGAGGTCGGCTTTTATGGTCAACAATTGGTTAACGCCCCGGCGATTTTCTTTGCGGAGGAGGTAATTCGCGCTGTTTGGGGCACGTGCAGCATCAATTTGGCACCTTGCCGGGATTGCCGCTTGTGTGCCTAGGGGCGCTTGCCTATAGGCCCGCCCAACAGGGCGTCGGGCACCGGAAAAATTCGGGCCAGCGGGGCGGCGGTGACCTGCGACTACGGTTCTTACAGGTGAGAGGGTCGAATGGCCTCAACGGCTTCGAGCGACATGGAGAAACTGGCCAAGGCCCGCGCGGCGGTCGGTGACGATTACAATCCCAGCGAAGACGAAGAGTACATGAATGACAGGCAGCTGGATTATTTCCGCATCCTGTTGCTCGACTGGAAAAAGTCGATCCACGACGCTGCCGGACAGACGCTGCAATCGCTCCAGGATGGTCCGATACGCGAACCCGACCTAAACGACCGCGCATCTTCCGAAACCGACTGGGGGATCGAACTGCGCACGCGCGATCGCCAGCGCAAGCTCATCGCCAAGATCGATTCTGCCCTGCGCCGCATCGACCGGGGCGAATATGGCTATTGCGAAGTGACCGGCGACCCGATCGGCCTGAAGCGCCTGATCGCGCGTCCCGTCGCCACGATGACCGTCGAGGCGCAGGAAGCGCACGAGCGACGCGAGAAGATCTCCCGCGACGACTAGGTGCGTTAACCTTTTCGTTTTACCGCTCTTTCAAGTCTCCTCGGGCATATAGCTCCACACACGCCGCATTTGCGTGGTGGTTGTTAAGGCTTGGGAGACGGAAGCTTAATGTCTTCGCTGGAAACCCGGAATGTCGTGCGCGACAGCCTTTTCCTGTTTGCGGATCTGGCTTTCGACGGACGCACGGAAGTGGTGCGCGCGAAAGTGCGCAATCTGTCGGCCGGTGGCATGATGGCTGAATCCGGCGTGGCGGTGGCCAGCGGCGATCGCGTCACAGCCGGCCTGCGCAATGTCGGCGAGGTGAAGGGCGTGGTTGCCTGGGTCCAGGGAATCCGCTTCGGAATCGCGTTCGATCGCGAAATCGACCCGATCCTGGTGCGCGCGGCGAATTCGGCGGGAACGCAAGGAAGCGAGGCTCCGCGCCATACGCGACCAGTGCGGACGGGACGCATCTTCGACAATGAACATGGCGTTCGCTCGATCTGAGTGAAACTTGCGGCTGACGCGGCGGCCCATGACTGCTAGTCGCGGGCGATGCGCTTCATCCCTGCCCTGATACTGGCACTGGCAACCGCTGCATGCAGCGGCGGGGTCAATGACGGTGTAGTCGATGTCGCCTTCATTGCTGCGCCGAGTGAACTTGCTACCGGCGGCGTCCGATTGGCCTATCCCGGGCAGGAACTTCGTGCTGCGCAGGCGCAGGGGTTGGTGTCGCTCGATCCGGCAGGTTCGGTCGTTCCCGCGCTGGCAGAGCGCTGGATCGTCACCGATGACGGCTCCAGCTACATTTTCCGCATCCGCGAATTCGACCTTCCTGATGGCTCGCGCCTGACGGCCCAGATGGTGCGCGACAAGCTGGCTGTGACCTTGCGGCGGCTGGACGGGACCTCGCTCGGCCTCGACCTTGCCAAGGTGCGCGATATCCGGGCGATGACCGGCAGGGTGATCGAAGTCCGCCTGAAGAGCCCCATGCCCGACCTGCTCCAGCTGCTCGCCCAGCCGGAATTGGGCCTGTCGCTCGACAAGACCCAGATCGGGCCGATGCGCGCCACTCGAGAAGCCGACTACATCCAGCTCGATGCCATGCCGCCCGAAGACCGCGGCTTGCCGAGCCAGGAGGGTTGGGAGGAGGCAGTCTCGCCGGTGCGCGTTTATGCGAAGGATGCGGCCACTGCTGCGGAGGGTTTCGCGCAAGGCAAGTACGACCTCGTTCTCGGCGGACGGATCGAAAGCCTCCCGTTAGTGAACGCCGGCCCGTTGAGCCGCGGCACGATCCGGCTCGACGCAGCGCTGGGACTGTTCGGCCTTGATGTCGTCAATCCCGCAGGCTTCCTCTCCACAGCCGAGAACCGCGAGGCCGTGGCAATGGCGATCGACCGATCAACCCTGCTCGGTGCATTCAACATCGGTGGCTGGGTCCCGACGACGCGGATTGTCGCTCCGGGACTACCTAACGATCCCGGGACCGTGGGAGAGCGCTGGAGCGACATGGACATGGGCGCGCGGCGTTCGCGGGCTGCCTCGCGCGTGTCGCGCTGGAAAGGCCTCAATGGTGGCGAAGTGCGCGTCAGCATCGAATTGCCGCACGGGCCCGGTTCCGACCTGTTGTTCGAGGCACTTGCACGGGATCTGTCGCAGGTCGGCATAGCAGTCGAACGCACGGCAAAGGGCAAGAAGGCCAACCTCGTCCTGCGCGATCGCGTGGCACGCTTCGGGGGTCCGCGCTGGTTTCTCAACCAGTTCAATTGCCGCGTCTCGCGCCAGGTTTGCTCCGAGGGCGCGGATTACCTCGTCGGCCTGGCCGTGGATGCGCGCGATCCGGCAGAAGAGGCCTCCTTCCTCGCCGAAGCGGAGCAGGCATTGACGGCGTCAAACCTGTTTATCCCGCTGGGCGCTCCTATCCGCTGGTCACTGGTGCGCGGTGACACTACTGGCTTTTCCGAGAACGGCTGGAACGTCCATCCCTTGTTCCCACTCTCCCACGCCCCCATCTAGGGAAGATGGACGAACGCTTCCCCCGCGCCCGACCGCTGGGCTTCGAAATGCCGACCGGCACCGACCCTCTGTCCGTGCGCAAACGCATTGAGGCGATGGAGCTATTGCTCGAACGCAGTCTCGTCATTCCCGGCACCAGCTATCCCATTGGCCTCGACTCCATCGTCGGCCTGGTCCCGGTGATCGGCGATTTCGTTACGGCTGCGATGGGCGCCTACATCGTCTGGGAAGCGCGCAACCTCGGCATTCCCAAATGGAAGCTGTGGCGCATGGCGGGCAATATCGTCTTCGACAGCGCGGTCGGCGCCGTGCCCGTGCTGGGCGATGCCTTCGACCTCGCCTTCCGCTCGAACAGCCGCAATCTCAAGATCGTCAAAAACCACCTCGACAAGCATCATCCCGCGACCCGCGTTATCGAGGGGTAGTTTCAAGCGAGACGATTGCGCGCTAGGGGTGCGCGCATGGCGCAAGACGTTACCTACGGGTCCTATCTCGACCTCGACCGCATCCTCGCAGCGCAGCATCCGGCATCGGACGCGCATGACGAGATGCTGTTCATCATCGTCCACCAGGCTTCCGAGCTGTGGCTCAAGCTGTGCATCCACGAACTGCTCGCTGCGCGCGAGTGCATCGTGGCCGACAATTTGCGTCCCGCGTTCAAGATGCTCGCCCGCGTCGCCCGGGCTCAAGGGCAGCTGATCCAGAGCTGGGACGTGCTCAGCACCATGACCCCGCACGACTATTCGACCATCCGCCCGCATCTCGGCGGCTCCAGCGGCTTCCAGAGCGCACAATACCGGATGATGGAGTTCCTCCTCGGCGGCAGGAAACCCAAGATGGTGGAGATGCACGAGGCGACCCCCGAGGTCGCGCGCGAGCTGCGGGCCGAACTCGACCGCAAGAGCATCTATGCCGAAGCGGTCGCGCTGCTGGCACGGCGCGGGTTCACGATCCCCGCGGAGGTCCTCGACCGACCAGTTGGCGCGGCGTGGGAGCATTCGCCTGCAGTCGAAGCCGCATGGGCAGAGATTTACCGAGACCCGCAGAAACACTGGGACCTCTACGAACTGGCCGAGAAGCTCGTCGACCTCGAATACCACTTCCAGCGCTGGCGTTTCGGACACCTGAAGACCGTCGAGCGCATCATCGGCTTCAAGACCGGCACTGGCGGGACGCCTGGCGTTCCGTACCTCGAAGGCGTGCTGAAGGCGGCGTTCTTCCCCGAACTGCTCAGCGTCAGGACCGCACTGTGAGCCGCATCCGGGATATTTCCCAGACCTTGCGCCCCAGCCTGCCGGTCTGGCCGGGCGACACCGAATTCGCATTCGACCGCACGTGGAAGATGGAGGACGGCTCGCCGGTCAATGTCGGGCGCATGACCATGAGCACGCATTCGGGCACGCACGGCGACGCGCCGTTGCACTATTCGGCAACGGCCGAGGATATCGCCAGCGTCTCGCTCGACCCCTACCTTGGCGAATGCCTGGTGGTCGATGCGCGTGCGGCGCGGGGGTGGGTGCAGATCGCCGACTTGCCCGACCTCGGCGGTGCGACGCGGGTGCTGTTGCGGACCTACGAGCGCTTCCCGCATGATCAATGGGACAGCGATTTCACTGCCATCGCTGCCGAGATGATCGACTGGCTGGCCGGGCAGGGCGTTGTCCTGATCGGTACCGATGCGCCCTCGGTCGACCCGCAGGAATCGAAGACGATGGACGCCCACAAGGCGGTGCTCGCCAACGACATGCGCATCCTTGAAGGGCTGGTGCTCGATGACGTGCCGCCGGGGCGCTACGAGCTCATTGCCCTGCCGCTGAAGATCACGGGCGGGGATGCGGGCCTGTGTCGTGCGGTGCTGCGGGAGCTCCCGGATGCTTGAGCGTGCGCGCACCCTCGACGCGGGCGATCCGCTGCGCGAGTTCCGCGACCGTTTCGACGTGGCCGAAGGCGTCATCTATCTCGACGGCAATTCGCTCGGTGCATTGCCAAAGGCGACGCCCGACCGACTTGAAGAGGTCGTCCTGGGCGAGTGGGGCCAAGGCTTGATCCGCAGCTGGAATTCCGCTGATTGGATCACACTGCCCCAACGCGTCGGGGCCAAGATCGCGCCGTTGGTCGGAGCGCAGCCGCACGAGGTCATCGCCTGCGACTCCACCAGCGTGAACCTGTTCAAGCTGATCTCCGCTGCCCTCGCCATGCGACCCGGGCGCAAGGTTGTGCTGAGTGAACCGGGCAACTTCCCCACCGACCTTTACATGATCGCGGGGCTTGAACAGCAGGGGCTTGCCGAGCGCCGTCTGGCACCGCGCGAAGCGATGGCCGACGCGATCGACGAGAACGTCGCGCTGCTGATGCTGACCCATGTCCACTACAAGACCGGCGCGATCTTCGACATGGCCGCGCTCACCGAGGCGGCCCATGCCAGGGGCGCGCTGGTACTGTGGGACCTGTCGCATTCGGGCGGGGCGCTGCCGGTCGATCTGAACGCCTGCAACGCTGATTTCGCGGTCGGCTGCGGTTACAAGTATTTCAATGGCGGACCCGGTGCGCCCGGCTATCTTTTCGTTGCCGAGCGTCACCAGATCGAGGTGCAACAACCGCTCACCGGCTGGATGGGCCACGCCGCGCCTTTCGCCTTCAGCGACGATTATGCGCCCGCGCTCGGCGTCGACCGGATGCTCTGCGGCACACCGCCCATCCTCGGTCTCGCCGCGCTGGAGGTGGGAGTCGACCTGATCGCCGAAATCGGCGTCGAGCGGCTCTATGCCAAGTCGCAGCAGCTGTCCGAATTCTTCCGCCAGTGCGTGTCGGAACACGGTATCGAACTCGAGATCGTCAGCCCGACCGATCCGGCCCGGCGCGGCAGCCAGCTCTCCTTCCGTCATCCCGAGGCCTACGCCATCTGCCAGGCCCTCATCGCCCGCGGTGTCATCGGCGATTTCCGCGATCCCGACATCCTGCGCCTCGGTTTCGCGCCCGCCTACCTGCGCTTCGAGGACATAGCCGAGGCGGCACGGCATCTCACCGAGGTCTTGGAAACGGGAGAGTGGCAGCGCGACGAGTTCCGCGAGCGGGCGGCAGTGACGTAAGCAAGCGCCCAATCCGGGCCCAAAGTTGAATTCGTCGCCTCGATGCGTACGGTCAAACCCGTGATGATCTCGCGGGGGGAAGAATGTTGATAGCGAAGGCATGTAGACTTCGAGTGTTCGTCTTTGCGGTTGCGATGGCCTTTGCGGCTCAAGCTTCCGCTAGGCCGGTTGATCGATACTTACTTCGCGATGTCGATATCCTTCATCTCGATGTGGATAGTCCGCGGATCGAAAGGGACATGGCGATCCTCATCGAAGATGGCGTGGTTTCCCGCATAGCCCCTGCGAGCCGAGAAATTGCGGACGAGGGGCTCATGGTCATCGATGGCCAGGGGCGCATCGCGATGCCAGGGCTCGTCGACATGCACGTCCACATCTGGGATGAAGCGTCGCTCGGTGCCTATCTTGCCAATGGCGTGACGACAGTCCGAAACGCATCGGGAATGCCGTTCCACCTCCCGCTGGCAGATCGGATCGAAAATGGTGAGGTTCTTGGCCCCCGGCTGATCACCACGGGCCCGATCCTCAACAGTCATGGTGCGAATGAGCAGATAAATCATGAGATCGTAGCCACTGCCGAGGAAGCACGCGGCGCAGTGCGGCGGCAGTACGATGCCGGTTTCAGGCGACTGAAGGTCTATTCGAACCTCACCCGCGAAGCATACGACGCAATCCGGGACGAGGCCGGCAAATTGGGAATGACCGTCATGGGTCATACGCCTGAGGGGGTTCGGATGGCAGGAACTCCAGCTGCACGCCCATTCACGATCGGTTTCGACGAAATCCTCGACGATGGTTTCGTCACGATCGAACACGTGGAATCGATTGTCTGGCACGGTCTCCGCAACCGCTACGATGAGTCGGTTGCCAAGACGCTCGCTGCGAAAATCGCAGATGCGAATGTTCCGGTCGATCCGACGCTTCTTGCCTTTTCCAACCTACTTAGGGTCGCAGAGACTCGGGGTAAGTACCTCCAGCGACCCGGGACCGAGATGCTCAATCCCCTGCTCGTCGCTCAATCACAAGCTGAGTACGATCGCTGGTCCCACGAAGATATTCCGCAGAACCGCGCAGCTTTCGAGTTCTTCAAGACCATGACGCAGTACCTTCATGAAGAAGGTGCGCTGATGGTGGCGGGCAGCGATGCCGGCATTTTTACGAATATTCCCGGCGTCTCGTTGGTCGAGGAACTCGACTTGCTTGTCGAAGCTGGCCTTCAACCTCAAGATGCGCTGCGAGCGGCTACGCTCAATCCAGCCAAGGTACTGGGAGAGACGGACCGCTTCGGACGTGTCGCAGAAGGGCAGAGGGCGGACCTCCTGCTTTTGGATGCAGACCCCAGCATGGATCTTTCGGCGTTGAGGCGGCTGTCCGCCGTCATTGCCAAAGGGCGATACCTCGATCGCGAGAAGCTCGACGATCTAAGCAAGAGCGCGGCAGTGCATGATGTCGCAAGAACGCAGCGAAATCTGGCGGAAGCTCTCGAGGCGCAGGGCGTCGATATTGCCGGCCTCGGATTGTAGCCGGTGCGCGGGTGACCCGTGACCACCCGACAATCTCCTATTCCTCCAGCTCGATGTCCCAGTAAAGCCAGTCGCGCCAGGTTTCGTGGAGGTAGTTCGGCGGGAACATCTTGCCGTGCTGCTGCAACTGCCAGTGCGTTGGGCGGATCGGCTCTGCGTAGAGGTGCATCCCCGCCTGTTTCGGTGTCCGCCCGCCCTTCTTCATGTTGCAGGGTGCGCAGGCGGTGGCGATGTTTTCCCAAGTAGTCTTGCCGCCCAGCCGGCGCGGGGTCACGTGGTCGAAGGTGAGGTTGTGCATGTCGCCGCAGAACTGGCAGCTGAAGCGGTCGCGCAGGAAGACGTTGAAGCGGGTGAAGGCGGGAAATTCGCTCGGCTTCACATATTGCTTCAGCGCTATCACGCTGGGGATCTTCATGTCGAGCGAGGGGGAGTGGACTTCCCGGTCGTAGGTCGCGATGACATCGACCCGGTCGAGGAAGATGGCCTTGATCGCGGTCTGCCACGGCCACAGGCTCAGGGGATAATAGGATAGCGGTGTGTAATCGGCATTCAGGACGAGGGACGGACACGACTGCAGATTGCGCGTCGGATCCTCGAGCGTACTTCGGAACCTCGCGGCCCGTTCCAGCAGTTCGGCCCTGAACACGTTGGCGTTCCTCCCCGATCTCTTGGTTCGAAAAATGCACTTGCAAGGAAAAGGGTCAAGACTGTTACAGACAGGCTTTCCACAGGCTTATCCCGGGAATCGCGACATTATTGACTCACTCTCAAAGCAACCGTGTCCGCACCGATGACAGTCACACGGTTTGCCCCGAGCCCGAACGGCTCGCTCCACCTCGGCCATGCCTATGCGGCCATCGTCGCACATGACCGGGCGCGTGAAGGGCAGGGCCGCTTCCAGCTGAGGATCGAGGATATCGACGGCACCCGCTCGCGCGCCGAGCTGGCCGACGAGTTTCGAGCCGACCTCGAATGGCTGGGCCTCGAATGGGAGGAAGTCCCGGCGCAATCGACCCGCCTGGCGAGCTATGATGCTGCAGCGCGCAACCTACTCGAACGCGGCCTGCTCTATCCATGCACCTGCACCCGCGCCGAGATCGAGGCGCTCGAACCGCATCTCGGGCCCGACGGGCTGGTCTATCCCGGCACCTGCAAGGGCCGCGAACTCGATATCGGCAAGCCACTCGCGCTGCGCTTCGACGTCGGCAAGGCCATGGCGGAAGTTGGCGATATCTGGTGGGAGGATGAGCTGGCTGGCAGGATGCGCGCCGATCCGCGCGAGGCGGGCGATGTCGTCATCGTGCGCAAGGATTCGCCGGCCAGCTACCACCTCGCCGCGACGCTGGACGATGCGGCCGACGGGGTAACGCTGGTGACGCGGGGACAGGACTTGTTCTACGCCACCAATGTCCACCGCCTGCTCCAGGCACTGCTCGGCCTTCCTGTGCCGCGCTGGCACCACCATGGCCTGCTGATGGACGCCGACGGCAAGAAGCTGTCGAAGAGCCGTCACTCGCCTTCGCTCGCCGATCGGCGCCGTGCCGGCGAGGACGGGCTGGCGCTGGCAGAGGAAATGCGGCAGGGGCGGTTTCCGGCTGGAATTACGCTCGCCAGTACCTAGATCGGGGTCACTATGAACACATTCCTCATCATCGTCCTCGTCGTGCTGATGATCCTGGTGGTCGTCAGCCTGGTTCGCGGCATCGTCGCCTTTCTCAAGAGCACCAAGATCGACCTCCAAAGCGGGGAACAGGTGGACGCCACCGAGATGCAGCTGTTGCAGAACCGGATGATGTTCAACCGCATCAAGTACCAGGCACTTGCGATCGTCGTGGTCGCGGTCATCCTCGCCATAGCCAACTGAGGCGCGGCGCCTCGTGGTCAAACTCAACAAGATTTACACCCGCACCGGCGACGACGGCACGACGGGCCTCGTCGACGGATCGCGCCTCCCGAAACACGCATCGCGCATGGAGGCAATCGGCGCGGTAGACGAAGCGAACAGTGTATTGGGCCTTGCTGCTGTTGCGTTGAAGGGCAGCGACCACGCCGAAGCGCTCTACCGCATCCAGAACGACCTTTTCGACCTCGGCGCCGATCTTGCGACACCGGGGGACGACTTCGCCCCGTCCGAGATGACGCTCCGGATTGTGACCTCGCAGGTCGAGTGGCTGGAGCGGTCGATCGACGCGGCCAACGAAAGGCTGGCCCCGCTCACCAGCTTCGTCCTCCCAGGCGGCTCGGAAGCTGCCGCGCGCCTCCACGTCGCCCGCGCCTCGGCCCGTCGTGCGGAACGCGCCATGACGGCGATGGCTGCCGATGTGCCGACCAACCCCCAGGCTCTCGCCTACATCAACCGCCTGTCGGACTACCTCTTCGTCCTCGCGCGTGTTGCCAATGCCGACGGTGCCGACGACGTAAAGTGGATTCCCGGAGCAAACCGCTAGCCAGCGCCTTCGCCGCTCGCTAGGGCAGCGCCTTTGCTGCACGTGCGAAGGGATTTCTGGATGAGCAAGACGGTCGCCATCATCGGCGCGGGACAGATGGGTTCGGGCATCGCCCAGACCGTTGCCGCCAACGGCATGGACGTGATGCTCGCCGACATCAGCCTCGAAGTTGCGCAGAAGGCGCACGCAGGCATCGACAAGGCGCTCGGCAAGCTCGTCGGACGCGGCAAGATGGAAATCGCCGAAGCGGAAGCCATCCTCAAGCGCATTACGCCGGTGGCCGACTACACGCCGATGAAGGATGCCGACCTCATCATCGAGGCGGCGACCGAGAAGGAAGAGATCAAGAAAGCGATCTTCCAGAAGGCCGGCGAGTTCCTTTCGCAAGGCGCGATCATGGCGTCGAACACCAGCTCAATCCCTATCACCCGCATGGCGAACTATTCGCCCGATCCGGCGCGGTTCATCGGCCTGCACTTCTTTAATCCGGTGCCGGTCATGGGCCTGATCGAGGTCATCCCCGGACTTGCCACTGCCAAGGACACCACAGACCGGACGGTCGCCTTCGCCGAAGGGCTCGGCAAGGAAGTGGTCCTCTCGCAGGACGAGCCCGGCTTCGTCGTCAACCGCATCCTCCTGCCGATGATCAACGAGGCAATCTTCGTCCTCGGTCAGTCGACCGCGGGGATCGAGGACATCGACACGGGCTGCCGCCTCGGCCTCAACCACCCGATGGGGCCGCTGCAGCTGGCCGATTTCGTCGGCCTCGACACCTGCCTCGACATCATCATGGTGCTCTACAAGACCACCCGCGATGCCAAGTACCGCCCTGCTCCGCTGCTGGTGAAGTACGTCGAGGCCGGCTGGCTCGGCCGCAAGACCGGTCGCGGTTTCTACGACTATTCGGGCGAGATGCCAGTGCCGACCCGCTGAGGGAACCCGCATCGGGGCGGGGCCGTTCATCGGGAAAGGAGATTTCCCGATGACTACCCCCCCGAACAACCTTCCGCCCGAGACCCATAATGACGAGCAAGACGACGAGCGCAGTCAGGCGCAGACCGTCGCCGAGCAGGCACAGCGCGATCACTCGTCCAGCCCCACCGAAAGCATCAAGAGTTCCAACGAATCCGGCCTGATGGGTGATACAACCCAGGACGTCATCGACCACATGCGCGACATGGAAAGTTCCGGCAGGATCGACATGGGCGCATATGACGGCGAGTCCAACATGGACGACAATGCCGGCAAGTACGGCGAGGGCCATGATGTCGAGTTCGAGGAAGACGACAGCTAGGCCGTCAACCGGCGTGCAGGGAGCCGTCGTTCAGGATCCATAGTCCGGCGGTGAGGATCAGCGACCCCGCCGCCACGCTATAGGCGAGCACACGAAAGTTCGGGGTCGATATGGCCTCGAACCGGTGCGCGTCGAGCCTGTCCAGCGTGGCGCAGGCGCGACGCTGTGCGGTTACCGCCAGCCAACCTCCCGACAGGATGAAAACGGTGGCTATGGCCTTTGCAAGCCAAGGCGGATCGAAAGCTCCGAACAATGCCTTGAATGCCAGACCGATACCGATCGCTGCGAATGCGGTTCTCATCCATCCGGCGAAAGTGCGCTCCATCGCCATGATGTTGCGATCTTCGGCGAGATCGGTGCGCAATTCCGCCCAGGCGGTGCTTTTATCTATGTCGTCGTCTTCGGGATCTGCCTGCGCCATGCCCTAGGAATGGGTGAGCGGGGCGGGGGGTTCCTCAGAACTCGTAGTCCCCGCCTTGCGGCTCGGCACTGACGGCGGGCTGGGTGTCATTGATGAGGTAGCTTTCATCGACCGGCTGCGGATCGACCGGTTCGGAGGGGCCTGCTTCGGCGTACCAGTCTTCGAGGCTCGTATCACTCGCACTCGGCCGCTCGACCGGGCGGGGATCACGTACAACTACTTCGGGCTCGGAATAGGTGCTGGCGCTCGCAACACTGGCCGTCGGCGCGGATTGCGTGCCTTCCTGGTCGCTGATCTGCGCGATCATGCCCGGGTCCTCTTCGCCGCCAACCAGTGCTGCGACCAGCACCAGGAAAATGGCCACGAAAAGGAGCTTCTTGCCCTGATTGGTAAACAGCCCGTCTTCCATGACCGGTGACTATAGAAGAACGCGGTTAAGCCTTCGTTTCGTTTGCTTCGGCCTTGAATTGGTAGAGTTTTTCAAGCGCCTCGCGCGGGCTGAGCGAATCAAGGTCGAGTTCCCTTAGGGCCTCCCGTAGGCCATCCACCTTCGCTTCCGCGGTCGCCGCCGTCACTGCAAATAGCGGGAGGTCGCCAAGGCCCGCCGCCAGTCCGCCTGTCTCGGCACGCCCCTTCTCGAGCTTGTCGAGGACGGCGCGGGCGCGCTTGATGACCGGCTGCGGCACGCCCGCAAGACGCGCCACATCGAGGCCGTAGCTACGGTCTGCCGCTCCGCCGGCAAGTTCATGGAGCAGCACGAGATCGCCCTTCCATTCGCGTGCACGAACATGGTGGAGGCTCAGCGCATCGCATGTGTCGGCGAGGCGCGAGAGCTCGTGATAGTGCGTGGCGAACAGGCAGCGGCATTTCAATTGTTCGTGCACCGCCTCGACCACCGCCCAGGCGAGCGCCATGCCATCGTAGGTCGATGTGCCACGACCGACCTCGTCGAGGATGACGAAACTGCGCTCTGTCGCCTGGCTCAGGATGGCGGCGGTTTCGACCATCTCGACCATGAAGGTCGAACGGCCACGGGCGAGATTGTCTGACGCTCCGACCCGGCTGAAGAGGCGGTCCGCAATACCCACCCTCGCAGAGCTTGCCGGGACGTAGCTTCCCGCCTGGGCGAGGAGGACGATCAGCGCGTTCTGCCTGAGGAAGGTCGACTTGCCGCCCATATTGGGGCCCCCGATCAGCCACAGGCGATCGTCGTTCCCCAGTCGGCAGTCATTGGCGACGAAACGCTCGCCGCCGCGCGCCAGGGCCTGCTCGACCACCGGGTGGCGCCCACCGACAACCTCAAGGCAAGGCTGGTCGATGACTTCGGGACGCGCCCAGTCGTCTTCAACGGCACGCTCCGCCAGGGCAGCGCTGACGTCGATCCGCGCCAAGGCGGCGGCGGTTGCCGCGATGGCTTCGCGCGCTGCGAATATCTCGCCAACGAGCTCCTCGAAATGCGCTTCCTCGGCGGCCAGGGCGTGGCCGCCCGCTTCGGCAATGCGGCTCGCCTCCTCGTGCAGGCCGAGCGAGTTGAAACGGACCGCGCCCGCCATGGTCTGGCGATGGCTGAAGCCGCTGCCGGGTGCCATCAGCTTGTCGCCATGCTTGGCAGGCACTTCGATGAAATAGCCGAGCACCTTGTTGTGCTTGATCTTGAGCGAGGGGGTGCCGGTCTCGTCGCGATACTTCGCTTCCAGCGCGGCAATGGCGCGGCGGGCGTTGCCGCTGGTTTCGCGCAGGGCATCGAGCGCATGGTCGTAGCCCGGCGCGATGAAGCCGCCCTGTTGGCGCTCGGTCGGGGGGGAAGCGACGAGCGCACGGGCGAGGTGGTCGACAAGGGCTGCATGGCCACCCAGCGCTGACGTGGCGTCCTGCAGAAGCTCCGGCAGGTCCGGACTGGACTGTAGGATATCGCGGATCCGTCGTGCCTCCGAGAGCCCGTCGCGGATCTGGCCAAGGTCACGGGGCGATCCCCGGCCCGCCACGATGCGGCCGAGCGCGCGACCGATATCGGGCGCTTGCCTGAGCATTGCTCGCAGGTCGGCGCGCAGGAGCGGATCGGCATGGAAGTGGTGCACGGCTGCGAGGCGCGCCTCGATCGCCTTGGCATCTGCGAGCGGCGCGGAGAGGTCTTCAGCCAGCTGGCGCGCGCCCGCGCCGGTAACGCAGCGGTCGATGCAGGCGATGAGGCTTCCCTCGCGACCTCCGCCCTGCGCTTGCAGGATTTCGAGACTGGTGCGTGTCGCGGCATCCATCGCGAGGTGCGCACCAGTACTGCGCGCAACCGGCGGCAGGAGGAAGGGCAATTTGCCCCGACCGGCGTGGTCGAGATAGGCGACGAGGCCGGCTGCTGCAGCCAGCATCGGGCGGGTGAAGTCGCCCAGCCCGTCGAGCGTTGCGATTCCATGGAGCGCCTTCAGCCGCGCCTCGCCCTCTTCACTGCGGAAATCCGAACGCGGGCGGGAAATTGTGCCGAAAGGCGCGTCTTCCCAGTCGTCGGGGGCCACCACCTCGCTCGCCCCGAGGCGCGCCAGCGCTGCGTCGATCGCCTCGGGTCGACATTGCTCCAGCTCCATCCGGCCGGTCGAGATATCGCACGCTGCAAGCCCGATCCCGTCGCGCACCGGTGCCACTGCGACCAGCAGGTTCGCCCGCCGCGGTTCGAGCAGAGCCTCTTCCGTGAGGGTACCTGCAGTGACGAAGCGCACGATGTCGCGGGCGACCAGCACCTTGGACGAGGGCAGTCCCTCGCGCTTGGCCCTGACCTTGGCCTCGTCGGGCGTTTCGGTCTGTTCGGCAATGGCCACGCGGCATCCTGCCTTGATCAGCCGCGCGAGGTAACCTTCCGCCGCGTGTACCGGCACACCGCACATCGGCACCGGCTCCCCGCCATGCTCGCCGCGGCTGGTGAGCGCGATGTCGAGCACACCCGAGGCCACTTTCGCGTCGTCGAAGAACAGTTCGAAGAAATCGCCCATGCGGTAGAACAGCAGCGCATCGCCCGCCTCGCGCTTCAAGGCGAGATATTGCTGCATCATCGGGGTGGGCTGGCCGGACATGGCTTCCCGCTTATCGAGTCATCGCCCGTGGGTCATGACCCGTTGCCAGCGCTTTGGGGAAAACCGGTGTATTGGGTCCATTCCACCGGACATTGCTTGACCTCGAGCGGTTCGTTCGAAGTTCCGTCATCCACCCAGCAAGCATCGAAAACCGAGCAATAGCAGGTGGCGATTTCAAGCTGGAATCGTTCGGAGTTGAACCTCTCCCACGCCTCGGAGTTCTGCTCACTGCGCGGCAGGACGGCGAACATCATTTCCTCGCCAGGGCGGATCACTTCACCGTTGACCGTGCCAATCCCGATGGAGAGATTTTGCGCATCGCCTGAACAGCAATCGGCAAGGATGGATCGGAAATCGACGTAGGATTTGCCCTTGTAACTTACCTGCATCCCGCGGACGATTGCAGGGCCGACACCCTTGTTGAGCAGTGCCAGCTTGATGTCGGACTCGCCTTCTTCGTCCATGTTCGAAGTCGAGTAGGTCACACGCGGCCAGACTTCTGCGATCTGCATTTTCTTCGTCGCTTCGGCCTGCTCGAAAGCGAAATAGGCCACAGCCACCGATATGATCATCGCGGGCGCGGCGACGAAGGCATTCCCAAGCGCCAGCAGGGGCAGGTATCGCATCACCCGATCCACCATGCCGCCCCGCTTGCCCGTCTGGTCGATTTCGGTGAGCCGCGCCTCCAACTGCGCAATCCGCGCCTCGGTTGCGCCTGATTCGTGGGTTTCATCAGCCATCGCGACAGACTGCTATGCCCGGCATCCGGAGCGTCAAGAAATTTGGCGCAGGTGCATTGACCCTATGACTCCTTCCGAAGTGACGTTAGGGCAGCCCCCAAGCGACTAGAGGAATATGATGTCCGACGAAAAGCCGACCGGTTTCACCACGCGCGAGGCGCTGTTTTACCACGAGACGATCCGACCGGGTAAGATCGAGATCATCGCCAGCAAGCCCATGGCGACCCAGCGCGACCTGAGCCTGGCCTACTCGCCCGGCGTTGCGGCCCCCGTCGAAGCGATTGCTGCCGACCCGTCGCTGGCGGCGAAGTACACCGCCCGTTCGAACCTCGTCGCAGTCATTTCCAACGGCACCGCCATCCTCGGCCTGGGCAATCTCGGCGCGCTGGCGTCGAAGCCGGTGATGGAAGGCAAGGCGGTCCTGTTCAAGCGCTTCGCCGACGTCGATTCGATCGACATCGAGCTCGCCACCGAGGATCCGGACAAGTTCATCGAAGCCGTGGCGCTGATGGAGCCGAGTTTCGGCGGCATCAATCTCGAGGACATCGCCGCACCCGAATGCTTCATCATCGAGCAGGCCCTGCGCGAGCGGATGAACATTCCCGTCATGCATGACGACCAGCATGGCACTGCCATCATCGCCACTGCCGGCCTCATCAACGCCTGCCACCTGACCGGCCGCGATCTGAAGGACGTGCGCATGGTCGTGAACGGGGCGGGTGCCTCGGCGCTCGCCTGTACCGCGCTGATCAAGTCGGTCGGCGTGCCGCACGAGAATGTCATCGTCTGCGACCGCTCGGGCCCGATCTATCCGGGTCGCGAAGGCATCGACCAGTGGAAGAGCGCACACGCCGTGGCAACCGAGGCACGCAGCCTGGAGGAAGCGCTGGTGGGCGCCGACATCTTCCTGGGTCTCAGCGCCGCAGGGGCATTGAAGCCCGAATGGGTCGCCAGGATGGCCGACAAGCCGATCATCTTCGCCATGGCCAACCCGACGCCGGAAATCATGCCGGAAGAAGCCAAGGCCGTGCGCCCCGACGCAATTATTGCAACTGGGCGGTCGGACTATCCGAACCAGGTCAACAACGTCCTCGGTTTCCCCTTCATCTTCCGCGGCGCGCTCGACGTACAGGCGACCGCAATCAACGAGGAGATGAAGGTTGCCGCCGCCCGCGCCATTGCCGAACTCGCGCGCGAACGCGTGCCCGAGGAAGTGGCGGCTGCCTATGGCGTGACCCACCAGTTCGGCGAGGATTACATCATCCCGGCCCCCTTCGATCCTCGTCTGATGGAGGTGGTTTCGAGCGCAGTGGCCAAGGCGGCGATGGATTCGGGCGTCGCGCAGGCCCCGATCGCCGATTTCGACGAGTACCGCCATTCGCTGAAGGCGCGCCTCAATCCGACGACGGCCGCGCTCACCAATATCTACGAGCTCGCCAAGGCCAATCCCAAGCGGATGGTCTTCGCCGAGGCGGAAGAGGACGTGGTGCTGCGCGCCGCGATCCAGTTCCGCGACTTCGGCTATGGCACTCCGATCCTCGTCGGCCGCACGGAGAAGGTGCGCGAGAAGCTGGTAGAACTGGCAGTGGACGATCCGGACGACTGGATCATCGAGAACTCGGCCGTGTCGGACAAGGTGCCGGCGATGGTCGACTATCTCTACAAGCGGCTCCAGCGGCGCGGCTACACCGAGCGTGACGTGGGTCGGATGGTCAACCAGGAACGCAACGTCTTTGCTGCCCTGCTGGTCGCGCTTGGCCACGGCGATGGCATGATTTCCGGCCTTACGCGGACCTTCGCACAGACCGCACGAGAAGTGGCTCGCGTCCTCGATCCGGCGCCGGGTGCGATCTCCTTCGGCATCCACCTGATGATCGGCAAGAACCACACGACCTTCCTTGCCGACACGACGATCAACGAGCGCCCGACTGCCGAGCAGCTGGCCCATATCGCCCGCGAAACGGCAGCGGTCGCGCGCCGCATGGGCCACGAGCCGCGTGTGGCATTCCTGTCCTATTCGACCTTCGGCAATCCTTCGGGACAGTGGCTCGACAACATCCGCGATGCCGTTGCCATACTCGATGCCGAGGAGTGCGAGTTCGAGTACGAAGGCGAAATGGCCCCGGACGCCGCGCTCAACCCCAAGGTGATGGAGCTCTATCCCTTCAGCCGCCTTTCGGGTCCGGCCAATGTGCTGATCATGCCCGGGCTGCAATCGGCCAATCTTTCGGCCAAGCTGCTGCGCGAACTGGCTGGGGCGACGACCATCGGTCCGATGCTGATCGGCATGGAAAAGCCGGTGCAGATCGCACCGATGACCGCCATTGCGCCCGACGTGCTGACGCTGGCGGTTCTCGCTGCGGCTGGGGTCGTCGGCTAGGCGCCTCCTGCAATGGGCGCGATACGGTCCCAGCGACACCGCTTCGCCATCCCCGACGATGTGCATTACATCAACTGCGCCTATATGGCGCCGCTGTCGCATGATGTGAGCGAGGCCGTTGCACGTGGCGCTCGGCTGAAGCAGCAGCCATGGGATTACCGCCCGGCCGACTTCTTTTCGATCACCGAGGACTTCCGCAGCCGTGCCGCAAGGCTTGCGGGCGTCCCTGCGGACTGCGTAGCCGTGGTGCCCTCCGCCAGCTACGCGCTGGCCATCGCAGCCGCGAACCTGTCATTGGCGAAGGGTCAGAAGATCGTCACCCTGGCGGACCAGTTCCCCTCCAACGTCTATGCCTGGCAGGAACTGGCGCGGACATGCGGGGGAGAGGTCGTCCAGGTGCAGCGCCCGTCGCAGGACAGCTGGACCGATGCGGTGCTCGACGCGATCGGCCAGGATACCGGGATCGTCGCTCTCCCGAACTGTCACTGGGCCGACGGTCGAGTGGTCGACCTCGTCGCGGTGGGCGAGAAATGTCGCGCAATGGGTGCGGCGCTCGTCCTCGACCTAACGCAGTCTCTTGGCGCGATGCCTATCGACTTTGCAGCGGTTCGGCCCGATTTCGCGGTGGCGGCGTGCTACAAGTGGCTGATGGGACCCTATGGCATCGGCATGCTCTATGTCGATCCCAAGCACCATGCGGGACGACCGATCGAGCACAACTGGATCAATCGTGCAGGGTCCGAGGATTTTTCGCGGCTGGTCGACTATCGCGATGATTTCCAGCCGGGGGCGAGGCGGTTCGACATGGGCGAGAAATCGAACCCGCCGCTGCTGATGGGGGCGGGTGCCGCCATCGATTTCCTGCTCGAATTCGGTGTCGATGCGATCGCTGGAACCTTGGCGGATTCGACTGAAGCGATAGCGGCCGAGGCGCGCGAACTGGGTCTGTTGGCTGCTCCCGTCGGCAACCGCGCCGCACATTTCCTGGCGCTGGAATTTCCCGATGGCGTGCCTGATGGCCTGACCGAGACACTCGCCGCCAACCACGTGTTCGTATCGCTGCGCGGCGCGTCGCTGCGCGTTACTCCACACCTCTACAACAGTGACGCCGACCGCGAAGCGCTGATCGGTTCGCTCAGGGCCTGCCTTGGCTAGAAGGGCAGTTCGCGGCCGCTATAGTCGATGTAGCGGAAGCCGCCACCGCCCGATCCTTCGATGACATTGGCGAGGCCGTTGACGCTCTCGTCGACGGTCAGCGTCGCGTTGGGGCCTCCCATGTCGGTCTGCACCCAGCCCGGGTGCAGCGACAGCACCTCGATGCCGCGCGGCCCGGCATTCTGTTCGGCAATGCCCTTTGCCAGCATATTGAGCGCCGCCTTGCTCGACCGGTAGAGCTCGTATCCGCCCGAACTGTCGGCGATCGAGCCCATCAGCGAGGACATGAAGCCGAGCGTGCCGCCGTCCTTGAGCTTGGGCAACAGCGCCTTCGCCGCGCGTGCAGGCCCGAAGGAATTGGTCATCATGACATGCGCCACTTCGTCGGCAGTCGCCTTTTCCACCGACTGGTGCGCAGCGCCGGTGATTCCGGCATTGACGATGATTGCATCGAGGCTTCCATCCGCGATGGGGAGGCTGGCGAAGCTGGCGGGATCGGTGACGTCGGCAGTGACGATCTGCACGCCCTTGCCCTCGAGCGCATGCAACTTCTCGCTATGCGACCGTTCGCTCGCGACGACTTTCCACCCGCGGGCGAGGAATTCCTGGACCAGTCCCAGCCCGATGCCGCGCGACGCGCCAAGAATGAAGATCGTACCGTCAGCCATCTCTGGTCCCCTTTGCTCTGAATGTCTCGGCGTAGCAGGTCATGAGCCGTTCCTCTGCTTTTTCTGTCGCTCCGTCGCGCCCCGGCATGGATTCGCCATCCGGTTCATCATCGCGCAAGCGGGTGGGAGAAATCGAGCCCTTCCGTGCACAAGTCAGCACGCGAAAGGACTGACAATGAAGAAGACAATCACACTGGTCGCGATCGCACTCGGCAGCATGGCTGCTCCCGCCTTGGCGCAGGAAGCCACCACCGCTCCCGGTGGGCTCTATGTCGGCGTTCTGGGCGGCTATGAGGGCCTCAATGTCGATTCCGGCGACGGCAGCGTCTCGGCCGATGCAAGTTCGGCGGTCTACGGCGTCAATGCGGGCTACGACCTTTCGCTCGGCAGCGCGTTCGTCGGCGTCGAAGGCGAGATCTCGACGAGCACCGGATCGACCCAGTTTCCTTCCAGCTTCGGCGGCGCGCGCGACGGCCTTGAAGCCAATGGCCAGTACTATGTGGGCGCCCGCGCCGGCTTCGCGCTGACCCCGGGCATCGCGGCCTATGGCAAGGTCGGCTACACCGCGCTCGACACCAAGGCCTTCACTTCGGCAGGTTCGCTCGCCGACCTCAAGGACAACACCGACGGCCTGCGCTTCGGCGGCGGCGTTCAGGTGCAGCTGCCCGGACCGCTCGAAGGTCGCATCGAATACCGTCGTTCGAAGTACAAGAACGTCGCCGACGCCGATTTCGGCGATGCCTCGACGGACCAGATCGTCGCAGGGCTCGGCCTGCGCTTCTGAGATTAGCATCCAATAAGGGAAGGGCCGCTCCGTCGGGGCGGCCCTTTCTGTTTCCGGCCTACTTGCGGCGGAAGCGGAAGTACCAGACTTCGTGGCCGTACACCGTGCGCGCCTTGTGTTCGTAGCGTGTTTCGGGCCAGCCTGAGGGGCGGTTTTCCCAGCTCGACCGGCCCTCGACCACCCATTCGAACTCGTCGGTGAAGCGGCGCATCACCATCAGTGCATGACGCAGGTAAACCGCATGGTCGGTGCCGAAGCGGAACTCGCCGCCGGGCTTGAGCTTGTCGGCGATCATACGCACCGGCCCGTCGTTCATCATCCGCCGCTTGGCGTGCTTGTTCTTGGGCCAGGGATCGGGGTGGAGAAGGTAGACCATGGTCAGCGCCCCATCGGGCACGCGCTTGAGGACATCGAGCGCATCGCCATGATGGATGCGGACATTGGCGAGCGTCCGGTCGCGGACGTGGGTCAATGCCTGGGCGACGCCGTTGACGAAGGGTTCGGCACCGATGAAGCCGTGGTCGGGCAGCATGTCGGCGCGTTCGGCCATGTGTTCCCCGCCGCCGAAGCCGATTTCGAAATGAAGCGGACGGTCGAAGCCGAACAGCAAGTCCGACGTCACCGGCCCTTCTGCCGGAACCGAGATCTGCGGCAACAGGCGGTCGACCAGCTCCTGTTGGCCTGCGCGCAGGGGCTTGCCCTGGCTGCGGCCATAGAGCCGGTTGAGGGTTGTCGGATCGCCTTCCTTGAATGCTGACATGGCGCGCCCGCTAGGCGAGGCAGGGGTCCGCTGTCCAGTCGTTCCGTAGAGCGACCGTTGCGCTTCAGGCGGCGTGTGCCCAGACGACAGCGTCCACCTCTTCTTGTGCCGCTCCCGTGCGAAGCGTCGCGAGGCAGTCGAGCAGCTCGCCTGGCATGACCGGCTTTGCCAGCACGGCACCGGGCCCGACATAGGCGAGCCTGTCCTGCACCACAGCGAGGTCCCAGCCGGTCACGAGGATGGTTGCGAGGTCCGCCTGTTCGCTCATGACGCGATGCAGCAACTCAAGGCCATCGCGACCATCGTCGAGGGCGAAATCCGCGATCACCACATCTGGAGAAGCACCGGTAACCAGGCGGCACGCTTGCGAAAAGCTGGTCGCGATGCCCACAACCTCATATCCCGCCGCGCGGCAGGTTTCCTTCCACAGCATAGCGAGGATTTCATCGTTTTCGACGATAGCAATCTTTCTTCCCGGTCCCGTTGTCACCGACGATCCCCCAACCGTTCTTCAGGAATGTGCTCCTGCGGGAGGGATTCTATCAGCGACGATGCGTCGCCGCGCCTCAGGAGAATCACCTATGATGGAACCTGTCCTGCGCTTGTCCTTCTCGGCGGTGGCTGAAGTGAGGCACCAGCTCGGTCCCAAAAAAATCGTGCTGGACGCTCTCACCGGCTTGTGATGATCTCGCCTCATGTCACGCCCGCTGATCCCGAAGAGTTCCCTGGCCGCACTCAACGACAACGAGCTGGAAATACTCCACCTGCTGGCGAACGGGCATACGGCCAAGTCGATCGCGGCGAGCCTCGGGCGTTCCGAGACAGCGATCAACGAGCGGCTGCGCGAAGCGCGACGCAAGACCGGGGTGGGCAGCAGCCGCGAGCTTGCCCGGCTCCTCGATGCCCAAAAAATCTGGGACGAGAATATCGATCTGGCGAACGCTGGGACCACGACCAAGAGTTCGGCATGGCCCGACAAGGCGGGCCGCAATTGGTCGAAAGGAACCGCGCTTATGCTTCTCTTGCTACCCATCGCCGTTGCCGGCGCTCTCTACGCTGCCAACCAGTCCCCCACCGGAGCCGAAGCTGCTCCCCCGACGGAGGCTGCCGCCCCACAGACCTCGCCGCTGGTAGGCAGCTGGTCGCTCGATATCGCGCGGATACCCGAAGCCGAGCGTCCCCAGAAGGTAACCATCAGTTTCGATGTCTCCCCCAAGCAGGCATGGACCACCCGCGTCGCAATCGTCGCGCCCGACGGCTCAGTCATGGAAGCAGCCTCGACCGCGTTGGCCGACGGGGTGCCTGTTCCGATTTCCGGCAACATGGGCTTCATCGACACGGTCTCTCTGCGCCAGCCTTCGCCGAACACGCTGGTCATGACATTGGGCAAGGCCGGGAAGCGCGTCTCGACGCGGGTCTATACCGTCGCCAATGACGGGCGGTCGATGACGGAGACGATCGTCTGGGCGGGCGAAGGGATCCCCGACCTCCCCACGACCTATTTCAACCGGGTCGGCTGATCGGCGCCCGCGAGAAAGCGAAACGCCCGGAGTGCATGGCACCCCGGGCGTCCTCGCTATTCCCGTCCAGGATTATTCTGTCAGGCGGCTTCCGCCTCTTCGCCGGCGTCGCGCAGCACGTAGCCGCGGCCCCACACGGTCTCGATGTAGTTGTCGCCGCCGCACGCATGGCTGAGCTTCTTGCGCAGCTTGCAGATGAAGACGTCGATGATCTTGAGTTCGGGTTCGTCCATGCCGCCGTAAAGGTGGTTGAGGAACATTTCCTTGGTCAGCGTGGTGCCCTTGCGGAGCGAGAGCAGCTCCAGCATCGCATATTCCTTGCCGGTCAGGTGGACGCGGGCGCCGTCGACTTCGACGGTCTTCGCATCGAGGTTCACGGCCAGCTTGCCGGTGCGGATGATCGACTGGCTGTGGCCCTTCGAGCGGCGCACCACGGCGTGGATGCGGGCAACCAGCTCTTCGCGGTGGAAGGGCTTGGTCACGTAGTCGTCGGCACCGAAGCCGAACGAGCGGATCTTGCTGTCCATCTCGGCAATGCCCGAGAGGATCAGGACCGGGGTCTGCACCTTGGCGACGCGCAGCTTCTTGAGCACGTCGTAGCCGTGCATGTCCGGCAGGTTGAGGTCGAGCAGGATGATGTCGTAGTCATACAGCTTGCCCAGATCGAGGCCTTCCTCGCCCAGGTCGGTCGAGTAGACATTAAACCCTTCGGTCGTGAGCATGAGCTCGATCGCTTTCGCGGTTGTCGGCTCGTCTTCGATCAGCAGTACACGCATGGGTGGTCCCCCCGGTTGCCCCTAACTTGCGGTAACCCCTCGATAAGAGGTGTTGTCGCTTATTAACCACACGAGGTCTGAACGGAAAAGGTTAACGTCAGGTAAAGCGCGTTAAGACTTTTTACTGTTGCAGGGAGGACTCACAGTTCGATTCCGATATTCCGCGCCACCGCGGCCTGGTCGTAATACGGGCGTTCGACGAGGATGCGGTCGCTCCCTTCCTCGAACTCGAAACTTGCAGCCATGCGCATGCGCAGTTTTCGCCCTGTAGGCTCGATGACCCGGTCGCCAATGCGCATTTCGCCGAGATGCGTGCCGGTCAGCCAGAACTCGACGAGAACGGTATTTCCGGTGTGCGCGATTGCAATGACCTCGTTACCCTGGTCCGGGAAGACCGAACGCGAGGCGTTGAAATAGCCGCGCACGGACGCTTCGCCGTCGAACACCTGTCCGGTCGACATCTCGTAGCGGGGATGCCCGGCAAAGGTCGCGATCACGCCGTCCCAGTCATAGACCGTTTCGAGGTGCATGTGGTCGCGAACCACCCGGATGCGGCGTTCGGCAAGGTCGGACATCGCGCTCTCCCGTCGATTGGCGTGAACCTGCCACGGCTGAGCGGACTTGTCAGCCGCCCATCGCGCGAAGCTTCTTCGCGCGGCGCCGTTCCGCGCTGGAGCCGATGCCGATGGCTTCGCGGTACTTGGCAACGGTGCGCCGGGCGAGGTCGTAGCCTTCCTGCTTCAGCAGTCCTGCGAGTGCTTCGTCGGAGAGAACCTTTTTCGGGTCTTCGGCATCGCACAGCGCCCGGATACGGGCCTTGATCGCTTCCGAACTCGCGCCCTCGCCATCGGCTGCGGCAACCCCGCTCGAGAAGAAGTACTTCAGCTCGAAGGTGCCGCGCGGGCAGGCGAGGTACTTGTTGCTCGTGACGCGGCTGACCGTGCTTTCGTGCATCTCGATGGTCTCGGCGACCTCGCGCAGGGTCAGCGGACGCATGGCGGTGACGCCTTCCTTGAGGAAGCCCTCCTGGCGCTTGACGATCTCGGCAGCGGTCTTGAGGATGGTCTTCTGCCGCTGGTCGAGCGCGCGGATCAGCCAGTCGGCCTCACCCAGCTGCTCGTTAAGCCAGACCATGGACGCCTTGTCGCGCGCACCCGCCTTGAGTTCGACATAGTATTCGCGATTGACCACCAGGCGGGGCAGGCTCGCTTCATTGAGGCGGATGTCCCACCCGCCATTGTCGGTCGGCGAGACCAGCACGTCCGGCACGATTGCGGCTTCGGTTCCGCCGCCGAAGCGCAGGCCGGGCTTTGGATCGTATGTCCGCAGCTCGGCAAGCATGTCGGCGAAATCCTCGTCATCGACTTCGCACATGCGCTTCAGCCGGGCGATCTCTCCCGAAGCCACGAGATCGAGGTTGTCGATGAGACGCGCCATGCAGGGGTCGTAGCGGTCGACCTCCTTCGCCTGCAGTGCGAGGCACTCGGCCAGGTTCCGCGCACCGACGCCGGTCGGGTCGAGCGACTGGACGAGCGCGAGGGCGCGTTCGACTTCGGCGAGCGGCGCACCCAGTTCCTCGGCGATGAACCTCAGTTCGGTGGTGAGGTAGCCTGCCTCGTCCAGCTCGCCGACGAGGCGATGCGCGATCAGTGCCTCGCGCGCGTCGTGTGCCGATGCGCCGATCTGGTCGGACAGGTGCTCGGCAAGCGTCGGGCCTTCTGCCGACCGGTTTTCGAGGTCGGGAAGGTCATCCGATGAAAGCGAGGGACCATCACCGCGACTCCAGTCGCCCATGTCGCCGGGCGCCGCCTCGGGATCGATCGCGTGATCGGCGACATCGAGCGCAGCCTCGCCATCGAAGTCGGGGGCACTGTCATGCTCGCCGGATTCGGGTGCCGTGTCCTCGCCAGCCTCGCGACGTACTTCGCCGATGTCGAGCAGCGGGTTCGATTCGAGCGCCTCGGCAACGAAAGTCTCGATCTCGAGATTGGACAGCGCCAGCAGCTTGATCGCCTGCTGCAGCTGCGGCGTCATGACCAGCGATTGGGTTTGCCTGAGGTCTAGCCTCGGACCGAGCGCCATGACCTATCTCCGGGCGCGCCCGTCGGTCACAGCGAGAAGTTCTCGCCGAGATAGAGCCGCTTGACGTTCTCGTCCGCCACCAGTGCCTGCGGCGTCCCGGCGAACAGCACCTGCCCGCCATAGATGATGCAGGCGCGGTCGACGATCTCGAGCGTCTCGCGCACGTTGTGGTCAGTGATGAGGACGCCGATGCCGCGCGTCTTCAGGTCCTTTACCAGGTCGCGAATGTCGCTGATCGACAGCGGGTCGATGCCCGCAAAAGGTTCGTCGAGCAGCATGATCGAGGGCTTGGCTGCCAGAGCGCGGGCGATTTCGCAGCGCCGCCGCTCGCCGCCCGACAGCGCCATTGCGGGGCTGGTGCGCAGCCGCGTGAGCCCGAATTCCTCGAGCAACCGCTCGAGTTCGGCCGCGCGCGTCTCGTCGTCCGGCTCGACCATTTCGAGCACGCAGTTGATGTTCTGTTCGACCGTCATGCCGCGAAAGATGCTCGTTTCCTGCGGCAGGTAGCCGAGGCCGAGGATCGCGCGGCGGTACATCGGCAGCTTGGTCACATCGTGGCCATCCATCAGGATGCGGCCAGCATCCGGCCTGACGAGACCCATGATCGAATAGAAACAGGTCGTCTTGCCAGCACCATTCGGGCCGAGCAGGCCAAGCACTTCGCCCTTGCCGACGGTCAGCGAAATGTCGGTCAGGACGTTGCGCTTGTCATAGCTCTTGGCGATCGAAATGACCTCCAGCCCGCCCTGCGGGATGGGCGGTGCGGCATCGTGTACCGGGTCGGCTACACTGGCTTGATCGATGTCTGCCATGCGCGCGACATAGGCAGGTCTGCCGCTGGTGAAAACCCCGCGCGGCCCATTGTTCGACGAATTGGCAGGATTCCTGCATGGACCGCAACGGGACGGTCCACCAGCGCAGGTCGAGCGGCGCTTGCCAGCGGGAAGCAAATTTGAAACAATGTGATTCGGGTGAGACTGACAGGGGAAAGCGCATGGTAAAGGCGCTCGAGGAGAATACCGTGGGATCCGTGCATGCGAAGGAGCGCAAGCGCGACTACCGCAAAAGCATGAGCGACCACGTCGCGACCGCGCTCCTCGTCTATACCGGCCTCCAGATATTCGCGACCGTCCACGCCATGCGCGAAGGCATGAACAACATCGCGCCTTACGTTATCCTTGTCATACTCGTCGCCGGCATCATTCCCTTCTGCCACAAATACGAACGCCGCTGGACCTCGCTCAGCAACGAGCAGGCACGCAATCCCGAGATGGGAACCGCATTCAAGCGCGATGTCATAATGTTGTGGGCGCTCGCCCTGATTGTGCCGATCGCGCTGACGGCCTTCTTCAAGCTCGTCTTTTCCTGATTTCTTTCGCGCGGTTGCCTCGCCGCAATCCCGTCCCTACTTGCGGGACGATGCTCCCAAGACATGACAATTTGCGATGATCGGCGGCGATGAAGCCCTGTCGCGCTGCCGCGAACTGGTCGACCTCGCGATAGCGCGTGGCGCCGACGCTGCCGATGCAGTGTGCCGGGCAAGCTCTTCCGAAAGCGTCGGTGTGCGGCTCGGTGCGCTCGAGGATGTCGAGCGATCGGAGAGCGAAGAGATCGGCCTGCGGGTCTTCGTGGGTTCGCGATCCTCGTCCATCCATACCAGCGATTTCGCCCCCGAGGGGCTGGCGGTGCTGGCGGAACGGGCGGTGGAAATGGCGCGACTTGCGCCCGAGGACCAGTATGCGGGCCTCGCCGGCCAGGACCAACTGTTCACCGGCGAGATGCCCGATCTCGACCTGCTCGATCCAGTGGAACCATCTCCCGATGCGCTGCGCGATGCGGCGCTGGCAGTAGAAGACGCTGCGCGCGCCGTGGCAGGGGTGACCAATTCCAACGGCGGCAGCGCCAGTTCGGCGCGCAGCGTCTTCGCGCTCGCCACCTCGACAGGGTTCGGCAGATCGCATGCGGGTGGCTCGCATTCGCTCTCGGCCAGCGTGGTCGCGGGTGAGGGTGCTGACAAGCAGACCGACTATTCCTATCGCACGGTTCGCCATCTGGGCGACCTGCCCGAAGCCTCGATAATCGGAACAGAGGCGGGCGAACGTACTGTCCGCAAGGTCGGGCCGGGTTCGATCCTTTCGGGCAAGATGCCGGTCGTCTTCGATCCGCGCGTCGGCAATGGTGTCATCGGCCACCTCCTCTCGTCCATGAGTGCGCCCTCGATTGCGCGCAAGGCGAGCTTCCTGATTGGTCGCGAGGACCAGCAGCTGTTCGACAGTTCGGTACGCGTTCTCGAGGACCCTTTGCGCGTTCGCGGGCTACGCTCGCGCGTGTTCGACGGCGAGGGTGTCGCCTGCGGCCCGCGCACGCTGGTGGATGGCGGCAGGCTCGGCGGATGGCTGACCAATGTGGCTTCGGCCCGCCAGCTTGGGCTTGGCCTGACCGGTCACGCGGGGCGGGGTAGTGGCGGCGCTCCGGGCGTTTCATCAAGCAATGTCTGGATGGAGCCGGGGAGCGTTTCGGTCGCGGAGCTGATTGCCGACATCGAGGACGGCCTGTTCGTAACCGGCCTTTTCGGTCAGGGGGTCAACCTCGTCACCGGCGACTATAGTCGTGGTGCGAGCGGGTTTCGCATCCGCAATGGCGAAATCGCCGGGCCGGTCGCCGAAATCACCATCGCGGGTACACTGCCGGAAATGTTCAAGGCGTTGGTCCCCGCGAACGATCTCGAGTTCCGTCACGGGATCGACGTACCTACCTTCCGTATCGACGGGATGGCGGTGGCGGGACAGTGATACTCCGCCTGCTCGCCTTTCTCGCACTGGCGCTCGCCGCACCTGCGGTAGCTCAGCTCGGAGAAGCAGCAGATCCGGCACCGGTCGAAACCGCGACGCCGCAGACGATTGCCGCCACGCAGGATGACGGCGCCGACCAGCGCATCACCGACCGCATCTCGGGAATCTTCGCCGAACTGCCCGCCTTCGCCGACGTAGAGGTGTCGGTAAGCCAGGGCGTGGTTTCGCTGGCGGGAACCGTGCCCAAGGCCGAGGACATCGATCGCGCCGAAGCGATCGCAGGGCGCATTTCGGGCGTGGTGACGGTCGAGAACCGGCTCAAGCGCGACGTTTCGATTTCTTCGGACGGCGCAGGGATCACCAGCCTTGCGGATCGCTGGGCAAGCTTCGTGCGCATCCTGCCGCTCATCGCCGCGGCGCTGGGTGTATGGGTGCTCGTAACGATGGTCGGCTATGTCATCGCGGGTCTCGGGACCTTGTGGCACCGGCTGGCACCGAACAGCTTCCTTGCCGAACTGATCTCCAGTGCGATCCGTTTCGTGTTCTTCATCGGGGGTCTCGTCATCGCGCTCGACATGATCGGCGCGACCGCACTGCTAGGCGCAGTACTTGGCGGCGCGGGCGTCGTCGGCATCGCGCTCGGTTTTGCGATGCGCGACACGATCGAGAACTACGTCGCCTCGCTAATGCTGAGCCTGCGCCAGCCCTTCCGGGCCAACGACTGGGTGAAGATCGACGAATACGAAGGGCGCGTAATCCGCCTGACGAGCCGCGCCACCGTGCTCATGACGCTCGACGGTAATCACCTGCGCATTCCCAACGGACAGGTCTTTCGCGCGGTGATCCTCAACTACACGCGCAATCCGCACAGGCGGTTCCAGTTCGACCTGGGCGTCGATGCGGATGACGATGCGTTGGCCGCGCGTAAGCTCGGTCGTGACACGCTGGCAGCGCTCGATTTCGTGCTCGACGAGCCGCCGCCGGAGGGGCGCATCGTCGAGGTGGGCGATTCGAATGTGGTGATCCGCTTCCTCGGCTGGATCGACCAGCGCGAGGCGGATTGGTGGAAGTCGCAGACCCATGCCATCGCGGCGGTCAAATCTGCGCTTGAGGATGCAGGATTTGCCTTGCCGGAACCGATCTATCGTTTGCGTTTCGATCAGCGGACGCGGCCCCTCCCATTCGAAAACGTGGGCGAGGGGAAGCAGCCGGAAGCTCCGGCAAAACACAGGAAGCCTGCGTCGGCCCCTGCGCAGCAAGCCGCGGATACCGCCCCCAAGGACGAAATCAGCGAAATGGTCGAAGCCGAACGGCGCCAGTCGGGCGGCGGGCAGGAAAAGGACCTGCTCGACCAGTCCCGACCGGTCGAATAGCGCCTACTTGTTCTTGTTGGCTTCGTAGCGCTCGATGCATTCGAGCACGATGCGCTTGGCATCTTCCGCATCGCCCCAATTGCCGATGCGCACCCACTTCTCGGCCTCGAGGTCCTTGTAGTGGGTGAAGAAGTGCTCGATCTGCTGGAAGATGATCGAGGGCAGGTCCTTCGTCTGGCCGACGTCGGAGTAATAGGGGAAGGTCGTGTCGACGGGCACGCAGATCAGCTTCTCGTCGCCGCCGTGTTCGTCTTCGAGGTTGAGCACGCCGATGGGGCGGGCACGCACGACGCAGCCCGGGATGAAGGGCGAGCGCGAGATGACCAGCGCGTCGAGCGGGTCGCCGTCGTCCGACAGGGTGTGCGGCACGAAGCCGTAGTTGGCCGGATAGCGCATCGGCGTGTGGAGGATGCGGTCGACGAACAGTGCGCCCGATTCCTTGTCGAACTCGTATTTCACGGGCTCGCCGCCGGTCGGCACTTCGATGATGACGTTGAGGCTCTCGGGCGGATTGTCGCCCACGGGGATCTTGTCGATGCGCATGACTACTCTTCTTCGTTGCGTGCGGCCCCTCTCCCCAGAAAGACTTCGCGGCGCGCACTAGAGTGCGTGGCCCCGCCGGGCAACCCCTGCTTTCGTCCTATTTGCGGCGCGGATCGAGCAGGCGGTCGAGCCCGACAGGCTTGTCGCCGACGCGTTCCAGCCATGGATAACGCACGCCGTCGAAATAGGGCAGTGCGATGGTCTCGAAACGCTCGCCCCGCTTGACGATCAGCTGCGGCGCGACCTTGCTGGCCTTCGCCGATTCGAGCGCTTCGGCGAGCCGGGCTTGCGTGAAGGCGAGGCTGTTGACCGCGACGATGCGCGTGTCGGGGGTCAGGCCTGCGGCGAAGCCGGGCGAGTTCCATTGCGTGGCGGAAACATTGCCGTCGCCCGATACCCTGATGCCAAGCGATCCGCTGAAGTCGCCCTTCGCCCCGCTCCGCGCCTGCTTGGTGTAGGGGTTGGGCTCGCTCCGCCAGGTCAGGCGATAGCCGGCCGCCTCGATCCCCGCGAGCGGTGCGGGCTGTCCGGCCTCGCCCATGCGGCTCTTGAGGAAACCCGTCCAGTCATACGGATAGACCGCGTCCAGCGCGGCGACCACATCGGCGAATTCATAGGGAAGGACCTGCCACGAACCGTCCTTCACGCCGAAGAACAGTTTCGCGAAATCGTCGAGCCCACGCTTGCCCTTGGTACCCTTGCGGATGATCTGGTCGACCTCGAGCCACACCAGCCCCGCCTCGCTGTAATAGTCGCGGTTGCGGCTGAGCGAAGGGAAGGGGCGGTCGGCCCTGTAGCCGAGCATGGGGTCGAAGGTGGAATCCTCGACACTGCGCCATTCGCGGCCGGCCTGGCGGCTGTAATAGGCTGCATCCTCGGCCAGCGATCCCAGAACCACGTCGCGCGGCATGAAGCCGGAACGGGCCGCCAGCACCCAGTCCCAGAACGAGGTCTGCCCTTCGTAGACCCACAGCAGCCGCGCATCGAGCGCGGTGTGGAAGTCGGGTGCGACGAGACCCGCGGGACGGCGGAACTTGCCATTCCAGCTGTGCGTGAACTCGTGCGGCAGCAGGGAGTTGTCGTGCGTGTTGCCGGCGAAATCGCTGAGATCGTCGGGCGACTGCGTGTTCTCGCTCGAACGGTGGTGTTCGAGCCCGATGCCGCCGAGCTGGTCGGTCAGCGCAAGCAGGAAATCGTAGTGGTCGAAGTGCTTCGACCCGAAGGTTGCGACAGCTTCGGCGACCAGCGCCTTTCCTGCAGCAATGGCCTCGTCCTTGGCGACCAGGTTCTTGGCCTCGTCGCCGAAAGCCTCCAGCTCGACGCCCTGGCCAAGGTCCCAGCGCCTGTGGTGCTTGCCTGCGAACAGCGGCGAGTCGGCGAGCGTGGCATAGTCGGTCTCGGCATAGCTGACCCTGTTGCCCTCGCGGACCTCGCCATCCAGCGCGCCCGCAACCGCCCAACCATCGGGCAGGAGGACGCTCGGCTTCACGCGCATGCGGTTGATGTCCCAGCCTGCGGGATAGAGCGACATCTTCTCCCACTGCAGGTTCAGCATGGCGTCGGTCATCAGCACGCGCCACGCGTCGCCCGGGAAGGGCGAGGTGTAGGTGAGCTCGACCATGACCTTGCTCGCCCCATCGGGCAGGGCGAGGCGGAAGGCATAGGGCTCGCTCGGCACGCGCTGCCATTCGACCGGACCCTTGTCGCTGGTGAACGCCAGCCGCGAGACACGCTGTATCTGGCCCGAGGGCGCGTGGTTGCCCTGCAGCCACTTGGGATAGACCAGCACCAGATCGCGCGTGCCCGCGACGACGGGGATGGTCTGTGTCGTGGTGAAGGCTCGGCTGACCGTGTCGCGCGCATCGACCTCGATCGCGATTGTCCCGGGATAAGCCGCCGCCTGCGTGACGGGCAGAGCCGGGGTCGGCGCCGGATCACCGGCTGACAGCGGTACGGCGGTGGCGAGAAAGACGAGCGACACGAAGCGATTGATCATGCGCGCCTCCCTGCCCGCAACGCGCCTCCAAGGCAATCGCTGCCCATTGCGGTGCGGCCCTGTGCCGAGTAACGGGCGGGCCATGTCGAAAACACCGCAAGCTATCCGTGGGACCCAGGACATCTTCGGCGCCGATGCCGAGGCTTTCGCCTTCGTGGTCGAAACCTTCGAGCGCGTGCGCAAGCTCTATCGTTTCCGCCGCGCGGAAATGCCCGTGTTCGAGAAGACCGAGGTTTTCGCTCGCTCCATCGGCGAGACGACCGATATCGTCTCCAAGGAGATGTATTCGTTCGAGGATCGCGGCGGCGAGAGCCTGACGCTGCGCCCCGAGTTCACGGCGGGCATTGCACGCGCCTATCTCACCAACGGCTGGCAGCAGCACGCGCCGCTGAAGCTGGCGGCGCACGGCCCGCTGTTCCGCTACGAGCGCCCGCAGAAGGGTCGCTATCGCCAGTTCCACCAGATCGATGCCGAGATCATCGGTGCTGCCGAACCGCAGGCCGACGTCGAACTGCTGGCCATGGCCGACCATATCATCCGCGAACTCGGCATCGAGGGCGTGACACTGCATCTGAACACGCTCGGCGACGGCGACAGCCGCGAGGCCTGGCGCGCCGCACTGGTCGAGCATTTCCGCGCAGTGCAGGGCGATCTGTCCGAGGATTCGCAGGAGCGTCTGGAAAAGAACCCGCTGCGCATCCTCGACAGCAAGGACCCGCGTGACCGCAGGTTCGTGGCCGATGCGCCGAAGATCGACGCCTACCTGTCGGACGACGCACGGGCCTTCTTCGAGGCGGTGACCAGCGGCCTCGATGCAGCTGGGGTCAGGTGGACGCGCGCCGAAAGCCTCGTGCGCGGTCTCGACTATTACCGCCACACCGCCTTCGAGTTCATTCCCGACGAGGGTAGCGAGGCAGCAGGCAGGCTCGGCAGCCAGAGCACCATCCTCGGTGGTGGGCGCTATGACGGATTGATGGAAAGCCTTGGCGGCGCGCCGACCCCTGCGGTCGGCTGGGCTGCGGGGATCGAGCGGCTGGCGATGCTCGTCGGCGACAAGGGCGAACCCAAGGCCGACGTCATCGTCGTGGTCGAGGACGACCAGCTGCTTAGCCATGCGATTGCCGCCATCGGGCGCATCCGCTCCGCGGGACATTCGGCGGAACTGATCGCCACCGGCAGCCCGCGCAAGCGCTTCGACAAGGCAGTCAAGGCGGGTGCGGAGAAGATCGTCGCCTTCGCGATGCGCGATGGCGAAGAGCACGTCCGCATCAAGGCCGACGACGAAGGCCGGATCCGTCTCGAAGGCCTGCTCGCCTGACCATGAGCATACCCGCTGAACGCCTTGACCAGATCACCCATCGCTTTGCCGAGCTCGAGGCGCGAATGGCTTCGGGTACGCTCGAAGGCGAGGAGTTCGTCAAGGCGAGCCGCGACTATGCCGAGCTCGAGCCGGTCGCCAAGGTCGCGCGCGAGGTAAAGGAGATCCGCGCCGAAATCGCCGAACTCTCGGTCCTGACCGAAGACCCGGAGATGAAGGCGCTGGCGGACGAGGAACTGGCCGAATTGCGCCAGCGCCTTCCCGCGGCCGAGCGCGAACTTGCCATCGCCATGCTGCCCAAGGACAGCGCCGATGCCCGTCCGGCCATGCTCGAAATCCGCGCCGGGACCGGCGGCGACGAGGCGGCACTGTTCGCGGGCGACCTTTATCGCATGTACGAACGCTATGCCGCCGAACAGGGCTGGCGCGTCGAGCCGGTCAGCATGAATGCGTCCGAGGTCGGCGGCTTCAAGGAAATCGTCGCCAACGTCACCGGCAACGGGGTCTTCGCCAAATTGAAGTTCGAAAGTGGCGTGCATCGCGTCCAGCGCGTGCCCGAGACGGAAAGCGGCGGGCGCATCCATACCTCGGCCGCGACGGTCGCCGTCCTGCCCGAACCTGATGAGGTCGATGTCCAGATCGAGGACAAGGACCTCAAGATCGACATCTACCGCGCGAGCGGCGCGGGCGGGCAGCACGTCAACACGACCGATTCCGCCGTGCGCATCACCCACCTGCCGTCGGGCCTCGTGGTGACGCAGCAGGACGAGCGCAGCCAGCACAAGAACAAGGCCAAGGCCATGCAGGTGCTGCGCGCGCGTCTTTACGAGAAGATGCGCGAAGAGGCGCATGGCGAAGAAGCCGCGGCGCGCAAGGCGATGGTCGGTTCGGGCGATCGTTCCGAACGCATCCGCACCTACAATTTCCCGCAAGGCCGCGTGACCGACCACCGCATCGGGCTGACGCTGCAGAAGCTGCCGCAGATCATCGCCGGGCCCGGCCTTGGCGAACTGGTCGACGCGCTGATCGCCGAGGACGAAGCCAAGCGGCTCGCCGCGATGAATGACTGAGACGGTCGGCGAAGCGATCCGCGCTGCAGCAGAGCGCCTTGCCAAGACCAGTGATACCGCCCGGCTCGATGCCGAATTGCTGATGGCGCATGCGCTGGGCATCGCGCGTTCGGACATGCTGCTGAAAGCAATGCGCGATGCTGCGCCAGCCGTGTTCCCCGACCTCGTCGAACGGCGTTCCAGCCACGAGCCGGTCGCGCATATCCTCGGACGGCAGGAATTTTTCGGTCTCGAACTCGCGGTAACGCCGGATACGCTGATCCCCCGTGGCGACAGCGAAACAATCGTGGAGGCGGCGCTGGAGGCCGCACCATCCGCCGGCCGGGTGCTCGACATGGGCACGGGTACGGGCGCCCTGCTGCTGGCATTCCTCAGCCAGCGCGAGGCGGCGCGGGGGCTGGGGATGGACGCCTCCGAAGCGGCAATCGCAGTTGCGCGAGGCAATGCCGATCGCCTGGGTCTCGGGGAACGGGCGGAGTTTCGCCTCGATTCCTGGCTGGCAGAGGATTGGACCGTTGGGCTGGGACAGTTCGACCTCGTCCTCTGCAACCCACCTTACGTCGAGGACGATGCCGCTCTCGATCCCGATGTGAGCGATTATGAACCGGCCGGCGCGCTATTCGCAGGCCCCGAAGGCCTTGACGACTATCGCGCGATCATCCCGCAGCTTGGCAAGCTCCTTTTGCCGGATGGCATCGCGGTGCTCGAAATCGGCGCGACTCAAGCAGATAGCGTCGCGGCCATCGCACGCGACTCGGGGTTTGAATCCGAACTCCGTCACGACCTCGGCGGACGTCCGCGTGCACTGATTCTCAGATAAGACTTGGCAAAGCCGATTCGACCCTCTACCTCTGGCCGCAGGCCAGTGGTGCGCGACATGCTCGACCCGCCGGCCTGAGCTCCGAAATATGCAGTTACGGTGCGCGGCTTCGGCCTCGCATACCATGCACAAGACTGGGGCACACGACTGGCGATGTTCGCGGTCGTGCAAGGGGTCACGCAGCCATTTCCAAGCGAATTCGCGCCGCGTCATTTATGAGGACAGGTAACCCTTGAACAACAATCGCAATAACCGTCGTCGCGGACGCGGGAACAATCGCAACCAGGGCGGCGGCAACAATGCCAACCGCATCGACAGCCGCGCGCGTGGCAATGCCCCGCAGCTGCTCGACAAGTACAAGAAGCTGGCCCAGGATGCGCAACACAACGGCGACCGGGTGCAGATGGAATACTACCTGCAGTTCGCCGACCACTATTTCCGCGTGATCGCCGACAACAAGGCGCGCCAGGACGAAGCCAAGGGCAAGCGCCAGGACGACCGCGACGATCGTGACGATGATGGCGATGACGGTTTCGACGACCGTCGCGGCCGCAGCGACAACCGCCGCCAGCGTAGCCGCCGCGAAGATCGCGACGACCGTGACGAACGCGACGACGACGTGCAGGACAGCGACGGCGACGACAGCGATTTCGAACCGGCCGACAACCCGTTTACCCGCCGCTCGGACAATGAGCCGAAAAAGCGCCGCAACCAGCGTCGCCCGCGCAAAGACGCGGAAGGCGAAGCGGGCGTGGAAGGCGAGATCGACGCAACCGTCCTGCCGCCCGCATTCGGCTCGAACGACGACGACCGCGAGGAAAAACCCGCGCCGCGCCGCCGCCGCCGCAAGCAGGAAGACGACAGCGAGGTCAGCGCGGTCGGCTGATCGCGCTTGATTGACTGAACCAAGGCCGTAAGGGCGAAGCCGATGGACGCTTTCCTCGGTTTCGCCCGGCGGCACCCCAACTGGACCGCACTCGTGCTGGGCGCGCTAGCCGCGCTCGGCTTCCCCCCGCTCCAGCTGTGGCCGGTAGCATTGGCCGCCATGGGTGCCTTTGCGCTGCTGGTCGCCGACAGCCCGACCCGCAAGGCCGCCTTCCTGCGCGGCTGGCTGTTCGGCGTCGCGCATTTCACCATCACCGACAACTGGATCGCCACTGCCTTTACCTACCAGGCGGAGATGCCCGCCGTCCTTGGCTGGGCGGCGGTGCCGCTCCTGTCGCTCTACCTCGCGGTCTTTCCCGCGATCGCCGTGACGCTGGCGTGGTCATTGGTGCCACGGCGTCCCGGTGTAGCCTTTGCCCTGGCGCTCGGCGCGGCGTGGGTGCTGGCAGAGTGGCTGCGCAGCTGGGTCTTTACCGGATACGCCTGGGGACCGTTCTCGCTCGCCCTGATGGGTATCTGGGACCGACCCGGCCTTGGCCTGTTGCTGCCTTTCACCGGAACCTACGCCCTTTCGGGCATCGCCATCACCCTCTGCGCGATGCTCGGCATCTGGGTGCAGGGCCGCCACTGGCTCCCGCTCGGGATTGCCTCGATTGCGCTTGCCGTGGGAATGTTCCTGCCTGCCGGGAAGGCTGCGCAGGGCAATCTTCCACTCACCCTCGTCCAGCCGAACCTGCGGCAGGAGGAGATCGACGACCCGACCAAGTTCGAGAGCCAGTTCCAGAATATCGCGCGGCTGAGCCTGCCGGAACGACCGCTTTCGCATCGTCTGGTCCTGTGGCCCGAGAGCGGGGTGCCCGACTACCTGCGCGACGGCTATCCGCAGCGCTATTACGACCAGATGACCGCAGCCGGCGACCCCGCCTTCGCACGCCAGCGGATCGGCGCCGTCATCGGAGAGGGTAGCCTGCTGCTGACCGGCGTGACCGACCTCATTATCGGCGAAGTGGACGGCCGCCGCCGCGCCGTCGGCGCCTACAATACGATCACGCCGATCGATGCGCAGGGCAACCTCGGCAAGCGCTATGCCAAGGCCCACCTCGTGCCCTACGGCGAATATCTCCCGCTACGCGATATCCTCGAACCACTCGGCGCGTCGCGGCTTGTCGCCGGCTCGATCGACTTCCTGCCCGGCCCTGGCGCTGCGACGGTCGATCTGGGCGAGCACGGCAAGGCCGGGATGCAGATTTGCTACGAGATCGTCTTCTCGGGCGAGGTGGCCGATCGTGCCGACCGCCCCGACTATATCTTCAATCCCTCAAACGACGGCTGGTTCGGATCTTGGGGTCCTCCGCAGCATCTCGGCCAGGCGCGCATGCGTGCAGCAGAGGAGGGGCTGCCGGTCCTGCGCGCCACCACCACCGGGATCAGCGCCGTCATCGACGCGCGCGGGGTCGTGAGGGAGCACATCGGACGCAACGTCGCGGGGCGGATCGACACCGTGGTGCCTCCCGCCGCCGCGCCGACACCCTTCGCGCGACTTGGCCACTGGCTCACTTTGCTCTGGGGAATTGCCCTTGCCGGCGCATCGCTGGTTGCCATGCGGCGACGGGGCGGCTAGGTGACTTCGAGCACATAAAGCTTTCTTTATATCCATATCTCGGGGTCCCAATGCGCGCCAACTTCCTGTTCACTTCCGAGAGCGTCTCAGAGGGTCATCCCGACAAGGTCTCGGACCAGATCAGCGATGCCATCGTCGACCTGATGCTGGCCAAGGATCCCGAGGCGCGGGTTGCCTGCGAGACCATGACCACGACGCAGAGGGTGATCCTGTCCGGCGAGATTCGCTGCGCACCGATGTACGATGCCAACAACCCCGACTGGGCGGAGAACGGCGGCTGGGCGCCGGGCGCAAAGGAAGAAATCGAGAAGGCTGTCCGCCGTACGGTTCGCGAAATCGGTTACGAGCAGGATGGTTTCCACTGGCAGACACTGACCTTCGAAAACCACCTCCACGGCCAGAGCGCCCATATCGCGCAGGGCGTCGATGCCAGCGGCAACAAGGACGAGGGCGCAGGTGACCAAGGCATCATGTTCGGCTTCGCCTGCGACGAGACGCCCGACCTGATGCCGGCACCGATCGACTACAGCCACAAGATCCTCGAACGCCTTGCGGCTGATCGCAAGAGCGGTACCGCGCCCTTCCTCGAACCCGACGCCAAGAGCCAGGTCACGCTGCGCTACGAAAACGGCAAGCCGGTCGCCTGCACCGCCGTCGTCGTCAGCACGCAACATGCTCCGGGCTACGACGAAGGCGAGAAAGAGGCAGAGCTCCACGCCTATGTGAAGAAGGTCGTCGGCGAGATCCTGCCCGAAGGCTTCCTGTCGGACGAGACGACTTGGCATATCAACCCGACCGGTTCGTTCGAGATCGGCGGGCCCGATGGTGACGCTGGCTTGACCGGGCGCAAGATCATTGTCGACACCTATGGCGGCGCGGCTCCGCACGGTGGCGGCGCCTTCAGCGGCAAGGACCCGACCAAGGTCGACCGCTCGGCAGCCTATATTACCCGCTACCTTGCCAAGAACGTCGTCGCTGCGGGCCTTGCCCGGCGATGCACGATCCAGATCGCCTATGCCATCGGCGTTTCGCAGCCGCTGTCGCTCTATGTCGACACCCACGGCACCTGCGCCCCGGGTGTGACCGACGAAGCGCTTGAGGAAGCGATCGCAAGTATCGACAAGCTGGGCGGGCTGACCCCGCGCGCGATCCGTACCCATCTCGGCCTCAACAAGCCGATCTATCGCCAGACCGCCGCATACGGCCACTTCGGCCGCAAGGCGGAAGGCGACCTGTTCCCGTGGGAGCGGATCGACCTCGTCGACGACCTGAAGGCAGCCCTGGCCTGATCTAGCCGTCGCGCCCCTTGCGCGGGCTGGGACGGTCCAGTGCAAGCTCGGCTTCGGAGAAGGTGAAGGGGCTGCGCACGCCGGGGATGCCGTCGAGATCGACGCGCATGCCGCGGGCGAGGACTTGCCGGTCGGCAAAGACCTGATCGATGGCGTTGATCGGCCCTGCGGGGATGCCGTCCTCGGCGCAGTCGGCCAGCAATTCGTCCATTTGCCACTTCGATGTTTCGCTCGCGATCAAGGCGTCCAGCTCGGCGCGATTGGCGAGGCGGGCCTCATTGGAGGCGAAGCGGGTTTCGGTGAGCAGGTCGTCGCGCCCGAGCAGCTTGAGCAGGCGCCGGAACAGGCCATCGTTCGCGGGTGCCAGGACCACCTCGCCGTCGGCAACCGGGAACACACCATAGGCGCTCACCTGCGCGTGTTCGTTTCCCATCCGGGGCGGGTTCGTGCCCGTCGTCAGGAAGTGCAGCGCCTGGCTGGCGAGCAAGCCAACCGAACAGTCGAGCAATGCCATGTCGACATGCTGCCCGCGGCCCGTGCGCTCGCGCATCGCCAGCGCGGCCTGGATGCCGATTACCGAATAGAGCCCGCAACTGAGGTCGGAGATCGACACCCCCATCTTCATCGGCTGCCCCTGCGGCTCGCCGGTCAGGGCCATGAAACCACTCATGCCTTGAATGACGAAGTCATACCCTGCTTCATGCGCGCGCGGTCCGGTCTGCCCGAAGCCCGTGATCGAGCAGTAGACGAGACCGGGGTTGGCTTCGGACAAGACCTCGTAGTCGAGGCCGAACTTGGCCAACGTGCCGGTCTTGAAGTTCTCGAGAACGACGTCCGCGCTTTCGGCGAGCGCCCGCACGCGCGCAAGATCGTCGGGGTTCTTGAAGTTGGCGACCACGCTGCGTTTGCCGCGATTGGTCGCATGGTAATAGGCTGCCGAGCGCTCGCCCTCGTGCTCGACCCAGGGCGGCCCCCACAGGCGGGTCCCGTCGCCTTCCGGGCTTTCTACCTTGATCACGTCCGCGCCTAGGTCGGACAGAATCTGTCCAGCCCATGGCCCGGCGAGGACGCGGGCAAGTTCGAGGACTTTTAGCCCGGCAAGCGGGGCATTCGGATTACGGGGTTGGTCGAGCCACATGATTGGTGCTGCTGCGCCAGTGGCGGCAGGCGGTCAAGCCTCAGATGGCATAGGCGTTCGGGTCTTCGTCGGGCCAGGTTTCGAGCCGGGCGCTCTTCCGGTTGAGGAAGACCGCCGGGAGCTTTGCCAGCATCAGCGACTTGTGGATCCAGTAATCGGTCCACTTCTCGCGCCAGCGCGGCCTGGGCCTGCGGCCATGCGCGCGCAGCCATGCGTCATAAGGCATCCAGTGGCTGGGCTCGTCCTTCTCGACCACCTCGAAGATCCGCCTCATCGCCTTGTCCGAGCGGATGTGGCTGTTTTTAAGCAGCACCTCGACCTGGTCCATGCCGCGCTGTTCGGTGATCATGATAACGCGGCACAGCTTCTCGAACTCGTCGCCGTCGGCGACGATCGCGGCGGTGTCGAGATCGTCGATGGTGCAGCCGAACACGGTCTCGATGAAATGGTCGATGTGGCCGCAGGTGCGGTCGACCTTCAAGGGCATTACACCGCGTAGTTCGAACCAGCGACGGAACATGCGGTAATGCTTTTCCTCGTCCGCCCGGTGCTTCTCGACGGCCGCGATAAAGGCATGGTCGTCGGGACAGCGCGCCCGGACCGCCTCGAGCACGCGGTCGAGCGAGGTGTACCCCCGGTGCTCGTTGTAGATGTAGATCGAGCCTAGGACGTCGAGGAACCGATTCCGGAAGGAAGTGCGCAAACCCATAGGTGTTCCCTCGCACGAAACGTCGGTCAGGGTAAGCGCTTATTCGGCAAGCATTCCGCTAAGCCCTGAAACCGCCTCGATAAATTCCTCGCGGAAGTCTTGCACTACCTGGCGACTCGAGCGGACCTGCTCCACCAGCCCCACGCCCTGGCCGACGAAATAGGTTACCAGCTCGCGTGCGCCCTCGTTTCCGGCCGCTGCCTCGCGCTCGATCCGGGCGAAGGCGGGTTCCGACACCATGCCCATCAGCGGCATGGGCAAAGTGCCCGGGCCGTCGGGAGCATCCCAGGCATCGTGCCATGCGGTCTTGAGCTGGCGCGCGGGCTTGCCGGTGCGCGCACGCGAGCGGACCGTGTCGCGGCTGCGCGCGGCGATCATTTTCTCGCGGAAGGCCTCGGAAGTCTCGGCCTCCGGCGTCGCCAGCCAGATCGACCCGGTCCAAGCACCTTGCGCTCCCGCAGCCATCATCCCGGCCATCTGTCCGCCGGTCATGATGCCGCCCGCTGCCAGCACCGGAATGTCGTGCCCGGCCCGTGAAAGTTCGCGCACCACCTCGGGAATGAGGACAAGCGTCGAGACCTCACCGCAATGCCCGCCGGCCTCGGTGCCCTGCGCGACAATGATGTCGACCCCCGCCTCTGCCTGTCGAATGGCATGTTCCTTGGCGCCGACCAGCGCGGCCACGGGAACGCCGCGCTTCTTGCCCTCCTCGATCATCGCCGGTGGCGCGATGCCGAGCGCATTGGCGATCAGCCTGATCGGATGGCGGAACGCGACCTCCATCAGCGCGAGGCCGTTCTCGGGCGTGATCCCCATCCGCTCGCGCAGGATCGGCATCTCGGCTTCCGGGGTGATGCCGTAATGACCAAGGACCTCATTGACGAAGCCCTGGTAGGCAGGATCGATCGCTGCAGCTCGGCTCTTGTTGTCGGACAGCTCGCGGACGCGCGGATCGATTACTTCAGGGACGAGGACGTCTACGCCATAAGGTGCGCCGTCTACATGAGCGTCGATCCATGCCAGCTCCTCTTCGAGCTGGTCCGGGCTGAACCGCGTCGCGCCGAGCACGCCGAACCCGCCTGCCTTGCTGACCGCTGCGACCACGTCGCGGCAGTGACTGAAGGCAAACAGCGGGAACTCCGCCCCGGTCAATTCGCAAACTCGGTTCATCGGCATCGCACTCTCCCCTCGAATTCTCTCGCGGGGCATGGTGCGTGGCGAATCGGGGGCTGGCAAGACCCGTTGCGTTAGGAAACGTAATGCGCCGTCGTCTTGGCGGCGATCTCGTCTGCCGTGATGCCCGGCGCGGTCTCGATGAGGCGGAACGGGCTGTCGTGATCAGGCCGCTGGAACACGGCGAGATCGGTGATGATCATGTCGACCACGTTGCGTCCTGTAAGCGGCAGGGTGCAGGCGGGGATGAACTTGGGGCTGCCGTCCTTGGCGTTGTGCTCCATCACCACGATGATCTTCTTGACGCCGGCGACGAGATCCATCGCGCCGCCCATGCCCTTGATCATCTTGCCCGGGATCATCCAGTTGGCGATGTCGCCATTCTCGGCAACTTCCATCGCCCCGAGCACGGTCAGGTCGATATGCCCGCCGCGGATCATCGCGAAGCTCGCCGCGCTGTCGAAATAGGCGCTGTGCGGCAGTTCGCTGATGGTCTGCTTGCCCGCGTTGATGAGGTCGGCATCCTCTTCGCCCGCATAGGGAAAGGGTCCGATGCCGAGCATGCCGTTCTCGCTCTGCAACGTGACGTGCATGCCTTCGGGAATGTGGTTGGCGACCAGTGTGGGGATGCCGATGCCAAGGTTGACGTAGTAGCCATCCTTCAATTCACGCGCCGCGCGCGCAGCCATTTCATTGCGGTCCCAGCCGGTTTTGGTGGCGGTATCGGTCATCTTACTTGCTCTTTTCCATAATGGCGGGGGCGTCTGTCTTCTCGGCGGGCATCCAGCGGCTTTCGGGCGGGAAGACATCGTCGAGCGTGCCCTTCTGCCAGGCTCCGTAGGCCGAATTCGGGATGAGGAACCAGCCATTGCCCCACAGTTGTGCATATTCGCCACGGGCAACCAGTGCGCGGCGTTCCTGAACGCCAAGCGCGGGATCGTTGAATGCATCGGCGAAGTCGCCGAGGTTGTCGCCTGCCATCGCAATGACGCAGTACTTGGCGGAAATGGTGGCGCGGCGTCCGTCCTTGCGTCCGCCCATGGCGTCGTCGCCGCGAAGGAAGAGATTGTCGAGATGGACTGCGGGACCTGCGCCAGCAGCCTCGATCGCGGCAGCAGTGCCGGCCGCGGTGTCGGAATTGCGGTTGGTGTTGAAGATCACCGCAATGCCCGCTTCGCGCAAGCGCCGGAGGCCAGTGACGGCCCCCGGGACCGGTGCTGCAATGCCCGCGCCGCCATTGGCCCACTGCTCCCATTCTTCGGGAACGTACGGCTTGCCCGAATAGGCCTGCCAATACTCGTAGCCGGTGTTGAGGAGAACGGTCTCGTCGACGTCGAACACGGCGGCGAATGGCTTCATCTTCCCATCGGCCGCTACGCACGACGGGGTCGCTATGCCACCCGCCACGTCGGGGAGGCCGAGCGGGATCGACTGCGGAACCTTGCGCTGGCGCGAGACCGCGATCGCGTAGTCGGCCAGCTGACGCCAGGCCTGGATCGAAGCGCCAGCCGCCTCGCCCGAGCCGTACAGCCAGCGCATCGTATCGGGCGCGTCCTTCTCACCAACGCTTGCGGCGGAAACGGGAGCGGCCGGTGCGCTCGCCACTTCGGTTGCTTCGGTGGTCGCGCAGCCGGCAAGGAGGATGGCGAGAATTGCGGGGGTCGCGGCATTCCTCATGCGGCTTTCTCCATGTCCTGGGGGAGGGGAAGGTCGGGCGTTGCGACCTGCCACAGCAGTGACAGGACGCGCCAGCTACCGTCGGCCTGGCGCATGAACTGAAACGAGTTGATCCCCGTGGTCGCACCCCTGGCACCGTCGGGTTCTGTCCAGCCACCCGAATAGGACGACCATGCATGGGCAATATCGCCATAGACTGCGATGCGGTTGACCAAGGTGCCCTCGCTAAATCCGTTGGCGACCAGGAAATCGCGCTTGCTGGCGATATATTCTTCCAGCGTACCGCTCTCTATCCCGTCGGCACGGATTGCGGTCAGCCGCGCATCGGGCAGGTACAGCGCGCGCATGGCATCCCAGTCGCGCTCTTCGCCGACACCGCCCGAGATGGCAGCGTAAACTGCGTCGACGGTGCGATCGACAGCCGCGATATCGTCGGCCAGCGAAGGCATCACGCGCTCTCGCGCTCGCGCGTCGTGACGAATTCGATCTTCTTGTCGTAAGGCGCGCCCACGATCATTCGCTGGACGTAGACGCCGGGCAGGTGGATGCAGTCCGGATCGAGGCTGCCGACGGGCACGATTTCCTCGACCTCTACGACGCACACCTTGCCGCAGGTGGCGGCAGGCAAGTTGAAATTGCGCGCGGTCTTGCGGAACACGAGGTTGCCGGTCTCATCGGCCTTCCAAGCCTTGACGATGGCGAGGTCGGCAAAAATGCCGCGCTCGAGGATGTACTCCTCGCCGTCGAAGACCTTGCTCTCCTTGCCCTCGGCGACCTGCGTGCCGACACCGGTCTTGGTGTAGAAACCGGGAATGCCCGCACCGCCTGCACGCATGCGTTCCGCGAGCGTGCCCTGGGGGCAGAATTCGACTTCCAGCTCGCCCGAGAGAAACTGCCGCTCGAATTCCTTGTTCTCGCCGACATAGGAGCTGATCATCTTCTTCACCTGCCGCGTGCGCAGCAGCATGCCGATGCCTTCGTTGTCGATACCGGCATTGTTGCTGGCGAAGGTCAGGCCCGTCACCCCACTGTCGCGAATCGCGGAAAGCAGCCTTTCGGGGATGCCGCAAAGGCCGAAACCCCCGCTGGCGATCAGCATGTCATCCTTGAGAACCCCTTCGAGGGCGGCGGCGGCATCGGGGAAGAGCTTGTTCATGGGAGCGCGGCTTAACGGCTTAAATGACGTCTGTCACGCGCATGCCGTAGCGTCACCGCCAATAGGCCTTGGCATTGTGCGTCGCAGCGCAAATATTGCAACGCGCAATCGTATGCATTGTTCTTTTTCAAAGCGTTAACCCAATCAGTCATCCACCTAGTTGCAGTTTTTGCAAGCATCCTTGTTTATTTCGCACTTGCACAAAATAGGCCTCGCCAGCATATCTGCACCTGCCTTTCAGGCATCCTCTCCCAAGACTTTCCAAGCCCGGCGGGTTCTCCTGCCGGGCTTTTTTCTTGCCCGCGCCGGACCCTTGGCGGCGAGTTGTTCATTGCATCGGCATGGCCCCGACCCCAGCTAGGGGCCGAACGACTGGACGGACAAAGGGAAAACACCCCCATGGCGGAAGCTGAAGCCGCGGTAGCGGACAAGACGGTCAGACTGCAGGTCGCGGCTGCGCGTCAGGAAGAAAGCGGGCAGGGCATCGCCCGCATGCCGCGCTCGGCCTTCCAGGCACTCGGCATCACCGAAGGCGATGTCGTCGAAATTACCGGCAAGCGGTCCACCGCAGCCATCGCCATGGCCGCCTATGACGAGGACCAAAGCCTCGATGTGGTGCGACTGGACGGTCTCCAGCGCGGCAATGCCGAGGTGGGTTCGGGCGAACACGTCAATGTCGTGGCCGCCCAGTCCCGCCCCGCAACGCGCGTAGTCTTCGCCCCGGCCCAGCGCGAAATGCGGTTGCAGGGCCCGGCCCAGGCACTCAAGCGCAATTTCTTCCGCAAGCCGATCGTCGCGGGTGATCTGGTCGCGACCACCGGCCAGCAGCCGGTCCAGAACATGCCGCCCGAAGTGCGCCGGATGTTCAACGCGCCGGCCTACGCACTGACCCAGATCCGCCTCAGCGTCGTCTCGACCACGCCCAAGGGCATCGTCCATATCGATGAGGACACCGAGGTAGAGCTGCGCGCCGAGTTCGAGCCGCCGCGCGACGCACGCGCGGTCGTCAACTACGACGATGTCGGCGGCATGGGCGAAACCATCCAGGCTCTGCGCGAGATGGTCGAGCTGCCCCTGCGCTATCCCGAACTCTTCACCCGCCTCGGCGTTGATCCGCCGAAGGGCGTGCTCCTCCATGGTCCGCCGGGCACGGGCAAGACCCGTCTTGCGCAGGCGGTTGCGAATGAAAGCGACGCCAGCTTCTTCACCATCAACGGACCCGAGATCATGGGTTCCGGCTATGGCGAGAGCGAGAAGGCGCTGCGCGAGGTATTCGAGGAAGCGACCAAGTCTGCACCTGCGATTGTCTTCATCGACGAGATCGACTCGATCGCGCCGAAACGCGATCGCGTTCCTGGCGAGGCGGAGAAGCGCCTCGTGGCCCAGCTGCTGACGCTGATGGACGGGCTGGAGGCACGCAACAACCTCGTCGTCATTGCTGCCACCAACCGGCCGGACGCTATCGACGAGGCCCTGCGCCGTCCGGGCCGCTTCGATCGCGAAATCGTGATCGGCGTTCCGGACGAGCATGGACGCCGGGAGATTCTGGGCATTCACACCCGCGGCATGCCGCTCGGCGACAAGGTCGACCTGAACGAACTGGCCCGCGCGACCTACGGCTTCGTGGGCGCCGACATCGCCGCATTGACCCGTGAGGCTGCGATCGACGCGGTACGCCGGATCATGCCGCGCATCGATCTCGACGAACGGACGATCCCGCCCGAAGTGCTCGATGATCTTTATGTGGGTCGCGAAGACTTCCTCTCGGCGCTCAAGCGTATCCAGCCTTCGGCAATGCGCGAGGTCATGGTCCAGGTGCCCAACGTCGGCTGGTCCGATATCGGCGGCGTGGGCGAGGCGATCGACAAGCTGAAGGAAGGCATCGAACTTCCGCTCAAGAACCCCGACGCCTTCCGCAGACTGGGCATCCGCCCGGCTAAGGGCTTCCTGCTCTACGGTCCTCCGGGGACCGGCAAGACCCTGCTGGCCAAGGCGGTCGCCAAGGAGGCCGAAGCGAACTTCATTTCGATGAAGTCGAGCGACCTCTTGTCAAAATGGTATGGCGAGAGCGAGCAGCAGATTGCGCGCATGTTCAAGCGTGCCCGCTCGGTCGCACCCTGCGTCATCTTCATCGACGAGATCGACAGCCTCGTACCTGCGCGCGGCAGCGGGCAGGGCGAACCCGCCGTGACCGGACGTGTGGTGAACACCATTCTGGCCGAGATGGACGGTCTCGAGGAACTGCAGTCCGTCGTGGTGATCGGTGCCACCAATCGTCCCACGCTGGTCGATCCGGCTCTGCTACGACCCGGACGTTTCGACGAACTCGTCTACGTCGGCACTCCCGACAAGGCCGGGCGCGAGCAGATCCTCGGCATTCATACCGCCAACATGCCGCTGGCAAAGGACGTCTCGCTCGCTGATGTGGCTGGCAAGACCGAGCGCTTTACCGGGGCCGATCTCGAGGATGTCGTGCGCAGGGCCGGCCTCAATGCGCTTCAACGGGCGGGTGGCGATGTCGAAAACGTCACTGCCGCCGACTTCGAGGAAGCCCTGAAGGACAGCCGTGCGACCGTCACCACCGAGATGGAGGATGAGTACAAGAAGATGCGGGGCGAGCTGAAGAAGCGCGCGGCAGAGGTCCACCCGATCGGCTTCATCCATGAAGGCATGATCGAATCGACGCGCAGCCAGAAGCACGGCGCGCCGATCACGGACTAGCTCAGGCGTTAGCTTCCCGCGCGCGCTGGTTGGCCGCGTCGACCTCGAGCCGGTGGCGGATCAGCGCCCCCGGCTGGTTCTTGCGCAACCATGCGAGCATGTGCTCGCGCACTGCGCAGCGCAGCGTCCACAGATCGCCGATCGTATCTGCGCTCATCGAAAGACGAAGCTCGATGCTTTCGGGATAGGCTTCGGTCATGAGCAGCGCGAGGTTGCGCCCGTCCCAAAGCGGATGGGCCTTCACGAAGCGCTCGAATTCCTCGCGGATCGGCTCGACCTCGGTATCCGGGTCGAGGTGGAGGAAGACCGGCCCGGTCAGCTTCTCGCTCACCCGCGACCAGTTTTCGAAACTCTGGTCGAGGAAGCGGCTGGTCGGCACGACGAGGACGCGCTCGTCCCAGGTCCGCACGGTGACGAAGCTCATGCGGATTTCCTCGACCCGGCCGGCTTGTCCGTCCACCTTTACCAGGTCGCCGATGCGCAGTGGTTGCGTAATCGCCATCTGGAGGCCTGCGATCAACGACTTCAGCGCCGGCTGCGCCGCGGCGCCGACTGCCAGGGCAGCGAGCCCTGCCGAAGCAAGCATGGTCGTACCCACATCCCGGACGCCCGGGATATTGAGCATGACCAGCGATACGGTGATGATGACGATGGCCACCCTGACTGTGCGCGAAAGGATGGCGATCCGGGTCATCCGCCCGCGGTGGGCCACCAGGTCGTCGACCCCTGCCATTTGCACGGCATATCCCTTGGCGAGACCCTTGACCGTGGCAAAGGCAACCCAGCCCAGGACTGCAGGAACAAGAAACCCGGCAAGCATGTCCCAGCCACGACCGACAAGCGCCTCGTTCTCGGCTGCTATGGAAATGGCAAGAGCGACCATTGCCAGCCGGAGCGGGCGACGTACCGCATTGAGCACGACATCGTCGATCTGGCTTTCGGACCGGGCGACCACGCGCCGCAAGATGGCGAAGAGCACCCAGTGGAGGAGCCAGGCCGCGACTACCGCGATGCCCAACGCAATCAGTGTTTCTATCAGCGCCTCGGTCGAGACGGGCCAGTTCCTTGGGTCAAAACGCTCTAGCATTGCGGGCATGCCTATGGGCGCGGGCCACGCCTTTCAAGGGCGGAGATCAATCGCCCAATGGCAGGTCGATGCGGACCACGATACCATCGCGTCCGAATTCGCGTTCGATGCTGCCTCCGAACTGGCGCGCGGCGCTGGTCATCAGCAGGCTGCCGAAGCCCTTGCGATCGGGCGTCTCTTGCGCCGGCACACCGGTCTCGCGCCAATTCAGTCGCACTCGATTGTCGAGCTCTTCCCAGTCGACCAGGATCTGCCCGCCGTTGGCCCATGCACCATATTTCACCGCATTGGTGGTCAGTTCGTGAAGCACGAGTCCAAGCGGCGTGACCCTTTTTGCGGGTAGCATCACTTCAGGACCGTCGATCTGCGCAGTCTGGCTGGACGAGCGATAGGGGGCGAGCGAAGTCTCGATCAATTGCTGGAGCGATGCCACCGGACGCTCGAGCTCGCCCTGGCTGACCTCGTGTGCTGTCAGGAGTGCGCGGATGCGCTGGGCTATGCTCTCCGTCACCTCCTTGGCTTCCGGCTTGTCGCGGGCGCTCATCTGAACGATGGCAAGGACCACGGCGAAGAGGTTCTTCACGCGGTGATTGAGCTCGCGCGCAAGCAAGTCTGCACGATCGCGGGCCTCGCCCAGTGCCGCTGCCTGCGCGGCTTCGGCCTCTGCCCGTGCCGCGCGGCTTACAAGTCGACCGCCGCCGATCATGGCCAGGATGAGGAGGAACAGGAGTGCGCCGAGCAAGGGAAGAACCCGTCCTTCCGAACGTGAAGTGTTGGCAATCGCATCGGTAAGGATACCGTTCTCGATTTCTTCCATCTCACGGATCGCGCGGGCAAGTCGCTCCATGGTCTCGACACCCTCGTCGGTCAGCACAGCGCGACGGGCATCAAGCAGGCGTCCTTCCTCGACCATGGAGACACTATCGTCCATTTCCCGGAACTTGGCCCGGGCAAGCGCCTCGATCTCGTCCACCAACTCGGTCTGGCGTGGGGTCGCGACGTCCTGAAGAAGTGCGCGCAGGCGATCGAGCGCTGGGTCGATCTGTTCCTGGCCGGCCTCGTACGGAACGAGGTATCTCCGGTCGAGCGTGATGAGGTAGCCGCGTTGTCCGGTTTCGCCATTGAGAGTGGCCCGGCCGATCCGGCGCAGCTGGTCGAGGATCTCCGAAGTCTTTTCGACCTGCGCGCGTTGCGCGCGCTCCGCCTCGACGGTCTTGTAGACCAGGAAGATGAGCGCAAGCATCGCCGCGCCAATCGTGGCCAGCAGGGCCAGATTGACCCAGCGGAACCCGCGGTCCCGCAAGGCAAAGGTCATGGTCCGTTTCAGTGTGCTGCTCCCCAGCTCGGACCGGTACCGATTTCGACCCCCAGCGGGACACTGAGTTCCACGGCTGGACGTGCAGCCTCTGCCATGACCCGTTCGATCACCGGGCTCGCGGCCGCGACGTCGCCCTCGGGCAATTCGAAGACCAGTTCGTCATGCACCTGCAGCAGCATACGTACATGACCGAGGCCGGCACCGTCGAGCGCGGGCATCATGCGCGCCATGGCCCTTTTGATGATATCCGCGCTTGTGCCCTGGATCGGCGCGTTGATCGCGGCACGTTCGCTCCCGGCGCGTTCGTTTGGATTCTTCGAATTAATCCGCGGGAACCACGTCTTGCGACCGAACAGGGTCTCGGAGTAGCCGCGTTCTCGCACGCTCTCGAGCGTTTCCATAATGTAACGCTGGATGCCCGGGAAGCGCTGGAAATAGGTGTCGATCATCGCCTGTGCTTCCTCCGGCGTTACGCCGAGTCGCCCGGCGAGCCCCCAGCGCGATATACCGTAAAGGATTGCAAAGTTGATAGTTTTTGCGCGGCCGCGCGTGTCGCGATCGACTGTGCCGAACATTTCCTGTGCGGTGCGCGCATGAATGTCTTCGCCCGCCGCGAAGGCTTCCTTGAGGCTGGGAACATCGGCCATATGCGCAGCAAGGCGCAGCTCGATCTGCGAATAGTCGGCGGCGAGCAGGACATTGCCCTCCTCTGCTACGAAAGCATCGCGGATCTGACGGCCGATCTCGGTACGGATGGGGATGTTCTGCAGGTTCGGATCGGTTGAGGACAGGCGACCCGTCTGCGCACCGACGAGGCTGTAGCTGGTATGGACGCGACCGGTCTCGGGATTGATCGCCTCCTGCAGGGCATCGGTATAGGTCGACTTCAGCTTGGCGAGCTGGCGCCATTCAAGGACCTTGTCGGCGATCACTGCTCCCTCGCCCGAAAGCCGCTCGAGTATGGCTTGGTCGGTCGAATACTGGCCACTCTTGCCCTTGCGCCCGCCCTTGTAACCGAGCTTGTCGAACAGGATGTCGCCCAGTTGCTTGGGGCTGCCGACCGTGAACGGCTCGCCTGCCAATTGGTGGATTTCACCTTCGAGACGAGCGGTTTCCTTCGCGAATTCCTCGGATAGTCGTGAGAGGTGTGCGCGGTCGACCTTGATGCCGTGACGCTCCATTTGCGCCACAACCGGGACCAGTGGTCGATCGACCCGCTCGTAAATGCGCGTTCCGCCCTCTTCAGCCAGTCGGGGTTTGAGCAGCTGGTAGAGGCGCCAGGTGACGTCCGCATCCTCGGCAGCGTATTCGGTGGCCTTGTCCAGCGGAACCTCGCCGAATGGGATCGCCTTCTTTCCCGAGCCACACACGTCCTTGAACGCGATACACAAGTGGCCGAAATGGCGCTCGGCGAGTTCGTCCATGCCGTGGCCGCCACCGATCCCGTCGAGGCTGCGGCCTGCGTCGAGGTCGAAGCTGATGACCATGGTGTCGTCGATCGGGGCAACGGTTATTCCGTTCCTTGCGAGAACGTTGAGATCGTATTTCCCGTTGTGGAAGATCTTGAGGACGGCATCGCTCTCGAGAAGCGGTTTCAGAGCGGCGAGGGCGGCGGCCTTGTCGACCTGTGTCGGCTTGTCGGAGAACATGTCGCTGCCGCCGTGGGCGAGCGGGATGTAGCAGGCTTCGTCAGGGCCGACCGCCAGACTGACGCCGACGAGGTTGGCGCGGATTGCGTCGAGACTATCGGTCTCGGTATCGACGGCCACGACACGCGCAGCGCTGGCGCGAGCGACCCAGTGTTCCAGTCGCTCCAGTGTCTGAACGCATTCGTACTTGGTGCGATCGATATGCGGGAGGTCGGGCAAGTCTTGCCGGTTTCCACCATTGGTGGCGGGCGCGCTGGCAGTGTCCTGCTTGGCGGGATTCAGGTCGGTCGGACGGGAGGGACTTCCACGACCCGCGTCGAGACGCTTCAACAGACTGGTGAACCCGTGCTTGGCGAGGAAGGCGGCAAGCGGTTCGGGAGGGACGCCGTCGAGCTTGAAATCGTCGAGCGGCTCGGGAAGGTCGCAATCCTCCTTCAACGTGACGAGAACGCGGCTGAGTTCGGCCATCTCGCGACCTTCGATCAGACGTTCCTGCAGCTTCGACTTCTTCATGTCCGGCGCAGCATCGAGCGCGGCGGTCAGTGAACCGTGTTCGTCGATGAGCTTGGAGGCAGTTTTCGGCCCAACCCCGAAAATACCCGGGATGTTGTCGACACTGTCGCCCATCAACGCGAGCACATCGCCGACCAGCTCGGGATACACCCCGAACTTCTCCTTCACTTCGTCGCGATAGATGCGCGCGCTCTTCATCGTGTCGAGCATGTCGATGCGAGCGCCATCTTTCTCGCCAACCAGCTGCATCAGGTCCTTGTCGGAGGAGACGATTGTGACGTTCCAGCCCCGATCCTGTGCAGCGCGGGCATAGGAGGCGATAAGGTCGTCTGCTTCAAGGCCCTCTTCCTCGATGCAGGGCAGGCTGAAGGCGCGGGTCGCATCACGGATCAGCGGGAACTGCGGGCGCAGGTCCTCAGGCGGCTCCGGACGGTTGGCCTTGTATTCCGGGTAGATGTCGTTGCGGAAGCTGTACGAACCCTTGTCGAGGATGACCGCGAGGTGCGTCGGGCCATCGGCCTTGTCGAGATCGTCGGCCAGTTTCCACAACATGGTGGTGTAGCCATAGACGGCGCCGACAGGCGTGCCTTCGGGGTCGGTTAGCGGGGGCAACCTGTGATAGGCGCGAAAGATATATGCGGACCCGTCAACGAGGTAGAGATGCGGTTTTTCGGCCATGGCGAGCGGGCTTAGCAGCGCCTCAAGCGCTTGGGGAGCCGTTTTGGAGTTTGACCTGAAACCCTTTACAAGCAAGTTTTTGGCTCGGGGGCAGGCGTGGGATGATGGCCGAAATAGGGCAAAAAAGCTTGCTCTGCCACAATCCCGCCACTATTTAGGCACCGTGAGGTCCGAATCCGGGGCTCGCGCGGGAAGCGTCTCTTGGGTCGTGGAACGCACCTTAACTCGCTGACTAAGGAATTCATCCTATGCGTAAGATCGCTCTTTTCGCTGCCGCTTCGGCCGCTGCTCTTACCCTCGCCGCTTGCTCGGAAGCTACCGAAGACGCTGCTGACGCAACCGTCGAGAACGCTGCTGCCGACACCGAAGCAAACATGGAAGCCGCTGGTGACGCCGTTACCGACGCTGCTGACACCACTGCTGAAGCTGCCGACGACGCTGCTGCAGCCGTAGAAGCCGACGTGCAGGACGAAACCACCGCAGAAGCCAAGGCCGACTAATCGGACCTGGGTTTTCGCGGACGGGTTTCCGTCACGAAACAGGAAAGGGCGGTGCCATCCGGCACCGCCCTTTTTCTATGTCCATCAAACTTTTTAAGTTTTTCCTCAGCGACCGCCGTACTTCGCGCTGGCCCAGTTACGCTGGTTTTCCGCTGCATAACCATCGTGCAATGCGCGGGCGATCTGGGCGATCTTTCCTTCGCGATCCAGCCTCGTGCCCTGGCCAGTGACGTAGATTGCCACAGCAATGGCGCGACCGTCTGAAGTCTCGATGATGCCGATGTCGCTCGAAGTGTTGTTGAGTGAGCCTGTCTTGTGGCTGACTTTCACGCTGGCCGGCATGAGAGCGGGAATGCGGCGCTTGCCTGTGCGCGTGCGGCTCATCGCGCCAAGTAGCACGCGGCGACTATCCTCGCTCAGATACTTGCCCTGATAGAGGCCCGTCAGGAGGGTGACCATCGCCTTGGGCGTGGCGCTGTCTCGCAGGTCGATATGGTTCGCAGGATTAAACTCGCCGTCGTCGCGCACCAGGGTAGCGATATCGCGATCGATGCTGAAATTCTTGATACCCTGCCTCCGGACCCAGTCGTTGACTTTCTCGGGGCCACCGACGACGCGGAGAAGGGCATCGGTCGCGGGATTGCTGGAACGGGTAATCATGATCTCGATGAGATCGATCGCCTTCATGTATTGGCCTTCGTAGACCGGTGCGACCTTGCTCGAAAACGGTGCCGAGCTGCGTGGCAGCAACAAGGGAAACTCACTGGTCAGCGACCACCGGCCTTTTTCAACGCCTTCGAGGAAAGTTGCGGCAATAGCGACCTTGCTCGTGCTGGCCATGGGGAAGCGCTGGTCACCCAGCACACCGACATACTGACCCGTTGAAAGATCGATTGCTGCCACGCCGATGCGGCCGCGTGACCCTTCGGCCAGTTCGGCAATCCTCTGCTCCAGCGCGCTGTCATAGACCGCGTCAAACGACTTCGGCGTTCTGGCCTCAGTCCCCAGGACATTGTCGAAATTGGCTTCAAGAGCCTTGCCGCCGGAGTCAGCGCTTGCAGGAGCCGCGATCAACATCGCGAAAGACGCTATGATGGTGCTGAAAAACCCTGTCCGCATGTAACCTATTTACCGCCCCTATGGTTACCTGAAGCTTAAGGCCCCTACGGAATCTGGCGCAAGTGCCTAAGCGATGAGAAGTGTCGCTACAGCGACCGGACCTGATTCCATCAGGCAATATCAGGCAAGTCCCACGACCGAAATGCAGGTGCGCACCGTGCACAGCGTGCCCTCACTGCGGCCAAGCGACCCGTCAGAACCCATGACCCTCAGTTCCGGGGTTGAGCGGCGGACTGTTTCCCTGCAAGCATCGGCTGCATGGGAGTCGAGGAACGCGGTGCCGCCATCGAGAGCGGGCTGGAGAGAGCGCTTGCGCGCGTCGGAATTGAACGGCCATCAGGCTTCACCCGATTGACGGGTGGGGCAACGATGGAAAGCTGGCGCTTCTCAGCGGGCGGGGAAGATTTCGTCCTGAGGCGGGCACCATCTGCAGCCATGATGGAAGGCCGCGCTATCGGTCACGATATTGAGGCGGCCGCAATCAGGGCAGTTCATGCCGTCGGCGTCCTTGCCCCGGAGATCGTGGTCGAGCTGGAGGAAGCCGATGGCCTCGGAACGGGGTTTGTCATGCGTGCGCTTCCTGGAACCCCCGATCCGCGGACGATCCTCGGCGATAATTCCGGAGATGCGGAGGGGCGTGCGCTGGGTGGCCAGCTCGCGCGTGAGCTTGCGGGCATTCACAACATCGATCCCGGCTCTCTGCCGACTGGCTTGCCTACCCTCGACCCGGCGGAGGGAGTGGCCGGCCTTCGCACTCAGTACGAAGAGGCCGGTGGCAATCGACCGATCGTCGCGCTGGCATTGCGCTGGCTGATCGACAATCTGCCCGGGCCTACCGAGCCCGCGCTCATCCATGGCGACTACCGGCTCGGCAACGTACTCGTCGCCGGCACCCAATTGACCGGTGTCCTTGACTGGGAATTGGCGCACCTCGGCGACCCGCATGAAGATCTCGCCTATGCTTGCCTGACCGTTTGGCGATTTGCGCGAATAGACCGCCCGGCCGCCGGACTCGCCAGCCTCGACGATTGGTTTGCAGCTTATGAGTCTGCTGGCGGTCGCAGAGTCGACCGCGCAAGGTTTCACTGGTGGCTCGTCTATCGCACCTGTTGGTGGGCGCTCGGCTGCTGGCGCATGGGCAGGACATGGCGTGAAGGTGCGGACCGGACCGTCGAGCGAGCGATCATCTCGCGCCGGACCAGCGAACAGGAACTCGACCTCCTCTTGCTGCTGGAGGGCGAGGCACCCGAAGAAGAACGGACGAAGCCTTTGCCCGCGTCGTCGCCACCTCCTCCGCCGACCGGTGAGGCCACGGCTGGAGAGCTCGCGACCGCAATCTCCGAGTGGCTGGCAACGGTGAAGGATCGCATGGAAGGTCACGACCGCTTCCAGCATGCCGTTGCGCGCAATGCGCTGGGCATCATTGCCCGTGACTACGCAGCGCAGGTCATCGCTACCGATGAGCAACTGGCTCGAGCATTGCTCGAGGGCGAACGCACGCTTGCGGAACCCGGATTGCTTGCCCGCTTGCGCCGCACGACGCTCGACAAGCTGGGGGTCGACATGCCCAAATACCCTGCGCTCGCTGTCGCACGGCGCAAATGGACAGGAGAGGATTGATGGATTTCACCGTGCCGCAGGATCTCGAGGATTATTACGCCGAGCTCGTCGATTTCATTGAGCAGAAGATCGATCCGCTGGTGGCCAAGGATGACAACATCCGGTTTTTCGACCATCGCCGCGAGTGGGCGCGCACCAATTTCGAGGAAGGGGGGCTGCCGCGCCACGAGTGGGAAGACCTGCTGCGCCAGGCCCGCAAGGCAGCGGACGAGGCCGGTCACTGGCGTTTCTCGGCACCGAAAAGGTACGGAGGCAAGGACGGCTCGAACCTGTGGATGGCAGTCATCCGCGATCGCTTTGCCGCGCGCGGCCTCGGGCTTCACAACGACTTGCAGAATGAACACTCGATCGTCGGCAACTTCCCCTTCGTGGCCATGTTCGAGACCTTCGGGACCGAGGAACAGAAGCAGGAATTCATCCTCGGCGGCTTTGAAGGGACGCGGCGCGTCGCCTTCGGCCTGACGGAGCCACACCATGGTTCGGACGCCACCTTCATGGAGACCAAGGCCGTGCGCGAAACGCGTGACGGTGTCGACGGCTGGCGCATCGACGGCGAGAAGATGTGGATCACCGGCATGCACGTAGCGACGCATTGCGCAATGTTCGCCCGCACCAGCGGCAAGGACGGCGATGCCAGCGGCATAACCTGCTTCCTCGTGCCCAATCCCACTCCCGGTCTGGAAATCGAGGAGTGGATGTGGACTTTCAACATGCCGACTGACCACCCACGGCTGTCGGTCAACAATGTCTGGGTCCCCGACAGCGCCATCCTTGGCGTCGAGGGGCGTGGTCTCGCGCTCGCCCAAAGCTTCGTCCACCAGAACCGCATCCGTCAGGCCGCATCGAGCCTTGGTGCGGCAACTTACTGTGTCGAGGAGAGCGTCCGCTACGCACGCGAACGCAAGCCCTTCGGCGAGGAACTGGCGCGCAACCAGGCAATCCAGTTCCCACTGGTGGAACTTGCCACCCAGTGCGAGATGCTGCGCCTGCTTATCTACAAAACTGCCTGGGAAATGGACAACATGCCGCACGAGATGATCGAGAAGACGATCTCCGACAAGGTCAGCATGTGCAACTACTACGCCAACCGACTGGTCTGTCAGGCGGCCGACCGGGCGATGCAGGTGCACGGCGGGATCGGCTATTCGCGGCACAAGCCGTTCGAGCATATCTACCGCCATCACCGCCGCTACCGGATCACCGAGGGCGCGGAGGAAATCCAGATGCGCAAGGTCGGGGCATACCTGTTCGGCTACCTGGGGCCCAAGCGCGGCAAGTATGGCTAAGCCATTGGTGGTCCGTCACAAGTCGTTCGCAGAACGACTGCTTGACGCAGGGACCACGATGACAGCCTAATCCGATTTCAACTTTGGGGACTGACATAATGACAAACTCGCTGCGGGCGCTTGCCGCCAGCCTTCTGCTTACGACTTCCAGCGTTGCGCTTGCGGAGAGCGTGCCCATCGTTCAGCCGGGTGCTCCGGGCGAGCCGGTCAAAGCCCTGACCCCGGCGGAAGCGATCAAGCTGGCCGACATGCGATATTCGCCTGGCGACGTCGCATACATGCAGCACATGATCGTCCACCACCGCCAGGCGACCGAAATGACCGCGCTGGTAGAGGCACGGACGACCAATCCCGACATTCGCCGTATCGCCCGTCGCATCAATGCGAGTCAGGCCGATGAAATGAAGTTCATGACCGAGTGGCTCACCAGCCGCGGCGAGACGACCGAAGCGCCCGGCATGGGCAAGGACGCACCGATGGACCATTCCCATATGGGCCACGACATGCCGTCGGCAGGCAAGGGCATGGTCGTCATGGAGGGCATGGCGACACCGGCGCAGATGGCTGCCTTGGCTGCCTCTGAGGGTGTGGCGTTCGATCGCATGTTTCTCCAGCTGATGATCGCGCACCACCGCGGCGCGGTCGATATGACCGAGAACCTGCTTAACTGGTATGGCACGGCTTCGGACCCCGAAATGAACCAGTTCACCGGCGACGTGGTAAGCGACCAGAAGGCCGAAATCACCCGCATGAATAAACGGCTTGCCACCCTGTCTGCGGATCCGCGCGCGACCCTCAAGGCCGGTTTTCGCGATGGCGGCGAAGCTATCAAGGGACTGAAGAAGCTCGCCAGCCTTGAAAAGCCTGCCGGCTTCTACGATCCCACCAATCCCGCCGGCCTCGCACTTCCGGCCGCCAAGTCCAAGGAAGAGAAGGAAGCTGAGGCCAAGGGGACTAAGGACGCCAAGCCTGCCGAGAAGAAAGAAGATAAGGCGGTCGATCCCAACGATCCCATGGCCCTCGCCGAGGACGAGAAGGAACCCGAGAAGCCCAAGCTGGTCGATCGCGGTTCGATGCTGGATTTCGCCAACACCGACATGGCGTTTTCCGGCGACATGCTGGTCGCGGGCAATTACCACGGCTTCAATATCTACCGGCTGGGTACTGACGGCATTCCGGGGCTCGTCAGCTCGGTTGTTTGTCCGGGCGGTCAGGGCGATGTCTCGATCGCGGGCAAGCTTCTCATCATGAGCGTTGAAGAAGGCCGTGGTCGTGTCGATTGTGGTCTGCAAGGCAACATGCAGCGCGCGACCGCCGAACGGTTCCGTGGCCTTCGCATCTTCGACATTTCCGACCCGGCGGCTCCGCGCCAAGTGGGCCAGGTGCAGACCTGCCGCGGCAGCCACACGCATTCGATCGTCAGCACGGACGACAAGCGACTGGTGATCTATGCCTCAGGAACCGGCGGTGTGCGCCGGACCGAGGAATTGTCGAGCTGCACCGACCTGCCGGGCGACAACACCGCGCTGTTCTCGATCGACGTGATCGAGGTGCCGGTTGGCAATCCTGCAGCGGCGCGCATTGTCGACCGCCCCCGCGTCTTCGCCACTGGCGGGCAGATCGCGGGCCTGTGGCGTGGCGGCGACCATGGCGAGGGTACGCAGGATACCAACGAAACCAACCAGTGCCACGACATCACTGTCTTCCCCGGCAAAAAGCTGGCGGCAGGCGCCTGTTCGGGCAACGGTATCATCCTCGACGTGTCAGATCCGTTGAAGCCGAAGCGTATCGATGATGTGACCGACAAGGGCTTTGCCTACTGGCACTCGGCGACGTTCAACAATGACGGGACCAAGGTCCTCTTCACCGACGAATGGGGCGGTGGTGGCCGTCCGCGTTGCCAGGCTGGCGACCCCACCAACTGGGGCGCCGACGCCTTCTACGGCATCGAGAACGGCAAGCTGGTCTATCGCGGCACCTACAAACTGCCTGCGCCGCAGAGCGACAAGGAGAACTGCGTCGCACACAACGGCTCGATCATCCCGGTGCCGGGGCGCGACATCTTCGTCCAGGCCTGGTACCAGGGCGGCATCAGCGTGATCGACTTCACCGATCCCGCCAACATCCACGAGATCGCCTATTTCGACCGTGGCCCGATCGCGGCAGACCAGATGGTACTGGGCGGTTACTGGTCGGCATACTGGTACAAGGGACGCATCTACGCGACCGAGATCGCCCGCGGAATCGACGTGTTCGCTCTCGAACCGGGCGAGTATCTGACCAAGGAGGAAATCGCCGCTGCGGAAGGCGCGATCTATCCGGGCGATATCTTCAACCCGCAGACCCAGACCCAGGTCTCTTGGCCCGCGGAACTGGTCGCCGCAGCCGAGGCAAGCCGTAAGGGCGGCTGACCGCCCCGACAGCAATGAGGCAACAAGATGGGCCCGGCGGATCGCTCCGTCGGGCCCACTTCGTTTACGCCATAATCAGGCCGGTTCAGGCTGTCGGGCCATTGCCTGGACGTCGGCCGCCTTGAGCAACTGGCCGCCAATTCCCCAGTCGCCCTGTTCGACTTCCATGATCCGGACCCAGGTGACCGGGCGCAGGGCTTCGCCTTCGATCGACACCATGGTCTCGGTGACCTTGCTGATGATCTCCTGCTTCTGCTCGGCGGTGAAAACGTTCTTAATTACGTCGATGGTTACGAGAGGCATGTGCATTTCCTTCTGGTTGGTTTGGCCGGGAACTGCCCCGGCGACAGGAATGCTTTTGCCCGCAAGCTGGCGCTCAGTTGAGTTCAGCGAATGAAGCTGCGTGCTACAAATTCTGAAGAAAGCTGCTACAGTTCCGGAAATAAGCAGGGTCGCATGTGGACGCTACGGGAGAGCACGCATGCAGTACGGACAGTTCTGTCCCATATCCAAAGCCGTTGAAATCCTTGGAGAACGCTGGACGATCCTGATCGTGCGCGAGCTGCTCTGCGGGGGCCGGAGGTTCAACCAGATCCAGCGCGGCCTGGGCGACATTTCGCCAGCATTGCTGACCGCGCGACTGAAGTTCCTGGAGCAGGAAGGCATGCTGGTGCGCCGGAAAATTCCGGGACAGCGTGGTTATGAATACTTCCCCACACCTGCCTGTGAAGCCTTGCTTCCGCTGATCGTGAACCTCGGTGAATGGGGGCTGCTATGGGCGCGTCACAATGTTGTCGACGCGGACCTCGATGTCGAATTGCTGATGCTCTACCTCGAACGGAGCATCGATCCCGCGATGATTCCCGGCAAGGAAAGCATCATCCAATTCAAGTTCCGTGACCTGACCGAACAGCAGAACTGGTGGCTTCTGGTAAAACAGGACGGGGTGGACACCTGCATTTCCGATCCGGGCCGCGATGTCAGCGTCTACGTTACCTGCACCCTGCGTACGATGCACGATGTGTGGATGGGTGATCGGACCTATCGCGAGGCGATGGATGCCGGTGACCTTCTGATCGAAGGCGAGCCTTCGCTCGTCCGCAACCTCAGGAACTGGCTCAAGCCGAGCATCTTTGCCGAAGCTGATCGGGCTCCGCTACCCGCCCGGCTGGCGGCATAGAACTTCGCAGATATCAAAAAAGGCCCGGCGGATCGCTCCGCCGGGCCTTCCCTTTGTCCGGTAGGTTGGACGGGCTTAGAAGCCCATGCCGCCCATGCCACCCATGTCGGGCATCGCCGGGGCCGGCTTGTCTTCCGGCTTTTCGGTGATGGCTGCTTCGGTGGTGATCAGCAGGCCGGCAACCGAAGCTGCGTCCTGCAGCGCGGTGCGGACGACCTTGGTCGGGTCGATGACGCCGGCAGCCACGAGGTTCTCGTAGGTGTCGGTCGCGGCGTTGAAGCCGAGCGAATCGTCATTGGCGTCCATCAGCTTGCCCGAGATGACCGCACCGTCGTGGCCGGCGTTGGTCGCGATCTGGCGAACCGGAGCCTGGATGGCACGACGGATGATGTCGATGCCGCGGGTCTGGTCGTCGTTCGCGCCGGTCAGGCCGTCAAGCGCCTTGGTCGCGTAGAGCAGGGCGGTACCGCCGCCCGGGACGATGCCTTCTTCAACGGCTGCGCGGGTTGCGTGCAGCGCGTCGTCGACGCGGTCCTTGCGTTCCTTCACCTCGACTTCGGTCGCACCGCCGACCTTGATCACGGCAACGCCGCCGGCGAGCTTGGCGAGACGCTCCTGGAGCTTCTCGCGGTCGTAATCGCTCGAGGTGTTGTCGATCTGGGTGCGGATTTCGCCGACGCGGGCCTTGATGTCGTCCGCTTCACCGGCACCGTCGACGATGGTCGTGTTATCCTTGTCGATGGTGACCTTCTTGGCCTGGCCGAGCATGTTCAGCGTGACGTTCTCGAGCTTGATGCCGAGGTCTTCGCTGATCATCTCGCCCTTGGTCAGGATGGCGATGTCCTGCAGCATGGCCTTGCGGCGATCGCCGAAGCCCGGTGCCTTCACTGCCGCGACCTTGAGGCCACCGCGCAGCTTGTTGACCACGAGGGTGGCCAGCGCTTCGCCTTCGATGTCTTCCGCGATGATCAGCAGCGGACGGCCCGACTGGACCGCGGCTTCGAGCACCGGCAGCATCGCCTGGAGGTTCGACAGCTTCTTCTCGTGGATGAGGATGTACGGGTTCTCGAGTTCGACCGTCATCTTCTCCGGATTGGTGATGAAGTAGGGCGAGAGGTAGCCGCGGTCGAACTGCATGCCTTCGACGACATCGAGTTCGAATTCGAGACCCTTGGCCTCTTCCACGGTGATCACGCCTTCCTTGCCGACCTTTTCCATGGCTTCGGCGATCTTCTCGCCGACTTCACGGTCGCCATTGGCGGAAATGATGCCGACCTGGGCGATTTCGCTCGACCCGGCGACGTCCTTCGAGCGGCTCTTGAGGTTCTCGACGACCTTCTCGACAGCGAGGTCGATGCCGCGCTTGAGGTCCATCGGGTTCATGCCGGCGGCAACCGACTTCATGCCTTCGTTGACGATGGCCTGGGCCAGAACGGTGGCGGTGGTGGTGCCGTCACCCGCAGTGTCGTTCGCCTTGCTGGCGACTTCCTTGATCATCTGCGCGCCCATGTTCTCGAACTTGTCCTTCAGTTCGATTTCCTTGGCGACGGTGACGCCGTCCTTGGTGATGCGGGGTGCGCCGAAGCTCTTGTCGATCACGACGTTGCGGCCCTTGGGGCCCAGCGTGACCTTGACGGCATTGGCGAGGGTGTCGACGCCGCGCAGGATGCCTTCGCGCGCGTCGCGGCCGAACTTTACGTCCTTGGCTGCCATTGGTGTTTCTCCTGGAATTCGGTGTTAGTTGAGGAAGTACATTCGTGAGGGGGCTATCAGCCGATGATCCCCATGATGTCGCTTTCCTTCATGATCAGCAGGTCTTCGCCGTCGATCTTCACTTCGGTGCCGGACCACTTGCCGAACAGCACGCGGTCGCCGGCCTTGACGTCGCAAGGGGTGACGGTGCCGTTTTCGCTACGGGCGCCAGAACCGACAGCGACGACTTCGCCTTCGCTCGGCTTTTCCTTGGCGCTGTCGGGAATGATGATCCCGCCGGCGGTCTTTTCTTCGGCTTCGATGCGACGGACCAGAACGCGGTCGTGCAGCGGACGAAATGCCATGATGATGACCTCTCTTCTAAGAGTGTGAAACGATGATTGGCACTCACTGGGTGAGAGTGCCAGCGCGGCGCATTTGGGAGCGGCGCTTCGCCGAGTCAACGGGTCGGAACGGAAAAAAGTTGCCGGAGGCGGGGTGAGGCGTGGCTGGCGTGGGTCGGCTCAGGTCGCCGTAAGTCCCAGCCTGTCGCGCCGTGCCCAGCGCCAGGTCAGGAGGCTCGCCGCGAAGACGAGGCCCGTGGCAAGCCCGATCCACACGCCGGTCCCCTCGAGCGGTGTGTAGAAGCCGAGCCATAGCGAAATGCCAAGCCCCGGGACCCAGTAGCTGAAGACCGCGATCAGCATCGGCATGCGCGTGTCCTGCAGCCCGCGAAGCGAACCTGCGGCCACGGCCTGCACGCCGTCGAAAAGCTGGAAGGCGGCGGCGACGACCATGTATTGCACGGCGAAGCCGACCATGGCCGCGTTCTGCGGTGCCGCGGGATCGACGTAAATCCGCAGCAGGGTGAGCGGTGCGAGGATCATCGCCGCGGCCGTCGTACACATGAACCCGCCACCCATTACGATACCGACCCAGCCGGCGCGTCCCATGGCAACCCTGTCGCGCGCGCCATAGTGATAGCCGACGCGGATGGTCGCCGCCTGGCCGATACCGAAGGGTATCTGGAAGGCGAGCGCGGCGACCTGCAATGCAACCGTGTGGCCCGCAAGCTCGGACGCGCCGATCCGTCCCATCAGCAGTGCGGCCGCGCTGAACAGGCCCGCCTCGGCGATGATGATGACCATGACCGGGCTGCCCAGCCGGACCAGCTCGCGCAGCCGGTCCCATTCTGGCCGCCACCAATTGCCGAAGATACGATAGCGCCGCAGGCGCCGGTCCCAGTGGACCGCGACCACGTAACTCGAGAACTGGACCAAGGCAGTGACCACGCTGGCCAGCGCCGAGCCCTTCAGCCCCATCGCCGGGGCGCCGAAATGACCGAAGACAAAAGCGTAGTTGCCGATCAGGCTGGCGATGAGGGCAACTCCGGTTATCGCTGTTGCGAAGACCGGCCGGCCCAAAGCGGAAACGAAACTGCGCAGCACTGCCGATCCGATCATGGGGATCATCGCGAACATGATGACCTGAAGGAACATGTCGGTTTGTGCGGCAATCTGCGGCTCCTGACCGGTCGCGATCATCAACCGCTCGCCAAGCAGGCAGATGCCCATCCCGACGAGGCCGGTGGCGACCGCCAGCCACAGGCCCATGCGGACCGATCGGCGCACTTCGCGCACCGAATGGCGGCGGCGGCCCAGCTCCTCGGCAATCAGCGCCGCGACCATGCCGACAAGTCCGGTGAAAGCCCACATGGTGAGGCCGAAGACGGAAATGCCCAATGCCGAAGCTGCCAGCTCGCGTTCCCCCAGGCGCGCTACGAAGATCACGTCGACCGCATGCACGAGCATCTGCAGCAGGTTGGCAAGCGCCAGCGGCCAGGCGAGCCTGAAGGTCGCGCGGATCTCGTCGCGCCAGCCGTCACTGCCGATAGGCAGGGGTTTCAGGGCGTGGTCGTGCGTCATGCAGCCGGCCCGGATAGGCGAAGGTGCGAGCGGGAAAAAGCTTGCATGGTCGCAACCCGAGCGATTGGCCGAACGGCGCGGCTATCGGGTCACACGACACGGGGGCTGCCCTCAAATGGAAACCGGAGGATACCGGTCCTTAACCGGTGGATGCGCACGATCGTGTGTCAAGGGCGGTGTAGGAAAGCCGCGTTCAGAGGATTCGGGAATGAAGGGTCGCATCGAGGACAAGGCCAGCGTCGCGGATGGCCGCAGCGAGGAGCGGCGGCGGATTTTCCTGACCGCCAGCGCGGCGCAGGGTGACGGGTCAAGCGGGGTCGAAATCCTCGACCTGTCGGCAAGCGGCCTCCTGATGAGTACCAGCGCATCGCTCGATCTCGACGAACCGGTCGCAGTCGTGCTTGCCGATGGTGAAGAGCATTGGGCACGGATCATGTGGCACACAGGGCGTCTTTACGGTTGCCGGTTCGAACAATCGCTTTCACGGGCGGAACTGGGTGCGAACCTGCTGCGCGCCCATCCGCCGCGCGACTTGCCGGAGGTGGGTGCCGTGGAGAGCGGTACTGAAACGCTCGGCGACCGGCTTCGCCGACTGCGCATGGACTCGCCACACACGATGGAGGAGTTGGCGAGCCTCGTCGGTGTAACCAAGCCGACCTTGTGGAAGTGGGAGACGGGCAAATCACGCCCGCGACACGACGCGATCATACGGATTTCCGATGTTTTCGGGGTGGCCGAAGCCGAATTGCTATACGGCGAGCGGGGATCGGGCAGAGGCGTGTCGGTTTCCCGTGCCGCCAGCAATGCGACCTTGGCCATGACGGTGGCCGAAGCGCGGCGCATGATCGCGCAAGCCGCAGGAATCGATCCTGGACAGGTCTCTATTTCCATCGATTTCAATTAGATCGAGCGATTGGTGTGACAGTGCCATTGCGGCACTCCATGCGGTTGCGATTCGCGTAACCGTCGCTCGCGTGATATGTCGCAGCCAAGACTCGGGGAGGGCCTGGGGTGTCGGCAACGCGAATCTCATTGCTGGTCATGGCTGCCGGTGTCGCTTTTGCGGCAACCGGCGCGCAGGCCGATGGCGATGGCGACGTCGCTGTAAATGTTGCTGCGGCGAGCATTGCCAATATGCAGGCCGACGAACTTCTCGAGGATTACGGAGACCTTTCGCTCGAAGATGAGGCCGGGGCTCCGGTGATCCACTTCGGTCGCGCCGTCGACCTCGCCGGACGTGACATCGAGCCTGTGCCGAAGACATTACCGGGCAAGATCATCGGCGGCATGCCCGGCGGACTGCCCATGTCGGGGGCCCGCCTCACCAGCGGCTTCGGGATGCGCTACCATCCGACATTGGGCGGGACGCGGTTCCATGCTGGGGTCGACCTTGCCGCACCTTACGGATCACCGGTCACCGCGACGGGCTCGGGCCAGATTTCGCGCGCCGGCTGGGCGGGCGGCTACGGTATTCTCGTATCGATTGCTCACGGCGGCTCGGTCGAGACGCGTTACGCGCACCTGTCGGCCATTGCAGTCAGGCCCGGACAGGCCGTCGTGAAGGGGCAGGTGATCGGCTACGTCGGGTCGACGGGTCGATCGACCGGGCCGCATCTCCATTACGAGACGCGCGTTTCCGGCCAGCCGACAAATCCGTTTTCCTCGCGCTAAGGCGCGCTCAGCCGATCGTCAGGACCACGCTGTCGCTGGTAGGGTCATAGCGCAGGTCGACACCGTCCTTGCGCAGATCGCCAAGCGTGCGCAGCTCGTTGGAGCCCGAACCTTCGCGAAATTTGTCTTCCTGTCCTGCGTTCGCGAGGACCGACCTTAGGTCACTTGGCCGGATCAGCAGGCGCGAGCGCGAATCGACATGGATCGGCAGTTTGCCAAGGTCGCGCGAGCCGAGCCGGACGCTCTTGCGCACGACGATCTCGTCGCCGCCCACCACCTCGTCGCCAAGGCCCGGGCTCTCGATATCGAACTTGACCGGGATGATGTTCCCCGGCGCGATCTTGGGCAGCACGGTCGGGCGGGACCCTGCGTCGGCTTGCGGTGCAAGGCTGGCCTCCTCCACGGCAAGGGCCGCCGTATCCTCGATGGCTTGGGGATCGGCGAGTGTCGTATCTACCACGTCCCCTTCGCCGACACCCGGCAGGGTAATCCTGGTATAGGTGGGGAGCACGACGCGCATCACGCCGGTATACGGGGCGGCAATTGTCTGCAGGCGCGGAAGGAGAGGCAGGCTGACGGCAAGCGCTGCCAGCACGGCAGCACCGCTCAAAATCAACCGCTTGCGTCCGTGCGTGAGCACCATGACTTCCCGCTGCCCTCCAGCTTCTTCGCAAGCTGCCGTCTAGCATAAGCCCATCGGGCAGGCGAGGGGGCAGGCGGGGTAGAGCGGGGCTCAGCGCGCGAGGCGATGACGGTAGGTCAGGTTCACCCGCTTCGACAGAAGGAGATAAGGCAGCCAGATGAAGATGCTGATGCAGACCTTCTGGACATTGCCCTGCAATACTCCGGTCAGAGCGATCGCGACGTCGGGTGGAAGCGCTTCGTGTGAACCGACTATGGTCGCGGTACGCAGCTGGAAGGCAAGGTCGACAATCCACGTTGCCACCAGCATGCGCGGGAAAGCGGGGACCGCGCGCAGGGCCATGACGAAGCAGACCATGTAGAGGAAGTTCATCGCCATGGTCTCGAACGCCATGGAAAGGAACAGGGCGCGGGCCCAGTCTGGTGCTGCGGTACCTATGGCGGGCACTGCCAGGAGGAACTCGCCGCTGCGCAATACGACGTTGAGCAGCATGCCGATCGTGAGCGAGGCGAGAAATCCAACCGGCCCGAACAGGCGGTGCTCGCGGGCGGTCTCCACCGCGACATCGCGCCAGCGACCGATTCGGGCGAGGCGCGTGCGCGGTGTCCACGCCGTGGATCGGTCAGTAAAAGCGCTCTCGGCCAACCGCAGGGCTACGACAGGGGCGAGGGCGATGAGCAGATAGGGAAGCACGGTGTAAGCAACATCAGATCCCGAGGGCCCCTCACCCAGGGCGCCGGACACCTTCCATGCCGACAGGACAAGCCAAGTTACGATCCACCAGGGGATTGCGCTTTCGATGGTGGGGCGGAGCTTGCTGACGAGGACACGGGTCTTGCGATCGAAGCTGCGCGAAGCGCGCGCAATGAACTGCAATCTGTGCCGTTTTGATACCATTTCGACCATTCAACACCAATCGGCGATTTTGGTTTCCTTTGCGGCAACTGCAGTGACTCGCGGTTTGACTCGCAGAATCCCACGGATTCCCGAGGGTTATGGTGCAGCCAGTAGCCAAATCAGAATCGTTGCAATTAACCAACACTGGCAACGCATTTTTCCATAAATCACTGTTTTTCGGAGAAAAATTAAATGGGTTACCGAAACGTTGACGTAGGTTACACTGTTGGTGATGATTTAATCGTTCCGTGAGGGAACAGGCGTTTCTTGGACCGGCGTAACCGTCGGTTAAAAATAGAAAACGGTCGCGCCGGTTCCAGAAATACCCGCACGGACAAGGGCAAGCCGGAAATAGATGCCGGAGCCTTTTGTGAAATGAGGGGGACACGTCCCCGCTTGGACTAGGGTATTTGTATCATGACCAACTTCATCAAGAACTTCGTCGCTGACGAATCCGGCGCTTCGGCTGCCGAATACGCTCTCATCCTTGTGATGGTCGGCATTGCGATCATTCTCGGCGCGCGCTTCCTCGCCACCTCGATTTCGGGTGCGATGAGCACGGCCGGCGACTGCATCACCAGCTCGCGCACCGTTAACGCTGGCGGCGTTTGCGGCTGATCACTGCCAATCGGTTTTTTCGAACTTCACACAAGGATTTGAATCATGACCAACTTCATCAAGAACTTCGTTGCTGACGAATCGGGCGCTTCGGCTGCCGAATACGCCCTGATCCTCGTCATGGTCGGTATTGCAATCATCCTCGGCGCTCGCTTCCTCGCCACCTCGATTTCGGGTGCGATGAGCACGGCCGGCAACTGCATTACCTCGTCGCGTACTGTCAATGCTGGCGGCGTCTGCGGCTAATTAGCCAGTAAGGTTACCGGCCCTTCCCTGATTGCGGGAAGGGCCGGTATACTGCGTTTGAAGGGGCAGCTTGAGGGGGATGCGCGATGGAACGGCGCAATTTGATCATCATCGGCGTGGCAGTGGTCCTGGGGCTTATCGCTGTCTATCTCGCCAATGCCTATTTCTCCGGTGTCGAAGAACAGCAGGAACGCGTTGCTGAGGAACAGCAACTGGTTCGCATCGCTGTGGCGTCGCAGGACCTCGACTTCGGATCCCCGCTCACGCCCGACAATGTCCGCCTGGTGAACTGGCCGGCCCAATCAGTTCCGGCCGGAGCTTTCACCGATATGGCCCGCTTTGCCGGCCGCGACGTTGCGATCCGTCCGATCGCCCAGGGCGAACCCATTCTCCAGTCGCGCATCTCCGAACGCGCGATCCTTTCGGAAAACATTCCCGACGACATGCGAGCCGTCACCATCCCCGTGAACGAAGTGGCCGGCGTCGCCGGTTTCGTCACTCCGGGCGATGCGGTCGACGTGCTCATGACGCGTACCATTCCCGGCGGCAACGACGAGAAGATGACTTCGGTGATTCTCGAGAACGTCCAGGTCATCGCGATTGACCGCCGCGCATCGGAAAGCAGCACAGAACCTCAGGAGCTCAAGATGGCGACCCTGCTGGTCGACCAGGACAATGCCCAGAAGCTGACCCTCGCTGTCGAGAGCGGTCGCCTGAGCCTGGCGCTGCGCAACGTCGAGAACCAGACTGTCGGTGCCACCCGCGTCGTCACGACCCGCGATCTTCCCGGTGGTGCGATCCGCTATTCGCAGCGCAGTACCGGGGGTGGTGGAGGTGGCACCCCGGCGCCGCGCGCCGCTCCCTACCGCGCTCCGAGCGGCCCTGCTGCTTCGGGAACGACGACCTTCGTTCCCAGTTACGGCGGCCCGTCGATGGTAATTTACCGCGGCACCGAGGGTGCTCGCCAGGAGGTGAACCGTGGCAACTAAGACTTTCATCGGACGCGCGCTTTGCGCCGCAGCCCTACCCCTCGCTCTCATCGCTTCGGTTCCTGCGCAGGCGCAGCAATATGCCGGCGGGGGCATCCATGCCGGAACGTTGGAAATCCCACTTAACAAAAGCCAGGTGGTCACAGCCGACCGGGCGATTGCCAAAGCGCTGATCGGCAATGCCGAGATTGCCGATATCGTCGCTCTTACCGAGAATTCGCTGTACGTGCTGGGCAAGGGCATGGGAACCACCAGCCTGACGCTCTATGATGCGCGTGGCCGTGTGCTCTCCGTTATGGATATTTCGGTGGGCCCGGATTCGGAAGCGTTCCGCACCCAGGTCTCGCAGTTGATCCCGGGTAGCCAGATCGACGCACATATCTCGGGCAATGCGCTGGTCCTGACCGGCCTTGCCAATGATCCCGGTGCAATCGATCGCGCAGTCCTGCTTGCGAGGACCTATGCCGGCGAGAACGTCGTCAACATGATCAGCCTGGGCAGCAGCCAGCAGGTCATGCTCGAGGTCAAGTTTGCCGAGGTCAACCGCTCGATCGGTGAAGATGTCGGCGTGCGCGGTTTCGGTATCGACCGGGGCGGTGATTTCGGTTCGGTTAGCGGTCCGGGCGCCGGTCTTACACCCGGAACGCTCACCAATCCGGTCGATGTCCTTCGCTTCTCTGCAATCCAGGACAGCTTCGGTGTGATCGGCGGTGCGTTCAGCGCACTCGGAATTGATTTCAACGGCTACCTCAACGCCCTTGAGGACAAGGGTTTCGCCAAAACCCTGGCCGAACCGACGCTCGTCGCCTTGTCAGGCGAAAGGGCCTCTTTCCTTGCAGGCGGTGAATTTCCCATTCCCGTCGTCCAAAGCGGCGGCGGAGGTGGCGGCGGCGCCGGTAACGGCGGCAACAACGGCATCTCGATCGAGTTCAAGCCGTTTGGTGTCAGTCTCGGCTTTACGCCGACCGTGCTAGGTGATGGCGTCATCAACATGATTGTTGAGCCCGAAGTCAGTTCGATCGATCCCGCGGCTTCGATCCAGCTTAATGGTATCAGCATTCCTGGCTTGCAGACCCGTCGCGCGTCGACCACGCTCGAACTTCGCGATGGTGAAAGTTTCGCGATTGCGGGCCTGCTGCAGCAAGATTTCAAAACCACGGTCAACCAGGTCCCATTGCTTGGTAACATCCCTATCCTGGGTGCGCTGTTCCGCTCGACCCAGTTCCAGAAGGGTGAAACCGAACTGCTGATCGTGGTTACGCCGCGGCTGGTGAAGCCGATCAAGCCTTCGCAGGTAAAGCTGCCCACAGACCGCGTGCATGATCCGGATGCGCTCAAGACAATCCTGTCGGGCGAAGCATACGATCCGGTGCCGGCGAGCGAACTTGCAGCGCCCAAGGCACCCGTGGTCGTCAAGGAGGGTGAAGACTATGACTACTAAGGTTCTTCGTTTCACCCTTGCGATCTCGGTACTGCCGCTTGCAGCAGCGTGCGCGGACAATGCGGTTTTCGACCGTCCGGGCGATGCTGCTTTTGGTGAAGCCAATCGCCAGACTATGATGGCGCAGGTCGTCAATCCCGATCCCGTTTACGAAGACGATATGGTAACAAGTGGCGATCACGCCGCGCAGGCTGTCGAACGGTATCGCAAGGATGCCGTGAAGCAGCCCGAGACCATAAGCACGACCGAGGGTTCGGGCCCAAACTGAGCGTGATGTGAGGCATGTATGACCTGGTTGGGGAAGTTCTGGAGTGACGAGAGCGGCGCGAGTGCCGCCCTCTACGCGCTTATGCTCCCTGCGCTTGTAGGGGCTGCGGGCATAGGTTTCGATTACGCTCGCATGGCGGCGCTCGACACCGAACTCCAGAATGCTGCTGACCAGGCTGCACTCGCAGGTGCAACGCAGCTCGACCAGACCACCGGTTCCATCAATCGAGCGATCGCCGTTGCACGCAATGGCCTCGTTACAAACCTGACGGTGTTCGGAAACGACGGTGACACGATGACCGTCGACATCCCGGTGGCCGGCACAGGCGTGTTCTTTTACGAGACGCTGGCCCAGGCCGAAGCCGATACCAACCGGTTGGACACAACACTTGCAGCGTCGGACGCCAAGGCGAATTTCATTCGCGTGAAGGTGGAGGACCGCAAGGCCAAATACGCGCTCACTCCGGTCGTCGGATGGTTCGAAAACACTTTGTCGGGCGAAGCAGTCGCCGGGATCGGCGCTGCCCTGTGTCGCACTCCGCCCTTGATGATCTGCAACCCCAGTGAGCCCACCACCAACACCGACAAGAGCCTCCCATTCAACGCCGACAATTACCGCGGCATGGGCCTCTTCCTCAAAGGCGGGGCGTCGGGCGGCGGCGGTTCATGGGCGCCAGGCAATTTCGGCTTCCTCGATACGATCCCCGGTACGGGCGGCGGTACGCCGGACCTGCGCAAGGCGCTGGGCTGGGATACGCCTCCGGGTGAATGCGTATCGAAATCCGCGAACGACGCGGTGGATACCGACACCGGTAACAAGACCGACGTCAGTGATTCCATGAATACGCGCTTCGACATCTACAATGGCGACGTGTCCTGCCCGACCGGCGGCAATTGCCCCGCGTCGATCAACGTCCAGAAGGACGTCGTGCACACTGATGTCTTTACTGACACGAACTCGTGCAAGGACCACAACAACGGCTGGCACGAGACAACGGGAACGAAGTACCTCCCGGGCTCGAACAATGCTCTCGATCTCTCAAGTGCAGCGAACATCCCGACATCGATGGGTCATCCGCGCGATGTCTGCCATGCGATGAACACCAAGGCCTGCACCGGGCCGGTCGGCGACGGATTTTGGGATCGCAACGCCTATTTCGCGACGCACTACCGGCGCACCGAGGACGGCCTAACCGGCTATTGGTCGGAAGCCGAATGGCAGACCAACACGGGTCTTACACTAAGCGGTTGCAGTGGCACACCGGCCCGCTGCCGTTTCCCGACGCGCTACGAAGTCTACCTCTGGGAAATTGAGAAGCGCGGAACCGTAGTCGATGGTGTCAGAGTGCTTGGCGGCCCCAATTCGAACTCGGCATACGGAACGCCGCAGTGCAGTCCTCGCAAGGGCTTCGGAGCGGGCGTCGTGCCGACTTCAACGGTGGCCGACCGTCGCCGCCTGTCCGTCGCGGTCATCAATTGCAAGGCGCTCGACGTGAAAGGCAATTCGCGGTCGGTACCGGTTGTGGAGTTCATGGACGTGTTCCTGGTCGAACCTTCGCTCAACCGTAGCCGACCAGGCAACGCCAACTACACCCAGAAGGACGAGATCTACGCCGAAATCATCGGCAAGACGGCCTCGGGTTCGCGTGGCGAAACTGCAGGGACGGTCATCCGCCGCGATGTCCCGTACCTGATCAGGTGAGCATCATGCGCGCCTTTGTCCGTTGCGAGCGCGGTGCGGCTGCCGGCGAAATGGCGCTGCTGCTGCCACTTCTGATTCTGATGGTCTTCGGAGCCGTCGAGATGGGCTACTATTTCTACAACCAGCACCAGGTGGTGAAGGGTGTGCGCGACGGGGCGCGCTTCGCTGCGCGCCAGAGCTTCGTCGATATCAATTGCACGGCAGGATACACGCTCCCCAGCGCAACCGAAACGGCGATCAAGGAAGTAACCAGGACTGGCCAACCCTCGGGTGGCACGACCCGGGTCTTCGGCTGGGTAAATTCGAATGTGACCGTGGCCGTCAATTGCCCGACGACCGCATTGCGGACGGGCATCTATCGGGACGAACCGAATGCGCCGGTCGTCACGGTCAGCGCGCGGGTGAATTTCCCCTCGCTGTTCCACGGCCTCGGTTTCCTGACCAATTCCTACGAACTCTACGCCACCCAGCAAGCCGCGGTGATGGGCATATGAGGTTGGTTCGTTTCTTCAAGGCCTTCTGGCGCGATCAGAGGGGCGCAGGCGCGGCGGAGTTCGCTCTGATCCTGCCCATCTTCATCCTCTTCGTCATCGCGATCATCGATGCAGGGCGGTATGCCTACCTGTTCAACCAAGGCGAAAAGGCATCCCAGGTCGGCGCGCGTGCCGCAGTGGTAACCGATCCACTCGTGACCGAGCTTGCGACATATACTTATACTGGAAGAACCGTTGGGGGGGTCCTTATCAATCAGGGGGATCGCATTCCCGCTAGCGCGTTCGGAAAGATCACCTGCCGCTCGACCGGTTGCACTTGCGTCAGCGGGACCTGTCTCGACGGGACGCTGACGCTCGATACCACTTCCTTCAATCGCGTCGCGGGCCGTGTGAAGAACATTTACCCGAGGGTGGCACTGGCAGATATCGCAATCGATTACTCTGGGTCCGGGCTGGGCTATGCAGGCAATCCTACCGGAATGGACATCGCGCCCTTTGTAACCGTGCGCCTGCTCAATCAGACTTTCCGGTCATATTTGCTGTTCGGGAGCACTGTAGGTTTTCCCGATTTTGCATATACTTTGACGATGGAAGATGGTCAGGGGACGAATTTCAACTGATGTTCGTACTCTGCATCCTTATGAATTCTCTGGAATTATCGGGCCAAAGTTGCCGCAAAGAGCGACAAGGTTCGGGTTGTCTCGTTTTTCGACAGGGAGGGACTGCGCCTCGCGCAACAAGTATTGAAGGTGTTATCTGGTGATCGATATGGGCCATGGTGAATACATACTCGACCGCGGGAAGGAACTGGAGTTGCAGCTTACTGCGCCCATTACGGTCGTCGCGTCCGGCGAGTACATCGACTCCCTGAAGGCGTCGGCAGGGGCCAACTGGATTTCAGACGCGAATTTCATTGCGGTCGATCCGGGTGACACCATCCCAGAAGCCGAGGTCAATACCTCTGGCATCATCGTCTTCGAAGTGGATCCGACAGTTCCTCGCAGCATGGAGCGGATCCGCAAGCTCCACGCGATCCGTCCTGGCATGCCCCAGATCGTCGCCATGAAGAACGTCGATCTCAAGCTGGTTCGCACACTCGTTCGCGAAGGCGTGGCCGACGTGGTGGAACTGCCCTTTGCGGCCGAAGAAATTCTCCAGACCGTCGTCGCGGTCCTCGAGACAAAAGGGCACCCTGCCGAACAGGAAGTCGAGCTGGCGCCGGTCATTGCGGTTACCCGCGCGGTTGGCGGCTCGGGCGCCACGACGATCGCCAGTCACCTGGCCGCATCTCTCGCCGATGACGATGCGCGGCCGCGCGTTTGCATCTTCGACCTCGACATCCAGTCGGGCAGGTTGGCCGAAGTGCTTGGTATCACACCCCGCCGTACGCTCAGTGACCTGCTCGAAGCGGGCAAGCGGATCGACGCATCGTTGATGCAGTCTGTTGCCGAGCGACACGCCAGCGGCGTTTCCGTAATCGCTGCACCTGGAGAGATTATTCCTATCGAAGCCGTTAAGGCCGAAGATCTTGCGCGGATCCTGGAAATCGCGCGAAACGAATACGATTACGTCGTGCTCGATCTCCCGTCGAACCTGACCAACTGGACGCTGAACGTCCTGTCGAAAGCCGATAGTGTCGTCATGGTCGTCGAACAGACGCTGGCCAGCCTGCGGCAGGCGCGGCGACGACTTGATCTGTTCAAGAATCTCGGGCTCGACCATCGCCTGATCTCGATCGTGGTCAACAAGACCGAGCGCAAGCTTTTCAGCGCGATCAGCCTCGGCGACGTCGAAAAGGCTCTCGGGCGACCTGTGACTGCCGGAATTGCGCTCGACAGCGCCACCCTTGCTTCGGCGCAGGACCAGGGTGTCCTTGCCCGGTCGATCAAGCGCAAAAGCGCCTTCGTCAGCGATTTGGACGGGCTTGCGGAAACGATCGCCGCAGCCGTGGAAGGTGCGCACCGATGAAATGGCAGTTCATAGGCGGAGGGAAGAGCGAGAACGCCGATATTGTCGGCAGCGATGCCCATGCCGCTCAGCCCGTGCCGATGTTTGAGGTCGATGAAGAACTCGACAAGCTCCTCGCGCTGAAGACTTCCATCCACCGCAAGCTTCTGGATCGCATCAACCTCAGCCTGCTCGACCGCATGTCGCGCGAGCAGATCGAAGAGGAAGTTGGCGACATCGTCCTGGGCCTCCTTGTCGAAGAGGACGCCGCGCTCAACGCAAGCGAGCGCAAGCGCCTCGTGGGCGAAGTACTCGACGAGCTCCTCGGCCTAGGACCGCTCGAACCCTTGCTGGCCGACGAGTCCATCACCGACATTCTCGTCAACGGGCACCGTGATGTTTTCGTCGAACGCTTCGGCCTGCTCGAACGCGCCACGACCCGCTTCCAGGATGAAAAGCACTTGCTGCGCATCATCCAGAAAATCGTCAGCGCGGTTGGTCGCCGCGTCGATGAATCCTCGCCATTCGTCGATGCACGTCTCGCAGATGGCAGTCGCGTTAATGCCATCGTCGCCCCGCTGGCGATCGACGGCTCGCTGCTCTCCATTCGTAAGTTTGCCAAGAAGCGGATCGGCATGGAAAAGCTGGTCGAGCTGGGCAGTATCCCGGCCGCCGTCGCCGAGGTTCTTGCAGCCATCGTGCGGTCGCGCCGCAACGTCCTGATTTCCGGCGGTACCGGCTCGGGCAAGACGACGCTGCTCAACGCCCTGTCGTCCTACATCGACGGGCGTGAGCGCATCGTCACGATCGAGGACTCGGCAGAACTCCAGTTGCAGCAGGAACACGTTGCCCGTCTCGAAACGCGCCCGGCCAACATCGAAGGCCGCGGCGAAGTCAATCAGCGCGATCTCGTAAAGAATGCCCTGCGCATGCGCCCAGACCGAATCATCGTGGGCGAAGTCCGCGCTGGTGAAGCCTTCGACATGCTGCAGGCAATGAACACCGGCCACGATGGCTCGATGACCACGGTCCACGCCAATACCGCGCGCGATTCCCTCTCTCGCGTCGAGCAGATGGTCGGCATGAGCGGTATCGACATCTCGCCGACTGCGGCCCGTGCGCAGATCGCATCGGCCATCAATGTGGTGGTCCAGATCGGGCGCCAGGCAGATGGCAGGCGCCGCCTGCTCAGCGTTTCCGAACTGGTGGGCATGGAAGGCCAAACCATCACGATGCAGGAAATCTTCCGCTTCAAGATGGAAGGCCGCGGAGAGAACGGCGAGGTCCTCGGTCGGCATGAAGCCACCGGCATCCGCCCTAAGTTCCTGGAAACGGCCGCCGAGCACGGCATAGATCTGCCCGCTGATCTATTCCGGCCCAACCTCGATCTAGGTAAAGTCTGATGCTGACCGGAGACGCCACCCGTGTCCTGATCCTGGTCGCCATATTTGCGTCCATCTTCCTGATGTCTCAGGTGGCCTTGCGGATAGGTCTTGCGGGACGTGCCCACGCCGGCGCGGTCAACAAGCGACTGAAGCTGATTGCCAAGGGTCAGAAACGCGAAGAAATCCTGGGCGCGCTGCGCAAACATGATCCTATCGGCAACCCGGTCAACATCGGCTTGCTGAGCAAACCGATAAACAATTTCCGCCGTGACCTCATGATGGCTGCAGTGCCATTCGGCTTTGCCCAGATATCACTTGGGATGGTGGTGCTGTTCGCCGCACTCATGCTTGTCGTGACCACCATGGCAGTGTCCTACGGCTATTCCCTGACACTCGGCGTCATCCAGATCATCCTCGCCTTCGCTGCGGCGGGCGCAATCGGGCTGCCGATGCTCGTGGTCAGCTTCCTCGCCCAGCGCCGCCGCAAGGTGATGCAGGAACAGTTCCCCGTTGCTCTCGACATTTTCGTCCGTGCGCTCCGTTCTGGACACCCGGTCTCGTCGGCGATCGACCTGCTGACCCAAGAGATGAACGATCCGATCGGCACCGAATTCGGCCTGATCTCGGACGAGATTTCCTATGGTGCAGACTTGCATGAAGCGCTCGAGGATATGGCCGAGCGCTGGGACCTTGACGACATCCGCATGTTCGTTGTCTCGCTTTCGGTACAAAATGAAACGGGCGGTAATCTCGCCGAGATTCTTGAAGCGCTTTCCAAGGTCATCCGCGAGCGCGCTACCTTGTACCTGAAGGTACGCGCACTGAGTTCCGAAGGGCGCATGACGGGATGGCTGCTCACAGCGCTCCCGGTGATCGCTTTCCTGATCCTCTTCACGTCGAACCCGAAGTTCTATCTCGACGTCTCGACCGATCCGATTTTCTACATTGGCTTCCCGTTGATGGTCGCCTGGTTCTTCGTCGGCGTTTTCTGGATCAAGAACATGGTCAATTTGAAGGTCTAGCATGATCAATTTCCTGATCACCAATCCGATTGCCCGTATATCGCTTCTGGCGCTGATCTTCGCGTTGGTCATTTTCGCTGTTGTGACTTTCGGCAGGTTGTCATCGCGGCGGATCCAGGCGCGTCACAATATCCAGCAGATCGCGGGTGGCGGGGCGGTCAAGAGGGAGTCACTCCAGGATCGCCGTACCAGCGCATGGTCTGATCTCGCCGATCGTGTTGAACGGGCAGGGCTCAGCTTGGCCGATACCAAGGGCGACGTCCTGCGCGACAAGCTCACTGCCGCCGGTTATACTTCGCCGTCTGCGCCGAAGGTCTTCACCCTGACGCGGTTCGCATTGGTTATCCTGTTGCCCCTGCTGTTCTTTGTCGCGCAACGATTTGGCGGCGGTGGCGAAATATCTGCGGTCAAATCATATCTCTACGGTATGGGTCTGGCAGTCGCCGGCCTCTACGTACCCAACTTGCTGGTTACGGCTAAGGCGGACCGCAGACGGGAAGAAATCACCAACGGGTTCCCGGATTGCCTCGACCTTATGCTAGTTTGCGTGGAAGCAGGCCTCGGTCTAGAAGCGGCGATGGACCGCGTAGGGCGCGAAATGGTGCACTCGCATCCCTTGGTCGCCAACATGCTTCTTGAAGTAACCTTGCAGCTACGCGCCGGTGCCCGCCGTGAAGAGGCGCTGCGCCGGATGGGCGAAAAAAGCGGCGTCACCGAAATCAAGAGCTTTGCGACACTGCTTATCCAATCGGACAAGCTGGGTACGAGCGTTGCCGACACTTTGCGCGTCTACTCGACGGAGATGCGCGAGAAGCGTCGCTTGCGTGCAGAAGAGAAGGCTCACCGCTTGCCGGTGCTCATCTCGATCCCGCTTGTGTTCTGCATGCTTCCGACGATGATCGGCGTGCTGATGCTGCCGGGTGTCGTCCAGATCGTCCGTGTTATTGTGCCTGCCTTGGGAGGTTGAAGATGTCGAAATCCATATTTGCGACGGGAATGGTGGTTCTTGCCGCCGTCACGGTGTCAGGTTGCCAATCCTCGCCACTCGCCGGATGGTCGTTCAACCGAGACGGAGACAAGCGCCTGGCCGCTAATCCTGAACTTGATGGTCCGGTCGTGCTGGAAGAAGGTCGCCGCTACCTGAGAGATGGGAACATCTCAAAGGCAGTCGCCTCGTTCCAGCTCGCCCGTCTCGACAAGGCGAGTGCTGCCGCCGCCAACAATGGACTGGCGGTTTCGTATGCTCGTCTCGGTCGCGCAGATCTTGCCGAGCGTTATTTTCGTACGGCGGCCTCTCTCGATCCGAATGAGCCAAAATATGTAGCGAACCTACTGCGGCTGCAGGGGAATATGATGCTCGCCAAGCAGGCTCGAGTAACAGAGCAGCTTGCATCGACCGAATCCGTGCCCAGTAGCGAACTTGCCGCTCGTGAAGATCGCACTTCCGAAGTTCACCGAGTTTCCCACGGCGAGTTTCGCATCACGACAACCGAGCCCGCGGCTGCCCCGACCATGCAGGTAAGCTCGCGACAGGCAGCTGCTTCGCCGGTCGTCGAGAAGGTCGAGCCCAAGGTTACCGAAGTGGCCGCGGTCGATACGCAAAAAGTCTCCAAACAATTCGAGGTCGTGTTCGGCAAATGGTTGCAGAAATAGCGCTCTGGGCGGCCTTGGCCACGGCAGTGGTCGGGGCGGTCTGGGATGTCCGAACGCGTCGCATTCCTAACTGGCTGGTCGGAATTCTTGCGGTATGCGCCATCACCACGACGGTAGCGTCAGGGGGCCTCGAACTGCTTGGATCTGCCGCTATCCATGCCGGAATCGCTCTGGCGATCGGAGTAGGTTTGTTCGCCCTGAAGGCGATCGGGGCAGGCGATGCGAAGTTCTATACCGCCGCGGCACTCGCTGTGCCTCTGGACCGCGCCTGGTTCATGTTCGGCTGGGTGGTACTGGCGGGTTTCCTCCTCATGATTGTCCTGATGATCTACTATCGCGGTCTCAAGATCATGACGGACGGTAAGAAGCGCAGCTGGACGCTGCCCTACGGCCTCCCGATTTGTTGCGGCTTCATCGCCGCCTTCCTGTCGGATTCTAACAGCCTTATATTCTGATTCTCCCGACGGAATTCCTTCTAGGGCCCCCGAATGGTTACCGCATTCGGGGGCCGTTCCGTTTTGGGGCGATCCGTAGAAACGGTTTCAAACCAAACTATCTCATGAAAACAACGGCATGCATCACCGCTTTCGGATAGGGGCGCTTGGCGTCGTGGTTAAGCGAAGTAGTTAATATCCTTGCAACTATTTCGGCCCGGGTGTCATATCGAGCCAACGAATCGTCGCTCTCAAGGCACAGCCTGCCGAGTGGCGGAAAACAGACAAACGGGCCGCGAAGCAGCAAGTTACGACTGCGGTCGCATCTTGTCGGGTTTCGGGCAGCCGATTTTGGCTCCTTCCCCGCGCTGTTTCGCGTGCGCATCGGTGACCCCGGTGCCGTCCGTCGAATGCGGAGGAGCATCCGATGATGGATTTTGACGGTCGTTCTGAGGGCGGTTTCGTGCCCGAGAACCAGGACGAGCTCTCGAACGAGCTGATGCAGGGCCAGAGTGCCGCAGCGCCGCTCGCCGGCCTTGGCCGGGAGCGGATCGTGCAGGCGGGTCCGGACAATGTCATCGTCCTTCCTGCCGGTGCCGACCTCGAAGGCTTTGCCGTCGATGGACGCGATCTCATCATCACGCTCGAAGACGGCTCCGTCATCCGCATCCCGGATGGCGCGATTGTCGTTCCCCAGTTCGTCATCGATGGCGTTTCCATCGCTCCGCAGACCGTAGCCGCGCTCCTCACCGGCAACGAACCCGAGCCGGAAGCCGGAAACCCGCAGAGCTCGGGCGGCAATTTTGCCGGCGACGTGGGCGACATCCAGGCGGCCTATGCGATCGGCGACCTGCTTCCCTACACGGAGCTGTTCCGTCCGCAGTATCCCGAAAAGGAAATCATTCCGTTCGCTCCGAACGATCCGCCCGAAATCATCGTCATCACTCCGGACAATCCGGCAGGCGCCGTGAATGCTTCGGACGAAGTCAACGAAGCAGGCCTGCCTGCGCGTGAGGGTGAATCGGCAGGGACCAACTCGTCCAGCAACTCCGAAATCACCAATGGCACGATCGTCTACACCACGCCCGACGGCTTCGCTTCGCTGAGCATCAACGGCGTCGCGATCACCGCTGTCGGCCAGGTCATCCAGGGTGAATACGGCACGCTTCTGATCACCAGCATCGGCGGTGGCCAGGTCGGCTACACCTACACGCTGACCGACAACCTCCTCGACGTCGAAGTGGACAGCTTCGCAATCACAGTGACCGACGCCGATGGCGACATGGCCACTGCCACGCTCGACATCCGCGTCATCGACGACGCGCCGATCGCCAACAACGACAGCGCCAGCCAGACCGAAGAAGGCGCGGCCGTCACCGTCGACGTCTTCGACAACGACGTGCCCGGCGCCGACAGCGTCGCGATCGGAACTGTCCAGTACGTGCAGGGCTCGCTCAGCGGCACCGGCACGCTCGTCAACAATGGCGATGGCACCTTCACCTACACGCCCGGTCCGGGCGAGCAGGGAACGGTGACCTTCCAGTACAGCATCACCGATGGCGACAACGACAGCGACACCGCGACCGTCACCATCACCCTGCTGCCCGACTCGATCCCGACCGGTGGCACCGTCACCGCGACCGTCGACGATGATGCACTCGCGGGTGGCAACCCCAATTCCACGACCGGTGATCTCGATGCCAATGCCGGCGACAATCCGGCCGACACCAGCGAGGCCACCTTCACCGGCACTCTGGCCTTCAGCGCGGGCAACGACGCCCCTGCAACCATCACCTTCGACCCCGCGCTCAACGGCGCCACCGCCACGGTCGGCACCGAGCAGGTCACCTATTCGCTCGCGGGCAACGTGCTGACCGCAACCGGTCCGCGCGGCGTGCTCTTTACCGTCGAACTGACCGATCCCGCCACCGGTGCCTATCGCGTCACCTTGGTCGACAACGTCCTCCATGCTGGCGGACCGAACGACGAGGCAACCGATGCCACGGTTTCGGTGGGCTTCGTCGTCACCGACAGTGACGGCGATCCGGTCGCAACCACGCTTTCGATCGTCTTCGACGACGACGCTCCGACTGCATTTGCCAACAGCAACAGCGTTACAGAGGGTGACAGCGTTTCGGGCAATGTCCTGACCGACGGGACCGCCGACATCGCCGGCGCTGACGGTTTCGGCGGTGTTGTCGCCATCACCAGCTCGAACACCGAGAGTGAGACCACCTCCGTGGTCGAAGGCAGCCTGGTCATCCAAGGCCAGTACGGTACGCTGACGGTCGATGCCGCCACCGGTGCCTACACCTACGTTTCCAATGCCAACTCGACCAATGCTGACGCAGTCGACAGCTTCACCTACACCATCGTCGATGGTGACGGCGACACTGCCACTGCTACGCTGACGATCAACATCGGCAATGTTGCCGGCGTCGTGACCGACAGCGACGCGCTGGTTAACGAAGCCGGCCTTCCTGCGGGCAGCGATGCTGCCAGCAACAGCGAGATTGCCAGCGGCCAGATCACCGTGACCGGCGCAACCGGCACGCTGACCTATGTGCTCACCAGCCCTGCCGACGGCACCTATGGCACGCTCGTGCTGAATTCCGCGACGGGCGAGTACACCTACACGCTCGATACGCCCTACAACGACGGCGACACGGCAGAGAACACCACCAACACGGTGAGCGGTGCTGAAGGCTTCGGCTACGAAGTCTACGACAGCCTTGGCAACTTCATCGGTTCGGGCACGATCAGCGTCAGCATCATCGACGATGTCCCGACCGCCGCCGACGAAGCCCCGCTGAGCATCGCGGAAGATGCAGCCGGCACCCTGTCGGGCAATGTCCTCGGCAATGACGTGCAGGGCGCAGACGGTGCCACCGTAACCTCGGTCAACATCGGCGGCACCGACCACGCGATCGCGGCCACCGGCACGACCAGCGTCTCCACCGCGAACGGCGACTATACCTTCGACGCCGCAGGCAACTGGACTTTCGATCCGGCCACCGGCCTCGACCAGAGCGCCGGCGATGTGGACGCGTCATTCACCTATACGCTGACGGACGGTGACGACGACTTCGACACCGCGACGCAGCCGATCACCATCTCGGACGGTGCAGGTCCGCAGGCCGGCGAACCCGTTTCGCTGCAGGTCGACGACCAGAACCTGGCCGACGGCTCGGATCCGGCGGCGCCCGTCACCGACAGCGGCGACATCGTCTTCACCGCCGGTTCGGACGCGATCGCCTCGATCATCTTCGACGACAGCGCGACCGCACTCGACTCGCTTGGCGGCGGCCTCACCTGGGAGCGCGTTTCGGACACCCAGATCGTTGGCCGCGACGGCGCCGACGTCATCGTCACGCTCGATCTCTCGGTCAGCGGCACGACCGCCACGGTGACCCTGACTCTCTCGGACAATTACGCGCTCCACCCCGACCTTGGCGACGACCTCGCCGCGCTCGGCTCGGTGTTCGTTGTCGCGACCGACATCGACGGCGACCAGGCCTCGGCCGCAGTCTCGCTCTCGGTTTCCGATGACCTTCCGACCCTTTCGACCAGCGCTCCCGAGGCGGGCTCGCTGGAAGTCGACGAAACCTCGCTCGGTACCAATGCGACGGCCGATTTCTCGGGCCTGTTCACGCCCGACTACAACGCCGATGGTCCCGGCAGCGTTTCGGGCTACACGCTCGGCGTCGCAGCCGGTTCGACCGGCCTTGTGGACACGCTTTCGGGTGAAGCCGTCGTGCTCACGCTGGAAAGTGGCGCGGTCGTGGGCCGCACCGAAACCGGCGGCGATATCGTCTTCATCCTCAGCGTCGATGCTGCCGGGACGGTGACCCTCGACCAGCAGCGCGCTGTGGTCCACGCCGACGATACCAAACCCGACGACGCGACCGGCCTTGCCAGCGGTGACCTCATCACGCTCAGCGCGACGGTCACGGACGGTGACGGCGACACCGCCAACGCAACCGTCTCGATCGGCGATGCCATCAGCTTCCGTGATGACGGGCCGACCATCGATGCCTCGCTCACCGACGGAAACGAAATCCTGCTGACGACGCAGGACGCCGAGACAATCGGCGCTGCGTTCGACACGGCTTCCACGACTGCCGATTTCGGTGGCTCCTTCACCATCGACAGCTCGAGCTATGGCGCAGACGGCGCTGGCAGCATCGGCTGGAATTACGGCTTCGTGATCGACAATGCGAACTCGGGCCTGTTCAGCAACGGGGTGGAAATCACCTTGGCCTTCGACGGCGCGGACATCGTCGGCTCGGCTGGCGGCACCGAAGTGTTCCGCCTTTCGGTCAATGCCGACACGGGCGTCGTGACGCTGACCCAGTACGAGGAAATCGACCACGCTCTCCCAGGCGACGGCGCTGCTCCCTACGACACGCAGTTTGCGGTCCTCGGCGACGGCATCCTGACCCTGCAGGGCACGGCGACGATCATTGATGCCGATGGCGACGAAGCGAGCGAAACGCTCGACCTCGACCTCGGCGGCAACATCCGCTTCGCCGACGACGGTCCGACCGCCAATCCCGACACCGACTCGACAACCGAGGGGGTCGAGGCGACCGGCAATGTCCTCACCGGTTCAGACACCGACTCTGGCGCGGCTGGCGCGGACGTCGGCGGAGCCGACGGTTTCGGCAGCCCGACGGTGGTGGGCGTTGCTGCAGGCAGCGACACCAGCACTCCCGCCACTGGCGGCGTCGGCACCCAGGTTGCCGGCACTTACGGAACGCTCACCCTCAACGCCGACGGCAGCTACAGCTACCTCGTCGAGGCGAATGCCATTTCGTCGGACGCAGTCGAAACCTTCGTCTACACCATCGTCGATGCCGACGGTGATACTTCGACCACGACCCTTACCTTCAACGTGGCGAACGTCGGCCTCACCGCCGACAACGACACGCAGGTGGTGGACGAGGCGGCACTGTCGTTCGGCTCGAACCCGTCGCTGACGACGGAGACGGTGAGGATGGTGACGGCGACCTGTCGACCACCACGCTGACCATCGATGTCGACAACGTCACCCTGGTGGCCGACAACGACACGCAGGTGGTGGACGAGGCGGCACTGTCGTTCGGCTCGAACCCGTCGCTGACGACGGAGACGGTGACGGGCCAGCTGGCGGTTGCGGGCACGGGTGTGACCTATGCGCTGAACAGCGGATCGAACACCTACGGCACGCTGACGCTGAACCCCGACGGCAGCTACAGCTACACGCTGACTGCGCCGTACGACACGAGCCCGGATGCCGACAACGGCACCAACACCGAGCTTGGTGCGGAGAGCTACAGCTACACCGCGACCGATGCCAACGGGAACACGGTGACGGGCACGATCACGATCAACATCGTGGACGATGTTCCGACCGCGGTGGCGGACACCAACAGCGTGACCGAGGGCGGCGATGTGTCGGGCAATGTGCTGACCGATGCGGCCGACGAGTTCGGTGCCGATGGTGCGGAAGCGGCCGGTGGCGTGGTCGGTGTCCGCGCAGCGGGCGGCGACACGACCAGCGATGCCACTGGCAATGTCGGTGCGACGATCAACGGTCTTTACGGCACGCTGACGCTAAACGCGGACGGCAGCTACACCTATGTCTCGACCGCGAACGCGGTGACCGGCGATGTGCAGGACGTGTTCGTCTACACGATCGAGGATGGTGACGGCGACCTGTCGACCACCACGCTGACCATCGATGTCGACAACGTCACCCTGGTGGCCGACAACGATATCGTCACGGTCAACGAAGCTGCCATGGATACGACCCAGACCGGAAGCGACGTGGCTGCAGGTTCGATCACGGGCTCCAACCCGGGTCTGACCACTGAAACGGCGACCGGCCAGCTGGTCATCGCCGGTGCGAGCGGCTTCTCGATTGCGGGGGGCGTCTCGGCCGGTGGTTTCACGACCGTGACGACCGCTTATGGCACGCTCGTCCTCAACGAGAGCACGGGTGCTTATACCTACACGCTGACCTCACCGTACTCGACCAATCCGGCGAGCAACAACGGGGTGACGACCGAGACCGGTGTAGAGAACTTCACCTACACGGCGACCGATGCGAACGGGAACACTGTGACAGGCTCGATCCGTGTCGATGTAATCGACGACGTGCCGGTCGCACTGGTTCCCGATGCGGTCGAGGTCATCAACGGACCGTCGGCTCCGACCGGTCCGATCTCGCTCGACTTCGACGACAACGTCGCCAACAACTATGGCGCCGACGGGGCGGGGACGATCCGCTTCCCGGGATCGCTCGAAGGGGCAGACAGCGGCCTCACCTCGAGCTTCCAGCCGATCACCTATCACCTGGTGAACGGCCAGACGCTGCAGGGCATTGCCGACGGGCAGGTGATCTTCACCGTTACGCTCAATCCGGCGAACGGGACCTATTCGGTCGACATGGACGGAACCATCGACTCGATCGAAAACGTCCAGTTCAACCCGCTGGTGGCCCAGTTCGTGGGCGGCAACGGAAGCTGGACGGGCTTTGTGCCCTTCGGCGACAGCGTTACCACGCCGGTCGACAACGATAGCCAGGACCTGCTGCTCACGCCCGAAGTCAATGGCGTCAATGGCGGCACCATCAACTCCACCGCAAATACCGGCGGTGTGAGCGGCGGTGCTTCGGTTGGCTCCGGCGAAACCTTCCGCGTCGACTTCGTGACCGATCTTCGGGGCAACCCTGCCGACTCGGTCCAGAACGACTACGCTGGAGCGGCCAACCGCGACCACGTGTTCGACGGGCACTACACGGTGAACGGCGCCTTCGCTCTGTTCAAGTCGACTGGCGGTTCGACTATCCGCGTAGGCGCCTACGACGATCCTGACGGAAACACTGTCGTCGGCGACGGTCAGCTCGACCACATCACCGGCGTGGTCATCGTCTGGCGCGGTACCGAGTACAGCGGACCCAACGGTGAGACGATCATCACCACCAGCGGCAACTACACGATCAATGGCCACGTGTTTACGGTCACCTTCAACGCCAATGGCACGGTCGACGTGGCAGGAGTGGAAGGCGATAACGGATCGAGCCAGGTCGGTACGCAGATTGCCGTCTTCACCGACGATGGCTTCAACAGCGTCGAATACAGCTACCTTTCGGGCGGTACCTTCCAGGTCGGCGGGTTCGGCGCGAGCACGCTGACGACCGACCCGGTGAGCTGGGACATCCCGGTCGAAGTGGTGGACGGCGATGGCGACGTTTCGTCGACCGGAGACATCAGCATCACGGCGGTAACTCCGTCGACGACCACGACGCTTGCCGAGCCCTTCTCGGCCAGCGCCAAGTCGGCGCCGGTGTCGGAACCGCTGCTCGCCAGCAGCACCGATCCGCTCACGTCGAACAACAACTTCCAGTCGGAACTGCGTTCGATGGGAATGATGTCGCTGGCAGCCTCGGCTTCGGGCTTCGCCATGAACCACCAGGTCAGCGACTTTGGCGGGTTCGAACTTCGGGCAATGGTTTCCGAAATGGGCTTCGAATCTCCGGCCTTCCACGCTTCGAGCTTGGTGGCCCTGCCCGATGTCAACCTCGGTTTCGAGATGGGCGCCAGCCACTTTGCGGCTTCGACGTTCTCGATCCCGGTGGCCATGGCCCCCATGAGCGGCTTCGACAGCTTCGAAGCATCGCCGATGTCGGGCCTCATCGACATGGCCCAGGGTCACGTGTCCGGCTTCGCGAACAATGGCTTCGCGATGGCCGAGCCTGCAATCGACAGCGGTTTTGCCTCGGCGCTTCCGATGTCCGATGCGATGGGCGGGATGGAAGCGCTCCTCATGCTTGCGGCAGCTCCGGCTGCGCAGGAGGCAGTCGCGCTCGCCGGGGATCCTGCGGCGGCGCTTGCCGACCTCGGTGCCCAGAGCGCGCTCGATGCGGCGATCGACTACTTTGCTACCGGCGAGCCTTTCGGCACCGCGGGCCTTGGCGGCGAGGCTGGCAACAATGCCATGCTGGCCGGCATGCTCGATGCGCAGATCGACTCGTTCCATGCCGTCGGCATGGGTTCGGATTTGGTGCAGGATGCGGCTCTCGTTCTCGAGACCGCCTCTCATGCCTGATCTTCCCGAAAGAAAAAGACAGGGGGAAAAGATGACGAAGACCAATGTTCTACTGCCGCTGGCCCTGGCGGCAACCGGCCTGGCGGCAACGCCAGCGCTGGCGCAGGAAAACTGGGCCGGGATGGATCGCGATACGCTGCGGGGGCAAGTCCAGCAGCGTTACGATGCAGCGCTCGCTGCGACGCTCGATCCCGCCTATTTCAACGCCAACGATCCCCGGTACATCTGGGCATCGGAAGCAAAGGCGCAGTGCGGTATCGCGCTCGGCTATCTCAAGTCGAACACGCGGGACGAGGTGTCGCTGTCGAAGTGCTGGATGGCCTATGATCGCATGATGCAGGTCCCGCAGCCTCGCGTCGTTCCTGCACCCGAGCCGACCCCGGCCCCGGTCTGCAACCGTGAACTGCCTGGCCTGATCTTCTTCGAATTCGATTCCGCTACGCCGGGTTCGGACGCGACCGAGATCGTGCAGTACGTCACCCAGAACGCTGCCGCCTGCAACTGGCGCTCGTTCAACGTTGTCGGTCATACCGACACCTCGGGCTCGAATGCCTACAATTTGGGCCTGTCCCAGCGCCGCGCCGATGCGGTTGCGGGCCTGATGTCCGCACAGGGCATTTCCCAGTCGGCAATCTCGACTTCGGCCAAGGGCGAAGAGGAGCCGCGCGTCCCCACTGCGGATGGCGTGCGCGAACTCCAGAACCGCCGCGTCGAAATCCTGGTCAACAATTAAGAGAGGGGGGAGACCATGCGTAAGCACACCCTGGCCGCAATGACGGCAATCCTGTTGGCCGGAGCTGCACCTGCGGCGATGGCGCAATCGGCCGATACCGAAGCCGTTTCGATGCAGGAGGCCATCACGGTCGCCATGCAGTCGAACCCGGAAATCATCCAGGCACAGTTCAACAAGGAAGCGATCGAATTCGAACGCAAGCAGGCGCAGGGCCTCTACCTGCCCCGCGTCGACATCGAAGCTTCTGCCGGTGTTCGCAGGCTCGAGAACAACACCCGACGTTCGCTCGGCATCTCCGATCAGGAACTCTATCCGATCGAAGGCGTGCTGAGCGGTGAATGGACGGTTCTCGACTTCGGTCGCCGTCGCGGCGAACTGCTGCGCCAGGCTGCCCGCGTCGACGGTGCGTCGCTGCGCGTGGTCGAGCGTTCCGAGTTCATCGCCCTGCAGATCGCCCGCCAGTATCTCGACGTCCTGCTCCAGCAGCGCGTCGCAGCTGCGGCGGCCGACAATGCCGCGTTTCACCAGTCGCTGGTGACCGACCTCGGCACCGGTGTCGAACAGGGTTCGATCAGCATCGCCGACCGCCAGCAGGCCGAAGAGCGCCTGCAGTCTGCCAAGGTACAGAGCGAGGAAGCCGATCTCGGCCTCCAGAACGCCTACATCAGCCTGCGTCGCCTGACCGGTCTCGACCTCAGCGGCGCGGCGCTGCCGCCGAACCTGGCCTCGGCCATGCCGGCGGACCTCGAAACCGCGGTCGGCATGGCCCGCCTGCGCAACCCGCTGGTGCGTGAAGCCCAGGCCGATGTCGATGCAGCCAATGCACTGGTGAAGTCGGCCGAAGGTGACCTTTATCCGACTGTCGGCCTCGAAGTGCGTGGCCGGGCCGGTGAGGATATCGACGGCTTCCGCGGCCAGACTGCCGACGTTCTCGGCCGTGTGGTGCTGCGCTGGAACATCTTCGATGGTGGGATCAAGGAAGCCCGCATCCAGGAGACGGTCCGCCAGGCGAGCCTTGCGCGCTACGCCCTGCACGATCGCCAGCGTGAAGCCGAAGAAGACGTGCGACTCGCGTGGCAGGCACTCGAAACGCAGGGACGCATCGTCACTGCTCTCGACCGCCAGAGCCAGGTGAGCGACGACCTGCTGCTATCCTACCGCAGCCAGTTCAACGTCGGTCGCCGTTCGCTGCTCGACGTGCTCGATGCACAGAACACCAGGTTCAATACTCAGGTGCGTCTTGAAACGGCACGCTTCAGTCAATTGTTCGCGCAATACCAGACGCTCGCTGCTACAAACAACTTCCTGGAGGCGCTGAGCATTGCCCCCGGAGCTGGTGCGGGTTCGAACGAGCGTGAACGCTTCAACTACGGCCCACCGACCCCGGCAGAGCTTCAGCGCCGCGTCTATCCCAAGTAGGGAGAACGGGTGGTGAGTAGTGTCGCAGGTCGATGAGGCAATCGAGGGCGTGGAACTCGATACGCTGACCGAAAGCGTCGCCGAACTGGCGCGGCGCTACGGTCCTGCCTTCGACACGTCGCTGCTTGCGCAGCTTCCGCGTGACGGGCGCGGGTTCCTTCCCTGGCATCAGGCAGGACCCGCGCTCGAGCTCGCGCGGCTGAACTACGACCCGGCCGATCCGCGCAAGCTGCCGCGCACGCAGAAGCACTATCCCGCGCTTGTCGGCCTCGAAGGCGGACGGGCGCTGGTCGCGCTCGAAGCGCGTGAAGGCGACCTGCTCGTCTGGCGTCCCGACAGCGGCATCGAACAATGGGTGTCTCACGCGGAGCTGGCCGAGAGCTATTCCGGCCAGTTCATCCAGGTTTTCGCCGATCCCGACGAACTGCGCGAGAACGAGGCGCCGTGGCACGCCAAGGCGCGCGGCCACTGGTTCTGGAGCGAGCTGCGCAAGGAACGCCGCTCGTTCATGCCGGTGTTCGTCGCCAGCTTCATCATCAACCTGCTGGCGATCTCGCTGCCGATCTTCACGATGAACGTCTACGACCGCGTCATCCCGAACAAGGCGTCCGAGACGCTGTGGGTGCTCGGTATCGGCGTGGTCCTCGCCTTTGCGCTCGAGTTCGCACTGCGCCGCGCGCGCACGGCGGTGGTGGACCAGATCACGCGGCGGCTCGATCTCAAGCTGTCGCAGAAAATCTTCGGGCGCCTGCTCGCCTCACCGCTGGAAGAGCGCAAGGGCCACACCGGCTCGCTCGCCGCGCGCGTCTCTGAATACACGACAGTGCGCGACTTCTTCGCCTCGACCAGCCTGGTGATGGCGATCGACGTGCTGTTCCTCTTTGTCTTCGTGATCGTGATCGCGGTCATCGGTGGATGGCTTGCACTGGTTCCGCTGGCGATCATCAGCGCCATGCTGTTCGCAGGGTACGTGCTGCAGAAGCGCGTGGTGAACGCGGCGCGCGATGCGCAGGCCGACCATGGACTGCAGCAGACGATGCTGGTCGAATCGCTTACCGGTATCGAGACGCTGAAGAGCCTCTCGGGCGAGGGCGCGATGCTGTCGCGCTGGCATCGCCTCGCCGATATCGGCACGCATTCGCAGCAGCGCCTGCGCGATGTGAACTCCTATGCGGTCGGACTTGCCCAGACCTTCCAGCAGATTTCGACCGTCTCGCTGATCATCGGCGGCTATTACCTCTTCGCCGCGGGCGAGATCTCGATGGGCGCGATCATCGCGATCGTCATGCTTTCGTCGCGCTCGCTCTCGCCAGCAGGGCAGATCGCCTTCCTGCTGACTCGCGGTCGCCAGGCGCAGGAGACGCTCGACAGTATCGAGCGCCTGTTCGAAGGCGGGGACGAGCGTCGCCAAGGCAGCAGCCTGACGCTCTCGGCCATCGAGAATCCCACGATCCGGATGGAAAAGCTCGGCTTCGCCTATGCCGAAACCTCGCAGGATGCGCTGGCCGACATCGACCTGACCATCCAGCCGGGCGAGAAGATCGCGATCGTTGGCCGCGTTGCATCGGGCAAGTCGACACTCGGCCGGGTGCTTTGCGGTCTCTACGCGCCGACCGGCGGAACGATGCTGGTGAATGGCATCGACAGCCGCCAGTTCCGTCCGCAGCAGCTGCGTCGCGCATTCCGCTTTGTCGGCCAGGATGCGGCGCTGTTCACCGGTTCGATCAAGGACAACCTCTCGCTCTCCTCGCCGGGCATTTCGGACGAGCGCCTGCTCGAGGCGATGCGGATGACGGGGGCCGATGAATTCCTGTCCCGTGATGCTGGCGGGTTCGATCGTCCGGTAGGCGAGGATGGCCGCCGCCTGTCGGGAGGACAACGCAGCTTCCTCGCGCTGACCCGCGCCATGGTCGAGCCTTGCGAGCTCCTGTTCCTCGACGAGCCTACCGGCGCCATGGACAGCCAGACCGAAAAGCTCTTCGTCGACCGTCTCGGCGCCGCCATGGCACCGAACCAGACGCTGGTCATTGCGACCCACCGCCCGGCGCTGTTTTCGATCTGCGACCGCCTGATCGTCATCGATCGCGGCCGCGTGGTTGCAGATGGTCCGGTCAAGCAGGTGCTGGCCCAGGCCGGCTCCGCACTGGCGCAGGGGCAGTGACGATGTTTATCCAGACCACTCTTGCAAAGCGTATCGCCGCCGTCGCGCTGGTCGTTGGCGCGACACTGGCTGCTGGAACCTCTTCGATCCTCACATCGCCCGAACCGGCGAATGCCATGCCCGTGCTGGGACGCGAGCTTGCCTCGCAGATCAGCACCATGTCGACAGGTGAGGACCAGGTGCTCGCCCTCACCGGCGAGAGTGCCGAAGCACGCAACGCTCTCATCCCGGTTTCCAAGGCCCGTATCGAGACACCCGGCCTGTTCGGGCGGCGCGAAATGTCCGCTAGTTCGCAAGCGACGGCGGAGAAATGCCTTGCCCAGGCGATATACTACGAGGCGGCCCTCGAGCCCGAGAGCGGGCAGCGCGCTGTCGCGCAGGTCGTGCTCAACCGCGTCCGCCACCCCGCTTACCCGAATACGGTTTGCGGTGTCGTCTACGAAGGTGTCGACCGCCCGGTTTGTCAGTTCAGCTTCACCTGCGACGGCTCGCTCCTCCGGGCTCCGTCGGCAGGTTATTGGGACCGCGCCAAGCGCATTGCTCATGAGATGATGAATGGCGGCAGCGCGCCCGAAGTCGGCACTGCAACGCACTACCATGCGGACTATGTCGTGCCCCGCTGGGCTTACACGCTCGGCAAGATCACCCAGATCGGCCGCCATATCTTCTACCGTTTCCCCGGGCGCGCCGGATCGGGCGCCAGTTTCATCCAGCGCTGGTCCGGTCTCGAGCACATCCCGCAGATCGATTTCGAGCGCTTGCGCGTGAAGCTGGCAGCGAACGAGGCGGAGGAGCTTTCACCGGTCGCCGCATTCGTCCCAGGCACGACCGTCGTGGCCGACGTCAAGGATCGCCATGCAGAGGCCGACGTCGGCGGACGTCTCGACACGACGACGACCTGGCGCCTGTCGATCCCCGACCCGGTCCAGCTCAGCGCCAGCTACAAGGCCACATTGGCCGGGCAGGGCGAGAAGATTGCAGAACCGGCTGAGCCGGCAGGAGCTTCCGAATGAATTCCTTGCGCGAGAGGTTCGCCTCGCTCGACGCACCACAAAAGCTGATCGCAGTGGCAGCGATCGGCATACTCGCCCTCTTTATCTGGGCGTCCTTCGCCCAGGTCGAGCAGATTGCGCGCGGCACCGGCAAGGTCATCCCGTCGAGCAAGGCGCAGCTGGTCCAGCCGTCCGAGCCCGCGGTAATCGCAGACATCCTTGTACGCGGTGGCCAGAGCGTGAAGAAAGGCGACCTGCTGGTTCGCCTCGATGATGCGCAATCCAGCTCCGCGCTCGGCGAACTGGAAGCGGAGAACCGCCGCCTTGCCGTGCGGGCACAGCGCCTCGAGAACGAAGCATCGGGCGGCAGCCTCGGATGCGCCGAGGGCGAGGTTTGCGCCGAAGAGCAGCGGCTCCAGCAGGTCCGTGCAGCGACCGCACAAGCGCGACAGAGCGCACTGTCCTCTGCCATCGAACAGCGTCGCCGCGACCAGCAGGAGGCCGAAGCTACCGTAGCCGCGCTGGAGAACAGCGTCCGGCTCGCGCGCGAGCAGGTCAACATGCTCGAACCGCTGGCGCGCAAGAACATCGTACCGCAGACCGAGTTGATCCAGGCCCAGCGCGACCTTGTCGACACGCAAGGCCGTCTCGCCGCTGCCCGCCAGGCCGCCGGACGCGCCGCCGCCTCGATCCGCGAGGCACAGGCAGATCTTAGCCAGGCCCGCCTCGATTTCCGCCAACAGGCGCTGGCAGAGCGCAGCGAAGTCACCACGAAACTGGCCGTGAACGAGGAATCGATCCGCGGCGCTGCTGCCCGCCAGCAGCGCAACGAATTGCGTGCGCCTTCGGACGGTGTCGTCAACGACGTCCAGATCACAACAGTCGGCGGCTTCGTGAATGCAGGCGAGAAAATCATGCAGATCGTGCCGGTCGGCGACAAGCTGCTGGTCGAGGCGCGCATCGCGCCCAAGGATCGTGCCTTCATCAAGGTCGGCGATCCAGCGAATGTGAAGGTTACTGCCTACGACTTCTCGATTTACGGAGGCTTGCGCGGCAAGGTCCAGCAGGTCTCTGCCGACAGCATTTACGACGAGGCGGAACGGCAGGCCTACTACACCGTCGTCGTCGAAACCGATCGCTCATACATTATGAAGAACGGCAAGCGCCTGCCGATCGTCCCCGGCATGATCTGCGATGTCGAGATCATCACCGGACGCCACAGCATTCTCAGCTATCTCTTCAAACCGGTAAACAAGGCGCTCGGTCGCGCCATGACGGAACGCTGATGGTCAGGAACCGTGCAGCCAGGTGCGGCGGTCGTTGAAGCTCAGCACCGGCTGGTAATCGTTTGCCAGCGTCGCATCGAGCACCTGATCGGTAGCGTTGTCGAGCATGCGGTAGCCGTCATCGGTGCGAATTATCAGCACGGCATGGTCGGCACGCCGGACCAGATCCCGCGCAATAGTCAGGAACATGTCCTCGCGGCGCACGCCCGCGGCGGCAAGCAGGTGCATCTTCAGTAGCGCATAGTCCTCGCAATCGCCCTTGCCGAGCTGGAGCGTCTTGCGTGGCCCGGCCCAGAAGTCGGCCTTTCCGAACAGCTTGCGATCGTCGGTGTAGGTAATCCGGTGATTGACCCAGCGATTCACCGCTTCGAGGCGTTGCTCAATTCCGCCGGAACCGGATACGAGATCAGCAGGGACCTGGGAAAGGCGTGCCTTTTCACGGCTTACGCGGGCCCAGGCGCTATCGAAGCTGGTCCGGCCAAGCGCGACCTTGCGGCTGGACAGAAAGTCGTCGCGGCCGAGGCCTGCTGCGGGGGCGATCCGCTTCAGCGAAACAAGACCGGACGTGCCACCCCCGAAGTCGGAGGAGCAGGGGACTACCTTGGCGAAGGCAGCCGATGCCGGTGCAAGCGGCTGCAATACCGGGACGGAAACGGTTTCAGTCGTCGGACCTGCCTGGGGCATCAGCGACCCCAAGGACTCAAATGAAGTCTGTTCCGCGCGAATGCGCTCCAGCTCGCTGGTCCCGCCGCCTAGGATGGCCGAGGCCTTTGAAGCCGTAAGGTTGCCTGCGGCGGCAAAGTCCTGTGTCGGAATGACCGGTGTGCCAGACACTGGGCAGGCAACATTGGCGAGTGCGGCCGTCATAGCCGGCATCAACAACGGCGCGGCACCCTGCGCCTGCGCTGGCAGGGCCACCCCGCCTGCAGCGAGCACGGACGCTGCAGCGACATTGCGCAGTGCATTGCGGAAGTGTTCCGGCCTTACCATGAGGCCCGGAATACGCAGGCAATATCAAGGCGCAGTTTCCGCGCTTGGTTAACGAGTGCTTCTTGATTGAGCTTGGCCTAGGGCGCGTAAAAGGCGCCGATGGTTACCTGCTCAGCGCCGGTCCCGCCGGAGTTCCCGACCATGCTGATAGTATGCGCTGATACGCTTTAGCTGCGGACGGCCGGAGATTTTCTCGAACAGGTACCTGGAGAGCCGGCCCGCCGATTGCGCGAGCGAAACGACACCGAGGAATACCTCGAGAAAGACAAGCGCAGGCAGTATCGTGAAGAAGGAGTGGTTGGATCTCAAGATCCTGGTCGTCATACTTCGAGGCTTCAGTCTGACGGCAAGTGCAGACAGGACAAAGCAGCTGCTTACGTAACACATCGCCAGTAAAAGCACGGATTGCATAGATCGCCACCCCAAGATCCGCTGCATTGTTAGCGTTCAGGGAAAACACCTAGCAAGTGATTTCGATAGAAATTCCAGACAATTGCTCGCGATCCGGCATCGCGTTCCGCGAAGGATAAACTGTCACAAGAAAGGGCGGCGCCTTGCGGCACCGCCCTCCTTGATCAGCAGAAGCTGTTCGAAGTGTAAGCGTGAAGCTTACTTCAGTTCGACGGTGCCGCCGGCTGCTTCGATCTTGGCCTTCACGTCTTCGGCTTCGGCCTTGTTCACGCCTTCCTTGAGCGCCTTCGGGGCGCCTTCGACGAGAGCCTTGGCTTCGGTCAGGCCCAGGCCGGTGATGGCGCGGACTTCCTTGATGACCTGGATCTTCTTGCCACCGTCGCCGGTGAGAATGACGTCGAATTCGTCCTTCTCTTCAGCAGCGGCGCCAGCGTCGCCACCACCAGCAGGTGCGGCAACGGCAACAGCAGCGGCGGCGCTAACGCCCCACTCTTCTTCGAGCGCCTTGGCAAGCTCAGCGGCTTCCATGACGGTCAGCTTCGACAGTTCTTCAACAAGCTTGGCGATATCGGCCATGATGTTTCACTCCAAAATTAGGCTGGGGTTCCACACGGGACTGCCCCAATGAATAAGTCGCGATTTGCGATGAACCAGGCTTACGCTGCGTCCTTGGCGGCATATGCGCCGAAAACACGAGCGAGCTTGCTCGCGGGGGCGTTGACGAGCTGGACAACCTTGGTTGCCGGCGCGTTGACGAGACCCACGATCTTGCCACGCAGTTCGTCGAGGCTCGGCATCGAGGCGAGTGCCTTGACCCCAGCTTCGTCGAGCTTCGTTGCGCCCATCGAACCACCGACGATTTCGATCTTGTCGGTGGTCTTGGCGAACTCCACCACGGCCTTGGCCGCAGCAACCGGATCCTCGGAATAACCAAGGGCGGTCGGACCGGTCAGGTACTCGTCGAGACCTGCGTAGTCGGTGTCCTTCAGGGCGAGCTTGGCGAGACGGTTCTTCGCAACCTTGTAGGACGCACCGGCATCGCGCATCTTCGAACGCAGTTCGGTCGACTGGGCGACCGAGAGCCCCAGGTTGCGGGTGATGACCACCACGCCGGACTGGGCGAAGATCTCGCTGAGCTGGGCGACCGAATCGGCTTTCTGCGAACGATCCATGCCATACTCCTTCACTATGACCGCACGGGATGGCTCCCGGACGGCCGGCTACGTTTGTCCATGTTGCAAGATGCAACACGGGCGAGTCCGTTGAGGGGGAAGGAGTGCGCCACATTGGCGCGAAACGACGGACAACCCTGTATCGGGCGGACCGCCATGAAATCTCTGTTCCCCGTCTAGGCTGGAAATTAAGACCGGCAGATTCCGGTCACCAACTGTCTCGGACGGATGATCGGCCTGCGCTTGCGCACGTGCCGGTCGGGCGCGCATCTAGTCGAATCCGCGAAGGAGTCAAGGCGGACGCGCCAAAGCAAAGAGGCCCGCCCCCGAAGGGACAGGCCTCTCGCTAGTCTAACCGATCCGCGCGTCAGGCGCGGACGACGGAAAGATTATTCAGCAGCCGGAGCTTCAGCAGCGTCGGTAGCTTCGGCAGCCGGAGCAGCAGCGTCGGTAGCTTCAGCAGCCGGAGCAGCAGCGTCGGTGGCTTCAGCGGCCGGAGCAGCTTCTTCCATGGTGGCTTCAGCAGCGGCGGTGTCTTCAGCCGGAGCAGCTTCTTCAGCAGCCTTCTCACCGCAAGCGGCGAGCGACAGAGCGAAGGGAAGGGCGGCGACGAGTGCGATCTTCTTCATGGGTCTTCAATTCCTGTAACGCCGTGATTGGCGTGGACATAAAATAGCCTTATTTTCGCCAAGGAGAAGACACATTTTGCGTAGGAGCGAATTTTTCCCATTCCGCTGCAAATTCCGTGCTTTCACGCGGTGATCGGACTTTCATCTGGCGAAATCTGGCCGTCGAGCCTGTTGCGGACCAGCCTGGCGACGCGCACCGCGGCTGCGGCCGGAATGGCGACGATCAAGCCGACGACAAGCGAATCTACGGCCATCAACGCAAAGACCAGCGCTTGATCCTGGCCATATGCTATTTCGTGCAACTGGTTGTGGGCCAGGCTGGGCGGCACTCGCGTCGTGAAATACAGCGGAAGGGCATAGAAATAGAGCAGCCCGGTTCGCTTCGCCGATGACAGCGCATTGTTGACGTCGCCGTCTGTCGCGGCCGACGCGACCCATGCCATGAGAAGGGGTTCCAGAAGCAGCTGGCTCAGGCCGACCACCATACGGATCGTATCGACATGGTCTTCTTGCGCGTAGCTTCTCGTGTAGAAGATCGCCGCAAAGATCGAGAGCGAATAGACCATGTAGGGCAGGTACCGCGGTACCGCATCCGTAAGAGGGTCAATCCGCGTGCCATCGCGCTTGCCAGCGAAATGGCGGATCACGAAAAACCCGCCGACATAGACCAGAGCCATCTTTATCCAGCCGAAGATCATCCGCGTGCCGTCTTCGCCGACCGCGCGTGCGGCTTCCTTGCTTTCGAACATGCCGATCCGCACTTCGACCACGTGCTGGGCAAACTCCCACAAGACGATCCCGGCCATCAGCCAGGGCAGGGTCCTGAACGCGCGAACGGAGTCGGCCAGCGTGCCGACGAAGTCGGACGCAAAACGTTTGAGCCAGATCATTGGTCCTTCTCCTGGTATCCCAGCAGGTCACCGGGTTGGCACTGGAGCTCGCGGCAGATGGCCGCGAGGGTCGAGAAGCGGATGGCTTTTGCCTTGCCGGTCTTCAGGATCGACGCATTGGCAAGTGTCAGGCCGATGCGCTCGGCGAGCTGGGTGAGCGTCATGCCGCGATCCTGCAGCAGTTCCTCGAGGTTCACGACGATGGCCTGATCGTCCTCGGCCGGCATCAGACCGTTCCTTCCAGGTCGTCGCGCATCTGGGCGCCTTCGCGCAGCAGCCGGGCCAGGACGAACAGTAACGGGACCGCGAACCAGCCGGTGAGCGACAGCGACCAGCCGAAATACTCGCCGCTCACCTTGCTCGCCCAGATGGACAGTTGCCCGAATGCCAGATCCGCCACGTTGATGGCCAGCAGTGCCCAGGCAATGACTGACAGGCGTTGCGCATTGGTTTCGGAAAAGCCTTCACCGCGCTGGGTGTCATGGATCATGGCGGCGAGGCGCGTCAGGATCAGGTGGACCGCATAGGCGATCGGGATCACCATGGCGCAGGTCCATTCGAGCCAGGTGAAGACCACCTCGTCGGCACCCTGCACGCCGAGGGCATTGCGGAAACCTTCCTTGAACAGCCCCGGTTCGACCAAAAGCAGGGTAAACAGCGCTGCCATGGCCCAGTTCAGAAAGTTCGCGATCCGCAACGTGTGCTTGAGAATCGACAGCATGCCAGCCTCCTTATCGATAATCGATATGGCAGTCGCTGTTCTTATTGTAAATCGATAATATCGAATTTCGATATGACTGGTTCGATCGAGTGCATTTGGTGGCTGCTCACATTCGCGCTATGATTGCCTGCGCTGCCAAGGGGGATGGGAAGCGGAATGACACGGCAACTCTTCGTCAGGCTGGTCCTGTTCTACGCCTTCGTATCGCTTGCCGTTTACCTGGCGGTTTCCCTGTACCCGCCGCTGGCCGATTTCCTGCCCATCGGAGGTGCGCAGACGCTCCTCACCGCGCCACCTGCCAATCCGCTCGATGGGGTGGGTATAGAGGCCCGCCGCGTCGGCAATCTGGGCAGTTCGGTCGTGTGGCTGGTGGTCGCGGTCATGGGGGCTCTGCTGACCACCTTCCCGGTCACCTGGACGTACATGGCCAGCCGCAGTCGCAAGGAATACGATCAGGCGCTCGTCGAAACGATGATCGTCCTGCCGATCGCAGTGACGTCGATCGTAGTCATGGTCCACGATTCCCTGGCGCTGGCCTTCTCACTCGCCGGGATCGTCGGCGGGGTGCGCTTTCGCAACACGCTGAAGAGCTCGGGCGACGCGATCTACATCCTGCTCGCCATCGGTATCGGGCTTGCGGCCGGGATCGGCGCGCTCGAGATCGCGCTGGTCATGACGGTGATGTTCAACTTCACCTTCGCCTTCTTGTGGCTCGTCGATTACGGTGCGCTGCAAGGCACGCATCGCTATTTGCGCCCGACCGATCCCGACGATGCGGAGACCGGGCTCGATCAGGTCGACCAGTCGGGCGAGGGTGCCTAGAGGCAGGCGCCGGTCAGCTTCTTCGCGATCCTGTCGCTGTCGCCGATGTCTTCGAAGAACCCGGCAAGATATTGTCGCATGGACTGGATGCTGCGCGTTTCGAGTCCCGGAATGCGGCCCAGTTCGGCCTCGATTTCCCCGCGCGCGTTGCGGTAATTCTCGAGCTGGGCAGGCAAGGCTTCGTTGAAGGCGCAATACCCGCGATAGATGCGGTACCTCACATTGGGGATGCGCAGCTTTTCGCTGGGAACGGCATAGGGTGCATCGACCAACCCGGCATTGTCGAAATCATAGGGGACCGGCGTGAGGTTGGCGGCGGCGTCCTTTGCCTCGCCGAAGAGGCGTGAATTGTGGCAGCAGTCGGCAGGGTCGGGCCCGGCATCCATGGCCCAGTCGGTATTGCCGATCATGTATTGGAACAGCGAGTACCGCGCGCCGTCCTCGCGGTTGAGGACTGCGACCCGGACGTTGCCGGTGTCGACTTCCTTCAGGCCGACGCGCTTCGCCGCATCGTCACCGTCCTCGATGAAGAAGCCGATGCGGGTGGTCACATCCTTGCCGCCATCGCGGTAGGTGACCCGCGCCAGCCTGACCTTGAAGCTCTCGGGCGTCAGGATGTTGTACAGCCGGTAGGCGGCGTATTCGCGCAGCACGATTTGCTCGAACCGCGCGTTGTCGTTGCAGTGCGTGACAAGCTTGATGCGTTTTTGCTTGCGGAAGAGGGATGCCGCATCGGGCTTGTCGGGAAAGCCGATGCGCAGGGGCGGGAAACTGCACTTGTCCTTGCGACGCCGCGAGATGCCCCGCGCCGAAATTTCGATGGCATGGCTTTCGCCCGCCGCCGTCAATGTCGCCGGGCGGACTTCGTCGGAGCTTTCGGCACGCCTCGCCACTTCGCGTACAGGTCCATCGATCGTGGCATCGAGAACCGCGTCGCTGCCGAAAAGCGGCGTGACCTCGTCGCCTGTGTCCTCGCCTGAGGCAGAGGTGCCGAGGAGTGCCAATGAAAGCACGCAGAGCTTCGCCAGTCTCATTGTCGTTCTCCTGCCTTGGATACGCCCTGTAGGGCGCGACGCGACCATTGGCCGTCCTTGCCCCGCTCGTGCGCCCAGGTCTGGCCGCCGAGGACTTCGAGAAAGCTGGCCGGCCCGCCGTAGGCACGCGAGATGCCGGTATCGATCCGGATTAGCCGTCCGTCCTGCTCTTCGGTTATGCCGTTGGGGTTCGGAGTGTGGCCGACGACGAGCCGGGCGGCACCGAGCCGCGCAAGTACCGTCGCAAGTTCGCCATCGGGTGCTGGTCGGACGCCCTGATCGGGCGCGCCCGCGACATTGCCGCGGTACCACAGCGGCCCGAGCGGGTCTTCGAAGACTGGCCGAACGACCTGCGCCCCCTCTTCCAATGCTGCTCCGTATCGCGCGTTGATCCTCCCAATCGGGTCAACGCTTGCCTCCAGGCTGATCCCGCCATGGACGAAGAGCGTGTCGCCAAGCCGATAGATGGCCGGTCGGTCGGCCGCCCATTTCCCCAGCTCGCCTCCTGGCGCCCACGCATGGCGATGCTCGACGAGACCGAGAGGGGTCGCCGCCATCCATGCGGTGCGGACCGCGTCTTCCGAAATATCGGGCGATGTCGTGCGGGCCCGCGCGACCAGCGTTGGCGCCATGGCTTGCCAGGCCTTCTTGCGGGTCCGCTCTGATTTGCGGGTGACGAATGCCGCATATTCGCCCGGGTCGACGTAGCGCAGGTCGCCGATGACGTTCATCGCCTCGTGATTGCCCAGCAGGACGACAACTCTACCGCCCGCCATTGCGGCCTCTTTGTCGAGCGTCTGGAGGTGGCGGATGATCTTCAGCGAATCCGGCCCACGGTCGACAATGTCGCCCATCTGCACGAGTACCGTGCGCCCGCCGGTCCAGTGCTTCCCGTCGGTGCTGGCGCCGGACGCCCGGGCTATTTCGAGCCAGGCGCCGTAGTCGCCGTGGAGATCGCCCACCGCGACGACACGCTGCTCCTCGGCCATGGCGATCGCGGGCATGCTCGCAAGGAGCAGGATCGCCACCAGCCTGCGCACCGATGCCAGCAATCCGCGCATCGCTCTCCCCCATGGTTCGTCGCGCGACACTAGCACATTATCGACCCTTCTCCGCATCCGGGATTTCCATGTTTGACAGGGGCGGGGACTCTTCCTACATGCTCCCTCGACCGCCCGCTTCGAGCAGGGCCGATTCATGCGCGGGGATCGGCTTCAGGATGGAAGGGGCGCTTCCATAATCGCGACGCTTGATAAGCTGCAGCTTGCCGCCGGTATCGGTGTGCCTACGCTGCGGCCTTTTCGCGTCCCGGTCATGGTTCTCACGCGCATGAGACACGAATTACCGGAGCTGTCCGCGCAGCCTCCGGCGCACACGAGAAGAGGTACACACCCCTTATGGCTACCAAGGCGAAGGCTCCGAAGAAAACCCGGGGCGCGAAGGCATCGGGCACGGCGAAGCGCCGCATCCGCAAGATCTTCGGCGACATCCACGAAGTCGTCCAGATGCCCAACCTGATCGAGGTCCAGCGCGAGAGCTACGAACAGTTCCTCCGCTCGGACAAGGAAACGGGCTACGTTTCCGGCCTCGAGAAGACCCTGCGTTCGGTTTTCCCGATCCGTGACTTCGCCGGCACTGCCGAACTCGACTTCGTCCATTACGAACTCGAACCGCCCAAGTACGACATCGTCGAGTGCCGCCAGCGTGGCATCACCTACGCCGCGCCGATGAAGGTCACGCTGCGCCTGATCGTCTTCGAAGTCGATCAGGAGACCGAGACCCGTTCCGTGCTCGATATCAAGGAGCAGGACGTTTACATGGGCGACATGCCGCTCATGACCGAGAACGGCACCTTCGTCATCAACGGTACCGAGCGCGTGATCGTGTCGCAGATGCACCGTTCGCCGGGTGTGCTGTTCGACCACGACCGCGGCAAGACGCACTCTTCGGGCAAGCTCCTCTTCGCCGCCCGCATCATTCCTTACCGCGGCAGCTGGCTCGACTTCGAGTTCGACGCCAAGGACATCGTCAACGTCCGTATCGACCGCAAGCGCAAGCTGCCGGTCACCGCGCTGCTTTATGCGCTGGGTCTCGACGACGAGGGCATCCTCTCGCACTTCTACAACACCGTCACCTGGAAGCGCGCAAAGGACGGTTGGGAAATTCCTTTCGTGGCCGAGCAGTGGCGCGGCCAGAAGCCGGCTTTCCCGCTGATCGATGCCAAGACCGGCGAGGAAATCTTCCCCGCTGGCCAGAAGATCAGCCCCCGTGCCGCGAACAAGGCTGCCAAGGACGGCCTTGCCACCCTGCTGCTGCCGACCGAGGAAATCTTCGGCCGTTATGCCAGCCGCGACATGATCGACGAGAAGACCGGCCGCATCTACATCGAGGCCGGTGACGAAGTCGCCGCCGAGAACCTCGAGGCGCTCGACAAGGCCGGCATCGACGCGATGGACCTGCTGGATATCGATCACGTCAACACCGGTCCCTGGATCCGCAACACGCTCAAGGTCGACAAGGCCGAGAACCGCGACGAGGGTCTGGAAGCGATCTACAAGGTCATGCGTCCGGGTGAACCGCCGACGAAGGAAACCGCCGAAGCCCTGTTCGAAGGCCTGTTCTTCGACGGCGAGCGCTACGACCTCTCGGCCGTGGGCCGCGTCAAGCTCAACATGCGTCTCGACCTCGACGCCGAAGACACCGTCACCACGTTGCGCAAGGAAGACATCCTCGCGGTGGTGAAGGAGCTCGTCGACCTCAAGGACGGCAAGGGCGAAGTCGACGACATCGACAACCTCGGCAACCGCCGTGTCCGCTCGGTCGGCGAACTGCTGGAAAACCAGTACCGCGTCGGCCTGCTCCGCATGGAGCGCGCCGTGAAGGAGCGCATGAGCTCGGTCGACGTGTCGACCGTCATGCCGAACGACCTCATCAACGCGAAGCCCGCCGTGGCCGCGGTACGCGAGTTCTTCGGTTCCAGCCAGCTCTCGCAGTTCATGGACCAGACCAACCCGCTGTCGGAAGTCACCCACAAGCGTCGCGTCTCGGCGCTCGGACCGGGCGGCCTCACCCGTGAGCGCGCGGGCTTTGAAGTCCGCGACGTCCACCCGACGCACTATGGCCGCATCTGCCCGATTGAAACGCCGGAAGGCCCGAACATCGGTCTGATCAACTCGCTCTCGACCTTCGCCCGCGTCAACAAGTACGGCTTCATCGAAACGCCGTACCGCAAGGTGATCGACGGCAAGGTGACCGACGAGGTGATCTACCTGTCGGCCATGGAAGAGCAGAAGCACACCGTCGCGCAGGCGTCGGCCGAACTCAACGACGACGGCTCGTTCGTCGAGGAGCTCGTCTCGGCCCGTCACGACGGCGACAACCTGATGGCTCCGCGCGAGCACATCACGCTCATGGACGTCAGCCCCAAGCAGCTCGTCTCGGTCGCGGCATCGCTCATTCCGTTCCTGGAGAACGACGACGCCAACCGTGCACTCATGGGCTCGAACATGCAGCGCCAGGCCGTGCCGCTGGTCAAGGCGGAAGCGCCTTGGGTCGGCACCGGCATGGAAGAAACTGTTGCGCGCGATTCGGGCGCAGCCATCGCGGCCACCCGCGGCGGTATCGTCGACCAGGTCGACGCGACCCGCATCGTGATCCGTGCAATCGGCGATGTCGAACCCGGCCAGTCGGGCGTCGACATCTACACGCTTCAGAAGTTCCAGCGTTCGAACCAGAACACCTGCATCAACCAGCGTCCGCTGGTGAAGGTGGGCGACACGATCGAAGCCGGCGACATCATCGCTGACGGTCCGTCGACCGACCTGGGTGAGCTGGCACTGGGCCGCAACAGCCTCGTCGCGTTCATGCCCTGGAACGGCTACAACTACGAGGACTCGATCCTCATCTCCGAGCGTATCGTGAAGGACGACGTCTTCACCTCGATCCACATCGAGGAATTCGAAGTCATGGCGCGCGACACCAAGCTCGGGCCCGAAGACATCACCCGCGACATTCCCAACGTCGGCGAGGAAGCCCTGCGCAACCTCGACGAGGCGGGCATCGTCTACATCGGCGCCGAAGTGCACCCGGGTGACATCCTCGTCGGCAAGATCACGCCCAAGGGCGAAAGCCCGATGACGCCGGAAGAAAAGCTCCTCCGCGCCATCTTCGGCGAAAAGGCCAGCGACGTGCGCGACACCTCGCTCCGCCTGCCGCCGGGCGTTGCCGGCACGATTGTCGAAGTCCGTGTGTTCAACCGCCACGGCATCGAGATCGACGACCGTACCCGTGCGATCCAGAACGAGGAAATCGAACGCCTCCGCAAGGACGCCAACGACGAACGCGCGATCCTCAACCGTGCGACCTACAACCGCCTGCGCGACATGCTCCTCGGCCAGACCGCTTCGGCGGCTCCGAAGGGCGTGAAGAAGGGCGAGGTGATCTCGGAAGGCCTGCTCGAGGAAATCGACCGCCACGAATGGTTCAAGTTCGCGGTGGCCGACGATGGTCGCCAGGCCCAACTCGAAGCCGTCAAGTCGCAGTACGACGACGCGGTGAAGACGATCGAAGAGAAGTTCGAGGACCGCAAGGAGAAGCTCGAGCGCGGTGACGAACTCGCCCCGGGCGTTCTCAAGATGGTCAAGGTCTTCGTCGCGGTGAAGCGCAAGCTGCAGCCGGGCGACAAGATGGCCGGCCGTCACGGTAACAAGGGTGTGATTTCGCGCATCCTGCCGGTCGAGGACATGCCGTTCCTCGAAGACGGTACCCCGGTCGACCTCGTGCTCAACCCGCTGGGCGTGCCTTCGCGCATGAACGTCGGGCAGATCTTCGAAACGCACCTCGGCATGGCGGCCCGCAACTTGGGTCACCAGATCGGCGAGCAGCTCGAGGAATGGCGCCGGGCGAACCCGAATGCCGCGGAAGACTATGCCAAGGCCAAGCCGCCCGAAGCGGTGGTGGAGCGCCTGAAGGACGTCTACGGCGAACAGTACCACGAGGAGATCGAGGCCCGTTCGACGGCCGAGATCGTCGAGCTGGCGACCAATCTGAAGACCGGTGTCCCGATGGGTACCCCGGTGTTCGATGGCGCCCGCGAAGGCGACGTGACGATCCAGCTCGGCAAGGCTGGTCTCGACAGCTCGGGCCAGTCGGTCCTGTTCGACGGCCGCACGGGCGATGCCTTCGACCGCAAGGTCACCGTGGGCATCATCTACATGCTCAAGCTGCACCACCTCGTCGACGACAAGATCCACGCCCGTTCGATCGGTCCCTACTCGCTCGTCACCCAGCAGCCGCTGGGCGGTAAGGCGCAGTTCGGCGGCCAGCGCTTCGGTGAGATGGAGGTCTGGGCACTCCAGGCCTACGGTGCGGCCTACACGCTGCAGGAAATCCTCACCGTGAAGTCGGACGACGTGATCGGCCGTACCAAGGTCTACGAGGCGATCGTCAAGGGCGACGACACCTTCGAGGCCGGCATTCCGGAGAGCTTCAACGTGCTCGTCAAGGAAATGCGCAGCCTCGGCCTCAACGTCGAACTCAAGTCGCATGGCGAAGAGGACGACGAGGACCAGTGGCCGGAGGCGGCGGAATAACGGAGGCGGGCTCCGGCCCCCTCCATACCGCCCCCAGAGAATTCACCCGTTTAGGGAATTAAGTCATGAACGAACTGACCAAATTCACCAACCAGCTCGCCAAGCCGGAAACCTTCGACGAGATCCAGATCGGCATCGCGTCACCCGAGCGTATTCGCAGCTGGTCCTTCGGCGAGATCAAGAAGCCGGAAACCATCAACTACCGCACGTTCAAGCCCGAGCGTGACGGCCTGTTCTGTGCGCGCATCTTCGGCCCCGTGAAGGACTACGAGTGCCTGTGCGGCAAGTACAAGCGCATGAAGTACAAGGGCGTCGTCTGCGAAAAGTGCGGCGTCGAAGTCACCGTGACCAAGGTCCGCCGCGAGCGCATGGGCCACATCGAGCTCGCCGCTCCGGTCGCGCACATCTGGTTCCTGAAGTCGCTGCCTTCGCGCATCGGCCTGCTGCTCGACATGCAGCTCAAGCAGCTCGAGCGCGTGCTGTACTTCGAAAGCTACATCGTCACCGAGCCGGGCCTTACCGCGCTGGAGAAGTTCCAGCTGCTGACCGAGGACGAACTGCTCGACGCGCAGGACGAATATGGTGAAGACAGCTTCAGCGCCGCCATCGGTGCCGAAGCGGTCAAGACCATGCTCATGGACCTCGACCTCGAACAGGAACGCGAGGACCTGCTGGAAGAGCTCGCGACCACCAAGTCGAAGCTCAAGCCCGCCAAGATCATCAAGCGCCTCAAGGTCGTCGAAAGCTTCATCGATTCCGGCAACCGTCCTGAATGGATGATCCTTGAAGTGATCCCGGTCATTCCGCCCGAACTGCGCCCGCTGGTGCCGCTCGACGGTGGCCGCTTCGCGACGTCGGACCTCAACGACCTCTACCGTCGCGTGATCAACCGCAACAACCGCCTGAAGCGCCTCATGGAACTGCGCGCGCCGGACATCATCGTCCGCAACGAAAAGCGCATGCTCCAGGAAGCCGTCGACGCACTGTTCGACAACGGCCGCCGCGGCCGCGTGATCACCGGTGCCAACAAGCGTCCGCTGAAGTCGCTGTCCGACATGCTCAAGGGCAAGCAGGGCCGCTTCCGTCAGAACCTGCTCGGCAAGCGCGTCGACTATTCGGGCCGTTCGGTCATCGTGACCGGTCCGGAACTCAAGCTGCACCAGTGCGGCCTGCCCAAGAAGATGGCACTCGAGCTGTTCAAGCCGTTCATCTACGCCCGCCTCGACGCCAAGGGCCTGAGCATGACGCTCAAGCAGGCGAAGAAGTGGGTCGAGAAGGAGCGCAAGGAAGTCTGGGACATCCTGGATGAAGTCATCCGCGAACACCCCGTTCTCCTGAACCGTGCGCCGACGCTCCACCGCCTCGGCATCCAGGCTTTCGAGCCGGTGTTGATCGAGGGCAAGGCGATCCAGCTTCACCCGCTGGTCTGCGCCGCGTTCAACGCCGACTTCGACGGTGACCAGATGGCCGTTCACGTCCCGCTGAGCCTCGAGGCCCAGCTGGAAGCGCGCGTGCTGATGATGTCGACCAACAACATCCTCTCGCCCGCCAACGGCAAGCCGATCATCGTTCCTTCGCAGGACATGGTCCTCGGCCTCTATTACCTGTCGATGGAACGCCAGGAGAAGACCCCCGAGTTCGTCGAGAACGAAAAGGGCGAAAAGGTCGAGAAGCTGCCGATGTTCGCCGACATGGCCGAAGTGCACCAGGCGCTGGAAACCAAGGCGGTCTCACTGCACACCAAGATCCTTGCCCGCGTGCCCCAGGCCGACGAGCAGGGCAACATCAGCATGCAGCGGTTCGAAACCACCGCCGGTCGCATGCTGATCGGTGAATGCCTGCCGAAGAACCACAAGGTTCCCTTCGACATCGTCAACCGCCTTCTCACCAAGAAGGACATCGCCGACGTCATCGACGAGGTCTATCGCCACACCGGCCAGAAGGACACCGTGCTGTTCGCCGACGCCATCATGGCGCTGGGCTTCCGCCACGCGTTCAAGGCCGGCATCTCCTTCGGCAAGGATGACATGATCATCCCGGAAGAGAAGGAAGGGCTGGTCGAAGCCACCAAGGCGCTGGTTGCCGATTACGAGCAGCAGTACCAGGACGGCCTGATCACGCAGCAGGAAAAGTACAACAAGGTCATCGACGCCTGGAGCCAGTGCGGCGACAAGGTGGCCGATGCCATGATGGACAAAATCCGCTCGCGTCCGATCGACAAGGACGGCAAGGAAGGCGAGATCAACTCGATCTACATGATGTCGCACTCCGGTGCGCGTGGTAGCCCGGCACAGATGAAGCAGCTGGCCGGCATGCGCGGCCTGATGGCCAAGCCGTCGGGCGAGATCATCGAGAACCCGATCATCTCGAACTTCAAGGAAGGCCTGAACGTCCTCGAGTACTTCAACTCGACCCACGGCGCCCGCAAGGGCCTCGCGGATACGGCACTGAAGACGGCGAACTCGGGTTACCTGACCCGCCGCCTCGTCGACGTGTCGCAGGACTGCGTCATCATCGAGGAAGACTGCAAGACCGAACGGGCGCTGGAAATGCGTGCGATCGTGCAGGGTGGTTCGGTGATCGCGTCGCTCGGCGAGCGTATCCTTGGCCGCACCGTGGCCGAGGACATCGTCAATGCCTCGACCGGCGAAGTGATCGTCAAGGCCGGCACGCTGCTCGACGAACCGATGGTCAAGGCCATCGAGGAAGCCGAGACGCAGGTCGCCAAGATCCGCTCTCCGCTGGTCTGCGAAGCCCAGCAGGGCGTCTGCGCAACCTGCTACGGTCGCGACCTTGCTCGCGGTACGCCGGTGAACATCGGTGAAGCAGTCGGCGTCATCGCCGCACAGTCGATCGGTGAGCCGGGCACGCAGCTGACCATGCGTACCTTCCACATTGGCGGTGCCGCGCAGCTCAACGAGACCAGCCACCTCGAGGCAATCTCGGACGGCAAGGTCGTCTATCGCGACATGCCGACCATCGTCGACAAGAAGGGTCGCATCTTGTCGCTCGCCCGCAACGGCGAACTGGCAGTGATCGACGCCGAAGGTCGCGAGCGCGAGATCCACAAGGTGCCCTACGGTACCGTGCTGATGCACAAGGACGGCGACAAGGTGAAAACCGGTGAGCGTCTGGCAGAGTGGGACCCGTTCTCGCTGCCGATCATCACCGAAACCTCGGGCGTCGTGAAGTATCAGGACCTCGTCGACGGCACGACCATGGAAGAACGCGTCGACGATGCCACCGGCATTGCCCAGCGCGTGGTCACCGAAATGCGCGCCAGCGGCCGCAAGAAGGACGACCTTCGTCCGCGTCTCACCCTGTTCAACGATGCAGGGGACGAAAGCGAAGCCTCGCGCTATATGCTGGCGCCGGGCACCGTGCTCTCGGTCGAGGACGGCCAGCAGGTCGAAGCCGGCGACATCCTTGCCCGTGCCTCGCGCGAAGCGGCGAAGACCCGCGACATCACCGGCGGTCTGCCGCGTGTTGCCGAACTCTTCGAAGCCCGCCTGCCCAAGGACAATTCCATCATCGCCAAAATTTCGGGCAAGATCGAATTCGTTCGCGAGTACAAGGCCAAGCGCAAGATCGCGATTATCCCGGAAGAGGGGGATCCGGTGGAATACCTGATCCCCAAGACCAAGGTGATCGACGTCCAGGAAGGCGACTTCGTGAAGAAGGGCGACACGCTCATCTCGGGCTCGCCCAACCCGCACGACATCCTCGAAGTCCTCGGGGTGGAGGCTCTGGCCGAATACCTCGTGAACGAAATCCAGGAAGTCTACCGACTGCAGGGCGTGAAGATCAACGACAAGCACATCGAGGTGATCGTTCGCCAGATGCTGCAGAAGGTCGAGATCACCGATGGCGGCGATACCGTACTGCTGCCGGGCGAGCAGGTCGATGCGGAAGAACTGAACGAGGTGAACTCGAAGCTGGCGAAGGGCAAGCAGCCTGCCGTCGGCACGCCGATCCTCCTCGGTATCACCAAGGCTTCGCTCCAGACGCGTTCGTTCATCTCGGCGGCTTCCTTCCAGGAAACCACCCGCGTGCTCACGCAGGCGGCAGTCGAGGGCAAGAAGGACACGCTGATCGGTCTCAAGGAGAACGTGATCGTCGGCCGTCTCATCCCCGCCGGTACCGGCGCGGGCATGAACCGCATGCGCATCACCGCCTCCAGCCGCGACGCCGCGCTGCGTGCCTCTTGGAAGCGGGCGCAGGAAGCCATCATCGCTGCCAACACGGCAGAGGAAGAGCATGCTGCCGAACTGGCCCAGGGTCCCGAAGCTGCCATTGGCGATGATCCGCTGGCGGTGATGGAAGGCGAAACCCACGGCACCGACGCAGATGCCGGCGAATACCTGAACCCCGAAGCGAGCGACGGCGAATAAGCCGACCCGACCGTAAGGGTTGAATCGGGCCTCGCGGAGCAATCCGCGGGGCCCTTTTTCTTGGGATGAGGGCCGGGGTTCACCTGTGCTGCCGAGGGTTGAGGATTGCGTAACGGCTTCGATTGCCGCAATAATCTGGACTGCACCGGGCCAGGCTGGCCTTGTGCGCCGAGGGGCAATGAACGGAACAGCCACCCAAACCGAGGCCATGCGCCTCAAGGTCCTCTCCCGCCGGCTGACGGCGGCCAGTGCCGGTGCACCGGGAGCCGTCGCGTCCAGCCTTGCATCGGCGGCCGTTCTTCTCGGTGTCTTCCATGGCAGCTTCCGCAATGTGGCACTGGTGATCTGGGCGACCACACTAATTCTTGCCGTGCTTCTGCGCCTTGGCATTTCCATGACTTCGGACCTCACCTCTGCTGACGAGGCCTATCTCTCCCGGCGACTGCGCCTGACCGCGATGGCAATGTCGGCGGTCAGCCTCGCATGGGGTATTGGCCTGCCGGTCTTCGCAGCAAGCGGGCAGGGCGGACCGGTCGCGGCGTTGGCATGTGTGGGGACAGCGATGTTCGTAGGGGTGCTGCTGATGCACCGTGCCATTCCCGTAGCTGCCTACGTCCACATCGCGGCACTTGGTGCAGGCCTCGCGGGCACCGCTTATATGGTTGCCGGCCTCGCCGCCTGGCCGCTGCTTGCCTTGCTTGTGGTCTATGCCTTCACCTTGTGGCAGGCGATCCAGCGCATCGAGAGCCAGTTCATCGCCTCGATTGGCGCGGAGATCGAATACGCGGCCACAGCCGATACGGTCTCAATGCTGCTCCACGAATACGAGGAGCAGTCGTCCGACTGGCTCTGGACGACGGGTCCGCGGGGCAACATGCGCGATGTCAGCGCGCGGTTCGCCGCGGCGGCGGGCAGCGATATCGACAGGATGGAAGGCAAGTCCCTGCTGTCGCTGTTCCAGAAGGGGGAGGAGCGTGATCGCCTGGCTCGCCACCTGATCGAGCAGAGCCCGTTCCGCGACCTGCTGGTCAAGCTGAGGATTGACGGAGAAACGCGGTTCTGGAGGCTATCGGCCCGCGCGCGTCCCGACGGACGGATGGGCGGCGTCGCCCGCGACGTGACCAACGATCGCATGATCGAAGAGCGCGTCGCCTTCATGGCGCACTACGACAACCTCACGGGCCTCGCCAATCGTTACCTCTTCAACGAGCGGTTGCGGGTGATGCTTGGCGCCAGCGAAGGAAGGGGGGCGAACGTGGCGCTGTTTTATCTCGATCTCGACGATTTCAAGTCGATCAACGATACCCGCGGGCACCTCGTCGGTGACCGGCTATTGCGCGAGGTGGGCACCCGGCTGGAACAGGAAGTGCGCGCCGACGATCTCGTGGCGCGCTTGGGCGGGGACGAGTTCGCGGTCCTCATCGAAACCCGCGCCGGTATGGGCATGCTCATCGAACGTGCCCACCGCTTCCTCTCGGTCGTGCGCGAAGCCTACGAGATCGAGGGACACCATTACCGCGTTTCGACTAGCATCGGGGTGGCGCGCTGTTTCGATGGCGATTGCGATGCAGAGGAACTCATGCGCCGCGCCGACCTCGCGCTCTTTGCAGCCAAGAAAAAGGGCCGGGACACGTTGGCGATATTCGAGCCCGCTCTTGACCGCGAAGCGCGGGACCGGCGCGAACTCGAAACCGACCTGCGCGAAGCCATCGCGCGCGGCCAGCTGAGGATCCATTACCAGCCCACCATCGACCTCGATACGGGGGCGACCACGGGATACGAGGCCCTTTTGCGCTGGCATCACCCGCGCCGGGGCGTCATCGGTCCTGCCGAATTCCTCGACATAGCTGAGAACAGTGGCCTCATCATTCCGGTCGGCGAATGGGTGATCCGCCAGACGCTGGCAGAAACCGCGGCATGGCAGGGCGATTTCCGCATCGCGATCAACCTTTCGCCTACACAGGTGCGTAGCCCGCATCTCGCGGCCCTGGTCGCCCAGGCGATCCATACCAGCGGGATTGCCGCGGAAAGGATCGAGTTCGAAATCACCGAGCATGTCCTGATGCAGCAGGGCGAGGCAGCGACGACGACGCTCAACAAGCTGCGCGGGCTCGGCGCACGGATTGCCCTCGACGATTTCGGCGTTGGCTATTCCTCGCTCGGCTATCTCCAGCAGTTCCGCTTCGACCGGATCAAGATAGACCGCAATTTCGTCCAACGGCTGGAAGACGATGCCGACAGCCAGGCGATCGTCTCGAGCATCACGCGCATGGCCGAAGCGATGGGGATCGCGACCACGGCCGAGGGGATCGAGAACCGCCGCCAGCTGGACCTGTTGCGCAAGCTCGGCTGTAATGAGGCGCAGGGGTTCCTGATCTGCAAGCCGGCTCCGGGCGAAACCTTTGCTACGGCGGAGGCGGCGGAAGCCGCTCTCGCCGACACGGGCTCGGTCGTGCTCGAATATCGCAAGGCCCGCAGGAACGCGAACCAGCGCCGCGGCGGGCAAGTCGCATGAGGCGCGCTGCGTTGGCGTGCATGCTCCTTTCTGGTGCCTGCACCCCGGCGAACGACAGCCAAACGCATGGCCCTGTCACGCAGACCGAAATCACACAGGCCGCAGTCCAACCGGCGGGAGAAATTCCCGAGACTATTGTCGGCGAATATCGCCTCGCCGGGATCGACGGGGAGGACCTGAACTCGCCGACCGGAATGGCCGTCTCGATTGGCGAGGATACCATCTCCTTCGAGCCCAAATGCCTCGGTTCCGTGTGGACTTATTCCCTCTCGCACGGCGACCTGAGGCTGGAGCGCGATCCGCGATACGGACCCCAGAAGAACAAGGACGGTAGCATCGTGAGCTGCCTTCCCGCTGTGACGCCCGAGTACGGGCGTCTCTCCGAGGCGTTCTCGGCCGTCGAGAAAGTGCGTCGCACCCCGGCCAACGCTCTGGAATTCAGCGGTGGCGGTCACTCCGTAACGCTGTTCTCGCAATAGCCCGCAGGCTCGGCTATCGGGCGCCGCATGACGTTCACAACCCGCTTTGCCCCGTCTCCGACCGGACGGCTCCATGTCGGCAATATCCGCACCGCGCTGCACAACTGGATGCTGGCGAGAAAGAACGGCGGGCGTTTCCTGCTGCGCATCGACGACACCGATGCGGAGCGCAGCCGCGAGGAATATGTCGAGGCGATCCGCACGGACCTTTCCTGGCTGGGCATCGACATTGACGGCGAGGAGCGGCAGTCGCAGCGCTTCGAGGTATATGAGCGCGCCTTCGAAGCATTGCGCGAGAGCGGGCGCATCTACGCTTGTTACGAGACTGCGCAGGAACTGGAATTGAAGCGCAAGATCCAGCTCGGTCGCGGCCTTCCGCCAATCTACGACCGCGCTGCGCTGGCGATGTCCGACGATGATCGCGCGGCCAAGGAGGCGGAAGGGATTGCCCCGCACTGGCGCTTCAAGCTCGATCATGCCGAGCCGATAGTGTGGGAAGATGGTGTGCGCGGACCGCAGAAATTCGATCCGGCGCAATTGTCCGACCCGGTCATCCGGCGCGCCGATGGGAGCTGGCTCTACATGCTGCCAAGCGCGGTCGATGATTGCGACATGGGCGTCACGAATGTCCTTCGCGGCGAAGACCATGTAAGCAACACTGCGGTTCAAATTCAGATGTTTACCGCACTTATTGCTGCACTCTATCCGGCGCAGCAAATTCCGCATTTTGCGCACGAGGCTTTGCTTGTCGGAAGTGAGGGCAAGCTGTCGAAGCGGCTCGGTTCGCTGGGCTGCGATGCATTCCGCGAGCGCGGCATCGAGCCCGAAGCGATTGTGGCTTTGCTGGCGCGGCTCGGCACTTCGCAACCGGTCGAACCGATCGCTGACCGGCAGGTTCTGATCGATACGTTCGACCTCTCCACCTTTGGCCGCGCTCCCGCCCGGTTCGACGATGCCGAGCTTGAACGCCTCAATACCGCGCTGGTCCATCACATGGATTTCGACCGCATTGCGCATCGCCTGCCCGAAGGCATCGACGAGGCTGGCTGGCACGCGATCCGGCCCAATCTCGCCCACATCGACGAAGCAGCGGAATGGTGGCGGATCGTGACCGGCCCGATAAACCAGCCCGCGTTTCCGGACGAGGACCGTGACTACCTCTCTCTGGCGGCGCAGACCCTCAGTTGGGGCGACGACCCGTGGCACGCCCTCACGGCTGCGCTAAAGGAGGCGACGGGGCGCAAGGGCAAGCCGCTGTTCCTGCCGCTGCGCCAGGCGCTGACGGGTATGGACCACGGGCCCGATATGGGCGAACTGTTGCCGCTCATCGGAGAACAGCGTGCGCGCGAACGGCTGGAGGCCGCCGCCGCACAATAGGGGAGGATTGCATGGCGGTGACACTGGCTTCGGAACTCACGCTGCCCTGCGGCGCAGTGCTGTCGAACCGCATTGCAAAGGCTGCCATGACCGAAGGGATGGCGACTCCCGACGGACGCCCGACCCCCGAGCTCGAGCGGCTCTACGGCATCTGGTCCGATGGTGGCGCGGGAATGCTGCTGTCGGGCAATGTCATCGTCGACAAGGATCATCTCGAACGCCCCGGCAACGTCGTCATCGACCGCGAACCGGACGAGGACATGAAACGCCGCCTCGCCAGCTGGGCCAAGGCGGCAACGCGCGGCGGCAACCACTTCTGGGCCCAGATCAGCCATGGCGGGCGCCAGACACAGAAGCTGGTCAATCCGCATCCCAAGTCGTCGTCCGACGTCCAGCTGGCGCTCCCCGGCGGGCAGTTCGCCAGGCCGACACCGCTTACGCGAGAGGAGATTGCCGACCTCGTCAACCGCTGGGCCATCGCCTCGCGCGCGCTCAAGGAGGCAGGCTTCACCGGCGTGCAGATCCACGGCGCACACGGCTACCTCATCTCGCAATTCCTCTCGCCGCGCGTGAACCTGCGCAGCGACGAATATGGCGGCAGCCTGGAAAACCGCGCGCGCTTCCTGCTCGAGATCGTCGCGGCGGTGCGCGCTGCGGTCGGACCGGAGTTCCCGATATCGGTCAAGCTCAACAGCGCCGACTTCCAGAAGGGCGGTTTCGACTTCGGCGACAGCCTGCAGGTGGTGAAATGGCTCGAGGCGGCCTCGGTCGACCTGATCGAGATTTCCGGCGGCACCTACGAGCAACCCAAGCTGCTGGGCGTTTCGGGCATGGAGGACGAGGAGAAGCAGAACGTCGCGCCTTCGACCCTCGCGCGCGAGGCCTATTTCGTCGACTTCGCAAAAGCGATGCAGGCCGAGGTTTCGATGCCGCTGATGGTCACCGGCGGCTTCCGCACGCGCGCGGCGATGGAACAGGCGCTCGACAGCGGCGCTGCCGATGTGATCGGCATCGGGCGGCCCATGTGCGTCGATACCGATGCTCCCGCGCGCCTGTTGGCCGGCGATACCCAGCTCGCGCGCTACGAGGACAGGCTCGACCTGCTGCCCGACTGGATGGCATTCCTGAAGCGCTTCCAGATGGTCAAGGCGGTCAACAGCTTCGCCGGCATCTACTGGTTCTACGAACAGCTCTGGCTGCTCGGCCACGAGGGGCGGACCGATCCCGACCTTTCCGTGTTCAAGGCGTTCCGCACGCTTGAAGCGCGCAACAATCGGATCATGAAGGAACGTGCGGCGGGCGCTGCCTGACGCTTGCGTTCCGGAGTCAGCCGTGACGGCCGCTGGTCAGGTCATCGAGGAAACTGAACCCGTTGACCACGGCGAGGCCCTTGCCTTGGCGGATCCGGTCTTCGTCATGCACGGTGTAGACCGGGTAGGCGATGATATCGATGAAGCGATCGATCGGCTTCGGATCGAAGGGCACCTTCTTGTAGAGCACGACATTGCCCTGCGTCGTCATGGCATTGGCGGGCTTGTACTTCGTGTCGTCGATTGTCCACGCGAAGTCCCGGGTCTCCACCGCGGCCTCGCCGCAATAGATCCCGAGATCGCAGGCGAAGGACAGGAGCCGTGCTTCACGACCGGATACGGGCCTGTCGCGCCAGCCGGGTGCACAGATCTTCCCGAAGCCCTTGATCTTGCAGAGCGTGCTGCGGGCAAGGTCGTGAAGCATGACGGATGCCCCCGACGCCTCATCCGCTTGTGACGGAGGAGGGACCTCCACGCCCAGGTCTGCCAGCGCACCAGTCACCAGCTCGACACGTGCATCCTTGACCGACCGGAAGTAGGCGAGGTTCGCGGCGCGCTCTCCTGCGGACAGGTGTACACCTTCGCGGGGATGGGGCCATTCCAGCGGCGCGTAGTCGGCCAGGACCCTTTCGGCGTTGCGGCCAGCGCCGAACAGTCCGTTGAGCAAGCCCAACCGCGTCAGTCGCCGTATTTGTCGAGCTCGTCGCCGGTAACCGTGACCACGTGCATCAAATTGGTCGAGCCCGGGGTGCCGAAGGGGACGCCGGCGAGCGCGATGAGCTTGCTGCCAGCCTCGCCGAAACCGTGGCGCAGGGCCATGCGCTTGCCCTTGGCGATCATCTCCTCGAAGCTGCCGATGTCCTTGGTCGCGACCGCGTGCGCGCCCCACAGCAGGCCGAGGCGGCGCGCGGTCTTCATGCTCGGCGTCAGCACCAGCATCGGAACCGAAGGCCGCTCACGGGCGACGCGGCGCGCGGTCGAGCCCGAGCCGGTGAAAACCGTGATGGCCGAAATGTTCACCGTGTCGGCCACGGTCATGCAGGCGTGGGCCAGCGCGTCGGCCGTGGTGCTGTCGGGCGGCGTGTCGAGGAAACGCACGCGCGAAAGGTAGCTCTCGTCGCGCTCCACCTGACGGGCGATGCGGTGCATGATGGTCACCGCCTCTTCGGGCCAGTCGCCGGCGGCGGTCTCGGCCGAGAGCATGACTGCGTCGGCACCGTCATAGACGGCATTGGCGACGTCGGAGACCTCGGCGCGGGTCGGGGCGGGGCTCTCGATCATACTTTCGAGCATCTGCGTCGCCACGATCACCGGCTTGCCCGCCATGCGCGCCTTGTTGACGATCTTCTTCTGCAGCGGCGGAACTTCCTGCGGTTCCAGTTCGACGCCCAGGTCGCCGCGAGCGACCATGATGCCATCCGACTGTTCGATGATTTCGTCGAGCCGGCGCACTGCCATCGGCTTTTCGATCTTGGCGCACAGCGCGCCGTAGCCGCCCATGAGCTTGCGGGCTTCAGCCAAGTCCTCGGGGCGCTGGACGAAGCTGAGGCCGATCCAGTCGACCCCTTGCTGGATGGCGAAGGCAAGGTCCTTGCGATCCTTGTCGGTCAGCGCCGGTATCGGCACTTCGGCATCGGGCACGTTTACGCCCTTGCGGTCGGAAATGACCCCGCCGACCTCGGCCGAACAGAGGATCTCGTTTTCGTCGGCGCGGATCACGCGCAGGCGGATCTTGCCGTCGTTGATCAGCAGGCGCTGACCCTTTTCGAGCAGCCCGAAAAGTTCGGGATGCGGCAGCTCGACGCGGGTTTCGTCACCCGGTTCGGGATTGCGGTCGAGCGTGAAATGGCCCGAATGGCGGATGACCGCCTGCCCGTCCTTGAACTTGCCCACCCGCAGCTTGGGACCCTGGAGGTCGGCAAGGATCGCGATGGGGCGATGAAATTCCTTTTCCATCGCGCGGATCGCCCGGATCGTCGCCTCGTGATCGGCGTGTTCGCCGTGGCTCATGTTGACCCGGAAGGCATCGACGCCGGCCATGAACAGGCGGGCGAGCATTTCGGGCGAGCGGCTGGCGGGACCGACGGTGGCGAGGATCTTGACCTTGCGACCGCGCGGGTCGACGCGCCGGGGATCGAGCTTTTCCATGGCTACCGCCTATGGCACAGGCTTGCGGCAACTCAAGGACAAGTACGCAATGGATACGAATACAGAGGCGCTCGACGATCTTCCCGATGCCGTAGCGGCAGCGGCGTTCCGTCGGCTGGTGCGCCATTTGCGGCATCGCCACGATGCACAGAACATTGATCTGATGGGGCTCGCAGGCTTCTGCCGCAATTGCCTCGCCGACTGGATCATCGATGCAGGCTTCGAGGGCGACAAGCTGGCAGCACGCGAACTCATCCACGGCATGCCGCAGGACGAATGGAAGGCGACGCGGCAATCACCGGCGACGCAGGAGCAGTTGGCGCGGATGGAAGCGAGCCTCGCCAAAAACGCACAGGATTAGGGATTCGGACCCTTCACCCGGGGCCACGCTCTGGCTATCGAACCTGCCATCCGCCCGCGTGGCGATTCTCACATCACCGGAGTATTTCCCAAATGGCCGAAGCCACCGACGACCGCCTGCGCCTTCTCATCGAGCGCATCGAACGCCTCGAGGAAGAGAAGAAGGGCATCGCCGACGACATCCGCGACGTTTATGCCGAATCCAAGGCTGTCGGTTACGATACCAAGATCATGCGCCAGATCGTCCGCCTGCGTAAGATGAAGCCCGACGACCGCCGCGAGATGGAAACCATTCTCGATACCTACAAGGCCGCGCTCGGCATCGGCTGAACCGGATTAAGAGGGGAGTAATCTGCCATGGCATCGCAATTGCCGCACCGCCGGGTGATCCTCGTCAGCACCACGCCGACGATCGAGGGCCATCCGATCCAGGAGTATCTCGGCCTCGTCACCGGCGAAGTGATCGTCGGCGCCAACGTGTTCCGCGATGTGTTCGCCGGATTCCGCGACTTTTTCGGCGGGCGTGCAGGAAGCTATGAGCGCGTTCTCGGGAGTGCCCGCGCCGACGCGATCCAGCAGCTGCAGGCGCAGTGCGACCAGCGCGGCGGCAATGCCGTGGTCGGCGTCGATCTCGACTACGAAGTGGTCGGGGCCAAGGGCTCGATGCTGATGGTCTCGGTGACCGGGACCGCGGTCAGGATCTGATCAGGCCCCGGCGCTGCCGGCCACCGCCACCAGCGTGATGAATGCCGCGTTGTGGAGCATGTGGAGCATGATGTTCGACCACAGGCCGTAGTTCACGCGCAGATAGCCGAGCACCAGCCCGATCACGAACTGCGGCAGGACCAGCGGCAGGATCGTCGCCATGTTCTCGACCGAGAAGTTGAGCAGGTGGATTCCGGCGAAGGCGATAGCGCTGAACCAGTAGAACAGCGGGAACAGCTTCTGGAACCAGCCCATGGCGTCGCGGCCGCGCAGGACCCACAGGCCGACCAGACCGGCTAGGAAGACCACCAGCGCGATGCCGCCGGTGACGGGATTGACCTGTTGCGCGCTCGCCGCACCGCTCGCACCCACGATTGCCAGTGCGACAAGCGCCAGGATGATGAAGAGCACGTGGCCGGGGCGTCCCGAAAGCCAGCTGCGGAAGGCAATCTCCTCCGCGACGGGGGCGAAGACGATGGCAGCAAAGGCAAGCTGCGGCGTCATGTCCATGCCCGAAATGGCGGTCTTGGGGATGTTCACTCCCAGCGCCATCACGCCAAATGCCGCCCCCAGCAACACGACCATGATGATCAGGTCGAGCACCAGCATCCGCCCAACCGCGATGAAGCTCGACTGTTGCATCGGCGCGGCCCGGTCGGGGAGCGTGGGCCGTTTCAGGAAGGCGAAAAAGCGCGACCATTCACCGCGTAGCGAATTGGCGGGCGCGAGGTGCGCCTGACCACTTGTGGTAATTGCTTCCATGCGGCTAAGGCCACCCCCGAGAATCTCTGACGAGAACACTTCCAACCACGACCAACGCAAAAGCGATACCATGGCAGGCCATTCCAAATTCAAGAACATCATGCACCGCAAGGGCGCGCAGGACAAGAAGCGCTCGGCGATGTTTTCCAAGCTTTCCCGCGAGATCACCGTCGCCGCCAAGATGGGCATGCCCGACCCGGACATGAACCCGCGCCTGCGCCTCGCGGTCAATGCGGCCAAGGCCCAGTCGATGCCGAAGGACAATATCCAGCGAGCGATCGACAAGGCATCTGCCAATGACGGCGAGAACTACGAAGAGGTTCGGTACGAAGGCTATGGCCCGGGCGGCGTTGCGCTGATCGTCGAAGCGCTGACCGACAACCGCAACCGCACCGCAACCAACGTTCGCACCGCCTTCAGCAAGAACGGCGGCAACCTCGGTTCGGAAGGTTCGGTGAGCCACGGTTTCGAACGCCTCGGCCTGATCGAATACCCGGCGAGCGTCGGCGACGAGGAGAAAGTCCTCGAAGCCGCGATCGAAGCTGGCGCGGACGATGTCGAGAGTTCCGAAGACGGCCACACCATCTGGACCGCGTCCGATGCGCTGCACGAAGTCGCAGGCAATCTGGAAAAGACGCTGGGCGAGGCCGAGAACGTCAAGCTGGCGTGGAAGCCCACCATTACCGTCGACATGGACGAAGGTGGCGCGGCGACCTTGCTGAAGCTCGTCGACACGCTCGACGATGACGACGACGTGCAGACAGTCTGGGGCAATTACGAGATCTCGGACGAGATCATGGAGAAGCTGGGCTGATGCTGGCTTTCGTCGCGAAGGCGCTGCTGGCCGGCGTCATGATCGCGGCGATTGCGGAGATCGGGCGCAGGTTGCCGGCTGCTGCTGCGCTCGTGGCCAGCCTACCGCTGGTCTCGATCCTCGGCATGATATTCCTGTGGTTCGCCCGCCCGGATGCGGAGAACATGGCGCAGCATGCACAGGCGACCTTCTGGTTCGTCCTGCCCAGCCTGCCGATGTTCCTCGCCATCCCGGTCATGTTGCGAAACGGCGTGAATTTCTGGGCGGCGCTGGTGCTCGGCTGCGTGCTGACGGTCGTGCTCTATCTCGGCATGGTCCAGTGGGGACCGCGCCTCGGGATCAGGCTGTGATCATCCTCGGTCTCGACCCCTCGCTCAGCTGCACCGGCTGGGGCGTGATCAGGGCCGAAGGCGCACGCATCTCGCATATCGCCAACGGGCAGGTGCCGACCGATGCCAGGGCTCCGATGGCAGTCCGCCTCGCCACCCTTCACGCCGCCTTGTCCGAAGTCATCGCCGCCTATCACCCCGATCGCGCGGCGGCGGAGGAGGTCTTCCTCAACAAGAACCCGCAGTCGACGCTCAAGCTGGCGCAGGCGCGCGGAGCGGTTTTGGCGACCTGCGGAATGGCCGGGGTTGCGGTCAACGAACACGCCGCGCGGCTGGTCAAGAAAGCGGTCGTGGGAACCGGCGGGGCGGAAAAGCAGCAGGTCCAGGCCATGCTGAAAGTGCTGCTGCCGGGCGCGACTATTGCCGGCGCCGATGCCGCCGACGCGCTCGCCGTCGCCATCGCCGATGCGCATCTGGGGAAGGTCTGATGTTCCTTGTCGTCTTCCGCAATCGCAAGCGTGCGGACATGGACGCCGCCGCCTATTCCGCCGATGCCGATGCGATGGAGGAAATGGCACGCGAACAGCCCGGCTACCGCTCGTTCAAGTCCTACGTCGCCGACGATGGCGAAGTCGTCGCGGTCAGCGAGTGGGACGATGAGGCCTCTGCCCGCGCCTGGGGCCGCGTTGCCGAGCATCGGATGGTCCAGCGCAAGGGACGCGAAGAGTATTACGCCGAATACACCCTTTTCGCCTGCCCCGAGCCACGGATACGCCGCTTCAGCGAAAGAGAGACATGACTATCCAGTTCTACGGCATTCCCAACTGCGACACGGTCAAGAAGGCCCGCACCTGGCTTGAAGCGCAGGGACTCGATTACGCCTTCCATGACTACAAGAAGGAAGGGGCCGACGCTGCCCGCTTGGGCGAATGGGCGGAGGCGGTGGGGTGGGAGGCCCTGCTCAACCGCCGCGGCACGACTTTCCGCAAGCTGCCCGAAGTGGCGCGCGAAGGGATCGATCGGGACAAGGCCATCGCCCTGATGGTCGAGCAGCCGAGCATGATAAAGCGCCCCGTGGTCGAGCATGGTGACCAGGTCCTGGTCGGCTTCGATCCGGCGGCATGGGCTGCGGCGCTGGGTTGAGCGAGGGCCGGTGAACACTCTCGAACTGGTTGCCGTCGCCCTGGGGCTGGCCAATGTCGGCCTGCTCGTGCGGCGGAGTATCTGGAACTACCCCTTCGGCATGGCGATGGTCGCGCTTTATGCCGAAATCTTCTTCGAGGCCAAGCTGTACGGCGAGGCCGGGCTGCAGGTCTTCTTCTTCTTCGTACAGGCGTGGGGCTGGTACCTGTGGGCGCGGGCAGGCGGTATGGTCCAGCCGGTCGCAGTGCGCTGGATGGGCTGGCCTTCGCGCATCATCTCGCTCGTGCTGGTTGCGGTGATCACGCTGTCGCTCGGCACGCTTATGCACAAGCTGACCGATGCCGTCATGCCCTTCGCCGATGCCGCGATCACCGGGGCGAGCGTGGTTGCGCAGGTCCTTCTGTCCTATCGCCGGATCGAGAACTGGGTGCTGTGGATCGTCATCGATATCGGGTCCGTCGCGCTCTACATCATCCGCGACCTTCACCTGACTGCGGGCCTCTATGTCGCCTTCCTCGTGCTCGCCACGCTGGGCCTCGTCCAGTGGATGCGCGCCGAGCGCAGATCCGAAGCAGTCGCTTGACCACGCGCGGCTTCCTGCTCGGCAAGTTCATGCCGCCGCACGCGGGGCATGTCGCCCTTGTCGAGGCGGCGGCAAAACTCGTCGATGAGCTCACGGTGCTGGTCTGTTGGTTGCCAGATGACCCGATCCCGGGGGAACGGCGGCTCGACTGGATGCGCGGGATGTTTCCCTCCTGCCGCGTCGTCGGTCACGGCGATGTGGTGCCGCAGGAACCCTCCGAAAGCCCCGATTTCTGGCCGATCTGGACGGGAATTGTCGCCACTGTCCATCCCGAACCGATCGACTATCTCTTCGCGGGCGAGGAATACGGGCTTGAACTCGCGGCCCAGGTCGGTGGCTTCTTCGTGCCACTGGGTGGGCGGATACTCGAGGCCAGGGACGCAGTATCGTCGCTCTCCGCCAGTGCGGTCAGGGCGGACCCGGCTGGGCATTGGCCTTACCTGCCGGAGCCGGTGAGGGATCACTACCGCAAGACGGTTTGCCTCCACGGGGCGGAAAGCACGGGCAAATCGACACTCGCAGCACAGCTTGCACCCGAACTGGGCACGATCTGGGTGCCCGAATACGGGCGCAGCCATTGCGAGGTGCATCGTGAGGACCTGACGCGGGCCGATCTCCTGCTGATCGGCCGGGCACAGCAGGCCATGACACAGGCCTCGGCGCGCTGGGCGGGGCCGGTCCTGCTGGTTGATACCGACGCGCTGGTGACCGCCGCCTGGTGCGAAATGCTGCTCGGCGAACGACCCGCCGAACTGATGGAGGAGGAGAAGGCGGACCTCTACCTGCTGATGGAACCCGACCTGCCATGGGTCGATGATGGTACACGTTTCTTTGCCGATCCGGCCGAACACGCGCGCTTCGCCGACATCGTCGAGGCGGTTCTCATCGATGCAGGCGTGCCGTTCGAGCGGATTTCGGGGACCGGTGAAGTGCGTCTCGCTGCAGCGAGATCGGCGATCGCGACGCTCAGGCGTCAGTAGCCGCTGTTGCTGCCCCAGCCTTCATTGTCGCCATTGGTGAAGGAACGCGCATTTTCGTTCGCGGCCCCGGTGATCGAGCGCTTGACCGACGCGAGATCGCTGCCAGACCCGTAGATGAGGCCGAGCACGATTGCCGTCGCAAGGAGAAGCTTCTTGAACATGACTGGTGGAATTTCGCAGATCACCGTCAAGATTCGATTAACGGTTGCGCTGATTGGGGCGGTAACCGCGATTCCGGCCTCGGCGGGCGACATGCTCGTCATCGCCCATCGCGGCGCCAGCGGCGAACGGCCCGAACACACGCTGGCGGCCTACGAACGCGCCATCGACCAGGGCGCGGACTATATCGAGCCCGATCTGGTGGCGACAAAGGACAATGTCCTCGTCGCGCGGCACGAGAACGAATTGTCCGACACGACCGATGTGGGCGCGCGCGAAGAGTTCGCCGACCGCCGCCGTTCGAAGACGATCGATGGGAAGCTCGTCAGTGGCTGGTTCGCCGAGGACTTCACGATTGCCGAGCTGCGAACCCTGCGCGCGAAGGAACGCCTGCCGACCTTGCGGACGGCCAATGCGCGCTTCGACGGGCTCTATCCCGTGCCGACATTCGAGGAGATCCTGACCCTTGTCCGCGCCAAGGAGGCAGAGACGGGGCGCAGGATCGGCATCTATCCCGAGCTGAAGCATCCCAACTTCCTGTTGCAGGAAGCCGGGATCGACACCGTCGACCTCCTGGTGACGGCACTGCGCAAGGCGGACCTCGACGATGCCGACGATCCGGTCTTCATCCAGTGCTTCGAGGTCGGAACGCTGCGGCGATTGAACAAGATGGTCGACGTGCCACTGATCCTTCTGGTGAAGGGCGAAGGGGGACCCGCTGACGAGCCAGCCCTCTATTACCTCGACATGCTCACGCCTACGGGGCTGAAGGATGTCGCAGCCTATGCCGACGGCGTCGGCGCGGACATGCGCTTGCTGTTCGGGCCCGAAGGTATTCCGTCAGGGCTGGTGGATGACGTCCACGCGGCGGGCCTGAAGCTGCATGCATGGACCTTGAGGAAGGAGAATGCCTTCCTGCCGCCCGTCCTGAAGCGCGGCACGGACGAGAACGGAACAGGCGACGTGCTCGGCATGGTCACCCTGCTCAAGGTGCAGGGCGTGGACGGCGTCTTCACCGACGATCCGGGCCTCGTCGTCACCGCGCTCGGAAAATAATCCCGCCCGCTGCGTTGGGCCTTGCATGAGTGACGATGAAACCTGGATGCGGGCCGCGCGCGACTTCGCCGTTGCAGAGAAGGGCAGCGACCCTGCCAACACGCCGATTGCGGCGATACTCGTGCTCGACGGGAAGGAAATCGCCCGCGGCGTGAACCGCACTGCCGAATGCTGCGATGCCACCGCCCATGCCGAGGTGGTGACCTTGCGCGCGGGCGGTGCCGAACACGGCGACATGCGCATCGAAGGCGCGACGCTCTATTCCACCCTCCAGCCCTGCGGCATGTGCACCTTCGCCAGCATCTGGGCCGGGGTCAGCCGTATTGTTTATGGCGCAGGTCGCAAGGACGTCCACGAAATGTACTTCGAGGACCGCCACCTCTCCACGCTCGATTTCGTTGTCGATGCCTACAAGGACGACCTCGAGCTCGTCGGAGGAGTGCTTTCGGAAGAATGTGCAAATCTTTACTATCGCCCCTGGGACGACGTCCCGGAGGAAAAGCAGGCCAACGACTAGGTGCTGCGGCGGGCGGTCACGAGGTAGTTGAGCGAGAGGTCGGACGAGAGGTGCAGGCCCTTCGCAGGCGAATAGGCGATCCCCTGCGGTTTCGACATTTCAAGGCCGGCTTCCGCCAACAGGTCGCCGAGTTCTTCGGGCGTGATGAAATCTTCCCAGTGGTGCGTGCCCTTGGGAATGAGGCCGAAGCCTTCCGCCGCCCCGATCATCAGCAGTCGCGAAGCGGGCGTGCGGTTGGGCGTCGACATGACCAGCAGTCCGCCCGGTGCGAGGCGCGCGGCAAGTTCGGCCACGAAGGCGCGCTTGTCGGCAACGTGCTCGATAACTTCCATCGCAGTGACGAGATCGAACTGTCCGATGTCGAGCGAACCGATCTCGCCAGCCATGTAGCGGATGTCGAGCCCGGCGCCCTCGGCATGAACCGCGGCCGCCGCGACATTTTCGGGCGCGGCATCGACGCCTGTCACATCGGCTCCTAGCCGGGCCAGCGGTTCGCACAGCAGCCCCGCGCCGCAACCGATGTCGAGCGCGCTCTTCCCGGTCAGCGGCTTGCGCCCCGCCAAATCGCCGCCCCAGTGCAGGTCGATCGCCTCGCGCAGGAACGCCAGGCGCACCGGATTGAGCCTGTGCAGCATGGCCGAGGAGCCTTTCGGATCCCACCAGTCCTTCGCCAGCTTTCCGAAATGCGCCGCTTCTTCGGGGCGGATCGTTTGGCCTGCTGAAGAATTGCTACGCGAGTGTGTTGTTGCATCGCTCATGCGCGATGGCTAGCAGCCAGCACTCAAGCATTCCAGCACGGAGACGTCGGCACTTGGCACGCATCGTGATGAAATTCGGCGGCACTTCGATGGCCGGGACCGAGCGCATCCGCCGCGTCGCCAACATCGTGCGCAAGCAACAGGCGCGCGGCCACGAGGTCGCGGTGGTGGTGTCCGCCATGGCCGGCGAGACCGATCGCCTCGTCAACTTCTGCCGTGAGGCGAATGCGCTCTACGATCCGGCCGAATACGACGTGGTCGTCGCGAGTGGCGAACAGGTCACTTCGGGCCTCCTCGCGCTGACGCTCCAGTCGCTCGGCTGCAAGGCGCGCAGCTGGCTCGGTTGGCAGTTGCCGATCCACACCATCGAGGCCCACGCCAAGGCCCGCATCGAAAGCATCGACGCCGACGAACTCATCGCTTCGATGCAGCGCGGTGAAATCGCCGTCATTCCCGGCTTCCAAGGGCTGAGCGAAGACAATCGCGTCACCACGCTCGGACGCGGCGGATCGGACACGTCTGCGGTTGCCGTGGCCGCTGCCGTGCACGCGGACCGCTGCGACATCTACACGGACGTCGATGGGGTCTACACGACGGACCCGCGCATCGTCGCCAAGGCGAAGAAGCAGAAGGCGGTCACTTACGAGGAAATGCTCGAGCTCGCGAGTGTCGGGGCCAAGGTGCTTCAGACCCGCTCGGTCGGACTCGCAATGAAAGAGGGCGTGCGGGTGCAGGTCCTCTCCAGCTTCGTCGGCGAGGATGCCATCCCCGCAGACGACCTTCCGGGCACGATGATCGTCTCGGAAGAGGAAATGAACGAACTGGTGGAGAAGGGCGAAATGGAACGCCAGCACGTAACCGGCATCGCGCACGACAAGAACGAAGCCAAGGTGATCCTGACCCGCGTACCCGACAAGCCGGGTGCGGTGGCCCACATCTTCGAGCCGCTGGCCAAGGCCGCAATCAACGTCGACATGATCATCCAGAACGTCGGCCGCGACAAGGGCGAGACCGACGTGACCTTCACCGTCCCGCAGGCCGACCTTGCCCGCGCGCAGGCACTGCTCGAGGACAAGCGCGACGAGATCGGCTTCAACCGCATCATCACCGACAGCAAGATCGCCAAGATCTCGGTCGTTGGCGTCGGCATGAAGAGCCACGCGGGCGTCGCCGCAACCATGTTCAAGGCACTGGCCGACCGCGGGATCAACATCCAGGCCATCTCGACCAGCGAGATCAAGGTCAGCGTGATGGTCGACGAGGACGAGACCGAACTCGCCGTCCGCGTCCTCCATACCGCCTACGGGCTGGATGCGAAGGACGAGGCTGCTTGAAGTTCGTCAGGGCCCTGATCGACGGTTGGGTATCCTTGGTTCACAGCACTTGGCGCGCCTTCATGGTCTTCGGCAGCCTGATATTGGTCGCCGCCGCCTATCAGCTCTATACGGGTGCCTTTGAGAAACTGCGGTTCGATCAGGTGGTCGACGACATTGCCATCGGACTGGCGCTGATGTTCCTTGCATCTTTTATCACGGCAATCCTCTACCACTGGAGCGTCTGGCGAAATCGCGATCGTCCGCGTCAACGCGACCGCTACTGGCCGGGCGGCGGTGGCCCCAGGAGACGATAGGCAATGGCACACACTGCGAAAATCCTGCTTCTCGGATCGGGTGAGCTGGGGCGCGAGTTCGTCATTTCGGCGAAGCGCCTCGGCGCCCGTGTCATCGCCTGCGATGCCTATGACAATGCGCCCGCGATGCAGCTGGCCGACGCGCGCGAGGTCTTCTCGATGCTCGATGGCGAGGCCCTGAGGGAGGTCGCGGAGAAGCATCGCCCCGACTACATAGTGCCCGAGATCGAGGCGATCCGTACCGAAGTGCTGGCCGAACTCGAAGGCGAGGGGTTTACCGTCGTCCCCTCGGCACGCGCGGCCCAGCTGACCATGAACCGCGATGCTATTCGTGACCTTGCAGCCAACGAGCTCGGTCTCGTCACTTCGCGCTATCGCTATGCCAAGAACCTCGACGAGGTTCGTGCGGCGGCCGAGCACACCGGGTTTCCCTGCGTGATCAAACCGGTCATGTCGTCGAGCGGCAAGGGCCAGTCGACCGTGCGTGAAGAGGCCAGGCTCGAGGAAGCGTGGGACTATGCCTGCGCCAACATGCGCGGCGATCGCCAGCGCGTGATTGTCGAGCAATTCGTCGACTTCGACTACGAGATCACCCTGCTGACGGTCCGCCACAAGAGCGGCATCACTTTCTGCCCGCCCATCGGCCACCGACAGGAGCGCGGCGACTACCAGGAAAGCTGGCAACCCACGCCCATGTCCGACGCCGCCATCACCAAAGCGCAGGAGATGGCACGCAAGGTCGTCGACGACCTTGGCGGATACGGACTCTTCGGGGTGGAATTCTTCGTCAAGGGCGAGGAAGTGATCTTTTCCGAACTGAGCCCGCGCCCGCACGACACCGGCATGGTCACACTGGTCAGCCAGAACCTGACCGAGTTCGACCTCCATGCCCGCGCCGTGTTGGGGCTACCCGTCCCGGCGGACCTGCGCGCGCGCCCGGCGGCGAGCGCAGTCATCCTGGCCGATCGCGACTGCGACCGGCTCGCCTATGATGGCCTGGCAGACGCGATGTCCGACGGTGCCGACATTCGCATCTTCGGCAAGCCCACCAGCCGTCCCTATCGCCGCATGGGCGTGGCGCTGGCGACGGCGGGAACGACCGACGAAGCGCGCGACAAGGCGCGCGAGGCAGCACACAAGGTCCACATCGTCTACGGCTCCTGACGCTTGCCGTAACGTCGCGCTGGCCCTAAGCGCCTCCGCATGACTACCTATCCCAAGACATCCCATCTCATGCAGCGCGGTGCCGAATTCCTCGGCAGCGAAACGGCCATCCTGTGCGGCGCGATGAGCTGGGTGTCGGAGCGCAATCTCGTCTCCGCGATCTCGAATGCAGGCGGCTTCGGGGTGATCGCATGCGGCGCGATGACGCCGGAACTGCTCGATGCCGAGATCGCGGCGACCAAGGCACTGACAAGCAAGCCTTTCGGGGTGAACCTCATCACCATGCACCCGCAGCTTTTCGACCTGATCGAGGTCTGCGGCAGGCACGGGGTCGGCCACGTCGTCCTTGCGGGCGGCATTCCGCCGAAGGGCAGCGTCGAGGCAATTAAGGCCCATGGCGCCAAGGTCATCTGCTTTGCACCGACACTTGCGCTGGCCAAGAAGCTGCTGCGTTCGGGCGCCGATGCGCTGGTGATCGAGGGCATGGAAGCGGGCGGCCACATCGGCCCCGTATCGACGAGCGTGCTGGCGCAGGAAATGCTCCCCGAACTGGCCGATGAGCATCTCATCTTCGTCGCCGGAGGTATCGGTCGCGGGCAGGCGATCGCCGGCTATCTCGAAATGGGCGCGGCAGGCGTCCAGCTGGGGACGCGCTTCGCCTGCGCGAGGGAGAGCATCGCGCACCCCGATTTCAAGAAGGCGTTCTTCCGCGCCTCGGCCCGCGATGCGGTGGCGAGCGTGCAGGTCGACCCGCGCTTGCCCGTGATCCCGGTGCGTGCGCTCAAGAACAAGGGCACCGAGGAATTCACCGCCAAGCAGATCGAGGTCGCGGGTCTGCTCGACCGCGAGGAAGTGGCGATGGACGAGGCGCAGCTCCAGATCGAGCACTATTGGGCAGGCGCATTGCGCCGCGCGGTGATCGACGGCGATGTCGAGAACGGAAGCCTGATGGCGGGCCAGTCGGTCGGCATGCTCAAGGAAGAAGAACCGGTGGCAGTCATCATCGACAAGCTGATGGCCCAGAGCGAGGAAGCGCTCGCGCGGCGGTAGGATGGAAATCCGGCGGCTGGACCTCGATGTCGCGATCTATCGCGACCGCGTGCAGGTGACCGACCGCGTGACCGGCAAGTTCGTCGACCAGCGGGCCGATTATCCCTTCTCGAGCGCGACGAACATCATCGCCGAACCGCGGTTCCTCGAGGACACGCTGGTCAAGGCGATCCGCCAGATGCTGGAAGGCGGTTTTTCGCTCCGCCACCCGATCGCCCACGTGATCGCCTCCGAACTGCCCCTGTCGCCCACGCAAAAGATGCAGGTCGAAACCTGTCTGCGTGAAGCGGGCATGGGCGAGATCGTCTTCGACCTTTAAGCCAGTGTTGGTGCGGCCCTAGCGCGAATGCGCTTGCTCCATTCCCTGCGCACCGCCACATCGCCACCATGTCCGAACCGCTAGTCCTGACCCTGTCGTGTGCCGACCGCCCCGGCATTACCGCCCGTGTGACGTCGTTCCTGTTCGAGCGCGGCGGCAACATTCTCGAAGCGCAGCAGTTCAACGACCGCACGTCCGACGCCTTTTTCATGCGCGTCGAGTTCGACCCCGCCAACGTCGGCCGAGCGGCCATCCGTGAAGGTTTCGCATCCATCGCGACCGAATATGCGATGGACTGGAAGCTGTCCTTGCGCGACCGGCCTCGCCGAGTGTTGTTGATGGTCAGCAAATTCGACCACTGCCTTGCCGACCTTCTCTATCGCTGGCGCATCGGCGAACTGCCGATGGACCCGGTTGCCATCGTCTCCAATCACCCGCGCGAAGCCATCGAGCATACGCATCTTGGAGAAATTCCCTTCCATCACCTGCCCGTCACCCGCGAGACCAAGCAGGAACAGGAGGCGCAGGTCCGGAAAATTGCGGAGGATACCGGCGCCGAACTGGTCGTCCTTGCGCGTTACATGCAGATCCTTTCGGACGAACAGGCAGCGCACTTCTCGGGCCGCTGCATCAATATCCACCACAGCTTCCTGCCGGGTTTCAAGGGCGCCAAGCCGTATCACCAGGCGCACGAGCGTGGGGTAAAGATGATCGGGGCCACGGCGCATTACGTCACTTCCGATCTCGACGAAGGGCCGATCATTCACCAGGCGGCAGAACCGATCAGCCATGCCGACACGCCCGAGGAACTCGTCCGCAAGGGTCGAGAGATCGAGAACCGGGTGCTGGCGGAAGCGGTGCGACTCCACCTCGAGGAGCGCGTCCTGCTCAACGGCAAGCGGACAGTGGTGTTCAGGGGCTGAGCAAAGCCTTCCACGGCTCAGCGCGCGGATCGTCGCTCGCCAGCGGGTTCCACACTGCTGTCATCCTTGCCAGCGCCACTTCCTCAGGCACGCCCGCCTCGCGGTCGAGCAGGTAGAAGAATGCGGTCACGCGCCAGTTCATGATGCAATGGACGTGAACCGGTCCGTCCACTTCGTCGAGGGTCTTGCGCAGGGCCGCGACATGATCCCGCGTCGGCGCGTCGAACGGCACGGGAATATGCGTGTAGCCGATGCCCTGCGCGGCGAAGGCGGCCTCCTCGTCCGGTAGCGCCTCCGGATGGTCGGCCAGTGCGAGGTTCACGACATGTCTTACACCTATCGCGGCGAGCCGTGCCGGGTCGCCCGGCTCGAGCCTGCCCGATGTGGTGACGCCGTCGGACCTGCGCTGCCAGTTGCGCAGGTCCGACGGGTCGCCAGTCCTTTCGGTCATGTGCCTTCGAGCGCCTTGTCCTCGTTGGCGCGCTTGAGGACGTAGAGCCGGATCGCCTCGATCTGTTCGGGACTGAACTGGTCCTTCCAAGCGACCATGCCGTTGTCGGCAAGGATCCCGTCATGGACCACCTGTTGCCACAGCTGCTTGTTGCCGATGGTTGCCGAATGCCTGAGGTCAGGGTTCAGGCTACCCGCGACCGCCGATACGCCGTGGCAGACGCTGCAGCTGTTGCTGTAGAGCTTGAGGCCCAGAGCCACCTGGTCCGGGGTTCCGGTCGCCGCCGGCGGATCGAGCACGAGTGCCGGGGTCGGCTTGAGCGGGGGCAGGGTGCCCTTCGCGCCGAGCTTGAACACCAGCAGTCGGCTGATGTTGGGCGTGATCCCGCCGCCCAGCTTGCCCGCCGAAACGTCCCACACGCCGCCCCAGCCGACCAGTACTGCGACATATTGTTCGCCATCGATCGAATAGGTCATGGGCGCTGCGAGCACGCCCGTCTGCGTCTCGAACGACCATAGCTGCTTGCCGGTGTCCGCGGCATAGGCGCGGAATTCACCGGTGGAGGTTCCCTGGAAGACAAGGTTGCCCGCCGTCGCCAGCGTACCGCCGTTCGTCGGACTGGTCTGCTGGACCTTCCACTTCACCTCGCCCGCAACAGGATCGAATGCAACCAGCGCGCCGTTGAGTGCGGCCTTGGTCGCTTCCCGGACGGCCTTGTCGGCCGGGATCGCACCGCCGCTGACATCGATGCCGAGCTGGAAGCCCGTTTCGCCCGGCTTCCAGTCGGGATCGTGGGCGTAGAACTGCGGCGTGTTGTTGGTGGGGATGTAGACCAGGCCGGTCTTCGGGCTGTAGCTCATCGGCGTCCAGCTATGCGCGCCCACTGCGCCCGGCACGCCGAGGAAACCCTTGCCCGTCAGTTCGTACTTGGCTTCCGGATTGACACTGGGCTTGCCGGTTACCGGGTCGAGCCCGCTCGCCCAGTTGATCCCGTCAACGAAGGGCTTGCCCGAGATGAACTTCCCGGTCTCGGCATCGAGGACGTAGAAGAACCCGTTCTTCGGCGCATGCATCACCACATGGCGGGTCTTGCCGTCGATGGTCAGGTCGGTGACCGTGATCTGCTGGTTGGAATCGAAGTCCCAGCGATCTTCCGGCGTTTCCTGGAAGTGCCAGGCATATTCGCCGGTATCGGGACGAACCGCCACGATCGAGGCCGTATACAGGCTGTCGCCCGCGCCGTCGGTGTTGCGATAGGCCGGGTTCCACGGCTCGGCGTTTGCCGTGCCGAAATAGACGAGGTCGGTCTTGGGATCATAGGTAATCGAATCCCACACCGTGCCGCCGCCGCCGCGCTTCCAGAAATCGCCGCTCCACGTCTTCGCTGCCGCCTCGAGGTGCTTGCCGTCCTGCGGCTTAGAGGGGTCGCCGGGGACAGTGTGGAAGCGCCACAGTTCATTGCCGGTCTGCGCATCGAAGGCAGCGAGGTAGCCGCGGGTGAAATATTCCGAGCCTGCCGAGCCGATAAGGACGCGGCCCTTCACGATGCGCGGTGCGCCGGTGATGGCCATCTTCGAGCCTTCGGGGATCGTCAGTTTCGACCACACGACCTTGCCGGTCTTCTGGTCGAGCGCCACCAGCTTGCCGTCGAGCGTGGCGACGTAGACCTTGTCGCCGTAGAGCGCGACGCCGCGGTTGACCGCGTCGCAGCACACCTCGACCAGCTTCGAACGCGGCACTTCCGGATCGTAGGACCACTTGAGTGCTCCGGTCTTGGCATCATAGGCCTTCACCATCGACCATGCCGTGGTGACGTAGAGCATGCCGTCGTGCATCAGCGGCGTTGCTTCCTGGCCGCGCGCGGTGTCGAGGTCGGCAGACCATGCAAGGCCCAGTTCGCCGACATTGGCGTCGGTTATCTGGTTGAGCGCGGAGAAGCGCTGCTCGTTATAATCGCCGCCGTATGTGAGCCACTCGTCGCCATTTCCGGCCGCGAGCATGGCGTCGGTCACGCCATCGGTCGCCAGCGTCGGTTCCTTCGCTCCCATGCTGCATCCGGCCAGAGCCAGCGCAGCAAGCATCGCAAGCCTGCCGTATCCCATCGATGTTCTCTCCCCGGCAACGGAAGAATCCGTCGCTCTTCTGCAACCTATCCTGCAATGCCGACGAAGGCTTGTCCATCACGTCTTGCACGATAGGATGCGCGGGTCGGGAAAGAGGAGTTTCAGGTATGTGCGACAGGCAGGATCTCGCCCGCTGGGCTAACTCGGAGGTTTCCCGGCGCGGTTTCGGGGCAATGTCCCTGGCGGGGGCTGCGGTTGCCTGTGCGCCGGTGCAGGGCGACGCAGCGGATGCTGTCGACAACGCACTGGTCGAAAGCGTGGTGAGTTTCACGACGCCTGACGGCACGATGGACGGGGAGTTCTTCCACGCTGGGTCTGGCACCAGTCCCGGCGTGATCCTGTGGCCCGATATCGCCGGCATCCGTCCCGCGAAACGGCAGATGGCGAGGCGCCTTGCCGAGGCGGGGTACGCCGTGCTCCTCGCCAATCCCTACTATCGCGATGTCGCTGGCCAGCAGTTCGCCGATTTCGCCGATTTCGCCGGCAATGGGGGGTGGGACAAGGTGACGCCGTGGCGCACAAAATTCTCCGCAGCGACCATCACTACCGATGCCCGTGCATGCGCGGATTGGTTGATGCAGCAGGCACCGGTCGCCAAGGATCGCGGGATCGGATCGCAAGGTTATTGCATGACCGGCAGCTTCGCCGTCATCGCTCCGTCCGCCGACGCTCACATCCGTGCCGGCGCCAGCTTCCACGGCGGCGGCCTTGTCCGGGCAGAGGGGCCCAGCCCGCACAAGCTGCTGCGCGCCGACGCTCGTTACCTCATCGCCATCGCCCAGAACGACGATGCCAAGGCACCAGGCGACAAGACCGCCCTGCGCGAAGCAGCGGCGGGGATGACCGCCGAAATCGAGGTCTACCCGGCCGACCACGGCTGGTGCGTACCGGACTCCCCCTCCTACGACGAGATGCAGGCGGAACGCGCGTGGTCGCGACTGCTAGCGCTCTATCGTGAGGCTCTCTGACGGTCGTCCGGTTTTTCTTGCGACCCGGTCCCCCGCCGCTACCATGTCGGTCAGACAGAGGGGTCTTTGATTATGGCTGAAATCTTCCTTGGCATGCTGGTGCTGCTGACGCTCGTCTTCCTGATGATGGGCGTGCGCGTGGTGAAGCAGGGTTACGTCTACACGATCGAACGCTTCGGGCGTTTCACCATGTCGGCCGACCCGGGCCTCCACCTGATCGTCCCGTTCATCGACCGCGTCGGGCAGAAGGTGAACATGATGGAGCAGGTGCTCGATATCCCGGGCCAGGAAATCATTACCGCCGACAATGCCATGGTCGGGGTCGATGCCGTGGTCTTCTTCCAGGTGCTCGATGCGGGCAAGGCGGCTTATGAGGTGTCGAACCTCTACCAGGCGATCATGGCGCTCACGACGACGAACCTGCGCACCGTCATGGGCGCGATGGACCTCGACGAGACGCTGTCCAAGCGTGACGAGATCAATGCCCGCCTGCTGAGCGTGGTCGACCATGCGACCTCGCCCTGGGGCGTGAAGATCACTCGCGTCGAGATCAAGGACATTCGCCCGCCGCTCGACATTTCGGAGGCCATGGCCCGGCAGATGAAGGCTGAACGCCTCAAGCGCGCGGAAATCCTCGAGGCCGAGGGCGACAAGACCAGCTCTGTCCTGCGTGCCGAGGGCCGCAAGCAGTCCGCCATCCTCGAGGCTGAGGGCAAGCGCGAAGCCGCATTCCGCGATGCCGAGGCGCGCGAGCGTGCGGCAGAAGCCGAAGCCCGCGCGACCGAACTGGTGTCCAACGCTATCGCTTCTTCGGGCAGCCAGGCGATCAACTACTTCGTGGCCCAGGAATACACCAAGGCGGTCGGCAAGTTCGCCGAGAGCCCCAATGCCAAGACCATACTGTTCCCGGTTGAGGCGACCCAGCTGATCGGTTCTCTCGGCGGGATCGGGGAGCTTGTCCGCAGCACGTTCGACAAGCCTGAAGGCACGGTCGATGCAGGCACCGCCATTCCGCAGCAGCGCCCGCGTGAAGCCGTGCGTGCGCCCGTCCAGCGGCCGACCGTGCCGCGATCGGGCGACCAGGGCTGAAGCACATGGACGGGATCGAACACTACTGGATCTGGCTGATCCTCGGCCTTGCCTTGGCCGTGCTGGAGATGTTGGTTCCCGGCGTCTACCTGATCTGGCTTGCCGCTGCGGCCATCGTGATTGCGGCCATCACCTTCGTTTCCGGTCCGCCATTGGCCGTGCAGGTCATCGCCTTCGTGTCGTTGGCGCTGGTCTTCGCCTTTTCCGCCAAGCGCTGGCTGCGTGAGCGGCCGATCGAAAGCACGGATCCCTTGCTTAACAACAGGGGCGGACGGTTGGTCGGCGAAACCGCGCTGGTCACCACAGCGATCGAAAGCGGATCGGGCCGGGTACGTGTCGGCGACAGCGAATGGATTGCGCGTGGACCAGACGCTGCCGCAGGTGAGCGCGTGCGCATCACCGGCAACAGCGGCGCCGAACTGCTCGTCGAACCGATTGCCAGGTTGACAGCAGAAGCACCTGACGAGGCTTAGGCCGCAACTCTTCCGCAGACTTTAGTCCCGCGGATCAGGTGAAGGGCTGCTGCCCCGCCTGCAATCAGATCCGAAACGGATGCAATCCCCATGGATTGGGGAGGGGATTAGGCTAGTTCCCGCGATGGACGGACGGCGCAGGTGTAGGGGTCGCCAGTCGGATAACACGTGCGCGGCGATCCACTGGATCGACTTCTGAATCGATCAGCTTCTTATTCTTGAGCCGCTCGAGCGCCAGGTAGAAGCCGCGGTATGAAGAGCCAGTAGCAAGCATGATCTCCTTAATTCTCGAGGAACCGTTATTCATGAGATAGAAGATGATCTTTCCGTCGACTGCAAAAAGGTCGACGCCAACTTTTTCCAGCTCCGTCGAGAGCTGCGATACTTCACTACATAGATCCGGCACGGAATTAGATGCCCCTGAATTATACTAATAGGCGATTTCCCCAAATCCCCTGAATGCGCTGCGTTAGACATGGTTAAAGTAATGCGCAATGCAGAATGATATATTTAAAAACATGCGTTTGTGCATATAATTTGAATACGCAAAACAGATACCAATGAAATTCCAAATCCCTTTGACAATACACAACCGGGCCCAGAGGAACGTCTGGTTTAACATTTGTTATTTATTCAATGAGGGATTTAATATGCGTACTCATAATAACGCAGGCCGCAGCGCTGTCGCTGCAGGCCTCCTTGCCAGCACTGCCGCGATCGGCCTCGTAGGCGCAACACCCGCCGCAGCACAGGAAGCTTGCACCGTCTACACCGGCTTCGGCGTCGAATGTACCGAGCCCACCGATGTCGACGTTGCCCTCAGCACCTATGATTACAGCGGCATTGCCGACGGCGCCTACGACAATCTCGACAGCAAGATCGAACAGACCGCGCCTACGCAGGACCAGATCGATGCCGCGCAGGCCGATGTCGATGCAGCGACGGATGCCGCGACCGCGCTCAACGGCGCTGAAGCAGCCGTTACTGCCTCGCTGACCCAGGACAATCTCGACGCCTTCGCTGCAGTCACCACTGCCGAAGCCGACCTCGCGGCAGCTGCGGCAGCCGAAGCCGCGGCCGCAGACGTCGTTACCGTTGCCGATGCAGCCTACAATGATGCGGCCGACGCACTGACAGCAGCCAACCAGTCGGTGACCGACGCCAACATTGCACTGAGTGCCGCAAGCGATGATGTCGCCGCTGCGCAGGCTGCCTATGACGCAGACCAGAGCACCGCAAACCTTGCGGCTCTCAACGCAGCGCTCGTCGCCCGCGCCGAAGCGCAGCAGGACCTTTCGGCAGCCGAGGCCGACCGTACGGTTGCGCTTGCGGATGCCACTGCCGCCGCAGATGCGCTCGATGCAGCCCAGGTCGCGTTCGACGCAGCTGTCGACACGCGCGTTGCCGCAGCTGATGGCCTTTCGACGGCTGTCAGCGATCTCGACACCTCGCTTGCCTCGAACACCGACTTCGTCGATGCGATCACCGATGCCGGCTATACCGCAAGCGCCGACGGCTTGCAGAACCTGACCGCCGATGCGGCATCCGCGAACCAGGACCTCGCCGCCGCCGAAGCCCAGTTTGCTGGCCTCGACGATGTCACGAACACGTTCATCCGTGCTCAGGAAGTGCTGGTCGGTGCCGCCGAAAACCAGAACGCGGCGATTGCCGCAGCCTCGCAGGCACTTCTCGGCGATCCGCGCGCTGCCGAGACGAATTCGGAAGTCGAAGTGATCGCTGCGCTCGTGGACCACGAGGACCGCATCACGGCCAACGAAGCAACTCTCGTCGACCACGAGACCCGCATCACCGCGAACGAAGAAGCGATCGTCGTTCTCGACGAGCGCGTTACCGCGAACGAAGCGACCCTCGTCGAGCATGACGCCCGCATCACCGCCAACAGCGAAGCCATCGTCGCCGAAGCTGACGCCCGCGCGGCAGCCGACACCGTTCTGCTGGATACCATCACCAGCGAAACCAACGCCCGCATCGCTGCTGACACAGCGCTCTCGAACCGTATCGACACCGTTTCCAACCGCGTCGATGTTCTCGAGACTCGTATCGCGGACTTCGATGATCGTATTTCGAGCTCGACCGCTACGGCCATCGCGCTCGGCGGCATGGCCTTCCTGCCCGACATGCGCTTCAACCTCGCGGTGACCGGCGGTTTCTATGAGGGCGCGAACGCAGTCGCGGCCAACATGGGCCTCCGCGTCAGCGACAACGTTGCTGTGACTGCCGGTGTCGGTGGCGGTCTGAACAAGAATGGCAAGATCGGCGGTCGCGTCGGTGTGATTTTCGGCTGGTAATCACAGTCCGGTTAATTCGACCGCATACTTGGTGGTCCGGTGTCGTAAGGCGCCGGACCACTTTTTTGTGCATTGTCAAATGCGGGCGAGAGCCAGGATCCGCTCGCGGATTATGCGCTCAGGCGGTCGGCGAAACGCCCGTGCTTGCGGTAGCGAACCATCCACTTATCGAGGAACAGGCCGAGTGGCTTGGCGGCAATGCCGAGTTTCTCGAGCCCCGGCAGTGCGCCTGAAGCGATGCTGCCCTGCTTCAGAAGCTTCCACTGGTCGGACGACATCGGCGTACCGGGCAGGGCGGCGAACAGAGCCGAGCCCGCATCGGGTATGGGCAGGAAGCTGCGCTTGCGGTTTTGCGCTGCCGCAATGCGCTGGTTGAGGTCCATCATGGTAAGGACCTCGGGCCCTGCAATTTCGTAGGTCTTGCCTCCGTGGGCCGCCGGATCCTCGAGCGCACGTGCCACAGCTTCGGCGACGTCGTCGACATAGACCGGTTGGATCTTCGCGTCGGGACCGAAGACCGGAAGGACCGGCAAGCTCGAAATCAGCCCTGCGAACATGTTGAGGAAGTTGTCGTCCTTCCCGAACAGGATCGAGGGTCGCAGGATGGTCGCCCCGGGGAAGGCTGCCCGCACACTTTCCTCGCCCAGCTTCTTTGCGGCGGCGTATTCGATCACCGTGTCCTCGTCGGGTTCGTCGGCGATCGCGCTGACGTGGACGAAGGCCTGTGCACCCTGCGCCTTCGCTGCCTTTGCCATCCAGCCCGGCGCCTCGCCCATGATACGCGACAGATTTCCATCGAAGGTGCCGATCAGGTTCACCACCGCATCTGCGCCTGTCACGCAGGCTTCCACGCTCCTGCGGTCGGAGGCATTGCATCGGGCGAACTGGATCTGGCCGAGGTTGGCGAGCGGCTTGAGGCGGAAAGCACGCTCGGGGTTGCGGCTGGCGATCCGCACGCGCGCCCCGCGCTCGAGCAGGGCCTGCGCCACATAGTTGCCGATGAAGCCGCTGCCGCCCATCAGCACCACCAGCTTGCCGTTCAATGCACTGACCTTCGCCATCGAAATCGTCCGTTTCCAGTCCCTGGGAATCTTCGCTGCGCCCCTAGCCACAACCCTCATGGCTTCGCAAGCGTTCCGCCCCGCCGATTGCAGTTGACAAGAATCGCACCCCTTCGCTAGTGGCGCGCTCCTACCCGGCCGGGACGACGATGATCCTCGGCCAGCATGTGTGCCCAGATGGCGGAATTGGTAGACGCACCGTCTTCAGGTGGCGGCGCTCGCAAGGGCGTGGAGGTTCGAGTCCTCTTCTGGGCACCACTTTCCGAGGAATTAAAACCCGGTCGGGGACGCTCGGCGCTCTCGTCAGATGCGTGGCATTGTGGCGAGTAGCAGGCAGGCAACTGCCGAAAGTCCTGCCAGCAGGAGGAACAGCCCCTGGAACCCGAAGGCTGGGATGAGCGCTAGCACGATCCAAGGCATCACCAGCGACGGCACGGTGTTGGTCAGGTTGAAGATCCCGAGGTCCCGCCCGCGCGTTCCCGGGCGCGGCAAGACGCGCAGGGTCTGGCTTGAGTGGAGTGCGAGGAAGATGCCTGCCATGACCCCGAAGAGGACATAGGCCGCCATGGCCGTCGGGCCGGTGTGCGCCCCAGCCAGTGCGACGAGGCCAAGCGCCGCCCCTCCCGCCGTCACAGTCAACGGCAGGCGCGGGCGGTCTACCTTGTCCGACCAGCGGCCGATGACGAGTGCGAGCGGCACCGATGCTATCAGGACGACCGTGAACACCCGGGCGGTGTCATTGTCGGTCATTGTCCCGTCGATGCTGCGCAACCACAGGAGAAGGAAAGCGAAGAGGGCCGCCTCGGCAATCTGGACGAGCAGTCGCGCAATCCACATCCGCCGGACAGGCTCGTCCTTCGCATGCTCCGCGGGCCGGCCTTCCTCGTGCATGGCCGTGACGAGATGCGGCATCGGACGCGGGCGACCGAAGAAGACCACCGGCAGGATCATTGCCGCGACGATGACGGCGTTGAGGACCAGCCTCGTATCGCCTCCCGCGAGGCCGGGATAGGTGATGATCATGCCCGTGAAAGCGCCCAGCGCCGGAGCGATCGACAACAGCCCGCCCAGCAGTCCCTTCTGTTCGTCGGGCACGCAGTCACCGGCCCAGGCAAGGAGCGGGTTGAGCATCATGTTGAGCCCGACCTGCCACAGCACGATCATCGCCAGGAGGCTCGCGACCGTCTCGACATGCTGCATGGCAACGAGCAGGACGCCCGAGACGAACACGCCGGCCAGTATCCAGCCGCGTCGGTTCCGGGTCCTGTCGCTGAGCCACCCGAAGACGATGTTGGCAATGCTTGCCGCGACCGCGCCAGCAAACGCCGTGTAGGAAAGGATTTCGAGCCCCTGCGCGCCCCATTGCCCGGTCACCCGCACCGGCAGCAGGAGCGTGAGGAAAGGCGCATAGGCCGCAGAGCCACCGGCCGCCGCCAGCGCGTAGAGCATGAGGAAGCGCAGCGACTGCTGTTGGTGGTGCGGTCGGTCGGGCGTGACGGTGTGCATGCCGGCCGAACACTAGCGACCTATCCTGCGGCTACCAATATCTCCGGGCGCTCCCGTCCCCGAGCCAGCGGGGTCAACCGATGGCAGGCAGCAGTTTCGCCAGCTTGCCGACAATCTCGTCGATATGCGACTTGTCGAGGATGAGTGGGGGCGAGAGCGCGATGATATCGCCCGTGACGCGGATCAGCAGGCCCTCGTCGAAAGCGCGGTGGAAGATCTCCATCGCCCGCTTGGTCGGAGCGCCGGGACGCGGTTCGAGTTCGATGCCACCAATGAGCCCGATGTTGCGGCAATCGATGACGTGCGGGGCGCCCTTCAGCGAATGAATCGCATCGGCCCAGTAATCCTCAAGCTCTATCGCCCGCTCGAACAGGCCTTCCTCGCGGTAGAGATCGAGCGTGGCGATGGCTGCTGTCGAAGCCAGCGGGTGGGCGCTGTAAGTGTAGCCGTGGAACAGTTCGATTCCGGCCGGCGCATTGTCGACCACCGTGTCGTGAACTTCGCGACGAACCGCCACGGCGCCCATCGGGACCGCGGCGTTGGTTAGGCCCTTGGCCATGGTGATGATGTCGGGAGTGACGCCGAAACGTTCGGCGGCGGTCGCCTTGCCCACTCGTCCGAAGGCGGTGATGACCTCGTCGAAGATCAGCAGGATGTCATGGCGGTCGCAGATATCGCGCAGGCGCTGAAGATATCCGACCGGGGGAACAAGCACGCCGGTCGAACCTGCCACCGGCTCGACTATGACGGCTGCAATGGTGTCTGCGCCGTGCAGGGCCACGATCCGCTCGAGGTCGTCGGCAAGCTCGGCGCCGTGTTCGGGAAGGCCTCGCGAGAAGGCATTGCGGCCCAGGTCATGCGTGTGGCGCATGTGGTCGACGCCATTGAGGAGCGTGCCGAACTGTCGGCGGTTGTTGACGATGCCACCCACCGAAATGCCGCCGAAGCCGACGCCGTGATAGCCCCGCTCGCGACCGATCAGGCGCGTGCGGCTGCCCTGGCCGCGAGCCCGCTGATAAGCGAGCGCGATCTTGAGTGCGCTGTCGACCGCCTCGGAGCCGGAGTTGGCGAAGAAGATGCGGTCCAGCCCCTCGGGCATGATCATCGACAGCTTGGATGCGGCTTCGAATGCCAGCGGGTGGGCCAGCTGGAAAGTCGGAGCGAAGTCGAGCTCGCCAGCAGAGGCACGGATCGCCTCGACGATCTTTTCCCGTCCGTGTCCGGCATTGACGCACCACAGCCCGCCTGTGGCATCGAGCACCTGGTGGCCGGTGGCAGAAGTGTAATGCATCCCCTTGGCCGAGACGAACATGCGCGGATGTGCCTTGAAGCCGCGGTTGTCGGTGAAGGGCATCCAGAAGGCGGACAGGTCGTTGCGCTCGGCCATGGTGGCTCCGGTGATCGTTTGACCCATGCTGGATAATTGGCCTCCCCGAAGCCATCCAACAGAATCGCCAGCGAGACACCCATCGGAAAAACCGATAGTAATAGCTCCGATTAATCTCGATGGCGGGATTGGTGGATTTGGTGAATATCCGGGGATACGGGAGGCCGCCTGCGGGAAAACCGCGCGTGGCTCGATAACATTACCCGATATTGAGGAGGGCAAGTTGAGGATGCGCAAGATCATTGCAATGGCGGCACTGCCGCTCATGTTCGCGTCGACCGCGGCGATGGCACAGGATGAAGATACCGAGGAAGCGACCGGCGCCTGGGAAGTCGACGGCGAAATCGGGGTCAACTCCGACTATCGCTTCCGCGGCATTTCGCTGTCGGACAAGGATCCCGAAGTAACCGCGGAACTCAGCGTTTCGCACGAGTCCGGCCTTTACGCCGGGGTGTGGGCCTCGAACGTCGCACTCGAGGATGGTGCCGACGATCTCGAACTCGACCTTTACGCCGGTTATGCCGCCGACGTCGGCGCGATCAGCATCGACGTCGGTGCGGTCTACTATCTCTATCCGGACTTCAGCGACTACAATTACGTCGAACTGCTCGGATCGATCGGGACGGCGGTAGGCCCGGGCACGGTGACCCTTGGTGTCGCCTATGCCCCGAGCCAGGAAAACCTCGGCGACGAAGACAACACCTACGTTTACATCTCGGGTGAAATGCCGATCGGCGATTCCCCGATTTCGGTCCACGGTACCTTCGGTATCGAGGACGGCGCCTTTGCCGACAACAAGAAGGACTGGCTGATCGGCGCCAGCTACGATCTGGGCAGCGGCTTCACCGCGACGCTCGATTATGTGGATACGGCCCACAGTTTCACCAGCCTTGGTGATGCGACCGTGGTCGCGGGCCTGTCCTTCGCATTCTAACCCGGATACGGCCCGGGTCTTCCGAAAGGAAGAGCCCGGGCCGGTCCAGACAGGACAATCATGAGTACCGACATCGCCAGCTGGATCAGCGAACGCGGGATCAGCGAAGTCGAATGCATCGTTCCCGACATGAACGGGATCCAGCGCGGCAAGGTCTTGCCCGCCAACAAGTTTCTCAAATCGCTGACAGATCGCACGCTGCGCATTCCGGTCAGCGTTTTCTCGGTCACGGTAACGGGCGAATATCCGGACGATGTCGACCACATCGTCCTGCCCTACGATCCGGACATGACGCTGGTGCCGGACCCGACCACGCTGCGCGAGGCACCGGGGTTCCAGACCCCTACTGCCTATGTCATCGCCGACGCCTACACTGGCAAGAATGACCCGGTCGAAATCGCGCCCCGCGCGATCCTGAAGCGCGTCCTGGCGCTCTACGAGAAGCGCGGATGGAAGCCCGTGATCGCGCCCGAGGTCGAGTTCTATCTCGTCTCCAAGAACCTCGATTCTGACTTCCCGCTGGTCCCGCCAGCAGGCCGCTCGGGGCGACCGGAAACGGCGAGCCAGCCCTTCGGCCTCGAAGCGCTTGGCGAGTTCGAGGACATCATCGAGCACATCTACGATTTCTGCGAGAAGGCCGATCTCAACATCGACACTATGATCCACGAGGCCGGCGCAGCCCAGCTCGAGGTCAATTTCGTCCATGGCGATCCGCTGGAGTTGGCCGACGAAGTGCTGCTGTTCAAGCGCATCGTGCGGCAGGTCGCGCTAGAGCACGGTGTTTACGGGACCTTCCTCGCCAAGCCCATGTCCGACCAGCCGGGCAGTGCGATGCACATCCACCAGTCGATCCTCGACATAGAGACTGGCCGGAACGTCTTCACCACGCAGAACGGTCGCGACAGCGCCCTTTTCCGCAGCCACATTGCTGGGCTTGCCCGGCTGCTGCCGCAGATCACCCCGATGTTCGCGCCGAACGTCAACTCGTTCCGCCGCATGAGGCCCGACAGCGCGGCGCCGATCAATGTCCAGTGGGGCAGCGACAACCGTTCCTGCGGCTTGCGCATCCCGATCTCCGACCCGGCAAATCGCCGGATCGAGAACCGCCTGCCGGGTGCAGACTCCAATCCCTATCTCGCCATCGCCGCGTCGCTCATCTGCGGCTACGTCGGCATGGTCGAACGGATGCAGCCGCCCAAGAGCGTGACCGGCAATGCCTACAACCGCGCGCGGACCCTGCCGCGCACGCTGGAAGGTGCACTCGATCGATTCAGCAAGTGCAAGCAGGTGCGCCAGTATCTCGGGGAGGACTTCTTCGAGGTCTTCTACGCGATCAAGGAAACCGAGCTTTACGCCTACCAGTCGGTCATCAGCTCGTGGGAACGCGAGCACCTGTTGCTCCGTGTCTGACAATGTCCGACTATCCGTCCTCCTGGTATGCGGCGACCGCAGCCCAACTCGACCGCCAGCCGCGGCTTGAGGGCACTGCCACGGCGGACGTCGTGGTGGTCGGCGGGGGCTTCACCGGCCTTTCGGCGGCACTGAGCGCGGCGGAGGCCGGATACTCGGTCATCCTGCTAGAGGCGCATCGCATCGGTTGGGGAGCCTCGGGCCGCAATGGCGGGCAGATGATTCCGGGGATGCGCTGGTCGGCACCCGAACTCGTCGAGCGCTTCGGTCCGGACGAGGGCAAGCGCCTCGTCGAGATCGGTATGGCGGCGAATACCTCGGTCCGGCGCAGGATCGCCAAGCACGCGATCGACTGCGAACTGCGCGACGGGCATTTTCACGCTGCATGGAAGGCCGCGCACCTCGACGAGATGCGCGACGAGCTCGAACTTCTCCAGCGCCTCATCGGCTACGAAGGCGCGCGGGTGGTCGATAAGGCCGAGCTGCCTTCGATCGTCGCAAGCGATGCCTACGCGGGCGGGATGTACGACGCCAACGGCGGACACCTCCACGCGCTGAACTATGCCCTCGGCCTTGCCCGTGCGGCGCTGGCCGCAGGGGTGGCCATCCACGAGGATACGGCCGCGCTCGACGTCGATCATGGAAGCCCCGTGATAGTCACCACCCCCCACGGGCGGGTCGAGGCGAAGCACGGCATCCTCGCATGCGATTCCGACATCGGCTCGATCGAGCCCAGGCTCGGCCGGATGATGATGCCGGTGGTGAACTACAATGTGGTCACCCGGCCACTGACGCCATCCGAGGCCGAGGCGCTGATCCCGTCGAACGCCTCGATCGCCGAGAGCCGCTTCGTGCTCAACTACTACCGCCGCACGCCCGACAACCGGCTGATGTTCGGCGGGGGCGAGAAGTACACGCCCAAGCCACCGCGCGACGTCCGCGCTTTCGTCCGCCCGCACCTGGAAGGTGTCTTCCCGCAATTGCGCGGTGTGGAGATCGATCATGCCTGGGGCGGAACCATCGGCGTCACCATGAACCGCCTCCCCCACTTCGGGCGGATTGGGAACAGCTTCTTCGCCCATGGCTATTCGGGCCATGGAGTTCTTCTGACGACGCTCGCCGGTGAACTGGTGGTCGAGGCGATGCGCGGCACCGCCGAGCACTTCGACCTCATGGCCAGTCTGCCGACACATCCATTTCCCGGCGGGCCACTACTACGCCATCCGCTACATGTAGCAGGCATGCTCTACTATGCGCTGAGGGACCGGCTATGATCTCGCCTGACGCCATTTCGCGGATGCTGGCTGCCGAGCAGGAGCGCTTCATTGCCGCCAATCCGCGCTCGGCTTCTCTCGGCAAGCAGGCCGCACGGCACTGGCATCGCGGGGTCCCGTTCCACTGGATGCTCGACTGGGGTACGCCGTTCCCGCTCTTCGCCGAGCGTGCGCAAGGGGCGGAACTGTGGGACGTCGACGAACATCGCTATGACGACTTCTGCTTGGGCGACACCGGATCGATGTTCGGCCATTCGCCCGCGCCGGTTGCCAAGGCCCTGCGCGAACAGGCGACGCGTGGGCTCACCTACATGCTCTCCACCGCCGATGCGCCGGTCGTGGCAGATGAAATGGCCAAGCGCTTCGGCCTGCCGTTCTGGCAGGTGACCTCTACCGCGAGCGAAGCCAACCGTGCAGTCATTCGCTGGTGTCGCGGCATCACTGGGCGCGACAAGATCCTCGTCTTCAACGGCTGCTACCATGGCGCGGTCGACGATGTGTTCGTCGACCTGAGGAACGGCGTTCCCGAACTGCGAAAGTCGCTGGTCGGGCAGGTCTACGACGTGCGCGAACACACCAGGGTGGTCGAGTTCAACGACCTCGAGGCGCTCGAGGCTGCACTTGCGACCGGCGACGTCGCCGCCGTGCTGACCGAGCCTGCGCTGACCAATGTCGGCATGGTCCTGCCCGATCCCGGCTATCTCGAAGCAATGCGCGACCTGTGCACCCGTCACGGCACGCTGCTGGTGTTCGACGAAACGCACACGATTTCGAGCGGTTATGGTGGGCACACTGCGACCTATGGTCCGATGCCCGACATGTTCGTGCTCGGCAAACCCGTCGGTGGCGGCGTCCCTTGTGCGGTCTACGGCTTTTCCGCCGAGGTGGCCGAACGCATGGAGCGTGTCCGCGCCGAGGGGGAGAGCGGGCATTCCGGCATTGGCACCACGCTGTCTGCCAATGCGCTCGCGCTTGCTGCCATGCGCGCCTGCCTGACCAAGGTGATGACGCCCGAGGCCTATGATCACATGCTCCCGCTCGCCGGCCGGCTGGCAGAGGAACTGCGCGCGGTGATCGGCGCGCACGGTCTCGACTGGCAGGTCGTCCATGTCGGCGCCCGGGGCGAGTTCATCTGCGCACCGCAGGCACCGCGCAACGGCAGCGAAGCGCGCGCCGCGATGCAGGGGCCACTCGAACACGCCATCCACCTGTTCTTCATCAACCGGGGCGTGCTGATCGCGCCCTTCCACAACATGACACTTGTCAGCCCCGCCACGACCGACGCACAAGTCGGCCGGCTGGCGGCGACGCTGGACGATTGCCTCGGGGTATTGACCGCATGACCAAGAATTCGAACCCGCCGCACAGTTCCAACCGCATCGCCGATGCGGCGGAGGCCAAGGCCTTTTTCGAGGCAAATCCGGATATTGACGCGATCGACATCATGTTCACCAACATGTCGGGCGTTCCGCGCGGCAAGCGGTTGCGCCAGCACGAGGCGCTGGCGGTGTACGAAGACGGCCGCTTCCTGCCCGGTTCGGTGCTGGTCATCGACATCACCGGCAAGGATTGCGAGGAGACGGGCCTCGTCTGGGAGGACGGCGATGCCGACCGCCGCTGCTGGCCGGTGCCGGGGACGCTGGTCCGCGCGCCTTGGCTGGGCGAGGGCGCGGCGCAGTTCACCACCAGCTTCTATGAACTCGACGGAACGCCCAACGATCTCGACCCGCGTCACGTGCTGGGCAGCGTGATCGACCGTCTGGCCGCCGATGGCTTGACCCCGGTGGTGGCGGTGGAGCTGGAGTTCTTCCTGCTCGAACAAGACGGCAGCGGTCGCCCAGCGATTGCGCGCGGGCTCATCAGTGGAGACCAGCCGCAGTTCAATGAAGTCTATTCCCTTCGCGAGATGGAGGACTTCAAGCCGTTCTTCGACGACCTTTACGCCGCCTGCGATGTGCAAGGCATCCCTCTTGAATCCGGGATCAGCGAGTATGCCCCCGGCCAGTTCGAGCTGACCCTTCGGCACAAGCCCGACGCGCTGCGCGCAACCGACGATGCGGTGATGTACAAGCGACTGGTCAAGGGCGTCGCCGCGCAACACGGCATGATCGCCAGCTTCATGGCCAAGCCCTTCGTCGAGCAGGCGGGCAGCGGGATGCACCTCCATGTCTCGATGAACGACAAGGATGGCAACAACGCTTTCGCCAGCGAGGACCCGGAAGGTTCGCCGCTGCTGCGCCACGCGATCGGCGGGATGAAGGACTTCCTAGGGGAATCGATGGCGATCTTCGCCCCCAATGCCAACAGCTTCCGCCGGTTCAAGGCCAACAGCTACGCGCCGGTCGCGCCTACCTGGGGCGTCAACAACCGCACCGTGTCCTTGCGCGTGCCCGCCGGCTCGCCCGCCTCGCGCCATGTCGAACACCGCATCTGCGGCGCTGACGCCAACCCCTACCTCGCAGTAGCGGCGGTGCTGGCGGGGATGCATTACGGTATGACCAACCAGGTCGATCCCGGCCCGGCAATCGTCGGCAATGGCTACGAACAGGCACCCGAGGACTATCGCCTGCCCAACCACTGGGCGACGGCAATCGAGGCGTTCAAGACTTCGCCGCGGATGCGAGACTATCTCGGCGACCGCTTCGTCACGCACTACAGCACGGTCAAGGAAGTCGAGATGACCCGCTTCTTCGGCGAGGTCACCGAACTCGACTACAGCTGGTACATGCACAACGCGTAAGCGCGAAAGCTCCCTCGCAGCCAGCCACGAGGACTAACCCGTCGGGTTGTCTATCGGGACGCGGCTTTGCGTGGTAATTTCCCTGCCTCGATACAGTTGGGAGGGATGCCATGAATATCCGCCTGATGCTGCTGGTTGCGACGAGTTTGACGCTCGCATCCTGCGACACCCCTAATGAACAAGCGACCGCCGTGCCACCCGAGGCTGCAGCCCCGGCCGACACCGCCGCCGAGGAGCAGGCCATACGTGCGCAGGTCGCGCGCTGGCACGATCTCATCAAGGCCAAGGACGCTGCCGCGATCGCGCAGCTTTATGTCGAAGACGGGGCCTTCATGCCGGCCAATGCGCCCATCGCCAAGGGCCGCGCTGCGATCGAACAGAACTGGGCCGGGTTGATAGCGACGCCGGGCTTCGACCTCGCCATTTCGCCAGAGCAGATCGTGGTGTCGTCATCAGGCGATCTGGCCATGGATAGGGGGACCTATCGCCTCACAGTGGCACCCGATGGCAAGGAGCAGGTCGAGATCGGCAAATACGTCGTCGTCTGGCGGAAGGTCGAAGGCGAGTGGAAAGCCGCCGCAGACATCATCAACAGCGACCTGCCACCAGGCGGAGGCTGAGCGGGCGGAACCTGCCTCGCGCTCAGCGCCGCTGCTCGTGAACCGCTTCCTTGAAAAGCGCGGCAGGTTCGCTGTGTCGCGTGAGGCGGCGCCAGGCGATGCCGATGTCGACCGTGGGCAGGCTTTCGCGCAGGCGCTTGGCGATCACGCGGTCGCCGTCGAGGCTCCATGGGCGGTAGACGAGGTCGGGCAGAAGGGTGATGCCCGCGCCCGTGCCGACGAGGCTGCGAACCCCTTCCATCGAACTGGTGCGGTATGTGACATGGGGCGGGTGGTCGAACTTGGACCAGATGCCTTCGATCAGCCCCTCCATCTCGTCGAGCGATAGCGCCACGAGCGGCTCGTTTTCCAGATCGGCCAGGCTCAGCACGTCGGTTTCGGACAGCGCATGCCACGGGGCAACCCAGGCGCGGCATTCGGAGCGGATCAGCGTCTCGTAATCGATCGCCGCGCGCTGTTCCAAGTTGGAGACGATCAGCAGGCCGAAGTCGAGCTCGCCATTGACCAGCAAATGCTCGATATAGTCCCGCTTGTCCTCGACGAGGTTGACCGTAATCTGCGGGAACATGCGACGAAAGCGTGAGAGGATGTCGGAAAGGAAATAGCCGGTCACGACCGGTGTCACGCCGATGCGGACGCTGCCGGTCGCGGCGATGGGTTCCTGCCCCACGCCCCCGGCAAGGTCGGCCACCGAATTGATGATCGAGCGAGAGTGGCGCAGGAACTTGTGCCCCTCGCGCGTCAGTGTGACGCCCTTGGGATGGCGGTAGAACAGGGTCACCCCGGTTTCGAGTTCAAGCTGGCGGATCGCATCGGTCACTGCCGATTGCGAGATGCCCACTGCGCTTGCCCCGGCCGAAACCGACCGCGCCTCGGCGACGGCTATGAAGTAGCGAATTTGCCGGAAGGTGATGTTCATCGCTTTTTCCGATAGCTCTCGGGTCGAAATATAGACTGGTAGATTTCCGTTAGGAAGTGCTTGATGCACATGTGCCGGAGGGGATTCGTTCGCGGCCGCGGGCGGAGCCGTTCCATTCTCGAACCAGAGTGGGGGATTCCAATGAGCAAGTTTGACCTTTCGAGTGGCAGGATCGGTCGCCGTTCGCTGCTGCAGGGCATGGGCGTCGCGGCGATCGGCATCACCGTCACCGGGCTTGGCGCATGCACGAAGAAGGGTGCCGAGAAGGCCTCCACCGGTGAGGAAGGCGTGCTCAATTTCTACAACTGGGACACCTACATCGGCGAGACCACGCTCGACGATTTCAAGGATACCGCGGGTATCTCGGTCAAGATGGACCTGTTCGACAGCAATGACGTGCTGTTCGCCAAGTTCCGCGCGGGCAATCCCGGCTACGACGTGATCGTGCCCTCGAACGACTTCGTCGAGCGCATGATCCAGGCCGACATGCTGATGGAGCTGGACCATTCCCAGCTGCCCAACATGAAGAATATCGATCCCTCCTTCATCGACGTCGAGTACGACCCCGGACGCAAGTACTCGATGCCCTACACCTGGCTGACGCTCGGCATCGGCTATCGCAAGTCGAAGGTGAAGGCAAAGCCCGACAGCTGGAAGGTCCTGTTCGATTCCGACGAGTACAAGGGCCGCATCGCCGTGCTCTCCGAAGCGGGCGACATGTTCCGTCTCTACGGCAAGTATCTCGGCAAGTCGGTCAATGAGCTAACCCCTGCGGACATCAAGACCATCGAAGCGATGATGATCAAGCAGAAGCCCTTCATCAAGAAGTTCCACGAGGACGACGGGCAGGACCTGCTGCTCAAGGGCGATGTCGACCTGGTGCTCGAATACAATGGCGACATTGCCCAGGCTATGGTCGAGGACGACGACATCGACTTCATCATTCCGAAGGAGGGCAGCCAGCTCAATTCGGACACGCTGTGCATCCCCAAGGGCGCGCCGCATCCGAAGAATGCGCATGCCTTCATCAACTACATCATGGATGCAGAGGTCGATAAGAAGATCACCGAAACCATCCTCTACCCGACGCCCAATGCCGCGGCGAAGGCGCTGATGCCCGACGACTACAAGAACAACCCGGTCATCTTCCCGCCTGCCGACGTGCTGGCCAAATGCGAATACGCAAAGTTCAATCCTGAGCTCCAGCCCCTCTACGAAGAGGCCTTCACTCGGGTTCGCGCGTCCTGATCCGCAAGAGCGGAGAGGACATTCTCACTATCGGGGGTGCGGCCTCCCGCTCTGCGGGACGTCGACCCCTGCGGGAGGGCTAAGTGGCAGAGCAGGACTGGAAGTCGGACAAGAAGGCGTTCTGGGTGGTCTCCGCACCACCGCTTGCATGGACGTTGCTGTTCTTCATCGTCCCGATGAGCTTCGTCTGGCTCTACAGCTTCGGCAGCAATATCGGCCTGACCGATATCGAGATTTCAGGCACGCTGGACAATTACAAGCGCGCCACCGACTGGCTCTATCTCGAGATTTTCCTGAAGAGTTTCGGCGTGGCCGCGCTGGTCACGGCGATCTGCCTGGTGGTCGGCTTCCCGGTTGCGATGGCACTGACCTTCGTATCCGAGAAATGGCGGCCCTGGTTGCTACTCGGCATCATGCTGCCGTTCTGGACCAACCTCCTCATTCGCACCTACGCCCTGATGATCATGCTTGGCACGCAAGGTTATGCAAACCGTACGCTGGGCTGGTTCTGGGAGAGTGCGAGCTGGGCAAAGACGCTGGTCGGGCTGCAACCACTGCCTACGTGGGAGCCGGTGCAGTTGCTCTACAACAATTTCGCCGTGGTGATCGGGCTCGTCTACGTCCACCTGCCCTTCATGGTGCTGCCGCTCTATTCGGCGCTCGACCGGCTGGACAAGAGCCTGATCGAGGCCAGCCTCGACCTTGGCGCAGGCCATTTGCGGACCTTGCTCAAAGTCGTCGTGCCACTTGCCATGCCCGGCGTGATCGCAGGCGTGATGATTACCCTCATTCCCGCGCTCGGCGCCTACCTCACCCCCGACCTCATGGGCGGCACCGAAAGCCAGATGATCGCCAATGTCATCGAGCGCCAGTTCAAGCGGGCCAATGACTGGCCGTTCGGCGCGGCGCTGTCCTTCCTGCTGATCTACGCCATGTTCATCCTCATTGCGCTGCAAAGCCTGCGCAAGAAGAACGCCGGGGAGACGCGCTGATGGCTCTCTTCGCCCGCACGCCCCGTGCCCCGCTCGAATACACCCGCACGCTATGGATGCGCGCCTGGGTGGGTGCGGTGATGGTCTTCCTTTACGCGCCGCTGCTGGTGCTGATGATCTTCAGCTTCAACGATTCCAAGCGCAACGTCGTGTGGCGTGGTTTCACGACCAAGTATTACGAGAAGGCGCTGAACAACGACACGCTGGTCGAAGCGCTACTCAATTCGCTGACCATTGCCGCGCTGGCGACGCTGGCCAGCCTCGTCATCGGTTCGATGGCGGCGATCATGTTATGGCGCTTCCGTTTCCCATGGAAGGGTGCAGTCGATGGGACCATCTCGCTACCGATCATCGTGCCGGAGATCTGCCTCGGTGTGGCCATGCTGATCTTCTTCGCCTGGATCGAATGGCCCAACAACCTTATCTGGCCGCTCAATCTCGGGGCGATCACCATCGCCCACATCACCTTCTGCTTCCCCTTCGTGACCATGGTGGTCCGCTCGCGCCTGGCGAGCTTCAACAAGGAGGAGGAGGAAGCGGCCAAGGATTTGGGTGCGAGCGACTGGCAGGCTTTCAAGGACGTGCTGCTGCCGCACATGCGCCCCTCGCTGGTGGCTGGCGCGCTGCTCGCCTTCACGTTGAGCCTCGACGATTTCGTCATCACCTTCTTCACCAGCGGGCCCGACACCATCACCTTCCCGGTAAAGGTCTATTCCATGGTCCGCTTCTCCGTGACCCCCGAAGTCAACGCTGCATCCACCATCCTGATCGTCCTCACGGTGGTGCTGACCGCAGTGGCCCTGCGCCTGCAGGGCAAGAACATAGCCGTGAGCCACTAAGATGACCGACACCACGCCCATCATCCAGATCCGCAATGTCTCGAAACGCTTCGGCAAGGTCACCGCGGTCGACGACGTCAGCCTCGACATCCTGCCGGGCGAGTTTTTCGTCCTCCTCGGACCTTCGGGCTGCGGAAAGACCACGCTGCTGCGCATGATCGCCGGTTTCGAACTGCCGACCGAGGGGCAGATCCTCATCGACGGCCAGGACATGGCGCACGTGCCGCCCAATCGTCGCCCGGTGAACATGGTGTTCCAGAGCTATGCGGTCTTCCCGCACATGTCGGTGGCGGACAATGTCGGATACGGCCTGAAGATCGCCGGCGTCGCGCGCGGCGAGCGCGAGGACCGCGTGCGCGAGGCACTGGACCTCGTCAAGCTCGGCGGTTTCGAGGAGCGAATGCCCGACCAGATGTCGGGCGGCCAGCGCCAGCGCGTCGCACTCGCCCGCAGTCTGGTGATGCGGCCCAAGGTGCTCCTGCTCGACGAGCCGCTCTCGGCGCTCGACGCCAAGCTGCGCACGCAGATGCAGATGGAATTGGCCGAACTGCAGGAGCAGGTCGGGATCACTTTCGTCACCGTCACCCACGACCAGGACGAGGCGCTTTCGATGGCTTGCCGCATCGCGGTGATGAACAAGGGCGACGTTGCGCAGCTGGCGACACCGTCAGACCTCTACGAATATCCCTCCAACCGCTTTGTCGCCGATTTCGTGGGCTCGGTGAATATCTTCGAAGGCAAGCTGACGCTCGACGAGCCGGATCGCGCAGCAGTCGATTGTCCGGGTTTCGGCAAGGTCTACCTCAATCACGGGGTCACAGGCCCGCACGGCGCCGACGTCTGGGTGGCCCTGCGACCCGAGAAGATCTACCTTCACACGCCCGGCACCGGGAAGGCCGTTCACGGCGCGGCGATCGATGCGCCCGAAGGACACAATTTCGCCCGTGGCGAGATCAAGGGCATCAGTTACCTGGGCGACATCACGCTTTACGACATCGTGCTCGAAGGCGGGGCGGCGATCCGCGTTTCCCGCCCGAACCTGTCGCGCCGTGACCAGGACACGTTCGACTGGCACGACAAGGTCTCTATGCACTGGCGGGCCGACAGTCCCGTGGTGCTGCTGAACTGAGACGGAGCGGAGAGGAAACATGCTCGACGTGAAGGGCCAGTTCATCGGCGGCCGCAAAGTCGATGGCGACGAAGCGCCGGAGATCGCATACAATCCCACCACCGGAGAGGAGCTTACGAGCCTCGCCAGTGCGAGCCGCGAACAGGTCGACGACGCCGTCGCAGCGGCGCGCGGGGCCTATGGCGCGTGGTCGCGCATGGCTCCCAAGGAACGCTCGCAGCGCATGCTTCGCATCGCCGACAAGGTCGAGCAGATGGCCGACGAATTTGCCAAGCTCGAGATGGAGAATTGCGGCAAGCCAATCGGTACGGCAAAGGCAGTCGACGTGGGTAATACGGTCGACGTGTTCCGCTTCTTTGCAGGCGCCGCGCGCACCGTGGCCGGGATTCCGGCAGGCGAATACCGCCCCGGCTTCACTTCCATGTTGCGCCGCGACCCTCTGGGCGTGTGCGTCGGCATCGCGCCGTGGAACTATCCGCTGATGATGGCCAGCTGGAAGATCGCCCCGGTGATCGCGGCAGGCAATACCGTCGTGCTCAAGCCTTCGGAACACACGCCGCTCACGGCATTGAAGCTGGCCGAGGTGTGCGCCGAATTTCTGCCCGAGGGCGTGGTCAATGTCGTCACCGGCAACGGCCCCAATGTCGGTGCGCGACTGGTTTCGCATCCCGATGTCAGCATGGTCTCGCTGACCGGCGACGTGTCGACCGGGCGCAAGATCATGGAAGCGGTCGCACCGACCATCAAGCGCACCCATTTCGAACTCGGCGGCAAGGCGCCTGTCATCGTGCTCGAGGACGCCGATATCGATGCGGCGGTCGAGGCGATTGCGGAGGGCGGATATTACAACGCCGGACAGGACTGCACGGCTGCCTGCCGCGTCTATGCGCATGCCAGGATCTACGACCGGCTGGTCGCGCAATTGCAGGATGCGGTCGGCAAGATCGCGCTCGGCGATCCGTCCGATCCGGGCACTGCGCTCGGCCCGCTGATCACCGCGCGCCAGCGTGACCGCGTCGACGGCTTCGTCGCCCGCGCGCTCGCCGATACCCCTGCCGAGATCGTCACCGGCGGCCGCGCGCCCGATCGCTCGGGCTTTTTCTACGAACCAACTCTGATCGCGGGCGCCCGCCACCATGACGAGATCGTCCAAAAGGAAGTCTTCGGACCGGTGGTTTCGGTCACCCGCTTCGACGAGGATTCCCAAGTGCTCGACTGGGCCAACGACTGCGAATACGGCCTCGCCTCCTCTGTCTGGACCCGCGATGTCGGCAAGGCGGCGGAATTCGCCTCGCGCCTCGAATACGGGGTCACCTGGATCAACACGCACTCCGTCAACGTCACCGAGATGCCGCATGGCGGGGTCAAGCTGTCGGGATATGGTTCGGACCTGTCGGTCTATTGCCTCGAGCACTATACCGTCACTCGCCACGTGATGATAAAGCACTGACACCATGCGCCCCGTCATTGGCATTACCGCCTGCAACCGGACCGTCGGCAGCGAGATCGCCCAAGCGGTGATGAACCGCTATGTCCGCGCGGCGATGGAATATGCCGACGTCGCGGCGTTGCTCATCCCGGCACTGCCCGACCTGATGGACGCGATGGAGGTAGTCGGGCGGCTCGACGCGGTGATGCTGACCGGCTCGCCCTCCAACGTCGAACCCGCGCGCTATGGCGATTGCGACGGCGACGGGCCCTTCGATGCGGGGCGCGACGAAATCGCGCTGGGGGTCGTCCGCCGGATGATCGACAACGGCAAGCCGGTCTTCGGCATGTGCCGCGGGTTTCAGGAGATCAATGTCGCCCTGGGCGGGACGTTGCGGCGCGATACCTCGAGTAATGACGATCTGCTGCGGCACCATTCCCCGGAATCGGACAACCTTGCGGTGATGTTCGACCACCACCACCCGGTCGACCTCACCGCCGGCGGGATGCTGGCGACGGAAATCGGCAAGGAGCGGATCACGGTCAATTCGGTCCACTACCAGGGAGTAGGGCGGCTTGCCGACGGACTGGGTGTCGAGGCGCTTGCGCCCGACGGCCTCGTCGAAGCCTATGCCGCGCGGCCCAATGGCGCGCCACTCCTCGCTGTCCAGTGGCACCCCGAATGGGAAACTGGTAAGAACCCCGACAGCCAGGCATTCTTCCGCCTGCTGGGAAAGGCCGCGAGAGGCGAAGCATGAACGCGATCGTTCGACGCTACGACATCTACCTGGCGAGGCTCTGCTTCACGCCCTGAGGCCGTGTGCGCCCTTGGCGCCCCTCTTTGTCACGAGCATTCGCGCCCAGCGGCGCACCCCATAGATATCCAAGGAAGAACCACGATGCCCCGCAATTACGATATCGCCGAACTCCGCCGGCTCGACGTCGCACACCACCTTCCTGCCCAGGCAGACTGGAAGGAGATCGAGAATCTCGGTGGCAGCCGCATCATCACCCATGCCGAAGGCTGCTACATCCATGACGGCGACGGCAACCGCATCCTCGACGGCATGGCCGGCCTGTGGTGCGTCAACGTCGGCTATGGGCGCGAGGAGCTCGTCGAAGTTGCTGCCGAGCAGATGCGCGAGCTGCCCTTCTACAATACCTTCTTCAAGACCGCGACGCCGCCTACGGTGCTGCTGGCCGACAAGATCGCCAGCCTCTCGAATGGCCGCCTGCCGCACGTCTTCTTTAACTCCTCGGGCAGCGAGGCGAACGACACCGTGTTCCGCCTTGTCCGTCGCTACTGGGAGCTGAAGGGCGAACCCAAGCGCCAGATCTTTATCAGTCGCTGGAATGCCTATCACGGATCGACCGTCGCGGGCGTTTCGCTGGGCGGGATGAAGGCGATGCACGCCACCCCCGGCCTGCCGATCCCGGGCATCGAACACGTCCGCCAGCCCTATTGGTTTAACGAAGGCCGCGACATGGACGAGGAGGCGTTCGGCACGCTTTGTGCGCAGGCGATCGAGGAGCGCATCCTCGAGGTCGGGCCGGAGAACGTGGCCGCCTTCATCGGCGAACCGATCCAGGGAGCGGGCGGGGTCATCATTCCGCCGAAGAACTACTGGCCACAGGTCGAGGCGATCTGCCGCAAGCACGGCATCCTGCTCATCTGCGACGAGGTCATCACCGGCTTCGGCCGCACGGGCAAGATGTGGGGACACGAGACCGTCGGCGTCTCGCCCGACATCATGCCGATGGCGAAGGGGCTTTCGTCGGGCTACCTGCCGATTTCGGCGACTGCTGTCTCTGCGGAGATCATCGAGGTGATGAAAACCGGTGGCGATTTCGTCCACGGCTTCACCTATTCGGGCCATCCGGTCTCTGCCGCCGTCGCCTTGCGCAATATCGAGATCATCCAGCGCGAAGGACTGGTCGAGAAGACCGGCAACGAGACCGGACCTTACCTCGCCAAGGCGCTGGCCACGCTCAACGACCATCCGCTGGTCGGCCAGACGCGTTCAGTGGGCTTGCTCGGCGCAGTCGAGATCGTCGCCGACAAGGCAACCGGTGCGCGCTTCGGTGGTGCCGAAGGCACGGCCGGCCCCATCGTACGCGACCTGTGCATTGCCAACGGCCTCATGGTTCGCGGTATCCGCGACAGCATCGTCATGTGCCCGCCGCTGGTCATCAGCACGGCGCAGATCGACGAGCTCGTCGGCATCATCCGCCAGGCGCTCGACGAAGCCGTTCCGCGCCTCCGGGCGATCGGCTGAGGCGCGCCATGAGCATCTCACCGCTCTTGCGCGAGGCCTGCTACATCGGCGGCGAATGGATCGCCGCCGATAGCGGCGAAACCATTGACGTCACCAATCCCGCTACCGGCGAAAAGATTGGCACGGTCCCCAATTGCGGGGCCGCGGAGACCCGCCGTGCGATCGAGGCGGCGCAGGCGGCGTTCCCGGCCTGGCGTGGCAGGACCGCGAAGGATCGCGCCGCAATCCTGCGTCGCTGGTTCCAGCTGATGCTCGACAACCAGGAGGAACTGGCCCGCCTGCTGACCATGGAGCAGGGCAAGAGCCTGACGGAATCGCGGGGTGAGATCGCCTACGGGGCGAGCTTCATCGAGTGGTTCGCCGAGGAAGGAAAACGCCTCTACGGCGACGTCATTCCCGGCCACATGGCGGACAAGCGGATCCTCGTCCTCAAGCAGCCGATCGGGGTCACAGCGGCCATCACGCCGTGGAACTTCCCCAATGCCATGATCACCCGCAAGGCAGGGCCGGCGCTTGCCGCCGGATGCCCGATGGTGATCAAGCCGGCGGCGCAGACGCCTTACTCGGCGCTCGCTCTGGCGGTGCTGGCGGAAGAAGCAGGCATTCCCAAGGGGATCATCGCGGTCGTGACCGGCAGCGCCCGCGATATCGGCGGCGAGATGACTTCGAACCCGCTGGTGCGCAAGCTGACCTTCACCGGATCGACCGAGATCGGTCGCCTGCTAATGCGCCAGAGCGCTGACACGATCAAGAAACTCAGCCTCGAACTCGGCGGGAACGCGCCCTTCATCGTGTTCGACGATGCCGATGTCGATGCGGCGGTCGATGGCGCCATGGCGTCGAAATATCGCAACTCGGGCCAGACCTGTGTCTGCACCAACCGCCTCTATGTGCAGGCGGGCGTTTACGACCAGTTCGTCGAAAGGCTCGCTGCGCGGGCCAAGGCGCTGAAGGTCGGCAATGGCATGGACGACGGGACCGAACAGGGTCCCCTGATCGACGACAATGCCATCGCCAAGGTGGAAGAGCACGTCGCCGACGCGCTCGCGAAGGGCGGTACGCTGCTCGCGGGCGGACACCGGCACCCCTTGGGCGGCACGTTCTTCGAGCCGACCGTGATCGCGGGCGTGACGCAGGACATGCTCGTCGCGAGCGAGGAAACCTTCGGCCCGCTCGCTCCGGTCATCCGCTTCGAAACCGAAGACGAGGCGATAGCCATGGCCAACGACAGCGAATTCGGCCTCGCCGCCTATTTCTACTCGACCAACCTCTCGCGCGTCTGGCGCGTAGCGGAGGCGATCGAAAGCGGCATGGTGTGCGTCAATTCGGGCATACTCTCGACCGAGGTCGCGCCCTTTGGCGGGGTCAAGCAGTCGGGTCTCGGTCGTGAGGGATCGAAGTACGGCATCGATGACTATGTCGAGATGAAGTACGTCAGCCTGACGGTCTGATCCGATGGCCGACGAGCATTCAAAGCTGCCGACCGATCTTGCCTTTACCCGCAAGGGTGGAGCGGACGGGACGGTCATCGAACCGACCTTCTCGGGTGCGATGAGCTTCATGCGTCGCCGCTACTCGAAGGACCTCGCCGGGGCCGATGTCGCCGTGGTGGGCATCCCCTTCGATCTTGCCACGACCGGCAGGCCCGGGTCGCGCTACGGACCGCGAAGCGTGCGACAGGGTTCGGCGATGATCGCCTGGGATGCGGTCTGGGGCTGGGACTTCGACCCGTTCGAGCGGCTGGCAGTGGTCGATTATGGCGACCTTTCGGTGCCCTATGGCACGCCGATGCAGGTCGCCGACGATCTCGAACGAGAGTTTGCCGCCATCCATGCGCAAGGCATGCGTACGCTGATGCTCGGCGGCGATCACTTCTGCACCTGGCCGGTCATCCGCTCGCTGGCCGCGCAGGTGGGGGAGCCGCTGTCGCTGATCCACTTCGACAGCCATACCGACACTTGGCCTGCCAAGGATGGCGAGGTCGACCATGGCACCATGTTCTATCATGCGGTGAAGCAGGGCATCGTCGATCCGGCGCGCTCGGTGCAGATCGGCATCAGGACCAACAATCGCGACACGCTTGGCTTCAACGTCCTCACTGCCGAGGATGTCGAAAGCATGAGTGCGGACGACATCGCGGCGCAGGTGAAGGCCATTGCCGGCGACCGTCCTGCCTATCTGACCTTCGATATCGACTTTATCGATCCGGCCTTTGCCCCTGGCACGGGAACACCGGTTGCCGGAGGACCGAGCACGGCTAAGACCTTTTCGATCATGCGCCGTCTTGGCGGACTGGATATCCGTGGTGCGGATGTGGTCGAGGTCGCACCGGCTTACGATTCAGGCGACATTACCGCGCTTGCGGCGGCAACAGTGGCCTTGCACTGCGTTGCGCTAATGGCGGTCTAGAAGGGCAGGGCGAGCACGAGATCGCCCGCCGCAGCGGGCGGCGAGTTTGCAGGCCTGCGGATCAGCCAGTCGGCAGTGACGAGCGGGGATTGCGCCCCGCTTTCCTGGTTTTCGGCAGGTACAAGGCCTTCAGCGCTGCTGCGCGCCCGCACGAAGGTTTCGCGCGAATCCGATCGTGGCAGCGAAGCGCCGAGTGACATCGGAACGAAGCACAACTGCCGCGCAATCGTGCCGCCCTGCATTGCCGCAAGCAATGGCTGGAGGAACAGGCGGGCCGTCACCATGGCCGAGGAGGGATTGCCCGGCAGCCCGAGAACCAACTTGCTCCCGACCTTACCCAGCCACACCGGTTTCCCTGGCTTGATCGCAATTCGTCCGAAAACGAGCTCGAGCCCGTGCTTTTCGAACATTGGGCGCGCGAGGTCGTAGTCGCCGACCGATGCGCCCCCGGTGACGACGACGCAGTCGGCAATGGCCAGTGCCTCGCCGGCAATCCTCTCGAGTTCATCGATGGTGTCGCGGCCATGGAAACGACCAACGACTTTAGCGCCCATGATCTCGCAAAGCGCGGCGACCCCGTAGCTGGCGGATTCCGGGACCGAGCCGGTGCGTTCTGCCGAGGTGCCGGGAGGCGCCAATTCGTCTCCCGTCGCGATGATCGCCACGCGCGGCCTTGCCGAGACCGTACATTCGGCCCTGTCAGCCGCAGCCGCAGCGATCATGGCGCGCGGCGTCAGCCTTTCGCCCGCAGCGACAAGTACGTCATTGGCTGCAAAATCGCTGCCCACTGCGCGGATGTGGGTGGCCGGGCCGTAGCCTTCTGCAAAACGCACCCGCGAACCTTCGCGCTCGGCATACTCCTGCATGACGACGCAATCGGCCCCTTGCGGCACGGGAGCACCTGTCAGAACCCGGACGGCCTGATCCGGAGCGATCGAACCGGGGTCTTCCGCACCCGGTCGATTTTCCCCGATAAGGTCGAACCATTGTCCCGCGACCTCGGTGCCGCCGCTGATCGCATAGCCATCCATCGCGGACACCGTCCGGGCGGGAGAAGCCGAACGTGCTGCCAGTGGCTTCGCTAGAAAGCGGTCTGCGGCTGCCGCTATTGGCAAAGTTTCGGACCGGAGCGGTGCGACTACGGTTTCGAGCAGCGCAATCGCTTCGTCGAAAGTCAGCATGGCCGGAAGATCACCCGCCGATGGAGGCGAGATGCGGAGTCTGGCCGCTGTCTTGATCGTGCAGCCTGTGCCCCAGCGTCTTGTGCGGCATCGCCGAACGGATGCGTTCGACAAGTTCGTCGATCTGTCCGTCGTGCTGGAGCAGGTAGCGCAGGTCGATGCCTGCCTCGCCGAACAGGCACAGGTGGAGCTTGCCGCGGCTCGACAGGCGAAGGCGATTGCAGCTGTCGCAGAAGCCCGAGGCATAGGGGGCGATGATGCCGATGGCGCCGCGATAGTCGGGATGCGCGAGGTCAATCGAAGGGCCTGCGCCCGGTGCCTTTGGCTGGACCGTCCACCCGGTAGCCACCAATGCCGCGCGCAGCCGCTCGCTTGTACGCGAATTCTGCAGGTGGAAGGCCGCATTGTCGTTGGTGCGCATCAGCTCGATGAAACGCCACGAGACATCGCGCTCGCGAATGAAATCCAGGATGTCAGCGAGATCACCCGGCTCGGTTCCGTCCATCAGTACGCTGTTGATCTTCACCGCATCGAACTGCGCCTCGATTGCGGCGTCGACGCCGCGAAGGATTTCGGCCAGTCGGTCATGTCCCGTGATGGCCGCGAATGCCTTGGGATCGAGCGTGTCCACGCTGACGTTGACGGCATCGACACCTGCTGCGCGCCAGTCCAGCGCCTCACGCGCGAGGCGATAGCCGTTAGTCGTCATCGCGACGCGCCGAACGCCTGCAATGTTCGCCATGTCCCTGGCGATTTCCGAAAAGTCCCGGCGCACGGTCGGCTCGCCTCCCGTCAGTCGCACTTTCCAGACACCAAGCCGAGCAAAGGCTTCCACCGCCCGACGAAATTCTTCACGTGACAGCTCGCTCGGCGCATCGGCCGGTTTCTGGTATCCGTTGGGAAGACAGTACGTGCAGCGGAAATTGCAGCGATCCGTCAACGAGACCCGCAGATAGGAGAAGCGACGACCGAAACTGTCCTGCAATCCGCCCGGCCCGTTTGCAGGGCGTATCTTGGGCATTTGGAATTCGGGATCGAAGCGGGCCATCGTGGCTGTCCTATACACTATGGGCCTTCGTGGCGAGGGTGCATCAAGTTACAAAAGTCCACCCGACATTGACTCGGATGGATCGTATATTAGATAATCATAATATGACAGAGGCAGTGATGGACTTTTCAAGTGACACCGTCCTCGCGGCAGCCGCAAGGCAGATCGAAGAGGCACGCGCCGACAAGGCCAAGCGGCCATCGATCGCGGGTTTCTTCGACGAGGCGACCAATACCGTCAGCTATGTCGTCCATGATCCGGCGACCAATGTCGCCGCGATCATCGACTCGGTTCTCGACTACGATGCGGCGGCGGGACGAACCTCGCACGGCTCAGCGAACCTGATCGTCGAATACGTGCGCAAGAACGACCTCAAGGTCGAATGGCTGATCGAGACGCATGCCCATGCCGACCACATTTCTGCCGCCCCATATCTCCAGAGTGAACTCGGCGGAAAGCTGGCTATCGGACGCGACATCATCCGGGTGCAGGACGTATTCGGCAAGCTCTTCAACGCCGGCACCGATTTCCAGCGTGACGGCTCGCAATTCGATCGCCTGTTCGACGACGGCGAAACCTTCAGGCTCGGCACCATCGATGCGATTGCGCTGCACGTGCCGGGACACACGCCTGCGGACATGGCATTCGTCATCGGCGACGCGGCTTTCGTCGGCGACACCATCTTCATGCCGGATTTCGGCACCGCGCGCGCAGACTTTCCTGGCGGCGATGCGCGAGAGCTTTTCCGCTCCATTCGCCGGCTGCTCGCCTTGCCCGAGGATACGCGCCTGTTCCTGTGCCACGACTACAAGGCCCCGGGACGCGACGAGTATGCGTGGGAGACCACCGTCGGTCTCCAGCGAACCGGGAACGTCCACGTGAGGGACGGCGTGAGCGAGGACGAGTTCGTCGCCATGCGGACAGCGCGCGACAAGACGCTCGCCATGCCCAAGCTCATCATGCCCAGCGTGCAGGTCAACATCCGCGGCGGACGCCTTCCAGATCCCGAGGACAATGGGGTCAGCTACATCAAGATACCGGTCAACGCCGTGTAGGACCGGCTGAGAAGGAGAGAGAGTATGGTCAAGAACATGGGCTCGATCGACCGGACACTGCGTCTCATCGTGGCAGTCGTGCTGGCCTACCTACTGTTGACCGGAACAATCTCCGGGACACTTGCCATCGTGGCCGGGGCAGTCGCCGCAATTTTCGTCCTTACCAGCATTGTCGGCTTTTGTCCGCTCTACAAGCCGCTCGGCCTCAGTACCTGCAGGAATTGAAGCTCCAAACGAGAATCCGTTGGTGACCGCCGAGCAGGCGGACAGGAAAACCCGCAAAGGAACCCCCACATGGAATGCAAGCAGCTTACCGAAGGGCTTAGCGTCCGCGGCCAGATAACACCCGCCGACATCCAAGCGATCAAGGCGCAAGGCTTCGCGCGGATCATCTGCAATCGCCCCGATGGGGAAAAGCCCGACCAGCCCTGTGCAGATGACGTGCGCGCCGCGGTCGAGGCCGCGGGTCTGGAATTCGTCCATAACCCGATCGTGCCGGGCGGCATCACCCCTGAAGCCGTCGAAGCCCAGCGCAAGGCGATTGCCGAGGCCGACGGTCCGGTCCTCGCCTATTGCGGCAGCGGCCAGCGGGCCACAGCGCTGTGGATGGTCGCCAATCCGCACGGGTTGAGCGCAGACGACCGGATCAAATGCGCCACCGACGCGGGCTACGATCTCGCCATGCTTCGCCCCAGGCTGTGAAACCTCCACGGGCCTGATGCTCCAGGATACGCCTCCCGCCGCCAAGACCTCCGCGTCGGTGAACGGGTTGGCGTCGCTGCAGCGTTATTTTCCCATTCTAGAATGGAGCCGCACCTACAGCCGGCTAGCGCTATCTCGTGACCTGGTCGCTGCGGTGATCGTCACGGTCATGCTCATTCCCCAGAGCCTGGCCTACGCCCTCCTCGCCGGGTTACCGCCGGTCGTCGGTCTCTACGCCTCGCTCTTGCCGCTCCTCGCCTATGCCGTGTTCGGGACCAGCCGGGTCCTCTCGGTCGGGCCCGTCGCCGTCATTTCCCTGATGACTGCCGCAGCGGCAGGCGGCGTGGCGACGGCCGGATCGCCCGAATATCTCGCCGCTGCCATCGCGCTGGCGATGATTTCAGGCCTGATGTTGCTCGCCATGGGCATCTTCAGACTTGGGTTTCTCGCCAACCTGCTCTCCCATCCGGTGGTAAGCGGCTTCATCAGCGCCAGCGGCATCCTGATCGCTGCCAGCCAGCTCAAGCACATACTTGGGGTGAAGGCGGAAGGAGAGGATCTCTATGCGATCGGCAGCACCCTGCTCAGACATGCGGGAGATGCCAATCCTTACACTCTTGGCGTCGGTCTCGGCACGATCCTCTTCCTCGTATGGGCGCGCAGCAGTCTGAAGCTCTTCCTCGTCAGGCGAGGGATACGCCGGCAGGCCGCGGGATTGATGGCCAAGGCGGCGCCCGCGGTCGCCATCCTCCTGACAACCATTGTCGTCGCGGCGGCAGACTTGCCTGCAAAGGGCGTCAAGACGGTGGGAGACATTCCGATCGGCTTGCCCCACCTGGTCTTTCCGCAGTGGGACCCGGTGCTGTGGTCTAAGCTCCTTGTCGGGTCACTGTTCATCGCGATAATCGGTTTCGTCGAGTCGATATCGGTCGCGCAGACGCTGGCGGCCAAACGCCGTCGCAGGATCGACCCCGACCAGGAACTGGTGGCTCTCGGTTCGGCCAACGTGCTGTCGTCGATGTCGGGGGGATTTCCCGTAACGGGTGGTTTCTCGCGCTCGGTCGTAAACTACGATGCGGGCGCGGAAACGCCGGCGTCGGGTGCATACACCGCTATAGGCATGGCGCTTGCCTCGATCCTGCTGACACCGTTCCTGTTCTACCTGCCGCTTGCGACACTGGCCGCGACCATCATCGTGGCCGTCCTCTCGCTGGTCGACTTGGACAAGCCGCGCGAGCTCTGGCGCTATTCGAAGCGCGATTTTGCCGGCATTGCGGCGACGATCGCCATCACCCTTGCCGACGGCGTCGAGACGGGTGTTCTGGCGGGGGTCGCGATAAGCCTCGCCCTGCTGGTGTGGCATGCCTCGCGCCCGCATGCTGCGGTCGTCGGACGCATCCCCCATTCCGAGCATTTCCGCAATGTGCGCCGGCACGAGGTGCTGGTCGCTCCGCACCTGCTGACCATCCGGATCGATGAATCGCTGACCTATCTCAACTCGCGCTGGTTCGAGGATTTCGTCTTCGACCAAGTGGCCAAGAACCCCGAAGTGCGCGAGCTGGTGCTGATGTGTTCGGCGGTGAACTGGGTTGATGCAACGGGCCTCGAAATGCTCGAGGCGCTCAACCGCCGCCTCGCGGATTCGGGCGTGATACTGCACCTTTCCGAAGTGAAGGGACCAGTGATGGATCGCCTCGCGCGATCGAACCTGCTCGACGAACTGCGCGGAAAGATATTCCTGTCGCAGAACGAGGCGTTCGAGAAACTTGCGCCGGCTGCCGCCAGCGAAGGACATCTGTCGAAGCCCGATATCGTGACCGGAGGTGCAAAGTGACGCCCCTCGAAACCTATCTGCATGGCATTGCCGAGCGGTCCGACAGCTATTTCCAGGCGCATCTGGCGCGCGAAGACCTCGTGCGTGTCCGCAAGCTGGCGGAAATGGCGGCAGCGATCGGCGACCCTGAGAAGCTGCGGCACGATGCGCTCTACATCGGCTGGACGCCAGGGGACTTGCGAACGATCGAGCTCAAGGATCAGCTGCTTCCCCTTATCGACGCGTTCCACGCAGCGGCCGCGTCACCTGCCGACGAGGTCGTCGAGCAACGGATCATGGATCGCTGGAAAGCATTTCACGAGGCGAGGATCAGGGTGCTGATCCACTGCCTGTGAAATGAGCTGGTTCTAGCAATTGGCCTTGTTGTCGATCTCGCACTCGGCGCAGAACAGGTCGTAGAGCGTACCGATTACCGCCTTCGCGTCCTCGCTGTCGATGGAATACCAGACGTATTGCGATTCCCGCCGGGTCTTCACCAGCTTCTCCCGTCGAAGGATCCCGAGATGCTGCGACAGGGCTGATTGCGAAAGTTCGATCTTCTTGGTCAGGTCGCCGACGGTCATTTCCTGCTGCGACAGCTGGCACAGGATCATCAGGCGCGATTCATTGGCCATCGACTTCAGCAAGGCCGAAGCGCGACCGGCATTTTCCTTCATCAATTCCAGTGGAAGTTCCACTTGCCGTTCCTTCAACTGCGGGCATCAGCCGCAACCGGCGAACCCGTCTTCATCCATCTTCGCTTCGTAGGGTCCGGCAACTTCGCTACCGGGTGTGAGACTGCCCTTTACGCTGTCCCAGTCCTCCGGCGCAAGAATGACCATCCAGTTCGCGTAGGGATCCTCGTTGGCAAGGCTTGGTTTGGCCACCAGGTCTTCGTTCACGGCGACGATTTCGCCGCCGGCCTGGGTCTTGGCCGGACCGACCCACTTGCCGCTTTCGACGATCGCGCAGGAACGCCCGGCCTTGATTTCCTTGCCCGGCTTCTTCGGCGTGAAGGCGACCAGTTCGCCGGCTAGGGCGACCGCCACGGCGGTCATCCCGATGCGGATGTTGCCGTCGCCTTCTTCCTTGATCCAGATGTGGTTGTCGACGTCGTAGAGCAGGTCGTCGGGCAGGTTGCATCCGCGTACGCTTGGCATGTTACACTCCCAGATAGTCGACTTTGCGGTCGGGCTTGGATCTGATCGGGCGCGAGGAGCAGCAGAAGTCCCCCAGACCCGCTTCCTGAAGCTTCCCACCGATAAACAGCACCAGGTGCTTTGTCACCAGACGCATCATGGCGACAGTGCTCCCGATACAGGGGTCGGCGGCGTTCATACTGACGAGATTGTAGTGATAGGCGACCTCGCGACAGGTCTCGCGGCAGGCGTTGAAACTCGGATCACCCTTCGCACCCTGGCGGTGGAGTGCAAGCAGACGAAACCCCTCGCGCATCTCGTCGGTAGGGGTGCCGCCATGGGCGACGATCCAGTTCTCGAGCACGTCTTCGCTCGCCTGGAGCAGCTCTGCCGCATGGTCGAGCGGGTCGGGCGAACGTTCGCCCGTCTCCAGCCACTGCTCGATCTCGGCGATGCTACGCATGGTCAGGCGATCCCCTTTGCCTTCAGCAGCGGGATCGACTGCGAGACATTGGCGTGGAGCCCGACCTTGCGCGGAGACAGGCCCATGGCGAGGCCGAGCAGTTGGGTGAAGTAGACGACCTTGACCTTGGTATCCTTCGACAGCTTCTTGAGTGCGCGGATCTGGTGCATTTCGAGGCCCGAATGGCAGGTCGGGCATTCGGTGGCGATAACCTCCGCCCCCGCAGCTTCCGCCGCCTCAAGGATGTTGAGCACCAGCTTGGTCGACATGTCGCTGTCCGACAGCGTGTGCGCCCCGCCGCAGCAGGCTGTTTTCAGCGGGAATTCGACATTCTCCGCCCCCGCGATGGCGAGCAGGTCGTCCATGTAGTGCGGGTCCTTGAAGCTCTCGCTGTCGCCGCCGTGGCCCTTCTCGGGGAAAATGTGGCGCGGACGCGTGTACATGCAGCCGTAGTAGTTCGCGACCTTCAGCCCCTTGAGGCCACCCTTGATCTTGGCCTTGAGCTCTTCCTCGCCATAGCCGAACTTGATCCAGTCGAGCGCATGGATCGTCTCGATCTCGCCCGGATGATAGGCTTCATGCCCGGCCTTGGCGCTGATCTTCTCGACCGTGGCTTTGGACTTTTCCTTGTGGCTGAGGTCGTATTCGGCCTTCTTGAGGTTGTGGTAGCAACCGTTGCACGGCGCCATCACGACCTCGGCCTTGTTCTTGTGCACCGCCTGACTCATCACCCGCGAGGAAAGATAGGTCTGCACCTCGAGGTCGATGTTCTTGACCTCCATCGCGCCGCAGCAGTTCCAGTCCTTCACTTCCTCGAGCTTGAGGCCGAGCTTCTTGCCGACCGCGCGGGTCGAGATGTCATAGGGCTGGCCGGTACCCTCCAGCGCGCAGCCGGGGTAGTAAGCGACCGTCTTGTACCGTTCCTTGCGGTTGTCCTGCATCTCTCGATCCTACTCGGCCGGGTCCATGCCCAGCGCTGCGTGCTGCTTGGCCTTTTCTTCGGCAATGTGTTCGCGAAGGGCATCGCGCGCCTTCGACCAGTCTGAAGTCTTGGGGTGGAACAGCGTCGACCAGCCCATCTTGCTGAGCGCCTTGAGCGGCAGGCCGCTGACCAGCTTCTTGACGAGATCGACCAGCCAGTCCTGCAGCAGCGGCTGGTCGGTCTTCTTCATGAATTCCATGAGAACCCGGCCGTCCTCGATACGGCCATATTCGACCACCTGGTCGGTGAATATCTCGTCAAAGATCAGTGAGTTCGACTTCGGCGTGTGCCCCTTCATCTCGAGCCAGTGCGCGGTCGCCTTCATCACCCCTTCGGGCACGACGTCGCGCGGGCAGGCGCTGGTGCACTTGTTGCAGCTGACGCACTGCCAGATGATGTCCTTGTCGCGCAGCAGCTCGCTCTCCATCCCCATGCGGATGAGGTAGATCCAGTAGCGCGGGTTGAAGTCCGGGTTCTCCGCATTGACCGTGCAGCTGTTGGTGCAGGAGCCGCATTGCCAGCAGCGGTGGATGTATTCGCCGCCCGGCATGGCGGCGATCTCGTCCTGCAAATCCTCGTTGTAGTCGGTGACCACGCGGCTGCGGATGAAGGTCGAGAAATCGCCCGACACGTCCACTCCGTCGATCACGAGATTGTCGTGGGTCGAGAGGTTTTCCGGGCGGATCAGGCTCTTTTCGTGGATGGGCATGTCAGGCGTTCCCCATCAGTCGGGAGGTCGTCATGATGTCGGACAGATCGATCGCATCGTCATCCTCGCGGGCCGAGACATCGGCGGCCTTGGCCTGCACGCCGTCGAGGCCAAGCAGGCGCAGGACGAACAGGAAGCTGTCCTGCTCGGACGCGAAATCGGCCTTGAGGAAAGCTCCGCCCTGACTGGCGATATAACCGGCATAGACCTGCGCGCAGACCAGATCGACGTAGCAGGGCACATCGCGAAACACGCCATTGTCGGTCAGGTAGCCGGCCAGTTCCTCGCGCAGCTTGAGGAAGGTCGCGTAGTTGTCGGCCACGTCGATCAGCATGTTGTCGACATCGTCGGCGAACCAGATTTCGCGCAGCACGCCCGAGTTCGCCTTGTGGTCCCAGACCCAGCGGGTCATCAGCGGGTAGAGTTCGCGGCGCGAATTGTGGAGGATCTCGCAGGCAAGGTCGCGCACCCAGCGGTGGCGCTTGCTGGCGGGAAAGGCGGCGGTGAAGCGCGCGATGCGCTCGTCGGTGTCGCCTTCTGCAAGGAGCTCGCCGATAGCCTGCTTCATGTGCAGGAAGTTGGCACCCTCGAGGTAGTCGCCCACCCGGCGGCGCACGGTCGGCATGAACATCAGCAGCTTGAGGAAGTTCTCCGGCGTCAGGTCCTTCGCGCCGTCGGCGAAGGCATCGGCGAAAAGTTCGGTCTTGAGATTGAGCGCTTCGACGATCTTCTCGATCCCGCCATGCGCTTCGGCCGACGCAAGCATTCCCGACAATGCCTGGCCCAGCCGCTCGCCATCGAGGTCGAGCCGCACGGCGAGATCGATCTCGCCGGGGTAGTAGGCAGAAGGGTTGGCCCGTGCGCCCATGATCCTATTCAGCAGCCTCCATCTGGGGGGCGAGCGAGGTCAGCAGCGACATTGCGGCAGCCGTGCCCTGCGCGATGGAATCGTCGATCGTCTCCGGCCCGGTGGCCGCACCCGCGACGAACACGCCCGGGCGATTGGTAGCGCCCACGATCCCGTAGTTGTTCTGCCGCTTGATGTAGCCCCAGTGATGCAGTTCGACCCCGAAAATGCTGGAAATCAGCATGTTGTCGACATTGGGATCCATGCCGATGGCGTGGACGACCATGTCGAAGGGGATGGTGATCGGGCGTTTGACCAGAGTGTCCTCGCCCTTGACGATGACCTTGTCGCCATCGCTGGTGACCTCGGCGATGCGCGCCTTGATGTACTTGACCTTGTGCTCTTCCTGGCTGCGCCAGTAGATTTCCTCGTAGAGTCCGAAGGTCCGGATATCCATGTAGTAGATGTAGACGTGGCAGTCGGGCAGTTCCTCGCGGATTTCCATGCCCATCTTGGCCGAGACGGTGCAGCAGATCTTGGAGCACCATTCGCGCCCGATCTGGCGGTCGCGGCTGCCGACGCAGAGCAGGATCGCCACGCGCTTGGGCGGCTCGCCATTGCTGGGGCGGCGGATGCCCTTGCCTGAGGAGATCATCTGTTCGACCTGCGTGGTGGTGACCACGTCGGGGAAGGTGCCGAAGCCCCATTCGGGCTTGTTGATGCTGTCGAAGTGGGTGAAGCCGGTGCACAGCATGGCCGCGGCGCAGTCCACGCTTTCCCCTGTTGAAAGCTTTGCGGTGAAGGCGCCCGGTTCGCCCGAGAAGTCGCTGACAGTCGCGTTGAGGTGGACCGTCACTGCCGGGCTCTCGGCCACGCGGGTGACCATCGGGCCGATGGCGTCCGTCGCCCACTCGAAAGTCGGCGCGAGCTTGGCGTAGCCCGAGAGGATCGGCGCGCCACCAAGGCGGTCGGCTTTGTCGACGATCACCACCTGCTGCCCGGCGATGGCGAGCGAATGGGCGGCTGCGAGACCGGCGGGACCACCGCCGACAACGAGGATGGGCTTGCTCATTACGGACGTGCCTCGATTGCTTTGCGTTTCTCGGGCGGGATGTAGCCGGGGCCGCCGGTGATGCGGCGGCGCGGGTCGTAGAGGTTGTCCTGCTTGCCCGCTTTCACCTGCTCCAGGTATTCCTTGAACTCGGCCTCGCGCGCCTGCCAGTCGATGCCCATCTTCTCAAACAGGCGCTCCATCGGCGAAGCGTGCCAGTGCGACTGGACGATCTTGTAGGGGTGCGCACCGCAGGCGAGCGCGGCGAACTGGATGTCGGCGATCACCGGCAGCGAGTAGTCCTTGCCCGCGTTGCGCTCGTCCGCCTTGGCGATCCACTGGTTCTTGTCGAGCGTGGTGATGCAGCCGGTGTCATGGCCGATCATCACGTCCGAATGCGCCTCGTCGACCGCGACCTTGATCTTGCGGTCGATGGCAAAGCTGCGGGTGAACTCGCGCTCGGAAATGATGTGGCGGAAGCCGAAGCCGCAGCAGTCGTACCAGGTCGAATAGTCGATCACCTGTGCGCCGAGGTCCTGGATGATGCCGGTCGAGACCGCGACGCGGTTCCCGTCGAGCACCTCGTCGTCGTAGATCACGTCCTGCGGGATCATCTTGTAGACGTGGCACGCCGGGTGGATCGTGGCGCGCACGTTCGAGACATCGAACACCTGCCGCGCGGCGATGTCCTTGCGCATGGCGTGGACCCACTCGGAATAATGGACGATCTCTTCGGGGATCAGCAGCTTCCCGTCGACCAGCCGGTCGAGCTTGCCGAGGATCTTGGTGACCTTCTCGCGCAGCGATGCGGAAAGCAGCAGGTACTCGCGCACCTCCTTGTAATTGCCGAAGGAGGTGCCGCAGTGGACCAGCGGATAGTAATAGCCCTCGGGCAGCCCCTCCGCCTTGGCCGAGACATAGGCCTGGTGGAAGTTGCGCAGGAAAACCGCGGCAAGGCTGACGATATTGCCGATGCCGGAACCATGGTAGTTCCAGGCGGTGCAGCTCGTCTGGTCGGTCTCGTCGAGATAGGGGATGTCCATCTCGTTCATCATCCACAGCAGCGCCGTGGGATAGCCCGGGATGTTGCCGCACTGGCCGCAGCTCTTGTGGTGCCACAGCTGGCGGGTCGGGATCTTCTTTTCCCAGCCGTAAAGCGTCTTGGCGATGCGCGGGGCGTGCTGGTCTTCGACGCGGTGGACCTTGATCTGGCCGTCTTTCTCCAGCTCCCACATGGCGTCACGGATGTCGTGGACGCGGTCCTTGTTGGTGAGCATCGAGCGCTTGTCGATCTTCTGTTCGACCCAGCTAGTCGCCTGCGCGGCGTCGGCGGCGGACAGGTTGCTGTCGCGCCATTCGGCGCCGTGGCCGGTGAAGCGTTCGCCGTCGGTAGGTGTCGGGTCAGACATGGGCCCTGTCCTCAATCATCGTCGTCATCGTCGTCTTCCATGTCCTCGAGGAACTCGTCCCACTCGTCCCGCTTCTCGTCCATGATGTCCTCGATCACGTCGAAAAGGTTCTCGTCGATGGTCTCCAGCTGGTCGAGAACGCCGCTCTCCTCCCAGATCGTGTAGAGTTCGACCGAGGTCTTGAGATTGGTCTCCCACGCAGTCTTGATGGTGTTGAGCGTGGGCATAGGGATGGCCCGGCGCAGCACCTGCAGCGGCGCATCGATCTTCGAGATGTTCGGACCCCAGTCACCGAAATGGTCGGGGTTGATCATGTCGGGCGACAGCTGGTTGCCGGTCGAGATCAGCTTGAGCATGACGCGGCTGAAGGGACGCAGCACGCTCTTGGCGCTTTCCATGCCGTGCTTGATCGCCGCCTCGCGCATCAGCATCACCAGGCCTCCGGGCGAATTGCCGAAGGGGCAGCGCGCCGCACAGGTGTAGCACTGGGCGCACGACCAGATCTTCTCCTGCATCGCGTCGTAGATCCCCTCGAGATTCTCGGTCCACAGCAGCTGGACGATCTCGCGCGGGCTGAAGTCGTAATAGTGCGCGGCGGGGCAGGTTGCGGTGCAGATGCCGCAATTGAGGCAGCCGTTGAGCTCGTGGTCGAAGCGCAGGTCCGACTGGATGTCGTTGAAGATCTTCTCGAGCTTGGCGCGGGGAACTTCCTGCGTTCCCTCTACGGGGTCGCCGATGTATTTCTCGACACGGGTGGAGGTGTCTATCGCGCCCATCGTCCCGTCCTCAGTAGGTCAGCACCTTGGTGTCGTCTTCCTCCATGATCTGTTCGATCAGGTAGGCGCCCCCGACGATGTCGGAGCACTCGGGGATAAGATCGTCCTTGGTCATGTCGAACAGGTCGAGGTTGGGGGAGCAGCACATGAACTTCACCCCCGCGTCGTGCGCATCCTTGATGAAGTCGTAGACCGTCTTCGGCGAACCGGGCTTCACGACCAGCTTTTCGGCGACGCCCTTCTTCATCAGCTTGCCCGAGGTGGCGGTGCAGATGACCTCGACCTCGTATTCCATGGCCGCGGCCACGGTGGCCTGGAAGATGGGGGCACCCAGTTCCTCGCCGTTGGCGGGATCGGTGTTCGCCATGATGATGACGAGCTTGTCGGCCATGTTCTCTCTCCGCATTGCCGCCCCGTATTCCGGGGTCGTGCGACTCAATCATATTAGAATATACTAATTAAGCAAGGGCAGGGACCCGCTTCTTTTCAACCCGCATCCATCCAGCCGGTCAGCTGCACGATTCCCGTCATCATCGGGACCAGCGCGTCGGCGATGTCGTTCTTGCGCATGCCCAGGGCATCGAGCGCCGCGCCGGGCTTTTCGGGGACTTCCTCGAACTCCATGATGAGGTCTTCGGCCATGGCGCGCTTGAAGCCGGGGTGGCCCGTGAAGCCGAAAATGTTCGTGCCGACCTGGAAGGCTGAAGGGCGCCCCTCCGGATCGATTGCCAAGGTCTGCGCAAAGGACGGCGGCACCGGGCGGTCGCGCATGTAGACAGGGTTGAGCCAGCGTTCGGGCATGAACCCCGCCAATGCGTCATCCGCGACTCGGACGGCCTCCTCCGCAGTGAAAGTCAGCGGCGCTTCCTCGACCGATCCATCGCAGGCCAGCGCCACGATCTGCGCGCCCAGGCCGATGCCGATCATCGGCACGCCGCTCATGTAGCAGGCCCGCGCAAGCGCGACTTCTTCGGCTAGCGTTGGTACGTCGCGCACCCCCGCGCTTCCCCAAGGACCCCCGCCGAGCAGGATCAGCCCGTCACCGACCTGCGCGAATTGCGGGACCTTCCCCGCCTCGGTGAATGGGCGATGGTAATGGAAGCGGATCTGCCGCCCTTCGAGGTGGTCCTCGATCAGGCCGAGGTAATCGGCCGAAGTATGCTGGATGACGGTTAGCTGCTTCACGCTGGCTGGCAGGCTGCGTCCATCACCGCGGCAGCGAAGTCGCGCGGTTCCAGCCCGAGCATGGAGATGCCCGAACCCTCGAAGAATTCCGCGGTCTTGCGCTCGACATCTTCGAGCTGCGTTCCGCGGAGGTGCGATTCCAGGTCGAGCAGGGCGCGGGGCGGGGTGACGAAGACGTCGCCGACGAACAGGACCTCGCGGATGCGGCTGTCCTGGTTGCCGTCGACCCGCACATAGGCGGTCAGGTTGCGCGCGGGATTCTGGCCGGTGAGCACGTCCTTCTCGCGCGCAGGGTTGCAGATTTCCTCGACGAACTCCTGCGTCCCGATTTCCTCGGCATAGGCGATGTTGGCGCGGGTCTGTTCGCCCTCGGTCAGTTCCTCGGCAAAAGTCTCGATGCCGAGCGTTTCCTCGAGCCCCTCGATGAGCAGCATCTTCACCCTGTTGAGCGAAGGCATCTCGCCCAATTCCGCCTTGAGCGAGGTCACGCGCGCGCCGGCATCGGCCAGCTGACGCTTTTCCAGCTTCGCTTGCGGGACGTTCAGCACCGCCATCATCGCAGCCGGGTCGAGGTCGAGGATGACCGTGCCCTGGAAGATGAGGATATTGCCGTCGAAGAAGCCACCGGTGCCGGAAACCTTGCGTCCCTCGATCTCGATATCGTTGCGCGGACGGAAGCGGGCATCGACACCGAGCTTCGACAGCCCTGCGGCAATGCCTTCGCAGATGAGCCTCGTGACATCGGGGAGGGTGACCTGCCCGAACACGCGCTTGTCGCAAACCAGCGCCCAGCCGAGCTGGCCGCCGTCCATGAAGATCGCCCCGCCGCCGGTCATCCTGCGAACGGTCTGCACGCCGCGCGCGGCGCACGCGTCGAGGTTGAGCTCCTGCGCCAGGTCCTGGTGACGGCCGACCAGCGCGCAGGGTTCGAACTGGATGAAGCGGATCGTGTCGCCGATGTCGCCTGCCAGCCGCGCCTCGATCAGCGCCTTGTCGAGAGCGATGTTCTCGCGGCCCGTGCGAACCCCGGTGTCGACGACCCTGAACTTCGCGCCCATCACAGTTCCTCGAATTCTTCGCCGGGCTCGTATTCCTCGCCCGGACGGACCCGGCCCAGCTGGGTGCGGATCTTCTTCATGTGCGCACCTTCCGGCTGGAAGGGGTAGCTGGCGATGTCGGAGACGGGGCTGTCGCCATAGGGGCGGTCGCAGGCGGAAATGTCCTCGGCGAACTTGCCCGGGCAACCGCTGGTGCGGAAGGCGATGCCGGTGTCGATGATCATGTCGACCTCGGCAGAAGGCAGGCCGAAGTCGACCACGCGGCCATGCTCGTCGAACTTCATCTGCTCCACGCGCACGCCGCAATAGTCGATCATGTAGCGGGCAAGCTGTACCCGCCGCCACTGGTCGCGCGGGGTCGCCGGCAGGTGGTCCATCAGGCTGCCCTTCTCGGGGAAGAAGCAGAACATGTGGCTGTGACCGCCCATGTCGACGAGCTTCTGGACGAGATGCAGGATTTCGCTCTCGGTTTCGCCCATGCCGACGATGATGTGCGCGCCGAACTTCTTCGGCCCGAAGATGTCGCGCGCATCCTCGAGGATTTCCCAGTACTTCGCCCAGTTGTGCGGGCTCTGCACGCCCTTGCCGCGCACGCGGTCGAAGATTTCCGGCGTCGCCGCATCGAGCGCGACAGTGAAGATGTCCGACCCCATCTCGTGCAGCTTCTTGACGTCCGCGCGCTGCATGGTCGTGGGGTTCGAGAGGATCGAAACCGGGATGTCGTCGGGAGAGACGTGGTCGGTCCAGGTCTTGAGGACGGCAAAGGTGTCCTCGTCCGACTTGGGGTGGGTGATCATCGAGATGCACATGCGGTGAAACGGGCTCTTGGCCCCGTCACGGCCGACGATCTCGGCGATCTGCGCCATCGGCACCGCAGGCCAGTCGACGCGGATGAAGTTGCGGTCGGCATAGTCGCGGTCGGCCTCGCGGTGGCGGGCAAGGCCGCAATAGGCGCAATTGGCGCGGCACCCCTCGGGATAGGTCAGCAGCAGGTTGAGGCAGCGGGTGCACGAACAGCCGTGCATCGAGCCGGGCATCAGCCCCAGCGTCATCGCCGCCGCCGTGCTGATCTGCACATATTCGGGCGAGGTCATGTTGGGCGTCTGGATATTGTTGTTCGGGCGATAGACGCCGGTCGGCGGGACCGCGCTGCTCTTGACCCGGCCGCCGTTGCGGAATTCGGGCGCGATGAAATCGGGGACGCGCGGCTGCATGGCGACCGCGGCATTGAAGTCCGCGCCGCCCGTGCCCGTAATCGAAGTGCGCTCGCTTTCGTTCTTCAGGCAACTCATCGGCGATACTCTCCCGTTTTCTCTCTCATGCGGCGCAGGCGACGCGGATCGCCTTTTCGCCGGCCTGCCCCAGCTTGATGGAGCAGCAGGCATGTTCCTGTTCGAAGCTGCGCCCGATCGCCTGCGAAACCGCGACCGCGCCGTCGGCGGGGAAGGCGATGCCGTCGAGGCCGGCCATGACCGCATAGGCATCGGTCACACGCTTGTGCATGCCCGGCGGGCGGGCACAGCCAAGCAGCACCGGCTTGTCGGGCAGGCGCCGCCGCGCTTCCATGAAGATGCGCCCGACGTCCGAAGTTGAAGGCGTCGTGAAGGTGCCCGGCTTGGCGTAGAACGGCATGATCACCACCAGCACCAGCGAGCCGACATCGTGCCGTGCAATGATATCGAGCGCGTTCGCCTCGCCGAGAATCTGGCCATAGTGCAGGCCGACAACGATATGCGGCGTGACCTCCATCGAGGTCGCGCACAGCGCGGCAAGCGTGGCCTCGAAATCCTCGACCGGGCGGTCGAGCTTGTAGACCTGGTTGATGGTTTCCTGCGCCCCGATGACGTCCATCATCGCGGTATCGACGCCCGCGCTTTCCATGCTCTTGGCCAGCGTTTCGTCGAGCAGGGCGGTGTGGATGGCGACCCGCAGGTGCGGGAATTCGTTCTTCAGCTTCTCGACCACCGGTAGGTAGCGTTCGTAGCGGATCTCGTTGCGCCGGTTGGACCCGCCCGACAGCAGGAAGCCTTGCAGGTTCTGGAGCATGATGAGGTCGCGGACCTTCTGTTCCAGCATCTCGGGACTGGTCGCGGGGATCATCGGCTCGAGGATCTTCTTCTGGCAATGGTCGCAGTTGAGCGCACAGCCGCCCGCCGTGATCGAGAAGGCGGGGAAGCTGTTCTTGCCGCAGCCCTTGAGCTCGTCGCTCTGGTATTCCTTGAAGGTCGGAGTGGAGAAGCGGATCGGCCGGGACAGCGCTTTGGCGGCATTGGCCTCCATCGCGTAAACGAGCGAGGGATCGAACTCCGCATCCTCGAGCGGCTCGATCGCTTCCAGTCTTTCCATCCAGTCCAAAGCCCGTCTCTCCTTACGAACTCTGCCTCGTTATACATTAGATAAAGCTAATGTATAGGGCTGCCATTGCACGGTTCACAGCCCGTGGACTCCCGCGATTTCCTTGCACAGTTCCACGACCTCCGGTCGCGTCCCGCCGGGCATCGGCGGGTCGGCGAGTGAATCGCGCCAGAAGGGTTCCATCTCGTCCTCGTCGACAAGGTCCGAGTCGAATCCTTCGAGCAGAGTCCGCGCGTGTTGTGGCAACTCCGACGGGAACTCGCGCCCCGAAAGCAGGCCCCACAGCCCGGCCCAGCAGCGCACCGTGGTCCAGGGATTGTAGCCGCCTCCGCCGACGACGACGCTCGCAGGTACAGCCTCGACGAGCTGGAGGACCGCGCGCCAAAGGGCGCCGTTGCTCAGTTCCATCTTCGACAGCGGGTCGCCATGCAGTGCGTCAGCACCGCATGTGACGACAAGCGCTTGCGGGGAAAAGCGCGTGGCGAAGGGCAGCACCAGCTGCTCCATGACGACATTGTACTCGTCGTCGGTGACGCCCCAGGGCACGGACACGTTGAGCGTGCGCGGATCCTGCTCGCCAGCCGAGCCGGTGTTCGGCCAGCGGTCATTCTCGTGGATCGAAACGCAGGCGACACGATCGTCGCCTGCGAAGGCCTCGAAGACCCCATCGCCATGATGGGCATCGACGTCGACGTAGAGCACTCGCTCGAGTCCGGCATCGAGGAACGTCAGGACCGCGAAGGCGGGGTCGTTGAAATAGCAGAAGCCGCTCGCGCGATCGCGCTTGCCGTGATGCGTGCCGCCGGCAGGATGGAAGGCGACCTTGCCCTCCAGCGCCAATTGCGCGGCGAGGATCGATCCGCCGACTGTCGAGGCCGCTCGTTCGAACAGGCCAGGGAAGAGCGGGTTCTCCATTGTCCCGAAACGATAGCGCTCGCGCTGTTCGGGCGAGACCCGGCCCAGTTCGCTCGCCGACTTGAGGGCGCCGATGTAGGCGGCATCGTGCAGGCGTCTCAGAACCTCGGGCGCAGCTTGCGGGGCCTCGCGGCAAGCATCCGCCTCGAGCCATTCCAGCGAGTCGCACATTGCGACGACGGCGCCCTGTCTTGTAAAGGATAGCGGGTGGTTCGAACCGAAGGATGGACGGGTGTAGACTTCCCCGCCGATGAACACCGCGGGTCGCGCGAGCCGCGGAAAGGCTGGCTTTCGGACGTGATCAGCCGTCGCTTGCAGTCGTACTCTCCCCTCGCGAGGCGTTCTATGGACAAGCCTCGATCCTTGCTATAGTTTCGCATTTGCTAATGTAGCAATAGCTAATGGCAGGCGCCTTGGGGGCGCCGGATCGGAGAGAGATGATGGCCGAAGGTGGTATCGACCTCAACAACACCAAGAAGATGACGATCATCTGCACGAAGGGCACGCTCGACTGGGCCTATCCTCCGTTCATCCTCGGCACGACGGCTGCGGCAATGGACGTCGAGGTGACGATGTTCTTCACCTTCTATGGTCTCGGCCTGCTCAACAAGAAGCTCGACCTCAAGGTCTCGCCGCTGGGCAACCCAGCCATGGAAATGCCGATGATGGGCATGCACATGGGGATGCCCAACATGGTCGGCATGCTGCCGGGCGTTACCAGCGGCGCCACCGCCATGATGAAGAACATGATCAAGAAGAAGGGTGTCGCCTCGATCGAGGAACTGCGCGAGGCCGCCGTCCTGTCCGACGTTCGCATGATCGCTTGCCAGATGACCCTCGACCTCTTCGAAATGAAGAAGGAAGATATGATCGATGATATCGAGATCGGCGGCGCGGCGACCTGGATGGAATCCGCGCTCCAGTCCGACATCAATCTGTACATGTAATCCGGAGAATTATTCATGGCCGACGCAACGCTCGACGCGAAGGGTCTCAATTGCCCGCTCCCCATCCTCAAGGCCAAGAAGGCGCTGAAGGAACTCGGCAACGGACAGACGCTCGAGATCCTCGCCACCGACCCGGGGTCGGTGAAGGACTTCGAGGCCTTCTCGCGCACGACCGGCAACAAGCTGCTCGAAAGCGGCGAGGACGGCGGCGTCTATCGCTTCATCATCGAACGGGTTGTGTGACGCGCAAGCGGGACGCCGGCCAGCAAGAATAAATGACGAGGTAAAATACGGAATAACATACGTAATTCGGGGAGAACACGATGAGGATGTCCATTTCGGCGCAAGCGAAGAGCTGCGCTGCGCTTCTCGCACTGGCACTCGGAGCCACCTCGGCTCACGCGACCGAAGGCTATTTCTCCAACGGCGTGGGCGCGCGTAGCAAGGGGGTTGCCGGTGCCGGCGTAGCGGACTCCCGCGATGCGACGGCAATCAACCTCAATCCTGCAGGTATTGCCGGTCTCGAGCATAGCGAGATCGACGTCGCCATTTCACTGTTCAACCCGAACCGCGATTTCGTGGTCACCGGCGGGCCGGGATTCCTCCCCGACGGCAAGACCGACAGCAATGTGGACATCTTCCCCATCCCGAACTTCGCCATGGCCTACAAGGTCGGCGACGCGGGGACGCTGGGCTTTTCGCTGAGCGGCAATGGCGGCCTCAACACCAACTATAGCGCGGTTGCCAATCCGGCTTGCGCATCACCCCCGTTTCCGGCGACGAACGGCGTGTTCTGCGGCGGCAAGTCGGGTGTGAACCTCATCCAGATGTTCTTCGCTGCCGCCTATGCGCACGATTTCGGCGCGGTGAAGGTCGGTGTCTCGCCGATCTTCGCGCTCCAGCGTTTCCGCGGCCGTGGCATCATGGCGTTTGGCGGCGTGTCGCAGGATCCGGCGAAACTGTCCGACAACGGCCAGTCCTACTCCACCGGTTTCGGCGGGCGTATCGGCATCGAGGTCGAACCCGCCCCCGGCTTCCGCGTCGGCGGCGCGTACCAGACCAAGTTCAACATGAGCAGGTTCGACGAATATGCCGGACTGTTCGAAGGTCAGGGCAGCTTCGATATCCCGTCCAGCTGGCAGGTTGGCGTGGCAGTCGATGCGACGCCGCAGCTGACGCTGATGGCCGACTATCGCCGGATCAACTATTCCGACGTTCCTGCGGTGCATAATCCGATGACGGTGCAGCAACCGTTCGGTTCGGACGGCGGGCCCGGCTTCGGCTGGGACGATGTCGACGCCTGGAAGATCGGTGCCGAATACCGACCCGACGACCGGACCGCTTTCCGTGTCGGCTATTCGCACAATTCGCAGCCGATCTCCGGCGGCGACGTAACGGTCAACGTGCTCGCTCCGGGCGTGGTCCAGAACCACTTCACCGCTGGCGCCAGCTTCGGCCTCGGTTCGAGCACCGATCTCGAATTCGCGGTGATGTACGCGCCCAACGAAAGCGTGAACGGGATCGAGATCACCCCGCTCGGACCCAATCCCGGGCGAGACATCAAGATCGAGATGAACCAGCTCGAATTGACGGTGGGCCTCAAATTCAAGCTCTGAGGTCGATAGCTTTTGCCAGGTCGCGGCCCGCCCCGAAGCCAAGGCTTCGCCCGGACCGCGCAGGAACCAAAAGTCCAACGGTAGACATACAGCAGGGCATGCGCCACATGACATGTGTGGCGGGGACGCGTAACGCCCGTCCGGGACCGCGTTGCGGAGGGAGAGTCAGTTCGTGAATCCGTTCGAGACCGTCCGGGAAGAGGTCGGCCTGTCGCCCGAAGTGTCGGACGAGGTGAAAACGAGCACATGCTACATGTGCGCCTGCCGCTGCGGCATCAAGGTCCACCTCAAGAACGGTGCGATCCGCTATATCGAGGGCAACCCCGATCACCCGGTCAACAAGGGCGTGCTCTGCGCCAAGGGCAGCGCCGGGATCATGCACCAGTATTCGCCTGCCAAGCTGACCAAGCCGCTGTTGCGCGTGGGCGAGCGAGGTTCGGGCGAGTTCAGGGAAATCGAGTGGGACGAGGCGCTGGGGCTGGCGACCGAATGGCTCGGGGAAGTGCGGCGCAAGGACCCGGCCAAACTCGCCTTCTTCACCGGGCGCGACCAGTCGCAATCGCTGACCGGCTGGTGGGCGACGCAGTTCGGCACCCACAATTTCGCCGCGCACGGCGGGTTCTGCTCGGTCAACATGGCAGCCGGTGGGCTCTACACCCTGGGCGGCGCGTTCTGGGAATTCGGCGAGCCCGATTACGAGCGCACGCTCTATCACATGATGTTCGGCGTCGCCGACGACCATGACAGCAACCCGATCAAGCTCGGGCTGGGCAATCTCAAGACCCGGCCGGGGACCAAGTTTGTCTCGGTCAATCCGGTGCGCACCGGCTATTCCGCGATCGCCGACGAATGGGTCGGCATCCGTCCGGGCACCGACGGGCTCTTCGTCTTCGCCCTGATCCACGAGCTGCTGCGCGCCGAGAAGATCGATTTCGCCAGCCTCGCCCGCTATTCCAACGCGCCGTGGCTCGTCATTCGCGAGCCCGGCGCGGCGGACGACGGACTGTTCCTGCGCCACGAGGATGGCGGGCCGCTTGCCTGGTGCCTCGAGCAGGGCAAGGCGATCCACGCGAATGCGGTCCACATCAAGCCCGCCTTTGCAGGGGAACGGACCGTCAATGGCCGCAAGGTCGTGCCCTCGTTCCAGATCCTCGCCGAGCGTTACCTCGCGGACGAATTCTCGCCCGAGGCCGTGGCAGAGACGACTGGCGTGCCTGCGGCGACCACCCGCCGCATCGCCGCCGAGCTGGCCGAGACTGCGTTCGAGAAGGAAATCGTGATCGACGAGCCATGGGTCGATGCCTGGGGCCGCCGCCACAAGAACTTCGTCGGGCGTCCGGTCTCGTTCCACGCCATGCGCGGTATTTCGGCGCATTCGAACGGCTTCCATACCTGCCGCGCGATCCACATTCTCCAGGCGCTGCTGGGCTCGGTCGATTGCCCCGGTGGCTGGCGCTATAAGGCGCCTTTCCCCAAGCCGATCCCGCCCGGGGTCAAGGCGGCATGGCCCAAGGCAGAGGCAGGCGTCCCGCTCGACGGCCCGCCGCTCGGCTTCCCGCGCTCGCCCGAGGACCTGATCGTCGACCAGCACGGCGACCCGTTGCGGATCGACAAGGCCTATAGCTGGGAGCACCCGCTCGCGCTCCATGGCCTGATGCACATGGTGCTGCACAATGCGGCGACCAAGGACCCCTACGGCATCGACGTGCTGTTCATGTTCATGGCCAACATGGCCTGGAACAGCTCGATGAACATCCCCGAGACGCTGGGGTACTTCACCAAGAAGGACGAGAGCGGCGAATACGTCATCCCGAAGATCATCTATTCCGATGCCTTCTGGTCGGAGACGGTGCCCTATTGCGACCTGATCCTGCCCGACACGACCTATCTCGAGCGCTGGGATTGCATTTCGATGCTCGACCGGCCGATCTCCTCGGCGCACGGCGGGGGCGACGCGATCCGCCAGCCGGTGCTGCCGCTCGACCGCGACGTGCGGCCGTTCCAGACCGTGCTGCTCGACCTCGGCGCGCGGCTCGGCTTGCCGGGCATGACCAATCCCGACGGCTCGCCCAAATTCCTCGGCGGATACGAGGATTACATCGTCAATCACGAGCGTTCGCCCGGTGTCGGCCCGCTATCGGGCTGGCGCGGCGAGGATGGATCGAAGTCGGGTGTGGGTGCGGTCAATCCGAACCAGCTCGAACGCTACATCGAGCACGGCTGCTTCTGGCACGAGGAACTGCCGCTCTCGGCGCAGTTCATGAAATACGCCAATCGCGAATATCTCGACTACGCCACGAAGATGAAATGGATCGGCCATGCCGACCCGATCACATTCCAGCTCTACAACGAGGACCTGCAGAAATTCCGCCTCGCCGCGCAGGGGCATGGGAAGGTGCAGCCGCCGGACGAGCATCGGACAAGGATCGAGACCTACTTCGACCCGCTACCGATCTGGTACCAGCCCTTCCTCGAACGCGACGAGGGCGGCGAGGAATTCCCGGTCCACGCACTCTCGCAGCGGCCCATGCACATGTACCACAGCTGGGGCAGCCAGAACGCCTGGCTACGGCAGATCACCAATGCCAACAAGCTCCACATGCATCGCGATCTCGCCTCCAGGCACGACCTTGCCGACGACGACTGGGTGTGGATCGAGAACGGGCGCGGGCGGGTGAAGGCGCAGGTGCGGCTCGTCACCGGCGTGAACCCCTCGGTGGTGTGGACCTGGAATGCGATCGGCAAGCGCAAGGGGGCCTGGGGCCTCGACAAGGACAGTCCCGAATTCACCAAGGGCTTCCTCTTGAACCACATCATCACCGAAAAACTGCTGCCGGAAAAAGGCGGCAAGGAATATTCGAACTCCGACCCGGTCACGGGGCAGGCGGCATGGTACGACCTGCGCGTGCGGCTGAAGAAATGCAGCGCGGAAGAGGCGGACGAAACCTGGCCGATGTTCGAGCCTCTGGCGAAGCGCATGGAGGGACCACAAGGGCCACTCGAATACGGCAAGGACCTGCAGGGCGAGGACACCGGCGGGAAGGAACCGCTCAGGGACTTCATCGGCCAGCGGCAGGCCAATCATTCGTGGATTTCGGGCATCCGTGACGGTCGCGGCAACCGCGTGAGGGAGGATTCATGACCTCGCTTCCCGACAGCACCGCGAAGAAGCTCGGCCTCGTCATCGACCTCGACATCTGTGTCGGCTGCCATGCCTGCGCGGTGAACTGCAAGGAGTGGAATGCGGGCGCGAAGAGCGCGCCGCTGACCGACTACGATCCCTACGGCAAGAAGCCCGACGGCGTATGGTTCAACCGCATCCATACCTACGAAACGACCGACGATGCAGGGCGCGGGCAAACCGTCCATTTCCCGCGCAGCTGCCTTCATTGCGAGGACGCGCCCTGCGTCACCGTCTGCCCGACCGGCGCCAGCTACAAGCGTACCGAGGACGGCATCGTGCTGGTCAACGAGGATATCTGCATCGGCTGCAAGCTGTGCAGCTGGGCTTGTCCATATGGCGCGCGCGAATACGACGAGCACGAAGGCGTGATGAAGAAATGCACGCTCTGCGTCGACAAGATCTACAACGAGAACCTGCCCGCCGAGAGCCGCGTCCCGGCCTGCGTCTCGACCTGCCCCGCAGGCGCACGCAGCTTCGGCGACCTCGGCGATCCGGAGAGCGAAGTCTCGAAACTGGTCGCTGCGCGCGGCGGCTATGACCTCATGCCGGAGCAGGCGACGAAGCCGGTCAACAAGTATTTGCCACCCCGCCCACGCCAGCGCGGCGACGACGAGAAAGCGCCGCGAATGCTCGATCACAAGGACGATAGCACCGATGGCGCCGGCCTGATCGCGCGCTGGGTCGACAGGATACTTTCATAGGATGCACCCCGCCAAATCCGTCATCTTCTTCACCACCGCGAGCGGCGCGGGTTACGGCATGATGGTCTGGCTGGCCGTGCTGGCCGCGCTGGGCCTGTTGCCGGGCGACCTCGTCTTCGGGCTGGTCGCCTTCGGTCTCGCGCTCGGCCTCATCACCGCGGGCCTGCTGTCCTCGACCTTCCATCTCGGCCATCCCGAGCGGGCATGGCGGGCGCTCTCGCAATGGCGTTCCAGCTGGCTGTCGAGGGAAGGCGTGGCGGCGATCCTCGCCTTCGTACCGATGGGCCTGTTCGCGCTGACCTGGGTCTTCGGTCTAACTCCTGCCTCGACCTCGATGGTGCTGGGCCTGCTCGGCGCGCTGATGAGCCTCGCGACGGTCTGTTGCACCTCGATGATCTACGCCTCGCTGCGGACCATCCCCGCTTGGCACAACGGCTGGACGATCGCCGCCTACCTCGTCCTCGGCCCCACGACCGGCGCGGTGATCCTTGCGCTCCTGCTCAAGCTGTTCGGATTTGCCGAAGCTGCGGAGGCGATGCGGGTGATCGCCTTGGCAGCCCTGTTCGCCGGGCTCGCAGTCAAGCTGCTCTACTGGCAGCACATCGGCAGCGCCGGACCCGTCAGCACTTCGGGTACGGCCACCGGCCTCGGCCATCTCGGCAAGGTCGAGATGACCGCCAGCCCGCACGATGCCGAGAACTACCTGCTGCGCGAAATGGGTTTTCGCGTCGCGCGCAAGCACGCCGACAAGCTGCGCCGCATCGCGCTAGTGCTCGGCTTCGTCGTTCCGATCCTGTGCGTTGCAACGGGCATCGTCTTTCCCGATGGTCCGCTGGCGATCCTTCTGGCCCTGCTGGCCGCCGTTACTTGCCAGATCGGCCTGACCGCCGAGCGCTGGCTGTTCTTCGCGGAAGCCAAGCATGTCGTGACGCTGTTCTATGGCGAGCAGGCTGTCTGACATGCTGCGACCGCTGACCGAGAAGCGTGTGCGCGATGCGCTGGGCACGATCATGAACCCGGTCACAGGCGGGGACGTGGTCTCCTCCGGGATCGTCGAAAGCGTGGCGATCAAGGACGGCGATGTCACTGTCATCCTTGCCATCGATCCCCGGACGCTCGACGCGATGGAGGCTGTCGGCAAGGAGTGCGAAGGCGCCGTCGCCAAGCTCTCCGGCGTGAAGTCGGTGCGTATTGCGCTGACTGCGCACCGTGCCGAACCTGCGCGAGAGCCATCGATGCCGCGCGGGGCCGTGCCGCCGCCCAAACCGCCGGCGCCACAACCCCTCAATGGTGTCAGGAAGATCGTCGCCGTCGCGAGCGGCAAGGGCGGGGTCGGCAAGTCGACCACATCGGTCAATCTGGCGTTGGCGCTGAAACAGCGCGGGCTCAAGGTCGCGGTCCTCGATGCGGACATCTACGGACCCAGCATTCCGAAGATGCTCGGTGCTGGCGGGAGGCCCGACTTCACTCCGGATGACCGTATCAGGCCGGTGGTCAGCCATGGCATCAAGGCAATTTCGATGGGCCACCTTGTGCCCGAGGATCGCGCGACGATCTGGCGCGGGCCGATGGTCATCGGCGCGATCCAGCAATTGCTCGGCGGTGTGGCGTGGGACGAGGACGGCGGTGTCGACGTGCTCGTGGTCGACCTGCCGCCGGGGACGGGCGATGCGCAACTCAGCCTTGTCCAGACCGTCCCTGTCGACGGCGCGGTGCTGGTCTCGACGCCGCAGGACATCGCCCTGATCGATGCCCGCAAGGCCTATGATATGTTCGACCAGATCGGCATTCGCGTGCTCGGCATGGTCGAGAACATGAGCCAGTTCACCTGCCCCGATTGCGGCAGCACGCATGATATCTTCGGCCACGGCGGGGCGATTGCCGCCGCGAAGGAAAAGGGCATCGCCATCCTCGGTCAGGTCCCGCTGGACCCGGCGATCATGCGCCAGGGCGAGCAAGGGCTCCCGATCGTGATTGCGGCCCCGGATAGCGCCATCGCACAAGCCTATCTGGCTATGGCCGACAGGATCATGATCGACCTCGCTGTAGCACCGGCCGACCAATGAGCCGAGGACCGATGGTTCTGGTCCTCGCAGGAGGCGATGGCCGCCGCATCGGGGGCGGCAAGCCGCTGCGCAAGCTCGCTGGCCAGACATTGCTCGATCACGCGTTGCGCATGGCGCGGCGCTGGAGTGACGGACGGACAATCGTGGCCGGTACGCGGCATGACGGCGGTGATCACGACGACGCGGTATTTGTCGAGGATGCCGGGGGAATGGGAGGCCCGCTGGCGGGTCTCGCGGCAGGACTCCTTGGCGCTGCGCAGTCGGGGGCCGAGACTCTTCTCGTGATCCCCGTTGATGCTCCATTTCTGCCGCATGACCTTTGCGACCGGCTCCGCGAGAGGCTGGACACTGACGCCAGTGCGGCCTGCGCATTGGCGCACAGCAACGGGCGCGACCATCCGACGTGCTCCTTGTGGCAGGTGGCGGAAGCGCAAGCGGGCGTTGAGTCGGTGAAAGCTGGCAAGAACCACTCTCTCATGCGACTTGCCGAAACTGTGGGCTGCGTTCGGGTTGAATGGCCGACCGGCGACGAAATCGATCCGTTCTTCAACATCAATTCTGCGGAAGACCTTGCTATCGCGGGAAAAATGTTCGACCAATCCTGAACGAATTCCGTTTCGAGCGACGGGCTGAAAAATGCCGCTCCAGCTTCGCAATCATTTCCACAATATCGCTAATCGTGTATATGGAACGCCTTATTCGCATGGCGTCGCCGGCGACCATGCGGGACACGTGGAGAGCTTGTGATTGACCCGATAACCGAACATCCGCTGCGCATCGGCGAAACCGTCCCTCTCTTCGCTGCGCGCAGCACCCAGGGACCGATCGACCTTTCGACCTATCGGGGGAAATGGGTAATCCTGTTCTCCCACCCGGCCGACTTTACGCCTGTCTGTACGAGCGAATTCATCGCCATTGCGCGCGCGTCCGCCCAGTTCAGGGAAAGGGACTGCGCCTTGATCGGGCTGTCGATCGACAGTCTCTATTCGCACCTCGCCTGGGTACGCATGATCCGCGATATGACCGGGCTCGAAGTCGATTTCCCGATCATCGAGGACCCCACGATGGAGATTGCCGGCGCATACGGCATGATCTCCGCCGATGCGCTCGACGCCGGGACGGTACGATCGACCTTCTTCATCGATCCCAAGGGCGTCCTTCGCGCGACAACCTGCTATCCGCCGACGGTCGGACGTTCCGTGCCCGAGATGCTCCGGCTTCTCATTGCGCTCCAGCGTGTCGATGGCGGGGACGTGCTCGCCCCTGCCGATTGGCAGCCTGGGGACGAGCTGCTGGTGACCCCGCGCGAGACGGTGAGCGATGTGTTGAAACCGAAAGACGCGTCGGGCTGGTTCTTCAACAAGACGCAGGACCGGGAGTAGGTACGATGGAAGACCGCGACTTCGAAGGTTCGGCGGAACTGCTCCGCGCCATCGCGCATCCAGTGCGGCTGCAGATCCTTTGTGCGATCAAGGACGAGCACGCCGTCAGCGAGATCGAGGATATCACCGGCATTGCCCAGCCCGGCCTGTCGCAACAGCTGGCTATCCTGCGCAAGGCCGACCTCGTCATCACGCGCCGCCACGGCAAGCAGATATTCTACCAGGTCGACAGCGAGCGACTGCTCGGGGCGAGCGAGATGCTCGATGCGCTGGCGGGGACGGCGACGGAGCGCAGGATCGACCGCCACACCTCGCGCATTCACAGCGGCGGTGGCGCGGCCACTTTCGCGCGGGTCTTCCGTTAGAGACCGGAGGCCTGGCGGGCCCAGCCGATTATCGCCTGTTCCGGCATTGCACCTGCCTGCCGGGCCACTTCGCGACCGCCCCTGAACAGCATCAGCGTGGGGATCGACTGGATCTGGTAGCGCCCGGCGATGGCCTGTTGTGCCTCGGTGTCCACCTTGAGCAGGCGGATCTGCGGTTCGAGCTTGGCAGCCGCGCTTGCGAAGGCCGGGGCCATCATCCGGCAGGGACCGCACCAGCTGGCCCAGAAGTCGACCAGGACCGGCTGGCTGCCCTTGGTCACGAAGCGGTCGAACATGGTGGCATCGGCGTCCACGGGCTTGCCCGTGAAGACAGCCTTGCCGCACTTCCCGCATTTGGGATTGTCACCCAGTCTTTCAGCCGGGACACGGTTCAATCCGCCGCAATGGGCGCAGACGGCGATGTCGTTGCTCATGTCGCAGGTGCCTCCTCATCGGGTTCATGCCGCACCAGTGTCATCGGTTTGCCGTCATCGCGCAACACCACGTAGATTGCCGGAATGACCAGCACGGTCAGCAGGGTCGAACTGGCCAACCCGAACAGCAACGATATGGCGAGGCCCTGAAAGATCGGGTCGGTGAGGATCACGGCAGCGCCGATCATGGCAGCCGCCGCTGTCAGGACGATCGGCTTGAAGCGGATCATGCCCGCTTCCAGCAGCGTATCGCGCAGGCTCTTCTCCTCGCTACGGGCATGGCGGATGAAATCGACCAGCAGGATCGAATTGCGCACGATGATGCCGGCAAGCGCGATGAAGCCGATCATGCTCGTTGCGGTGAACGGCGCCCCGAACAGCATGTGGCCCAGCACGATGCCGACGAGTGTCAGCGGGATCGGGGTCAGAATGACGAGCGGGATCTTGAAGTTACCGAACTGGCCGACGACCAGCACGTAGATGCCGAGGAGCGCGACCATGAAGGCGGCACCCATGTCGCGGAAGGTCACCCAGGTGATCTCCCATTCGCCGTCCCACAGGACCGTGGTGTGCTCTTCATCGGATGGCTGGCCGTTCAGCCGGACATCGGGCTTGGCTAGGCCGGCAGCCTTCCAGTCGAAGTCGTCGATGGCGCGATTGACTTCGAGCATACCGTAGATGGGGGCTTCGTAGCGCCCTGCCAGTTCGGCGGTCACCATCGTCGCGCCGCGACCGTCCCGGCGAAAGATCGACTGACCGCCGACAGTGTTCTCGACCTTCACCACCTGGTCGAGCCGGATCAGCCTGCCGCCGCCCGGACCTTGCATGGCAGCGACCGGAGTCGCCCCCAATTGCTGGCTCCAGCTGCGTTGCGACTGGTCCAGAGTGATCTGGATCGGCAGCGGATGGCGTCCCATGCCCTGCGTCGCATAGCCGACAGTCTGCGTCCCCAGCAGCGCACTGATGCTATCGTAGACCTGGCGCTGGGACAGGCCGTAGTAATCCAGCTTGTCACGGTCCGGCACGAGCCGCAGCTGCGGGACGGGCTGTCCGAAGCTGTTGTCGACGTCGACGATGAAGGGAACCTGCCGGAAGATCTTCTCGACCTGCTCCGCAGTCGCGCGCCGGGCCTGTTCGTCGGGTCCGTAGATTTCGGCAAGCAGGGTTGAAAGGACAGGCGGGCCGGGCGGCGTCTCGACGACCTTGATCGACCCGCCCTTCGGCAGGGTGATCGCCGATAGCCGTTCGCGCAGGTCGACCGCGACCTCGTGGCTGGATCGCGAACGTTCGCCCTTTTCCGACAGGGTTACCATGAGGTCGCCCATCCACGGGCGGTTGCGCAGGAAATAGTGGCGCACGAGGCCGTTGAAATTGAACGGTGCCGAGGTGCCGGCATAGGCCTCCATGGAGACGACTTCGGGCACCGACCGGGCTGCGCTGGCAGCCTGCTCCAGCACCCGGCTTGTCGTTTCGAGGCTGGTCCCTTCGGGCATGTCGACGACCAGCTGGACCTCCGACTTGTTGTCGAAGGGCAGCAGCTTCACCGTCACCGCCTTGAAGTAGAACATCGAACAGGCGACGAGCGTTGCCACCCCGACGGCAATCAGGAAGTTGCGTGCAGTCCGGCGCTCGCCGATCACTCGCGCGGCCACCCTGCCATAGAGTTCGCCGAGCTTGCCGCCATGCTCGTCATGGCCGTGACCGTCCGCCAGCGTCTGCCGCGCAAAGCGGATCATCAGCCAGGGCGCGATGATCACTGCGACGAAGAAACTGAAGACCATGGCCGCGCTGGCGTTGATCGGAATGGGCGCCATGTAGGGGCCCATCAGGCCGGATACGAACAGCATGGGCAACAGCGCTGCCACGACGGTCAGCGTCGCCACGATGGTCGGATTGCCGACCTCCGCCACCGCCTCGATTGCTGCTGTCTTGCGGTCGCGTCCGTCGTTCATGGCCCAGTGGCGCGCGATGTTCTCGATCATCACGATGGCATCGTCGACGAGGATGCCGATGGAGAAGATCAGCGCGAACAGGCTGACGCGGTTGATGGTGAAGCCCATGATCTTGCTGGCGAACATGGTCAGCAGGATCGTCGTGGGGATGACGATGGCGGTCACTCCCGCCTCGCGCCACCCGATCGAGAAACCGATGAGGACCACGATCGACACCGTGGCGAGTGCGAGATGATAGAGGAGTTCGTTGGCCTTCTCGTTCGCGGTCTGGCCATAATTGCGCGTGACGTCGACCGACAGGCCCTGGGGTATCAGGGAGCCCTCGAGCGCCTCGACCCGCGCGACGACCGCATCGGATACCTCGACCGCATTGGCACCTGCACGCTTGGCCACCGCGAGGCTGACCGCAGGAGCCATGGTCCACTGGCCATCCTCGCCTCCACCGGAACGGGCCCAACGCCATGCGCGCGACTGGTCCTGCGTCGGCCCTTCGCTCACCGTCGCCACGTCGCGCAGGTAGACGGGGGCGCCGGTGACCGAGCGCACCTGAAGGTCGGCGACCTCGTCCGCGCTGCGCAGGTTCTGGCCGGCGATCACGGTCGCGGCAGTGCCGCCTTCGCGAACGGTCCCCGCAGGAAAGGCGCGGTTGGCCTGTCCCGCAGCCTCCAGCACCGCACCCAGCGGGACCTGGTGGACGGCCAGCTTCGCAGGATCGGGCACGATGCGGATCGCTTGCTGCTGCCCGCCGACGAGAAAGGTGAGGCCGACATCCTCGACCTTCGCGACCTCGGTCTTCAGCCGGTCGGCGATCTCGTAAACTGCCTGGTCGGTCCACTGCCCGGGGGCTCCGGCCTTCGGGCTCAGCGTCAGCACGACAATGGGCACGTCGCTGATCCCGCGCACGGTAACATGCGGCGGGGGAATGCCGACCGGGATTCGATCCATGTTCGAATTGATCTTGGCATCGATGCGCGTCGCAGCATCTTCGGGATCGGAACCGACTTCGAAGCGTGCGGTGACCATTGCGCGGTTGTCTTCGGCCTGCGTGTAGACGTGTTCTACCGCATCGATCGACTTGACGATCGTTTCGAGCGGCTTGGCCACCAGCTCGGCGACATCCTCTGCCGAAAGCCCGGGTGCAGCCACCTGTATGTCGACCACCGGCACGCTGATCTGGGGTTCCTCCTCGCGTGCGATCGTCATCGTGGCGATCACGCCGACGAGTATCGCTGCGAGCAGCAACAGCGGGGTAAGCGGGGAGTTGATGGTCGCCCGTGTCAGGCGGCCGGAAATCCCAAGGCTCATCCTACCGCTCCGCCGGGTGCAGGCTTGACCAGCACATCACCGGCAGTGACCCCCGAGAGGATTTCGAGAGTGCCGGCCTTGCCGGAAGGGGCTGTCTGGACGGGAACGATGGCGGTGCTGCCGTCCTTCGCGCGAACCGTGACGTAGTCGATACCGTATCTTGTGGTGACGTAGCTGTCGGGCACGACGAGGGCGGACTTGGTACCGGCATCGATGTCCGCAGCCAGGCGTCGTCCGATCAGCCGTGCATCGAGACCGGAAACCTCGGCATCGGCGCGAACCTGCCCTCCGGCAACTGCAGGGTAGAGACGGGCGACAGTGCCGGTCAGCTCGCTGCCATCCTCGGTGGTCACGCGGACCTTCGTTCCGGCGCGAACCTTGTCGGCAAGTGTTTCGGGCAGTTCGAGGCGCAGGACCACGGGCCCCGAGGTAATCGTCGCGATCGGCATCCCCGGTGCGACTGCCGACCCGGCAGGAATGTCCGCCACGAGGACGCGACCCGATGTAGGTGCCACCACCGCCCCCTGGCCCGCGACAGCATTGACGGCTGCCTGCTGCTGCCGCGCGGCGCGGACCTGTGCCTGCGCTGCCGAACTCGCTGCCTGGGCCTGTTCGAGTCGCGCCTTGGCGTAGACGCCATTCTCGTAGAGATAGCGCGTGCGTTGCAGTTCGGCCTGGGCTTGCGCGGCCTGCGCCTGCGCGGCGGCGGCCTGAGCGCCATAGGCGCCGCTCTGGTAACCGAGCTGGCTGTCGACGATCCGGCCGATGACTTGGCCGCGCTTGACGTAGTCGCCTTCCCTGACGTTCAGCGAAACCAGCACGCCGGGGATGCGTGCCGCCGCAACCGCCTGGTCGACGGTGGAGACTTCGGCACTGACCGATTGCCATCCGGGCAGGGTGGACTCGCGCAAGACAATGGGGGCGGCACCGTCTTGAGCCGCAGGGGCGAGATTCTCGTCAGCCGTATCGCGTCCGCACGACGCCAATGACAACGCCAGGGCGAGCACACCCGCCAATCTTGCCCCCGGGCGGTGCATCAGCCGCGCTCCACCGGCAGGCCGGTACGGAGCCACATGCCCATGCCGCCGCGCAGGTGCGTGTCGACCGGCAGGTCGCCGCACATCTTCAGCGCCTTTGCCGATCGCATGCCCGCAGCGCAGTTCAGGACGATTTTTTTGCCTTCGGCCTGCGGAAGTTGACCGGGGTCAAAGCGCGACAGCGGAAGATTGATAGCACCGGGAACGTGGCCGCCCTGGAATTCTCCCGGCTCGCGGACGTCGACCACGATCGCGGTACCGGCAACGATCATGTCGTGCAGCTCAGCAGGCATGATTTCTCGGATGGGTTTGCGATTGCCAAATCCGAACACTTTCGATCCTTTCATTTAGTAACTTGCAAATATCGTGTAGATGTCATAGCAGTCAAGTGATTTCCGGAGAGGAGCAGTCGCATGAGTGAGAAGCACATCGTCGTCCTGGGCGCTGGACTGGGGGGCACCATCGCTGCGTACGAGATCAACGAGGCGACCAAGGGCAAGGCGCGGGTGACCGTGATCAACAAGGGCGACGACTATTGGTTCGCGCCCTCCAATCCCTGGGTTGTGGTCGGATGGCGCGAGCCGGAGGCGCTCAAGGTTCACCTCCCGCCCGTCATGGCCAAGCACAAGATCGGCTATAACGGAGTGGGCGCAAAGAGGCTCGACCCGGCTTCCAATCGAGTCGAATTGAACGACGGAAGTTTCATCGATTACGACTATCTTGTAATTGCGACTGGTCCGGACCTCGCTTTCGACGAGATCGAAGGCTTCGGCCCTGAACGCAACACCGTGTCCATCTGCGAAACCGCCCATGCGGCCAAGGCGCATGCGAAGTTCGAGGAACTGGCGGCCAACCCCCGCCCCATCGTGGTCGGCGCCGCCCAAGGCGCGTCATGCTATGGCCCGGCCTACGAAATGGCGATGATCATCGACACGGAACTCAAGCGCCGCAAGATCCGCCACAAGGTCCCGATGACCTTCGTTACGCCCGAACCCTACATCGGCCATCTCGGTCTCGACGGCGTCGGCGACACCAAGAGTCTGCTCGAAAGCGAGATGCGCGACCGCAATATCAAGTGGATCACCAACGCCAAGGTCGACAGTGTCGAAGAAGGCAAGATGCACCTGACCGAAGTCAACGAGGACGGATCGGAGAAGAAGAAGCACGACCTCGATTTCGGCTGGGCCATGCTCATGCCCCCATTCCGCGGGGTCCCTGCAATCATGGGCCTCGAGGGCCTCGTCAACCCGCGCGGCTTCGTCCTGGTCGACAAGCACCAGCGCAATCCGGCCTACAGCAACATCTTCGGTCTCGGCGTCTGCATCGCCATCCCGCCCACCGGTCCGACACCGCTGCCCGTCGGCGTGCCCAAGACCGGGTTCATGATCGAAAGCATGGTCACCGCGGTTGCCCAGAACCTGAAGGAAGTCCTTTCCGGACAGGAACCGACGCACGAGGCGACGTGGAACGCCGTCTGCCTCGCCGATTTCGGCGATGGCGGCGTCGCCTTCGTCGCCAAGCCGCAAATCCCCCCGCGCAATGTCAACTGGTCGTCCGACGGCAAGTGGGTCCACCTCGCCAAGATCGGGTTCGAAAAGTACTTCCTGCGCAAGGTTCGCAAGGGCCAGAGCGAGCCGTTCTACGAGAAGCTCGCGCTGCACGCGATGGGCATCAAGAAGCTCGAACTGAACTGATGTCCCGCGCCGCCCTGTTGTTCGCGAGCGCATCGGCGCTCGTCGCCTCTCCTGCTGCAGCCCAGTCCCTCGATGCGACGATCGACATGGTTCTCGCGCGCTCGCCCGCGGTCGCTGCGGCAAGGGCGCGTGAGGACGGGGCCGCAGCTGCGGTGGAACAGGCGCGGGCAGAACGCAATCCGACGGCTGACCTCCAGGGGCAGATCGGTGTCGGCCGGATCGATCCGCAAGGCTTCTTCACCTTGCCCGCCGACAACGTGACCCCGCGCGTCGCGCAGGTCGGTGCGCAGTGGCCCCTGTTCACGGGCGGACGGATCGGTGCCGCGGTGGACCAGGCGAGAGGAGGGCTGGAAGCTGCCCGGCTGGCTCGCAGGATTGCGGCCCGCGACCTGCGCACGGAGGTGATTTCCACCTACACGACAGCCCTGTCGGCTCGCGAGAGGTCGCGTGCCTACGAGACGATGGTCCGCTCCATGCAGGAACTTCTGCGCCAGGCCCGTCTCATGTTTGAAGTCGGTGCCGCCACTTCGACCGACGTATCGGAGGCCGAGGCCAGGCTTGCCGAAGCAGAGGTCGGACTTGCTGCAGCCAAGGGCGAATTGGCGGCTGCTACCGCCCGGCTGACACAGCTCGCGGGCCAGCCCATAGAACTCTTCCCCAATCTTCCCGCGCTGCCCCAAACGCCCGAAACCGCAGCGGCGGCGGTGGATGCCGCCATCGCCGGCAATCCGGAGATCGAGCAGGCGCGTTACGCTGCGAAGATCGCTTCCGCCGGCGAACGGGCCGCACGGTTCGAATACCTGCCGACGGTGGCTGCCTATGCCGATGCCTCCTCTGTCCGCGACCAGTTCTTCCCCGGTTACAAGGCAGACAGCGCAAGCGTCGGCCTGCGGGCGAAGTGGACTTTCTTCAGTGGAGGTCGAGTGTCTTCGAAAGTGGATCGCGCGGCCGCCGAAGCGCGGGCGGCCAGCCTCGACGTGCAGGAGTACGAGGACCAGCTGAGGGTTGCGGCAATCCAGCGCTACAGCGACTTTCAGACCGCGACCGCCATGCTCCTCGCAGCCGAGAAACGCGCCGAGGCAACGCAGGCAGCTCTTCGCAGCACTCGGCTCGAGGTCAAGGCGGGTGCCAAGCCGCAGGTCGCCTTGCTCGATGCAGAGCGTGAGGCGATCGAGGCCGAGAGCGCGAGGATCGATGCGGCGGGCAGGCGCATCCTCGCGGCGCATGCCCTGCGGGCGATAGCGGGGATGGACAGCGAAGGCTGAATGACGGGGACGCTTGGTCGGCTGTGCCTTTCCCAAGCGCGTGAGCGGGTGTAACCGCTCCGGTCATGGGAGTGCCTGAAATGAGCGTCATCGACCCGCGCGACCAGCTGATCTGCCTGCGCGCTGGCGACGACCTGTCGGAGAGCGGCGGCATGGTCCTGCCGCCGATCGCGCAGGCATCGATCTTCCGCAAGGAGACGATGGAAGAGCTTCACCGCGAGCTCGGGCAGGAACACCTCGCGACGGTCTATTCGCGCGGAACCAACCCCACCGTGCGCGTGCTCGAGCGGACGCTTGCCGAGCTGGAGCGGGGTGAGGCGTGCAAGTGCTTTGCCTCCGGCATGGGCGCGATCGGGGCGTTGCTGTTCGGCCTCCTCAAGGCGGGCGACCATGTGCTGTTTGTCAACGACATCTACGGCCCGACGCTCCAGCTCGCGCAAAAGCTCGAGGACTTCGGAGTCTCCCACGACCACATCCTTGGCGGATCGGTCGAGGAAGTGGCCGCGGCGCTGCGCGACGAAACGCGGATGATCTACCTGGAGAGCCCCGGATCGATGCTGTTCGGTCGTGTCGATGTTGAAGGTATCGCTGCGCTTGCCAAGGCGCGTGGGGTACTCTCGGCCATCGACAACACCGTCTCCACGCCGTTGCTGCAGAAGCCGATCACGCTGGGCGTCGACCTCGTGATCCACAGCTGCTCGAAATACATCGGCGGGCACAGCGACGCCATCGGCGGTGCGCTGGTTGGCCCGGAGGACCTGCTCGAGCGCATTTTCTACGACGCCTACCTGTTGCTCGGCGCGCGCATGCCTCCGTTCGAAGCCTGGCTGTTCCTGCGCGGCCTGATGACCCTGCCCGCGCGGATGGAGCGGCACCGGGCCGACGGGCTGGAGGTGGCGCGGTTCCTCAAGGCGCACCCGGCGGTGGCGCGGGTTTTCCACCCCGAACTGGAAGGCAATGCCGGCGCACACTCGGGCCTGTTCTCGTTCGAACTGGGCGAGGGCGGCTTCCAGCGCGCAGTCGAAGTCGCGAACCGGCTCAAACTGTTTGGCAATGCCGTGAGCTGGGGCGGGGCGGAGAGCCTGGTGATGACCGGCCACAAGTTTGATCCCGCAGGCGGCCCCGAACCGCGATTGCCCGCATCGCTGTTGCGCCTGTCCGTCGGTCTGGAAGGGGCTCAGGCGCTGATCGACGACCTCGCCGCCGCGCTCGGCTAGGCTACCGCGCCCCAGTCACCCGACTTGCCGCCGGTCTTGGAGACCACGCGGATGCCGGAAATCTCCATCGTCCGGTCGATCGCCTTGAGCATGTCGAACAGGGTCAGGCAGGCGGTGGATACGGCCGTCAGCGCTTCCATTTCCACACCCGTCGGTCCGGTGGTGCGGACCTCGGCTTTTACCGCGAAGCCGGGCAAGTCATCGTCGGGTGCTATCGTCACGCTGACCTTGGACAGCGCAAGCGGATGGCACAGCGGGATGAGGTCGGCAGTGCGCTTAGCAGCCATGATCCCGGCGATTTCCGCGGTCGAAATCACCGCGCCTTTCGGCGCCTTGCCCTTGCGCACCGCGTCGAGCGTGGCGCTTGCGCAGGTCAATCTTCCCCGAGCCGTCGCGACGCGCGCTGTGGCCTCCTTGCCGGAGACGTCGACCATGTGCGCACGGCCCTGATCATCCAGATGGGTAAGCTCGCTCATGTCCGCCCTTCCAGCAGGACCATGCACGCCTGTCGAGGACAAATCGCTGGCGGGTTTGCCTGCTGACGGCGGCATGTTACGCGATAGGGCAATGGACACGCCTTCCACAGACAAGCCGATTTCGATGGCCGCCCTCGTCGAGAGCGATCCTGCGGCTGCCCTGCCGCGCCTGCGGGCGGCGGTTGCGCGCGATCCGGCACTGGCACCGGCCCATCGCCTGCTGGCGCGTGCGCTGCGCAAGCTGGGCGAGGAGGCTGAGGCGGATGCGGCGGACATGGCCGCGGTCCGGGCGACCGCCGCCGATCCCGAAATGCTGGCCATCGCCATCGCGTTGCAGGACGGGGACCTGCCCCAGGCCGAGGGCCTGCTTCGCCAGCGACTGACCCGCCTGCCGACCGATGCCGCCGCGATACGCCTGATAGCCGAACTCGCAGCGCGTCTCGGGCGACTGCCCGATTCAGAGCGGCTGCTGCGCCGCGCTCTCGAAATCGCCCCCGGCTTTACTGCAGCGCGCGCGAACCTCGCCAACGTGCTCTACAAGCAGAGCCGTTACGAAGAGGCCGCCAAGGTCCTCGATGAGGTGCTCGAGCGTGACCCGGCCAATCCGGGCAACCGCAATTTGATGGCCGCGACGCTGGGCCGCATCGGCGACTATGACGAAGCCTTGAAGCTTTATGGCGAGCTGACAGAAACATTCCCCGACCATGCCAAGCTGCAGATGAGCTACGGTCACATGCTCAAGACGGTAGGGCGGCAGGACGAGGGCATTGCCGCGTATCGTGCCGCACTCGCTGCGCAGCCCGACCTCGGCGAGGTCTGGTGGAGTCTAGCGAATCTCAAGACGGTAGAGTTCACCGACGCGGACGTTGGGGCGATGGAAGCCGCCCTCGAAGGCAATCCCGCGCACGAGGATGCGCTCCACCTCCATTTCGCCCTCGGCAAGGCCTATGCCGACAGGGGCGATGCACAGGCAGCCTTCCGTCACTACGAGCGCGGCAACGCCTTGCGGAGCGAGGAATTGGCCTACGACCCGCAGGCGATCACCGACCAGGTCGACCGGATGATCGCAGTGATGACGCCCGAATTCGTCGCAGCGCACAAGGACGTAGGCGATCCCACGCCGGACCCGATCTTCATTCTCGGCCTTCCGCGCGCCGGATCGACGCTGCTCGAACAGATCCTGTCGAGCCACAGCCAGGTCGAAGGGACGATGGAATTGCCCGACATCCCGGCAATGGCCATGCGCGAGGCGCGCAAGTCGGGCGGCGACCTGCGCGACTGGCCCGATGCCGTGGCGGAGATGGACGCGGCACAGTTCGCCGAACTGGGTGCCGAATTCCTCGAGCGCACCCGCGTGCAGCGCAAGAGCGGCAAGCCCTTCTACATCGACAAATTGCCCAACAACTGGAGCTATGCCGGCTTCATCCACCTGATCCTGCCGAATGCGAAGATCATCGACGCGCGGCGCCATCCGATGGATTGCTGCTTCTCCAATTTTCGCCAGCATTTCGCCAAGGGGCAGGGCTTCTCCTATTCGCTCGACCACATCGGCCGCTACTATGCTGATTATGTGCGGGCGATGGACCACTACGATGCCGTGCTTCCCGGCCGCATCCATCGTGTGATCCACGAACGCCTGCTCGACGATCCCGAGGGTGAGGTTCGCGCGTTGCTGGCCTATCTCGACCTGCCGTTCGAAGAGGCGTGTCTCGAATTTCACCGCAACACACGGGCAGTCCGCACCGCGTCGTCAGAGCAGGTGCGCCGCCCGATCAATCGCGACGGGGTCGGGCAATGGGAGCCCTATCGGGAATGGCTCGGACCGCTCGAGAAGGCGCTCGGAGATTTGCCGACCACATACGTGCGCTAGCAACTTCCTTGCCGTTCGGTCGCTGGGGCCGTTGCAAAAATGCCATGAATTCGACGGAAAGCTGTGGGGAGTCGACGCAGGCCAGCCGTCTGGCCTTGGCAAAACGGCACAATTGTGGCGGTTATGAAGCGGGGACGCATTCAAGGAGGGAATTATGGTATTCGAGCACAAGCGCCGTCGCCTTAGCATGGCGGCCAGCCTGCTCGCGGGGACCGCGCTTACCGCCACGACTCCTGCGCTTGCGCAGGATGCCGGTGCCGCTGAAACGGACTCAGACGTCATCATCGTGACCGCGCAGAAGCGCGCACAGGACCTGCAGGACGTGCCGGTTGCCATCACGGCAATCGGGACCGAGAAGCTCGACCAGCTTCAGGTCAGCGAGCTGCAGGACGTGGTGAAGTTCCTGCCGTCGGTCACGATCCAGACGGCTGCGCCGGGTTTCAGCCAGGTCTATTTCCGCGGCGTCGCCAGCGGCGAGAACGCCAACCACTCTTCGTCGCTGCCGACCGTCGGCACCTATCTCGACGAAATGCCGGTGACGACCATCCAGGGTGCGCTGGACATCCATGCCTATGACCTCGCCCGCGTCGAGGCGCTGGCAGGCCCGCAGGGCACGCTCTACGGCGCCAGCTCGATGGCCGGAACGATCAAGATGGTCACCAATGCGCCCGACTACGGCGACAGCTACGGCGCCATCGACCTCGAACTGAACCAGGTCGCGCATGGCGGCATCGGCGGCACGGCGGAAGGCTTCTACAACGCCAGCCTCGGCTCGAACGCTGCGCTGCGCGTGGTCGGCTGGTATCGCAAGGATGCTGGTTACATCGACAATGTCGCAGGCAGCCGGACCTACCCGACCTCGGGCATTACCCAGAACAACGCTGCCCTGGTCGAGGAAGATTACAACGACGTAGAAACCTATGGTGCGCGTGTCGCCCTGGGCATCGAATTGGACGACAACTGGACTGTCCGTCCGACGGTGATGGGCCAGGTCCAGACCGCCAACGGCAGCTTCTCGCAGGAACGCTCGACCGCAGTCACCGGCGATCTCCAGACGGTCCAGTACAATCCCGAATATTCGAAGGACAAGTGGCTCCAGGCCGCCCTGACCATCGAAGGCAAGCTGGGCAACTGGGACCTCACCGCCACCGGTGGCGGTCTGTGGCGCAAGGACCACGTCGAATCCGACTATTCGGACTACGCGTATTTCTATGACGCACTCTACGGCTACGGCGCGTATTTCTACGACAACAACTACGATCTCATCAGCCCGAACCAGTACATCCAGGGCGGCGACAAATATCGCCGGATGTTCGGCGAAATCCGCGTGGCCAGCCCGCAGGAAGCGCCGATCCGCTTCATCGGCGGCCTGTTCGCCCAGCGCCAGCGCCACGAGATCACGCAGAACTACATCATCGACAATCTGACCGACCTGTTCACGGTCACCGGCACGGAAAGCAATGTCTGGCTGACCCGCCAGACGCGTACCGACCGCGACTATGCAGCGTTCGGCGAACTGAGCTTCGACGTTACCGACCAGCTGACGCTGACCGGTGGTGCGCGCCTCTACAAGTACAAGAACTCGCTCATCGGGTTCTTCGGCTACAACGCCAACTTCTCGAGCCGCACGGGTGAGGCAGCATGTTTCGCCGGTCCGATCGTGGACGGCACGCCCTGTACCAACCTCGACAAGGTCACCTCGGACACCGATGCGATCTGGAAGCTCAATGCGACCTACGAGATCAATCCGGACGTACTGGTCTATGCGACCTGGTCGCAAGGCTTCCGTCCGGGCGGCATCAACCGTCGCGGCACGCTGCCTCCTTACAAGCCGGACTCGCTCGACAATTACGAGCTCGGCTGGAAGACCCGCTTCGGCGACGTCACCTTCAATGGTGCGGTCTACCAGGAGGACTGGAGCGACATACAGCTGTCCTTCCTCGGCGAAAACGGCCTGACCGAAATCCGCAACGCGGGTATCGCTCGCATCCGCGGTCTCGAAGCCGACTTCAGCTACCGTGCGAACGGCCTGACGCTTTCGCTTTCGGGCAGCTACAATGATGCGACGATCCGCAAGGACTTCTGCCGCATCGCCAATCCGGACTTCGATTGTACCTTCGATCCGGGCGATGGTCGTGTGAACGCGCTGCTGGCCCCTGCCGGGACGCGCCTGCCGATCACTGCCAAGTTCAAGGGCAACGCGATTGCGCGCTACGAATTCCCGCTGGGTTCGTGGGACGGTCACGTTCAGGGCGCTCTCGCCCATATCGGAAGCCGGCGGAGCGATCTTCGCACCTTCGAGAACGGGCTGAAGGGTACCTTCCCGGCCTACACCACGCTCGACCTGAGCATCGGGATGAAGAACGACAAGATGCGCTTCGAGCTCTTCGCGACGAACCTCTTCGACGAGCGCGGGGTGATCAACACCGGGGTGCAGTGCCTCGAAACCACCTGCGGCGATCCCGACGGGATCAGCAGCACCGGCGGCGTCTTCTACGACACCGTCATCAAGCCGCGCGTGATCGGTATCAAGACCGGCTTCGATTTCTGATCGGAACCACCGGTATTTGACGGGAAAGGCCGGGCCGAGCGCCCGGCCTTTTTCGTTTCAGCCCGCGAGACGATCGAGCCAGGCCTCGGCCAGTTCACTTGCCTGCTCTGGCGCAAAAGGTGCGTCGCCGAGCGAGAGTTCGAGCCACAGGCCGTCGATGAGTGCGGTGAGGGCTATCGCCGCGAGTGCCGGATCGGCGAGGTCGGGCCGCCATTCGACCAGCAGTTTCTCAAGGTCGGCACGGTAATCGCGATAGACCTCCGCCCTGACCCCCGCGACCGAGGAGTCGCTGCGGGTGAGGCTCCACAACGCGACATAGCTGGCGAGGAGGTCGGGCGACGCGATGGGCGGCCTGAAGCTGGCGGTGAGATAGGCGAGCACGCGGGCGCGCGGATCGGGACCGGCATCGGCCACCGCTGCATCGAGCGCCTGCGCGATCCGGGCGCCCATCCAGCGATAGGTTTCGGCAATCGCTTCGGACACGCCGGAAAAGTAATGCCGCAAAAGGCCTGGGGAGACGCCTGCCTCTGCGCAGATCGCGCGGACCGAAACTCCTGCTGCTCCCTTGTCCGCCAAGACGCGAGCGGTCGCTTCGATAAGGCTCTGTCTGCGCTCGTCGGGATCGGCGCGGGTAAAGGCGGGTTGTGCGCTCATATACAGCTTGTTATACGAGTGTATAGCAAGGAGCGCGCAATGGCAACGCTAGCGGATGTACTTCATCAACCAGACCCCCTCGAAGGGTGGAGCCTGCCTGCGTGGACGTACCACGATGAAGAATTCCATCGCCTCGAGCTCGACCGCATCTTCCGCCCCAGCTGGCAGATCGTCTGCCATGTCAGCGACATTCCCGGCCATGGCGATTGGCACACGCTCGACTATTGCGGCGAAAGCGTCATCGTCGTGCGCGGCAAGGACGACGTGCTGCGCGCCTTCACCAATGTCTGCCGCCATCGCGGCTCGCGGCTGGTCGATGGTGCGGTCGGTTGCGCGAAGAAGCTGGTGTGCCCCTATCACGCGTGGACCTACGACCTCGATGGACGCCTGACGGGCGTGCCCGACAGCGCGAGCTATCCCACGCTCGACCGCGACCGCGCGGGACTGGTGCCGGTCGAACTCGAAATCTGGCGCGGCTTTATCTTCGTCCGGCTGGAGGACGATGGCGGGCCGGGTGTGGCGCAGATGATGGCGCCCTATGAAGCCATGGTCCAACCCTATCGTTTCGAGGAACTCGGCGCGCTGGGTCGTGTGACCCTGCGCCCGCGCGAGGTGAACTGGAAGAACGTCGGCGACAACTACTCGGACGGGCTCCACATCCCCGTCGCGCACCCCGGCCTCACCCGCCTTTTCGGCAAGAGCTACGGCGTGGAAGCCGAGGCCAACGTCGACCGGATGTGGGGTGATATGCAGGACCGCGAGAGCGCCAACTGGTCCGAGCGCATGTACCAGAAGCTGCTGCCGCCGGTGCCACACCTGCCCGAGGCGAGCCAGCGCCACTGGCTCTACTTCAAGCTGTGGCCGAACGTCGCCTTCGACATCTACCCCGACCAGGTCGACTTCATGCAGTGGCTGCCGACCGGCCCGACCACCTGCCTGATCCGCGAGATCAGCTATGTCCTGCCGGATGACAGGCGAGAGATGCGCGCCGCGCGATACCTCAACTGGCGGATCAACCGGCAGGTCAATGCCGAGGACACCATGCTGATCACGCGCGTGCAGGAAGGCATGGCCTCGCGCAGCTTCTCGATGGGGCCGCTGAGCGACAAGGAAGTCTGCCTCAAGCATTTCTGCAAGCGCATGCGCGACACCATTCCCGAGGCACGCCTCGAACGCCAACCCCCTGCCGGCTGGAGCCACAAATGACCAAGCAATACGACGCCGTGATCATCGGCGCGGGCCACAACGGGCTCGTCTGCGCCTTTTACCTCGCCCAGGCAGGGCTCAAGGTCCGCATCGTCGAGCGGCGCGATGTCGTCGGCGGCGCGGCGGTAACCGAGGAATTCCACCCAGGTTTCCGCAATTCGGTGGCGAGCTACACGGTCAGCCTGCTGCAGCCCAAGGTCATTCGTGACATGCGCCTGCACGACCATGGCTATCGCGTGATCGAACGCCCGATCTCCAACTTCCTGCCGCAGGTAGACGGCGGCTACCTCAAGCTCGGCGGCGGGCTTGAGCGGACGCAGGCCGAGTTTCGCAAGTTCTCGAATGCCGACGCCGAGGCGCTGCCCGCCTATTACGATGCACTCGAAGGCGTCGCCGAAGTGCTGCGCGACCTCGCGCTCAAGAGCCCGCCCAATGTCGGCGAAGGGCTGCGCACGCTCATCGCGGGTGCGACGCAGGGCTGGGGAATGTCACGTCTCGACCTTGCGGCCAAGCGCGACATTCTCGACCTCTTCACCAAGTCGGCGACCAGCTTCCTGGGCCAGTGGTTCGAGAGCGAGGCGGTCAAGGCCGCTTTCGGATTTGACGCCGTGGTCGGCAATTACGCCAGTCCCGACACCCCGGGCAGCGCATACGTCCTTCTGCACCACGTCTTTGGCGAGGTGAACGGCAAGAAGGGCGCCTGGGGCCACTCGGTCGGTGGCATGGGCACGATCACGCAGATCATGGCCGATGTCTGCCGCCAGTGCGGGGTGGAGATCAGCCTCGAAGCGCCGGTTGACCAGGTGCTGGTCGATGGCGATGCGGTTGCCGGCGTCCGCCTCGAAAGCGGTGAGGAGATCGCGGCGAAGCGCGTTATTGCCAATGTCGGGCCGAAGCTGCTCTACGGAAAGATGCTCGATGCGAGCCACCAGCCCGAGGATTTCCGTCGTCGGATGAAGGGCTTCAAGGCTGGCGGCGGCACCTTCCGCATGAACGTCGCCCTGACCGAACTGCCGAAGTTCACCTGTCTCCCCGAGCCGGGCGAACATCACCAGTCGGGCATCATCCTCGCCCCGACGCTAGACTACATGGACAAGGCCTTCCTCGATGCGAAAGCGCATGGCTGGTCGAAAAAGCCGATCGTCGAGATGCTGATCCCGAGCACGGTGGACGACAGCCTCGCCCCTCCCGGCCAGCACGTCGCCAGCCTGTTCTGCCAGCAGTTCGCTCCCGAGCTTCCAGACGGTCGCGACTGGGACGACGAGGAAGACGCAGCGGCCGACACTATCATCGACACGGTGGAGGCGCAGGCGCCCGGCTTCCGCGCCTCGATTCTCGGTCGGCAGGTGCTCAGCCCCAAAGGGCTCTACAAGAAGTTCGGCCTCGTCGGCGGCGATATCATGCACGGACACATGAGCCTCGACCAGCTGTGGTCGGCGCGTCCGGTGCTCGGCAACGGCGCCTATCGCGGACCGGTAAAGGGCCTCTACATGTGCGGCGCGGGGACCCATCCGGGCGGCGGCGTCACCGGTGCGCCAGGCCACAATTGCGCGCGCGAGGTCATCTTCGATCGCGGCAACTGGCGGCGCTTCTCCGCGGTTTGACGCGTCCGGCGGCGGTGCTAGGCCTGTCCCGAAATACGAGAGGAATCACTTGAAATGCGTGCCAGTCTGATCGCCGCGAGCCTGCTCGCGCTTGCCGCCACCACCCCCGCTTCTGCCAAGAGCACCCCGGCAGCAGTCCAGCAGGTCATCGACCTGTCGAAGCAGGCAATCGGGATGCGCTCGGTGCGCGGAGAGGGCAACCAGACCGGCAAGGTCGCCGAACTGTTCCGCGACACTCTGCTCAAGGCTGGCTGGGCCGCGAACGACATCGAGATCGTGCCGGTCGACGACACCGCCTACCTGATCGCCACCTGGCCCGGCAGCGATCCGACGCTCGGCCCGATCGTGCTCTCGGCGCACATGGACGTGGTCGAGGCCAAGCCCGAGGACTGGGAGCGCGATCCCTTCACCGCGGTGGTCGAGAACGGGATGCTCTATGGCCGCGGGGCGAGCGACACCAAGTTCGATGCGGTGCAGGCGATGGTCGCGGCGATCACGCTGCGCCAGCAGGGTTTCAAGCCGAAGCGCAGCATCGTCATCGCCTATTCGGGCGATGAAGAAACCACGATGATCACCTCCAAGATGATCGCCGAGAAGCTCAGGAACGCCAAGCTGGTGCTCAATGTCGACGGCGCTTCGGGCTCGCTCGACGAGGCGACCGGCAAACCCGCTTACTGGAGTTGGCAGGGGGCGGAAAAGACCTATGGCGACTTCAAGCTCGAGATCACCAATCCCGGCGGTCATAGCTCGACCCCGCGTGACGAGAACGCCATCGCGCAACTGGGTGCGGCGCTTGCGAAGATCGGGGCCTATCGCTTCACGCCGGAAGTGAACGACATCACCCGCGACTACTTCACCAAGGCCGCGCAGTTCGAAGGCGATCCGCTGCTCGCCGCCGCGATGCGTGCCTTCGCCAAGGACCCGAACGACAAGGGGGCGGTGGCGGTACTGCGCGGCAATCCTTCCTACATCGGCAAGATTGGCACCACCTGCGTGCCGACGATGGTGGAGGGCGGACATGCACTCAATGCCCTGCCGCAGCGCGCCACCGGATACGTCAACTGCCGCATTTTTCCCGGCCATTCCAAGGCCTCGATCATCGAGGAGCTGAAGAAGGTGGCCGGCGAGCCGGCGATGACGATCGAGGAAATCAATCCCGAATATGTCGTCGAGGCCGACGCCTCGCCCTACGACAAGGCATTTGTCGATGCTGCGACCAAGGCGGTCCATTCGGCCTTCGGCAATGTCCCGATTATCGCTTCGCAGGCATCGGGCGCATCGGATTCGATGTGGTACCGCGCCCTTGGCGTGCCGAGCTACGGCGCCAGCGGCACCTTCACCAAGGACAGCGATGACTACTCGCACGGCCTCAACGAGCGCACGCCGATCGGCAATATCGGCAAGAGCATCGACTATTACCACGTGCTGCTGACCGAGCTGGCGAGCAAGTGAAGGCACTCGCACTCGCTGCAGCGCTGATTGCGACGCCCGCTTCGGCGGGCAGCCTCTATGTCGAGGCAGGCAAGCTCCTCGACGTCGGAACCGGGACCGAGGCGAGCGGCCAGTGCATTCTGGTCGAGGGCGAGCGGATAGCGCGGGTCGAACCCTGCGCAGCTACGCCCGAAGGTGCCGAGCGCGTCGACTGGTCGGGCTATACCGTCCTGCCGGGCCTGATCGACCTCCACACCCATCTCGCCGATGCGGGGCAGGATGCGGACGTCGCATTGCCGCTCAGGACCTCGCCGCAGCTGACCGCGCTGATCGGAGCGCACAATGCCAAGGTGACGCTCGAGGCCGGCTTCACCACCGTTCGCGATGTCGGAACCTATCGCGGGCTGACCGACGTGGCATTGCGCGATGCGATCAATCGCGGTCTCGTCCCCGGGCCGCGCATGTTCGTTGCGGGGGCCTATCTGACCCATCCGGGCGGCGGGGGCGAGCTCAACGGCGTTGTGCCCAACGACCAACTGCCTGCGGATATGCGCCTTGGCGTGCTCACCAGTCCCGAGGAAGCCGCCCAGAAGGCCGAATACCTGCTCGGCCACGGAGCCGACTTCCTCAAGATAATCGCCACCGGCGCGGTGCTGGCGATCGGCACCGAGCCGGGCGAGCCGGAAGTGACCGAGGACGAAATGCGCGCCGCGATCGCTGTCGCCAAGGCGCACGGGACCTATGCCACCGCGCATGCCCATGGCGCCGAGGGCATCAAGAACGCCATCCGTGCCGGGGTCCGCAGTATCGAACACGCCAGTCTCATCGACGAGGAAGGGCTCCGGACGGCGAAGGCGCAAGGTGTCTGGCTGGTCATGGACGTCTTTAACGGCGACTACATCGACGACATCGGCACCAAGGAGGGCTGGCCCGAAGAATATCTGCGCAAGAACCGCGAGACGACGCAGATCCAGCGCGACAATTTCCGCCGCGCCGTGGCCATGGGCGTACTGCTCGCCTTCGGCAGCGATAGCGGGGTCTATCCGCACGGCATCAACGCGCGCCAGTTCGCTTACATGGTCGCCAACGGGATGACGCCCGCGCAGGCCATCCGCGCTGCCACGCTGAGCGCGGCGACAGTGGTCGGGAAGCAGGACGAACTCGGCTCAATTGCTGCCGGCAAGTTCGCGGACATGATCGCCGTTGCCGGTGACCCGCTCGCCGATGTGCGCACGCTGGAGACGGTTGCGCATGTCATGAAGGGAGGCGCGCTGGTGAAGTAGCCATCGCTCGGCCTTGCAATCGCTGCGCAAAAGCTGTGAGGCATGGCGCGAGAGCTAGAGAGGTATCGCCGATGAAGATGCGGTCATGGCTGTTCGCCCCGGGCGACAGCGAGCGGAAGATGGAGAAGGCGGTCGAGGGCGCGGCGGATGTCGTGATCTTCGATCTCGAGGATGCCGTCGCCATCGAGAACAAGCCCCAGGCCCGCCGCATGGTCCGTGACTTCCTTGAAGCCAACCCGGACGCCCGCGAACAGATATTCGTGCGCGTGAACCCGCTCGACGGACCGCATACTCTCGATGATCTGGCCGCAATTATGCCCGGCAAACCGGGTGGCATCATGCTGCCCAAGGCCTATGGCCGGCAGGATGTGGAGGCGCTCGACAAGTACCTGTCCGCGCTTGAAGTCGCGAATGGCATCGAAAACGGTTCGACACTGGTCATCGTGCTCTTGACCGAGGTTGCCGAATGCATGTTCCATGCCGGCGACTTCAAGGGCGCACCGCGGCTTGTCGCGCTGACCTGGGGGGCGGAGGACCTGGCGGATTCGATCGGGGCGAGCACCAACCGCAATCCCGACGGCAGCTTCACCTTCACCTACGAGCTTGCGCGCAGCATGTGCCTGCTCGGCGCAGCGACTGCAGGTGTCCCCGCCATCGAGACGATCCAGAGCGATTTCCGCGACACCGAGGGCCTCAAGACGCGCGCGGAAAACGTGCGTCGCGCGGGCTTCCGCGGCATGCTCGCCATCCACCCGGCGCAGGTCGAGGTGATCAACGAGGCCTTCACCCCGGGGGACGAGGAAATCGCCGAAGCACGCGAGATCGTCGGCCTATTCGAGGCCAATCCCGGTGCCGGCACGATCGGCTGGAAGGGCGGCATGCTCGATCGGCCGCACCTTTCCCGCGCGCGCCAGCTGCTCTCGCAAATCGACTGGGATTGATCCCGCGAAACGCGTTCTCGTTTGCAACCCATCGCGCGGCTTGGCATGCAGGTCGCAAATTTTGGGAGAGACGAACGCATGACCGATTCCGCAAGCAAGGGTCCGCTGACCGGCCTCAAGGTGGTCGAATTCCAGGGCATCGGGCCAGGGCCGCACGTCGCGATGCTGCTCGCCGACATGGGCGCGGAAGTGGTCCGGATCGAGCGTGAGGGCCATGTCCCGATGAACACCGTGGTCGAACGCGCCCGCCATCGCGCCGCGGTCGATCTCAAGAGCGATAACGGTCGTGCCTTCGTCAAGTCTGCGCTGGCCAGGGCCGACGTGCTGATCGAGGGTTTCCGCCCCGGCGTGATGGAACGTCTGGGCCTTGGGCCGGAAGAGATGCTCGCGGCCAATCCGCGCCTCGTCTACGCCCGCATGACCGGCTGGGGCCAGGACGGTCCGCTCGCCATGGCTGCTGGCCATGACCTCAATTACATCGCCATTACCGGCGCGCTCGATGCCATCGGCAAGCGCAATGATTTGCCGATCCCGCCGCAGAACCTGGTTGGCGATTTCGGCGGCGGCTCGATGTACTGCGCGCTCGGCATCCTCGCCGCGCTGTGGGAGCGCGAGCGCAGCGGCAAGGGGCAGGTCGTCGACGCGGCGATCGTCGATGGCGTGACCAGCCTGATGAGCTTCTTCTACGGCCAGCCGCACAGCGCGCTGCGCACCACCACGCGCGGTGCGGGCCTGCTCGGCGGCGCGGCGCATTTCTACCGTTGCTACACCTGCAAGGACGGCAAGGAGATCAGCGTCGGCGCGATCGAGCCGCAGTTCTATGCCGAGCTGCTCCAGCGCGCGGATGCTCCCGAAAAGCTGCGCGAAGGACAGATGAACCCGGCCAACTGGGACGATTATGCCGACGATCTCGCAGCCATGTTTGCGACCAAAACCCAGGCCGAGTGGTGCGAGCTCCTCGAAGGCACCGATGCATGCTTTGCGCCGGTCGTGCCGCTAGACGAGGCGAAGGACCATCCCCACATGAAGGCGCGCGGCGCATTCGTCGAACACGGCGGTCGCTGGCACACCGCGCCGGCCCCCCGGTTCGACCGTACCCCGAACACGATCCGCGACAGCGCGCAGGATGGTGAAGCAGTCGTTGAGCGCTGGAGCCGAGACGGCTAGAGCGCATCCCGAAGGAGAGTCCCCCCATGTACGAGTATACCCAGTTCTACATCGACGGCCAGTGGGTCGACCCGGTTACGCCGAACACCGTGCCGGTCGAGAACCCCGCCACCGAAGAGACGATCGGTCACATCTCGCTCGGCACCAAGGCCGATGTCGACAAGGCCGTTGCCGCAGCGCGCCGCGCCTTCGAAAGCTGGCAGTTCTCCTCGCGCGCCGAACGGCTCGACCTGATGCGCTCGATCCTCGCGGAGATCGACAAGCGCAAGGAAGACCTCGCCCGCGCCGTCAGTGACGAGATGGGTGCGCCCATGAGCCTTGCCAGCGGTCCGCACACCGGCCTGCTCTCGGGCCACCTGATGACCGCCATCGGTATTCTCGAGAACTTCGAGTTCGAGAAGACCAACGGCAACACCACGCATCTCTACGAACCGATCGGTGTGGTCGGCATGATCACCCCGTGGAACTGGCCATTGAACCAGATCGCCTGCAAGGTCTTCCCCGCGCTGGCGACCGGAAACACGATGATCCTCAAGCCGTCCGAAATCGCGCCCTTCGACGCCGCGATCTTTACCGAGATCATGCATGCCGCCGGCACCCCGGCCGGTGTCTACAACATGATCAACGGTGACGGCCCGGGCGTCGGCACCGCCATGTCAGGCCATGAGGACATCGACATGATTTCCTTCACCGGTTCGACCCGCGCCGGCATCGCCATCGCCGCCAATGCCGCCAGCACGGTCAAGCGCGTGGCGCAGGAACTGGGCGGCAAGAGCCCCAACATCATCCTCGACGATGCCAGCTTCGCCCGCTCGGTTGCCAAGGGCACTACGGGCATGATGGGCAATTCGGGCCAGACCTGCACCGCGCCCAGCCGCATGTTCGTGCCCAAGGCGCGCATGGAAGAGGCCAAGGTCGCTGCGAAGGAAGCCGCCGAGAGCGTCATCCCCGGCGATCCCAAGGGCAATGCCACTATCGGTCCCGTCGTCTCCAAGGCGCAGTGGGACAAGATCCAGGGCCTGATCGAGAAGGGTATCGAGGAAGGCGCAACGCTGGTCGCCGGTGGTCCGGGCAAGCCGGAAGGCCTGGAGACCGGACACTACGTCAAGCCGACCGTCTTCGCCGACGTCACCAACGACATGACCATCGCGCGCGAGGAAATCTTCGGCCCGGTGCTGTGCATCCTCGGCTACGAAGATCTCGATGATGCGGTGCGCATCGGCAACGACACCGAATACGGCCTCGCCGCGCACATCATGGGCGAGGATACGGAGCAGGCCAAGGAACTGGCCAAGCGCATCCGTGCCGGACGCGTGGCGATCAACGGCGGCTACGACATGAACGCCTCCTTCGGGGGCTACAAGAAGTCGGGCAACGGCCGCGAATGGGGCGTCTTCGGCTTCCACGAGTTCCTCGAGGTCAAGTCGGTCATGGTTGCCTGATGGCAGGACGCTTTTTCGACGAATGGCAGGTTGGCGACCGGATTACGCATGAGATTCGCCGCACGGTCACCGAGACCGACAACCTGCTGTTCACGACCATGACGCACAACCCGCAGCCGCTTCACCTCGACGTGGAAGCGGCGCGGGCGAGCGAGTTTGGCCAGATTCTGGTCAACGGCACCTTCACCTTCTCGCTGATGGTGGGGCTTTCGGTCGGCGACACCACGCTCGGCACGCTGGTGGCGAACCTCGGATATGACAAGCTCGTCATGCCCAAGCCGGTGTTCATCGGTGACACGCTGCATGCGACCAGCGAAGTTATCGGGCTCAAGGAAAGCAAATCGCGGCCCGGTGCCGGGATCGTCACCTTCCTCCATGAGGCGATCAACCAGCGCGGCGAGGTTGTCTGCCGATGCGAACGCGCAGCTTTGCTGAACAAGAGGAACTGATCGGGGAGCCGTAAGGGCTCTTCGCGCGTTGGCTCACGCGAGGAGCACCATCTTGTCGCAACATGCCCATGAAAGCGTGACCGAAGTCCTCGGCGAACTCGACGAGCTCGCCGCGACGCGTGAAGAGGTGTGTATTGGCGATGTCCTCGACGACTTCGGCGAGCGCAGCTTCGGCCCCTTCATCATGCTCCCCGCACTGATGGAAATGACGCCCATCGGTGGCATTCCGGGGGTGCCGACGTTCCTGGCGCTGGTTATCGCGCTAACTGCGCTCCAGCTACTGATGGGACGCGAACACGTCTGGATGCCCGATTTCATCCAGCAGCGCTCGGTTTCGGGCAAACAGTTGCACAAGGCGGTGGGCAAGATGCGCGGGTTCGCGGACTTTCTCGACCGCCACAGCGAAGGCAGGCTGGAAGCGCTAACGGAAGGCCTGGCGCCCAAGCTGGTCGCGGTCGTCGTCCTGCTCCTGTGCTGCACCGTCCCGCCGCTCGAGTTCCTGCCCTTCGCCAGTTCGATCCCGATGCTGGCCAATGCGGTCCTCGGCCTCGCCCTGACCGTGCGTGACGGCGCCTTGTTGCTCGCTTCGCTGATCTTCACCCTCTTTGCCAGCGCCGTCGGCGGCTGGATGTTCGTCACCTTCGATGCCGCGGAGAAGCTGACCGGTTGACGCGCCACAGGCCTGCGCGCACATTCCCGTCCGAGAGGGCAGGGGAGAGCTGGAATGAAGGCATGGTGGTTGGCTGCGGCGTCTTTGACGCTCGCGGGCTGCAATATGGGTCCGGGTGGCGTCGATGAAACGCAGAGCGGCGATGGAACCGACACGATCAAGCTGGCGGAGTTTCCGGACCGACCCTATTGGGGCGACACTCACCTCCACACCGACATTTCGGTCGATGCCTTCGGGTTCGGCGTTCGCCTGGGGCCCGAAGACGCGTTGAAATTCGCCCGCGGTGAAGAGGTCACGGCGACTACCGGAATGAAGGCGCAACTCGCGCGGCCACTCGATTTCCTCGTCATCTCGGACCACTCGGACGCGATGGGTGCAACCAGGCGCCTGTACGATTCCCCGCGCATGCTCGTGCGCGATCCGGTCCTGCGCCGCTGGTACGACATGATGCACGAGAGCCCCGAGCAGTCGCAAAGGGCCGTGGCTCAGTTGATAACCGCGGCCGCCAATAACGAAATCCCCTCTGCCATGCGCGACCCGGAAAGGACCGCCAAGGCAACGCGAAATCTCTGGACGCGCCATGTCGCCCTGCTCGACCGCTACAACCAGCCGGGCAAGTTCACCTCCTTCGCCGGGTTCGAATGGAGCCTGATGCCCGACGGCAACAACCTCCACCGGGTGGTCATGTTCAGGGACGGCGCGGCAAAGACAGGGCAGGTGGTGCCGTTCCCGGGCCTCGACATGAAAGTCGAGCAGCTGTGGGACTACATGGACGCCTACGAGAAGGACACCGGGGGCCAGATCCTCGCGATCCCCCACAATTCCAACCTGTCCAACGGCATGATGTTCGAACTGGTCGGGCCCGACGGCGGACCGATGACGGCCGAGTATGCGCGCCGCCGTTCGGCGCATGAGCCTGTCGTCGAGGCGACGCAGATCAAGGGCGACAGCGAGACCCATCCCTTCCTTTCGCCCAACGACGAGTTCGCCGGTTTCGGGGTGACCGGCTGGGACCTCGGCAACCTGCCGCTCACGCACAAGACGACGCCCGACATGTTTGCCGGGTCCTATGTGCGATCGGCGCTCCTGCGCGGCCTGACGCTGGAGGCGCAACTGGGGGTCAATCCCTATGCCTTCGGCCTGATCGGTTCGACTGATAGCCACACTGCGCTGTCGACCGGCGACGAGGACAATTTCTTCGGCAAACATACCGGCAACGAGCCGCGGCCGGGCCGCGCCATGGAACCGCAGAACCTGGGTACGCGCGTTGGGCGCTTCGGCTGGAACTACCTCGCGGGTGGTTATGCCGCCGCCTGGGCGCGGGGGAACACGCGTGCCGAGATCTTCGATGCGTTCAAGCGGAGGGAGACCTATGCCACGACCGGACCGCGCATGGTCCTGCGCCTGTTCGCCGGGTTCGACTTCACCGCGCAGGACTGGGGCGGCGACTGGGTCCGTGCAGGATACAAGCGCGGCGTGCCGATGGGCGGCGAACTGGCCGACAGCGGCAAGCCGCCGGTTTTCCTGATCTCGGCCCTCAAGGACCCCGACGGGGCCAACCTCGATCGCGTGCAGGTGATAAAAGGCTGGGTCGACGCTTCGGGAAAGGCGCAGGAGAAGATCTACGACGTCGCCTGGTCGGACATGGACGGCAAGCGCGCCAGGGTCGGTGGCAAGATCCCGCTGGTTGGCGACACGGTCAATCGCGCTGAGGCGAGCTACCAGAACGCGATCGGTGCTGCCGAACTGCGTGCGACCTGGACCGACCCGGACTATCGCGCGGGGCAGAGGGCATTCTACTACGTTCGCGTCCTCGAAATCCCGACGCCGCGCTGGATCCTGTTCGATGCCAAGCGCTTTGGCATTAAGCTGTCGAAGGACGCGATGGCGTCGGCAGTCGCGCAGGAACGTGCCTACAGTTCGCCCGTCTGGTTGCGCCCTGCAACGCCGAAGCAGGTCGGTGACGCCCCGCCGATCATGGAGGGTACGTGATACGAAGGCTGCTGCGCGAACCGCTGGTTCATTTCCTGCTGGCGGGCGCGGCCATCTACATCGGCCTTGTGTGGTTCGGTAACCCGGTCGACCCTGCCTCCCGCACCATTTCGCTAAGCGATGACGAGCGGGCGGGGATCGCCCTTGGCTTCGAGCGCACCGTCGGGCGCTCTCCGACCGATGCCGAAATGGACGGGCTGATCGATCGCTGGGTGCGTGAGGAAGTTCTCTACCGCGAGGCTCTACGGCTCGGTCTCGACCGCGACGACGCTGTGGTTCGGCGCCGCCTCTCGACCAAGATGGACGAGCTTGCCTCTGCCAGCGCCGAAACCGAGAGCGTGAGTGACAAGACGCTGGAGAAGTGGCTGGCGGATCACCCGCAGCGCTTCGTCGACAATGGCACGGTAAGTTTCGACCAGCTGTATTTCGCCAGCGAGGAAGCAGCCGGTAATGCCAAAGCCCAAGCTAACCCGCGCGGCTTCCCGATTAGCCTTCCGGCGAGCGTCGATGCCAAGGACAGACGCGAAGTTCGCGACATCTTCGGCCAGCAGTTCGCCGAGGCACTCGCGCAGCTTTCGCCGGGGGAGACGTGGCAGGGGCCTATCCCTTCGGGATTCGGCTGGCATCTCGTCCGCCTGCTCGCGCGTGAAACCGGCAAGGTGCCGCCGCTCGCGGAGGTCAGGGACAGGGTCGAGGCAGACTGGCGCAACGCGACCATCGCGGAGCGGCGCGAACGGGCCTATCGCGTGCTCCGCGATGCCTACCGCGTAAGGGTCGACTGATGCGTTGGCTGGCGGCGCTGCTTGTCCTGCTTCTCTTCGCAGGTCCTGCCGCGGCGGACGAGTTGCGCCCGGTGTCGATCCAGTTCGAGCAGTCTGTCGGTCAGCAGTGGCGCCTGAGCTGGAAGCAGCCGCTCTCCAGCCCAGCCGACGACGAGCTTCTGGTGCCGACGCTTCCCCGAGGGTGCCGCATGGTAGGGCAACCCGCCCGCGACCTGGCGGCGCTCGCGCTGGTCGGTCGGGCGAACGTCGCTTGTGCCGGGCACGTCGAGGGTGGCGAGATCGGCTGGCCTGCGCTTGCCGGCAACGCAGATGCGATCGTGCGGATCGCGCCAGCGGGCCGTCCGGTTCAGGTCTACAGGCTCACCACCGAAGCGCCCACTGCCCGGATCGCGGCGAAGCCGGAAAGCGCACAGGTGTGGCGCAGCTATTTTCGTATCGGGGTGATCCACATCCTCGAAGGGTGGGATCACCTGCTGTTCGTCATCGCGCTGGTCCTGCTGGTCGCACGGCCGTGGCCGGTGGTGAAGGCCGCCACCGCTTTCACCGTGGCGCATTCGCTGACCCTCGCCGCCGTGACCCTTGGCGTGACGGGCCTGCCGCAGCGCCCGGTCGAGGTGCTGATCGCCCTGTCGATCGTGTTCCTTGCCGTCGAACTGGCGAAAGGGGAGCGCGAGACGCTCGCACGGCGACTGCCCTGGGTAGTGGCCTTCGTTTTCGGCCTGCTTCATGGTTTCGGTTTCGCTGGCGCCCTGCGCGAAATCGGCCTGCCCGAGGGGGAGGTGCCGGCAGCATTGGTGAGCTTCAATCTCGGCGTCGAAACGGGGCAGCTACTCATCATAGCCGCCGTCCTCGGCCTAAGGGCACTCGTCGAACGCTTCGCTCCCACTGTCGAACAAGCCATGCTGCGGATCGCAACCTATGCGATAGGGGTGACCGGAGCCTTCTGGCTGATCGAACGTATCGCTGCCTGAGAGCGAAAATATCGCGGGCGCAGTCAACTTGCCATTCACCGGTGCTATCCTACATTGGGTGGCACGAAAGGATTTGTGCGCATGAGCGACGAAAACCAGCCCGGACCCGAGAACAATGGGCCCAACCCATGGGTGAAGAGCCTGATGATCTGGGGCGGTATCTTCCTCGCCCTGCTGATGGTCGTCTCCGTTTTTGGCGGCAGCCAGTCTGCGGGCACGCCGATCCTTTATTCCGATTTCCGTGACAAGGTCGCCGCCGGAACGGTGAAGTCGGTCCAGATTTCCGAAAAGCAGATTGTCGGCGAATTGAAGAGCGGCGAGGCTTTCTCGACCGTTCCGGTAGCCAATGACGTGTCGCTGCCGCAGCTGCTCGAAGACAATGGCGTCAGCTATTCGGGCAAGAATGCGGATGAGGGCAACATGCTGCTCTACATCCTCGTCCAAACGCTGCCGTTCCTGCTGATCCTCGGCATTGCCTTCTTCGCCCTGCGCCAGGTCCAGAAGGGCGGCGGTGCTGGGGGCGCGATGGGCTTCGGCAAGTCCAAGGCCAAGCTGCTTACCGAACGCCAGGGCAAGGTGACCTTCGACGATGTCGCGGGCATCGATGAAGCACGCGAGGAGCTGGAGGAAATCGTCGAGTTCCTCAAGGACCCGCATCGCTTCTCCAAGCTTGGCGGCCAGATTCCCAAGGGCGCGCTGCTGGTCGGCTCGCCCGGTACCGGCAAGACACTGCTCGCCCGCGCGATTGCAGGCGAGGCCGGCGTGCCCTTTTTCACTATCTCGGGTTCTGACTTCGTCGAAATGTTCGTCGGCGTCGGCGCCAGCCGCGTGCGCGACATGTTTGAACAGGCCAAGAAGAACGCGCCCTGCATCGTCTTCATCGACGAGATCGACGCGGTCGGCCGCCACCGTGGCCACGGCCTCGGCAATTCGAACGACGAACGCGAGCAGACGCTGAACCAGCTGCTGGTCGAGATGGACGGTTTCGAGGCCAACGAAGGCATCATCATCATCGCGGCGACCAACCGACCCGACGTGCTCGACCCCGCGTTGCTGCGTCCGGGCCGCTTCGATCGCCAGGTCGTGGTCCCCGTGCCCGACATCGACGGGCGCGAGAAGATCCTCGCCGTGCACATGAAGAAGGTGCCGCTGGCGCCGGACGTGAACCCGCGTACCATTGCGCGCGGCACTCCGGGCTTCTCGGGTGCCGACCTTGCCAACCTCGTCAACGAGGCTGCCCTGTTGGCCGCGCGCCGCAACAAGCGCCTCGTCGCAATGCAGGAATTCGAGGACGCCAAGGACAAGGTCATGATGGGCGCCGAGCGCCGCTCCATGGTCATGACCGAGGACGAGAAGAAGATGACCGCCTATCACGAGGCCGGCCACGCGCTCGTCAGCATCAACGAACCCGCGTCCGATCCCATCCACAAGGCGACCATCATTCCGCGCGGCCGTGCGCTGGGCATGGTCATGCGTCTGCCGGAACGCGACAATTACTCGTACCACCGTGATAAGATGCATGCGAACCTGGCCGTTGCGATGGGTGGCCGTGTCGCCGAAGAAATCATCTTTGGGCACGACAAGGTGTCGAGTGGTGCGTCGGGCGATATCCAGTACGCGACCGACCTGGCGCGCAACATGGTCACCAAGTGGGGCATGTCCGACAAGCTCGGCCCGCTCCAGTACGAGGCGAGCCAGGAAGGCTACCTCGGCATGGGTTCGACCCAGCGGACCATGGCCGGTGCCGACACCAACAAGCTGATCGATTCCGAGATCAAGGACCTGGTTGAAGGCGGATTGAAGCGCGCGCAGGACATCCTGTCGAGCCAGGAGGACAAGCTCCACCTGCTAGCCCAGGCGCTGCTCGAATACGAAACGCTGACCGGCGAGGAAATCGACCAGCTGATGAAGGACGGCAAGATCGACCGGCCCGACGCCCCGCGTGGTCCGGTTTCGGTCAAGCCTGCCTCGGCAGTCGCGGTTCCCAAGGCCGGGCGCAAGTTCGGTGGCGAGGGCACCCCCCAAGGGGCCTGATCCAGTACCCAAACGATGGAAAGGGGCGTCCTCGCGGGCGCCCCTTTTTCGTTGTCGCTCAGAATACTCCGATGACCAGCAGTAGCTGCAGGAACAGCGAAAGCACGATCATCACGAATATGCTCAGTACGCACAGGCGCCAGAACGCCGAGAAGCGGGAGAGGCCGTAGGCTCCGCGCAACTGCTTGTAGATGTGCAGCGGCGGCACAAAGCCAACGAGTATGCCCCAGGTCCATTCAGGTGCTCCCATCTTCACCAGGACCGAGATAATGATGAAGAGCAAAGACATGAACGCGATCGAATAGGTCACAAAGATCGCGTGGTCATAGGCGCGGTACTTTCGGCGCCACAGGAATAGCAGTGACATGAAGGGAATGGACAGCGGGATCAGCAACCAACTGAATTTGTAACTGTTGCTCTGCAGCTTGTAGAGCATGAGGCCGGGGTTTGATTTCCATTTCTCCAGCCCCTTATCGATCCACGGCACGCCGATACCGTTGACCTTTACCCCGGACGCGACCTTTGTATCGACTACCAGCGACCGGGCTTTCTCCAGATCGGCCAGCTCTTCCTCGTACTTGTCGAGGCGGGCCTTGGCGTCGGCATAACGTTCGTTGTCCGGAGCCATCTTGGCCACCCGCTCCCGCTGCTCGACGGTCTTGGTCTTCGCTTCGGTATAGACGTGTTCGAGATCGGCCTTCAGCGCATCCGACGTGTGAATTTCGGTCGGCGCAGACAGGCCCACTGCCTGGAACACGGCGAACATAAGGAAGATCGAAAAGAGGAACAACGCCATCGGTGAAACGAAGCGCGCCCTTTCGCCCTCGACATAGCGGCGGGTCAGTTCGCCCGGCTTGAAGAAGAGCATGGGCAGCGTTTTCCACGTCTTGCCTTCGAAATGCAGTGCGCCGTGGAGCAGGTCGTGCATGAAGGCGCCCATGGTTCGGTGGAGATGGGCCTTCTGCCCGCATTCGTGGCAATGCGCGCCGATTAGCTGTGTCCCGCAATTGAGGCAGCTGCCCTCGGCAAAATGGCCCTTCTCGAGCGCGGGTTCGCCGGGAGAGCCGCCCTCCTTTCGCGAGACTGCTTTCGAAAACAGCCCGCCTTCAATCGCTGTGCCCAGTGCTTCGCCAAAATCGCTCATTGCGTCCCCCGTGTGAGGCCCCGCCATATAGAATGCGCGATTTGGGAGGCAATCGCCAGCTTGCCGTTCTTCCGCATGCTTGCGACAAGGCGTCATGGCCGCGCCGGACGACACAGCCCAATTGCTCGCGTTCCTCGCAATGGCGGGTGTTTTTGGTATCTTCGCCGCGATCGAATTCGTCTCGCCGGCGCGCCCGACAGTTCGCGGGCATCGCTGGGTCACCAACCTTGCCTTGTTCGCAATCGACACGATTGCAGTCAGATTGCTGGTACCACTCCTGATGGTCGGCGCCGCTGCTCTTGCGGCGGAGCGGGGCTGGGGTCTTCTGAACCTTGTTGGATTGCCGGATTGGGCCGGTATCGCCATGGCCGTCATCGCGCTGGACATGGCGCTCTACTGGCAGCACCGAGCGACCCATCGCGTCCCGCTGTTGTGGCGGCTGCACAAGGTCCACCATTCCGATCCGCAATTCGATGTCACCACGGCGGCACGATTCCACCCATTGGAGATCGTCGCGTCGATGCTCTACAAGATGGCCGTTGTCGTTGCGCTGGGTTTGCCGGCGCTGGGGGTCTTCGTCTTCGAGACGGTGTTCAACATCGCGACGCTGTTCACCCATGCGAACTTCGCACTGCCCAAGGCAGTGGAAGGTTCGGCTCGGACAGTTCTCGTCACACCCGGAATGCACCGCATCCACCATTCGGCGCTCCAGCGCGAGACCGACAGCAATTATGGAACACTGCTGTCTGGCTGGGATCGCCTCTTCGGGACCTATACCGACCGCGCTGCTTCAGGACCGGATGCGATCACCATCGGACTGGACGAATACCAGGACGTGCGGCCGCACAGGCTTGGCTGGACCCTGTTGCTTCCGTTTCGAAAATAGCCTGGCCGGAAATGAAAAACCCGCCCGGTGAGGGGCGGGTCTTCATTGATCTGCCGATGGCAAACGGATCAGCCGTCGTAGTCGCCGCCGATCGAGGTCGAACGGGTCGGAGCCGATGCGGTAATGCGCAGGGCTTCGGCCGACTGGCTCAGCGAGCCGACTTCATCCATCTCGTCGTCGTCGTCCGGCAGGATCTTCTGCAGGTTGGTGACGGCGGCTTCCTGAAGATCCTTGGGCTTGATCGTCTGCTCGGCGATTTCGCGCAGCGCGACGACCGGGTTCTTGTCGCGGTCGCGATCGACGGTCAGTTCCGCACCGCCCGAAATCTCACGCGCGCGCTGGGCAGCCAGCAGCACGAGATCGAAACGGTTGGGGACCTTGTCTACGCAATCTTCGACGGTAACGCGCGCCATTGGGCACTCCGATATATTCTAGAGAATCCGGGAAAGGCGGCGACATAGGTTTTGTGGGCCGGACAGTCAAGGATTTGCGCCGCAGCGCGGGGGCGCTAATGCTCGCACCGATGGGAGAGAGCGAGACCACGCCCGCAACTGCACCTTATGCCGACCCGCCACCCTTCGCGGTCGAGGCGCAGGGCCAGTCGCTCACCTTCTATCCGGCAGGAGCGGACCGGCGCGAAGCGTTGATGGAAATCGTCGCCTCAGCCAAGGAGCGGCTCGACATCTGCTTCTACATCTTCGCCGAGGACCGGGTGAGCGCGGAACTGCGTGATGCGCTGGCCGCAGCCGCGAGGCGTGGCGTCGCAGTGACGCTGATCATCGACCGTTTCGGGGCTTCCGCATCCGACGCCTTCCTCCAGCCGCTGGTCGATGCAGGCGGGCGGTTCTTCTGCTTCTCGCCGCGGATCGGCCTGAGATACCTCATCCGCAACCACCAGAAGATGGTCATCGCCGACGGCAAGCGTGCGCTGTTCGGCGGGTTCAACATCGAGGATAGCTATTTCGCCCCGCCGGAAGAGAACGGCTGGAACGACCTCGCCATCGGGATCGAGGGCGATGCGGTGGGAGGCCTTACCGACTGGTTCGAGCGCCTCGCCGACTGGACCGACGATAAGGATGCCCATTTCCGCGCCATTCGCGAAACGGTCGGCAAGTGGGAGTGGACCGCGCCCGAAGGCCATGCGCGCTGGCTGGTCGGTGGACCGACACGAGGTCTGTCGAGTTGGGCACGCAGCGTCACCCGTGATCTCGTCGATGGCGAGAAGCTCGACATCTTCATGGCCTACTTTTCGCCGCCCTACACACTCCTTCGGCGCATCGCGCGGGTGGCACGCAAGGGCCATACCCGCCTGCTGATGGCGGCCAAGAGCGACAATGGCGCAACGCTTGGAGCGACGCGCTCGCTCTACTCCTACCTGCTCAAGCGTGGGGCGAAGATCTGGGAGTTCAGCCCGTGCAAGCTGCACACGAAGCTGCTGGTGCTCGACGACGCGGTTTACATGGGCAGCGCCAATTTCGACATGCGCAGCCTTTATCTCAACCTCGAGATCATGCTGCGGATCGAGGACCGCGTGCTCGCCGACACGCTGCGCGAATATATCGGACGCCAGATTGCCGCGTCGGAGGAGATCACCCCTGAACTGCATCGCCAGCGGCGCACCGTGTTCAACCGCGTGCGCTGGTGGATGGGCTGGGTGCTGGTCTCGGTAATCGACTACACGGTGACGCGCAGGCTGAACCTGGGCATCTGACCTATTCGTAGTCGTCCGTGTAGCGGATATCGGGGCTGCTGAACTTGGTATACTCGCTGTGGAACAGCAGGGGCACGTTGCCGGTCGAACCATGGCGCTGCTTGGCAACAATCAGCGTGGCCTTGTTGACCAGTTCGAGATGCTTGGCCTCCCACTCGGCATATTTCATCCGCACGTCTTCCGACGAGGTTTCGTCCGGCGTGTCGGGCTTCAGCGCGTTGTGGTAGTATTCCGCTCGGTAGATGAACCATACCATGTCCGCGTCCTGCTCGATCGAGCCGGATTCGCGCAGGTCGGAAAGCTGGGGCCGCTTGTCTTCGCGGCTCTCGACCTGACGTGACAGCTGGGACAGCGCGATAACCGGAACATGAAGCTCCTTGGCCAGCGTTTTCAATCCGCGGCTGATCTCGGAGATTTCGTTGACGCGATTGTCGCTTGCGCGACCCGACCCCTGCAGCAGCTGAAGGTAGTCGACCACGACGAGGCCGATATCATGCCGCCGCTTCAACCGCCGCGCGCGGGTGCGCAGTGCGCCGATGGTTAGGGCCGGCGTGTCGTCGATGTAAAGCGGGAGGTCGGTCAGTTCCTGGCTGGCGAAGGACAGGCGCTGGAATTCGTCGCGCGACAGCTTGCCAGAACGCAGCTTCTCGCTCGAAATCTCCGCCTGTTCGGCAAGGATACGCGTTGCCAGCTGGTCGGCGCTCATTTCGAGGCTGAAAAACGCAACGCCTGCCCCGGGCGAATCCGCGCGGTCGATCCCGTCGCGCAGGTCGCGCATCAGGCGTGAGGCAGCGTTGAAGGCGATGTTGGTCGCCAGCGAGGTCTTGCCCATCGCCGGACGCCCCGCGAGGATCACGAGGTCGGAATTGTGCAGGCCGCTGGTCTTGTCGTTGATCGTGTCGAGGCCGGTGGTCTTGCCCGAAAAGCGCCCGCCCGAATTCATCGCAGCCTGGACCACCTGTAGCGCGCCGAAGGCCGCGGTGCGGAAACTCTGCGCCTCGCTGCCCGTCGTCGCCCCTTCGGCGACGCGGTAGAGATCGGCTTCTGCCTGCTCGATCTTCTTGAGCGGTTCGACCTCGTCCGAAGTGTCGAGTGCGCCCTCGACGAGGTTGCGGCCCACCGTCACCAGCTGGCGCAGCAGGGCGAGGTCGTAAATCTGTTCGGCCAGTTCGCGCGGGTGCAGCAGGCCCTGGCCGTCGGCGGTCAGCTGCGCGAGATAGGTCGTCCCGCCGAGCTGCTTGAGCGCCTCGTCGCTCTCGAAATAGGGCTTGAGCGTCACCGGCGTCGCCACCGAATTGCGCTCGATCAGCTTGAGGATGCGCTCGTAGATGCGCTGGTGGACCGGCTCGTGGAAATGCTCGACCATCAGCGGGGTGGTCAGTTCCTCGATCACCCGGTTGTCGATCAGCACCGCACCGAGATAGGCCGCTTCCGCCTCGAGGTTGGCGGGCAGCTGTACGCCTTTCGCCGCCTTGTCTGCAGTCGAATCATCGGCGGGGAAGAGAAGATCGGTGTCGGCCATCCACTCCCAATGCATGGCGCGGCGTGCCAGTGACAAGCGATTTGGCACGCTATTTTTCAATCGTCGCCTGTGGATAGTGGGGACACTGCGCCAAGCCCTTGCCGCACCCCGCCTATCTTGCGAAAGCAGCCTGAAGGCATGACCGATTCAACAAACTCCTCCGGCGACCATCGGATCGCGCATATCGAGCTCGATGAGGAGACGATCATCTGGCGCAATGCCGATATCGAACAGGAACGGCGCATCGCCATCTTCGACCTGATCGAGGAGAATACCTTCAAGCCGTTGCGTTCAGTCGAGCGTGGGGAGACCGGGCCATATAACCTTCGCCTGGCGGTGCGCGACGGCCGCCTGCTGATGACGATCTCCGATACCGAAGACCGGTTGCTGGAAGAACTGCTCCTCGGCCTGGCCCGTTTCCGGCGCCCGATCCGCGAGTATTTCGCCATCTGCGACAGCTATTACCAGGCCATCCGCAAGGCGACTCCGATGGAGATCGAGACGATCGACATGGCCCGCCGTGGGGTTCACAACCGCGCCGCGGAACTCCTGCTGGAGCGGCTCGAAGACAAGGTCGAAACCGACTTCGCAACCGCGCGCCGCCTTTTCACACTCATTTGCGTCCTGCATATCAAGGGCTGAAGGGGCGCATTTCATGGCACGCAAATCGACGAGGAAGCGCAAGGCCACGCGGCCACGGCAAGTCTCGCGCTCGGCCTTGATGGCGTTCTTCCTGCTGCTGGTGGCGCTGGTCGGAGCAGCCTATGCCTGGACGCAGGGGCGTAGCTGGCGACCCGACGAGGCTACCTGGCCGGACCAGGGTGCGCTGGTCGGAGCGGCGGATGGGCCGGTGTCCTTCGACACGCTTGCCGGGCTCGGCGCGCGTTTTGCCTATCTCGAGGCAAGTCGCGGCGCGAAGGGCAGGGATGCGGGCTTTGCGCAGAACTTTTCCAGGGCGCGCGATGCGGGGCTGGAGGTCGGGGCGGTCCACGTCTTCGACCCCTGTGCCGTGGCGGATGGGCAGTCGGCCAATTTCGTGACCATGGTGCCGCGCGACAGCGACCTGCTGCCACCCGTGATCCTGCTCGATCAGACAGCCGCCGATTGTCCTGAACGGGTGTCCGACGCTGCGGTGCAGAGCGAACTAATGACGCTGGTCAACCAGATCGAGGCGCATGCGGGCAAAGCCGTCATCCTTGCGCCGAGCGAGGCTTTCGAGGACGAATATGGCGTATCGCGCCGCATCGATCGCCAGCTATGGCTGGAGCGCAGCTGGTTCGAACCCGACTATGCCTCGCGCCCGTGGCTGATGTGGACCGCCAATCGCTGGTACAAGAGCGAGGCGGCCGACCGCCCGCTGCGCTGGGCGGTGGTGCGACCCTTGTGATGTTTCCTGGGACGAAGACGAAATGACCGACGAAGACCTGATCGCCGCCGCCCGCGCTGCCGCCGCCAAATCCTATTCGCCCTATTCGAACTTCGCGGTCGGCGCGGCGCTGCTGCTGCAGGACGGCAGCGTGGTGACGGGCACCAATGTCGAGAACGCAAGCTATGGCCTCGCGCTGTGCGCAGAGACCGTTGCCGTGGCCAAGATCCTCTCCGAAAACTGGGTCGGCGGTCTCGAAAAAGTCGCCGTAACCGGTCCCGGCGCCGACCCAATCACGCCCTGCGGCCGCTGCCGCCAGGTGCTCAACGAGCTGGCGCAGCTGGGCGGCACCGACCCGGATATCCTTTGTGTCGGACCGGACAGCGTGACCAAGGTCAGGCTTTCGGAACTCCTCCCCCACGCCTTCGGGCCAGCCAGCCTGGCATGATTGCCCGCCGCACAGCGCTCGGGACGATGGCCGGAGCGCTGGCGGGACTGGCGATGCCCGCCGCCGCTGCACCGCACGCGCCGCGCAAGCTGCCGCGCCTGCGAGAGGGCGATACCGTCGGCCTCGTCGCGCCCGCGACGGCGCTGACGCTACCCGACGAACTCGACCGCGCGGAATACTGGATGCGAGGCATGGGTCTCGTGCCCAAGCGCGGTGCGCATGTGACCGAACAGGACGGCTACCTCGCCGGGACCGATGAGGCGCGTGCCGCCGACCTCAATGCGATGTTCGCCGATCCCGACGTGCGCGCGATATTCGCCATTCGCGGCGGTTGGGGCGGGGCGCGCATCCTGCCGCTGCTCGACTGGGCGACGATCCGCGCCAATCCCAAGCTGCTGGTCGGCTACAGCGATACCAGTGCGCTGCACCTCGCCTTCGCGGCGCGGGCAGGGTTCCCGACGATCCACGGTCCCAACGCCGCGAGCCGCTGGGAAAAGGCGAGCTGGGAAAGTCTCTGGCACCTCGGGTTCGCCGGGGTGGCTCCGGTGCTCGGGGGCGAAGCGGTCGAAGTGGAAACCATGCGGGCCGGGCGGACGATCACGGCTGGGACGGCCAGGGGGCGGCTGCTCGGCGGCAATCTCACCATCCTTTCGACCCTGCTGGGAACGCCTTGGGTTCCGGACTTCGATGGTGCGATCCTGTTCGTCGAGGACGTCAATGAGGCGATCTACCGTGTCGACCGCATGCTCCAGCAACTGAAGCTTGCGGGCATCCTCGATCATGCGGCTGGCGTGGTTTTCGGCCAGTGTACGCACTGCAATCCGGACGATCCCGAGAGTGTCGGCTTCACTCTCGACGACGTGATCGACCATCACCTGCGCCCGCTTGGCATTCCCGCCTTTACCGGAGGCAACATCGGTCACGTCCGCAACCAGCTGTGTCTGCCGCACGGTGCCACGGTCGAACTCGATGCGGAGGCGCGGACTCTGCGCCTGCTCGAACCCATCGTCGCCTGAGGGCATTCGGGTCGCGCGTTAACCATTTTGCGAGCGTTAGTCGGCTATCGCGGCTGCGCTCAGGAGATGGTTTGAAATGAAGTTCATCAAGCTCGAATCGCGTGGCGGCAATTATCTCGTGGTGGCCAGCAACATCGCCTGGCTGCGTACCGCCGAAAACGGACAGACCAATGTCGGCATGGTCGGCGGCCAGCCGCTGCTGGTGACCGGCTCGATCGAAGAAGTCGCCGCGAAAATTCTCGAAGGTTGAACGAAAAATGCCGGGGTCGCCCCCGGCATCTCTCTTACTTGTCCTTGGCGTCGAGCCACTCGAGCAGAGCAGCGAGGCAATCGCGCGCCAGCATCTTGCAGCGCTCCGGGCTCCAGCCCTGTTCGGGCTCGGGCTTAGCCGGATTGTCCTTGTAAGGCATTTCCAGCGTCATCGCCGTCGCACCGAAGCGCTCGGCGACCTGGTTGGTGCTCATGGTTAGGTTGGCCTGGCCGGCGGCAGCCTTGGTGTAACCCTGCTCGGTCTGGAAGTCGGGCGTCCGGCGGTCGAGGATGCGTTCGTAGAGGTAGAAGCGCTCGCCCTGCGCCTCGGTCCAGCTCGGGATGCCTTCGTAGCCGGCGAGGAAAGCGACCGGGATCGCCTCGTCGCCATGCACGTCGATCGCGAAATCCACGCCGGTCTTGTCCATGGCATTGCGGATGGCGAGCACTTCGGGGCTCTTCTCCGGGGTCGGATTGGCCCACTCGCGGTTGAGGTTCACGCCTACTGCATTGGTCCGCAGGTGACCGCGGCGCGAGCCGTCGGGATTGGCGTTCGGCACGACATGGATGCGGCAGCGCTGGCGCAGTTCGCGGCCCACGCTGTCGCTGGGATCGGTCAGCACTTCGAGTGCGCCTTCCATCCACCATTCGGCCTGCGTCTCGCCCGGGTGCTGGCGGGCATAGAGCCAGACCTGGAAATCGCCTTCGCCCATGGTGAGGCAGTCGATCGGCTGGCCGTCGAGCGTGGTGCCGAGGTGCTTGTACTCGACGCCCTCCGAGGCAGCAGCCTCGGCGATGAGGTCGTGGTGGCGCTCCATCGAATAGGGCGCGAAATAGGCGAACCAGACGATGTCACTGGCAGGCGCATAGCGGATCGTCAGCGTTCCATTGTCCTCGTCCTTGTCGAAGCTCGAGGAGGCGCGGCCCCAGTAGTCGCGATCTTCCGAAACGCAGGCATCGTAGTCGGGCCAGCCGCCGGGATAGGCGCTGTCGTTGAGACCGGTGATCTTGAGTTCGAGCTCGCGACCGGCAGCGCCAGCGACGCGGAAATGGAACCACTGCGCGAATTCGCTCATGTGGTCCTTGCGTACGGCCAGCTTCGCCTTTGCCCCCGAGGTCGACAGCACTTCGATGTTGCCGCTGTCGAACTGGGTATCGATCCTGATATCGCTCACTCGCTAACCTTCACTTCTATCGTTTCGCCATTGTTGCCCGGAAACTCCCGGAACAGCGCGGAGGCGACCGTCTGGGCGTTCGCCTGCGTGCGCGCAAGGGGTGAATTCTCCGGCGGGCGGAAATCGGCGCGACCTTCCCACAGGCTCGCCTGCGTGGCCTTGTCGGTGATGCGGACGGTGAGCGTGGTGCCCAGCCGATCCTTCTCTCCTCCGCCAAGGTTGATGCCGATGCCAAGGCCCACGCCCGAGCCGTAGCTGCCGGTGGAACCGCCGACTCCGACGCTGACCGGGCTGCGCTTGCCGCCTGCGGCCAGCGTGTATTTTTCGACCGATACCTGCGCGACCTGGCTTGCGCCCGCACGATCGGCCTCGACGTAACCAAGCCGCTTGAGTTCTGCGGCAACTGCGGCCTTGTAGGGTGCCAGCGCAAGGGTATCGCCTTGCGAACCGGCGAGGCTCTCCACGAAGACCGTGCCTTGACCCAGCTGGCCGACACGTTCCGGCGCAACGAAGCGCGTGACCTCGACCGGGCCCGGCGGTGTAGCGCAGGCGCCAAGGGCGAGGGTGGCGGCCAGCGCCACGGCGGGAAGTGGATGTCTCATCTTGCGATCCTTTCGCGTCTCTCTCGTCGCACCACGGTATCCATGCAACGCATGGCGACCGTTTTGCGCTCCGGGACGCTTGGCGGCGCCCCTAGACAACTTGCCGTTACCAAATCGTATGCTACTCGGCGAGCCATGGACGAAAACGGCAAAGTCCCGGTGCTGGTCACCGGCGGGGCAGGGTATATCGGCAGCCACGCGGTCCTCGCCCTGCGCGATGCCGCCTGGAGCGTGGCAGTGATCGACAACTTGTCGACCGGCTTCGCCTTCGCCATTCCCGAAGGCGTCCCGCTCTATGAAGGCGACATCGCCGACGCCGACCTGTTGGCGCGCATTTTCCGCGAGCAGGGCACCAAGGCGATCATGCATTTTGCCGGCTCGATCGTGGTGCCGGAATCGGTCGAGAACCCGCTCAAGTATTACGACAACAACACGGTGAAGAGCCGCGCCCTGATCGAGGCGGCGGTGAAGGGCGGGGTGGACCACTTCATCTTCAGCTCGACCGCGGCGACCTATGGTGTGCCCGAAGTCGAGGCGGTGACAGAGGATACGCCCAAGGAGCCGATCAATCCGTACGGCTGGTCGAAGCTGATGACCGAGCGCATGCTCGCCGATGCTAGCGCGGCGCACGGCTTCAACTTCTGCGCCCTGCGCTATTTCAACGTTGCCGGGGCCGATCCCGACGGGCGCACGGGCCAGTCGACCGCAGGGGCGACGCACCTGATCAAGGTCGCCTGCGAGGCGGCGACTGGCAAGCGCGACCACGTGGCGGTATTCGGCACCGATTTCGACACGCGCGATGGCACCGGGGTGCGCGATTACATCCACGTGAGCGATCTTGCGGCCGCACACGTCCTCGCTCTCGAGGCACTGATCGAGCAACCGAAGTGTTCGTTGACGATGAACTGCGGCTACGGACGCGGTTTCTCGGTCCTCGAAGTCCTCGACGCGGTCGACCGAGTGACCAACCAGACGATCGTGCGCAGGATGGAGCCGCGCCGTGCGGGCGATCCGGGCCAGCTGATCTCCGATCCCTCGCGCATTCGCGCCACCTTGCCGTGGCAGCCGCGCTTTGCCGATCTCGACATCATCGTCAGCCACGCGCTGCAGTGGGAACGGCGACTTGCCGAAATGCGCGGAGACGGTTGACGGGAATCACCCTCGCCGCTAACGGGCGCGCTTGAATTTGCCGCGTCGGGGGCCCATCTCCGGCGCGTATTTATTTGACGAGAAGACCTATGAAGATCCGCAACAGCCTCAAGTCGCTCAAGGACCGCCACCGGGATTGCCGCGTGATCCGTCGCCGCGGGCGCACTTACGTCATCAACAAGACCAACCGCCGCTTCAAGGCCCGCCAGGGCTGATTCGGCGCGCCGCGCCCCGCGCGGTGCATGTCTTGCTGACCGGCCCGGCTCCGAAGGGAGTTCGGGCCGTTCGCGTTTGAGGTGACGGGAATGGCGATCCAGGCTGTCGTGTTCGATGTAGGCAAGGTCCTCTATCAGTGGGACCTTGCGCTCCTGATGCGCAAGGTCGAGAGCGACCCGGAGCGGCTGCGCGAGCTGGTCGAGGAGGTCGTTACCGTCGAATGGCACTCGCAGCACGATGCCGGCGTGCCGCTAGCGGAAATGGTTCCGGCCCGTATCGCCGAATATCCGCATCATGCAGAGGCGTTGCGTGCCTATGCGACGCGGTTCAACGAAACGATTCCGGGACCCGTGCCCGGCAGCCATGACCTTGTTTCGAGGCTCGATGCTCGCGGGGTGCCGATTTTCGGGATCACCAATTTCGGAGCCGAGTTCTGGGCCGAGTTCCGTCCGACAGCACCCGTCTTCGACGTGTTTCGCGACATCGTCGTTTCTGGCGAAGAGAAGCTGGCGAAACCCGATCCCGCAATATTCGAACTTGCAGAAAGGCGTTTCGGCCACCCCGCGAATGCCATGCTCTTCATCGATGACAGCCTCGCCAATGTGGAATCAGCCAAGGCCTGCGGCTGGCAGGTGCATCATTTTGCCGACGCGCAGACGCTGGAAGCCGACCTTGGGACGCGTGGGCTGATTTAAGCGCATGAAAAATGGGCCCTGGCATTGCTGCCAGAGCCCTGGAGGAATCCCACCGATGGAGAGGGGTGGGGGGTAAGTTCGTCAGGATCCGATCAGCCGTTGCACTTTGCAAGGTTATCGGCGGCCAGTTCTTCACCCTTGGCGGTGAAGCCGGCGATTTCGCCGTGTTCCTTCTGGAGTTCGCGGCACACGCGCAACGGACGCGAAGCGCCCTTTGCAGCGATGCAGGTATCGCCCTTGCAGCTCCACACGACACCGCCAGCGACGGTGGTGGTGGCCTTTTCGACGGGCTTGGCGAGCTGTGCGGTGTAGAACACCTGGTTGCCGGCGGCTTCTGCCGGGGCCGGCGCAACGGCAGCGCCGAAGGTCAGCGAGGTATATGCGAATGCGGCGACGATTGCGCCGATGTTGACCGAGCGGGGGAGAGTGATGGCCATGGGGAGGTCCTTTACGCTTGCAATTTTCTCAACAGGGCTTGCCATTCGTGCAATTGAGTTTCAAATAGCAACCAGTTGCGAATCGCTACCTATAAAACTAAGTTGCGCATTGCAACCCTTTCGTGGAAAAATTTTTTGGCATCGGCGATTTTCGCGCTAGATAGGTTTCTGGAAGAGGACTGAAAAAAATGGGCGACCTTCGCGAACCTTTGCGTGAACTGACCGAATGCGGCCTGCCGCAAGCTCTTGAAGTCATGGGCGAACGATGGAGCTTCATGATCCTTCGCGCCAGTTTCAACGGTTTGCACCATTTCGAGGAATTCCTCACCGAACTGGGAATCGCCCGCAATATTCTCTCCAATCGGCTCGCCAAACTGGTCGAACATGGCATTCTCAAGCGCGATCCCTGCGCCGAAGACCGTCGCAAAATCGAATATCGCCTGACCGAGAAGGGCTTCGATTTGCTCCCTGCCATGGTTGCGTTGCGCCAGTGGGGTCAGAAATACGGTTCCGAAGTTGTCGAAAACCCGGTTCTGGTCGATGAACGCGACCGTCTGCCCATCGGGCCGACCTCCATCCTCAGTCACGATGGCCGGATCCTCGGTCCTCAGGATCTCTGGCTCGTCGAGCGCAACAATCTTGGTATCCGCGCCGACGGCAGCCGCGCGACAGCAGAAGGTTCGCTCGCGAACGGCGATGTCGTTGACCTCGGTGCGATCCGCAAGGCCAAGGACGCGGCCTGATCAGCGCGAGTAGGGCGGGACAGCCGGTCTCACATCGTACGTTATCCTGATCCGTACCCATTCCCCGACTTGGGGACGCCCACCTATCTGCGGCGGACGCACCTTGAATTGCCAGGCCGCGGCCAGAACCGCTCGCCCCATGTTCGAGCCTTGCGGCCCCTCGGACACCAGCACGCAATTCTCCACGCGATACTGCGGTGCGGTCTGGCAGTTGATCAAGGCATATCCTGGACCAGAAGCCGTCGACAGGTAGCCCTGCAATTCCTGGTCGGTCGGCTCGCGGTACCAGCGCGCGGCGTAAAGTGGTTCGCCATTGGGTCCGCTTCCGGCAATGCGTTGCGAGTCACCGGGGCGCGCAGTGTCGACAGGACCATAGGGTTGCGCGCCGACGATAGGCCTGGAGGGCTGAGCCCGCGAAATGTCGAGCGATCGCATGCTGTCGGGGGAAACCGCGATCAGCGCCGGGACGGGCGTTTGGCGGGCGTCCGTCGGTTGCTGGACCGGCTCTTCTTCCTGCGGGGGCTGCGGGGCCTGGGAAGCAGGGGAATCTTCTGCAGGATATGACCTGGCTTCGGATGGCTCGTCTTCTTCAGCGGGATTCTCGCTCATGGTCACGGTAACCAGAGAATCGCTCATTGGCACCGGTTCGCGGTTCACGATGCCCAGCGACAGCAGCAACAGAACCAAGAGGGCCTCGATGCCTACGGCGAGTGAAAGGCCCACCGCCTTGCGCCGCCACTCCGGATCGAGACCGGCGTACCGCTCGCGACACCAGTCAGCCAGGCGCAAACGCCTGTCTTCGTCGCGACTCCGAGATTGGGGGGAATGCATTCGCGCTTCAAATAGCCGCGCAAGAGTGACGTCACAATCGCCCATGGCTGCGTGACGTCATCGTTAAAGCGATCTCAATACGTCGCTGCCACCAGAGAGGGAATTCCCGATTCCCATTGGTACAGCCGGACCCCGCGACACGTGATCGACATCGAAATCCAGAACGAGACGCACCAGACGGTCTTCCGTATCAAGGTGGTCACCGTGCCGCGCATTGGCGAAGGTATCCGCTTGCAGGAACCCACCGGCTCGTGGGCGTCCTACGACATCCTCGACGTCTGGTATCAGAAGGCCGACTATGGCGATGTCTGGATGCCCTATATCCACGTGCGCATGACGCCCGACGAGTTGAAGGCGGTGGAGATGGCCAAGTCGAATCCCATGGTCGATCGCAGCCAGGCCATGCCGATCGAGGAATTCCTCAAGAAGTTCGAGGGCGACCGCGAGCACGAGACGGTCAAGCTCAACCTCGACCTGACCGAGGACCACTGACTTCAGGCGCGCGGCGCATGCCTGCGGTAGCTGAGTGCTTCGGCGATGTGAATGCGACCGACCGTTTCCATTCCCGCAAGGTCGGCGATCGTGCGCGCGACGCGCAGCATCCGCGTGTAGCCGCGGGCCGACAGGCGCATCGCGCTCGCCGCCTGCATCAGTAGCTGGCGGCCAGGCTCGTCGGGCGTCGCGAACTTCTCTAGAGCATCGCCCTGCAGGTCGGCATTGGTTCGCGCGCGCGTTTGCTCCGCGCGCCCGGTCTGAATCGCGCGCGCCTTGAGCACCCGGGCGGCTACCTCCGCGCTCCCTTCGGCAGGCGGGGGCAGAGCGAGGTCCATGGCACTCACCGGATCGACCTCCACATGCAGGTCGATCCGGTCGAGCATCGGACCGGACACCTTGCTCTGGTAGTCGGCGGCGCATCGCGGCGCACGGCTGCACGCCAGCGCCGCATCCCCCAGGTGCCCGCAACGGCACGGATTCATCGCAGCGACCAGCTGGACGTTGGCGGGAAATGTCACGTGAGCATTGGCACGCGCGACGTCGACCTTCCCGGTTTCGAGCGGCTGGCGCAGCGAATCGAGCACCGCGCGCTGGAATTCGGGCAGTTCGTCGAGGAACAGCACGCCGAGATGCGCGAGGCTTACCTCTCCCGGCTTCACTCGCAATCCGCCGCCGGTCAGTGCAGCCATGCTCGCCGAATGATGCGGCGCGCGGAACGGCCGCGCACGGCTGATCCGGCCATCCTCGAGCGTCCCCGCAACCGACTGGACCATGCTGACTTCGAGCGCTTCGGGCGGGGTTAGTGGCGGGAGGATGCCGGGAAGGCAGCTGGCCAGCAGCGACTTGCCCGCACCCGGAGGGCCGACCATCAGCAGATTGTGTCCGCCAGCCGCAGCGATCTCGAGCGCACGCTTGGCGGTTTCCTGGCCTTTCACCTGCTTCAGGTCGGGCCCGATGCCCGGCTCGTCAACCAACCCCGGCTCGGGATCGGGCAGGCGCTGCGTGCCCTTGAGGTGATTGAGCAGGCTCGTAAGGTCCGGGGCGGCGCAGACCGGGATGTCGCTCGCCCACCGCGCTTCGGAACCCTGGGCCCTGGGGCAGATGAGCCCGACATCGGCCTCGCTGGCATGGATCGCCGCCAAGAGCACGCCCGGTGACGGCACGATCCGCGCATCGAGGGCGAGTTCGCCTACGGCTATCCAGTCGCACAACTGTTCGGCATCGGTGACCCCCATCGCGGCCAGCAGGGCGAGTGCGATGGGCAGGTCGTAGTGCGAACCCTCCTTGGGCAGGTCGGCGGGCGACAGGTTGATGGTGATCCGTTTGGGCGGAAGGGCGAGGCCCATTCCGGCGAGCGCGGCGCGGACGCGTTCCTTGCTCTCCCCCACCGCCTTGTCTGCCAGACCGACGATATTGAAGTTCGGCAGTCCCGGCGCGACCGAGCATTGCACCTCTACCCCGCGGGCTTCCAGCCCGAGGTAAGCGACCGTTTTGACCAGTGCGACCAGCGTTAACCCCCAACCCCGTATTCATACGTGGCGATGGCTGCAAACACCTGATTTGTCGAGAGGAACAGCCTCCGCATCGGTGGAGAAGGGATGCCGTTAACCCCGCTTTAGGCACGTGCCTTTGGAAGCTGGCAAGATGCCGGGGAGCAATCCTGCCGAATGCTTCGAATAGCCAGCCTTGTCTGCTCGGTTTTCGGCCTCGCGCTTGCCGCTCCGGCGAGCGCGCAGTCGCTGAGCATCATGACTGTGCCGGTGGTACTGGCTGCGCAACCGCTGGCCCAGTTGGCCGTGGAGGATGCGCGCCGGATCGGGGTGGTTCGCGATACGGCGGGTGCCGATTTCACGAACCTGCGCTTCGCCATTCCGGGTCGAAGCGAATTCGCACCTGTTCCCGCCACCGCCCGTCCGGCGGTCGATCGCAGTTTTCGCGATTATCGGCGGGGCATCGCCCGCTTCGGTCCCTTCCTCGTCCTCGATTCGCGTCGAGTCGCGCTGGTTGACGAGACGGGGCACGACACGCCCGCCGTCTTTGCCGCCATGCGCCGTGCCTTTCCCGACCTGGTCCAGGTCGACATGGTCGAGTGCCCGGGTACGCGCGACGACAAGGCCAACATGGAACTCGGACGGATGATCCGTGCCGCGCATATGGTCACGCACGTCCCGCCGATCGGTTCGGTCCGGTCCGGCGCGGTAGAGTTGTTCCTCGCCGGTGTTGAGCGCGACATTGCCGACGGGGCAGAGTTCGCGGTGCATAGCTGGATGGACGAATACGGACGCGAAGCTGGCGATTTCGGCGAAAACGCACCAGAGAACCTCAAGTACATCTCTTATTATCGCGAGATGGGAATGGGCGAGCGGCAGGCGCGCGCATTCTACGCCTTTACCAACTCGGTGCCCCATGCCGAGGCACTGTGGCTCGAGGCGCAGGACATGCGCCGCTGGGCTGCGCCCGCTCCGGCACAGGCGGTGGTGGAACCGCCCGCACAGCAGGCACCCAAACTGGCCTATTCCGACATGACTTTCTCTTGACGTAGCGGGCGCGCTTCCTTATGCGCGCGCCATTCAAGCGGTCACCCCGCCCGGGTGGCCCTTTTTGTTGGTGGCGTCTCGCGCCGCCGGAACCAGAAGATTTTTGTAGGACACTTCCGATGAAGCGGACTTTCCAGCCCTCGAACCTCGTGCGCCAGCGTCGCCACGGTTTCTTCGCGCGCAAGGCGACCCCGGGTGGCCGCAAGGTGCTTCGCGCCCGTCGCGCCCGCGGCCGCAAGAAGCTTTGCGCCTGAGCTGATTCGCTGCGCTTGTGCGCGGCGATCGACGGACGAATGCGAGCGGGCTCCCATCGGGGGCCCGTTTTGCGTATCTGGCATCCATGCACCCGAGCCTATCCGTGATCCGCAAGCGCAGCGACTTCCTCGCCGCGAATCGGGGCCTCAGGGTCGCGCGACCGGGATTCGTGCTGCTCGCCAACCCGAACGGCGGGAAGGGCAAGCGCTTCGGGATCACTGTGACGAAGAAAATCGGCAACGCCGTCGTGCGCAACCGGATGAAGCGACGCTTCCGCGAATTGCTGTGGGCAGCGCTGCCCGAGCAAGGGTTGCCGGATCACGATCACATCCTGATCGGGCGCGAGGGCGGGGTAGAACGCGATTTCGCCACGCTGAAGGACGAACTGTCCGCAGCGCTCGCCCGTGCGAGCGAGGGCAAGGGCGATCGCCCGCGTCCGCCTCGCCACCAGAGGAGCCGCCGCGCATGAAGCATGTCTTTATCTTCATCGCCCGCCTGTGGCAGTGGGGTCCCAGCCGGATCCTGCCGCCCAGTTGCCGCTATGCGCCCTCGTGCAGCCAGTACGCGATCGAGGCACTGGGAAAATATGGCGCGATCAAGGGTGGATGGTTGGCGACTAAGCGTATAATGCGCTGCCACCCTTGGGGCGGACACGGCCATGACCCGGTGCCATAGCGCCGGTGTATTGAAAGCCTGATACACCTTCCCACATTACGATTTTCGATTGAACTAGACGGGACCGACCTTGGAAAACCAGCGCAACCTGATCCTGGCCATCGCGCTTTCATTCCTGCTCCTCATCGGGTGGGACTATGCGATGAACTACTTCTACCCCCAGCCCGAGCAGGCGCTGGTAGAGGACAAGGCCGACACTCCCAGCGAGCAGGCGGCCACCGCCAAGACCCAGCACACCCGCACCGGCGGGCTCGTCGACCCGACGCTGCAGGCGCTCGAGAAGGCGGATCTCAAGACCGCGCTTTCCTCGCCCGACCGCGTGAAGATCGATGGGCCGCGCGTGGCCGGGTCGATCAACCTCAAGGGCGGCGTGGTCGATGACATCGTGCTCAAGGACCACATGGAAGGCACCGGCAAGGATAGCGAACCGGTTCGCATCTTCTCCCCCAACGGCACGCCCGCGCAGCAGTTCGCCCAGTTCGGCTGGGTCGGCTCCAACCTCAAGGTACCCGGTCCCCAGACCGTCTGGACCGCCGACGGCAAGGTGCTGACCAAGGAAGCGCCGGTCACCCTGACCTGGGACAATGGCGAAGGGCTGACCTACGCCATCCGCTATTCGATCGATGACAACTACATGCTCACCGCCGCGCAGTCGGTGTCCAACGGCGGTACCAATCCGGTGGTCCTCCAGCCGTTCGGCCTGGTCAACCGCACCAGCAAGACTGCCAGCCAGGACATCTGGATCGCGCATTCGGGCCCGATGGGCGTGTTCGGCGACACCGCCGATTACGACATCGATTATTCCACGCTCGACGAGGACAAGAAGGTCACTCCCGAAGGACGCACGCGCTGGGCGGGATTCACCGACATCTACTGGCTTTCGGCGCTTGTCCCGCAGGACGGCCTTGCGCCCGAAACCACTTTCCGCGCCATGGGCAACGAGACCTATCGCGCCGACATGATCTACGAACCGGTCACCGTTCCTGCCGGCAAGAAGCTCACCACCACCTCGCGGCTCTATGCCGGTGCGAAGGAAAGCGTGGTGCTCGACCAGTATCAGAATGCGGGGATCGAGAAGTTCGGCTTCGCCATCGAGTGGGGCTGGTTCCGCTGGTTCGAAAAGCCGATGCTGTGGCTGTTGCGGACGCTGTTCGAAGCGGTCGGCAACTTCGGCATCGCCATCATCCTGCTGACCGTGATCGTGCGCGGCCTGATGTTCCCGATCGCCCAGAAGGGCTTCGCCTCTATGGCTTCGATGAAGGCCATCCAGCCGAAGATGAAGGCGATCCAGGAGAAGTACAAGGACGACAAGCAGAAGCAGCAGATGGAGATCATGGAGCTCTACAAGCGCGAGAAGGTAAACCCGGTCGCGGGCTGCCTTCCCATGCTGCTGCAGATCCCGGTCTTCTTCGCGCTCTACAAGGTGCTCGTGCTAGGCATCGAGATGCGCCACCAGAAGTTCCTCTGGATCAGCGACCTTTCGGCGCCCGATCCGGCGAACCTTGCCGCGCTGCTCTCGATCGGCGGGATCACCGTGCCGAGCTGGCTGATGATGATCTTCGGCCTCGGCGTGCTGGGCGTGCTGCTCGGCGTGACGATGTGGCTGACCTTCAAGCTCAACCCCAGCGCGATGGACCCCGTGCAGCAGCAGATCTTCAACATCATGCCCTGGGTGCTGATGTTCGTCATGGCTCCGTTCGCGGCGGGCCTGCTGCTCTACTGGGTCACCTCGAACATCCTGACGCTGGCACAGCAGAAGTACCTTTATTCCAAGCATCCGCAGCTCAAGGCCGCGGCTGACGAGGAAAAGGCTGCAAAGGCCAGGGAAGCGGCCAAGGCAGGCTGATGGACGAGGAAGAGCTCCTCACGCTCGAAAAGCGGGCGAACAAGCTGTTCTCGGGCCGGGTGGAGTTTCTTCTCTCGGCTCCGCAGCTCAAATTCCTCCCCGAGCCCGACGTGCCGGAAATCGCGTTCTGCGGACGCTCCAACGTCGGCAAGAGCTCGCTGCTCAACGCGCTCACGGGGCGCAAGGCCATCGCACGCGCCTCAGTGACGCCAGGCCGCACGCAGGAACTGAACTTTTTCGAGGTCGGCGACCCCACCCTGTTCCGCCTCGTCGACATGCCCGGCTACGGCTTTGCCAAGGCACCGGTGAAGGTTGTCGAGAAATGGAAGGAACTGGTCCGCACTTACTTGCGTGGCCGCCCAGCGCTTGCCCGCACGCTGGTGCTGGTCGATGCGCGACACGGCCCCAAGGACGTCGACCGCGAGATGATGAAGATGCTCGACCAGGCGGCTGTCGGCTACCGCGTCGTGCTGACCAAGGCCGACAAGATGAAGGCGAGCGAGCTGGAAAAGGTCGTTGCTGCGACCGAGGCCGAGGCGCGCAAGCACGTCGCCGCCTATCCCGAGGTGCACGTCACCTCGAGCGAGAAGGGCATGGGCATCGGCGCTTTGCGGGCGGCTGTGCTGGCGGACGCCGGGGTCTGAAGACATAGGCTCATTCGAGCGATATGGAGCCAGGATGTCCCGGCTGCTCCTGTTCAACAAACCTTTCGGCGTCCTGTCTCAGTTCACTGACCGCGGATCGCCGACGATGCGCGCGACATTGTCGGACTTCATTGCGGTGAAGGGCGTCTACCCAGCCGGGAGGCTCGATCGGGACAGCGAGGGACTACTGCTGCTTACGGACGACGGGCGGCTGCAGGCGCGCATTGCCGATCCGCGGTTCAAGCTGCCGAAGACCTACCTCGTACAGGTCGAAGGCGATCCGCAGGAACCGGAACTGGAGCGTTTGCGGCAAGGCGTCCGTCTCAAGGACGGCATGACACTGCCGGCAGAGGTCGCATGCATCGACGCACCGGATCTGTGGCCACGCGATCCGCCGATACGCCAGCGCAAGTCCATTCCCGATAGCTGGCTCAAGATCACCGTCCGCGAAGGGCGTAACCGGCAGGTGCGGCGTATGACGGCGGCTGTTGGGCTGCCCACCCTGAGGCTGGTGCGCTGGTCGATCGGTGACTGGACGGTCGAAGGGATCGCGCCGGGACAATTCGAGGAAATTTTCGTCTAGGCGCAACCGCAGGCTCGTCTAAAGGCGGTGGCGTCCCATGAACTACCGCCACTCATTCCATGCCGGAAACAGCGCCGATGTCGTGAAGCACAGCCTGCTGATCGCCCTCGTGCGGGCGCTGCAGCAAAAGCCGAGTGCGCTGACGATCATGGACACCCACGCCGGCTGCGGGATTTACGATCTTCACGGCAACCAGGCGAAACGCACCGGCGAGGCAGCGCAAGGCGTATTGCGAGCCTTTGCCGATGCGAGCCCCTTGCTCGACGACTATCGCGCTACGGTACAGGCGGTGAACCTCGGGCCGGAGCCGCGGCTCTATCCCGGTAGCCCGCGCATTCTGGCGCAGCTCTTGCGTGAGCAGGATGTCCTGATCCTCAACGAGAAGCATCCGGAGGATGCCAAGGCGCTGCGTGCCGCGATGCGGGACACGTCCGCCGCGGTGCATCAGCGCGACGCGTATGAGCTGTGGCTGGCAATGCTGCCGACCCGGACGCCGCGCGGTGTGGTGGTGGTCGACCCGCCCTACGAACAGACGGACGAACGCGCACGGATCACGGACACGCTTGCCGCTGCCCGGCGCAAATGGGCGCATGGGGTGACGGTGATCTGGTATCCGCTGAAGGATCGCGCCACGCATGTGCGGTGGAAGCAGCAGCTGCGCCGGCTGGGCATACCCAAATTGATGAGCATCGAGCATTGGCTGTATGATGCGGAGCAGCCTGGCATTTATAACGGCGCAGGTCTCTTCATCGTCAATCCGCCCTACGCCTTCACGCAGACGCTGCCGCCTCTGCTTGAAGCCCTCCGTGTTACGCTTGCCCCGGAAGGGCAGAGGGGAGAGATCAGCTTCGAGTGGCTCGGCAATTGAGGCGAGACCTCTACCAGAGATGCGACACTTCCTCGCCGAAGTGACAGGCAGGCCAGGTGGCTGCGCCGATATGTGGGGCAAAACTGGTTAGGCGGCAGCTGGCGAAATCGGGTCGTCAACCGCATGTCGCCTTTTGGGTGCGCCTAGGTCGCGAAAAGCATATCGTCGCTGGCGAAGGCCTTCATCTCCAGCGCATTTCCACTCGGGTCGCGGAAAAACATCGTCGCCTGCTCGCCGGGCTGGCCCTTGAAGCGGATCGTCGGGGGGATCGCGAATTCGACGCCTGCTGCAGTCAGTCGCCCGGCGAGTTCCTCCCAGTCCTCCATTTTCAGAACGATGCCGAAATGCGGCACCGGCACGCCGTGGCCGTCGACGTGATTGGCAGCGCGATCGCCTGCCTGGCCCGGCGCGAGGTGCGCGACGATCTGGTGGCCGTAGAAGTCGAAGTCGATCCACTCATCGCTGCTGCGGCCTTCGGCACAGCCCATGGCCTGGCCATAGAATGCGCGTGCGGCGGCGAGATCGTCGACGGGAAAGGCGAGGTGGAAAGGGCGCAGGCTCATGCCACTCGTCTAGCGCTGAAGTCGCCGGTCGCAAAGCCGCAACGTTCATCCTCGACAGGCGGAAGCTGAACCTCTACCGCGCCGACAGCGAAAGGTGGGACGCGCATGAAACTCGTGATCGGAAACAAGAATTATTCCAGCTGGAGCCTGCGCGGTTGGCTAGCGGCGAAGCAGTCGGGCCTGTCGTTCGAGGAAATCATCGTCCCGTTGTTCGGCGAGAACTGGGAAGCCGATCGCAATGACGGCCAGATCCGGCCTTCGTCCGGCAAGGTGCCGCTGCTGTGGGACGGCGAGGTCGTTGTCTGGGACAGCCTCGCGATCATGGAATATCTCGCTGACAAGGTCGGACGGGACCGCTTCTGGCCCAAGGATGACACGGCGCGCGGCATGGCGCGATCGATGGTCGCGGAAATGCACTCCTCCTTTGCCAATTTGCGCGGCGAGTGCCCGATGAACGTACGCAAGCGCTTCGACGGGTTCGAGCCGAGCGAGGCTTGCAAGGCAGACATCCTGCGCATCCTCGGCCTCTGGGCAGAAGCTCGCAGCCGCTTCGGCAGCGGCGGGCCGTTCCTGTTCGGCACTTTCGGCGCGGCCGACGTATTCTTTGCCCCCGTCGTGTCGCGGTTCATCACCTACCAGATCCCCGTACCGGGCTTTGCCATCTCCTACATGGAAGCGGTGTGGGAACACGAATGGATGCAGGCCTGGATCAACGCGGCCGAGGACGAAGAATGGGTCATCGAACAATACGAAACAGTGGGCTGAACGTAATTGCGGCGGCGGCTGCGCTCGTTATTCCCGCGCAGGCGCAGGCCTGGGGTTTCTATGCGCACAACGTCACCGCCGAAATCGCGCTCGAGAATGTGAAACCCGAAACGCGGGTGAAGATTGCGAAGCTGCTGCGCGCGGCGCCGCAACTGGGAACGCCGGGGTGCGCGCTCAGGACGCTGGGCGATGCCTCGACCTGGCCCGATTGCCTGCGCGGCGAGAGCTGGCGCTGGGGCTATACCTTCGCCTGGCACTACCAGACCGAGCCGGTCACGCAGGACTATGACGTGCGCAAGAACTGCAGCGGCGGCAATTGCGTCTCCGCTCAGATCGAACGCAACCAGCGCATCCTCGCCGACGAGGGCCTGCCCGACAACGTCCGGCTGGAGGCGCTGGCCTTTCTCGTCCACTTCATCGGCGACATTCACATGCCGCTGCACTCGGGCGATTTCGAGGATCGTGGCGGCAACGACCGGGTGACCGATTACGGCATCGTGCCGAGCCTCAACCTCCACTGGATTTGGGATGGCCCACTGGCAGAGCGTGCCATCACCAGTGCGCAACCCTCGCTCGTCCGGCGCTATTCGGAAACCGAACGGGCTGAGCTCGGCGGCGGCGACGCGGCGGTATGGGGGCGCGAAAGCTGGGAAATCGCCAAGGGGTTTGTCTATCCCGAGGCCTTCGACTGCGAACCTTGCGAAGGCGCTTTGCCGAAGGAAACGGCGCTCACGCAGGACGATATCGAGCGCGCCATTCCCATCTCGCAACGCCGCGTGACGCAGGCAGGCATCCGCATGGCCGAATATCTCGATGCGGCCTTTGCGCCCGGCCCCTTGCCGGAACCGCAGCGCAACTAGGGCAGTCGTTTTGTCGGATAGCGCGTGCCGTCCTTGCGGGCGTAGCCTTCGGCGTCGAAGACCATGTCGATATCGGGATATTCGCCCGAATCGTCATCATCCCCCGCGCTGATGGCGACGAAGATGCACGGCTGGTCGGTTCGGTTGTGGAGGCGATGGCCGTTCTCGACTCCGGCTGCCCACGCCAGCACGTCGCCCGGACGGATCACGGTCTCGCCCTCGTCTTCGATCAGCACCGCTTCGCCGTCGAGCATGACCAGCAACTCGTCCTCGAGCCGGTGCCAGTGTCGCTGCGACGAGTAGGCGCCCGGCTCGAGCGTGACATGGCTCGCACCCATTCGGGTCAGCCCGGCGACAGGGGCGAGGCGGCGATACCAGCGTCCCTGGACCTCGGCATCGAATGGCGCGGGATAACCCGTCGCATTGGTCTGGGGGATGGCATCGAGATCGAGCTTGGGCATGGGCGCGCACTCCTGCTAGCGAGGCGTTCATGACCCAAGTCCTCGACTTCGCCAAGCGGCTGATTGCCGCGCCCAGCGTAACGCCTGCGACAGGCGCAGTGTTTGATGCGTTCGAGTCACTGCTCGCTCCGTTCGGCTTTGAGATAAAGCGTTTCATTCGCGGCGACGGCGCACCCGGGACGCCCGATGCTCCCGTCGAAAACCTCTTCGCGATCCGCCATGGCCCGCCGGGTTCAAAGCACTTCGCTTTTGCCGGGCACCTCGACGTCGTGCCTCCCGGCCAAGGCTGGACCACCGGCGCCTTCGAACCCGAAGTCCGCGGAGACCTGCTCTACGGTCGCGGCGCGGTCGACATGAAGGGCTCTATCGCCTGCATGGTGGATGCAGTTGCCGACATCCCTGCCGACGCTGGTACGATCAGCTTCATCATTACCGGGGACGAAGAAGGTCCGGCACTCCACGGCACGCGCGCGCTCATCGACTTCATGGCCGCGGCAGGTCACACGCCCGACCTGTGCCTCGTCGGCGAACCGACCAGCGTCCATCGCCTCGGCGACATGATGAAGATCGGACGGCGCGGTTCGCTCAACATCTGGCTCGAGGTGGAGGGAAAGGAAGGGCATGTCGCCTATCCCCACCTCGCCGACAACCCGATCCCGAAGCTCGTTGCGATGCTCGCTGAACTCGACGCCCTCGTGCTCGATGAGGGGAACGACTGGTTCCAGCCGTCGAACCTCGAGATCACGGACATGGAGGTCGGTAATCCAGCCACCAACGTCATTCCCTCGCATGCCAGAGCGCGCCTCTCGATCCGGTTCAATGACAATCATACCGGCGCGGAGTTGTCTGCACTCGTCACCGAGATTGCGGAACGACATGGCGGCACGGCGCGCCCCGTCATTTCGGGCGAACCCTTCCTCACACCGCTTGGCGAATTCAGCGCCATCGTCGCCGAGGCCGTGAAGGCGGAGACCGGGATCGACCCCGAGCCGTCGACCACCGGTGGCACTTCCGACGCGCGTTTCCTGCGCGCCGTCTGCCCGGTGATCGAATTCGGCCTGTGCAACGCGACGATGCACAAGCGCGATGAGGCGGTGGCCATCGAAGACCTTGCTGTGCTGGCGAGGATTTATCGCCGGATTGCGCTTGCTGCCCTTGCGCGCTGACCGCTTGCCCTGTTAGCCCTTGGCGCTGGAGACAATACGGGAGGGGTCGCATGGCCGGTACGGGCGTTGAACAGGCATTGCCGGTGGAGAAGCCGCAGTCGGCGTTGGGCTGGCTCTTTTATTACCTCTCGCGCCACCTGACCGCCTGCATTCTCGTCGGCCTCGTGTTTGGCGTAGTCGCGGGCTGGCTGGTCAATCAGGGGCTTCTTGCCGGACTCGCATCGACCGACGACTGGGCTCGCGGCTTCCAGATGCTCTCCAATATCTTCCTCAACCTGATCAAGATGCTGGTCGCACCACTCGTGCTGGCGACTATCATTTCGGGCCTCGCCCACATGGGCGACAGCAGCGCCGTGGGCCGGATAGGCGTGAGGGCGATTGGATGGTTCATCATTGCCAGCCTCATTTCGATCAGCCTCGGCCTCGTCATGGTCAACCTCTTCCAGCCCGGTGTCGGAGTCGACGTCACCGCACCGACGCAGGCTGTGGGCGAGGTCAAGAAGCTCGATTTCTTCGAGTTCATCGAGCACGTTTTTCCCAAAAACGTCATCGGCGCGATGGCCGACAACAACGTCCTCCAAATCCTCGTCTTCGCGCTCTTTGCGGGCGTGGGGCTGACCGCCATCGGCGAGAAGGGCAAGCCCCTGGTCAGGGGCGCCGAAGCGCTGGCCGAACTGATGCTCGAGATCACCGGCTACGTGATGCGTTTCGCCCCCTTCGCGGTCTTCGGCGCGCTCGCCAATGTCGTGGCGCAGAACGGGCTCGGGATACTCGTCGTCTATGCCCGTCTGCTCGGCGAGTTCTACCTCGCGCTGCTGCTGCTTTGGGCTTTGCTGCTGTTTGCCGGCTTCGTCTTCCTTCGCAGCCGGGTTTTCTCGCTGGTCCGCTATGTGCGAGAGCCGGTGTTGATCGCCTTCTCGACCGCCTCATCCGAAGCGGCGATGCCCAAGCTGTTCGAACAGCTCGACCGCTTCGGCGTGCCGCGCCGCATCTCGGGCCTGATGGTGCCGCTGGGCTACAGCTTCAATCTCGACGGTTCGATGATGTACGCCAGCTTCGCGACGATCTTCATCGCGCAGGCCTATGGCATCGACCTGTCGATCGGGACGCAGATCGCAATCCTGCTGACCCTGATGATCAGCTCCAAGGGCATCGCCGCCGTGCCGCGCGCCAGCCTGGTGGTCATCGCCGCGACTCTGGCCATGTTCGATCTGCCGGTCGAAGGGATCGCGCTGGTCCTCGCCATCGACCACTTCCTCGACATGGGCCGTACGGCGACCAATGTCCTCGGCAATGCAGTGGCGACCGGGGTCATCACCAAGTGGGAAGGTATGCTTCAGCCGATGCGCGACCCGGACCTCGACGAACCGGTCGCTCCGCATCACACTTCATCGGAAGGGCGGGCCGGCCTCAACCTCGATCCGGACGTCAACCAGTAGGCGCGGGAATAGGCGTCAGCCTCCCGGGCAGAACGCCTCGCAAACGGTGGTTCCGGAGGGCAGGAATGTCCCGCTTACACGCATCCGCACACCGTTTTCGAGCCGATAGGTAGCGACTTCGGCATGGGCGAGAGCGTCAGCCTCGACCGGGCCGCCCATCGGGAAATAGGTTGTCGTTGTGCCACCTCCGCCCCTTCGCGAGGGCGCATAGACCGGGCCGCTGCTGCCATTGCTCGAGCGCGAGGCGCGGATTTCTTCGCCAACCTGGCCCATGGCGCCGGAAATCGCATCGCCCAGCGACCTCGCGCCGCTTTGTTGCGCAGGCGCGCCGCTCAGGATGACCGCAGTTTCGGCCGCATCCTGGGCCTGAACGCTGCCTGCGGACATGATGACGATGGCGCCAAGGGCGAATGGCAAAATTCCACGCTTGATCATCTCGAGGGTCCTCCCTGCATGTCGGCCGAGACTGCGCCTTCGAAGTGTGGATGGCAAGCCGGGTGGCTCATGGCGTCGATACGGTTCGCCGATAGAGATGCCAAGTCGCATGCCCGAGCACGGGCAATGCCACCAGCAGGCCAAGAAACAGCGGCAGGATGGCGACGAAGAGCACTAGGGCAATGAACAGCGCCCACAACAGGAGAACCCCCGTGTTTGCTCGCAGGGCTGCCACGCTCGTGATGATGGCAGTGATGAAATCGACATCTCGATCGACGAGCATCGGAAGGCTCATGACGGTGATGGCATAGAACAGATAGGCGATGATCGCGCCAACGGCTCCGCCCACTGCCAGCATTGTCAGCCCGGTGCCGGAGCGGAGGAACTCCATGCCTTCACCCAATCCGGCGGACGCCACGAAGATCGCAAAGATCATGTGCGCGATGATCACCCAGAAGCTGAAGCCGACGAAGATGAAGCCGCCCATCAGGAGCAACTGCTGGTCCCCGTGACCACGCATGGCTCCCAGTATTGCGCCCCAGTCCATCGCCATGCCCAGTTCACGCCTGCGGCTGACTTCATAGAGTCCGACTGCGGCGAAAGGGGCAAGCAAGGGAAAGCCCGCGATGGAGGCGATGAGCCAGCGCGCCTGTCCGCTCACCATGAAGAGATAGTAGAGCGTTACGCCGATCGCGACATAGAACGAGGCGAAGAACAGGCCGAAGACCGGTCGCGCGGCAAAGTCGCGCCATCCCGCTGCCAGCGCCGAGACGAGGTCCGAGACCTTGAGATCGCTTGCCACCGTGGGCCGGATTCCGCCGACGTCAGTATCCATCGCATCTTCTCCCCGGACATGAAAATGCCGCAGCCGCGGCGCCGGTTCAAGTATACGTGGCTTCCTTGCGTCCCTTGGGCTTTTCCAGCACCTTCTTCTTGAAGCTGCAAAGATCGGCAACCTTGCACCGCCAGCATTCCGGCGTGCGTGCCTTGCAAACGTAGCGGCCGTGCAGGATCAGCCAGTGGTGCGCGCCCAAGCGGAAGGGTTGCGGAACGCGCTTTTCCAGCTTGACCTCGACCTGATCCGGCGTCTTGCCCTTGGCGAGGCCGGTGCGATTGCCGACGCGGAAGATGTGGGTATCGACGGCAAACGTCTCCTGCCCGAACCAGCAGTTGAGCACCACGTTCGCGGTCTTGCGTCCCACACCGGGAAGGCGGACGAGGTCTTCGCGCCGGTCGGGCACCTCGCCACCGAATTCGTCGACGAGCAATTGCGAGAGCGCGATGACGTTCTTGGCCTTGGAGTTGAACAGGCCGATCGTCTTGATGTGTTCCTTCAGCCCCTCCTCGCCCAGTTCGAGCATCTGCTGCGGAGATTTCACCTCGCGAAACAGAGCCCGCGTCGCCTTGTTGACGCCGATATCGGTCGCCTGTGCGCTCAGAGCCACGGCGACCACCAGCTGGTAGCAATTGCCGTATTCCAGCTCGGTCTCAGGCGAAGGATTGTCTTCGGCAAGCCGCCGGAAGAATTCGAAGATCTGGTCGCGGGTCATTGAAGGCAGTCGGATAAAGCTTTGAGCGGGTTATGCCAGCCTGACGTGCGCCGCGTCACTGGCGTGGCCGTGAACGCGATCGTTCGAGCGCGGCGATTTTGGCTTCGATATGCTCGTCCTCGATATCCAGCGCTTCGAGGTGCCTGCGCATGTCATCGATGAGGTGATCGCGTCGACGCTGCATGGCATCTGAGAATGCGGCGACGATAATGCCGGTCGGCATGGCAACGAATGCGATGCCCGACATGGCGAGCCCCGCCGCAAAGACCTTTCCCAGAGGGGTGATGGGCACCACGTCGCCATAGCCGACGGTCGTCAAGGTAACGGTCGCCCAATACAGCGCGCGGGGGATTGAACCGAATGCTTCGGGCTGGATGTGCCCCTCGATCATGTAAAGCGCGGTGGCACCAAAAAGGACGAGGATGAATGCCACTGCGGCGGTGATGATGAGATCGTCGATGCGGTCGGAAATCGCCCGCCACAACTCGGTGATGGCATATGAAAAGCGGCCGAACTTCATGACCGCAATCACGCGCATCAGTCGCAACATCCGAAGCATTGCGGCATCTGCGACGATGAGTGGCATCAAGGTGGAAAGAACCACGAGCAAGTCGATAATGCCCAGTGGCGAGCGGATGAAGCGCCACCGCTTGTCCCACTCACTTCCTTCGCCTTCGTCCTCGGCCGCCGCGAAAATGCGGGCGAGGTATTCCAGCAGGAATACGGTACCGAAGACGAACTCGCTCAGCAGTAGCGCGCGGTGCCAATGGGGTGGGATCGTTGGTTCGGTCGAGAGGGCCGCTGCGACAATAGCCAGGACGATGGTGATGATCAGCAGGCGGTTAAGAATGGTAAGGCGGCCGTCCGGATGCGCCCCGACGAACAATTGTTCATGCAGCTTCGTCCGCAAGCCCGCCATGTCCTCCCCTCCTGTTCCCGTCAGCTAAATACCAAGAACCTCTTCCATCCGATAGCGTCCGGCTTCACGCCCGATCAGCCACTCGGCTGCCTTCACTGCGCCGCGTGCAAATATCGCGCGGTTTTCTGCGCTGTGAGAGAGAGTGAGGCGTTCCTCTTCGCCTGCCAGAATCACTGCATGTTCGCCAACGACGGTGCCTCCGCGTAGCGAGGCGAAACCGATTGCACCGCTGTTGCGTGCTCCGGAAACGCCATCGCGACCGCTCTCACGGTTCGAAGCGAGTTCGATCCCGCGACCCTCCGCTGCGGCCTGCCCCAGCAGAAGCGCCGTTCCGGAGGGCGCGTCTACCTTGCGGCGATGGTGCATCTCGACGATCTCGATGTCCCAGTCAGGCCCTAGCCGGGATGCCGCCTCGCGCACGAGATGAGCGAGGAGGGTGACGCCCAGCGAAGTGTTCCCCGTCTGCAGGACGGGCACCGCGCGCGCGGCGTTGTCGATCGCCAGGTGATGTACGTCTTCAAGGCCGGTTGTCCCCACGAGGATCGGAATTCCGGCCCCGATCGCGGCATGGAGATTGTGCTGGAGCGCTCCCGGAGCGGAGAAATCTACCAGAACGTCGCTTGCGTCGGCGAGGCGAGCTGCGTCGCCGCCCTTGTCTACTCCGCCCGAAAGTTCGTGCCCGGCCGCGGCAATCACCATGGCAAGAGCATGACCCATCGCTCCCTCGCTGCCGATTATTCCGATCCGCGCCATTGCCACTCCTTTGTCGAAGTGGTTCATGGCCTTGATGACCGGTATTCGCAACATCGTGGTCCTGACAGGCGCAGGGATTTCCGCCGAAAGCGGGATCGATACCTTCCGCTCCGAAGGCGGATTGTGGGAACAGCACCGGGTCGAGGATGTGGCGACGCCCGAAGGCTTCGCGCGCGACCCCGATCTCGTCCTGCGCTTTTACGACATGCGGCGCGAGGCGATCCAGACCAAGCTGCCCAATCCCGCGCATCAGGCCCTGGCGCGACTTGATGCCGCTTGGAAGGGCGAACTGCTGATAGTCACTCAGAACGTCGACGACCTGCACGAGCGCGCTGGGGCGAGGCGGGTCCTCCACATGCACGGTACCCATCTCAATGCCTGGTGTACTGCATGCGACACGCGGTCACCTTGGACAGGGCCGATGATCGACAGGCCTCCGTGCCCTTCGTGCGGCGCGCGTGCACTGAGGCCGGACGTCGTGTGGTTCGGTGAGATGCCTTACGAGATGGACCGCATCTATGGCGCAATCAGGCAAGCTGACCTCTTCGTGTCGATCGGCACTTCCGGCGCGGTCTACCCCGCCGCCGGATTCGTCCGCGATGCGCGCGAACTGCGGGTGCGGACCCTCGAACTCAATCTTGAGCGCAGCCAGGGTTCGCACTGGTTTCACGAAAGTCGACAGGGGCCTGCCAGCAGGCTGGTCCCCGAATGGGTAAACGAGGTTCTAGGCGGCTGAACCGCAAGCCTTGCAGGCGGGGTCCTTGGCGATCATGAAGCTGCGCATTGCGGGCGCGGCCCCGTCGAGCAGGTGGACCTTGCCCCATTCGATCTCGCCCATGTTGCCTACCCCTGCGAGAAGGATCCGGACGGCCTGCATCGCCGCGAATGTCGCGACCCAGCCTGCCATGGCGCCGAGCATTCCATCGTCGGCGCAGGTGTCGCAGTCCTCAGCATCGAAGGCATCGCCCACAAAACAGCGGTAGCAGGACTGGCCAGGCAAGTGACCGGCAAAGGCACCGACCTGCCCTTGGAAACGACCCACAGCGGCAGAGAGCAGAGGGACACGCTCGGCCACACAGGCGTCGGAGATGGCGAGGCGGGTGGAGAAATTGTCCGTCCCGTCGAGCACGAGATCGGCTCCGATGACGAGGTCGGGTGCATTCTCGACCGTGATACGCCGGTCGCTTATCCCAACGTGCAGTCCCGGATCGAACGTGCTCACCCAGCGCTTGGCAAGAACGGCCTTCCCGTGGCCGATATCACGCATGTTGTAGAGGGTCTGGCGCTGAAGATTGGAGACATCGACCTTGTCGTCGTCGACCAACGTCAATTTCCCGATACCGGCAGCGGCCAGATACTGGAGCGCGGGCGAACCGATGCCGCCGAGCCCGACAAGCACGAGATGCTTGCCGGCGAGGGCTACTTGCCCTGCGCCGCCGATTTCGGGCAGCACGATATGGCGGGCGAACCGTTCGAGGCGTTCCGGAGGCAGGCTCACGGCGCCTGGTCTTCCACCTCGGGCTGCCGCTCTCGTCGGAACCCATGCATGCCGTTCCACCATTGCAGTGCGATCACCGCGCCCTTCGCTGGCTGGAGCAGGGCGATCATCATGACAATGGCCAATGGAATGATGATGGCGACGACGACCAGGGGCGAAAGATCGTAGTCGCCCGCCAGCAGGATCAGCACTGGCGCGAGCAGGTGCCCGGTTGCGAACATGGCGATATAGGCGGGAAAATCATCCGCCCTTTGGCCCGAGATATCGAGCGAGCAATGGGGGCATTTATCGACCGGCTTCAGCCACTTGCGGAAAATTTTTCCGTCTCCGCAGCGGGGGCAGCGACTCCGTGCACCGCGCAGGATGGCGGCCCAGATCGTGGTGGGAAGCGAATAGGCGGCGATTTGCTCGCGTGTTTCGGTCATGGAATGCCTGTTGGCAGGCCGTGGAAGGCCTGTCGACAAGTCTCAGATGGGTTCGACGTTTTTGGCCAGCGTCTTGAACCTGTTCCCGTCGGCCAGTCGCACCGTTATCGTCACTGCGCCGGTCTTGCTGACGTGGCGGTCTTCGACCTGGCCGACCTTGCCCTTGTGCGTTCCCGCAAAGACGCGGCAGTCGATCCCGTTGATGATGGAATCGACTGCCAAAGCCGTCAGCTTTCGAGCTGCCTCAGCAGGCTGCGCACATCGCCGTCCATGTCGGCATCGCGCTGGCGCAGGTCCTCGATCAGGCGAACGGCGTGGATCACCGTCGAGTGGTCACGACCGCCGAACTTGCGCCCGATTTCCGGGTAGCTGCGCGGGGTGAGCACCTTGGCGAGGTACATCGCGACCTGGCGGGGGCGGACGACGGCACGTGCACGGCGCTTCGACGACATTTCCGCGCGATCGATGCGGTAGAACTGGCACACGGTGCGCTGAATCTCGTCGATGGTGATCCGGCGGCGGTTGGCCGACAGGATGTCGGTGAGCTGTTCTTCGGCCAGCTGGAGCGACACTTCCTGCCCCGTCAGCTGGGCATAGGCGATCAGCTTGTTGAGGCCGCCGACCAGCTCGCGCACATTGCGCGTGATGGTGCGGGCAAGGAAGTCGATCACGTCTTCCGGCACCGAGAGGGGCGCGAAGCGCGACAGCTTCGAATGGAGGATCTTCTTGCGCAGCTCGATATCGGCAGCGGCAATGTCCGCCACGAGGCCCATCGACAGGCGCGAAAGGAGGCGGGGTTCGACACCGTCCAGTGCCTGCGGCGCGCGATCGGCCGCGAAGACCAGGCGCTTGCCCTCGGCCAGAAGCGCATCGATCGTGTAGAGGAGTTCCTCCTGCGCCGATGCCTTGCCGATGATGAACTGGATGTCGTCGACCAGCAGCAGGTCGAAGCTGCGCAGGCGCGCCTTGAATTCCAGCATCTGGTTGGCCTTCAGCGCCTGGACGAATTCGACCATGAAGCGTTCGGCGCTGCAGTAGAAGATGCGGCTGCGCGGATGGGCCTGAAGGAAGCTGTGGCCGATGGCGTGCAGCAGGTGCGTCTTGCCCTGGCCGGTCGCGGCCTTGAGGTAGAGCGGGCTGAACTGCGGCTTTTCCGTTGCCGACATGCGCTGCGCCGCATTGAAGGCCAGCACGTTGGCTTCACCGGTGATGAAGGCGGCAAAGGTAAGCGACGGGTCGAGGCCCACCGAAGAGGTGAAGCCGGTGTCGCCCAGCGTGTCGGCGCTGATCGCCATCATGCTGGTGTCGGCGCCGTCGTTTGCCGGGCGGCGGCCGTCGGAATGCAGGCGCAGGTCGGCGACCTGGCGGCGACCCGGATGCACCTGGATGTTGACGTGGCGCACTTCGCTGCGCGCGATCTTCCACGCCAGGCTCAGCCGGTCGGCGAAGCGGTCCTTGACCCAGTTGGCGCTGAATTCGGTCGGCAGGAAAAGGTCGAGCGTTCCCGTGTCCTTGTCGATGCCGCCGACCTGGATCGGTTTGATCCACTGGCTGTGAAGTTGATGCCCCAAATCCTTGCGGAGGCCCTGGCTGATGTCCGACCAATCGGCGGCCAAGTTAACGGCTTCGCTGTCTTCCATGAAATCGTCTGTTGCCTTCCGCTTGTGACCCGCGTGTTCTGATCCCTTACCCATCGTAGTCAAAAATCCCCCGAGCTGGCATCACCATGTGACGCAGCAATCCATCAAATCGCAGTTGTGTCGTTCGGGCAAAGCGTAGCCCTTCTCCGGAATCCACCTTTCCCGGAGTATCCCCCAAGCTGTCTGGTCATGTGAAGCCGGGACTGTCCCGTTCCCGGCTGTGAACACAGGTGTAAGTCGCACTCGGATTGAGTCGCAAGGGGGATAACTGCAAAAAAACTGAAATAATGTTGTTGACTCGCCGCAAGCCGCAGAGTTGCGTTCAACACGCTGAAATTAAACAGAAAACACGATATTGCCGACGCGAATCGTTGGAATCCTTAGAGTTTGATTGCGCCCGCGTTACGATACTGCAACGCAGCATGTCCGAGACACGACAAAAGGCCGCTGCCCACGGCAACGGCCTTGTCGAATTCGATACCCAAATGGGTGACAAGCGGAGCTCCCAAGGAACTCCGAAAGCGCGAATCAGAGAGCGCTGACGCGCTTGGTCAGACGGCTCATCTTGCGCGAAGCGGTGTTCTTGTGGAGCACGCCGCGGGCAACGCCGCGAGCCAGTTCGGGCTGCGCATTGGCCAGGGCTTCCTTGGCTGCGTCCTTGTCGCCACCTTCGATCGCGGCTTCGACCTTCTTCACGAAGCTGCGGATGCGGCTCATGCGGGCACCGTTGACTTCGGCGCGACGGTCGTTGCGGCGGATGCGCTTCTTGGCTTGCGGCGTATTGGCCATGTTTGTCCTCGTCAGGCCGCGCGAGATACGCGGCGGAATAATCTCTTAAAAGCGTGCGAAAACGGCGGCAGGACCGCCGGAAAGCGGCGCACTTAGCGACCGACCCGCGAATCGTCAAGCGAATGCTTGGACCGTTTCGCCGTAACGGAACGGTGGATTGCGACGGATGTACACCTACATAGGTGAGCAAGCCGGAAAGGAAACACCCACAGTGAACGAGAAGACGATCCGCAGTGATGAAGAGTGGCGCGCAAAGCTGACGCCCGAACAATACCACGTTCTGCGCGAGGCGGGTACGGAGCGTGCCTTCACCGGCAAGTACGACAAGCACTACGATGCCGGCGAATATTATTGCGCCGGCTGTGGCCAGAAGCTGTTCGAGAGCGACGACAAGTACAACAGCGGCTGTGGCTGGCCCGCATTCACTGCGCCGGCCGAAGGCGAAGCGGTCGAGGAACATCGCGATACGTCGCATGGCATGATCCGCACCGAAGTGACCTGTTCCAATTGCGGCGGTCACCTGGGTCATGTCTTCCCCGACGGTCCGCGCGACCGCGGCGGCCTGCGCTATTGCATCAACAGCGCGGCGCTGGAATTCGAGCCGGGGGATGAAAAACCCGCATAGTCTCAATCCCCAGGTGTCGTTCACTTGGGGTTAGACCTCGCCTTTGCAGATTGTGGCCGATATAGGGCGAGGCGCAGACAAGGGATATCCCGCTAAAGATGGAAAAGAGAGGGAGTCGTCGCAAGAAAGCGGCGCGCAGCGAAATGGCCCGGCGGGCCGAGGGCGACCGTCCGCAGGGTAGCTGGCGGCGGTGGCTGCGAAAGATCATGATCTGGGGTGGGTCGCTGGCGCTGCTCGGAGCCCTATTCCTGGGCCTTGCAGTAGCCTTCGCCGCCCGTTCGATGCCGAGCTTCTACCAGCTCAAGGCCACCCAGACGGCGCAGACCATAGTCGTCCGCGCGCGCGACGGGACCGAAATCGTCGCCATCGGCCCCAGCTACGGCAAGTGGCTCTCCTCCGACCAGATCCCGCAGGTGATGAAGAATGCGATGGTCGCGGTCGAGGATCGCCGTTTCTACATGCATCCCGGCGTCGACCCCTACGGTCTCGCTCGCGCGGTCTATGTGGCGATAACGGGCGACAAGCGAGTATCGGCGACCTCGACGATCACCCAGCAGCTGGCTCGCAACGTCTTCCTCAACAATAACCGCTCCCTCGACCGCAAGGCGCGCGAAATGATCCTGGCGATGGCGCTGGAGGCGAAGTTCTCGAAAGAGCAGATCCTCGAGCTCTATCTCAACAAAGTCTATTTCGGCGGGGGTGCCTACGGCATCGATTCTGCCAGCCGGAACTTCTTCAGCCATCCCGCGACCGAACTTTCGACGGCCGAGGCCGCCATCATTGCCGGCCTCGTGAAGGCGCCGAGCCGCTATTCCCCGACCGCCGACGTCGATGCCGCCGTGGGCCGTGCCAGCGTCGTCCTGCGCCTGATGAAGGAACAGGGGATGATTGCCCCCGACGTGACGGTCGATCCTTCGGCGGTGAACCTGAAAGAAGAGAAGGGGCAGAATTCGGTCCGCTACTTCACCGATTGGGCACTGCCGCAGCTTGACCTGCTGCTGCCCGAGACGTTCGAGCCGATCGAAGTCTGGACCACGCTCGACACCGGCATGCAGCGTGCTGCCACTGCCGCGATCAAGGGAAATGTACCGGGCGGTGCCCAGGGCGCCCTCGTCAGCCTCGACCGGGATGGGGCCATTCTCGCGCTGGTCGGGGGCACCGACTATGTCGAGACCAGCTATAACCGCGCCACAGATGCCCTGCGCCAGCCGGGATCGAGCTGGAAACTGTTCGTCTACCTTGCCGCGCTCGAAGCGGGCTACACGCCCGATGATCGTGTGGTCGATACACCGGTAACGATCGACGGATGGAGTCCGCGCAACTCGTCGGGCCGCAATGTCGGCGAAATCGACGTGCGCACTGCCTTTGCCTACTCCATCAACACGGTTGCGGCACAGCTGGGTAACGAGGTTGGCTTCGGCACGGTTGCATCGATGGCAAAGCGCTTCGGCATCACCACGCCGATCAAGACCTATCCCTCCATGGTGCTGGGGTCGAACGAGGTTCGCCTGATCGACATGACGAGGGCCTTTGCGGTCCTGTCGGCGAAGGGCGCATCGGTCGAACCCTATGGCATCGTCAAGGTCACCACGGCGGGCGGCAAGCTGCTCTACCAGCACGAGCGGCGGCGGTCTTCGCAACTGGTCGCGGACTATGTTGCAGCAGGCATGACCGACCTTTTGCAAACTGCCGTCAACACGGGCACGGGGCGCGCGGCACAAATCGGCCGTCCTGTCGCCGGCAAGACCGGGACCACGAGTTCGAACAAGGACGGTTACTTCGTCGGCTTCTCCAGTGGCATCACCACCGGGGTCTGGATGGGTCGCGACGACAGCAAGAAAGTTGGTGGATTGCAGGGAGGCACGGCCCCTGCGAAGGCCTTCGCTGCTTACATGCGCTACGCGGTGAAGGATCGTCCGGTCGAAGAGTTCGATACGGACCTCAAGCTGCCCGAATGGCAGCTCGAACCGGACGACGAATACATGCTCGGCGATCCTGACGATTATTACTTCGTCGACGAGCAGGGCAACCTGATCGAGCCCGGCGAACCGCAGGGACCGCGCGATGATCCCTTCGGGGACGCACAGCCTGGACCGGGCGAGGCGCAGAGGCCGGGACGCGGTGCGGACGGCGCGCCGCAGGCGGTCGGAGACGACTTCCTCGACGAAGCAACCGGGGCGCGTCGTGACAGGCGACCGCGCCCGAGCCAAACCCCGACACCTCAGCCGAGCATAGAAATCATTAGACCGCGCTAGGAAGCGCCGGGGAGCAAATAGAGGAAGGGCCCCGTACCTGCATCGGCACGGGGCCCTTCGCTATTGGTCAGGCGCTGATCCTAGCGGAAGCGGACTGCCACATACTGCGGCGGCCGACCGCGGCGCTGGTAGCGCAACAGCACCGCTTCGCGTCCATCGCGCTTGGCCGTGGTGATGGCGCCTTCCAGATCTGAGGGACTGGTCACAGCACGATAGTTGGCAGTGAGGATAATGTCCCCGCGCTGCAGCCCCTTGCGCGCCGCATCGGAATTGGGGTCGACGCCAGCGATGACGACGCCCTGTGTATCCGCACCGGCGCCCAGCTGGCGTGCGATCTGTGCGTTGAGCGACATGACCTGAAGGCCGAGGCCATCTTCGATCGTCTTGTTGTCGCCTGGCTGCATGTCGTCGTCTGGGTCCGCGTCGGGATCGAACTGCTGCTGCTGGCGAAGCTGCTCTTCGCTCGGGCGCTTGCCTACCGTGGCATTGAGCTTGCGGCGCTGGCCGTCGCGAATGATGTCGATCGGGACAGTCGTGCCCGGGCGGATGTTGGCGACGAGGTAGGACAGGGTCTGTTCGGGCGTCACTTCCTGGCCGTTGACCCGCAGCACGATGTCACCGGCCTGGATACCGGCCTTTTCCGCAGCTTCGCCCGGCTGGACCGATTGGACGAACTCGCCCTTGTTCTGCGGGATACCCAGAGAGTCCGCGAGGTCTTCGGTCACCGGCTGGATGCTGACGCCAAGATAACCGCGCTCGATTTCGACACCCTTGCGCAGTTTCTCGACGATCGGCGCGGCGGTTTCGGCCGGAATGGCGAAGCCGATACCCACGCTTCCACCCGAGGGCGAGAAGATGGCGTTGTTGATGCCGATCACATTGCCCTGCATGTCGAACAGCGGCCCGCCCGAGTTGCCGCGGTTGATGCTGGCATCGGTCTGGATGTAGCGGTCATAAGCACCGCCCGAACCGGTGGTGCGCTGGATTGCCGAGACGATACCGCTGGTAACCGTACCGCCAAGGCCAAAGGGATTGCCGATCGCAACGACCCAGTCGCCCGGACGAGCCTGGCGGGAATCGCCGAACTCGACGAAGGGGAAGGGTTCGCGGCGATTGATCTTGAGGACGGCAAGGTCCGACTGGGCATCGTTGCCGACCAGTTCGGCCTCGTATTCAGTGCCGTCGGGCATGGTCACCGTGATTTCCTCGACCGTGCCGCGGCCGCTCGGGCTGACGACGTGATTGTTCGTCACGACATAGCCGTCTGCCGAGATGATGAAGCCCGAACCAAGCGACTGGCCTTCCTGGTACTGCGGCTCCTGCTGCTGACCGCGGCGACTGCCGAAAAGGCCTTCGAACGGCGTGCCGGCGAAGGGGTTGCCCTGCTGCTGGACCTCGATCTTCTGGCGAGTGGAGATGTTTACCACCGCCGGTTGCAGCTGCGCGGTGAGATCGGCGAAGCTTTCTGGGGCCCCAGCGCGCGGGACAACCCGCGCCATGTGGGAGTCATCGTTCTGGGCAACTTGCGCCCCGGCGGGATAACCGGTGGCGAGAGAGATGGCAGCGCCACCGACCAGCAGCGCACTCGTTACGGAATATGCATATCGCACGGGCTTCACGTCCTTTTCATCCTCTTCATTGCTTGCGGCGCACGCGGGACGGCGGGGGTTTCCGACTCTCGTGCGGCGCGAAATCCGGGCGAAATCTCGCCTTTCCCGCTGAATGCCGATTGAACGAAGCCTTGCGACTTCGACAAACCGTCAACGGCGTCCGCGAAACTGCCGCAGATACTCGTTGTCTGGCGACAGGATCACCGAAGTGTCTCCCTTGCCTTGCTCGAACGTCCGGCGGTAGCTCTCCATCGCGCGGTAAAAATCGTAGAACTCCGCATCCTTGCCATATGCTGTCGCATAGATGCGAGCGGCTTCGGCTTCGGCTTCGGCGCGGATGATCTGCGCATTCTTCTCACCCTGCGCACGAATTGTCGCGGCTTCTTCCTGCCGGTCGGTCTGCATGCGGGTGAATGCGGCTGTGAGCGGTGCACCATCGGGCAGGTCAGCGCGCTTGATTCGCACGTCGATGACCTGTGCCCCATATTTGCGCGCCTGGGTATCCAGCGTCTTGGTGATGTTGGTCATCGCCGTTCCACGCTCTGCAGTAAGCAATGCGGAGAAGGGACGGCGTCCCAGTTCCTGGCGCAATACCGAGGTAAGGATCGGCGAAAGCTGGGTGCGAAGGTTGTCTTCGGTTCCTGCGTTCTCGACCATCAGGACTGGGTCGATAATGCGGAACCTGGCGTAGGCGTCTACCTGCAGGCGCTGCTGGTCGTTCGACAGAACCTGCTGCCGCTCCATGTCGAGGTCGAGGATTCGCTTGTCGACCAGTTGCACGCGCTCGTAGCCGGGGATGCGCAGCACGAGGCCCGCGCCGGTCTGGCCGAAGTCGCGGTTGGGTTCGAACCGGTTTGCGACACGGTCGGGGCGACCGGCCTGTATGATGACCGCCTGCTTGGTTTCCGGGACGATCACTGTCGCGCTTGCAAGCACGAGCAGGCCGAGGATGACGGCGATTATGGTCGGCTTGTGGTCCTGCCAGATGGTGTTCATGTCAGCGGCCCTCCGGTCCGGTCACGACGGTGGGAGCGTCCTGCTCCTTCGCGCGGCGACGCACTTCGGGCAGTGGCAGGTAAGGGGTGACCCCATTGGCCTCCACGATGGTCTTGTCGGTTCTTCCCAACACGCTTTCCATGGTTTCGTAATAAAGGCGGCGGCGGGTCACTTCGGGCGCCAGCTTGTACTCGGCGTAGATTTTGTCGAACGCAGCTGCGTCACCCTGTGCCCGGGCCAGCACGCGCTGGGCATAGGCGCGGGCAGAGTTGACTGCGGTCTCGGCATCCTGCTGCGCCGCGGAAACATCCTTGAATGCCTCGACCACCTCGTTCGGCGGATCGGTCTTCTCGATTTCGATGCCCTGGACCGCGACCCCTGCCTTGTAGGCGTCAAGGATTGCCTGCATGCGGCTGCGGACGCGAGCTTCGATGTCGGCGCGGCCGGCGCCTGAGAGCACGCTGTCGAGATCCTTTTCGGCGACCGAGGCGCGCATGGCAGCTTCGGCCACTTCGCGAATGGTCTCTTCCGGCTCGGCGAGCTGGAATCGGAACTGGCGCAGGTCCTTGATGTTCCAGCGAATGAGATAGCTCAGGTCGACGAGGTTCTGGTCCCCCGTCAGGATCAGCTTCTGCTCAGCGGTTCCAGGAATGCTTTCCGAACGGATCTGGCTGACGTTCTCGATATCGACTGTCTGGATCGGCCAGGGTGCAGTGAAATTGAGGCCCGGTGTCAGCGTGCGCGAATACTTGCCGCCCAACCAGCTGACCACTCCCTGCTCGCGCGGGGCAACCTGGTGCACCGCGGTGGCAAAAAACCACAGGGCAACGACGCCGAATACGGCAACCGGGAACCAGCTCTTGCCGCCGGGACGCGGGGGCAGGCGAAAGTTCGGGCCGCCCGATCCACCGCCTCTGCGAGGGCCTTCAGGGCCGCGATTGCGGAAAATGTCCTCAATATTAGCCGCGCGGCGACCTTCATCGGCATCACCGCTTCGCGGCGGGAGCCAGGGATTGCGCGGCCCGTTCGACTTGCCGCCATCGTTCCCAGCATCGCCCGCAGGCGTTCCGTCGCCTTCCGGTCCCTTACCAGAACCGCCGCCCCAAGGGCTTTTCTTCCCGGCCATTGCCAGCCAGATCCTCTGTCCGAACCCGTCCAATGTTCTCATGCAGACCCTTATAGGTGTGGTTTGCCGGAAAAACAGGGTTGAACGCCGCTTTTTGATGCTACAGCAGCCTCGCCCATGAGTTCCACGGACCCGAAAGCGCTGTTGCCTGCCGCCATCGCGCAGCGCGTATCATCCCTCAGTTTCCTCAACCGCCGCGCCATCGCCGTCGTCGACGCGAGCGGGCTGGGCGAAAGCGAGCGTTCCGGGCTGGAGCAGGCGATCAGGGATATCCTGATCGAGCGCGACGATGTCGACGAGGTCCGCGTCGCCATGACGGCCGAGCGCAAGGGCCTGACCATCATCGCGATCGGCAGCGGCAAGGGCGGCGTGGGCAAGTCGACGCTCACCGCCAACCTCGCCATTGCGCTCTCGCGCAAGGGTCGCAAGGTCGGACTTGTCGACGCCGATATCTATGGCCCCTCGCAGCCGGTCATCCTCGGCAACCAAGGCGAAAAGCCGGTCGCACATGACGAAAAGCTGGTGCCGGTCGCGAGCAGATTCGGGGTGCCGGTCCTCTCGATGGGTCACCTCGTCGAACCGGGGCGTGCGATCGCCTGGCGCGGGCCGATGGCGGCGGGCGCGCTGACCCAGCTGTTCGAAGCGCATTGGGGCGATGCCGAGGTGCTGCTGGTCGACCTTCCGCCGGGCACAGGCGACGTCCAGCTGACCATGCTGCAGAAGTTCAAGCCGGCGGGCGCGGTGATCGTATCTACCCCGCAGGACCTCGCCCTGATCGACGCGGCCCGCGCCGGCCAGCTGTTCGACCAGGCAGGCGTCCCCGTCATCGGCCTGGTCGAGAACATGTCCGGCTATGCCTGCCCGCATTGCGGCGAGCATTCGGATCCGTTCGGGCAAGGCGGTGTCGAGCAGGCGGCGGGCCGCCTCGAACTGCCGTTTCTCGGCCGCATCCCGCTCGACCTTGCCATCCGGCAGGGCAGCGACAGGGGTGACCCGCCAGCCGCGTCCGACGAGGCCGTGGCGCGTCCCTTCATCGATATTGCCGACAGGCTCGACGCATGGATTTCCGCGAGAAGCTGAGCGACCTTCCGGTCACCCGGCGTCAAATCATCGCCGGGGCCGCCGTCGGTGGCGGGCTTGCCGTGGCGTGGTGGCTGTGGCCGCGCCATTACTCCAGCCCGCTCACCCCCGGTCCGACCGAGCGCGATTTCGGCGGCTGGTTGACCATCGGGCGCGACGGCGTCGTGACCGTGGCGGTACCGCAGCTGGAAATGGGGCAGGGGATTACCTCGGTCCTCGCGCAGGTCGTGGCGGTGGAACTGGGTGCCGACTGGCGCCAGGTAGCCATCGAACCGGCACCGCCGTCAGGGCTGTATGCCAATGTCCCGCTGGCTGCGAAATGGGCGCCGCTGTGGTCGCGCTTTCCGGATTTGGCTGGCGATCCCGACAGCAGGCTGGCACGAAACTTTGCCCGGTCCAGTGCCTTTGCCGCCACTGCCGAGGGCCTTTCGCTCGACGCCTACGAACCTCCCATGCGCGAAGCGGCGGCATCGGCGCGGGCACTGCTCGCAATGGCAGCCGCCGATCGCTGGGATGTCGACTGGGAACAATGCGAAATAGCCAGCGGCTTCGTGCGGCATGGCGAGAACAGCGCGACCTTCGGCGAGCTGGTCGACGATGCCGCGCGGCTCGATCCGCCCGACCCGGCGCCCTTGCGCGTCGTTGCCGCGTTCGAGGAACCGGTCCCCGGTGAAGAGGAGGTCGATCCGCTCTATCCCCGCCTTGACCTGCCATCGAAAGTGGACGGAAGCTTCCTCTTCGCAGCTGACATCCGCCTGCCGGGCCTGGTATTTGCCTCGATCCGCCATGCACCCGTCGGTGGAGGCTACCTTTCGCGTTTCAATGAAAAGGCGGTGGCTGGCATCAAGGGTCTCGTCGGGGTCGTCAGGTCAAAGCGCTATCTCGCCGCCGTCGCTGAAAGCTGGTGGACTGCCGAACAGGCGCTGAAGGCCATGAAGCCGGTCTTCACCGGGCCGCGCCCGCTCGAAAGCGCAGCGTCGGTCGCGCGCCTGGAGCAGGCCATCCAGGACGACGATGCCGATGTGGAGCGGATCTACGAACTCGGCGATGCCGACGGCCTGCTGGCGCGCGCCGACCTCTCGCAAAAATACGTGGTGGCACCCGCAGTCCATGCCGCCATCGAAACCGCATCGGCAACGGCACGGATCGAGGACGGGAAACTCGAGATCTGGGTCGCATCGCAGGCACCCGAACAGACCCGGCTGGCAGTGGCCGAGGCGGTCGGTATCTCGGAAAGCGAGGTCGTGCTCTATCCCACGGCGGCCGGGGGCAGCTTCGACGCCCGGCTGGAAAATCGGCACGCAATCGAGGCGGCGGTCATTGCGCAGGCAATCGGGCGCCCGGTCCAGCTGACCTGGCCGCGAGTGCAGGAATTCCAGAGCGTGCCGGTTCGCACACCCGTTGCTGCGGAGCTGTCGGTCGCATTCCATCCGGCGACCGGAGGGCGGATCGCCGCCTGGCGCGCCCGGCTTGCCATGCCGGCGACAGTCTGCGAATTCGGCCACCGCCTGTTCGACAACTACACGCCCGAAGCGGCCATGGCCCATGCCTCGGGCGAGGCCGACACACTCGCCTGCGAAGGTGCGGTACCGCCCTATGGTATCGACAATGTGGCAGTCGACCATCTGCCGCTCGATATCGGGTTGCCAACCGGGCGGATGCGCGGGAACTCGGCTGCCTACACGTCATTCTTCACCGAATGCTTCATCGACGAACTTGCCGAGAAGGCCGGGCGCGACCCGTTCCTCTATCGCATGGAAATGCTCGGGCATTCTGCGCGCATGGCCGAGGTTCTCCGACGCGCGACGCGGCTGGGCGGGTGGGACGGCGGACGGCGCGGCACCGGGCAGGGGCTGGCGATGGTCCGCATGGGCGGCATCGACACCGGCGGGCGGATTGCCTGCGTGGCAAATGCTTCTCTGGCGCAGGGCGGGGTAACCGTGACGAGCCTTCATGCGGTTGTCGACATCGGTCGCATCGTGAACCTCGATATCGCCCGACAACAGATCGAAGGAGGGCTGATCTACGGTCTCTCGCTCGCAACCGGTTCGAGCGTGGTCTTCGAACAGGGCAAGCCGCTTCCCAATCGGCTTTCCGGACTGGGGCTCCCGAAACTGTCCGACTGTCCCGCAATCACGGTGGAGTTCATCGCCAGCGAGGCACCCGCCTTCGACCCGGGCGAACTGGGCGTCGCGGTTGCGCCGCCGGCCATTGCCAATGCATTGTATTCGGCGACCGGCACGCGTTTCCGCCGTTTGCCATTGCTGTCGGAAGCCCAGTGAGGAGAAAGAATTGACCTGGCGCCCGCAATTTCTTCCCGTCGACCATCCGCAGGTCCAGTCGGGCAAGGTCGGCGTATTGATCGTCAATCTCGGCACGCCGGATGCGCCCGAACCGGGGCCGGTGCGCCGCTATCTCGCCGAATTTCTCTCCGATCGTCGCGTTGTGGAGATTCCGCCGATTGCATGGCAGCCGATCCTGCGCGGGATCATCCTCAACACCCGGCCCAGGAAGAGCGCGCATGCCTATTCGCAGGTTTGGACCGACGAGGGGTCGCCGCTCGCCGTAATAACGCGCAATCAGGCCGAGGCGATGCAGACCGCGCTCGGCTCGGGAGTGATGGTCGACTGGGCCATGCGTTACGGAACGCCATCGATCGGCGATCGCATCGAGGCGCTGATGAAGGCCGGATGCGAGCGCATCCTGCTGGCCCCGCTCTACCCCCAGTACAGTGGCGCGACGACGGCGACGGTTGTGGACAAGGCAGCGGACAAGTTGCGGACAATGCGTTGGCAAGCCGCCTTGCGCACGCTGCCGCCCTATCACGACGATCCCGCCTACATCGAAGCGCTTTCGAGCGACCTCAATCGCCAGCTCAACGGCCTCGATTTCCAGCCAGAGGTGATGCTGCTGAGCTTCCACGGCATGCCTCAACGGACGCTTGAACTCGGCGATCCCTACCACTGCCACTGCCGCAAGACCGCGCGTCTGCTCGAAGCGGTCATGGCGCGCCCGGGGCTGCGGTTCCGTACCACCTTCCAGTCGCGTTTCGGCCGGGCCAAGTGGCTCGAACCGGCGACGGACGCGGTTATCGCTGAAGAAGCCAAGGCCGGGACCAAGCGCATGGTTATCGCCGCACCCGGATTTTCGGCGGACTGCCTCGAGACGCTCGAGGAACTCGCCATGCAGGGCCGCGACCAGTTCATCGACGCGGGCGGGGACAAATTTGCCGCCTTGTCCTGCCTCAACACCTCTGCCGCAGGACTGGAGATGCTGGAAAAACTGCTGCGTCGCGAATTGTCGGGCTGGATTAACGATTAGCGATTACTTACACTCGGGTAAGTTGCTTGGAGAGACTTGATGGCCACGCTAGCCGCACCCGATACCGCTCCCACTCACTGGACCGAGGGTAACCCCACGCCGGACGAGCTGGCTCATATCCCTGGCGAGGGCGGTTGGCCGATTGTCGGCAATACATTCAAGATGCTGGCCGACCCGCATGGCATGGCACGACGCAATGTCGAGCAGTATGGCCGGGTCTACAAAAACAAGGCCTTTGGCGGCTGGAACATCGCGCTGATCGGACCCGAAGCAAACGAGCTGGTGCTGTTCGACCGCGACAAGATCTTTTCCTCGGAGCAGGGTTGGGGCCCGATCCTCGACAAGCTCTTCCCGCGCGGGCTGATGCTGATGGACTTCGACCATCACCGGGCCGATCGCCGCGCCCTTTCGATTGCCTTCAAGCCCGAACCGATGCGCCACTATTCGGGCGCCCTCAATCGCGGGATCGCCCGCCAGGTCGAGGCATGGGGCGCAGGCCCGATGAAGTTCTATCCCGCGATCAAGGAGCTCACGCTCGACCTTGCGGCGGACAGTTTCATCGGGATCGAGTGGGGTCCCGAGGCGGACAAGATCAACCAAGCCTTCATCGACATGGTCCAGGCCTCGGTCGCACCGGTACGCGTGCCGCTGCCCTTCACGCAGATGAAGAAGGGCGTCGACGGGCGCAAATTCCTGGTCGACTTCTTCACCGCCGAGACCATCCGTCGGCGCAAGGAAGGCGGCGGGCAGGACATGTTCAGCCAGTTCGCCACCGCGACGCATGAAGACGGCAGCCTGATGGCGGTCGACGAGGTGGTCGACCACATGAACTTCCTGATGATGGCCGCGCATGACACCATCACCTCTTCAGCCACCACGCTGGTCTGGCTGCTGGCCAAGAACCCGGAGTGGCAGGAAAAGCTGCGGCAGGAAGTGCTAGCGGTCACCGGCGGTCTCGACGCTAACGGCCGCCCACGCGATCTCGCCTACGAGGACCTCGGCAAGCTCGAGCTGACTGAAATGGCATTCAAGGAAGCGCTGCGTTTCGTGCCGCCGGTGCCCTCAATGCCGCGCCGTGCACTCAAGAGCTTCGAATTCGGCGGCTATCGCATCCCGGCGGGCGCGCATGTGGGGATCAACATCTACCACACGCACCATGATCCGGAGATCTGGGACGAGCCGGAAAAGTTCGACCCGATGCGCTTCACCCCCGACAAGGTAAAAGCGCGGCACAAATATGCCTGGGTCCCCTTCGGCGGCGGCGCGCACATGTGCCTCGGCCTCCACTTCGCCTACATGCAGGTGAAAATCCTCATGGCGCAGCTGCTGCCGCGCTACGAGATCGCGCTCGAAGCAGGTGATCCCGACTGGCAGGCCTGGCCTATCCCGAAACCGAAGGACGGCTTGAAGATCGTACTCAAACCAGTCGCCTAGAAGTCGACCGCTATCCCGTCCTTGACCCAGTCGCCGTAGCGCGTCGGGCTCAGTTCCTCGTCCACCTTCGCCTGCCTGGGCGCGGGCGGGGGATCGTTGGTCCAGTGCTTGGGCTTGGCGAAGCCGGCGGGACGTTTGGTGGCGCGATCGGTCATGCTGGTGAAATGCGCGCACTGGCGCGCGGTTTCAAGTGCGGGTAGGGGCCCAGCCAATGGCCGACCCCACTGGAATTCACGCGCGCCGCGCCGCGCTTCGCCTGCTCGATGCCGTGCTGCGCCGGGGCGAGACGATGGACATCGCCTTTGCCGCCGCGACCAAGGACGTCCGCCGGTTCGAGGACAAGGCGCTCGCCCGGGCCATTGCCGGCGAAGTCCTGCGGTGGCTGACCGATCTCGACGCCCTGATCGACAGCGCGACGAAGAACAACCTGCCCGACGATGCCAAGCCGCGAATGGTCCTGCGGATGATGCTGGCGCAATGGCTGCGGCTGGAGACGCCGCCCCACGCGGTCATCGCGACGGGGCTCGACCTGCTCGCCGGAGGGCCGCGGCGCCTCGCCCACGGTGTGTTCTCCACTCTCGTCAAGCAAGAGGCTCGCCTGCCCGATGTGCCGACGCTGCCTGGCGAGGTTGCCGCCCGTTGGGGAGAGCGGGCTTCCGCAATCGCGGCAGGGCTGGCCGAACCGCCACCGCTCGACCTGACATTGCGCGACTGGTCGGAGACGGCGCACTGGACGAACCAGCTCTCCGGCGACAGCCTCATGCCCGGGCATGTCCGCCTGCCCCGCGGGGCGAATGTCGAGACGCTGCCCGGCTTCAGGGAAGGCGCCTGGTGGGTGCAGGACCTTGCCGCGTCCTTGCCCGCGCGCCTGCTGGGTAAGGGCGAGGGCCGCCACGTTCTCGACCTGTGCGCCGCGCCCGGTGGCAAGTCGCTGCAACTCGCCGCGCAGGGCTGGAATGTCACCAGCCTCGATATCTCCAAACGCCGTCTCGAATTGCTGCGCGAGAACCTCAAGCGGACCGGCCTCAAGGCTGGCATCGTCCGCGCCGACGCGCTTGCGTGGGAGCCGAAGCACAAGTTCGATGCGATCCTGCTCGACGCGCCATGCACCGCTACCGGGACCGCGCGCCGCCACCCCGATGTCCTCCACCGGATAGGCCCGCGGCAGATCGTCGAGATGGCAGAGCTTCAGGCCGCACTGCTCGAGCGGGCACTGCTATGGCTCAAGCCGGGCGGAACGCTGGTTTATGCCACTTGCTCGCTGGAGCGCGAAGAAGGGGAGGAGCAAGCGGCTCCCATAGCCTTCGCACCCCAGCCGTTCTCGGCAGACGAGTTGCCGGAGGGTCTTGCCCCCACTTCCGAAGGCTGGCTGCGCACCGACCCCGGAATGCTGGCCGAGGCGGGCGGCCTCGACGGGTTCTTCGTTGCGCGCTGGAACTCCTGACTGGCGGAAGGGACTGCCGCCAAGTAGAAGCAGCGCAGATGGGTTCATTCGGGGGGATGAGGCATGCGGGGTAACGGCGAAACTACCGGGGTCGTGCGCGACCGTTTCTATGCCAACTGGAGCCTGGTGATCCTGGTCCTGATCCTGGCCAGCTTCCCGCTGACCTATTTCATTCCCGTGTCCACCGGCAGCAAGCAGTTTGCTCCGATTGTCCATGTCCACGGGGCGATCTTCTTTTCATGGGCTGCACTATTTGCCTGGCAGTCACACCTCGTGGCACAGGGCAAGGTCGCGCGGCACCGCGAGATCGGGCTGGCAGGCATAGCCATATCCGCCCTGATGCTGCCGATGGGGATGATCACCGCGGCCGAGGCCATCGCGCGGCGCATTGGCGAGGGCAATCAGACGCCCTATGACTTCGCCTTCTTCAACCTGATCGACATATTGCTGTTCTCGGGCCTCATGGTTGCTGCGATCGCGACGGTGACGCGGCATCGCGAATGGCATCGCCGCTTTATCTTTGGTGCGGCGCTTTCGCTTCTCTCTCCCGCTTTCAGCCGCTGGACCCTGCAGTTGCCCTTCGCGGCGCCCTGGCCCGACCTGATAACCTACGGATTCGACGCCTTGCTGGTCGTCCTCGCCCTGCATGACAGGCGTGTGATCGGCAAGATCCACCCGGCCACTTGGTGGACCGCCGCCGCCCTTGTGCCGCTGCATGTGGCGAGCCCCTTCATCGCCTATGGCGAGTGGTGGCGCTCGGTCGCTCCGGCCATCTTCGATCCGCTCCTGCTGGGAGCCTAGTCCCCCGTCTGCCTAGCCGGCACCTGCCACCGCAGGATTGGACTTCGGACGCGAACCCGCGACCCAGCCAAAGTAGGTGACGGCGATGCCGGCCAAGGCACCTGCTGCCATCGTCACGCTGCCCGGTATCCGGCCATAAGCTTCGAACAATGGGCCCAGGAACGGCATGTCAGGTGCGAACCACATGATGACCGCCTGGAGCAGGACGAAGAAGATCGTCACCAGCCAAGGCGCCCCATTGGCGCGGTCGCGAAGATAGAGCGCGAAGGCAAAGGCGGCGACCAGGACATCGCTGATGAGGATAGTGTCCATGACAGCGCGTGGACCTTCGCTACCGATCACGTTGAGCCAGGGAATGAACCGGTCGATGACCCGGCTGAAGGGAGATTCGAACAGGATGAGCGGGGTTGCCAGCAAATATCCCGCATGGAGCTTGATTTTCCTGCGGTGCTTGAGAGCGTTGTAGAAAAGGGTGAGATACGCTGCGAGTGCGATGACCATGCCGATGCCGAAGGATGGTCCTGCGACCATGATGAAGTCGCTCTCGGCTGCGACATATCTCGCCGCCGACAAGTTGATGATCGCTACGAACCCGACCATCAGCAAGGGAAACAGAAGAAAGCTCGCCTGTCCCAGGGTCCGGTGCAAGGCATTGTGCTTCCGGTGAATGGCGACGCTCTGGACGACAAGGAAGGCAAGCCAGGCCAGCGCCGTCACGGCGTGAATGTGGAACGCCGCCGGCATGGGTTCGGCCATGGCAAAATAGCTGGCCCAGAACCCCGCCAAGGTAATGGCCAGCACGAAACCAACGAAATAGTGTCCGTAGCGATACGGCATGAGTTTCCCCTCCCCATTTGCCGCGACCACTGACTATCGTTTTGCGGCACCTACCATACGTCGGGCGCGAAGGGAATCATGCCGGTAAGGCGGTTTCGAACCGATATCGGATGGAAGTGCAATCGTGCCCCGCCTGCGTGACCTGCATGGCGATCTCGTCAGAATCCGCTCCATCGATTCTCGAGATTTCGAAAGGGCTGCCCAATTCGACGTAATGGCGGAAGGCCATTTCCGCCCACACGACACGGAGCGCCTGTCCTTCATTCACCAGGCTGGCAAACTGGCGTGCTGCTTCGGCAAGGTGGGCGGAGTTCACGTGGTCACCCGATCCGTCGAGCCAGGGATGGCCCGGAGGCATGCCGTTGGCGCGGTCGATCAGTGCGATCGCGACGCGTCCGTTCAGCGGGGAGAGGAAGGGCCGCTCGCCGGGTGCGATGCCGAGCAGGCGTTCGTCCGCGAAGGCAAAAGTGTCCGACAGTGCCTTGGGCGCCGCTTCCTTGTCCGGCTGGCGCCACTTCTCGAAATCTCGGGTGCGGAAAACCACGCCGCGCCCGTCCAGTCGGCAGATGAGCCTGTCGTCAGCATCGTAGAGGTGGATCGAGAAGCTCTCCTTCCCCTCGATGGTGCTGCGCTCGTAAGTGCCGTGGGCAATCCGGCCGACATCGGGGTCGCCGCATTCCCAGCGCGTCCAGGTCAGCGCCGACCACTTTTCCGGATCCCATTTGCCCAGCGCCATCGCGCTTTCGACACTGACCCAATAACTCAGTGCCTGGATCGCGCCCGGGTGGTGCGGATGGAGCAGCGACCACGGCCAGCGCTCGCCGTCCTGCGAACAGGCGAAGGCCACGCTGCCGTCGGCGCGGACGACATGGTCATGCGTATAGGCGCTGGTCTTCGAACCCTGCATTCGTGCAGGATTGCAGAGCTTCGCCCGTCCGACAATCCGCTACGCTTCAGGCCTCGGTCTTGAGGTACTTCTGGAAGCTCTTGCGCAGCTTCATCAGCTTGGGCGGAATGACCGCGAGGCAGTACGGATTGCGCTGCCCTTCGCCCTCCCAATATTCCTGGTGGTAGTCTTCCGCCGGATACCATTCGGCCGGACCCTCGATGGTCGTCACCGCTTTCTGGCCTGCGTGTTCGGCATCCCAGCGGGCGATGGCCGCCTCGGCCTCGGCGCGCTGGTCGTCGTCGAGCGGGAAGATCGCGCTGCGATACTGGGTGCCGACGTCATTGCCCTGGCGATTGAGCTGGCTGGGGTCGTGCGTGCCCATGAACACATCGAGGAGGTCGGCAAAGGACAGCTGGTCGGCATCATAGGTCACGCGCACGGCCTCGGCATGGCCGGTCGCGCCGCTGCAGACCTCCTTGTAGGTCGGGTGCGCGGCGTTGCCGCCGATGTAGCCGCTCTCAACCTCGGTCACGCCGATCACGTCCTTCATCACCGCTTCGGTGCACCAGAAGCATCCGCCCGCGACGATCGCCTGTTCCATAGCCATGAAAATCTCCTTCGCGCGCCAGATAGGAAGCGGACTTCGACTTGTCATCCGTCCACTGCATGGGCAGTAGGCGCGCGGGGGAGTACGAAGGAGAGACCTGATGCGATACTTGCTGGCGGCTGCCGCTGCCATGGCCCTCGCAGCACCTGCTGCTGCCGACCACCACATGACGGCGGAACATGCCGCCCACAGCCCGTCGCACCACGCGCTGATGATGGCTTTGGCATCGGACGCGCGCAAGGACGACAAGGCGCGCGACCAGTATCGCCATCCTGCGGAAACGCTGTCTTTCTTCCAGGTCGAACCGGGCATGACAGTGGTCGACTACATGCCCGCGAGCGGCTGGTACACGCGGGTCCTGGTGCCCTACCTCGGCACTTCGGGGCGTTACATCGGCCTCAATCCTGATGGCTCGACCGCGAACAACACCGGCTGGGTCGATTACGCTGCCAAGCTGACCCCGCGCTTCAAGGAAGTTTCACCCGGCTGGAATCTTACTGGCGCCCCCGTCTCTGTGATGAACTCGAACGAGATCACCGACGACATGAAGGGCACGGTCGATCGCGTGCTGATCTTCCGCGAAATGCACAATCTGCTGCGCAATGGCGTGATGCACCAGGAACTCACCCGCATCCGCTCGCTGCTCAGGAGCGACGGCATGCTCGGCATCGTCCAGCACCGCGCCAAGGATGACGCCAGTGGCGACTACACCGACGGCAGCAAGGGCTACCTGCGGCAGAAGGACGTCATCGGACTTGTCGAGGCGCACGGTTTCGAACTGGTCGGGATGAGCGACATCAATGCCAATCCCGCCGACCCCGCCAATCACGAACGTGGCGTGTGGGAAATGCCGCCCGTCTGGGGCAGCAAGAAAGAGGAGCTCAAGAACCTTGGCGAAAGCGACCGGATGACGCTGCTCTTCCGCAAGCGCTGAACCGTCAGGCGGCGTTAAGGTCGCGACCGTAAGTCATGTGACATTATCTCATTTGGGGAGAATGTCACATGATTCGCAAGACTTGCCTGATCACCGCGCTGCCGCTGGTGCTGGCCGCCTGCTCCGACCGCGCCGACGAGACCCGCGGCGTGGACCATGGGGAGACGCTCTTATCGGTCAGTGCCAGCGGGCAGGCGGAAAGCACTCCAGACCGCGCGCAGTTCGACGCGGGCATCCAGACCTGGGCGCGCTCTGCACGGGATGCGAGCAAGGCGAACGGCGAGAAGATCGCGGAGATCGTCGCGGCCCTGCAGAAGCTCGGGATCGCGGAAAAGGACATCCAGACCCGCGCCGTGAGCGTCCAGCGGATCGACTGGGGTGATCGCAAGGGCCAGTTCCAGGCGGGTAATGTCGTGTCGGTGACGATGCGCGATCCCGGGAAGGTTGGCGATGCCGTCACCGCGGTGACCGAGGCAGGGGCCAATATCGTTTCCGGTCCGAACCTCTCGATGACCGATCCCGAAGCGACCGCCAACCTTGCCTATGCCGACGCGTACAAGGCGGCGCGCAAGCGGGCCGAGGCCTATGCCGAGGCGGCAGGGATGGAGGTGAGCCGGGTGCTCTACATCCGCGATGCCGGAGGGCAGCAGGGCGACACATGGCTGCGCGGCGCGGATGCGATGGCGATCCAGGTCGAGCAGGCCGCACCGCCGCCGCCCGTGGCTCCGCCGCCGCCGGTCATGCGCACCGCCAATCCCGGCATGATGGTCGGCACGACGCGGAGCAGTGTCTATATCCAGGTGGACTTCGCCCTCCGGGAGAAATAGTGCGGGCGACATGAGAGAACTGACCCTCGCCGTCCTCCAGCTCCCGCTCGCTCGGCCCGATGCGGCGGACAATATCGCTGCCGTCTCCGCGCTAGTCGAAGAGGCTGCGGGCAAGGGTGCGCAGGTGATCCTGCCGCCCGAACTATTCGCCGGCGACTACTTCTGCCGCGAAGAGGACGAGGCACTGTTCGCCCGTGCCCATCCGACCGCCGATGACCCGAGCGTCGCGGCGATGCGCGAACTTGCGCGCAAGCATGGCGTCGCCATCCCGACCAGCTTCTTCGAGCGCGACGGGCACCACTATTACAACACGCTCGCCATGATCGGCCCCGATGGCGAGATCATGGGCACCTATCGCAAGAGCCATATCCCCGATGGCCCGGGCTACGAGGAAAAGTACTATTTCCGCCCGGGCAATGACGGGTTCAAAGTGTGGGACGTGTTCGGAGCGCGCATCGGCGTCGGCATCTGCTGGGACCAGTGGTACCCGGAATGCGCGCGCGTCATGGCATTGAAGGGCGCCGAAGTGTTGCTCTATCCCACGGCAATCGGGTCCGAACCCTATGACGCCGATCTCGACACCAGCCGCATGTGGCGCCGGGCGATGATCGGCCACGCGGTGTCGAACTGCATGCCGGTGGCCGCATCCAACCGCATCGGGCACGAAGGTCCCGCCGACCGCGCCCAGAGCTTCTACGGACACAGCTTCATCTCGGACGAATGGGGCGATCTGGTGGAAGAATTCGGCGCTGAGGAAATCGGCGTGCTGGTGGCGACGCTCGATCTCGACCGGGCGAAGAAGCACCGCGCGGGCATGGGTTTCTTCCGCGACCGGCGCCCGCAGCTTTACGGCCGGATCAGCGAGGACATCTGAGCCTGTGGGCGGGGGGATCGGCCAGGGCGAACTCGACCGGCTCTTCTCTGCCGCACTGGAAGCGGCGGTCGCCCGCCTCGAGAAGGACGGCCATTTCTTCCCGCTGATCTTCGAACTGCGCGCAGACGGCACGGTCCAGGCGATTGCCATGCTCGAAACCGGCGCGGTCGAGGGCGACGCAGTTGCCCGCATGTTCGATGTCCTGCGCCAGAGAGGCGAGGAAGGTCTCATCCGCGGTGCGGCCATCGCCTGCCATGAGTCCGGCAACAGCCAGGTGGAAGTCCACCTGCGCGCGCCGAACTACGCGAGCAACATCATTGTGCCCTTCACGGTTACGACACGCGGTTTCTTCCGCCGTCGGCGTGAGCTCACGCTTGGCGAATTTTTGGCCCGTCATGCACAGAACGAGGTCTTTCCCGCGGATTAGCGCCCGGCCAGTTCCTTCAGGATCCAGTACCAGTGGTCGAGCCCGTCATAGAACGACTTGACCAGGAGCCGCTCGTCCAGCCCATGGGCATACATGTCCTGCGGCCTGCTGGCAGCGGCGCTGATCGCCACCGTGTCGTAGCCCAGGCGCCGGTAATGCATCCCGTCGGTCCCACCCGATTCCATGTAGGGGACGATGGGTATCGCCTTGCCGTAGCGCTTCGCCAGCGAGACCTCGATTGCCTTGCGAACATCGTCACGCAACTTGCTGTCCGGACCCTCGACCGGGTCGCCCATGGTCTCGAACTTGATGTCGGGATTGGCGACAACCTTTTCCAGGGTAGCTTTGGTTGCCGCCACGCCTTCACCCGGGAAGACACGGCAATTTACCGTCGCCGTAACCTTCTGCGGCAGCGCGTTCTCGGCGTGTCCGCCATCGATCATCGTGGCGACGCAGGTGGTGCCAAGCGTGCCGACAAATTCGGGGCTGGCGCGCAGGGCGGCTATGGCCTTTGCGTCGGTCGGGTCCTTGGCGAAAGCCTGCAAGGCCGCTCCGGCCTCGCCGGGAATCCTCTGGCCGAGCGATCCGAGATAGCTGCGGGTCAGTTCGGTCGCGCGAACCGGGAAGCTGTAATTCTCGATCGCCAGCAGGGCACGCGACATGTCGTACAGCGCATTGTCCTTGCGCGGACGCGAGGAGTGACCGCCCTTGTTGGTCGCGACGAGATGGAACGAGACGAAGGTCTTCTCCCCGGCCTGCACCAGTTGCGCGAGTGGCGCGAAGTCGTCCGACAATCCGATCCCGCCCGCATCGGAGTTGAGGATGAATTCGGGATCGACGTTCTCCGCCACCCACTTCGCCTGTGCGCGGGTCGAGATCATCCCGCTTTCCTCGTCGCCAGAGAAGACCAGGTAGAGGTCCCGCTTCGGCGTCCAGCCTTCCTTCTTCAGCCGGATGAATGTCCCGCTGAGATTGGCGACGCCATACTTGTTGTCGGTCGTGCCCCGGCCATAGAAATAGCCGTCTGCCTCGGTCAGTTCGAACGGGTTGCGCACCCAGTCTTCGGGCCGCGCATCGACCACGTCCATGTGCGCCAGCATTACGATCGGCTTGGCCTTCGCCTTGCCCTTGGCGCTGTATCGAACGATCAACCCCTGCGTCGGGTCGCCATTGGCATCATAGTCGGTGACCATGATGTCATCCTTGGAGAAGCCCGCATCGAGGAACTGCTTGGAGAGGTAGGCGACCATGTCGTCGACCTGGCCATTGCCGCGCGAGGTCCGGAAAGCGATGATGTCGCGATAGATGTCATGGACGCGCTGCTGGTGTTCGGTCAGCTTTGCGCTAGCGGTGTCCTGAGCCGATGCCTGTCCTGCCATGGCCAGCGCACCCGCCAGCAGTATCGCCTTCATCCGCATCCACTCTCTCCCTGTTCCCCTGTGGGTGCGCGGACGCTAGGGCGAGGGAATGGTCGAGGCAAGCGAGCATTGTTACCTCATCGGGATCGGATCCAACATGCGGGTGCCGGGCATCGGCAATCCGCGTGCCGTCATCATCCATGCAGTTGACGCGGTGGCCGAGCTGGGACTGGATGTGGCGGCGGTATCGCGGGTGATCGAGACCCGCCCCGTTGGTCCTGCCTCGCGCAACTATGCCAATGCGGCGGCGATCGTGTACACGCAGCTTGACCCGCCTCAGGTCCTGCACCGTTTCAAGGAAATCGAAGCGGCCTTCGGCAGGCGGCATCGCGGGCTTCGCTGGCGTGCCAGACCGCTCGACCTCGACCTCGTCCTGTGGAGCGGAGGGATCTGGGTATCACCCGAACTTGCCATCCCGCATCCGCACTTCAGGACAAGGCCATTCGTAATACGGCCCGCAGCGGAAGTAGCGCCGGGATGGAAGGACCCGGTGACGGGTCTTACGCTCCGCCAGCTCGCCTTTCGCGGCGCTTGAAGGGCGCTGCAGGGTTGCCACGATAGATCGTCCAAGGGTCGGTATCTTCGAACAACGCTCCGCGTGCCGCGAGCACCGAACCGTCGCTCATTGCCACTCCCGGGCCGACGAATGCCTCTGCAGCCACCCAGCAGCGATTGCCGAGGTCGACAGGGCGCAAGATCAACTGGAACTCGGGATCGTTCACGTCGTGCGTGCTGGCGCAAAGATGCGCACGCTGCGACACGACCGTGTCGTTGCCGATCGTGATGTAACCTTGGTTATAGATGATCGCGCCGGGGCCAATCAGGACATTGTCCTTGAGTGTGAGGTTAGCCGGCAGCCATATGTTGACGCTGGCATGGACGCGGCAGTTTTCTCCGATCACCGCTCCGAACGAGCGTAGAAGGAAGGCGCGCCACGCATGCAGTGGGGGAGGTGTCCATCGTGCCAGCACCAGCCAGCTCGTCCGCCAGAAGACGCGCATGAGCCGGTTGCCGAGGGTGAAGGAAGGCCCACCCGTGCGACTGGCGGATTCCCTTGCGTCCAAGGGTTTCCAGAATTGCGCGACATTTGTTGTTTTCATACCCGGAATCTATAGGCCCAGCGGGTTAACAACAAGGTCAGACCGCTTGACCATCCCCTGCCATCTGCCTAGTGGCGCTCGCGTGGTCGGGCCCTTAGCTCAGTCGGTAGAGCAACTGACTTTTAATCAGTAGGTCGCTGGTTCGAACCCAGCAGGGCTCACCACGAATTATCTGTCGAATCTTGCCCGGACTGCTAGAGGGTTGTGGTGGTTTCCAGGGTTCGCATCCAGCAATCGCCTTATTGCTTTGTAGTTGCAGCGTATTTGTGCGCTTGCAGCCCTGCTTTCGCACAGGCCCAGGAAAGCGTACTGCCCGCTTCGCAGGAGGCGACAGACCTGCCTGAGCCAGAAGGCAGCCCGCTGGCAATCGACTTCGCGAGCGATCCGATCCTCAACCTTGCGCAAGGTGCCGCGGACGTTGACGAATTTCGCAGGATCGTAGCCGCGGCACTCCAGGAAAACGCCGTGCGGCGCGAAGCCGAGGCGCGCATCAACCTTGCCGAGGCACAGGTGGCCGAAGCCAAGTCGGGATACGAACCGCGGGTCGACCTTTCGGTGAATTCCTTTCGCACGATTGCACGTGATTTCAGCAATGATCCCTTCAACCTCCTCGAACGATCGCGACCGAGCAAGCGCACCGATGCCCTTGCCGAAGTCGAGTACACGGTGTTCGATTTCGGCGCGATCAATGCCGCGATTGCAGCGGCCGAAGCGCGCCTGAAGGCCGCCGGCCACGACCGGGATGCTGCCGCCACACAGATCGTAACGCAGGTTGTCACCACGTGGTATTCCGTCTTTGCCTACCAGTCGCTGACCCGCCTCGCGGAAGGTTTCGTCGCGGCACAGGACGACATCGAGAAGGCCGTCGACAACCGGATTGCACAGGGGGCTTCGGCACCCAGCGAAAAGGCCCGTGTCGCTTCGCTGCGTGCCGACGGCGAGATCCGGCTTGCCCAGTTCCAGCGCCGTCTCGCCAGTGCCGAGGCGCGCTTTCGGGAGCTGACCGGGATGGAGCCCCCCCCGCTCCTGCGGCGTGCACCCTTGCTCGAGGCCGGGCGGTTCAGTCGCGATTTCGTGGTCGCTGCCGCGGCTGACGCGCCAGAGGTCCAGAGCGCCGAGGCGCTGGCGCAGGCCGCAAGGATCGACGTCAACAACTCGCGCGCGAGCCAGGCGCCACGCGTCGCTGCGCGTATTGACGCGGGTCGCTATGGCGTATTCGAGGATCGCGAAGATTACGACGTCCGTGCGAGTCTCAACCTGCGTTACCGCCTCTTCGGCGGAGGCGGGCGTGCCCGCATCGACCAGGCGCAGGCGCGGGCGGATGCCGCGACAGCGACTGCCGATCGGGTGAAGCAGGAGAGCGAGCGCGATGCCGCGGTCGTCTGGGCCGACGTCGATGCTCTGGAGAAGCAGCTCGTGGCACTCGAGGCTTCCTATCGTTCCGCCCGGCAAACCCGGGACGTCGTGTTCCGTCGGTTCGCCGCGCTGCGCGGGTCGCTGTTCGACGTATCGGAAGCACAAAGCGCCTATCTTGGCGCGGCGGTCGCCTATATCGAGGGCCTGACCGAGCTCGATGCGGCTCGCTATCTCCTGCTGGCAAGAACCGGCAGGCTGCTCGACCTGTTCGAGCGCGAAGGGGGGAATGCCGAGTAATGAGCGCCGAACCGCTCGTCGAAGTGCCGGGCAAGCGGCTGGCCGACTGGCTGGTCGAGCCGATCCGCGCCAATTGGCGGACCTATTCCAAGGTCGTCATCGCCGCGACACTGATCAATATTTTCGCACTGGTGTCGTCGCTGTTCACGATGACCGTGTACGACCGCGTGGTGCCGAACAACGCCTTCGGATCGCTGGCGGCCCTGTCGATCGGTCTCGGCATCATCATCGTCTTCGACTTCGCGCTGAAATTGCTGCGCGCCTACTTCGTCGATCATGCGGGCATGAATATCGACCGGGAAATCGGCGAGACCGTGTTCGGGCGCCTGATCGAGATGCGGCTCGAATTGCGCAAGGGTTCGACCGGCCAGTTGACTGGCCTGATGCGCGAACTGGAAACCATGCGCGACTTCTTCGCTTCGGCGACCCTGGCCGCGGTGGTCGATGTGCCGTTCATCATCATCACCCTGGTCGTCATCGCGATTATCGGGGGCTGGGTCGTGCTGGTTCCGGCTCTGATAGTCCCTCTTGTCATCCTTGTCGGCTGGGGTGCGCACCCCGCGCTGCAGCGGCTTTCGGCCAAGGCCATGGACGAAGGCTTGCACAAGCAGTCGGTCCTCGTTGAAACGATCGGCAGTATCGAGGCGGTGAAGACCGCAGGGGCGCGTCAGCTTTTTGAAGAACGTTGGCGCAAGGCGGTCGAAGGCCATGCGGCGGTCTCGCTCAAGCAGCGCCTCATTGCGGCAATCGGTACGACCTTCGCAACCTCGGCAGGCACGATTTCGTATGCCGGCGTCGTCATTGTCGGCGTTTTCTCGCTCGCGGACAATCGCCTAACCATGGGTGGGCTTATCGCCTGCTCGATCCTTGCGGGGAGGGCGATTGCGCCGCTGGCGCAAATCTCGCAACTGGTGTCACGCATCACGGCCACCCGCACAGCCTATCGTCAGGTGCGGGCTTTGATGGAGCGCCCCCCCGAGGGTCCCGGTGCCGATGCTATCGAACTCGATAAGCCGCGAGGCGAAATCGAATTACGGAATGTCGCTTTCCAGTACCCGGGCGCTACGAACAAGGCGCTCGACGGTGTGAGCCTCAAGATCGCGCCCGGTGAGAAAGTCGGCCTGATCGGTCGCGTGGGTTCAGGCAAGTCCACGCTCGCGCGCATGATCCTCGGCCTCTACCCACCGCAGGAAGGCATGGTGCTGTTCGACGGGATCGATATTGCCCAGCTCGCCCCGGCATCGCTACGAAATTCGGTAGCTTCGGTGCTGCAGGAACCGGCGCTGTTTTCCGGCACCATTCGCGAGAATATCGTTCTCGGTCGCAATGCGGTCGATGACGAGGAAATGCTCCGCGTAGCGCGCCTTTCGGGTACGGACGCCTTCGCCAGCCGCATACCGCGAGGGTACGATTTGCGCCTCGTCGATCGGGGAGAGGGGTTGTCGGGCGGACAGCGCCAATCGATCGCCATCGCCCGCGCCCTCGCTGGCAAGCCACCGGTCGTCGTCATGGACGAACCGACCAGTGCCATGGATGCACAAACCGAAGCCGACCTGATCGCGCGGCTGAAGGACGAATTTGCGAAGCGCACGCTAATCGTCGTCACGCATCGCCAGCCCTTGCTCACTCTCGTCGATCGCCTCGTGGTTGTCGATGACGGAAAGATCATGGCTGACGGTCCGCGCGACGAGGTCCTGTCAAAGCTGGCCCGAGCAGCGCGCGGCACACCGGTCATATCGCAGAAGGTCAAGGGCTAGTGAGCGAGCGTGAGGAGCTTTTCGCCGAACACGAAGGCGATGCGGAGGGGCGCCTCGAGGGCATGGTCAATGCGATCGAGCCGCGCACCGCGTCGCGCTGGCTGTTCTGGGGCATCGTCGGCTTCTTTGTGATCTTCCTCGCCTGGGCATCGCTTGCCGAGGTCGACCGCACCGTGCGCGGTATGGGGCGTGTCATTTCGAGCAGCGAGTTGCAGGTCATCTCCAGTCTCGAAGGGGGCGTGGTGGAGGAAATCCTCGTCACGACGGGGCAGGCCGTGAAGGCGGACGATCCGCTGCTTCGTCTCGATCCCACGGAAACCGGTTCCTCGCTTGGCAGCACGTCCGCGACGGCAGGTGCGCTGGAAATGAAAGTTGCCAGGCTTGAGGCTGAAATTGCGGGCCGTGCACCACGCTTTCCGGCTCCGGCAGACGAAGAAGCCGCTCGGCAGTTACGGGTCGAACAGGCGCTCTATTCTTCGCGCCAGGCCGACCTCCAGAGTGCCCTCACCAGTTCGCGCGCACAGCTGGCGCGTTCGCGGCAGATGGTCACCGAGGCCGAGCGACAGGTCGATGCCGTGGCCAGCCGCGCCTCGGCCGCGCGCTCGGAGGCCGATCTCTTGCGGCCCCTTGTCGAGCAGGGGATCGAGCCGCGCCTGTCGCTGGTTCGGGCCGAAAGCCAGGCGGCGAGCGCGGAGGCCGAACTGGCCGGCGCACGCGCGGCCGTTGGCCGGGCTCAGGCCCAGGTTACAGAGGCAGGTGCCAATCTCGACCGCGTTGCGCGCGACTGGCGTGCGCAGGCGGCGAACGAACTCGCCCTTGCACAGGCAGAGCTGGGATCACGGTCGGCGGCAATTCCGGCGCTGCAGGAACGGCTCGCGCGGACCACATTGCGATCGCCTGTCGCGGGCACAGTCAACCGGGTGCTGGTCAACACGCGCGGCAGTGCGGTCTCGACCGGCCAGCCGCTGGTGGAGATCGCTCCTTCGGACGACACGCTGCTCGTCGAAGTCAGGATCCGCCCGCAGGACATCGGCACGGTTCGCATCGGACAACAGGCACGCATCGGCATCACGGCTTTCGACCAGGCCGTCTACGGCAAGCTCGAAGGCAAGGTCGTGACGATCTCCCCGGACTCGATCGTCGACGAGAAGCGGGGCGAGGTCTATTACCTCGTTCGCGTACGGACCGAGGCCGAGGCGCTTCCGTCGGACAAGGGTGACCTTGCGATCGGTCCGGGCATGGTCGCTGACGTCAGCCTCCTCGGCGACAAGCGCACCGTGCTTCAGTACATCCTCACCCCGCTGCTGCGTTTCCGCGACACGGCCTTGCGCGAATAGGCGGTCAGCTACGGTTCAAGGGGCTTGCACGAAGCTTCCGCCCGATGGAAAACCTGCTGCGAAAGGTGATGCGATGAGCCAGGGTGTGACGATTGCGATGGCGCTGATGCTGGCCAGCTGCACCACCACTGCAGGAGAAGGGATTGCCGTGAACGAGACGCCCGATCGTTGTATTGTGGATGGTGCATCGCTTGCCGGGCTCGATCACGATACGATCTGCTCCGTCGTCCGCCAGGAATTCCGTAGTGCTGGCGGCAGTGACGCGATGGGTATCGCCATCGCTATCGTCTCGGACCGACAGGCGCATGGACGGCTGCTCGACGCCGATGGCCAGGAGGTCGCCACTCTTACGCTCGACATTTCCGATGCCACGCTGAACGAGAGCGCGTTCCGCCACTTCGGTGGATCGCTGGCACAGGTCGCGCAAAGCAAGACCGACAAGAGCACCTGACGAACCATGGAAGCGGTGAGGCTCGTCATCTTCGCGCGCCTGCCGCAGCCGGGAATGGTGAAAACAAGGCTGATCCCGGCATTGGGCGAAACGGGCGCAGCAGAACTCTACCGGCGCTTGCTCGACCACACGCTGGCGGAGGCTCGTGCGTCGGGCCTTCCGGTCGAACTGCGGGTGACCGGCGGTGAAATTGCGGATTTCAGGCAGATCTTCGGCGATGATTTCGACCTTGTAGAACAGGGCGAGGGCGATCTTGGCGAGAGGCTTGACCGGGTCCCGACTCCGGCAATCATCATCGGCAGCGATTGCCCGGGAATTTCAGCACCGGTCCTGCGTGCCGCAGCCGATGCCCTCGTCGAACGTTCGGTGGTGCTGGGCCCAGCGACCGACGGTGGATACTACCTCATCGGCCACAGGGAACCGGTGTCGTTCCTGTTCGAGAACATGGCATGGAGCACGCCTTCGGTCTTCGCCGAGACCCTTGTACGCCTTGCTGCGCGCGGCATCGGCCCTGCCATCCTTCCCGAGCTCGCTGACATAGATACGCCGGAAGACCTCGCCAGCTGGCCGGAACTCCAGTGAGCGTCAGCCTGGTCATCCCGGCGCTCGACGAGGCAAAGGCCCTCCCGGTGCTAGTCGCGCACCTGGCCAAGCTTTATCCGCGCCCTCGGGAAATCGTGTTGGTCGATGGCGGCAGCACCGATTCAACCACCAAGCTGGCTCAGGCGGCGGGCTGGAGGGTGGTCGAGTGCGAAAAGGGCCGGGCGCTGCAGATCAACCGCGGCGTGACCGAGGCTCAGGGAGAGCTGGTATGCGTCGTTCACGCCGACAGCCTGCCACCTTTCGACATGGTCTCCGTGATTGAGGCGACGCTGGCCGAAAAGCGGATTGCGCTGGCAAGTTTCACCCCGCTCATCCGTGGACCGGACAAGACCCGGTGGGGGACAACGGCACACAACTGGATCAAGACCTGGTACGCGCCGCTCATTACCCGCCCGCACCTCTTCTTCCGAGGTGTGAGGCTGCTATTCGGCGATCATGCCATGTTCTTCCGCCGCGCGGATTTCCTCGCCATCGGGGGCTGTACGCCAGGCGATGCCGTGATGGAGGAAGCGGACCTGTGCGTGAAATTTGCACGCCTCGGGAAGATCCGCATGGTGCCGCGCTGGGTGATTACGTCCGACCGCAGGATCGCCGCATGGGGTCCGCTCAAGGCCAACTGGATCTATTTCAAGGTCGGCATCCTGTGGGCTCTCGGCCTGCGCCACCGGATGGCGGAGAACTATCCCGATATCCGCTAGGCGGCGGAGAGGAAACCGACTGCGATGCAATGGTCGATCAGGCGCCGGATGTAGGGTTCGCCGGTCGGAGGGCATGCACTTCCGGTAAGTACGCGAAAGGCACTGTCGTCAAATTGGGGGTCGCGCTGGAAGTAGGCGGCGTAAAGGCCAGCAACCCGCTTGTAGAGGCGGCGTTCGAGCGCGGGCAGGCTCGCCGGATCGAACCTCGCCGGTTCGACCAGCGCCGGTTCGTGGAACTGCGGATAGGCGCCGATGGCGTGAATGAAGCGCTCGATCGGCAGTGTTCTGCCCGCAACGAGGTGGAATGTCCGGCCGGACGCTTCGTCCATGTTTTCGGCGATAGCCACGATGCCGCCCGCGACATGGTCGATCGGCACGAAATCGAGTGTCGCCCCAGGAGTTGCGGCCATGTGGCGCACCCGACCCTCGGCAATCAGCTTGAATGCGGCATAGGTGGTGTCGAACTGCCTGATCGCGCCGCTGGCATGTTCCCCGACCACGACCGAAGGCCGTGCAATGGCCCATGGCAGGCCGCTATTGCGAACGAGCCGCTCGCCCGCGGCCTTGCTCGCCTCATAGCCGTTGGCATAGCCGCTCTCGGGCAGCGGATCGTCTTCCCTGATCGGGCCGTTGCGATCGCCGCACACATAGGCGGTGGATACGTGCAGGAATTCCATTCCCCCAGCTTCGGCGAGGGCGATGGCATTGGCCGTGCCGCCGACATTTACCGCGGCATAGTCGGCCTCATCGAGATCGAACCGCACGGTCGCAGCGCAGTGGATGAGGAGATCGTGTCCGGCAGCTATGCGGGCAAATTCGTCCTCGCTCCAGCCCATTCGCGGCAGCGACACATCGCCCGGCACGATCTCGCCAACCGCAACCTTCGTCCCGTCATTCGCAAGAATGTCCGGCGTGCGATGGACCATCGCCGTGACGCTGTGGCCACGGGCGACGAGCCGCGCGCACACCTCACCGCCGAGCAGGCCCGCGGCACCGGTAACCAGTATCCTCGAAATGGCGAAACCCTCTTGGTGTTGAAGTCCCGTTTCGTTTCCTAGGGATTTCGGGTTACGGGGCAAGGCGATGAAATTCACCCATGACGTAATCGTGATCGGCGGCGGGGCCGCAGGGCTAACCGCTGCGGGCGGCTGCGCGCTGTTCGGCCTCAAGGTAGCGCTGATCGAGGGCCACAAGATGGGGGGCGAGTGCCTCAACAATGGCTGCGTCCCCTCGAAGGCGCTGATCACTGCGGCAAAGCGCGCTGCCGAAGCGCGCGAAGAGAAGCGCTTCGGAGTTACGCTGGCGGCTCCGCAGGTCGACTGGACCGGCGTGCGCGGCCATATCCGCGATGCCATCGCCGGGATCGAGCATCACGATTCGGTCGAGACCTTCGAGGAAATGGGCTGCGAGGTCCTGCTCGGCCATGCTCGGATGACCGGGCGGCAGTCGGTCGAGGTCGCGGGCCGGACCCTGCATGCTCCGCGCATCGTTATCGCGACCGGCTCCGAACCGGTCGTCCCGCCGATCGAGGGCATCCACGATGTTCCTTACCTCACCAACGAGAACCTGTTCGAAATCGACGAATTGCCGGGGCATCTCGTCATCATCGGGGGCGGGGTGATCGGCATGGAAATGGCGCAGAGCTTCCGCCGTCTCGGAAGCGAAGTGACGGTGATCGAGCCTCATGACCTCATGGGCCGCGACGATCCGGAATCGGTGGCGGTCGTGGTCGATACGATGAAGGGCGAAGGTGTGCGCTTCGTGCACGGGGCGGCGAAGAAGGTCGAAGGCGAAGCCGGACAGGTCACGGTCCATACCGATGGCGGTGAGACAGTCTCGGGCACCCACCTGCTGCTCGCCGTAGGACGCAGGGCACGGGTCAGGGGCTTCGGGGCGGAAGATCTGGGCATCGCCCTTGGCGGCAACGGCTTCAGGGTCGATGCCCGCCGTCGCACCTCGGTGAAGGGCATTTACGCGATCGGCGATTGCCGGGCGGGCCCACGACTGACCCATGTGTCGGGATACGAGGGCTCCAACGTCGCGCTCGAGATCGTCACCGGCCTGCCGACCAAGGTCGACTACAAGGCGCTTCCCTGGTGCACCTATACCGAACCGGAAGTCGCGCAGATCGGCATGACTGAGGCCGATGCCCGCAAGGCGCATGGCGACAATATCACAGTCGTGCGCGAGGAATTCTCCGAGAACGAACGCGCCGTCGCGGAAGGGTATACCAGGGGCCACATGAAGATGGTGCTCAAGGGCAAGAAGGTGCTCGGCGTCAGCATCGTCGGCAGGAATGCCGGCGAACTGCTACTGCCCTTCACCCAGTCGATCACGGGCAAGAGCAGCACCTTCGCGCTCGGCAGCGCGATCATCGCCTATCCGACCCGCAGCGAGATTTCCAAGGCGTCTGCCTTCAGCGCGTGGGAGCAGACCGTATTCGGCGGCCTGCCCAAGAAATACGCCGCACTCGTGGCAAGGCTGCGCCGGGCATTGTCCTGATGGCGAGCCGCAACGCGCCTGTCGGACCCTCGCCCTTCGCGGTGGAGGCACCGCCTCTCCCGCGCGAAAAGTTCGTCGATCCGCATGTCACCGCGAAGGGGGAGGCGCGCGCAACGGTGCCGCTGGTCAGTCTCGACACGCTCTGGCTCAATACCGGGACGCTGTGCAATCTCGCCTGCGCGACCTGCTATATCGAGAGCAGCCCAACCAATGATGCGCTGGTCTATCTGACTCTCGCGGATGCGACCCCCTTCCTTGACGAGGCCCACGGCTTCGGCCCGCGCGAGATAGGGTTCACGGGCGGCGAGCCCTTCATGAACCCCGAAATCCTGCCGATGCTCGATGCGGCCCTGTCGCGCGGGTTCGAGGTGTTGGTGCTGACCAATGCCATGCGTCCGATGCGGCGGCACGAGGAAGCTTTGCTGGAAATGCACCAGGCGTATGGCGACAGGCTCACGCTGCGCGTCAGCCTCGACCATCACACCAAGCCCGTGCACGAGGCCGAGCGGGGCTTGCGCAGCTGGGACCCGGCGATGGAAGGCTTAAGCTGGCTGTCGCAAAACGGCTTCTCGATTGCCGTCGCCGGGCGTCTTCTCCCCCACGAGGATGAGCAAACCGCCCGCGATGGATATGCGCAGCTCTTCGCCGACCGGGGCATAGCCATCGACGCCCGCGATCCGGCGCGGCTGGTGCTGTTCCCCGAAATGGACGCAACCCGGGACATCGCCGAGATCACGACCGAATGCTGGGACATCCTCGGCAAGTCGCCTGCCGAGGTCATGTGCGCCAACAGTCGCATGGTCGTCCACCGCAAGGGCGAAAGTGCGCCGCGCGTCGCCGCCTGCACGCTGCTACCCTACGAGGCAGGCTTCGACATGGGTGCGACGCTGGCGGAGGCTTCGGGCGAGATTGCCCTCAACCACCCGCATTGCGCGCGTTTCTGCGTCCTCGGCGGGGCGAGCTGTTCGGCCTAGCGCGCGTCCAGCCAGCGGGCGAAAGCCACTCCGCCGGTGATGAGGAAGGGCACGAGGACGATGCTGAGCACGACCTTGGCGATCACCTGGCCGATCAGCAAATTGGTGATCGGGAACTCGCCGTAGAAGGCGAGGGTGATGAAGATCACCGAATCGATCGCCTGGCTCAATGCCGATGCGATCGCGCCGCGGATCATCAGCGATGCGGTGCCGCCGCCATCGCCCGTGCCGCGCAGGCGCGCGAAGATCCAGACGTTGAGCAGCAGCGATACGCCATACGCCGCGGGGCCTGCCGCCATGATGCGCGGGGTGCTCGACAGCACGGTCTCGAAAGCGCCGAGCCGGGTCGCATCCATGTCGGGCGAGGCGGGCAGGCCAAGCACGAGGAAGATAAGCAAGGCCGAGATGGCGAGCGGAACGAAGCCCCAGATCACCAGCAGGTTGGCGCGCGCCTGTCCGTAAAGCTGGGCCAAGGTGCTCGAGATCACCACCAGCAGCAGGTAGGGGAAAATGCCCGCCTCGACTGCCAGGTCGCTCGGCACAAGGCGCACCTGCTTGAACGCCAGGACGCCCGCCAACACGGTCATGCCGCCATAGAGAAGCGTGTAGACGAACAGGGCCCGCGGCATGGCGGCTGCGGCCATATGCTTCTCGTTGGCGATGGCGTCGGTCATTCGGGGTCCTTCACAAGCTGTTCACAGGCGATGCTGCGATAGGGCGCGAAAATTGACTAACGGCCCGCCACGCGCAAGACAGCCGTTGATTTCATCCGCAACTTGTCCGCCCTTCGAGGATTTCGCACCATGCCGCCAATCGTCATCAACCTGCTCGGCATCGTCGCGATCCTTGCGATCGCCTTCCTGCTTTCGGTCGGCAAGCGCCGCATCAAGCTGAGGGTGGTTGGCGCGGCGTTCGCGTTGCAGGCGTTCATGGCGTTCCTCGTGCTGGGCACCACAGGCGGTCGTGCGGTCATCAAGGGCATGGCGGACGGGGTCGCGGCGCTGCTGTCCTATGCGGGGCAGGGGACGCAGTTCCTCTTCGGACCGAACGAGACCAACCCGCTCGCCAACACCTTTGCGCTGGGGGCGCTGCCGGTGATCATCTTTTTCGCCGCGCTCGTTTCGATCCTCTACCATCTCGGCATCATGCAGCGCGTGGTGCGCTGGGTCGGCGGGGCGATCGGCTGGGTGACGGGCATTTCCAAGGTGGAATCGCTCGGTGCGGCGGCGAATATCTTCGTCGGCCAGTCGGAAAGCCCGCTCGTCGTGCGCCCCTATCTTGCTGCCCTGTCGCCCAGCCGTCTGTTCACCCTCATGAGCGTCGGCATGGCCGGCGTGGCAGGCACGATCTTGGCCGCATATGCGGGCCTGCTCGGTAACAGCTACCTGCCCTTCCTCCTCGCCGCCGCTTTCATGTCGGCGCCGGGCGGCATCCTGATGGCGAAGATCATCATGCCCGACGAGGACGAAGCGAACGATCCGCAGGGCGGTGTCGCGCTGCCCGCCGCGCGGATCAGCGGTGACGGACCGGCGGCGATCACCGAAGGCGACAAGCCGCACGAGGTCGAGGTCGCCGAGACCTTCGAGGAAGGCCACAAGCCTGCCAACATCATCGAAGCCGCGGCGCAGGGCGCGCAGACCGGCGTCAAGCTGGCGGTGGCGGTCGGTGCGATGGTGCTCGCCTTCGTCGCGCTGGTTGCTCTGGCCAACGGCATTCTCGGCGGGATCGGCGGCTGGTTCGGCATGGCCGACCTGTCGTTCCAGAAACTGCTCGGCTTCGTCTTCGCGCCGGTCATGTACCTGCTGGGCGTTCCCTGGGCCGAGGCCGGGGCCGCAGGCGGGCTGTTCGGCACCAAGATCGTGCTCAACGAATTCGTCGCCTTCATCGACCTCGGCGCGATGGAGCCGGGCGTGTTGAGCGAGCGGACCCGCGCCATCGTCACTTTCGCGCTGTGCGGTTTCGCCAACTTCAGCTCGATCGCCATCCAGATGGCAGTGACTGGCGGGCTTGCGCCAAATCAAAGACCGGTCATCGCCAAGCTGGGATTGCGCGCTCTCGCCGCCGGCAGCCTCGCCAACCTGATGAGCGCGGCGCTGGCGGGACTCTTCCTCCCGTATTAAGGGCGCACACATTATGACCGACTCGAAAACCGAAATTGCGGTTGTGTCACTCGCACAGCCGCTCGAAACCATTGCCGACGATCTTGGACGCAGCTTCGAGGAGTATGGCTTCGCCGTAATCCGCGACCATGGCATCCCGCAGGAACTGATCGACCGCGCCGAAGCTTTGTCGAAGGCGTTCTTCGCGCTGCCCGAAGAGGCCAAGCGGGCCTATCACATTCCCGGCGGCGGCGGCGCGCGCGGCTATACTCCGTTCGGGACCGAGAAGGCCAAGGACGCCAAGGTCCATGACCTCAAGGAATTCTGGCACGTCGGGCGCGAGCTTCCCGAAGGTCACCCGCTCGCCCAGTACATGGCCGACAACGTCTGGCCGTCGGAGGTCGAGGGTTTCCGCGAGACCTTCAGCGAACTCTATGCCGCGTTCGAGGCGGCCGGCGCGCGCGTGCTCGAGGGCATCGCACTGCACCTCGGCCTCGATCGCGATTATTTCGCCGCCACCGTCAAGGACGGCAATTCGGTGATGCGCCTGCTGCGTTACCCACCGCTGGAAGGTGCCGAAGCCGAGGGCGCCATCCGCGCAGCGGCTCATGGCGATATCAACACCATCACGCTTTTGCTGGGAGCAGAAGAGGCCGGTCTCGAACTGCTTACCGCGCAGGGCGAATGGAAGGCTGTCGCGCCGCCCGAAGGTGCGCTGGTAGTCAATATCGGCGACATGCTCGATCGTCTGACCAACAACAAGCTGCGTTCGACCACCCACCGCGTCGTCAACCCGCGCGGGGAGGCTGCTTACCGGGCACGTTATTCGATGCCGTTCTTCCTGCATTTCCGGCCGGATTACGTCATCGAAACGCTGCCCTCGTGCATCGATCCCGAGCGGCCGGAGCATCATCCCGAACCGATTTCGAGTCACGATTTCCTCTTGCAGCGCCTGCGCGAAATCAATCTCGTTTAGGGACGCTGCATTGCAGCATTATTGGCAGGAATTCGCGGGATAGCTGGAAAAGTTATCCCGCGTTGCCTTTCTGCAACATATCTAAGTATCTGATATAAAGCGATTTATTCGGGATTTCCGGTGCTCGTGAGTCAATGCGGCCACGGTTGTCTTGACTCTGTCATAAATCCTCCGCTTTGCCGAAACGTCACCGGAATAACCGGGCACCGCTTTCCTTTGAGCACATAGTTTCGGACACGTAAGGGGTCTTCAAGATGAAGTTCAAATATCTCCTGACTGCTTCGGCGGTCGGCATTGCAGCAAGCGCAATGGTCGCTTCGCCAGCAGCAGCCCAGTCAACCGGTTCGGCCGACTTCGACGACGAAAACGTCATCGTCGTTTCGGGCGCCCGCGCAACCGATGTCGGTGGCGTCGATATTCCGGATTCGCCCAAGGCGAAGGTCCAGATCGACTCCGAACTGATCGGCCGCCAGACCCCCGGCCAGACGATCAACGATACGCTGAACCTCGTCCCGGGCGTCAGCTTCACCAACAACGACCCGTTCGGTTCGCTTGGTGGCAGCTTCACCATCCGCGGCTTCTCGTCGGACCGTATCTCGCAGACCTTCGACGGCGTTCCGCTGAACGACTCGGGTAACTATGCGCTCTACACCAACCAGATGCTCGACCCCGAAATCATCGAGTATGCGACCGTCAGCCTCGGTTCGACCGACGTCGACAGCCCGACCGCCTCGGCAGCCGGCGGTACGATCAACATCCGCTCGAAGGTTCCCGACGACGAGTTCGGCGTCCTGACCAGCATCACCTACGGCAACATCATTTCGCGCGGCGACCCGGGCGACCGCATGATGTACCGCTTCTTCGGCAAGATCGAGACCGGTGAACTGACTGCCGGTGGCCTCAAGGCCTACATCAGCGCTTCGCGTACCGAGAACGACTCGACCTTCTCGAACTACGGCGGCGTCGACAAGCAGCAGTACAACGCCAAGCTGTTCCAGCCGCTGGGCGACAATGGCGACTTCATCTCGATCGCCGGTCACTACAACCAGAACCGCAACAACTTCAACGGCTCGCCGTCGAACTTCAGCGGTATCGAAACCTATGCCATCCAGGATCCGGAAGACCGCTTCTACGACCTGTCGGACGGCACGCCCTGCACGCTCGTCGATGGCGTCAATGGCGTCCAGGACCGCTACAACTCGTGCGGCACTCCCTTCGAGCGTCGTTACAACCCCTCGAACACGGGCAACATCCGCGGCAACTCGCGCTTCTCGATCGGCGACTCGCTGACCCTCACGGTCGACCCGAGCTTCCAGTACGTGAAGGCCAACGGCGGCGGCACCTCGATCGGTTACGAAGGCTTCTCGCCCGACGGTTTCACCGGCGGCATCTTCCGGACCGATGCGCGTAATCCGCAGCGCAACAACCGTTCGACGCAGTACTACTACTTCGGCGGGACCGACCTGAACGGTGACGGCGATACGCTGGACTACGTGACGATCCTTTCGCCCAGCCACACGCAGACCCGTCGTTATGGCGTGATCGCCAACCTGATCTACGACATCGACGCCAACAACCGCGTTCGTCTGGCCTACACCTTCGACCGCGCGCGTCACCGCCAGACCGGCACCGCAGGTTCGCTGCTGCCGAACGGCGAGCCGGTGGACGTATTCCCGATCAACGATCCGCTGCTCGACAACGATGGCGTTGCGCCCCAGAAGCGTAACCGCCTTTCGTATGCTACACTCAACCAGGTTTCGGCAGAGTATCGTGGCGAGTTCGGTAACCTCGTTGCCCAGGTGGGTGTGCGTGCACCGTTCTTCTCGCGTGACCTGAACCAGTACTGCGTTACGACCGACGCATCGGGCAACGTGAACTGCATCAACGGCGACGCCGACATCGCAGCTTACGTGGCAGCCAACTCGAGCTACGTCGCGCCGGTTTCGGCGAAGTACAAGTACGACAAGCTGCTCCCGAACGTAGGCCTTACCTACAACTTCACCGACGCCTTCAGCGTCTTCGCAAGCTACGCGAAGAACCTGTCGGTCCCGGGCACGGACAGCCTTTACGGCTCGCTCTTCGTCGGTGTTGCACCGGTTCCGGAAACCTCGGACTCGTTCGACCTCGGCCTCCGTTACCAGACCGGTAACGTCCAGGCTCAGGTTTCGGGCTGGTTCAACCGCTACAACAACCGTCTGGCCTCCGCCTACGATCCGGTTCTTGACCGCACCATCACCCGCAACCTGGGCACGGTCGACAAGTACGGTATCGACGGCAGCATCTCGTGGAAGCCTTCGGACCCGTTCCTGCTCTATGTCTTCGGTTCCTACCTGAAGTCGGACATCAAAGACGACGTCCAGACCGGTGCCAACTCGTTCGCTGCAACTGCCGGCAAGCGTGAAGCCGGCGCTCCGAAGTTCACCCTCGGCGCCCGCGCCCAGGCCGAACTTGGTCCGGTGGAACTCGGCGCGCAGATCAAGCGCACCGGCGTCCGCTATCTGAACGACATCAACACCGTCGAGCTTCCGGGTTACACCGTGGCCGATCTCGACATGCGCCTCTCGCTGGGTCACTTCAACGAAGACCTCGAAAAGGCATACGTCCAGATCAACGTCACCAACCTGCTCGATGAAGTCTACATCGGTTCGGCATCGACCGGCCTAACGACTTCGGGTGCGTTCGTGAACATCGGCCCGCCGCGCGCCTTCACCGCGTCGCTCATCTGGGGCTTCTAAGACAATAAGGCACCGGGGGCTTACTCCGGGCCGGACAAGACTAGGGGCGGTCATCCTTCGGGATGGCCGCCCTTTTTCATGCGCCGGGGCTAGGCTGCCTGCAGCAATTCCTCGGCGAGGCGCTGGCGGACTTCGGGTTCGACGCTCGAGCGCAGGGCGCGCTCAAGAGCCGCGGCACGGACGCCCAGTTCTTCCTCGCCGAACATGCCCGCAGTCCCGGCAAGCTTGTGGACCGTGCGCGCCAGGTCCTCGATCCCTTCACCATCCATTGTCCCGCAGCGGACTGCATTGGACACAGCCTCGATGGCTTCGCTGCGTCGAAGGGCCCAGCGATCGTTGAGTTCAGGGGCGGTGGAAGCCGGCTTGCGTGCCGGTATGCGGGGTGGCTCGCGCGCATCGTCGATAATCCGCACCGGCAGCCATCGCGCCAACGCAGCCGCAAGGTCCTCGAACACCAGCGGTTTTGCAAGATGTGCCTGCATTCCCGCGTCCTGGGCAGCGGCGATATCCTCGGGATAGGCATTGGCTGTCAGTGCCACGATCGGGAGCTGGTCTGGCCCAATTCCCCCGGCCCGCACTGTTCTCGTGGCGGCATAGCCGTCGCAGCCCGGCATCTGGATATCCATCAGCACGAGGTCGTACATGCTCCCGCCAGCCTGGGCGTCGAAGATGGCCTCGATGGCAGAAACCCCATCGTGTACCACTTCCACTTCCTGGCCGAGCTCCTCGAGCATCGCGGTCACGAGCATGCGGTTCACGTCGTGATCCTCGGCCAGGAGTACGCGTCCGCCCGGGGGAGCACTCACTTTCGATTGCCCGCCTTCCTCAGGCGAGGCGGCGGCAATGTCGGGCTCCACGATGGGGATGCGCAAGGCGAAGCGGGATCCGACCCCAGGCATGGAATCGACGGAGAGGGTGCCGCCGAGCAGCTGCGCAAGCTGGCGCGAGATGCTGAGCCCGAGGCCCGTGCCTCCGAACCGGCGTGTCGTGTCACCCTCGGCCTGGACGAACGGATCGAAGATTGTCTCCAGCCGTGCTTCGTCGATCCCGATCCCGCTGTCTTCCACGGAAAGGGACAACCGCTTCCCTTCACGCATGACGGAAACGATGATCGTCCCGGTCTCCGTAAACTTGATCGCATTTCCGATCAGGTTGAGGAGGATCTGGCGCAGGCGAAGGGGATCGCTTTCGATGTGGCGCGGGAGATCCCCGTCCAAGACGAGGTCGAGATTGATCCCCTTGCGCTCGGCTTGCGTAGCATGGAGCTCGACACAGTCCGCCGCCAGCTGGCTCAGCAGTATCGATTCTGACGAAACGACCAGTTTCCCCGATTCGATCTTCGAGATGTCGAGGATGTCGTTCAGCAGCATCATCATCGAACGACCCGACCGTTCGATGAGTCTGGCATAGCGTCCCGCATCGCCTTCAAGGCCCTGCCGCTGCAGCAGTTCCGCAAAGCCCAGCACACCGTTCATCGGCGTGCGAATCTCGTGGCTCATGTTCGCAAGGAATTGGGCCTTGGCCCGTGCCGCATTTTCGGCGTGGCGCATGGCGCGTTTCAAGCGTTGCTCGAGCTCGACCCTGGGCGTGACATCGCGAGCCGAAACTACGATTCCGTCGCGAGCGCCCGTACGCGCATTGGTCGCGACGGCGCAGTCGGCTTCGATGAAAACGGGCGAGCCGTCTGGCGCATCGAGATAGCGGCGGTATGTGAAACGCTCCTTGGGGCTGGCTCCCGACAGCAACCGCTCCTCGACCGAACGTATGCTGTCGTACGAATCCGGGTGCAGCCGCTCGCTCGGAGAAAGGCCGACGAACTTTTCGGGCGGCATTCCCAGCACGTTGAGGGTCGAGGGCGAAGCATAGGTGCAAAGCCCGTGCTCGTCGTATCTCAGAATGGCGTCGGTGACGTTTTCGGCAAGCAGAGCCAGTTCGGACCTTTGCGTGATCAGAGCATCGGTCATCCTCTTCCTTGTCGCCAGGATTGCGGCAACCGGGAGGCCGACAACGATTGCCGAGGCGAGGAAGGCTTCCAGCACCAACAGCTGCTCGCTCCTATCGTAGGCGAGCAGATTGATCGGACCCCTGCCCAATTCCGTGCAGACCATCGCGATGATGGCAACCTTCATCGTCGAAAAGGCGGTCCCCAGGAGACCAAGCCTGAAGGCGTGCGCCACGACCACTGGGGGCACGAGGAACAGCAGAGGGTAAGCGTTCTGCAGGAAGATGACCAAGGTCACACTCGTGCCGAACACCGACAGCACCAGCCATTCGCCAAGTTCCTGTCGCGTCGGCCGCCGCCGGTTCCGGATGGCATCGATTGCAATCATGCAACTTGGCGCGATGATCAGCAGGCTCAGGGCATCGGCGATGGCCCATTTCAGGTAAATGGCCTCCAATTCCGCCACGCTTTCCGCAAGCGCTAGAGAGGCGACAAGTGCCGACGATACAGGTGCGACGAGACCGACAGCCAGGCTGAACCTGAGCAGGTCCCCGGTGTCGTCCATTTGTGGTGCCCCCTTGCACCTATGGCGCGACAGGCGCGTCGCGATCACGATCTCAAGCAGGTTGGCGCTCGACAGCATCAGCGCGTGACCAAGGTCGTCACCTTGCAGCAGATTGGCAGCGACATTCCCTGCTCCCATCGCAACCAATATGGCCCACTCCGTTCCCATCCGAAACCGCAGGAGGAAGGCAACTGCGAGGGCATTCGGCAACCAGATCGACGCGATCCGCCCACCGCTCCGCGTCAGGTCGATGCTGAAATAGGCGAAAGCCGTGAAGCCGATGCAGGCAACTCCCGCTATCGCGATTTGCCGCAGGTCCTGCCTGCGCTTGGCAGGGAGGGTGGGTTGCAATCCGGTCGATACCGTCATTCAATTCTCCTCCGGGTCGCGATCGCACTTGATCGACCCGCATAGGAACACGGAGGCGGCGTTTGTCGTTATTGCTGGATGCAGGAAGAGGTTACCCGTTACACAGCAATCAGGAAGCGGCCCAATGTCTGGGTTATCTTCCTCATAGTGTTGATTCATTTGGGAATCTTCTACGTGCTGATACGTAGCTTCGCTCCCGGGGCAGTGGCTACGGTGGAGCGGACAGTCGTGTCGGCATTCACTGTCACGGTGACCGCACCAGAAGAACCGGAAGCTCCCGAACCCGAAGGTGCGCAGGGCGATCCTGGCAAGGATGCCGTTCCCAAGCCGAACACCGCGCCCACGCCCAAGGTACGGATGAAGGAAGACAAGCCCGCCCCGCGCGCATCCTCAACCGGGCCGGCCGACACGTCGGGCGCTACAGACAGCGGTTCGGGAACCGGGTCGGCCGGGTCGGGCAGCGGAACGGGAAGCGGTAATGGTGGCAACGGGCGCGGCGGAGGCATGGCGACCAAGCCCGAGATAATTTCGGGACAGCTCAACTCGGCGCGCGACTTCCCTGTACCGCCCGGAGGTCGCGAGGCGCGGATCGGCACATCGGTCATCGTCAAGGTGACCGTGCAGCCCAACGGCCGCGCCACCAATTGCTCGGTCTACCGGCCCAGTCCGTTCCCGGACACGGATCAGGCCACCTGCCGGCTGGTGATGGAGAAGTTGCGCTTCAAGCCAGCAACCAACGATGCCGGCGAAGCCATTGCCGCGCCGTTCTATTACCAGCAGCGCTTCTTCAACTAGGCGTCGACGGCTTCGTCCGGCTTGAAGCTGGCGAGGATCGAAACGAGCTCGTCACGACCATACGGTTTGACCAGCAGGCCGCTGGCGCCGATTTCGTCCAGCCGATCGCGCATCTCGCCGTATCCGGTGGCGAGCCAGAACGGGATGCCGCGGCGCGACAGTTCTGCGGCGACTTCCTCGCTGTTCTCCTGACCGAGATTGTAGTCGAGAATGGCGATGTCGGGCGCCGACTTCGAAAGGATGCTGAGGGCACCCGCCACGGAACTTGCAACCGGCACATCACCGACACCCAGTTCGCGCAGGCAATCCTCGGTATCGAGGGCGATGATCATGCTGTCTTCGACCAGCAGGACGGTTTCCGGGATTGTGCCGATCTCGGGATTCACGGCTTTCTGACGAGCCTCGCTCTTCCCTGTGGTATTGCTAGATTTCCACTCGACGAAACGAGCGGGAATGCAGAATTCCGCTTCGATTCCGGCGAGCTTGTAGTCGACAGAGGACTTGCCGTTCAGTTCGAACGGGATCGAGCGTTCGATGATGGTGCTGCCGAACCCGCGCCGCTTGGGCGGTTTGACCGGCGGTCCGCCAGTCTCGCGCCAGGAAATCCGCAGATCGCTCTCCGCGTCCCGTTCGATGGCGACGGTTACAGTGCCGGAGTTGTCGCTCAGCGCACCGTATTTCGCCGAATTGGTGATCATCTCGTGGAGCACCAGCGCCAAGACGGTGTAGGCTTCCGGCGAGACTTCGACATCGGGGCCCGTGACGACGACCCGCTCGGTCAGCTGGCCGCTGAGGTATGCCTTGGCTTCGCTGTCGATGAGATCCTTCAACGGGGCAGACGACCAGTTGCCCTTGGTGATGTTGTCGTGCGCCATGGCGAGCGAACCGATGCGACCGCTGATGATGTCGACGAATGCCTCGATATCCCTCGCCTCCGCCTTCGACTGGTTCACCAGGCCGCGAATGAGGTTGAGAATGTTGCGGACGCGGTGATTGAGTTCCGCGATCAGCAGTTCCTGCTGCTGCTGCGCCTTGGCTCGCTCCTGCACGGCCTCGTCGGTGAGCCGCAGGATGATTTCGAGCAGGGTGACGCGCAGGCCCTCGGCAATCTTCTGTTCGGCGGGGGTCCACGGCTCCGCCCGACCTTCGACGGTTTCCTGCCACGCCTCGAAGCTCTTGCGCGGGGTCAGGCGGGCACCGTTGGGTCCATATTCGATCGGCTTTTCGGGATTGCCAGCCCAGTTCACCACCTGCTTCAGCGGCTTGCGCCAGAGCACGAGGTAGTCGCGCGGGCTGCGCGAGATCGGAATGACCAGCGCGCCCACGGCACGGTCGGCGAAGCTCGCCGCACGTGGGATGCGTTCGACAAGTTCCTCGGTCGCCAGCAGGCGGCTTGTGGCTGCGGCGTTGAGGATGGGTGCGATCGCGCGAAATTCTTCCTCGCTCGGTGCAGCACCGCGCGAATCATAAATATCGTCCACGAACACGCTGGCACCGTCGTGCGGAATTATCCGTTCGATGATCGGGTCGATCATCGGCAGGCTCTTGGTCAGCGGCGTGCCTGCGGCAATGTCCCGCATGAGGCGGTCGTGAACCGCGCGCCCCTCGTCCTGCAGGTGCGACATTTCGCGCGCCAGCACGCGCTCCATGACCAGCGAGAAGAGCTCGGAGAACAGCTCGGCCGCGGTGCGCTGTGAATAGGGCAGCAGCTTGGGGCCGTAATGGTGGCAGGCGAACAGGCCCCACAGCTTGCCGTCGATAATGATCGAAATCGAAAGCGAGGCGCCGACACCCATGTTGTGGAGGTATTCGATATGGATCGGCGAGACCGCGCGCAGCGTGCTCATGCTGAGATCGAGCGGTTCGCCCTCGAGTGAGAACTCGGGAAGGATCGGGACCGGCTCCGCCTCGACGTCGCTGATGATGCGGAAGCGATTGCGGACGTATAGCGCGCGCGCCTGGGCGGGAATGTCGGACTTCGGGTAGCGAAGGCCATAGAAGGCCTCGATGTCGTCGCTTTTAGCTTCGGCAATGACTTCGCCCGAAAGGTCGTCGCGGAAACGGTAGACCATGACCCGGTCGATGCCGAGAACCATGCGCAACTGCCGCGCGGCTTCACCCGCCAGCGTCTCGGGACGGTCGAATTTGTCGAGCCTCGCCATGATCGGACGCAGCATGGCGATCTGGCGTTCGAGGTCGCCTGCCGTATGCGGCTCGATCTCGATAATGGTAAAGGCACCTGACGTGTGGACCGCACAATCGAACAGGTTTCCGTTACCGGCCAGGTCGATGCCGAAGAGGCGCTCGACATGATCCTTGTCGCCGAGGATCGACGCGGAAGAGCGGATCCTGGTTTCCGCATTGGTTCCGATTATCGAAGACAGCCGGGCTCCGATTTCGACAGTCTTGTCGAGGCCGAGCATGCTCTCGAGATTGGCAGAGCGATGGGCAATGAACCAATCGGAATTGACCGCCACGAGCGCACCGAAATCCTGGATCTTGCCAAGCTGGTGGATCGGTTCGCGATCACAGTTTGCGAGCGAAAGTGGTTCCTGAACCTCGCTCATGCAGCGAGCTTCGAAGTATTGTCGCCAGCGACAGAGATGAAATGTTCGAAGGTGCGGCGAGCGCCGGCGAGTGCGCATTCCGCGTCCCGCTCATTGGCCGGCCGTTCCAGACGCGGGCGCAGGGCGTTCCAGAAACTGGGCATGGCGTCATCCGCAAGGAAGCATGTGGCCATGCCTCCGTCGTATGCCTTGCGCCGCCGCAGGATCACCCGGTTGCCGAGCGAGGATCCGGCCAAGACCCAGGCGATCCCGATCGCTTCTGCGCTCGATTGCGGACAAAAGCGCGGCGAATTCCTCGACGGTCCCACACGGAGCATGGCGAGATCGGTCGCGATCAATCCGGTCTGTGAGGGTGGGCGAAGCACATCGATTTCGGCATCGAACCAATCTTCGATAGGCAATCGCGCAGCATGCTGGATTGCGAGGAACTCGCTGTAGCGATCGCCATCCGCAAGCGGCGCAAGCATGCCATCAAGCGCGTCGTGCAACTCACGCGTTGAATCTCGCAGCACTTCTCTCAGGGAATCGACCCGAACCATAACACTCCCGCCCCCCTATGACGGTCGCGATAGCTTCCACACCGGCTAACGCAATACGCTGATAGGTGGAAGCGCACGGGACGGCGGTTCGTTCCCGAATTTCCTGATAGTTTTTAGGATTTTCCAAGCACCGGGATTGGCCGCGGTCCGAAGGTCAGTCGGCCGGCTTGGCCTCCAGCATCTTCTGCCCTTTGCTGCGAATCGCATTCGCGACCATCGGCTCGACAAATGACAGTGCTGCAGGCAGGTCGATTTCGAAAATCACCTGGGTATCCTCGATGAGAACCCGTCCGTTCACGCCCTGACCCATGGTCTTGACGGATAGGTTCATCGTGTCCTCGTCCGGCCATCCGGTCGTGACATCGGCCATTCCGCCGGGCACGTAGTTGGCGATCTCGTGGCTACGCGATTGCAACCGCCGACGGACTTCGTCCTTGCCGAGCTGGTGGGGAATGGGAACGCGCATCAGGGTTTGTGCTCCAGTTGCGGACTTGTTTCGGCACCTTCGCCGAACTTGTAGTCGAGGTAGCGGTGCTTGATGGCGAGATCGTCGAGCGAGCCTTCGGCCAGTTGCCGGGTGATCGAATCGATTTCGCCGCTGATTCTCGAGAGGCTGTCGGTCAGCTGTTCGTCGGGGGTCGATCCGCCGCGCTTCTCGGTCCGCAGGTGGGCCGGGATCTTGCGGTAGCTTTCGACCATCTGCGGCAATTGCTCGCCCACCAGGCTGCGCACTTCGCGTGCCTTCGGGTGGTTCTGGTCGAGCCCGTCGAGCTGGTAGCCGAGCCCGTCGAGCTGTACGCCGATCTGGTCGACCAGCGTGACGGCCGGCGGGGGCAGGGCAGGGCGCTGCGCCTCGAGCCACAGCTCGGTGCGGCTGACCATCTGCTGGACGTTGCCCTTGTTGATCTCGGGCAGCTTGGGCGTCTTGAGCCTGGGGTAATTGCCGAGCACGGCGACCGCGACGACGCTTGCCACGACGAGCGCCATGACGCCCGCAAAGCCGAGCCCGTCGATGATCAGCCCCAGAACGCCCATGCCGACCCACAGCGCGAACAGCGCGATGGCGACATTGCGCAGCTTCTTCTTCAGGTGATCGCGCTTCACCTTGGCCGAACCCTCGCCGATTGAGGCGACACGCCGGTGCCGCCCGCCGGCGCGATTGTCGTCGCGCACGATGCGCGCCTCGCGGATCAGGCGGTCACTTTCGCGGGTCAGGTCACCCATTGGCGTGCCCTCAGCCCTCGATGCTCAGCAGGCCCGATTCCGCCACCTGGCGCTGCGCCTGGTTCTGACCTTCGGCGCGGGCGATGTAGCCTTTCGACTTTTCGACCTCGCTCGAAAGCAGGGTCACGGTCTGCTTCATGCTGTCGAGCGCGCGCAGCTTGAAGGCGTCGACCTCGTCCATCGTGTCGTAGATGTTCTGGAAGGCGCGCTGCAGCGTCTCGAGCGGAATGGTGCTGGCTGCGGCCTGTTCGTGGATCTTGCCGGTTTGGTCGCGCAGCATGGTGCTGGTGCTGTCGATGATGCCTGCCGTGGTCTCGTTGAGAGCGGTGATCTGCCCGAGCACGAGCCGCTGGTTGGTCATCGCCTCGGCCACGGTCACTGCAGTGCGCAGAGCGCCGACGGTGGTGGTGCTGGCCCGGTCGACGCCCTTGACCAGCTCGACATTGTTCTTCTTCACCAGATCGAGCGCGAGATATCCCTGCACGCTGACCGCCATCTGGGTCAGAAGGTCCTGCGTGCGCTGGCGGACGTAGAACAGCGCGGTTTCGCGCACTGCCTTGGCTTTCGCCGGATCGGTCGCGTCGAGTTCGAGCGCCTTCTCCTCGAGCTTCTCGTCGAGCGTCTTGGAGATGTGGATCATCTGCTCGAGATTGCCCATCGCTTCCCACAGCTTCTGCCGTTCGACGTCGATCGCGGCGTTGTCCATGATCAGCTCGTCCTTGCCGCTGGCGAGGTTGCCGAGGATCGACTGGATGTGCGTCTGCGCACTCTGGTAGCTGCGGAAGTAGTTGGTCAGCTTGTTGCCGAAAGGAATGATGCCAAGGAACTTGCGCGTGCCCGAGAGCTTCCCGCGCTTGCCGGGATCCAGATCTTCGACGACGCGGCGCAGTTCGGCCAGGTTCGCACCGACGCCTTCGTCCTTGTCCATTGCCCTTATGGGACGATCGAGGAAGCGGTTGGACATGCCAGCGGCAGCCATGATTTCCTTGCGGCCCATGTTGGTGAGCTGGTCGACCTTCTTGCCGAATTCAGGTGAATTGGCATCGGATGCGATGAGGTCGGCAACGAAGCCGTCGACCTTGGTCTCCAGCTTGCTCTTCACCTCGTCGGTCACGGGCACCAGGCCCGCCGCCTTTTCCGGTGCGACGGCCGGCACCGGATCGGGCGGGCTGAGGTCGAAGTCGGTGGCGGTTGCGGTCTGCGTCTTGCTCTCGCTCATGGTGGCGCGGGTCTCCGATTATCGGCGAATTGAACTTCGTCGCTCTGTATTAGGATCATAAGACACGATCTTCAAGACAGGTCGCGAGTTTGTGCCTGCGAAGACCTTTGCTGTGCAAGTGTTTTCCCGTGCGCGCGCGAAAGGACGGGATTCGCTAAGTAGCTGGAATTGTGATAATAGACGGGACTCGGGAGGGGTTGCAGGATGAGCGAGACATTCATGGCGCAGTTTGCCCAGGAGGCAGACGATGTGTTGGGCGCTATCCTTGATCAGACGGCCGACTGCATCAAGCTCCTCAGCGTTGAAGGTGACATCGAGTATGTGAACCGCAACGGCCTCAGGGCCCTCGGCCTGTCCAGCAGCGACGAACTGGTCGGGAGGCGCTGGGACGAAATCTGGCCGGTGGACGGAAGGGCGCGGGTCATCGAGGCCGTCAATCGCGCGGGCCGGGGGCAGAACGACCGCTTCGAAGCCTATTGCCCGATTGCTGCCGGGCAACCACGCTGGTGGGACGTCAGCGTTTCCCCGATCATGCGAGCCGATGGAGAGATCAGCCACCTGCTCGCCACCTCACGCGACGTCACCGAAAAGGTCCAGGAAAGCCTCAACGAGCGCCGGATGCGCGAACGTGCCATGCTCGCGGCGGAGCGCTCGGACAGCATCGCACGCGAGATGCGGCACCGGCTGAAGAACCAGCTTGCAGTCGTTGGGTCGGTAGCCAAGCTGCTGGCCCGCCATTCGGAGGGTCCAAGCGATCTTATCGATCGGCTGGAGAACAAGCTGCAGGCGCTGGCGCGGGCGCAGGACCTCCTCACAGTCCACCGCGACCGGCCGGTCACTGCCAAGCTCGCTATCGAACAGGTGCTCGAAGCGAGTGGGGCAGGCAACCTTATCGAGGTCAGCACCCTGCCTGACGCACGCCTTGGCGACGATGCGGTCCAGCAGTTGGCGCTGATACTCGGCGAATTGCAGACCAACTCGCTGAAATACGGTGCGCTCGGGAATGATTCCGGAAAGATCACCCTTACCGGCTCACTGGGCCGAGATATCCTCACCCTGCACTGGCACGAGGATTGCGGGCGACCCGTCACCAAGCCCGATTACCAGGGCTCGGGGCATATGTTGCTTACCAGGCTGGGATCGACTTCGGGAATGTCCGCTGGGGTGAACTGGCACGGCACAGGTCCGGCTGTGGACTTTCACGTCCGCGTCATGCCGGACTGAGCCGCCCGTCAGCAATCGCCCGAGGCAAGCTCACTGATAACCCCCACGATTTCCTCCTTGGTCGCGGGCTTCTCGAGACAGACCATCCGGCGATAGCGATCGGGGAGGTACTCCTGCGTGCAATCGGCGCTGATGAAGGCAAAGGGCACACGGCGTGCGCTCAAAGCTTCGGCCAATGGCCAGACGAGCTCGCCCGCAAGGTCTACGTCGAGCAGCGCGGCATCGGGTTCGTTGTCGTTGAGCAGCGAAAACCCGGCCTGTAAGTCGAGCGCCGGGCCGATGGGCAATGCCCCCAGCTCCTCCATTAGGTCCTTGATGTCATGGGCCAGCAGCGGATTGTCTTCGACGATCAATACGCGTTTGCCAGGCAGGTTGTGTTGCATGTTCGAACTCGGCCGGTGCGACCCGTGTTCCTGCCGAAAAACGGATGGAAAACGGCAGAGTTCCGCCATCCACGCGATTCCGTCGCCAAAATGCGATGAACCGTGAAGCGTTTGATTTGCTTGGACGTGGCTGTGGCGAACGCGCCACAGCCACGCGTCAGGCGGCGAGGTCCAGCGGCTGGATCTCTCCGGCGAGGTAAAGCCTCTTGGCCTTGGCGCGGCTGAGCTTGCCCGAGCTGGTGCGCGGCAGCGTGCGCGGCGGAACCAGTTCGACTACGCAGCTCATGCCGGTGACGCCGCGGACCTTGTCGGCGATCTGGTCGCGCAGCTTGATTCGCTCGTCAGGGTCGGAGACGCGGCAATGGACGAGGACGGCGGGCGCCTCTTCACCAGCCTCGGTATCGATCGAGAAGGCCGCAATATCGCCGTGGTTGAAGCCCGGCAGCTGCTCGACCGCCCATTCGATGTCCTGCGGCCAGAGGTTCTTGCCGTTGATGATGATCATGTCCTTCGCCCGGCCGACGATGAACAGGTAGCCATCGGCAAGGTAGCCCATGTCGCCCGTGTCGAGCCAACCATCGACGAGACAGTCGTTCGTCGCTTCCTCGTTCCGGAAATAGGAGTGCATGACGCTGTCCCCGCGGCACCAGACCTTGCCGATCTGGTGGTCGCCGCGCACGTCGCCGTTCTCGCCGCGGATTTCGACTTCCATACCCGGCAACGCCTTGCCGCAGTTGACGATGGCGCGATAGCGGGCCGGGTGGCTGAGGTCGCGCGGGCGTCCCGAAAGACGTTCTTCTTCGACCAGTTCCACGCGGATGCCCTCGCCCGGCGGCATAACGGTCACGGCGAGCGTCGCTTCGGCCAGTCCGTAGCTGGGAGTGAAGGCACTGGCCTTGAACCCGGCTTCGGCGAATGCATTGACGAAACTTTGCATGACGTCGGGACGGATCATGTCCGCGCCATTGCCCGCAGTGCGCCACCGCGACAGGTCGAAGCGGTCGCCGACATGGCTCTGGCTCGAGATGCGGCGAGCGCAGATGTCGTAGCCGAATGTCGGCGAATAGGAGAGACTGTTGCCCGGGTTGCGGCTGATCAGTTCGAGCCAGGCCAGCGGGCGGCGGGCGAAATGTTCGGTCTTGATGTAATCGCAGCTCGCTTGGTTGGCGATCGGCGAGAGGAAGCATCCGACAAGGCCCATGTCATGGTACCACGGCAGCCAGCTGATGACCCGGTCGTTCTCGCCCAGGTTCACCCCGGTCGCGTGGCCGTAGAGGTTGTGGAGCAGTGCCTTGTGGGTCACCGCCACGCCGGTCGGGAAGCGGGTCGAGCCGCTTGAATACTGGAGATAGCAGATATCGTCCGGCTGCGCCTCGGGCAGCTCGCACTCGGGGTCGGGCCGCTGGGCGAAATCTCCCCAGCTTTCGCCCGCACAACCCTGACGTTCGGCAGCGGCAAACGCCATCTCGCCGATTTCGCCGGGGTAGATGAGGATTTTAGGATCGCTGCTTTCAAGCTGGACCGAAAGCTGGTCGATATAGCTGTCCTTGCCGCCGAAGGTGGTCGGCAACGGCAGCGGCACCGGCCAAGCACCGGCATAGACGCAGGCGCAGAACAGCGCCGCGAATTCGGGACTGGTCTCGGCGACAAGGGCGACGCGGTCGTCCTTGCCGATGCCCGCGGCGACGAGTTGGCGCGCGAATTTCAGCGCGTCCTCGCGCATCTGGGTAAACGGGTAAACCAGTTCCAGCGTCCCGCGCATGTCGTGGAAATTGAGGCCCTTGGCGCTGCGAGCAGCGTAATCCACCGCCTCGGTGAATGTCGCGAAGTCCGACCGGCGACGCGGCAGGTCGCAATCGTTCGGCGTCGGCGTCAAAACGGCGTCGGTCATAATTGTGTAGCGATACCCGTGGATAGTTATGCCCGAAGGCAACCCTCAGTGGTCCCAATCGGTGCCCGTCTGCGTGCGGGCGCCTGTTCAACGTTTCCCAATCGGTAATGACTGTGGCACGATTATGGCCGATGGACCATCGCCACGCAACATCTCGTCGCAAGCAGCGCACGGTCAGGCCGCTTGAAAGCCAACGACTAGAGGAACTTGCGCTAGCTTACGTTGCCCGATTTGCAACAAGCGCGGGGAAGCTAAAAGCTTACCTCACGCGTAAATTGCGCGAACGAGGATGGGCCGGAGAGACCCAACCGGACGTGGAAGGACTCGTCGCGCGGTTCGTGGACAAAGGGTACGTCGACGACGAAATCTACGGCAAGGCGCGAGCAAGCGGCCTGCTCTCGCGAGGATACGGCGCGCGGCGGATCGACCAGGACCTCAGGGCAGCGGATATCGCCGAACCCCTGCGCGAAGCCCTCGGGCCGGACGAGGCTGCGCGGCGCGAATCGGCCGTGGTTCTCGCCCGTCGTCGTCGCTTCGGCCCTTTCGACACTTCGCCTCCTCGCACTCCCGAGGAAGCGCACAAGCTGCGCGAAAAGCGGCTTGCAGCCATGGTGCGCGCGGGCCATGATTTCGACGCCGCGCGCCATGTCCTGGAAGCGGCCACGATCGAGGAGCTCGAAGAATGGGTCGCAGAAGCACGGGACGCGGACTGACCGCGGGAATTCTGGCGGCAGGTGCCCTGCTTGGCATCGCCGCATGTTCGCCGCAGGTGTCCGCCGAGGCCGGTACCAATGCGGAAACCGCTGCGCCGACCGTCCACCCCGTCTCGGGCCTTCAGGTCATTCCCCTCACCGTCGAAAGCGCTGCGGGCAAGCACCGCTTCGCTGTCGAGGTTGCGGATACGCCCGAAGCGCAGCGCAAGGGCCTGATGTTCCGCACCGAACTCGGTCCCGACGAGGGAATGATCTTTCCCTACGACGGCAAGACCGCGCAAAGCTTCTGGATGAAGAACACCCCGCTCCCGCTCGATATCATCTTTGTCGGGCCCGACGGGCGGATCTCCAACATCGCCGCCAACGCCACGCCCTATTCGCTCGAACCGGTCTATTCGGTCGGACCGGTGTTGGGTGTGTTGGAACTCGCAGGCGGGCGATCCGCCGAACTGGGCATAGAACCGGGCGACAAGGTCGCATGGTAAGCGCCGAATGGCTTGGCCCGCGCGCACGAATCGGCTAGTCGCGCCGCCATGGGTATCCTCGGCAAGATTTTCACCTGGTGGGACGGCGCCACGATCGGCACGCTCCTGTGGTCCTCGCGCAACGGCGTCCACGTCGGCACCGACGCGCAGGGCAACAAGTATTACCGCTCGAAGAAGAAGACCGGCGACGGTCGCGAGCGGCGCTGGGTCATCTACGAAGGCGCCAATGATGCCAGCCGCGTCCCTGCCGAATGGCATGGCTGGCTGCACGGCTCTTTCGACGATGTGCCCGAAAGCCACCTGCCGCCGCCGCGCATCTGGGAAGCTGACTACACTCCCAATGCCACCGGCACCGCTGCGGCCTATCGCCCTGCCGGCGCGCTTGAGCGTGGCGGGCAGCGCGCCCGCGCCACCGGCGACTACGAAGCCTGGTCGCCGGACGCGTGACGATGCGCCGGGCGCTGGCCCTGACCCTCGCGCTCGCTGCGCTGGCCGGCTGCAACCGCGACAAGCCGGAAGACCCGAAGGCTGTCGAAACGGAGATTCCCGACGATCTTAAGCTCGCCCCGGTGCCCAAGCAGCCTGCTGCCGAGGCCGGGATCGGGACGCCGATGGAAGACCGGGTGGCCACGATCGGCCTCCTCAACAAGCGCAACAATGTCAGCCAGGACATCGAGATGAAGCCGGGCGAACAGCGGCGCATCGGCAATGTCATCATCCGCTTGCAGGCATGCGAACGGACCGCGCCGTGGGAGATGCCCAAGGAAACCGGGGCGTTCGTTCAGGTCCTGGTGCTCGAACGCGGGACCGAGGATCAGTTTCGCAAGGTCTTTTCCGGTTGGCTTTTCAAGAATTCACCCAGCCTCAACGTGGTCGAACACCCGATCTATGATGTCTGGGTCAAGGACTGCAAAATGGACTTCCCGGGTGATTCCGCTGAAGCGAATCGCGAGACCGATGCGGGCAAGGAACCGACCACGCCGCGCGAACCCCAGGCAGCGCCCGAGCCAACTCCGGAGCCTGTCGCCGAAGCGAGCAACGACACATAAGCCGATTGGGGCATTGCCACCGCGCCGAGGCTGGCAAGGTGGTCGGTCATGAACTGGCAGTCGAGCACCTCGTATCCGGCATCACGCATTGCCGCGACCAGCCACACCAGCGCGACCTTGCTTGCATCCTTCGTGCGGCTGAACATGCTTTCCCCGCAGAACACCCGGTCGAATGCGGCACCGTAAAGACCTCCGACGAGGCGCCCGCCTTCCCAGCATTCGATCGAGTGCGCATGGCCGGCGCGGTGGAGCGCGTTGTAGCTCGCCTCGATCCGATTGCTGATCCAGCTTTCGGCATGCTCCTCGCGCGGTTCGGCGCAGGCGGCGATAACGCTCGCGAAGTCTCTGTCGCAGGTCACCTGGAAGCGGTTCTGGCGGATTGTCTTCTTCAGGCTCTGCGAGATGTGCAGGCTGTCGAGCGGGAAGATTGCCCGTTCGCGCGGCTCGACCCAGTACACTTCCTCGTCGTTGCGATGGTCCGCCATGGGGAAGACGCCCGCACGATAGGCTCGTAGCAGCAGGTCGACCGGAATCGTATGGGCGGCGGGGGCGTGCATCGCATTATCCTAGCACCAACGACGATGGCGCGATATGCGCCTTGCCAAGCATGCGCGCCCATACTAATGCGCGCGGCTCCTGCAGGGGTGTAGCTCAGCTGGTAGAGCATCGGTCTCCAAAACCGAGGGCCACGGGTTCGAATCCTGTCACCCCTGCCATTTCCTTCTTCATCGCTTGTCCGATGGGCTTCGCGGCCCTATCGGGCGAGCCATGACAGAAGAAGAAAAGAAAGAGCGCGACCTCGCCGCTCGCAAATTCTATCCGGCCGAAAAAGAGGCCGAATTCGACAAGAGCCACAAGAAGCAGACGCCGCAGACGGCCCACCCGGCCTACCGCCTGGCGTTCCAGGATCCCGATTTCCTGCTGCGCGAGGAATTGCGCCCCGTTCGCTTCCAGCTCGAACTCCTGAAACCCGAAATGCTTCTCGAAGAGGCCGGTGTCGGATCGACGCTGGTTATGTACGGATCCGCGCGCATTCCCGCGCCCGACCAATGCGAAGCTGCGCTCGAAGCGGCAAAAGACTTGCCGGATGACGAAAAGCGCATCGTCGAAAGCCTCGTCGCAAAAGCCAAGTATTACACTGAAGCGTATCGCCTCGCGCGCATTGCGAGCGACAAATCGATTGTCGAAGACGGCAAGCGCCAGTTCGTCGTCTGCTCAGGCGGCGGCCCTTCGATCATGGAAGCTGCCAACAAGGGGGCGAGCGATGCCGGCGCAGAATCGATCGGCCTCAACATCATCCTGCCCCACGAGCAGGCCCCCAACCAGTACGTGACGCCCTATCTTGCGCTCAATTTCCATTACTTCGCGCTGCGCAAGATGCACTTCCTGCTGCGTGCGCGTGCGGTTGCGGTGTTTCCGGGCGGGTTCGGCACGTTCGACGAATTCTTCGAGCTCCTTACCCTCATCCAGACCGGCAAGATGAAGCCGATCCCGATCCTGCTGTTCGGTAAGGACTTCTGGACCCGCGTTGTCGATTTCGACGCCATCGCCGAAGAGGGCACGATCTCGCGCAAGGATCTCGACCTGTTCCGCTGGTGCGAAACCGCCGAAGAGGCGTGGGAACATATCAGCGCGTTCTACAAGCTCGATCGCTAGGCCTCAGCGCTAGTCCAGCTTGCGCACCGCCTGATGGCCCAGCGGGCCGTTGCCTTCGCCAAAGCCCGGAGCATTCTCGATGGCTGCGAACGTAAAGCTGCGCGCCAGCCGCACTGCATTGGTCAATGGCTGGCGATAGCCGAGGAAGGTCGCCAGCGCTGCTGACAGCGTGCAGCCCGTCCCGTGCGTGTGCCGTGTGTCGATCCGCGCGTGGCCGAAGCTGGCGATTTTCCCGCTCGAAGAGACGATCCGGTCAATGACCTCGTCACCCTCGCCATGGCCTCCCTTGGCGAGGATGATCGTGTCATGGCGTTCGGCGAGTTCGCCCGCAACATTGTAGATGTCCTCTTCCGCGACCTGATCGCGCCCGGTCAGTGCTGCCAGTTCAGGCAGGTTCGGCGTGACGATGGTCGCAATGTCCATCAACGCACCGAAGGCGGCGATAGTCGCTTCGCTCGCCAGCGAAGAGCCGCTGGTCGCGACCATCACCGGGTCAAACACGATTGCACCGGAGAAGGTATCGAGCCTTTCTGCCAGGCGCATGGCGACCTCGGGCGACCCGAGCATGCCGATCTTGATCGCATCGGCCCCGATGTCGTCGAGGCAGCTGTCGACCTGGGCGAGAACGAAATCGGGCGGCAAGGCCTCGACCCCCTGCACGCCGCGTGTGTTCTGCGCTGTGACAGCCGTGATGGCGGTCATGGCATAGCCTCCGAGCATGGTGATGGTCTTGATGTCGGCCTGTATGCCGGCACCGCCGGAACTGTCCGATCCGGCAATGGAGAGGATTCTGGGGGGAGGGGCGACCAAGGTGTTCTCAGCCCTTGAACTTGCGTTCGGTAGACGGAGGATATTTGTCCTGCAGCTGCTTGGCGCGCGTCGGCCGGTCCATCAGCTCGCCGCCACAATTGGGGCAGACGTCATCGAGGTCGTCGGCACAATCGGTGCAGAACGTGCATTCAAAGCTGCAGATGAAGGCGCCGGGGGCCTCGGCCGGGAGGTCCGTGCCGCAGCGTTCGCAATCAGGGCGCATTACGAGCATCAGGCGGCTCCCTTCACGGCGTCGCAAATCCGGTCGACCACGGCTTCGACCTGGGTGGCATCGTCACCTTCGGCCATGACGCGGATGACGGGTTCCGTGCCCGAAGGTCGAATGACGAGGCGACCCTTGCCTTCCAGTTCGGCTTCGGCGTCGGCAATGACCTGCTTCACCGTGGCATCCTCGAGCGGCTTGCCGCCGGAGTAGCGAACGTTCTTCAGCAATTGCGGAACCGGGTCGAAGGCATGGAGCAGTTCGCTCGCCGGCTTGCCCGAGCGCACGAGGCTGGCGAGCACCCGCAGAGCAGCGACGGTGCCGTCGCCGGTCGTGCCATGGTCGAGCAGGATCATGTGGCCCGACTGCTCTCCGCCGACGTTGAAACCGCCCTGTTTCATCCTCTCGAGCACGTAGCGATCGCCCACCTTCGCGCGCTCGAGCGTCAGGCCCTTGCCCGCAAGGAAGCGCTCGAGGCCGAGGTTGGACATGACGGTGGCGACGATCCCGCCGCCGCGAAGGTCGCCGCGGGCATGCAGGCGATCGGCGATGACCGCCATGATCTGGTCTCCGTCGACAGTCTGGCCCTTCTCATCGATGACGATCAGGCGGTCCGCATCCCCGTCGAGCGCGATGCCGATATCGGCGCCTTCCGCGACCACGCGTGCCTTGATGGCATCCAGCGAGGTCGAGCCGACGCCCTTGTTGATGTTGGTGCCATCGGGTTCGACGCCCATGGCGATGACTTCGGCACCCAGCTCCCAGATCGCCGAGGGAGCAACCTGGTAGGCTGCACCGTTGGCGCAATCGACCACGACCTTGAGCCCGTCGAACCGGATGTCGCTGGCGACCGACTGCTTCACGGCATGGATGTATCGGCCACGTGCGTCGTCGATGCGGCGCGCCCTGCCGATGCGGTGAGGTTCCACCAGCAGCGGTTCCTGTTCGAGCAGCCGTTCGATCGAAGCTTCGGCATTGTCCGACAGCTTGAACCCGTCGGGTCCGAACAGCTTGATGCCGTTGTCCTCGTACGGATTATGGCTTGCGGAGATCATCACGCCGAGATCGGCACGCATCTCGCGGGTGAGCATGGCGATCGCCGGGGTCGGAAGCGGGCCGGTCATTACGACATCCATGCCGACGCTGGTAAAACCCGCCACCAGCGCGCTCTCCATCATGTAGCCAGACAGTCGGGTGTCCTTGCCGATCACCACTCTGTGACGGTGCCCGCCGCGCAGGAAATGCGTACCTGCCGCCTGACCCACGCGCATTGCGGTGGCCGCCGTCATGACGCCTTCGTTGGTGCGACCGCGAATCCCGTCGGTGCCGAAGAACTTGCGTGCCATTTGTGCTCCCTTGGTCTTCGCCGGTTCCATGGCGCGAAGCGGCGCTCTTGTCACGGGTAACTGGCACATTGGGCAAAACGCGCTAAGGCCTGTGCAACATATTTCGGGGAGATTGCATGACGGTTGCGAAGGAAAACGGACTGGTCGAGGTGAGGATACCAGCTGGCTGGACCCTGGCAGGTCTCGTCGCTGGCCTGCTTCTCGGAATGCTGTTTCACGGGACACCGGGTTTCGCGCTTCTCGAGACCGTGGCTGCTCCGGTCGGCACGATCTGGCTCAATGCCCTGCAGATGACGATCATTCCGCTGGTTGCTTCGCTGCTGGTGCTGGGCATTTCGCAGATGGCGCGGGCCGCCTCAGCAGGAAGGGTCGCGCGCACAACGATAAGCTACATCCTCGGCATCCTGGCGCTGAGCGCGATATCCACGTGCATCTTTATGCCGCTCCTCCTCGACGCCTTCCCGATACCTTCCGGCGCTGCGGGCTTCCTGATGGCCGACGGAGAAGCGGGGGCGGGCGAGGTGCCCGGAATTGCTGCTTTCATCACCTCGCTGGTGGCCCCGAACGTCATCGCGGCCGCGGCACAGACTACCATGCTGCCGCTGACAATCTTCTTCGCTCTTTTCGCGCTGGCCATCGTGCGCCTTCCGGAGAGTCAGGCGGAAACCCTGCTCGCCTTCTTCCGCGCACTCGGCAATGCGATGCTGGTGATCATCGGATGGGTGCTGGCAGTGGCTCCCGTAGGCGTGTTCGCGCTGGCGATCGGCGTGGCCGCAGTGGGCGGCGGAGGCGCCTTCGTCACTCTCGCGCACTACATCCTCACTGTATCGGCAATGGGAGCGATCGTTCTCGTCGGCGGTTATGTCGTCGCCATGGTTGGCGGCAAGCGCAGGCCGTTCGCTTTCATCAGGGCGATGCTGCCGTCGCAAGCGGTGGCATTGTCGACACAGAGCTCCCTTGCCAGCCTTCCTGCCATGCTCGTCAGTGCCCGTCGCCTCGATGTAAAGGAGGCGACGGCGGATTTCGTGCTCCCACTGTCGGTGGCGATTTTTCGCGCGACAAGTCCGGCCATGAACATGGCTGTCGCGATCTATGTCGCGCATCTCGCTGGCGTTTCGCTCGACCCGGCGACTCTGGCGACCGGTGCCCTTGTCGCACTGATCATCAGCGTGGGATCGGTCAGCCTTCCAGGTTCGATCAGCTTCGTGATCTCGGTCGGCCCGATCGCTCTGGCCATGGGTGTGCCCATCGAACCGCTAGCCTTGCTGGTGGCGGTGGAGATGCTGCCCGACATCATGCGCACGCTGGGGAATGTGACGATGGATGTCGCCGTCACGACTGCCGTTGACCACAGCGGCGACCTGGGCGAAGAGCCCGTGCAACCCTAAGGCGTCCCGCGCATTGGTGTAGGGACAATCGAATTTCGCGCCACCAAGGATTGGAGAAACCCATGGCCTTTACCCTTATCGACCTGCCTTACGACGACACCGCGCTGGAGCCTGCGGTTTCGGCCAAGACGCTGTCGTTCCACCACGGCAAGCATCACAAGGCTTACATCGACAAGACCAACGCCGCGATCGAGGGCACCGATCTTGCCGACAAGTCGCTCGAAGACGTGGTTGCAGCCGCGCGCGGCAGCAACGCCGGCCTGTTCAACAATGCAGCGCAGAGCTGGAACCACGGTTTCTACTGGCACTCGATGGCGGCTGAAGAAACGTCGGCTTCCGACGAGCTCAAGAGCATGATCAACGACGCATTCGGCTCGGTCGACGACCTCAAGAAAAAGCTCGCGGAGCGTGGTGCAGGCCACTTCGCCAGCGGCTGGGTCTGGCTGGCGGTCAAGGACGGAGCGCTGACCATCGAGGAAACGCATGACGGCGACACCCTGGCGGACCAGTCGGGCACCAACCCGCTGCTGGTGATCGACCTGTGGGAACACGCCTATTACCTCGACCACCAGAACGCGCGTCCGGCCTACCTCGATGCGGTCAACGGCAAGCTCAACTGGAGCTTCGCGAGCGAGAATCTCGCCCGCGGCACCACCTGGAAATACCCCGGCTGATACAGCCTCGCATGAATTAGCAAAGGCCCGCCGAGCTCTGTGCCTGGCGGGCCTTTCTTATGCCTCCTGCTCGGTGTCGGTCAGGATCTCGGCGCCGAACAGCGGTTCGCCAAATATGAACCCGACCAGGTTCGGTCGTCCCACGTGGTCGAACAGCGCGGTGAGCATCAGCAGGATGGGCACCGACAGCAGGGCACCAAACACGCCCCAAACCCAGGAAAAGTAAGACAGGGCAATAAGAATGAGGACGGGATTCATTGTGAACCGCGCCCCGAGGATCGACGGGGTAACGATATTCGCCTCGATCGTGTGCAGTCCCAGATAGGCGAGGGCAGGCAGGATGCCCACGAACACGGTCTCTGTCGTCCCGATACCGAAAAGGCCGAGCAGCGTGATCATGATAATCGGCCCGACATAGGGCAGGAAATTGAGCAGTGCGGCCAGCCCGCCCCACATGATCGGCGCGTCGACCCCCATGGACCATGCACCCACCGCGACGATCACGCCGACGCACGCGTTGATCCATCCCACGGTGAGGATGTAGGAGGCGACGCGGTCCTGAACCTCTCGCATCACGCGTGCCGCCTTGATGCTGGTGCCGAAACTGGTGCGGCCGAACAGCAGGCGCTGGCGCAGGCGCACGCGTGCTTCGACCATGAAATAGGTCATAAGCAAGGTCAGTACCGTCTCGAGAACGATACTCGGCGTAGCGAAGGCTACCTCTTCGAGCAGGCTGGGCGAAGCGAGCACGACCTCGCGTCCCTCTTCCCGGCTTACCAGCGCGGCGAGCTGGTCGTTGATCCTTCCGACCCAGGCGAACTGTCGCTGCAATTCGCCGAAACGGTTGATCACCTGCTGCGCCATCGCCGGAATGTCATCGAACAGTGCGATCGCCGGCTGCAGGATCAGCGCCAGGGCAAGGAGGAGGATCGCAAAGAGCACGAGCAGTGAGACCAGCGATGCCAGAGCATTGGGCAGGCCCCAGCCGTTTAGCTTGTCGGCAAGCGGGGACAGAATGACGGTGAGAACAAGCGCGGTGACGACCGGCAGGAACACCACCGAACCGATGGACAAGACGAAGGGCAGCGCCAGGAATAGCCCGATCCCGATCAGCACGACGAGCGACGAAATCAGGCGCAGTTCCTGTTCCGCAAAACCGAGCGTGCGGGTGCGCTCTACGTGCACCGGTTCCTCAGGCGTGGGGTCGACCTCGGCCATGATCCGCTATTTGCCGCGCAGCAGACGTCGTGACAAGCAAAGCGCGAAGGGAGCAGCCATCAGCTGCGAGAGGCAACCCCGTTGCCCGCTGCAACGTCGTCGAGTTCCTCGAGAATCGCCCTGTGCGCGATCTCGTCATCGATCGAACGCCGCGGGATGGAGCCTTCGCTCAGCATGGTCGTCAGTGCCGCGCGTGCACGACCGACCCTGCTCTTGATCGTACCCACCGCGCAGCCGCAGATCGTTGCGGCTTCCTCATACGAAAAACCTCCTGCGCCGACCAGAAGCAGCGCCTCGCGCCTTTCTGGAGGGAGCGTAAGTAATGCGCGATGCATGTCCGACAGGTGGATGGGTTCTTCCTGACCGGCGGGAGCAGTGAGTACCCGCTCGGCGACGGTCTCGTCATACTCGCCGCGGAAGCGGTTGCGGCGCATGTCGGTGAGGTAGGCATTGCGCAGGATGACGAAGGTCCAGGCGCGCATGCTTGTGCCGGGCTGGAAACGGTCCTGAGCAGCCCACGCCTTCAGCAGGGCTTCCTGGACGAGATCGTCCGCCATGTCGGCGCGACCGCATAGGCCGCGCGCGAATGCACGCAGATGAGGGACCACTTCGGTCAACTCGCGTTTGAAATCGGCCTTTTCCGAGGCCGTACGGTTATCGGCCCCCATCAGTCCTTGTCGTCCAGCTTCGAGAGTAGGTCCTTGAAAGCATCGGGCAGCGGCTCGTCGAGAACCGAATCATAGAGCTGGCGAAGGCCATTGCTCCAATCCGGCTTCTCGGCAGGCCGCTTCGGCGGAAGCTTGCCGCCATCCTTTCCGCTCGCACTAGTGCTGTCGGCGCTCATGTCTGTCCAGTTTGGTCCCTGTTTTGGACACCCCGCATCCTGCTCGCCGTTACGGAAGCGGTCAGGCGGGTGGTGTCGCAAGATCCCTCAAGTGTTCGCGTAACGGGCCTTGGGTAAAATGGTTCCCGCAAATCCCACGTGTGGAACGAAATCGCCAATACATCATAGTATATAATCCGAACGACAGGGACCGATAAGGGGCAGGCCGCTGGCTACCGACGACATCCAACGCAAAGGCAACCGACGCCGTTGGCTCGTCGAGTATCCGCGCGCGATACCCGTCATGATCTTCATCATGGTCATGGCGATGACCGTGTTGAGCGTCTTTGCGATCGAAAAGGGGGAGATCGAACGCGACGCGGCGGACATCAACCGGCGTGCGCAGGCAATGACTTCCGCGATCGAACGCCGTGCTTTCACCGGCTCGTCCTACCTTCGTGCGGGCTCGGCACTGTTGACCACGCAGGACGAGGTATCGCCCGAGCTCTTCCGCCGGTTCGTGTCTGAGCTCAGGATGGACGCCGACTACCGGGGTGCGGAGGGTATCGGTTGGGCCCCTGCCATAGGTCCCGGCGAAATCGAGGAATTCGAGGAACAATTGTCGCGGGGTAGGACCTCGCGACTGGTCATGCGCCCGAGTTTCGATGCGCAGCCGCGTGCCGTTATGGTCCCGATTCTGTATCTGCAACCGGATACGCTCAGAAACCGGCGGGCATTGGGCTTCGACATGTATTCCGAGCAGGTAAGACGGGCGGCGATGGACGAGGCAGTCGAGACCGGCCGGCCCACGGCCAGCGGCCCGATCGTGCTAGTCCAGGAAGGTAAGGGGTCGGATGCTGGATTCCTGATCTACATGCCGGTTTTCACCCCTGCCGAGCAGGGGCGCGACCTGAAGGGATTTGTCTACAGTCCCTTCAACGCACGCCAATTCCTGGAATCGGCGGCGGATCTGGTGAGCTACGATGGAGTGGGAGCCCGGATGTACGATATCGGGGACGGTAAGCGTGAGCTTATCGCGGAGCTTCCCGGATGGCGGGAGACCGGCACGACGGTCGAACGAGAAGTCATCCTCGCAAACCGGAAAATGCTCATATCGGTGCAGTCGGCCCGGGACGAAACACTGTCTTCGATGTCCATGATAACCTTGCTGTTCGGGTTGGCGGTTGCCAGCCTGCTCATGCTCGTCGCCCGACTCCTGACGCAGCAGGCGCTTGAAGACGGTCGTTCGATCGACTGGTTTGCCCAGCAAAACTCGATCAGAGACTCATTGACCCGCGAGCTCAACCACCGCGTCAAGAACACGCTGGCAAATGTGCTTTCCATCGTCTCGCTAACCCGCCGTCGCTCGAAGAGTCTCGACGAGTTTGCGGAAGGCATCGACGGACGGATCAGGGCATTGTCGGCAACGCACGATCTGCTCACACAATCGGAATGGGGCACCACGCCGATCAAGTCGGTCGTGGGCGTGGAACTAGCGCCTTATTCGAGCGATGCGGATCACACCATTACCCTCGAGGGTCCGGACGTCGAGCTCGCACCCAATGATGCGCTCTCGCTGGGGCTGGCGATCCACGAGCTTGCCACCAATGCTGCCAAGTATGGTGCACTGAGCGTTCCTGGTGGCAATGTTTCGATCACTTGGAGTTCGGTCAACGACACGCTTGCCCGCATCGAGTGGGTGGAAAGCAATGGCCCCTTGGTGGTTCGTCCCATGCGTCGCGGCTTCGGGACGGAACTTATCGAAAAGATCGTTGCCCACGAACTGCGCCATCCGGTCGAACTGACATTTGCCGAAAGCGGCGTTCGCTGCGTTCTGTTGACTCCCGTGCGCGAACCGAGCGAGTTTGCCCTGCGCCAGAACCGCCCTAGCGGTCGCGGACACTAGGCGACAAAAAAGGGCCCGCCGTCGCCGGCAGGCCCCACCTTGTTTGCTTTTGCTAGATCAACCCAGCGGTCGGCTTGAACCAAAGAAGAGTGCCTGGCTGATCGCTGCCCTTACAGTCTGTTCCTGGAACGGCTTGGTCACGAGGTAGGTCGGTTCCGGACGATCCCCAGTCAGCAGTCGCTCTGGATAGGCCGTAATGAAGATCACGGGTACACTGCTGATCGCGAGGATGTCATCCACGGCATCAAGCCCCGAAGAGCCATCGGCCAGCTGGATATCAGCAAGCACAAGGCCGGGCGTCTTCTCGGCGACAACTTCCTGCGCCTGGGTCCGCGTCGCCGCAGTGCCGCAGACTTCGTGGCCCAGCGAAGAGACAAGGTCTTCCAGCTGCATGGAAATAAGCGGTTCGTCCTCGATAATCAGGACGCTCGTTGCGGACTCGCGATCAATCTCGGTCACGGCCTCCTGCACCAGCCGTTCGATATCGTCGGGGGCCATATCCATGATGTCCGCTGCCTGTTCGACCGAGAAATCCTCGAGCGTGGTCAGCAGCAGGGCCTGCCGGTTAAGCGGTGTAATGGACTTGAGGCGGTCCTGTGCGGCAGTCTCGTGATCGAGTCCGCCAACTGTCTCTGGCACATCGAGATAAGCGCTCGACCAAACCTTGTTGAAGGCGCGGTATAGGGGCACGCGGCCACCTTCGAGCGATTTTTTCAGCTGTTCGTCCGCCAAGGCCGCCTCAAGCGTGGCCCGAACAAAGGCATCCCCTGTTGCCTGCGAACCGGTAAGCGCGCGGGCGTAACGACGGAGATACGGGAGATTTTTGGCTATCTGGTCACCAAGCGACATTCTGACCCCTTCCATTAGGTGCGCGCATTGAACGTATCGCTTGCCGGTTGGTTCCGCAGGATACGATGTGAAAATTGGGCGTTTGACAAATGTTACCATCCGCCCGACGGTCGCGGGGTGAAGAGGGGAGACTTCGCATGCACACGGTGGCCGATCCCGTACCCTGCCGACAATGCCCGTTACAGAACTGCCCAGGCTTACGACCGCTGGATTCGCGGCAGCTCGCCTACATGGAGGAATTCAAGGCGGGAGAGGTCAGGCTGGACCGGTCGGAAGTACTGATCGAGCAGGAAACAGAGTCGAAGCATCTATACACTGTCCTGGACGGCGTTCTGATGCGCTATCGGACACTGGAGGACGGAAGGCGCCAGATCGTCAACTTCATGTTCCCCGGTGATCTGGCAGGGCTTCAGGGCGCGTTCGAGGAGCCTGCAAGCCATACGATCGAGACGCTGCTCGATTCCCGACTCTGTGTGTTCAAGCGCGGCGAATTTGCGACATTGATCGGAGAACACCCGCGACTGGGCTATGACCTCGTGTGGCTGGCCGCGAAGGAAGAACGTGCGCTTGAGGAACACATTGTCGCGCTTGGCCAGCGCAGCGCGCGCGAGCGCCTGACTTATCTGGCCGTCTGGCTCCTGGACCGGGCCTTGGCCACAGGGGTGTCCTCGAACGACAACATACTCCATCTGTCGATCACGCAGAACCAGATTGCCGACATGCTTGGCCTCTCGCTGGTCCACACCAACCGAACCGTGCGGCAATTGGAACGCGAAGGTCTGGTCATCTGGAAGAACCGCGAGATTACGGTCCCCGACATGGACAAGGCATGTGAATTTGCCCAGTTTGACAGGCATCTCGAAAAGCTCAGGCCCTTCATTTAACAGGATAATTCCGGGCTCTCCGTGGCAATCGAAATATTTTTGGCGAAGGTGGGAACCGCCATTCAGGACGAGCATTTATCCTATGTCACCGCCGAGACCCCCCCTCCCGTCCAAGCGGCTGGTGATACGATCCCGAAAGGCCTCCATCGGAATACCGATGGAGGCCTTTTTTCTCGACATGGCGAGGTGCAATTACATCTAGAGTTGGAGCGCCAACGGCATGGAACCGCTGGCGGCATCGGCTAGAGTCTAGGTGGTTTAGCTAAGAGCGCCACGAAGGCGCGAAATTATCCCGCGCCGCTTGGGTTCACGCAACAAGTCCACGAGCGTTATGGCATCGTATGGCTTCACAAGCACACAACCCTGCGCAGCGATGTCGGTCGGGATGTCTTGCGGCATACCGGTCGAAAAAATGATCCGCGGTGCCTGCGGGCCAAGGGTTTGGACAAGTTCTGCGATGGCCCAGCCATCGTCACGATCTGCCAGATGCACATCCAGCACGATCGCGTCGGGTGCCTGGTTGCGCAAGGCTGCAAGCGCTGCATCGGTGGTCGGGCAGATCCGCACATCAGAGACACCTGCGTCTTCAAGCGCCTGTTCGATCGAAAGCCCGAGCACCGCATCGTCCTCTACGATGAGAACGCGTTGCGGTAGGGGATCCGACTTCGATTTCGAGCGTGTCTTGTTCATGGCGTCCAATGACCGAGGAGCGGGTGTCCTCGGCCAGTCCAACGGTTCATCGAGTCAGCCGGTTCCAATCAGCACTGCAATTTTCCGCGCAGTTGCCCCGGCGCCACAGCGCCAAGTCCAAAACTGCCTAGAGCTGCCTGCGATAGATGATGTACTCGCGGTTCACCTTGCTTTCGATGGCATCCGCGATCGCGTTCATTCCCTGATTGTCGTCCAGGATCCAGCCGATCTCGCCGCGGGTCGAACCCAGCCATTCGACGGCATTCTGGCGGATATTCTCGATCATCATGAAGGCAAGTTGGCTCGCGAGGCGCGAATTGTGCAGCTCCTTGAGCACCCCCATCAACGGTACGCGCATGATCGTGCCCGCCGGCTTGCGCATCCACTTGAGAAGCGAAATCCAGCCAAAGGGGAACATCTTGCCGTCAATCTTCTTCAACACGCCGTTGACGTCGGGAAAGGTCAGCATGAAAGCCACCGGCCGGCCATCAACCTCGGCGATCATGTTGAGCCTGCGATGGATCAGCGGTTTCAGCTTCTTCCCCGCGTATGCGATCTCTTCGGGGGTGAAGGGCACGAAACCCCAGTTCGACGACCAGGCATCGTTGAGAATGCCGAGCACGACTGCGACCTCCTCGTCCCAGCGCTTGAGATCGACATGGCGCACGTTGATCCGTGCATTGCGTTCGCCCGACTGGACGATCCGCTGGATCAGCGGCGGGAATCCCTTCTGGATATCGAGATCGTAGGTGAGCAAGGTCTTCGCCGGCTCATAGCCGGCGCCTTCGATCCACCCCTGGTAGTGGGCGGGATGATGTCCCATCATGATCGTCGGCGGGTGGTCCTGGCCTTTGACCAGCAGGCCCGGCTCTTCCCAGATCGACATTGAGATCGGGCCAAGCACATGGGTCATGCCCTGACCGCGGAGCCATTCCTCGGCGGCGGCAAGCAGGGCCTTGGCAACCTCTTCGTCTTCGGCGTCGAAATAGCCGAACATTCCGGTTCCGGGGCCCATGCCTTGTTCGGGAGGCAGTTCAAGCGCCAAGTGATCGATATGGGCCGAGATCCTGCCAACATCCTTCCCGTCGCGTGTGGCGATGAAGAACTGGTGACTGGCGTGCCCGAAGAACGGATTGCGATCGGGGTCGACCAGTTCGAGCTGTTCAGAGCGTAGCTGGGGTACCGAATGCGGTTCACGCGCTGCGAAGGCGCGGCCCAGGTCCACGAAACGCGCACGGTCCTTCTTGCTGCCGATGGGCTCGATACTTATCTCGTTGCCAGCCACGCGGTGCGCCTTTCCTGTTCAGCCTGGGTTAGCCCGTTGTGTGCATAATGATCTTTGTCAAGGAAACACCCGGCGGCGCGGGCCAGGGCGATCACTATGATCGACACCGCGCGCTGTATTCCCGGCCCCGAATGCGTTAGGGCCACCCCCAAGGAAAATTTGCAATGACCGCTCATCCGACGATGCCATCCGACGACTTTGTCGCCCGCCGCGAGGCCGGGGCGAACTGGCACGCGCAGATGCCCGATGACAAGGCGATGCTGCGCGCCGCGCGCGATCTAACCAAGGACATCGAGAACCATCGCGCCGCCGTCTACTGGCCCGACATGATCGGCTCGGCGCTGGTCGGCTATGCTTCGCTTGCCGGGGCGATCCTCGTCGACAGTCCGCCGTTGGCGATCCTGCTCGGCCTGATTTCCTCGCTGACGCTCTACCGTGCGCTGCTGTTCATCCACGAAATCTCGCATTTTCGCGGCAATCCGCTGCCCGGCTTCCGGACCGCGTGGAACCTGATGGTCGGCATTCCCATGCTGATGCCATCTTTCATGTACGAGAACGTGCATACCCTGCACCACAAGCGCACCCAATATGGCACGATCGAGGATCCGGAGTACCTTCCTCTCGCGCTGATGAAGCCATGGAGCCTGCCGCTATTCGTGCTGGTCGCGCTGCTGGCTCCCGTCGCGCTGCTTTTCCGTTGCGCGGTCCTGCTGCCGCTGGGTCTGGTAATTCCGCCGATCCGCCGCCTGACGTGGGAGCGCTTTTCCGCGCTCGCGATCAACCCCGACTTCCGCCGCAAGGCTGCTGACGGCGAATTCCGCGCCTATGTCCTGCGGCTCGAGCTGGCGAGCTTCATCTGGTCGTGGCTGCTCATCGGCAGCGTTTTCCTGTGGGGCTGGCGTCCGCTGTTGGTCACGCTGTCCGTCGTGTCGGTCACTGCGGTCCTCAACCAACTGCGCACACTTGTCGCGCATTTGTGGGAGAACGAGGGCGAGGCGATGACCGTGACGGCGCAGTTTCTTGATTCCGTGAACGTTCCTCCTCCTGGCGCGATTGCGGAGATCTGGGCCCCGGTCGGCCTGCGTTATCACGCTTTGCACCACCTCATGCCGTCAATGCCCTATCACTCGCTGCCCGAGGCGCATCGTCGCCTGGTGAGGGAACTGGGGGCTGGTTCGACTTATGACGGGGCGAACCACAAGGGCATGGGGGTCCTGGTCGCCCGGATCGCGCGGAGCACGATGCGCCCGCGCGGCTGAGCCAAGGAAACGCTCGAACAAAGCAAAAGGGCCGCTCCCGGCGAGATGCGGGAGCGGCCCTGAATTTTTGCGCGGAACGACAGTCCGCGAGCGTCTTAGTCGACGTTGATCTTGGCCTGCACGCCGTCTTCGCTGACGGTCGCATCGACATCCTTGCCATCGACCGTCACGCTGGTGCCATCGGTGGTGTTCACGGTGGCGCTGGTGCCGGGATCTGCGACGACGGTTTCGGTCGCGGTCGGAGTGATCACAGTGGTGTCACCGGCCTCGGTGGTCGCTGCGGTATCGTCGGTCGCGGGCGCATCGGCGCTGTCGCACGCCGCAAGGCTCAGTGCGGCGGCGAGGGCGGGTAGAGCGAACTTCTTCATGCCATGTCTCCTTTGTGGCAACATTGTGGCATCAATGCTCAATGGCTGGCGAGGGTTCCCGCTCAGGTGAGGAATTTGATCATTGCGCAACGGACGTGTGCAGGCATGCCAGCGGAGATCTTGCGATAGAGATCTTCCTTCAATCGGGGATGCGCGGCGAGATCCTCCACAACTTCGAACCCCCGTCGGCCATAGAACGGGCGGTTCCAAGGCACCTCGCAGAAAGTCTCGAGAGTGACCGCCTGGAATCCCGAAGCTCTCGCATCGATACACAATGCCGACAGGAGCAAGGCACCGGCGCCTTGGCCTTGCCAGTCGCATCCGACGCTGAGCTCTTCAAGGTGCAGTTCGCGACTGAATGGCACTGCGGCTGCCAGGCCGATGATCCGCCCATCGAGTTCCGCGACGAGCGAGCGTCCCTTGCGGATGATGCTTTCGAACTGCTGCGGCGTCCGCGCCGCGCCGATGACCAAGTCATCGAATTCCTCGTACTGTTCGAAGAGATGTGCAGCGCTGGCCTCGATCTCCGACATGGCAGCGCCATCCCCGGGACGCGCGAGCCGGATACGCCAGTCGATCACTCTTCGGTCCGGATGAGCACCGTCTCGCCGATCAGGATGAAGAGCAGGACTGGTGCCCATGCGGCAAGGAAGGGCGGATAGCCGCCGAAGCTTCCCATTGCCAAGGCTGCGTTATCGACCACGAAGAAGGCAAACCCCATGGCCATGCCTATGATAGCGCGCAAGAACAGCTGGCCCGATCGGGCGAGACCGAAAGCCGCCACAGCACCGAGCAGGGGCATAAGGAAGGCAGAAAGGGGCCCCGAAATCTTGTGCCACCACTTGGCCTTGAGCTCATCGGTCCGGCGGCCGGCCTTGTCGTAAGCTTCGATTGAACTTGATAGCGTCCAGAAAGGCTGGGTCTCCGGATCCACCTTGGCCAGTTCGATTTGGCTGGGCGTCACGCCTTCGGCCACAGTCACGGGGCCTGGCTTGTCGGTCACGGCGTTCTGGATGCGAAAGCGCGTGGGGTCTTCCAGCGTCCAGCCCGGTCCGGCAAATGTCGCAGTGGGCGCGACCAATTGCTCGATAATCGTACCGTCGGAATTGCGACGATAGAAGGTGACGTTACGCATCGATGTTGTGTCACCAGAACCGGTGATCGCTGCGGCCGTCAGGACATTGGCGCCGTCGGTCAGGTAGATGTTCGACTTCGCGCCCGATTCCGGGACTTCGGCACCGTAGTCGATGGCTTGCCATGCCTTGAGCGAAGCCGTTGAGCGGGTGACGACGCGCTCGTTGAATCCGAAGCTGGCAAGCGAAACGAGGCCTGCTGTCAGCAACAGGGGGGCAAGGACCTGATGTGCCGAAAGGCCCGCAGCCTTCATTGCGATGACCTCGCTGTTCTGGTTTAGCGTGACGAGAGTAATGAGGGTCGCCAGCAACACGCTGTAAGGCAGGAAGCTCTGAATCAGCTGGGGTATGCGATACCCGACATAAGTCAGCAGTTCGCCTTGGCCATTGCCCGGGACTGCAAGGATTTTCCCGCTGTTCGAGAGCAGGTCGAGCATCATCAGCACCAGCACCAGCATGACCAGCATCGCGAGAATGCGGAAGATGAACAGCTTCGCGAGATAGAGCGTGAGCGTGCGCGAGGGGAAGAAGTCGAGCTGCATACTGTCCTATTCCGCAGGCGCCACGCGCAGGGAAGCCCGATTGCGCCTGCTGAACAGCTTTGAAACGCGCTTTGAAAGTTTGGCGAACCACACCTCGAGGGCACCGATTGCCTGTCCGCCCGGCACGTATGCGACCCGCCAGTACATCCAGATGATGAGCGCCGAAAACAGCGCGAAAGGCCCCCAAAGCGCAAGAACGGGATCAACGCGGCCAAGTGCCGCGATGTCTTCCCCATACTGGTTCACCTTGTGATAGGCGACCACCATGATGATCGACAGGAAGACGCCGAGCGCACTGGTCGATCGCTTCGGCGGGATGCCCAACGCCACAGCCAGCAGCGGCAGCAGGGCCATCATGACGACCTCGACGAGGCGGAAATTGAAGCTCGCCTGACTGGCGTCACGCTTGGTTGCGGTCTCGTCCTTGCTCCAGCCGATGCGCAGGAGCTCGGGCAGGATGTATTCGCGCTCGGCATCGCCGCGGGCGCGGAATTTTTCGATCGCCGGAAGGTCGATTGGCAGGTCGTGGCGGGTAAAGGTCAGGACGCGGGGAGTTTGCCCCCCGGTATCCTGCACGATGGTTCCCTGCGTCAGGCGCAGGATGATGGTGTCGGGATTGTCCTTGGTGGCGAGGAACGCGCCCTCCTTGGCCGATATCGACAGGACCTGTCCCTTGGAATTGGCCACACGGGCGAAGATGCCCTTCAGCTTGCGACCCTCATCCTCGCTTTCTTCGATCCGCAAGGCCATGCGATCGGCAAGGGTGGTGAATTCGCCAACCTTGATCGATGCGCCGAGCGCGCCCGAGCGCAGTTCGTAATCTAGTTGCTCGTAATAGTACCGGCTGATCGGCTGGACGTAGAATACCAGCGCGACGTTCACCGCCATGACCATCGCAGTGATGATGTAAGGCACGCGCAGCAGGCGACCGTAGCTTAGTCCCACCGCGCGGAAGACGTCGAGTTCGCTGGTCGTGGCAAGCTTCCGAAACGCGAGAAGGATGCCCAGCATCAGCCCGAGCGGAATGGCAAGGCTGGCGTATTCGGGCACCAACGCCGCAAGCATCTTGAACACGACGCCAACCGGTCCACCCTCGACCGCGACGAAATCCATCAGACGGCCCATCTTCTCGAGCAGGAGGAGCGAGGCCGCAATCGCGAACACGCCGAGCATCGGCACGACTACGAGCCGGAAAATGTAGCGGTCTATGCTGGGCATGAATTTGAACAAGGTGCCGCCGGTCGTTTGCTTCAGACGCGGCCCCTAGCGCGAATTGCCGGGGAGGTCATGCCCCTTGTCGAATTGCGCTGCGATCAGGCCTTTTCGAGGGTGCATTGCAGCGGATGCTGGTTCTGCCGGGCGAAGTCCATGACCTGGTTAACCTTGGTCTCGGCGACTTCGTAGGGAAAGATGCCGCAGACGCCGACACCCTTCTGGTGGACGTGCAGCATGACCCGCGTCGCTTCTTCCATGTCCATGCGGAAGAAGCGCTTCAACACGATCACCACGAATTCCATCGGGGTGTAATCGTCGTTGAGCAAGAGCACCTTGTACTGGCTGGGTTTCTTGGGCTTCGCACGGGTCTTGGTAGCAATGCCGACCTGCCCCTCGCCATCGCGCGAAACATCGTCACCGGCGGCGTGCGGGGTCAGGAGGGGCAGTTCATAGGTCATTGCACGGCCATTATCGTATCGCTTCGCCAAATCGCAAGCGGTGTGCAGTACCCTAAAGCGTGTCCGGGTTAAGAAAGCTCTGATCTGCGACAAGCAAGGCACGCAAAAGGAAACGGGCCGGACGACGCGAACGTCATCCGACCCGTCCTGTCCAATCGCCGGGTCAAGGGAGAGAGAGGAGAGAGCCCGGCGGATTGAAGTCCTTTTCGCTTAGGCGGCCTTCGAGAACTTCTCGGCGGCCAGGCTGAAGCGGGTCGAGAGCGGAGCGAAAGCTTCGTTCGCGAGCTTCAGCATGGCTTCGGTGTTCTTCGAAGCGCCGGCAACGGCTGCGTCGAAGTTGCGACGGGCGATTTCGCCCTGAAGCTGGAACAGCTCGGTCGGCGACTTCACGGCAGCCATCTTCTTGACGTCGGCCTGGACGGTTTCAACGGCGCCCTTGGCTTCTTCGACATAGGTGCGGCCCATGTCCTGCATGCCAGCGGCGAGGATCTTGCCCGAAGCGACGAGAGCTTCAAAGTTGCCCTTCTGGAATTCAGCGGCTTCCTTGGTCAGCTCGGCACCCTTGTCGTAAGCGGCCTTGGCGCGGGTCTGCACGTCGGCAGCCAGTTCCTTCGCCTTGGCGGTGTAGTCGGTGGTCTTTGCGGTCTTGGCAGTGGCCATGATGGTTTCCTTCATCTTGGAAATGGGGCTGTTCTTGGTGGGGGTCGCCTTCTTGGGGGCAGCCTTGGTCTTCTTCACGAGAGCCGGCGCCTTCTTGGCGGCGACCTTCTTCACCGGAGCCTTCTTGGCGACGGCCTTCTTGGCCACTGCCTTCTTCTTCGGTGCACTCTTCTTGGCAGCGGGGGCCGGAGCCGGAGCGGCGACCGCTTCGGCAACCTTCTCGACCTTCGCCGGAGCGGGCTTGTCAGCTTCGACCGCCTTGGCGACGGTCTTCGCGCTCACTTCGGTCTTCACCGCTTCAGCGGTCTTTTTTTCCGCGGCTTCGGCGAATGCCTTCTCGGCAGCGGCATCGATCTTGCTCTGGCTGTCAGCCATGGGAACCTCGCTTTTGTTGCACTGCACAAAATAGGCATTGCAAGTGCGAAGTCAAGGAATTTTTGTGCAGTGCACAATAATCCGCAAAGGAAAATCATATCAGTGCTTTACCGAGCTGCGACGTATCGTCCCGGCGCATCTTCGATGACCCTATCGCCCTTGCCGCCGGGCACGCGCGCGCCCTTGGCGGGAACCATCTTGTCCCCGTGCGAGCGCATCCATTCGATCCAGTCAGGCCACCAGCTGCCGGGATGTTCGACTGCGCCTTCCCGGAATTCGGCAAGACTGCGGGGGCTGCCGTCGTTGAGCCAGTACTGGTACTTATTCGCATCGGGCGGATTGACCACGCCGGCGATGTGGCCTGAACCGGCGAGCACGAACTTGATCGGCCCCTTGAAGTGCTCGGTGATCTTCCACACGCTTTCTGCCGGGGCGATGTGGTCTTCCTTGCCCGCCTGCACATAGGTGGGAGTCTCGACCCTGCCGAGATCGATTGGCGTGTTGTCGACGCTGAGCGCGTCGGCATCGACCAGGCGGTTGTCGCGGTAGAGGTCGCGGAGGTACTGCTGGTGCCACTTGGCGGGGAGGTTGGTGACGTCGCCGTTCCAATGCAGCAGGTCGAAGGCCGGATAGTCCTCGCCAAGCAGGTAGTTGTTGACCACGTAGTTCCAGATCAGGTCGGTCCCGCGGAGCATGTTGAAGGTCGCGGCCATGAACCGCCCGTCGAGATAGCCGTCAGCCGAAAGCGCCTTGATGGCGCCGAGGCTCGGGTCCTCGACCAGATTGAGAAGCTCGCCCGCCTTCTCGAAATCGACCTGTGCGGTGAAGAATGTCGCACTTGCGACTTTGTCCTGCTGGCCGCGGCGATGGAGGACGGACAGCGTTGCAGCAAGCGTGGTTCCTGCGACGCAATAGCCGATCGCGTGGACGCTCTCGACGCCAAGCCGTTCGCGGATGTGATCGATGGCGTCCATCTGCGCGCGGACATAATCGTCCCAGATCACGTCCTTCATGCTTGCATCTGCCGACTTCCAGCTGACCATAAAGACGGTCAGCCCCTGCTCGACCGCCCATTTCACGAAGCTCTTTTTGGGGTTGAGGTCGAGAATGTAGAAGCGGTTGATCCATGGCGGGAAAATCACCAGCGGCGTTTCCATTACCTCGTCAGTAGAGGGCGAATACTGGATCAGCTGGTAAAGGAGCGTCTCGTGCACGACCTTGCCCGGGGTAACCGCGATATTTTCACCCAGCTTGAAGGCACTCGCATCGGTGTGGCTCAGCTGGCCACGACGCAGGTCGGCCAGCAGGTGCTGCATGCCCTTGACCAGGTTCTCGCCCTTGGTCTCCAGCGTCTTTTCCATCACCACCGGGTTGAGCAGAGGGAAGTTTGCCGGGCTGGCAGCCTCGGTGATCGTGCGTGTGGTAAAGCGCAGCTGCTCGCGCTTGTCTTCGGGCAGGCCTTCCATAGTGTCGATCATCTCTGCCACGCGCTGCGCGAGGAAGAGATAGGTCTGGTGGATCAGTGCAAAAGCCGGGTGCGAGCGCCAGCGCGGATCCGAGAAGCGGCGATCCTTGATCGGCATCTCGGGTTCACCCTCGGTCTTCGGTTCGCCGCCGAGACCGTATTGGCCGAGCACCTGCTGCCAAAGCGCCATGCCTTCCTGCATCAGCTTCTGTTGCTGCGTGGGGTCGGCGATCGGCATCTGCCGGAACCAGTCCTGCGCCATGGTCATCCACCGGGTGGGGTTGAAGTACGGAGCGAGTTCCTGCGGACTCGCGAGTTGTTCCGACTGGTACTGCATCCACATCTGCTGCAGCCGTGTTCCGACATTGGCCCACTGCTGCGCGTCTTCCGGCGACATCGCGAACTGTTCAGCACCCTCCTTGAGCGGGGCCATCAGTGCCTGTGCGAATTTGGCGGGCGCCTCGAACATGTTGGTGAAGGGATCGGGGCCGTCGTCGGTCATCTTCGTTCCTCGTTCGGGCAAGCGCGGGTTTCTTCCGCGATAGGTTATTCCGCAGGCAGTTGCACCCTGCTCGATTGCGCCTGCAGGATGAATAGGTAATCAGTATGACGAAACCAACGCCAACTGGAGCCCGAATGTCCGAAGAATTCTACCGCATCAAGCGCCTGCCGCCCTATGTCATCGCGGAAGTGAACGCGATGCGGCATGCCGCGCGCCAGGCGGGCCAGGACATCATCGACCTGGGAATGGGCAATCCCGACCGCCCGCCGCCGCAGCATGTCATCGACAAGCTATGCGAAGTGGCGAACAAGCCCAACGCGCACGGTTATTCGCAGTCGAAGGGCATCCCGGGCCTGCGTCGCGCCCAAGCGAACTACTACGGTCGGCGCTTCAACGTCGATCTCGACCCCGAGCGCGAAGTCGTCGTTACCATGGGCTCGAAAGAGGGCCTCTCCTCCATGGCGACCGCCATCGTCGCGCCGGGCGACGTGGTCCTTGCACCCAGCCCTAGCTATCCCATCCACACCTTCGGCTTCATCATTGCAGGTGCCACGATCCGCTCGGTCCCGACCACGCCCGACGAGCGATATTGGAAGTCGCTCGACAATGCGATGGCCTTCACCGCGCCGCGCCCGACGGTCCTGATCGTCAATTATCCGAGCAATCCCACAGCAGAGACGGTCGATCTCGCTTTTTACGAGAGGCTGGTCGCGTGGGCACGCGAGAACAAGGTCTGGGTCCTCTCCGACCTCGCATATTCCGAGCTCTATTACGACGGGAAGCCGACCCGCTCGATCCTCGAGGTCCCCGGCGCGAAGGACGTGGCAGTCGAATTCACATCCATGTCCAAGACCTACTCGATGGCCGGATGGCGGTTGGGTTTCGCGGTTGGCAACCCAACGCTGATTGCGGCTCTGACCCGCGTGAAGAGTTACCTCGACTACGGTGCGTTCACGCCGATCCAGGCTGCCGCCTGTGCGGCGCTCAATGGACCGCAGGATATCGTCGAGGAAAACCGCCAACGCTACCAGCGCCGCCGTGACGTCATGGTCGAAAGCTTCGGGCGCGCCGGCTGGGAAATTCCCTCACCGCCGGCAAGCATGTTCGCGTGGGCTCCCCTGCCCAAGGGGTTCCACAATGTCGGCAGTCTCGAGTTTTCGAAGCAGCTCCTCCAGCATGCGGGCGTCGCCGTTGCGGCAGGTGTCGGTTATGGCGAAGAAGGCGAAGGTTACGTGCGAATTGCCATGGTCGAGAACGAGCAGCGGATCCGGCAGGCAGCCCGCAATATCAAGCGTTTCCTTGCCGAACACGGCAGCTGAGGCTTTCCAAACCCGCTACCTTCCCTAATTCCATAGGGGATGAACCGGATTTCACTATTAACTCCCTGCCTTCATGACCAAAGGCTCGGGAGGGGCAGGAGATCGCTATGAGCCTGCCAGGTTTTTGTTGGCTATCGGATGCGTCGATTCCGCCCGCACGTTGGGATTTGCGCCATCTCGGTTGGACCTTGGGAAGTGAGCGTTCGTGCGACGCGGCGGACGGACGCTCACCCGTTTTGCTGGATTGGAGGGACGAGACCCGACCGCCTGAATGGACCTCTCTTCGCAGACCTGAAACGGTAGTCGCGGTCGGCGTCGAGGACCCGTTGGCGCGCGCCAGCTTGCTCGATGCCGGGTTTGGCGACGCTCTTGGAACACAGGTCGCGTTGGTCGAGCTTGCCGCTCGCCTCGTCAAACTGGAAGCCTTTGCCAAGACCATGCCGCGCAGACGCAAGGCAGGGCCGGTGTCGCTCGATATCTTCTATCGTGACGGTTATGTCGATGGCAGTTGGCTGGGTCTCCACCCGCGCGAATTCGCCCTTCTCTGGCGTCTTGCAGAAACACCCTACACCCGCGTTTCGCGCCGCCAGCTACTCGCAGACGTCTGGCGTATGGATCATCTCCCGGAAACCAACTCGCTTGAGGTCCACGTATCGCGGCTCCGAGCAAAACTGGCCATCAGTCGCTGCGGCTGGCTGGTGGAGACGCATCCCAAGGGCGGGTACCAACTTGGAGGCGATCGTCATGGAAGTTTCCATGCCTTCGCCGGGGCTCGACGCGAAATGCTGGACAGCGCCGCCACCTTGGGCAACGGTGGCTTGAAAGGCTCTGCGCAAGAAGGAATTCAGCATGCCATCCAGCGACCGCGTTTCGATTGATCTGGGCGACAACGGGGTCGCGCAGGTTCGCTTTACCCGTGCCGACAAGATGAATGCACTGGATCCGGCGCAATTCGAGGCCATCCTTGAGGCAGGCGAGGAACTGCGATCGATGAAGGGATTGCGGTCGGTGGTTCTATCGGGAGACGGCCGCGCATTTTGCGCAGGTCTCGACCTTGGCAGCATGACTTCGGGCGGGTCGAACCCGACGGCGGATCTTGCCACTAGGACGCACGGTAATGCCAACCGGGCCCAGGAAGCTGCGATGACCTGGCGTAAGTGTCCGGTGCCGGTGATAGCGGCTGTTCATGGCGTCTGTTTCGGCGGCGGCCTGCAGATCGCCAGTGGCGCAGATATTCGGATAGTCCATCCCGCCACGCGAATGGCGGTCATGGAAATGAAGTGGGGACTTGTCCCCGACATGGCCGGCTATGCCTTGTGGCGGGGACTGGTCCGCGACGATGTCCTGCGCGAGCTGACCTATACCAACCGCGAGTTTACTGGAGCAGAGGCTAAGGAACTGGGCCTTGCGACCGAAGTGTCCGAGGATCCCCTTGCCCGTGCGACCGAACTCGCCACGATCATTGCGAACAAGAACCCCGAGGCCATTCGCGGGGCAAAACGCCTGTTCCACGTGATGCGTGAAGAGGGAGAAGACGCCATCCTGATGGCCGAGAGCGTCGAACAGGATGGCGTGATCCGCAAACCCAATCAGGTCGAGGCGGTCATGGCCGAAATGCAGAAGCGCGCGCCCAACTTCACCGACGTCTGATCGGGAACTGCTTCAGAAAGGCAGGTGAGCCCTGTCGGGCTCGACCCATCCCTTGCGCGCCTCGACTGAAAACAGGGTGCCCTCTTTCCAGTAGGCGAGGATCCAGTTGCGCGATCCGTAAGCGGATTCGAGCAGGCCATCGAGCACCACATACAACGGTGTCTTGCCACTTGCGCTTTCCAGAACGTGTCGCGACGCACGCAGTGAAGCGATCGTGATGGTGTGATGATAGCCCGAAGTATCGGTGTTCGGTGTGCCGGTAGTCTCGTTGTAGCGCCAGATCAGGCGCTTGAATTCCTCGGGTGGCGCCAGATCGGGCCGATGCCGCAGAATCCACAAGGCTGCAGCAAAATGGGCTGCATGAGTCCAATCCGCCTTGGGCAGGCTCGTATCGATCAGGCCGAGCGCTATGCGCTCGATCGCTTTGTCATTGGTCGGTATCACAGGTCTTTCCTTTGCACGTGCCCGACCGGAATGAAAAACCCCGCCGATCGGGCGGGGTTGTGGTTCGCGAATGTCGCGGATGCTCTGGCGAGACGTCCTAGCGACCAGACGCGTGCAAAAACGCCGCCGGAAATGGGCGGGCTTGTTGCTTGTCGGTGGTCGTCACGCGGAGCATGGCGCGGGTTTACCGGCGCATTGTGCCGGACTCAAGCTCTTGGTTCCGGCGTGGCGCTTGCCTTCAGCCGAACACCGCCACGCACTGCATGCCGTCGAGGACCTGCTTGCCGTCCGCGTTCCAGAGGCGGAGCCGTTCGGACGAATACCCGTCATCGGCATGCTGGCTGGCATTTTCCGACAGCCACCAACCATCGCGTGTCGTCGGAGCGGTTTCCAGAAGATTGAAGGACCAGTTGATCGAACTGATCGGGCCCTGGCGCTTCATTGCCCGCATTGCGCCAGGGGGCAGCACGTCGCCGAGCAGGATAAGTTCACTGACCGGGTCGAGGCCGTCGCGCTGCGTAAGGCGCGCCCAGCGCCGGACCACGGGATCGCCGGGACCGCGCATGTCCTGCGCCCGCTTTATCTCGAAATTGTTCTGGATGAATGTCGGGCCCTTGTCGGTCATCGCGAGTTCCGCTTCGTCAGGCGAACCAGGCCAGTCTGCCACCGGGGCTGCGGGGTGGACTGCATTCGCCTCGCGACCCGTTCCGAAGAGCCAGAAGGCGGTGAGGGCGCACTTCCCTTCGCACCAGATTTCGCTGCGCACCTGCGCTACGTTGCGCCCCTGCCGCACGATCTCCCGGCGAAGCTCGGCGTCCTCGGTCATCGGAGCGACGAACGCGATCTGCGCCGCACGCAAGGGTGGCAGGTCGGAAAAAGCTCGCACGGCGGCGGTATAGGCGATCAGGGCAGAGGCACCGCCATAGAGGGTGCGCCCTTGCAGCCAATTGTCGAGATTTTCGAAGCGAGTGGCACCGCCTTCGGCGGTTATGGGATCGAGGAGATTTGCAACGCTCATCCCGCTTCTTTGCCTGCGCCAAAGCCCACGTCCAGACTGACGTTACGTAAAGCGCATCAAGCCGATTGCGTTCAGCCTGCAGAATCGCTAGTGCGCCGCTTCCTTCCCGAGAGGGTGGGCGAGGCCCGATGGCGGAGTGGTTACGCAGAGGACTGCAAATCCTTGCACGCCGGTTCGATTCCGGCTCGGGCCTCCACTTCATAGCTTGGGCACATTGCGACCCCTTGTCGGTGTCGTTATGGGCCGCAAGAGGCGCCGCTTTAGCTCAGTTGGTAGAGCACATCATTCGTAATGATGGGGCCACAGGTTCGAGTCCTGTAAGCGGCACCACCTTTCTCAAAGAAGCCGAAACACCTGACTAAGCTGTTTTGGACTGTCGGAGACGCGTCCGGCGGCAAGATGCTTCCCTGACTGCCTATAGACCCCTGAAGACAGGCTCGCGCTTCTCGAGGAAGCTGGCGACGCCTTCCTTGTGGTCCTCGGTTTCCATCAGTCGCCTGATCGTGGCGATGGCCCATGCTCCTATTTCCTGCGGGTCACCGAACGCACTGCGTGAGAGGCCTTCCTTCATAAACCGCAGCGCAAGCGGCGGGTTGACGGCGATGCGCCGGGCCAACGCGTAGGCTTCGCCAAGAAGCGCGTCATGCTCCACGACCTTGCTGACCAGGCCTATCCGTTCCGCTTCGGATGCGTCGATGATGTCGCCGGTGAACAGCAGCTCCGCTGCCTTCGCTGGCCCTACGATTGCGGGAAGGCGATAAAAGCCGCCGACGTCGCAAACCAGCCCGCGCTTGATGAACATTTCCGAGAACCTGGCATTTGCGGAAGCGATTCTGATGTCGGCGTAGAGGGCCAGTTCCATCCCCCAGCCGATTGCTGCACCATTCACGGCGGCAATCATGGGCTTTTCGCATTCCAGTGCAGCCATGGCGGCTGGAGTTGGTTTGTGGCGTACGGTCATCTGGTCTTTCGGGCTCGCGAACTTCTTCGGGCCGGCCATTATCTCCATCACGTCATCGCCGGAACAGAAGGCGGGATCGCTGCCCGTGACGACGACACAACGCACGTCGTTGTTCGCCGAGGCATCGCGCAGTGCCTGCTCCAGCAAGGCATAGGCGTTCCAGTTAAGCGCGTTGCGCCGTTCCGGGCGATTCAGCGTGATGGTCGCTACGTGGTCCGACACCTCGTAGAGAACTTCCGGCTGCGGGTGGCCAGCGTCGTCGATCATGCAAGGTCCTCTCTCCGGTCAAGTTTGGAGCGCTTGTATGGGGTGCTGTCAAACCAAACAGGTCGACCTCGCGCTGGCGACGTTCAGAACCGCTTCGCCCCGGACACCGTCAGAAACCCTTTGCTCCCGTGGTCCCCCTGTGGAATCAATTGCGAATAGGGACTGATTCCGACTTGCCTGGAAGAAGGGAGAGAACAGCCATGGCTCACTACGACCTCATAATTCGGGGCGGGACCATGCACGACGGCACGGGTGCTCCCGCGCGGATCAGCGACGTGGCAATTGCCGGCGGCGTCATCGCCGCGGTGGGCGATATCGAGGGCGATGCAGACGAGGTCATCGATGCCACGGGAAAGATCGTCACGCCCGGTTTCGTGGACGTGCACACCCATTTCGACGGCCAGGTAACCTGGGAAAACCGCCTTTCTCCGTCTTCCGGGCATGGGGTGACGACAGCGGTGATGGGCAATTGCGGTGTCGGTTTTGCCCCCTGCCGCCCGGAACAGCGTGACACGCTGGTCAAGCTGATGGAGGGGATCGAGGATATCCCCGAGGTGGTCATGGTCGAGGGACTGCCATGGAATTGGGAGACCTTTCCCGAGTATCTCGATGCCCTCGACAAGCGCGAACTCGATATCGATATCGCCGCCCAGATCCCGCATTCGGCCCTGCGAGTTTACGTGATGGGCGAACGTGCCGCGAGGAAGGAAGCGCCGACAGCCGAGGACCTTGCAGCCATGCGCAGCCTGGTGGCGGAGGGGATCGCAGCGGGTGCCTTCGGCGTGACGACATCGCGCAATGTCATGCACCGCACCAAGGCCGGCGACCTGGCGCCCAGCCTCTATTCGGACGTTGACGAGCTTTGCGCCCTTGCCGGCGGACTAACCGATGCCGATGGCGGCGTCTTCCAGATCATACCCGCGCCGATGGAGCCTGCCGAGGTCGAGTTTCCGATCCTGCGCCAGGTTGCCGAACAATCGGGGCGACCTGTTTCCTTTACTCTTCTCGACGTTCCCAACCAGCCGGGAGACGGTTGGCGGCACCATATGGCGGGGCTCGAGCAAGCGGCTGCAGACGGCCTGAATATCCGCGGGCAAGTCGCGCCGCGACCGGTCGGCATGTTCTTCGGGCTCGATCTGTCGTTGCACCACTTCAGCAGCCACCCCAGCTACAAGGCGATAGCGCACCTGCCGCTGGCGGAACGGGTCGCGATAATGCGCGACAGGAATTTCCGCGAGAGATTGCTCAGTGAAGCGCCGGAAGATTCCAATCCCACCACACTGATGCTGATTGCGGCCTTTCGCGCCTCCTATCAGTGGGAAGGCAAGCCGAATTACGAACCGGAAGCGACAGACCGCGTCGATTCACGCGCGGAGGCGACCAATCTGTCGCTCGATGAATATGCTTACGACGCCCTGCTCGAAGATGGCGGGCGCGCAGTCTTTTACCTCCCTGCGGCCAACTACACCGATGGTGACCTGAAGAACGTTCGCGAGATGCTGGGCAGCCCGCACACCGTCATGGCACTGGCCGATGGCGGAGCGCATTATGGCCTGATCTGCGATGCCAGCTTTCCGACCTTCTACCTCCAGCGCTGGGCGCGCGACGCAACACCTGATGAACGCATCGACCTTGCGGACGCTATCGCCGAGCTGACCAGCCGCCCGGCGGCACTTGTCGGGCTTACCGATCGCGGGCGGATCGCGCCGGGCATGAAGGCCGACCTCAACGTGATCGACCTCGATCACCTGACCCTCCATGTGCCAACGATCGAATATGACCTACCTGCTGGCGGAAAGCGCATGCACCAGCGGGCAGAGGGGATCGTCGCGACCGTCGTTTCAGGCAAGGTGACCTACCGCGACGGCGTACATACCGGTGCGCTCCCAGGACGCCTGGTGCGACGTCGCGACTTGGCCGAAGCTGCGTGAACGAGAGGGCAGGACACCAATGAATCTCGATTTCTCCGCCGAACAGAACGAATTGCGGCAACAGGTCAGGCGATTCCTCGCGGATCGCTGCCCTGCGTCGGCCGTAAGGAAGGTCCTTGAAACCGACGCACAGTACGACGGTGACCTCTACGCCGGACTGGCAGAGCTCGGTGTTCTGGGCGCGGCAATTCCGGAGGAATATGGCGGTGTCGGTCTCGGCCATCTCGAGCTGTGCGTGGTCGCCGAGGAACTGGGACGTGTTCTAGCGCCAGTCCCGGTTGCGTCATCTGTATATCTCGCTGCCGAATGCCTGCTGCAGGCGGGAACCGAGGAGCAGAAGGCACGCTGGCTCCCCAAGATTGCGGCAGGCGAGGCGATAGGCTGCTGGGCGATCAATGAAGCCACCGGGCGGATGCGCCCCGAAAAGGTAGGCGCGACAGTCGAAGGCGGCAAACTCACCGGGACGAAGTCCCCCGTAGCGGACGGCGCGATCGCCGACTTCGCGATCGTGCTGGCGAACGATGGCGATGGGCCCTCGCTTTACCTTGTTGATCTTACGTCGGATGGCGTCAGTCGCGAAGTTCTCAGCACTATCGATCCCACGCGCGGCCAGGCGCGTCTCGCGTTCGACGGCGCACCGGCCACCTTGATCGGCGGTGCAGGCGACGGGAGGCATATCGCGACGCAGGTCATGGACCGTGCGGCCATCCTGATCGGATTCGAACAGCTGGGCGGTGCCGACCGCGCGCTCGAGATGGCCCGAGACTACGCCCTCGAGCGCATGGCTTTCGGACGCCAGATCGGTTCGTTTCAGGCGATCAAGCACATGCTGGCCGACATGTACGTCTCGGCCACGCTCGCGCGGTCGAATTGCTATTACGGGGCATGGGCGCTGGCCACCAGCGCAGCCGAACTGCCGATTGCTGCGGCCACGGTTCGCGTATCCGCGACCAATGCCTTCCAGCACTGCGCGAAGAACAACATTCAAACGCATGGCGGCATGGGCTTCACCTGGGAGTTCGATTGCCACCTCTACTACCGCCGCTCCAATGCGCTCGCGCTTGCACTCGGTTCGCTCTCCACCTGGGAGAGCCTGCTCATCGAACGGATGAGCGCCGGCAATCTCGAAGCTGCGGCTTGAACGAAAGGTCCGGGAAATGGATTTCGACGACACCCCGCAGGAAGCCGCGTTCCGCAAGGAAGTGCGCGCCTGGATCGACGCGAATGCGCCCAAGTACCTCGAGGACGAACTCAAGCAGGCCAGTTTCGGCTCGAGCGGCCTGAAGAGCATCGATCCGGTCGCGGCGGCCAAGGCCTGGCAGAAGAAGAAGGCCGATGCGGGCTGGGCCTGCCTCCACTGGCCAAAGGAATACGGCGGCGGTGCCCGTACTCCGATCGAGAGGGTCATCTGGGGTCAGGAAGAGGGTGTCTACGGCACCCTGTCTGGAACCTTCATTATCGGACAGGGCATGTGCGGGCCGACGGTCATGGCATGGGCCAGCGAGGAGTGGAAGGAGAAGCTGCTTCCGCCGCTTGCCAGTGGTGAGGAGATCTGGTGCCAGCTCTTTTCGGAACCGGCCAGCGGTTCCGACCTTGCCGGGCTTCGCACTCGCGCGACCAGGGCCGAGGATGGCTCCGGCGACTGGATCATCAATGGCCAGAAGATCTGGACCAGTGGGGCTCATATTTCGGACTGGGGCCTCCTCATCACCCGCACCGATCCGAACGTGGCCAAGCACAAGGGACTGACCATGTTCTTCCTGCGCATGGATTCACCCGGCGTGAAGGTCGTGCCGATCAAGCAGGCAAATGGAGCGTCCGGTTTCAACGAAGTCTATTTCACCGATGTACGCATTCCGGATTCGCAGCGGCTCGGCGGGGTCGGCGAGGGCTGGAAGGTTTCACTGACGACCTTGATGAACGAACGCCTCTCCATCGGATCGGGCATGTCGGCGGGATTCCCCGACCTGTTCAAATACTGCATGGACGCCGAAATCGACGGCAAGCCTGCGGTTGCCGATCCTGCCGTTCGCTCCAGGCTTGCACAGTTTGCGGTCAGGCAAAGTGGCCTCAAGTATACCGGCATGCGGGCGATCTCGGCGCTGTCGAAGGGAGAAACACCCGGGCCGGAGAACTCGATCGGCAAGCTTGTTGCAGGCTCCACCCTGCAGGAGCTCGCCATGTTCGCACTGGACCTCCAGGGCGAGGCCGGCGTCGTCTGGGACGAGGACAGCCCCCAGACCGGGCGTTTCCAGGCGATGCTTATGCGCTCTCCTGCGACGCGTATCGAAGGAGGCTCGGACGAGATTCTGCGCAACATCATCGGCGAGCGCGTCCTCGGCCTTCCCGGTGATATCCGGGTCGACAAGGATGTTCCCTTCAAGGACATCCCGACCAAGGGAAGCGCAGCCTGATCAAGATACCGTAGCCGCTGCGGTCATTGCCCTTTAACCTCCAAGAGGTTATCCTGCGCGGAGCGGAGGGCTTCCATGCGCGTAACAAAACCCATCATTATCGCTGCGGCGGCAGGAATGCTCTGCGCGGTTTCGGGATCGGCGCAGGAAAGTGGCACTACCGCCGCTGGCGTGATTGCCTCCGACACACCGGGCGCACTCGATGTGCCGGGCACATGGAATTGCAGCCGTATCAAACCGGAATACACCGACTGGCTCGACACGGGGCATTCGCCCGATAGCTGGCGCCATTTCGGCAAGACCTATCGCGACAGCCAAACGGACAAATTGTACACCTGGCAGGACTGGCTCGACTGGGCCGAGGGCGCCGGCTGCTTCGCAGGCTATGCTCCCGAAGGCGTGGCGTCGCCCAATGTCTTCATCGGCGGTGCCCTGACCTTCTTCGGTGCGGGCCTGATCGCCATCCAGAGCGGTTCCGGGCCGAAAAGCCCCGGCTGACATCGGCATTCCTGCCTATTTCAGTGGCAGGATCTTCGAGATTATGAAGTCTGCGGCCTCTTCGGGGGTCATCTCGACCGTGTTTACGCGAATTTCCGGGTCCTCCGGCGCTTCGTAGGGACTGTCGATGCCGGTGAAGTTCTTGAGCTTCCCTTCGCGGGCTTTCTTGTAGAGGCCCTTCACGTCGCGAGCCTCTGCAACCTCCAGCGGCGTGTCGACGTGAATTTCTATGAACTCGCCGTCGTCCATCATGTCGCGCACCAACTGGCGGTCGGCACGGAAGGGGCTGATGAAGGCGGTCAACACGATGAGGCCTGCATCGGTCATCAACTTGGCAACCTCGCCGATGCGACGGATATTCTCGATCCGGTCGCTTTCGGTAAAGCCCAGGTCTTTGTTCAGCCCGTGCCGGACGTTGTCGCCGTCGAGCAGGAAGGTGTGGCGGTTCATCAGTGCCAGCTTCTTTTCGACCTGGTTGGCGATGGTCGACTTGCCCGAGCCCGACAGGCCGGTGAACCAGAGCACACGCGGGGTCTGGTTCTTGAGCGCCGCATGGTGCGCGCGGGTAATGTCCGTCGCCTGCCAGTGGACGTTCTGGCTGCGACGCAGGCTGAAGTGGATCATGCCCGCGCCGACGGTGTGGTTGGTGATCTTGTCGACCAAGATGAAACCGCCGAGCGCGCGGTTCTCCGCATAGGGCTCGAAGACCACGCGCCGGTCGGTCGTGATTTCGGCGACCCCGATCTGGTTGAGGTGGAGCGTCTTGGCCGCAAGATGTTCCATCGAATTGACGTCGATCTCGTATTTCGGTTCGGCCACGGTCACGCTGACCGTTTGCGAACCGAGCTTGAGCCAGTAGGCGCGACCGACGACCATCGGTTCGTCGTCCATCCAGACGATGGTGCTTTCGAATTGGTCGGCAACTTCGGGCGGGGCATCGGCAGTAGCGAGGACGTCACCGCGCGAACAATCGATCTCGTCTTCGAGGCACACGGTCACAGACTGACCTGCGATGGCATGGTCCAGATCGCCATCCATCGTCACGATCGACTTCACCTTGCTCGTCTTGCCGGAGGGGAGCGAGCGCAAGCTGTCGCCGGGCTTTAGCGATCCGGCTGCGATCAGTCCGCTGAAGCCACGGAAGTCGAGGTTTGGGCGATTGACCCACTGGACCGGCATGCGAAACGGCCCGTCGGCATCGCCCGCCGCACTGATTTCGACTGTCTCCAGATGGTCGACCAGTGTCGGCCCGGAATACCATGGCGTGTCCGCCGACAGGAGGGTGATATTGTCGCCCTTGAAACCCGAGATCGGGATCGCTGTGAAACCCTCGATGCCGATGCTCTCGGCAAAATGGGCGTAGTCGGCGACGATCGCGTCAAACTGCGCCTGGTCGTAACCTACCAGGTCCATCTTGTTTACGGCGAGGACGAGGTTCCTGATGCCGAGCTTGTGACACAGGAAACTGTGACGGCGGGTCTGCGTCAGCACACCTTTGCGCGCATCGATCAGGATCACGGCCAGGTCGGCGGTCGATGCGCCGGTCACCATGTTGCGGGTGTACTGTTCGTGCCCCGGGCAGTCGGCGACGATGAACTTGCGCTTCTCGGTCGCGAAAAAGCGATAGGCGACGTCGATGGTGATGCCCTGTTCGCGTTCAGCCGCGAGGCCGTCGACCAGCAGCGCGAAATCGATTTCCTGCCCCTGGGTGCCGACGCGCTTGCTGTCGCTCTCGAGCGCGGCAAGCTGGTCCTCGAAGATCATCTTGGAATCGTAGAGCAGCCGCCCGATCAGGGTGGACTTGCCGTCGTCGACACTGCCGCAGGTGATGAAGCGCAGCATCGACTTGTTCTGATGCTGCGCGAGATAGGCGTCGATGTCCTCGGCGATCAGGGCATCGGTGCGATAGCTGGTGTCGGTGGGCATCAGAAATAGCCCTCCTGCTTCTTCTTCTCCATCGAAGCATCACCTGCGTCCTTGTCGATGACGCGGCCCTGGCGCTCGCTGGTGGTCGTCAGGAGCATCTCCTGAACAACTTCGCCGAGTGTCGCCGCCTCGCTCTCGACCGCCCCTGTCAGCGGGAAGCATCCGAGCGTGCGGAAGCGAATCGAGCGCTCGACTATCTCCGGAACGCGACCGAGCACTGTCTCCAACCGTTCGATATCGTCGGCCATGAACAGGCCGCCCTCGTGCTCGTAAGTGGGCCGCTTGGCGCTGAAGTAGAGCGGTACGATCTCGATGTTCTCGGCCATGATGTATTGCCAGATGTCGAGCTCGGTCCAGTTGGAGATCGGGAAGACGCGGATGCTCTCGCCCTTCTTCTTGCGGGCGTTGTAGAGGTTCCACAGTTCGGGGCGCTGGTTCTTGGGATCCCAGCCGTGGCTGGCGGTGCGGAATGAGAAGATGCGCTCCTTGGCCCGGCTCTTCTCCTCGTCCCGGCGTGCGCCACCGAAGGCAGCGTCGAAGCCGTACTTGTCGAGCGCCTGTTTCAGTCCTTCGGTCTTCCACATGTCGGTGTGGAGCGGGCCATGGTCGAAGGGGTTTATCCCGCGCTCCTTGGCTTCCGGGTTCTGGTAGACCAGCAATTCCATCCCAGCCTCGCGCGCGGCTTTTTCGCGCAGGGCATACATGTCCTTGAACTTCCATGTCGTGTCGACATGGAGCAGTGGGAAGGGCGGAGGCGAAGGGTAGAAGGCCTTGCGAGCCAAGTGCAGCATGACTGCGCTGTCCTTGCCGATCGAATAGAGCATGACCGGCCTCTCGGTCTCGGCAACCACTTCGCGCATGATGTGGATGGCTTCGGCCTCGAGGCGCTGGAGATGGGTCAGGTTCGGCATGTCGCTCATCTGGCGCCTATTACGAAGAAATCACCGCAAAGCCCAATCCGAGGGAGGACAGAAGTTCTTCTCACCCTGCTTCCGGGAGTTTGTCTCCGGTGCTGATCAGGCCGCCCGATCGGTGCGTTCGACGAGTGCAGGCCAGAATGCATCGGCCCCTTGAGCGATGACGGCCTCTCCCAACACGGCTGACCAGTGGGAATCATTCCCGAAGTCGCTGCGCCATTTCCACAGCGAGCGGGTCAGGTGGTGCAGCGGGTATTCGTGCGTGAAGCCGATTGCGCCATGCACCTGGTGCGCGACAGTCGCCCCGATGCCAACAGCACGATTTGCGCGCAGTTTCGCGGCCGCAACTTCGAAACGGGCGTCACCCCGGTCGAGCGCCTGCGCCGCACCTACCGCGGCGCAATTCGCTGCTGCCGCTTCGCAGGCAAAACTTGCCAGGCTCTGCTGCACTGCCTGAAACTTGCCCAGCTGCCTGCCGAACTGCTGGCGCTCATTCACATAGCTGACCGACAATCCCAATGCCGCGTCGAGCGCGCCTGCGATCTGTGCGGTACGCATGAATGCCCCGATCAGGAAATGCTCTTCGCTGCCCGCGTCTGCCCGCGTCGCGATGATTGCCTCGGGAAGGGGAAGGGAAAGGGCGTGGAAACCGGCGAGGCGGAAGACGACCAAGGCGTCCTCCCAGTTACCGCCGAAGCCTCCCTCGGCCTCGGGCAATAGAAGCTGCGGCAAGCCCAGTTCCTCGACGCGCGACCAATCGCGTTCAAACGTCGCGCTTGCGCCCAGTTCGGCGAACAGCGGATCGGCCATCTCGGCCAGCATGCGGCGGGTGTCGGTCATCTCAGGCCCAGCCCCCTTGCAATGATGCCCTTGAGGATTTCGCGTGTCCCGCCGCGCAGCGAGAAGCTGGGCGAGACCTGCAGCAGGTATCCGGTGACGGCCGCGAGAGCATCTTTGCTCGCCATGTCCATCTCGACACAGGCCTGCACGAGCTCGGGAATGGCGTGCTCGTAACTGTTGCCGAGGTCCTTGACGATGGTCGCCTCCAGCGCCGGATCTTCGCGGCGCGCCAGCTTGGCTGCGACGGAGGCACTCATGAGCCGCAACGTCCAAGCTTCGGCTGCAAGGCGGCCGACCAGCTGCGTCACGGCAGGGTCCGGATGTTTTCCCGCGTACCGGACCAGTTCCAGGAACAGCACCATCGAGGAGAGGTAACGCTCGGGTCCCGAGCGCTCGAGCGACAGTTCGGCAGTCGCCTGCTTCCACCCATTGCCTTCCTCGCCCAAGAGTGCCGAAGCGGGCAGGCGGACATCCTCGAAGAACACCTCGTTGAACTCGTGTGCGCCGGTGAGGTCGATGATCGGCTTGACGGTGACGCCGGGCGCATCCATCGGGATGACGAATTGGGACAGGCCAGCCTGCCGCTCCGACCCGGCTTCAGACCTGACCAATGCGATCATCATGTGCGCGACATGCGCGCCGGTGGTCCAGACCTTCTGGCCGTTGATGACCCATTCATCGCCGTCGCGCCGGGCGGAAGTGCGGACCGAGGCGAGGTCGGACCCGGAATTGGGTTCGCTGAGGCCGATGCAGGCGAAAATCTCGCCGCGGGCCATGCCAGGCACCCAGCGACGCTTCAACTCCTCGTTGCCGAGGCGCAGCAACAATGGCCCGCTCTGCCGGTCGGCGATCCAGTGGGCACCCACGGGGGCGCCCGCTGCAAGCAGTTCCTCGATCACCACGTAGCGTTCGAGCTGGCTCATCTCGTGGCCGCCGTATTCTTTCGGCCATGTCATGCCGAGCAGGCCCGCTTCGCCCAGCTTGCGGCTGAATTCGGGATCCGCCTTGGTCCAGCAATTGGCGCGCCGGACGGGGTCCTTTTCGCCATGTGCATCGACGAGATCGCGGACCTTGCGTCGCAATGCAGGCGCGCTTTCGGGCCATTCGATCGCTTCGGTGACGAAGGTCTGCACGCTCTCTCCTCTCTCGCTCTCTCTCACCAATTTGCCGTCACATCGCAAGACCCGTTGCAACCAGCAACGAATCCGCACAGTCTGTGGAAAGAGAGACGATTCCCCCGTTCGCAAGGAGAGAGACGATGACCGACTACAAGAACCTGATCGATGGCGAGATGGTCGACAACGGCCGCTGGATGGAGGTGGTCAATCCGGCGAATGAGGAAGTCATCGCGCGCGTGCCTTCATGCGGCAAGGACGAGCTCGACCGCGCCGTCGCCGCTGCGCGTCGTGCCTTCAAGACGTGGCGCAAGACCAGCGCGGAAGAGCGCCAGAAGGTCGTCCAGGGCATCGCCGCCGCCATCCAGGGCAATGCCGAAGAACTCTATCGCCTGCTGACCAGCGAACAGGGCAAGCCGCACGCACAGGCGCAGATGGAAATCTACGGCGCCGCCGGACTTGCCGCCGCGCAGTCGCAGCTGACGCTCGACGATGTGGTCAACCAGGACGATGACGAGCGCCTCAGCCGCACCCGCCGCGTGCCGGTGGGTGTGGTCGGCGGCATCGTGCCGTGGAACTTCCCGGTCATGATGGCGATCCAGAAGATCGTTCCGGCCCTCATTTCGGGCTGCACCATCGTGCTCAAGCCATCGCCGTTCACCCCGCTGACCACGCTGCGCATCGCCGAACTGATCAAGGATGTCGTGCCTGCAGGCACGGTAAACATCATTACCGGCGAGGACAGCCTCGGGCCGATGATCACCGAGCATCCGGATATCGACAAGGTGACCTTCACCGGCTCGACCGCGACCGGCAAGAAGATCATGGAAGGTGCCTCCAAGGACCTCAAGCGCATAACCCTGGAACTGGGCGGCAACGACGCCTCGATCGTCCTGCCGGATGCAGACGTGTCCAAGGTTGCCGAACAGCTGTTCTGGTCGAGCTTCTCGAATGCCGGCCAGATCTGCGTCGCGGCCAAGCGCATCTACATCCACGAGGACATCTACGATGATCTCAGCCAGGCCATCGCCGAATATGCCAAGGGCGTGACCGTTGGCGACGGGTCCCAGCAGGGCACGGGCGTCGGTCCGATCCAGAACAGGAAGCAGTACGAGCGCGTGCTGGAACTGATCCAGGATGCCAAGGACAACGGCTACAAGTTCCTCACCGGAGGGGACAAGGACCCTTCGGGCACCGGCTACTATGTGCCGATCACGATCCTCGACAACCCGCCCGAGGATGCGCGCATCGTGGCCGAGGAACAATTCGGTCCGGTCATGCCGCTGATGAAGTTCTCGACCGTCGACGAGGTCATCGAGCGCGCCAACAACTCGGATTACGGCCTTGCCGGCGCTGTCTGGACCAAGGATGTCGACAAGGGCGTCGAGATCGCCGAACAGCTCGAAACCGGCACGGTGTGGATCAACGAGTTCCTCCACATCAACCCGCTCGCGCCCTTCGGAGGCCACAAGCAGTCGGGCTTCGGTTCCGAATACGGGATCGAGGGCTTGAAGGAATTTACCTACGCGCAGGTCATCACGGTGAAGCGCAACGCCGAAGTCTGATTGAGGCAGGAAACAAGCGAGCCGCCGTGGAGAGTATCCGCGGCGGCTCTTTTGTACCTGTCATCCATGGTGCCGGTGGCGCTCAGTCCTCCTGTTCGGCGAGTTCCAGTTTTGGCAGGATGAGGTGGATCAGGCCCAGCGCCGCGAGATAAGCCCCGCCGCAGAAGACGAACATCGGCGCGTAGCCATGGCCATTGGTCAGCGACCAACCGGCAAACTCGATCATCGCCGTGCCCGAGATATTGCCCGCAATCGCCCCCACCGCGATCACGCTTGCGACGCGGACGGCCGGGACGATGTCGGTCGTCATGCCGAAGATGTTGGTCGAGAAGCCCTGGTGAGCGAACAGGCCCAGTCCGATGAAGATCGCGGCCAGCCACGGGCTCCCGGTCGCCAGCGCGATAGGCATCAGCAATACCGAGATCGCGAAGATGAACATCGACAGCTTGCGCGCGCGGTTCACCGAATATCCACGGCTCAACAGGATCGGATAAAGCGCGCCTGAACTGATCGCGCCGATTGCGGCGAGCGTGAAGATGATCGCCACGGGCCAGCCTAGATCTGCCTGGCCCATGCCGAACACCCGATTGAAGAAATCAGGCATCCAGAACAGGACGAACCACCAGACACAGTCGGTCAGGGCCTTGGCCCCCGCCACTGCCCAGGTGCGACGGTCGCTGAGCAATTCGCCCCAAGCAACGGGTGCGCGTTCGGGCAGCTTGGTCACGGGTTGCACTTTTCGCGTGGCCGGGGTCCACAGCGCGAGCCACAGGAAACCGAGTGCGCCGGTGACGATGAATGCGGCCTTCCATCCAAAAGCGACGGCAAAGGGCGGGATCAGGAGAGGGGTCACGATGGCGCCGATATTGGGCGCCGTATTGATCGTGCCGATGGCGATCGATCGTTCGCGCAGGGGCATGTAGACGGCGGCCGCCTTCATGGCAGCCGGCGTGTTCACCGATTCCGCTGCGGCGAGGACCACGCGGGCCGCCACGAATTGCTGGACGGTCATGGCGAGGGCGTGCGCCATGCCGGCGATGCTCCAGATCGCAACCGCGAGGCCGTAGGCGAATTTCACCCCGAAGCGATCGACGAACCACCCCACGCCCAAGAGCGCTGCCGCAGCCGCGAGCTGGAAGGACGAACCGAGGTGCGCGAATTCCTGGTCGGTCCAGCCGAACTCTGCCTCGAGCGTCGGCTTGAGCAGGGCAAGAACCTGCCGGTCGACATAGTTGAGCGCGGTTGCGAAGAAGATGAGGCCGACGAGAAGGAGGCGAAGATTTCTGCTCCCAGGCGCGGCAGTGCCCTGACCGGATGTCATGTTCCTTCTTCTCCTCCCTTGGAGTCCTGTACTCGGACACTCTTCGTGTCGAATGCTTATGACACCGTAAGACACAGGACAAGCACCTGCGATCCTGTTTCGACTTCAAAGCAAAGGGCCTCCGGCTCGCGCCGAAGGCCCCTTGATTGACGCATTTCCTCGCTTCACCCTAGTCGAAGCGGACGCGGGCGGTCACACCGAAGTAGCGATCTGCATCACGCGGGATCTGCAGGCGAGAGCCATTGCCGACGTTGAGCAGCACGTAGCTGTCGTCGAGCAGGTTCCGCGCGTGGAAAGTGATGCGATAGCGGTCTTCAGGATCTGAGAACCCGATCGAGGCGTTGAGCAGGCCATAAGCGTCGATCGGACCCTGTTCGCCGAGGTCGGAATACTGCTTGCTCATGTGTCGGTAGTTGGTGCCGAAATAGCCGATGAACCCGCCGAAGTCGGCCTCGTAATCGGCTCCCAGCGTGTAGCTGAACTTCGGCGCCAGCGGCAGCTGTGTACCGTTACGTGCGTCGGGTGCGTTCGTGGCAGGGTTCGGGTTGAACTCTTTCACTCGCGCATCGGCATAGGCCGCGCTGGCGTTGAAGGTCAGGCCGTCGACCGGGGCGAAGACCAAGTCAGCTTCGAAACCTTCGCTCTTCACTGTGCCCGCATTCGTCAGGTTGGTGATGATGGTGCCGTTGAGATTGACGAAGTTGTTCGCCTGGAACCCGTCATACTGGACGGTGAAAGCGGCAAGGTTCAACTGGATCTTGCGATCCCAGAACAGCGACTTCAGGCCGACTTCGAAGGCATCCGAAGTTTCTTCGTCGATCGGCACCGCGTTGTTTGGCGCCGTGTGGTTGAAGAACACATTGTAGGCCGGCCCCTTGTAGCCCCTTGTATAGCTGCCGTAGAGCATCACGTCGTCGGTGGGCTTGAAGGTGAGCACCGCCTTACCTGAAATATTGTCGTTCTTCTGCGAGCCGCGCGACACGTTGGTCCCATTGCCGCCCCCGGCAATGGTTCCGCCTGCAGGGTTGCCACTGACGCCCGGGCCGGTCGCGGAGAGACCGGTGGTCGCATTGACGCCAGGTGCGCGGATGTGGGTGTAGGACAGGTCGTCCCAGGTATAGCGCAGACCGCCCGTCAGGCCGAGCTGTTCGGTGATGTTCCAGGTCGCCTGGCCGAAAAGCGCGTAGTTGCTCGAGTTGACGTCGCTGAACGAGGTCGCGGTCGGGTAGATCGTGTTGACCGGGTCATTGAGGTTGCAGGGACGACCGCCTGTCACCGGATCGACCGGCAGGGTGGAAGTGCTGCAGGTGATGTCGCGGCGGGTGAAGTCCTGCTTGTTGTCCGAGTGCCACAGGAAGCCGCCGACCTGGTAGAAGAACGGTGCGGTGGGATCGGACGCGATGCGTGCTTCGAACGACATCTGCTCGGTCGTGACAACGCCATTGTCGTGCAATTCGCCTGCAGTCGTCAGTGGCCGCGGGAGGAAGTCGCCTTCGCGGATTTCCTCGTTGAACCAGTTGCGATAGCCGGTGACGACGCTGAGGGTGTGGGTGTCCGACAGCTGGATGTCGCCGCTGAGCGTCAGGCTCCACTGCTTGTCCTTCGTCTGGGTGACGAGGTTGTGATTCACGTAACGTTGGTCCTCGCCCTGCGCGGAACCGTCGGGCAGGTTGAGTTCGGCATCGACGACTGCACCGCCGCTGACGCCGCGCACGTCGGCGCAGCAGTCGTCATTGGCCCTGAAGTAGTCGGCGATGAAGCGAACGTCGGCAATGCTGCCCGAATAGTCGAGAATGCCGCGCACACCGTAGTGCTCGTACCCGTTGACCTTGCCGCCGGTGTAGACGTTGGTGATGTTCCCATCATAGGTGCCGTAGAAGCCGGTCACGCGGGCGCTGAGATCGGTTGCGAGCGGACCAGCTAGCGAGGCACGCAGGCGGTACTCGTTGTCGTCATAGGCCTCGGCCTTGACCTCGCCTTCGAAGCTGTCCGTTCCGCCGCGCGAAACGACGTTGACGAGACCGGCGGAGGCGTTCTTGCCGAACAGCGTGCCCTGCGGACCGCGCAGGACTTCGAGCCGTTCGAGGTCGACGAGGTCCATGAAGGCCTGTCCCGAACGCGACAGCACGATGCCGTCAACCACGGTCGAAACGCTCGGTTCTGCAGCAACCGAGAAAGTGATCGTGCCGACGCCGCGCATGACGATGGCGCTGTTGGCGCTGGTGGTGCCCTTGCGGAAACTCACCGAGGGAGCGACGACCGAGAGATCCTCGATGCTGTCGACGCCCTTGGCCTCGAGAGTCTCGCCCGAAAGGGCAGTGACTGCGATGGGAACGTCCTGGACGTTCTGTTCCACCTTCTGGGCGGTCACGATGATGACGTCCACGCCGCCGCTGGAATCGTCGTTCTCGCCCGCTGCATCCTGTGCGTGAGCTGCGCTGCCGACCATCAGGCCAAGCGCGCTGGCAGACCAGCCGAGCGCACGAATCGAGCTTTTGCCGAAAGCCTTCATTTCCTTCTCCCTCTCAAGCGGGGGCGAAGTTCCGGCGCGCAAATAGCCGCTCTCCAACCTCCCTGATTGCCCGAGGGATGGCAATCGCTGTCCCGTATGTCAAGCGTTGTCATACAAGCCTTGAACTGGACAGCCCTCTGGTGCATGGATGGCGTCAAGGAGAGGGAAAACAGCCGTGGAATTGCGCTTTTCCGCCAGTGAGGACGCTTTCGAGCTGTGGCTCGATGGCAAATTGCTGCTGCGTCACGCAAATTCATGTCCTGCGGTGGTCATTGCCCGGGGCAACCCCAGCGTCGAAATGTATCGCGGCAATTTCCGCATCGAGGATGCTCCACGCGAGTCGGTGCGTCCCGACAGCTTCAGTCTCGATGGCGACGGCGCCGTCCTGCTGAGCGACGGGATCGAAGTCGTTCGCCTGTCATTGGCTGGTTCGGCGCTGCAGGTGGATGCGCTCGATCCGTCGTTCGATCGTATCCATCTCCACTTCCATGCCGAAGCGGGCGAGGTCGTTTGGGGTGGCGGGGAGCAAATGAGCTACCTTGCCCTCAACGGTCGACGCTTCCCGATGTGGACCAGCGAGCCCGGTGTCGGTCGCGACAAGTCGACCGAACTGACGCGCATCATGGATGCCGAGGGCATGGCGGGTGGCGACTATTGGAACACCAATTATCCCCAACCGACGTTCCTGTCTTCGCGCTGGCTGGCGGTTCATTGCGCAGAGACCTGTTACTCGGTGCTCGATTTCACCGACGCGAATACGCACCGCGTCGAAGTATGGAGCAGCAGCGCGCGGTTCGAGTTCTTCGGCGCCGATGGGCCCAAAGCGCTTGTCGGCCTGTTGTCGGACCGCTTCGGTCGCCAGCCTGCTCTTCCCGACTGGGCCATCTCGGGGGCGATCGTCGGCCTCAAGTCGGGTGCGAGCAGTTTCGACCGGCTGGAGAAATTCATCGACGCCGGCTCGGCCGTGTCGGGCCTCTGGTGCGAGGACTGGGCGGGAATCCGCCAGACGAGTTTCGGGCGCCGGTTGTTCTGGGACTGGCACCTGGGCGAGCGAAGCGAAGAGCGTTTCCCCGGTCTCGAGGGCAGAATTGTCGACTTGGCCAGGCGCGGCATCAAGTTCCTCGCCTATGTGAACCCCTATCTCGCAGAGGATGGCGATCTCTTCGCCGACGCGGCGGCGGGCGGGCATTTCTGCCTGAAGCTCGACAGCGACGAGCCTCATCTCGTCGACTTCGGCGAATTCGACTGCGGTGTGCTCGATTTCACCCGCGAGGAAACCCGCAGCTGGTTTGCCGAGCGCATCATAGGGCGCGAGATGCTCGACCGGGGCATTGCCGGGTGGATGGCCGATTTCGGCGAGTACCTGCCGACCGACCTGCGGCTCGCCGATGGCTCCGACCCGATGGAGGCGCACAATCTCTATCCGGTCCTGTGGGCGCAAGTGAATGCGCAGGCCGTCGCGAGTCGCAGCAAGACTGGCGATGCGGTCTTCTTCATGCGCGCGGGATTTTCCGGAGTGCAGGCGCATTGCCCGTTGCTTTGGGCAGGCGACCAGTGTGTCGATTTCACTCGCCACGACGGGATCGGCACGGTGATTACCGCGGCGCTTTCCGCCGGGCTTCTGGGCAATGCCTACAGCCATTCCGACTGCGGCGGCTACACATCGCTTCATGGCAATGTCAGGTCCGAGGAACTGCTCAGGCGCTGGTGCGAACTGGCTGCCTTCGCCCCGGTCATGCGCAGTCACGAGGGCAACCGGCCCGACGACAACCTTCAGTATGACAGCTCGCCCGGACTGCTCGATTGTTTCGCGCGCTGGAGCCGAGTCCATGCCTACCTTGCGCCCTATGTGCGTGAGCTGTGCGGCGAGGCATCGCGCAGCGGGCTGCCCCTGCAGCGCCCGCTGTTCCTCGAATATCCGGACGACCCCAAGCTGTTTGCAGTGCAGGACCAGTATCTTTACGGCTCCGACCTGCTGGTTGCGCCCGTGATCGAGGAAGGTGCCGACCGGCGCGACGTCGTCCTGCCAGGCGAGGGCCCATGGCGCCATTGCTGGAGCGGCGAGGATTTCGCGCCAGGAACGCATTCGGTTGCTGCTCCGATAGGTGCGCCGCCCGTGTTCTATCGCCCGGAAGCGCGGCATGCGCCGCTGTTCGCCGGGCTTGCCGGAGTGCTGAGCCAATGAGCGAGAGATCGAACATCCGCGATGTCGCCGAACGCGCGGGGGTGGCGGTGAAGACCGTCAGTCGCCTGCTCAACGGTCATCCCTATGTCCGCGCCGAGACCCGCGAGAAGATCGAGCGGGCGATGAAGGAACTCGACTTCCGCCCCAGCGTCGCCGCGCGCATCCTCTCGGGCGCGAAGTCGAACCAGGTCGCGCTGATCTACGACAATCACAGCCCGTATTACATGTTCCAGATCCAGACCGGCTGCTGGGACGCGTGCAAGGCAAAGGGCATCCGCCTGATTGCGCAGCCCGTCGACGTCGAGGACCCCGATGTCGGGGAACAGGTGCGCGGGCTGGTCATGGAAACGCATGTCGACGGGATCATCCTGTCCTCGCCCGTGACCGATTGCGAGGCGGTCCTGGCGACGCTCGACACGCTCAACATACCCTTCGTGCGGATCTCGCCGGGGACCAACCATGCGCTGACCAGTTCGGTGTTCATGGACGATGCGCAGGCGGCGGACGACCTGACCAGCCTGCTGATCAACAAGGGACATCGCAGGATCGGCTTCATCAAGGGCCACCCCAACCACATGGCCAGCGACGAACGCCTGTTCGGCTATCGCCGCGCGCTCGACCGGGCGGGCATCGCTTTCGAGCCGGGCCTGGTCCACGATGGCGAGTTCGACGTCGAAAGCGGCATCAGGGCAGGGGGCGAATTGCTCGACCTGCTCAATCCGCCGACCGCGATCTTCGCGTCGAACGACGACATGGCTGCAGGCGTGCTGGCCGTGGCGCACGAGCGCGACATCGACGTGCCGCGCGACCTGTCGGTGGTCGGGTTCGACGACACGCCGCTTGCGCGCACTGTCTATCCGCCGTTGACGACCATCCATCAGCCGATGGCCGACCTCGCCCGCACCGCGACCGAAATTCTCGTCACCGGTGGGGACATCACCCACCAGCGCCTGCCGCACCAATTGATCGAACGCGCCTCCGTCGCGCCGCCGAAGGGATACGAATGACCACACTGCCTCCACCGCCTGCCTCGCGCCGCCTGGGCTCCAGCGATATCGCGATTTCGCCGCTTGCCTGGGGCATGTGGCGTCTCGCCGAAAACGGCCGCACCGCCTCCGAAGCAGCCGCGCTGGTCCATGCCGCGCTCGATGCAGGGATCACGCTGCTCGATACGGCAGACATCTACGGCTTTAACGGCGGTGGCGGCTTCGGCGATGCAGAAGCCTTGCTGGGCGAGGTGCTCGCCGCGGAACCCGGCTTGCGCAGCCGCATGGTGCTGGCCAGCAAGGGCGGGATCATGCCGCCGCTGCCCTACGACCAGTCGGCGGAATACCTGTCGGGTGCCATCGATGCATCGCTGCGGAGGATGAAGGTCGACACGATCGACCTCTACCAGATCCACCGCCCGGACATCCTGACCCACCCGCAGGAAGTCGCGCGGACGCTGGAAGACGCTCTGGCGGTGGGCAAGATCCGCTCGCTTGGCGTGTCGAACTTCACGCAAGCGCAGATCGACGCGTTGGCGCATTTCCTCGACACCCCGCTGGTGGCGACGCAGCCCGAGATTAGCCCGCTGCGGATCGACTGTTTCGAAAACGGCGAGCTGGACCAGGCCATGCGCCTTGGCCTGACGCCGCTCGCATGGTCGCCGCTGGGCGGGGGGCGCCTGCTCTCGCCCGAAACCGAGCGCGACAAGGCGGTGGCAAGCGAACTCGACCGGATTGCGGGCGAGCAGGGCGTCAGTCGCTCGGTCGCCGCCTATGGCTGGCTGATGGCGCATCCGGCAGGCATCGTCCCGATCATCGGTTCGCAGAGCGCGGAACGGATCGCCGAGGGCGCACAGGCGCTCGGCATGACCTGGACACGACAGGATTGGTACGCGGTGCTGGTCGCCGCGCGAGGAGTGAGACTACCATGACCCAACAGTGCGAAATCGCGTGGTTTTCCGCGCTGTGCGACGACGACTACGAATTCCTCGGCGTGCCCGATCCGCAGCTTGCCTCGAGCTGGGAGCATTGCCGCAATATCGTGCTGCGGGCCGAAGAGGGCGGGTTCGACAATATCCTGCTTCCCTCGGGCTACCAGCTCGGCGTTGACACCACTGTCTTCGCCGCCGCGGTCGCGCCCTATCTCAGCCGCATGAAACTGCTGTGGGCGACGCGCATGGGCGAAGACTGGCCACCGCAGCTGGCGCGCCGCATCGCGACGCTCGACCGCATCCTCGGCCCCAATGCCGATGGCACCGGCGGGCGCCTCAACGTCAACATCATCTCCTCCGACATGCCTGGGCAGGCGATGGAAAGCGGTCCACGTTATCGTCGCGGGACCGAGATCATGAAGATCGTCCGCACGCTGCTCAACGGCGAGCACTGCAAGTTCGACGGTGAGTTCTACCAGTTCGACCTCGACCCGGCGCGCATCTCCACGCTCAGCGGCAAGTGCCCGCCGTTCTACTTCGGCGGCCTCAGCCACGAGGCGCGCGAATGCGCGGCCGAGGCGGCAGACGTCTACCTGATGTGGCCGGACACGATGGACAAGGTCCGCGCCAACATCGCCGACCTCAAGGAGCGCGCGGCGAAGTTCGGGCGCGAGCTGAAGTTCGGCTATCGTGTCCACGTCATCGTGCGGGAAACCGAGGACGAGGCGCGCGCCTATGCCGACCGCCTGCTCTCGAAGCTCGACGACGAGACCGGCAAGGCGATCCGCGAGAAGTCGCTCGATGCCAAGAACTACGGCGTCCAGCGGCAGCAGGAACTGCGCGGCGCGGCGGACGGCGACGGCTTCGTCGAGGAGAATTTGTGGACGGGCATCGGCCGCGCGCGATCGGGTTGCGGCGCAGCGATCGTCGGCAATCCCGACCAGGTCCTGGCCAAGCTTCGCGCCTACCAGGCCGAGGGGATCGAAGCCTTCATCCTCTCCGGATACCCGCACACGACGGAGGCGGACCTGTTCGCCCGCCATGTCCTGCCGCATATCGAGCATGGCCCGCTGAAGTTCTGACGTGGACGAATCCGCTGCCCCGAACCTTTACGACGTCGCCGTCATCGGCGGCGGCATCAACGGCTGTGGCATTGGCCGCGATGCCGCCGGTCGGGGCGCCAAGGTCCTCCTGCTCGAAGCCGGGGACCTCGCACAAGGAACGTCCTCCGCCTCGTCGAAGCTGATCCACGGCGGCTTGCGCTATCTCGAGCACTACGAGTTCGGCCTCGTGCGCGAGTCCCTGTCCGAACGCGAGCGGCTGTGGGCGATTGCCCCGCACATCATCTGGCCGATGCGCTTCGTCCTTCCCCACGTGAAGGGCCTGCGCCCGCGCTGGCTGCTGCGGCTCGGGCTGTTCCTCTACGACCACATTGGCGGACGCAAGAAACTGCGTGCTACGCAGACCGTGGCCCTTACCGGCCATCCCGCCGGTGCCCCGTTGAAGCCCGAATTCACCAATGGTTTCGTCTATTCCGACTGCTGGGCGGATGATGCGCGGCTGGTGGTGCTCAATGCCCGCGATGCTGCCGACAAGGGTGCCGATGTCCGTACGCGCTGCCGCGTCACAGGTTTTGCGCGAGAGGGCAACAATTGGCGTATCGAGGCAGGGGGCGAGACCTTCCATGCCCGCGCAATCGTCAACGCCGGTGGCCCGGGTGTGCTCCGCGTGCTGGAAGCGGGTCATGTTCCGGACAGCAATCGCATGCGGCTCGTGCGTGGCTCGCACATCGTCGTGCGCAAGCTGTTCGACCACGATTTCGCCTATTTCTTCCAGCTGCCCGATGGGCGGATCTTCTTCGCCATCCCTTATGAAGATGACTTCACCCTCGTCGGGACGACCGATGCAGATCACCAGGGGCCGCTCGACCATGTCGAGGCAAGCGTGGAGGAAATCGCCTATCTCTGCGAAGGCGCAAACCGGTTCTTCCGCCAGCAAATTGCCCCCGCCGATGTCGTTTGGAGCTACGCCGGTGTGCGCCCGCTGATCGATGACGGATCGGGCAAGCCCGAGGCGGCGACCCGCGGCTATCGCCTGGAATTGAGCGAAGTCGACGAGGGCGCACCGCTGCTGAACGTCTTCGGCGGCAAGCTCACCGTCTACCGCCACTTGGCGCAGGAGGCGGTCGACCGGCTGGGGACGCGACTTCCGCTCGCCGACCGTTCCGGCTGGACCGGGCACGAAGCTTTGCCGGGAGGCGATTTTCCGACCGACGGCGCAGACGACCTGTGTGCGAAGCTTGCTGGCCGATATCCGTTCTTTGACCCCATGACGATCCGCCGCATCGCCAAGGCCTATGGAACGCTGGCTTTCGAAATATTCGGCGAAGCCGACGCCATGTCCGACTGTGGAACCGATTTCGGACATGGCCTGACCCAGCGCGAGGTCGACTATCTGCGTGCCCGCGAATGGGCCCTGACAGCCGAGGATATCCTCTGGCGGCGAACCAAACTCGGCCTCAGGCTGTCCCCCGGACAGCAGGCCACACTCGGCAATTACTGCCTTGAAAGGGAAGCAGCATGACACTTCGGATCGTAGCCATCGGCGGGACGGTCAATCCCGGCAGCACCACCGAGATGGCGCTGCGCTATGCCTGCAAGCCCCTGCTCGAGGCGGGGGCCGAAGTCAGCGTGTTCGGCGGCGACTACCTTGCGGGCCTGCCGCACTACCGCGGCAGGGACTACCAGGAAGGCAGTGGGCGCGAACTGGTCGAGGCGGTCCGGCAGGCCGACGGCATACTGGTCGCAGCGCCGGGCTACCACGGGACCGTGTCGGGACTCGTCAAGAACGCGCTCGATTACCTCGAGGATCTCGCCAAGGATCGTCGCCCCTATCTCGACGGGCGCGCTGTCGGCCTCATCGCCACAGCCTATGGCGACCAGGCGGCCATGGGAACGCTGCTGACGCTGCGCAACATCATCCACGCCCTGCGCGGCTGGCCCACGCCCATGGGCGTGACCGCCCGCACTTACGAGGGCATGTTCTCGCCCGAAGGCGAGTGCCTGGACGATCGCATCCGCCTGCAACTCACCCTGGTCGGGCAGCAGGTTCTTCGCGGGGCGACGGTGTGGAGCCAGGTGGACGCGGCATGAGCACCGGTGTTCAGGAAGCCATCGACGCGATCGCGCGCGGCGAGATCGTCATCCTCACCGGCGACCGGCTGCGCGGCGGTGATATCGACTTTTGCGCCGCCGCGAGCCTCGTCACGACCGAGCACATTACCTTCATGGCAACGCATGGGCGTGGTCTCATCTGCCTGACGCTGCCCAGCGAGCGCGCAATGGGGCTGGGCATCCGGCTCATCAATCCCTCTACCGAACGCCAGACGGGCCGCCCCTTCGGCAATTCGATCGAGGCGCGCGAGGGCGTGACGACCGGCATTTCCGCCGCCGACCGGGCGCATACGATCCGCACAGCCGTTGCTCCGGGCGCCACCAGCAGCGACCTCGTCAGTCCCGGCCACGTATTCCCCCTCATCACCCGCAGCGGCGGCGTCGATGCGCGCATGTCGGCAGCCGAAGGCTCGGTGCGGCTATGCAGCCTTGCGGGGGTGGGCGATGCCGGAGTGATTTGCTCGATCATGCGCGACGACGGCGAAATGGCCCGCCTGCGCGATGTCCAGCCGCTGATCGAGAAGTTCAACCTCAAGGTCTGCGACATCTCGCAACTTAGCGAAGGTGCGGCATAGAGGCCTAGTGGCGGAGACGGAGTCCGATCTGATTTTGATCTAACATCTTGATATCAAGAAACTATAGATGTCGCGAAATGAACCAGACCCACACCTAGACCCACACTTTCGAATGGATGCAAGCGAACTCCTGCGCCAGAAAAACTTAGGGCTACTTGGGGCCCAGCGCCAGAGTATCGCGATTGGTGCAAGGCATCCAAATGGCTGCATCCAGTCGGATATCTGATTCACCCCTGACGTTGGGCCGCGTCACTATGCCTTCGAAGCCCGATAGCGGGCGTCGATCACTTCACAATCCAGGTTTGCCATGAACGCGTCGATGATGTGCATAGCTGCTGTGCCGAAGTTCATGTGATAGGAGAGGAGAGGTCGTTCATAGCTAGCGCAATCAGCGGCGTTCCCGTCATCGCGCCATGCATGTGATCCTATGTCGAGTAATTGTGGAGCGATCGCGTGTGTGCGTTTATGGTCAGCACGCACCAGCCAGCGCCGCTCCCGCGCCACCAACCGCCGCCGGTCCCATAGCCTCGCGTCTGGTTAGATTGCTCATCATGGCAGACTCCCCACTTCACTCAATCAACAGCAGAATGGGCCAATCTAATAATTTAAAGAATAACTCGTATCTGTGTCATTGTCTCGGATCAAAACAAATGCGATCCCGTCTCAATTCTCAAGGAAATCAACCTTCCCGCTGTCGAGATGATAGAAGGCACCGACCACTTTGAGTGAGCCCTGGCGTTGCGGTGCGAGTAAGGCCGGTGAAGCTTCCTCTCGCAGCTCTCTGACCACGCGCCGGACATTGCTGATCGCGGCGGCGTCGACGATGTGATCTGCCCAGGGATCTGTCTCAAGCACGGCTGGGAGCAGCGATTGCAAAACCTTGGAAATGTTTCCTGAGAAGGTGGCCTTACCCCGCGCGAGGGACACCGCGGCGTTGATTGCGCCGCAGGCTTCGTGCCCCATCACCACGATGAGCGGCACCTTGAGGTTCGTGACCGCGAATTCGAGGCTACCGAGTGCCGTCGTGCACAGCGTGTTGCCTGCGTTGCGGATAATGAAAAGCTCGCCAAGCCCACGTTCAAAGAGAAGCTCTGGCGGAACGCGCGAATCGGAGCAGCTCAGATAGGCCGCGAAGGGGCGCTGCGCCGCCGCAAGCTCGAGCCGCCGCATGCGATCCATGGTCGGCTCATAAGTCGTATCGTCGAGAAAACGCCGATTGCCTTCTTTCAAAAGTTCAAGAGCTTGATCGGGTGTAAGTTGAGGTACCTCTTCCACTTGGTCTCATCATCCTTCGGTTCTCGCTGACGGCTCTTGAGCCATCCCGTTCAGAGTATTCCGTGGGCGCCGGCCATTGCACCAAGCGTCGTCAACAGGGCGGCAATGGAAAGGGCCTGATGCACCCGAACCATCAAGCGAAAATCGCGTTCGGGTGTTTGCGAGTGCGCCATCCGCCGGTGCAAAAACAGCGGTTCGGCAATGAACAGCATCACAAAGAACGCCAGCCACAGGGCAAGCATCGCATGCATCCACCAGTAACCCTGCTCGGCAAAACGCCCCCACATGTCGCCGCGCCACGTCATCCAGAACCCGGAGGCGCCAGCCAGCAGAACCCACGCCTTGGCATGTGCGGAAAAGCCCTGCTCTATGCGGTGAAAGGCCTGCAACCGGTTCTCAGGCGCTTCGGTCTTCCGTATGGCCGGCATCACCACGAATGTGACGAACCAGACGCCGCCGATCCAGCCGACAATGGAGACGACATGCAGCACGCGAGCAATGGTGAAGTCGTCGAAGATCATGGTCTTGCCTTCTAGCTGTTATCGCCTGCACAACTTTGATCAGCATCAAATACATCTCGGCTTGCGAGTCTATTCGGGCGATATGAAAACACACCTTCTCAGCCTTACGGCTGCTTCGCTGGCGATACTTTCGCCGACCGCCGCCTTCGCAGATGACGGCAATGACCTGCCGATCGACCCCTATCTGGATTTGAGGTACCGGCTCGAAGTAGTCGATCAGGCGAATCTGCCGCAAGATGCCACCGCTTCGACACTCAGGATCAGGGGCGGGGTCGAGACCGACGAGTGGAACGGTTTCAGCGCGCTGGTCGAAGGCGAGGCCGTGGTCCGGATCGGGCCAGAGGATTTTAATGACACCACGAACGGGTTGGTCCAGTTCCCCGTCGTCGCCGATTCGTCCGACGTGTTGCTCAACCGCGCCTTCGTGCGATGGCGCCCTGATCCGGCGATCGAAGCGGTCGCCGGGCGGCAAAAGGTCAACCTCGACAATCAACGCTGGATCGGTTCGGTCGACTGGCGCCAGAACGACCAGACATTCGACCTTGCACAGCTATCGGTGAAGCCCGTCGAAGGGGCATCGATCCAGTACTTCCATGCATGGCGGGTCAACCGGATCTTTGGGCCGGATTCCCCCAACGGAATCTGGCGGGACAACGATATCCATGCCCTCAACGCCAGCTACGCCATTCCGTCAGTGGGTACGGTTTCTGCCTATGGCTATTTCCTCGATATCCCCGATGCGCCCGCGGCCAGTTCGCAAACACTGGGTTTGCGCCTTGCGGGCTCGCAGCCGGTGAGCGGCAGTACGAAACTCCTCTACACTGCGGAATACGCGAACCAGCGCGATCTGGGGCCGAATCCGGGCAATTTTTCGCTCGACTACCTGCTGCTCGAGCCGGGGGTTTCGACCGGGGGTTTCACTGCCAAGGTCGGCTTTGAGCGTCTGGAAGGCAACGGATCGACCGGGCTGCAGACTCCATTGGCGACCTTGCACGCTTTCAACGGCTGGGCCGACAAGTTCCTCGCCACCCCACCAGACGGGCTGCGCGATTTCTATGGCGACGTGAGCTATCGTTTCGGCGACGGATCGCCTCTCAAGGGGTTGCTATTGCGCGGTATCGTGCACGATTTCGACGCTACCGAGACGGACCTTGCTTACGGACGGGAAGTGAACCTGCTTGCGGTATTTCCGATAAGGAAGAACCTTACCGTTCTGGCGAAGTTTGCGCATTACGAAGCGGAAGGGTTCAGTGTCGATACCACAAAAGGATGGCTGCAAGTCCAGGTCAGTTTCTAGCGCAGGTCAGGCGGAACCGGATCGGGCCGGGAATAGCGCTCAAGGCTTTCGCGGTCCTCGATCCTCACCTTTGAGCCATCAAGCGAGACGCCGTGTTTCCTGAGCGTACCGAAAGCACGGGAGAGGTTTTCGGGCGTCATGCCGAGCAGCGAGGCGAGCAGTCGCTTTTCACCCTTGAGCTCGAACTCCCACTGCCCGCCTTTCCGGGCGGATTTTTCAAGCAAGTGATTGCCTAACCGTTCGGCCGACTGTCGCACCTTCATATCCGTTAGCGCGCGGACAAGATCGCGATAGCCATGTGCGAGCTCGTGCATGGTCGCCTGCATCAAGGCAGCATCATGCCGAATGGATTCGCGCAAACCGGATGCAGGAACGAGCAGGATGCGCGATGATGCGAGCGTGCGTGCCGACATCAGATAGGGTGTATCGGTCACGACGGCGGCGAGAATAAAGCTTTCGACGGGTTCCACGATCCGCATGGTCGTATCGCGCCCGGCGCCCTCCACAAACAGTTCCACCAGCCCATCGACAAGCACATGCAGGAAGTCCGCATCCTGCCCTTTCTCGAACAGCGTAAGCTGGGGAGGAAATACCTGGAGATAGGCCCCCGCAAGGATCGTATCGCGCTGCGCTTCGGCCATGTCCCGAAACAGCGGAAGCCGTGCGATTTCAGGCTTCTCTCCGATTCGCATGATTGTCGCAGCTCCAGCTCGATGAATTCGCCGAGTTAGCCTTCAGATTGATAATTATCAAGAAGGTGCATGATCCATTTCGGTGACTCCATTGCGCCTCGTCATGCCGAGAGGAGATTGCCCGGGCCTCGTATTCCAATTTGATCCTCGTCAAAGAGCCTCGATGAGCCTCCCGTAATTGAGGTCCTGTCCGAAATACCAGATCAGGAACCATATCATGCCAGGACAGGAAATCGCGACCAGCAGCGAACAGAATCGGGCTCTAGGACTGAGCACATTCGCGTTCACGATCTGCTTCGCTGTCTGGACGATCTTCGCGATCGTCGGGATCGAAATCAAGGCCGAGCTGGGCCTCAGCGATACCCAGTTCGGACTGCTAGTCGGAACCCCGATTCTGACGGGGTCGTTGACCCGCCTGTTCCTCGGTATCTGGACTGACCAATATGGTGGTCGCATCGTCTTCCCGATCACCATGCTCGCCTCGGCGGCATCGACATTCCTGCTTTCCTACACGGACAGCTATCTCATGATGCTGCTGGCGGCGTTGGGTCTTGGCTTGGCGGGTGGCGGCTTCGCCGTAGGCGTCGCCTATGTTTCCAAGTTCTACCCGCTTGAAAAGCAGGGCTCGGCTCTCGGTTTCTTCGGCATGGGCAATGTCGGTGCGGCGGTGACCAAGTTTCTTGCGCCGTGGGTTATGGTGGCGATCGGCTGGCAGGGCGTGGCCCAGGTCTGGGCGGGAGCCTTGGCGATCGTAGCCGTCCTGTTCTACCTTTTTGCCAAGGACGATCCCGAGTTCGCGGCCCGCAAGACTAGCGGGGTGAAGGCAAAAGGCTTGCTCGAACAGCTCGAACCGCTCCGTAATGAGCAGGTGTGGCGTTTCTCGCTCTATTACTTCTTCGTCTTCGGAGCCTTCGTGGCGCTCGCGCTCTGGCTGCCCAATTACATGGTGGGACTCTACGGCATCGACGTGAAGCTGGCGGGTATGCTCGCTGCGACCTTCTCGCTCTCGGCCAGTGTGTTCCGCGCCTATGGAGGCGTGCTCTCGGATAAGTATGGCGCGCGCAAGATCATGTACGCCACCTTCGGCGTCTCGCTGATCTGCCTCTTCATGCTGTCCTATCCCGCGACCGATTACGTCATCCACGGGATCGAAGGCGACATCATGTTCTCGACCTCGATGAACTTGGTGCCTTTTGTCATCACTGTATTCGTGCTGGGCTTCTTCATGTCGCTCGGCAAGGCGGCGGTCTACAAGCACATTCCGGTCTACTATCCGGGCCACGTTGGATCGGTGGGCGGTCTCGTGGGCCTCGTCGGTGGGCTCGGCGGCTTTATTTTGCCGATCGTGTTCGGCGCGGTCAGTGACCTGACCGGCATCTGGACCAGCTGTTTCATGGTCCTGTTCGCCCTGGTCGGCATTGCGCTCGCATGGATGCATATCGCTATCCGGCAGATGGAACAGAAGGCCAGCGGCATCGATACGCGCTCGCTTCCCGAATTCCCTGAAATGGCCGAGCTGCACGATGAGGAAAAGCAGGCCGTTGCTACGCCCAGCAAGGTGCTGACCGAGTGGAAGCCAGAGGATCCCGGTTTCTGGGAGCAAACGGGCGAGAAGATTGCTCGCCGCAATCTCTACATCTCGATCCCGGCGCTGCTGCTGGCGTTCTCGGTCTGGATGGTGTGGTCGATGGTGGTCGCGAAGCTGCCCTCGATAGGCTTCGACTACACCACCGATCAGCTGTTTTGGCTGGCGGCATTGCCGGGCCTTTCGGGCGCGACCTTGCGGATCTTCTACAGCTTTGTCGTTCCGATATTCGGCGGGCGCCTGTGGACCACGATGTCGACCGCGTCGCTGCTGATCCCGGCATTCGGGATAGGCTATGCGGTCCAGAACCCGGATACGCCCTATGTCATCTTCCTGACTCTGGCGCTGCTGTGCGGCTTTGGTGGCGGCAACTTCGCCTCCTCCATGTCCAACATAAGCTTCTTCTTCCCGAAGGCGCAGAAGGGCAATGCGCTCGCGCTTAACGCCGGACTCGGAAACCTGGGAGTTTCGGTGATGCAGTTCCTCGTTCCGTTGGTGATTGTCGCCAGCGTGTTCGGCGCGCTGGGCGGGGAGCCTCAGCAAACTGCCGAAGGCGGTCAGCTGTGGCTGCAGAATGCCGGCTTCATCTGGGTGCCGTTCATCATGGCGTCCACGCTGCTGGCATGGTTCGGGATGAATGACATCGCCGATGCAAAAGCCAGCTTCTCCGAACAGTCGGTGATCTTCCAGCGCAAGCACAACTGGCTGATGTGCTGGCTCTACACCGGCACATTCGGCAGCTTCATCGGTTTCTCCGCTGGCCTGCCGTTGCTCGCCAAGCACCAGTTCCCCGATGTGGATGTGCTGCAGTTCGTCTTCCTCGGGCCGCTTGTGGGGGCGCTCAGCCGTGCTGCGACGGGATGGGTGTCGGACAAGTGGGGCGGGGCTCGGGTAACCTTCTGGGTCTTTGTACTCATGATGCTGGGCGTGCTCGGGGTGGTGTACTTCCTCGAAGCGGCCAACTGGTGGGGCTTCCTTGGCGCTTTCATCTTCATGTTCTTCATGACCGGTGTTGGCAATGCATCGACCTTCCAGATGATCCCCAACATCATGCGCCAGGAAGTCCCGCGCCTGATGCCGGAACTCGATGCAACGGCCCGGGTTCGCCAGGCAGAGAAGGAATCCGCTGCGATCGTTGGCTTCACTTCGGCCATTGCCGCTTACGGGGCCTTCTTCATTCCGAAGAGCTTCGGTAGCGCGATTGCCGCCACCGGTTCGCCAATGGCGGCGCTGTGGGGCTTCTTCATCTTCTATTCCAGCTGTGCGGCATTGACCTGGTGGGCCTACACCCGCCGCGGCGGCCTGCTGCACGACATCGAGCGCGGCCGGGCACCAGCCCCGGTTGAAACACCCGCTCAGCTCAAGGGAGCAACCGCATGAGCCATCTTCTCGACCGCCTGACCTTCTTCAAACAGGCCAAGCAGCCGTTTTCAAAAGGCCACGGCATCACAACCAACCAGAACCGAGACTGGGAGGACAGCTATCGCAAGCGTTGGCAGCACGACAAAATCGTGCGGTCGACCCACGGGGTGAACTGCACCGGCTCGTGCAGTTGGAAGATTTACGTTAAGGGCGGGATCATCACGTGGGAAACACAGCAGACCGACTATCCGCGTACGCGGCCCGATCTGCCGAACCACGAGCCTCGTGGGTGCCCGCGCGGTGCAAGTTACAGTTGGTACATCTATTCGGCCCAGCGGCTGAAGTATCCGATGATCCGCTCGCGGCTTGTCAAGCTGTGGCGCGAAGCGCGTACGGTGCGGACTCCCGTCGCGGCATGGGCTTCGATCGTCGAGGATCCGGCCAAGCGCAAAACCTACACCGCAATACGTGGTCACGGCGGTTTCGTGCGTTCGACGTGGGATGAGGTCAACGAGATCATCGCCGCGGCCAATGCCTACACCGCCAAGACCTACGGCCCCGACCGGGTGATCGGCTTCTCGCCGATCCCGGCGATGTCGATGGTGAGTTATGCGGCTGGCTCGCGCTACCTTTCGCTGCTCGGCGGCACCTGCATGTCATTCTACGACTGGTACTGCGATCTGCCACCCGCCAGCCCTCAGACCTGGGGTGAGCAGACCGACGTTCCGGAAAGCGCCGACTGGTACAATGCCGGCTTCCTGATGATGTGGGGCTCCAACGTGCCGCAAACGCGCACGCCCGACGCGCACTTCATGACCGAGGCACGTTACCGCGGAACCAAGGTTGCCGTGGTCAGCCCTGACTATGCCGAGGCGACCAAGTTCGCCGATCTCTGGCTCAACCCCAAGCAAGGGACCGACGCGGCGCTCGCCATGGCGATGGGCCATGTCATCCTGCGCGAATATCACCTCGACCGTCAGGCAGAGTACTTTGAGGATTACTGCCGGAAGTATTCCGACTTTCCGATGCTTGTGCGTTTGGTCGAAAAAGACGGTGCCTATGTGCCCGAACGTCTGCTGCGCGCATCGGATTTCCTCAAGGATCTGGGCGAAGAGAACAATCCCGATTGGAAGACGGTGGCAATCGACGAGACCACCGAAGAAGTCGTTGTACCCAATGGCTCGGCAGGCTTCCGGTGGGGTGAAAAGGGCAAATGGAACCTGGAGGAGAAAGACGGGCGGGGCAACGACACCGCGCTGAGGATGACCAACATTCTCGAAGGCAATCACGACGAGGTGATCGAAGTCTCCTTCCCCTATTTCGGGAATCGCGAACACGATCATTTCGAAGGGACCGATCATCCCAGCGTGCTCAATCGCCGGGTGCCGGCGCGCCAGCTCCAGCTCAAGGAAGGCAAGGCTTTCGTTGCGACCGTCTTCGACCTGTTCTGCGCCAACTATGGTCTCGATCGGGGTCTTGGCGGAGACCATGTCGCGCGGGACTACGCCGAAATGGTCCCCTACACCCCGGCCTGGGCCGAAAAGATCACCGGCGTGCCGGCAGACCAGATCATCACCACTGCGCGAGAGTTTGCCGGCAATGCCGAGACAACCAAGGGCAAGTCGATGGTCATCCTCGGAGCCGGTCTCAACCACTGGTACCACATGGACATGAACTATCGCGGCATCATCAACCTGCTGGTGATGTGCGGTTGTGTGGGCCAGTCGGGCGGTGGCTGGTCGCACTACGTCGGCCAGGAAAAGCTCCGGCCCCAGACCGGGTGGCTCCCGCTGGCCTTTGCGCTCGACTGGAACCGACCGCCGCGGCAGATGAATTCGACGAGCTTCTTCTACGCGCATACCGACCAATGGCGCTACGAAACGCTCGGCGTGGACGAGATACTCTCGCCGACAGCCCCAGAGGGCGAATGGGACGCGAGCCTGATCGACTACAACGCCCGTGCGGAGCGCATGGGCTGGCTGCCCAGTGCGCCGCAGCTCAAGACCAATCCGCTCGAAGTGGGCAAGGCCGCCAAGGCATCGGGCAAGGAAGCCAAGGACTATGTAGCGGAGCAGCTCAAGTCGGGTGAGCTGGAAATGTCCTGTTTCGATCCGGACGATCCGGCAAACTGGCCACGCAACATGTTCGTATGGCGCTCCAACCTGCTCGGGTCATCGGGCAAGGGTCACGAATATTTCCTCAAGCACCTGCTCGGCACCGCACATGGCGTCCAGGGCAAGGACTTGGGAGAGATCGGTGGCCAGAAGCCGAAGGAAGTAAAGTGGCACGATGATGCGCCGCAAGGTAAGCTCGATCTGCTGGTCACGCTCGATTTCCGTATGTCGACCACCTGTGTCTATTCCGACATCGTCCTGCCGACCGCGAGTTGGTACGAGAAAGACGATCTCAACACGTCAGACATGCACCCCTTCATCCACCCGCTATCGGCAGCGGTTGACCCCGTTTGGGAATCGCGCAGCGACTGGGACATCTACAAGGGGATCGCAAAGAAGTTCTCCGAAGTTGCCCCCGAGGTTCTAGGCGTCGAACAAGACGTGGTCTTGAGCCCGATCCAGCATGACAGCCCTAACGAGATCGCCCAGCCCTTCGAGGTCGAAGACTGGGGCCAGGGACAGGTCGAACCTGTCCCTGGCAAGACGATGGCAACCGTTGCTCTCGTCGAGCGCGATTACCCCGCGCTTTATGAACGGTTCTGCTCGCTCGGTCCCCTCATGGACAAGCTCGGCAATGGCGGAAAAGGCATTGCCTGGAATACCGAGAGGGAGGTGGAAAATTTGCGGAAGCTCAATGGTACCACCAAGCTCAATGGCTCGGATAAAGGCGCGCCGAGGATCGAGAGCGCGATCGATGCCGCCGAGGTCATCCTGATGCTTGCGCCAGAGACCAATGGCGAGGTTGCGGTCAAGGCGTGGGGCGACCTGTCGAAGAAGACGGGCCGCGACCACAAGCATCTAGCGCTGCCGAAGGAAGAGGAGAAAATCCGCTTCCGCGACATTCAGGCGCAACCGCGGAAGATCATCTCTTCTCCCACCTGGTCGGGGCTAGAAAGCGAGCACGTGTGCTATAATGCTGGTTACACCAACGTGCACGAATTGATCCCCTGGCGGACGCTAACCGGGAGGCAGCAACTCTATCAGGATCACAAGTGGATGCGCGCCTTCGGTGAAGGGTTCTGCGTCTATCGCCCGCCGATCGATACCAAGGCCGTGCAGCCGATGCTTGATGAAGCGAAGAACGCACCGCACGTGGTGCTCAACTTCATCACGCCGCACCAGAAATGGGGCATCCACTCGACTTATACCGACAACCTCTTGATGCTGACGTTGTCGCGCGGCGGGCCGATCGTCTGGATGAGCGAGGTTGATGCGGCGAAGGCGGGCCTCGTCGACAACGACTGGGTCGAGGCCTTCAACGCCAATGGCGCGCTCGTCGCCCGCGTGGTCGTCTCGCAGCGCATGAAGGAGGGTACGCTCTTCATGTATCACGCACAGGAGAAGATCGTGAACGTCCCCGGCTCGCCGCTCACCGGCCAGCGCGGCGGCATCCACAATTCGGTCACCCGCGCCGTGCTCAAGCCGACCCACATGATCGGCGGCTACGTCCAGCAAAGCTACGGCTTCAACTACTACGGCACGGTCGGATCGAACCGCGACGAATATGTGATCGTCCGCAAGCTCCAGAAGGTCGACTGGCTCGAAGGAGCGCTTGCCGAAGGGGAGAATGCAGCATGAAGATCCGCGCCCAGATCGGCAAAGTGCTCAACCTCGACAAGTGCATCGGTTGCCACACCTGCTCGGTCACCTGCAAGAACGTGTGGACCAGCCGCGACGGCATGGAATACGCCTGGTTCAACAATGTCGAGACCAAGCCCGGCATCGGCTATCCCAAGGACTGGGAGAACCAGAAACGCTGGAACGGCGGGTGGGAACGTACCCCCGCCGGCTCGATCCGCCCCAAGATGGGCGGCAAGTGGCGGGTGCTGGCGAAGATTTTCGCCAACCCCAACCTGCCCGAGATCGACGACTATTACGAACCCTTCACCTTTGATTATTCGCATCTGCAGAAAGCGGGCGAGAGCAAGGCGTTCCCGACTGCGCGCCCGCGCTCGCTGATTTCGGGCGAGCGGATCGAGAAGATCAAGTGGGGTCCGAACTGGGAGGAAATTCTCGGCGGCGAATTCGCCAAGCGGTCCGAGGACTACAACTTCGAAGGGGTCCAGAAGGAGATCTACGGCCAGTTCGAAAATACCTTCATGATGTACTTGCCGCGGCTGTGCGAGCACTGCCTCAACCCGACATGCGTCGCGGCCTGCCCCTCGGGCGCGATCTACAAGCGCGAGGAAGACGGCATCGTCCTGATCGACCAGGAATCCTGTCGCGGCTGGCGCATGTGCGTATCGGGCTGCCCCTACAAGAAGATCTATTACAACTGGAAAACCGGGAAGAGCGAGAAGTGCATCTTCTGCTACCCGCGCATCGAAGCCGGCCAGCCGACCGTGTGCTCGGAAACCTGTGTCGGACGCATCCGCTACCTCGGCGTGATGCTCTACGATGCCGACCGGATCGAAGAGGCGGCGAGCGCGGAGAATATCGAGGACCTCTATCAGGCCCAGCTCGATATCTTCCTCGACCCCAATGATCCGGCCGTGATCGACCAGGCCCGCAAGGACGGCGTGCCCGAAGCCTGGCTCGAGGCTGCGCGCAACTCGCCGGTGTGGAAGATGGCGATGGAATGGAAGGTCGCCTTCCCGCTTCACCCCGAATACCGCACATTGCCGATGGTCTGGTACGTGCCGCCGCTCTCGCCGATCAGCGCGGCGGCGAGCTCGGGCGACATCGCGGTCAACAACGGCATGCCCGACATCCGTTCGCTCCGGATCCCGCTCAAATACCTCGCCAACCTGCTGACTGCGGGCGACGAGGAGCCGATCGCGCAATGCCTAGAACGCATGCTCGCGATGCGCGGCTACATGCGTGCGAAGACGGTCGAGGGTGTGAACGACGCCAGCATCGCCGAGAATGTCGGCCTCACCGGCCTGCAGATCGAGGAGATGTACAAGGTTATGGCGCTGGCGGACTATGAAGACCGCTTCGTCATCCCCACCGGCCACCGCGAAGATGCCGAGGACATGTACGACGAACGCGGAGCCTGCGGCTTCTCCTTCGGCAACGGCTGTTCGGGCGGATCCAGCGACACCAACCTGTTCGGCGCGCCGGCGCGCAAGAAACTCCAGACTCCGACGGAGGTGTTCTGATGAAGAGCCTGCACCTGATCTCGCTGCTGCTGCAGTATCCGACCACCCAGCTCGTCGACGTACTCGATGAGCTGCGCGACCGGCTTGCCGCCGATCCGGCGCTTCCGTCCGGCACGACCGAGCGACTGGCGCCGCTGATCGACCGGCTTGCGGCGAGCGACATCTACGATGCGCAGGAAGCTTATGTCGAACTGTTCGACCGCGGCCGGGCGCACAGCCTGCACCTGTTCGAGCATGTTCACGGCGAAAGCCGCGACCGCGGACAGGCGATGGTCGACCTGCGGCAGCGCTATCTCGAGGCCGGGCTCGACCCGGTGGCGAAGGAGCTGCCCGACTATTTGCCGCTGTTCCTCGATTACTGCTCGACTTTGCCGGAGGCAAAGGCGCGCGACACGCTGGCAGAGCCCGGTCTGGTGCTGGTCGCGCTGGCTGCGCGGCTTGCCGAGAAGCAATCCGAATACGCCCCGCTCTTCGCTCTGCTGTGCGACATCGCCGGCATCGAAATGGACGCGGAAGCGGCAAATTCGATGCCGCCGCCCGAGGATCCGGCGACGCTGGAGGAACTCGATGCGCAATGGGAAGAGGAGGAAATCCGCTTCTCCGCCGAAGCTGCGCCCGATCCCAATGCTGCATGCCCTCAGGTGAGCGCGATGCTCGAACGGATGCGCGATCCATCCCTTGCCGCGACCGACAGGAGGAATTGAGCCATGAACACATATCTCAACCACCTGCTCTTCGGCATCTATCCCTACATCGCGCTGGCGACGCTGGCGGTCGGCTCAATCATCCGCTTCGACCGCGAACCTTACAGCTGGCGATCCGGTTCGAGCCAGCTCCTGCGCCGCAAGCAGCTGATGTGGGGTTCGGTGCTGTTCCATGCCGGCGTGCTGTTCGTGCTGTTCGGCCATATCGTCGGCCTGCTGGTGCCGATCTGGGTGTTCGACTCGCTGGCGGTGAAGCACGAATGGAAGCAGGCGCTGGCGGTCTATGGCGGCGGTCTTGCTGGCACTATTGCCTTCATCGGCGCCTCGATGTTGCTCCATCGGCGGTTGTTCGACCCGCGCATCCGCGCCAACTCGACCTTTGCCGACACCGGAATCCTGGCGCTGCTATGGATCCAGCTCGCGCTCGGACTTGCCACGGTGCCGCTGTCGCTCGGCCATATGGACGGCGAGCAGATGGTGCGCTTCATGGCCTGGGCGAATGGCATCTTCACCTTCAACCCCACCGCCTCGCTGTGGCTCGACGGCTCGCACTGGATCTTCCGGACCCATATCTTCCTGGGCCTGACAATCTTCCTGCTGTTCCCTTTCACCCGGCTGGTGCACATGCTCTCCGCGCCCGTGCGCTATTTGTGGCGGGGCGGCTACCAGGTTGTCCGCTCGCGCAAGGCGATCGGCCATGGCTGACGTCATGGAGCATCCCAAAGTGGTTGTCGGCGGGGTCGAAATCTCCGCCGCCGCCATCGCCGCCGAGGTACAGAACCATCCGGCCCCCGACGCAGAGGAAGCCTGGCAGGAAGCGGCGCGGGCGCTCGCTGTCCGCCAGCTCCTGCTCGCAGAAGCAGACCGGCAAGAGATCGTCGCAGGTGAGTGTACCGATGTCGAAGGCCGCAAACTGGTCAAGGACGATGCCCGGATCGACGCTCTCCTGGTCGAGAATGTCATGGTGCCGAGCGCAACCACAGAGGAGGCAAGGCGCTTCTATAACAACCACACCGACCGCTTCTGCAGCGAGACCTTGATCGAAGCGGAGCATATCCTCTTCTCCGCCAGCCCGGAGGATGAGTTCAACTACAGCCTGGCAGTAGGCGATGCGCGTATGGCCATTCGCGAACTCGAGAAAGACCCTGCCTGTTTCGCTGAGCTGGCCAAGGCCAAATCAGCCTGTCCTTCGAAAGAGCAGGGCGGCAATCTCGGCCAGGTCGGCAAGGGCCAGACGGTCGCGGAGTTCGAACAGGCGCTGTTCGCGTTGGCGGAAGGCGAGTTGTGCCGCGATCCGGTGAAGTCACCCTATGGTGTGCACGTGATCCGTGCCGGGCGACGGGCCGAGGGCAGGCACTTGCCGTTCGAGTTGGTCGAGCAATCGATCCGCAACTATTTGGAGGAGGCAAGCTACCGCAAGGCCATGTCCCAGTATCTGTCGATCCTTGCCAGCGAATCCGAGATCGAAGGCGTCGATCTCGCTGCGGCAGAAGGTCCGCTGGTTCAGTGAACGAGCATCGCATCCGAGATGTTCTTCCGTTGGCGACTGGCGGCTCCACACGGCTGAGCGATAGTATCGGGCGACGCTTCGAATATCTGCGCCTTTCGCTGACCGAGGTCTGCAACTTTCGCTGCACCTATTGCCTCCCGGAGGGATACAAGAAGCCGTGCAATTTGCCGAACGAACTGTCCGTTGAGGAAGTTCGCAGAGCTGTCACGGCCTTTGCACAGCTTGGCCTATGGAAAGTCCGCCTGACGGGCGGGGAACCAACCTTGCGGCGCGATTTCGAAGACGTCGTCCGTACGGTTTCGCAAGTGCCAGGGATCCACAAAGTAGCGATGACCACAAACGGATACCGTCTCGCCCAGCGTGCAAAAGCATGGCGCGATTGCGGTGTGAGCGCGATCAATATCAGCGTGGATTCGCTCGATCCCGCCCGCTTCTCGGCCATCACCGGCCATGACCGGCTTGCCGAGGTGATGCGCGGGATTGATGCTGCCGAGGCTGCGGGGTTTGAGAGCATCAAGCTCAATGCGGTGCTTATGCGCGGAGTGAACGATGATGAGCTGGAGACGATGGTGGAATTCGTGGCCGCCCGCGATCTGTCGCTGCGTTTCATCGAGGTGATGCGAACGAACGACAACGCTTCCTTCTTTGACGAGCGCCATGTCGCGGGGCAGAGCGTCATCGACCGGCTGGAAGCTGTCGGGTGGCAGCGGCTGCCTCGCGAGGTCGGTGCAGGCCCGGCCGTAGAGTTCGGCCATCCGGAGGCGAAGGGCCGCATCGGTATCATAGCCCCCTATTCGAAGGACTTCTGCGCAAGCTGCAATCGCCTGCGATTGTCATCCGACGGTAAATTGCATCTCTGCCTGTTCGGGGATGGCGGTTTCGATCTACGACCGCTGCTGGCAGAGGATTCTGAAACGGACCTGGCGGAGCGCATTCGGACGCTGGTTGGAGCCAAGGCGCCTGCGCATCGCCTGCACGAGGGGAATAGCGGCGCGACACCGCACCTGGCATCGATTGGAGGATAACGCATGGCCGAACTGACGATCAGCGTCGAACTCTGCGGCCGACTGGCCGATCCATGCGGTCCGACTGTCGACATCCCGCTACCAGCCTCGGGGCTTCACGTGCCTGATCTCCTGGCGAGTCTGGGTAGCCACTTTCCGCTCCTTCAGGATAGTCTGGCCAAAGGACGGATCCGGGCCTGCATCAATGAAACCATCGTCCCCGACGAAACGGTCGTGAGGCCCGGCGATGTCGTGGCGATCTTTCCTCCGGTGTCCGGTGGATGAGTATGGCGGTCGAATTGCATGAGCGGGAGTTCGATCCTGCCGCGCTGCTCGCTCAGTTTTCAAGCGAACTCGACGACGAAGGCGCGGTGGTGAGTTTCACTGGTCGTGCGCGTTCGCGGGCAAAGGATGGCGGCGAAGTCGATGCTCTCATTCTGGAGAAGTATCGCAGTGTGACTTTGGCTTCGATGCGGGCCATTGCCGAAGAGGCTCATACGCATTTTCCAATCTCGAAAAGCCATGTTGTCCATCGAGTAGGGAGGATATTTCCAGGCGAGCCGATCGTCTTTGTCGCCACGGCGTCTGCGCATCGGCGCGCCGCCTTCGAAGCTGCGGATTACATGATGGACCGGCTGAAGACCGAGGCCGTGTTCTGGAAGCGCGAAGAGTGTGAGAGTGGATCGAGCTGGATCGAACCAACCAGTCAGGACCATTTGGACAATGCACGCTGGGATAGGCGAGCAAGTGAGGATTTATGCCGGGAATCGATGAAAGCCTGACCTTCTTTCCATTGGGTATCGCGGTTCTCACGATCTCCGACACTCGCACACTTGAGACCGACACGTCAGGTGGCTTGCTCGTCGAGCGCCTGCAATCGGCGGGGCACAAGCTCATTGCGCACGATATCGTGAAGGATGAGATCGAGGACATTCGCGCTTGCCTGCGCGAGTGGCTCGCCAATCCCGAAATCGAGATCATCCTGACCACCGGCGGGACTGGGTTTTCGCCGCGCGACCATACGCCGGAAGCTGTCAAGCCGCTCCTCAAGCGCGAAATGGATGGCTTCTCGGTGGCCTTTCACCAGAAGAGCTTGCAAAGCGTTGGCGTCGCAACCATGCAGTCGCGCGCGTTTGCTGGACAGGCGGGGAATGCTTTCATCTTCTGCGTGCCCGGTTCAACCGGAGCCTGCCGGGATGCGTGGGACGGCTTGCTCGAATTGGAATTCGATAGCCGTCACAAGCCATGCTCGATCGCGGGCGCGTTGCCGCGACTGCGGGATGTCTGCGCTTGATTACAGTTGATGAGGCGCTTGCTCGGCTTGAAGCTGAAATCAGCCCTCTGGCGATAGAGGAGGCCGCGCTTGCCTGCGCAACCGGGCGCGTACTCGCCGAGCCGGTAACAGCTCGCAGTGCCGCGCCGCGCATGGCAGTTGCGGCAATGGATGGATATGCGGTTCTGGACGCCTCCACATCTCCAGACGAGCCGATCAGGGTGGTGGGCGAAAGCCGCGCGGGATTGAGCTTCTCGGGAGAGGTTGGGCCGGGTGAGGCCGCGCGCATTTTCACTGGCGCTCCAATGCCAAAAGGCACTGACCGCTGCATCATGCAGGAATATGCTGAGCGCGAGGGCGGGATCGTGCGCTTTGCTGAGGGCTATGGCCCCGGTTGGCACGTTCGCAGCGCTGGCAGTGACTTTGCGGCGGGTGACGTCCTGCTGGAGGCGGGAACACGTTTGTCACCTCGTGCAATGATCGCAGCGGCCGCTGCAGACCAGGCGACGGTGCAGGTTCATGCACAGCCAAAGGTCGCTATCATAGGCACCGGAGACGAACTGGCGCTTCCCGGGCTGGCCCATCTTCGTGCCGACGCCATTCCTGAAAGCGTGACGCTTGGCATTGCGGCCATGGCTGAGCAGGCTGGGGCAAGGATTGTCGATCGGGTGGTCGGTGAGGACGCCTTGCCCGCTCTTGAGCGACTTGCCGGTAAGGTGCTGGACCTTGCCGATGTCGTGATTGTGACCGGCGGCGCTTCGGTTGGTGAGCGCGATTTTGCCAAGCCCATGTTTGCGCCGCACGGGCTCGAATTGCTGTTCGCCAAAGTCGCGATGAAACCGGGGAAGCCTGTGTGGCTGGGAAGGGCAAAGGGCAAGTGGGTGCTCGGGCTTCCCGGTAATCCGACATCCGCCATGGTCACGGCGCGGTTGTTCCTGGTGCCGCTGCTTGCGAAGCTGCAAGGCCAGGCAATCGGCAAGGTCTTGCACTGGCGGGAGTTGCCGCTTGAAGGGACGATACCCGAAACGGGCAACCGTGAAACCTTCACTCGCGCCTCTTGGGGTGAACGCGGATTGCGCCCACTCAGCAATCAGGAAAGCGGCGCCCAGGCCGCGCTCGCTCAAGCGGATTGGCTTATACGCTGCACGCCCGGAGGTTCAGCCCGCGCATCGGGTGACATGGTGGTGGCGACCGAGTTCTAGCCTTAGTTTGATGCCACTGGGAGCATAGCAATGGTGACATTAAGGACTATGGAGCGGCATCGCGCATGGCAGGGTCCAGCTGTGCTGAGCTTTGGCTTCCGCCCATTCTTTCTGCTGGGAGCGATATGGGCCGCGGCGGCGATGATCCTCTGGATTGCTATGCTCTCCGGGCGACTTGCGCTGCCCACGGTGTTCGATCCGGTGAGCTGGCACGCCCATGAATTCCTGTTCGGCTATTTGGGCGCGATTATTGCCGGGTTCCTGTTGACGGCGGTTCCCAATTGGACCGGGCGATTACCAGTCACCGGATGGGCGCTGGGCGGACTTGTGGTGCTGTGGATTGGGGGCCGCTTGGCAGTTTCCGTTTCGCATTATCTCGATCCGATCGCGGTCGCCTCTGCCGATCTTGCCATGCTCCTCGTATTAGCTGGGCTCCTAGGCCGGGAGATTGTCGTCGGGAAAAACTGGCGCAACCTGCCGGTGGTGGCATTGCTCGTCGTGTTCTGTCTTGCGAATGGACTGTTCCACTGGGAATTTGCGAAAGGGACCTTTGCTGCGCAGGGCTACGGGCTGCGTCTTGGACTAGGCGCCGCGGTGTTGATGATCTCTCTTATCGGGGGCCGCATCGTTCCCTCTTTCACGCGCAACTGGCTGGTGAAACAAGGGGAGGAACGATTGCCCGTCCCGCCGATGCAGGTCTTCGACAAGATCGCACTGGCTGGCTTGCTGGCTGCCGTCTTGTGTTGGCTGGTCAAACCGGATGCACTAGTCACAGCCGTGTTTCTCGCGATTGCCGGTGTGCTCCACCTTGTTAGGCTTATGCGCTGGGCCGGGGATCGGACAGGAGCGGAGCCGCTCGTCTTTGTCTTGCACGCCGGCTACTTCTTCATACCGCTCGGCGCATTGGCTGGCGCAGCCGAAACTTTTGGCTACGGTTTCGCAGGAGCGGGGACGGCGCAACACATCTGGATGGCAGGAGGTATCGGCCTCATGACCTTAGCCGTGATGACCCGCGCAACGCTTGGTCACACCGGGCGGGAGCTGACTGCTGGGGGAGGGACTATAGCTATTTACGTCGCGGTTGTTTTGGCAGTAGCAGCCAGGTTCGCCGCGGGGGTCTGGCCCGCTCAGGCGCAGCTGCTACATACCATCTCGGGGGCAGCCTGGATCGCCGCCTTTGGCGGGTTTGCGGTGCTTTACGGCCCCCTGCTTTTGCGTCCGCGCAAGACGGGCTGAACGATCGTAGGGGCGGCAGCAACCACGCGCTTCTTCCCAGACATTATGACTGCCGGAGCTTGCTCTCTGCTCGTGCGAGCATTTCAAGGTCGTTGATATTGGTGAAGGGATCGATGCCTTGGTCCGCTGGCCAATCGACACGCTTAACCCCGACGCATTCCGCGAAGCGCCAGATCGAACGCCCTCCCGTTGCAACGAAGGCATCCAAAGCGGCGCACTCGACCCTCCACAAGGCGGTCATTGGATGATCGCGCCCTTTGCTCACTGGCATGGCGCAGGATTGCGAGCCAATTCCCCGCGCAAGTCGTTCCGCGAGATCGGATGGCAGGAACGGCAAATCGCATCCGATCAGCAGGACTTGGTCACGATTATGCTCTTCAGCGAAACCGAAGGCACTCTTCAAGGCGCTGATCGGACCAAGGTCTGCCGCTGCATCAACCAGTATCGGAATCGAGGTGAGATCAAGCTGATCGGAATCGCGAACAGCAACAGCGATCAGATCAGAATGCTTGCTTGCCCAATGCAAGGCATGATCAAGAAGAGATTTCCCGGCGAGTGTTTGAGCCGGTTTGCTGCCGCCCATGCGGCGTCCTTCGCCACCGGCGGCAATTACTATCGCTGGCGTTGCATCGGTCACGGGTAGAGTAAATAGCGTTCCCAACGATCATTGTCTTGCTTTTCGAATACTACGCGGTCGTGCACCCGGTATTCCCCTTCGGTCCAGAACTCAAAGCGACGAGGCGCGATCCTGAAACCTGACCAGAACGGCGGGCGGCCCGGATCTTTCAGGGCAAAGGAAGATGTGAATCGCGCAATACGTGCAATCAGTTTCCTGCGACTCTCAAGAGGGACTGATTGCTTCGACGCCCATGCGCCGATCCTGCTGGCGAGCGGTCTTGAGGCGAAATAGGCGTTGGCTTCCTCATCGCTAACTGGCTGGACTGATCCCTCGATCCGGACCTGAAGGCGCAGCGGAGCCCAATGAAAGCAGAGGGCGGCATGGGGATTGGCTGTCAACTCGTTGGCCTTGCGACTGCCAAGATTGGTGTAAATCACAAAGCCCGATGCGTCGTGCCCTTTGAGCAGGACCATGCGGTTCGATGGAATGGCATTCTTGCTTGCCGTTGCAAGATTGACCGCACTCGCATCGGCAATTTCGGGATGTCGGGACGCTTTTGCATACCAAGATCCGAAAAGTTCATGCGGATCGTCGGAAAGGCCGTTCATGAGCCCCTGCGTTCTCGCCAGTCGGCCATACGGTCCCTGAATTTCCCGAATTCCATCCGGGCAATCGATCGCAAGTGCACCTCGTCGGGACCATCTGCGATCCGCAACGCGCGCATACCGGCATAGACTTCGGCCAGGCCGAAATCATCCGAGAGTCCTCCTGCACCATGGGCTTGCATTGCATGATCGAGAACGCGCAGCGCGGTCCGCGGCGCGGCGACCTTGATCAGGGCGATCTCCAGTTTGGCCGCCTTGTTGCCTGCTTTGTCCATCATGTCGGCGGCCTTGAGGCACAGGAGCCGTGCCATCTCGATATCGAGCCGCGCTTCGCCCAGGCGTTGCTCCCACACCGATTGTTCGGACAATCGCTTGCCGAACGCGACCCGCGATTGAAGCCTCTCTGCCATTTTCTCTATGGCACGCTCGGCGGCACCGATAGCGCGCATGCAATGATGAATTCGGCCGGGACCGAGCCTGCCTTGCGCGATTTCAAACCCGCGACCCTCTCCGAGTATGATATTGCTGGCAGGAACCCGGACATCGCGTAGCACCACCTCGCCATGGCCGTGTGGAGCTCCATCATAACCGAAGACCGGCAGCATCCGCACGACCTCTACTCCGGGCGTGTCGAGCGGAACAAGGATTTGCGATTGCTGCTGGTGCGCATTCGCGTCCGGGACGGTCTTGCCCATGACAATCGCCACCTTGCAGCGCGGATCGCCAACGCCAGACGACCACCATTTACGCCCGTTGATGACATATTCTTTCCCCTCGCGGCGGATCGAGGTCTGGATATTGGTCGCATCGGAAGATGCGACATCGGGTTCGGTCATCAGGAAGGCAGAACGGATCTCTCCATCAAGCAGCGGCCTCAGCCATTGCGCCTTTTGCTCCTGCGTTCCGTAGCGGTGCAGAACCTCCATATTGCCGGTGTCAGGTGCCGAACAGTTGAACGCTTCCGAAGCAAAGCCGACCCGCCCCATTTCTTCTGCACACAGTGCGTAGTCCAGATTGCTGAGTCCGGCTCCGCGATAGTCGTCCTCGTCGTGCTCGCTGGGCGGCAGGAAGAGATTCCATAGACCCTCGGAGTAGGCGCGTGCTTTCAGCCCCTCGATGATTGGCGGCACCTGCCAGCGCTCGTCTCCGCACTCGCCCAGCTGGGATCGGTATACCTCCTCTGCTCGATAAACATGCGCGTCCATGAAGCCTCGCACGCGATCGCGCCAAAGGGACTGATTCTCGGAAAGGCTGAAATCCATGGCTCGGGTTGGTCTGCGGAAGTATTTTTCGGAAGCACAGGGATAGACTCAGATGGCCGATTTGAATTGATCTTGGTCAAGGCTCGACGATCGAGTTCGTTTTCTAATAATCGTGATGGACCGTCGTGAGCATATCGAGTTTGTGCAGTCGCAAATGCTCCCATGGCAACGCATTGGGGCTGGGCTCGCACGACCCGATGCCGAGTATAAGATGCTCAGCCGTAACCCTGAAAGTGGGGCTTGCAGTGCATTGATGCGCTATCCTTCTGGCTGGTCGCGCTTGGGGCCGGAGCAGATTCTGGCAGATGAGGAATTCTTCGTTCTCGATGGATCACTGGAAATGGATGGCGAACTGTATGAAGCGGACAGCTATGCCTTCCTGCCTGCCGGGTGGAATCGCAACAGCATGGAGAGCAAGAACGGCTGCGTCTTGATTGCATTCTACAATCGCGAACCCGTTCTCGTCGGAGATATGGGCAACTGCGACACGGCGCGTGCGATCCCGCATCTCAGGACGCGGCAGATGGCTTGGGACATGACGCTCAATGACCCCAATCTGCGCCATCTGTGAATCTCGCGAAAGGATCTGCGGACCGATTCGGAGACCGGCGAACGCACGCTCCCTTCATTGATTCTCCCACAATCCGAGTCGCCAACAGGCAAGGTGCCGCAGGAAAGCCACCCGGTTGTTGAAGAATGCTACATGATTGCTGGCTCGCTCACAGGGCCGCCCGGCACGATGCATCCAGACGCCTATTTCTGGAGACCGCCAACTATTCCCCACGGCCCCTACGGTTCACGTTGGGGTGCGGTCTCGCTGATCCGTTTCGTGGGCGGCAAGCATCAGAATATTTGGAGTGACGACCAAGCCGATTTCTCTTTCGATCGAGCCTACGATCCGAGTCTGCCGGAGCGGTTGGAGCACCTGCGCGAATTCATCTGTGAAGGTCCGCTGCCTTACTAGAACATCGCCTCGACACTCAGTTTCAAGAATGGTGAAGGTTAGCGCCTGTCGGGACTGCATGAAGCCAGATCACTTCATTCAACAGCACTGGGAAATGCGTCGCCGAGCATGTATCAAAGGGCCATATGAACATGGTGACGGGCCGCATCCACCACAGCCGCTGGACCGGTGCTGAAGGGCAGACTCGCTACGGCTGCGAGATCATCGCAGACAAAGTCGATTTACTCGCCAAGGCGAAAGAAATTGGTGTCGCCATGGCCGGCTGTCGAAACCGCGACCTGATGCTCTCGAAGGCCTCGCTGGCACGATCCAGCGGGGCCTTTTTCCATGCACGGGTATGGCCTTTGACCCTTTCGCTTCTGCGCCGCGGAGGCGCAGAAATCCTTTAGGTAAGGCTGCCAAGCGCGCTGAGCACAAAATGGTCCAACGACTGGTTACGGGCCTGGAAAATGGGAAATTTGATTGCACACCGTACCCGGAATTCCGGTGTTTGGGATACGAGCATTTCTGCGGGCTTCGCCGGCATTTCGGTGTCTGTCGCCACCTAATGTCATTTGATGTCAGTTTGGGAGTCGCAACTCGCTTACGAGTTGCCTGTCGGTAAGCACCTAATTTTAAATCAGAAAATAGCGTTTTCCTACAGGGTTGCCGCTGCCGTAAACTGATGTCAATTCAGAGGGGTCATCGGGCCGGCGGGGGCGGCCAAACGTCAGGTGACGCCGTGCGGTTTGCCCTCCAATGCTATGTCGACGAAGACCTCCATGCCCTCGTGAAAGCCGCTGCTGATGCAGCGCATATGAGCGTCAGCCAGTGGCTGAAACTCACAGTCATCGAGGCCCTTCAGGAACCTCAGGATGAGGCGTTCCGCGATCAGGTTCTGGCCGATCTGCTGTTCACCAAGATCGCGCTCGATGGCTGGCTTCGCACCCACAAGGACAAGGAACTGCGCGACCGCGTGGTGATAGCCTACCAACGACGCATCCGGGAGTATCGCGAACGCAAAGCCTTCAAGCCCGAGGGGCGCTGAGCGATGTTGTCGGTGGCCAATGTGCGTTCGGCTGGCGGGGCTGCCAACTACTTCGCCAAGGACAATTACTATACCAAGGCAGACGCCGATCGATCGGGTAGATGGATCGGGAAGGGTGCCGAACGGCTGGGTCTTTCCGGCACGGTCGACGCCAAGGCGTTCGAGGCCATCCTGCGCGGCGAGTTGCCCACTGGCGAGCGCATCGGGCACGAAGCTCAGTATCACCGGGCAGGCACGGACCTGACCTTTTCTCTGCCCAAGAGCTGGTCGCTCCTGGCACTCGTCGGCAAGGATCAGCGGATCATCGACGCCTACCGGTCAGCGGTTGTCGAAACGCTCCAGTGGGCGGAGAACAACGCCGCGCAGTACCGTATCGAAAAGGGCGGGAAAGAGCGGCTGCATACCAGCGACAACCTGACTGTTGCTCTGTACCAGCACGACACCAACCGCAATCAGGAACCGAACCTGCACTTCCACGCGGTCGTCGCCAACATGACGCAGGACAAGGACGGGAAGTGGAGGGCGCTACGCAATGACAAGCTGTGGCAGCGCAACACGTTGCTCAATGCAATGACCATGGCGCGCTTCCGGATCGAGGTCGAGAAACTTGGCTACCGGATCGGTGAACTCGGAAAGCACGGAAACTTCGAGGCCAAGGGCATCGACCGAGATGCGGTGATGGCCTTTTCGACGCGGCGGCAGGAGGTGCTCGAAGCCCGGCGTGGCGGTGGCCTCGAAGCGGGTTTGGTGGCGACGCTGTCGACCCGCGAGGCCAAGCAAAGCGATGTCGATCGCGGTGCCTTGATGGCTAAATGGGAAGGACAGGCTTGGCATCAGGGGCTCGGCCTCGAGGGCATGGTGCGCGATGCCAGGCTGCGCTCGCATAAGCTGACTATAGCGGCTGCAAAGCGGGCGAATGATCGCCCCACCTTGCTCGAAAGAGGCAAGGCCATGATCGCCAGCCTCGCCGAGCGAATGGGCATCAAGGAGGGCGATCCGCTCATACCCAAGCGGCTGCATCTGAAAAGCCGCGAAGAGATTGCAACGGCCCATGCGGTCGCATCGGCGGTGCGGCACCTTTCTGAGCGAGAGGCGGCCTTTACCGCTACCGATTTAGCCAAGGCCGCGCTCGATTTTGGCCTGCCGACGACGATGAATTTAGTCGAGAAGCGTATTGGCCAACTCGCCCAGCAGGGCGCGCTGATGCGCGGGCGAGGCGTGCAGAAAGGGTGGCTGACAACATCCAATGCATTGGCGCTAGAGACCCGCATGCTGGCGGAGATCGAGAAGGGAAAAGGCGTAGTTCATCCGATCCTCGACGCGAAGACCGCTGGACAGTTCCTGCAAGCTTCGGCAGCCATCAATTACGGGATGAAACTCAACTTCGGTCAGGAAGCGGCGGGCCGGTTGATCCTGTCTTCAAACAATCGCGTCGTAGCCGTTCAGGGTGTTGCAGGGGCGGGCAAATCGAGCGTGCTACGGCCGGTCAACCAGCTTCTGGAAGAACAAGGCAAGAGGGTCGTTGGCTTGGGTGTCCAGAACACCTTGGTCCGTATGCTGGAGAAGGACACCGGCATTCCATCGATGACGTTGCATCGCTTTCTCGGTGGACATCGAAAGTTGCTGGATGGCTCCGCTGGAAAGGCCGAGATCGCCGCTGCGCGCGAAGAGTATCGCGACACTGTCCTTGTCCTCGATGAAGCCTCAACGGTCTCCACGCATGACCAGGATCGCCTTATTCGGATCGCCAATCTGCTACAGGTCGATCGCCTCGTGCTGATGGGTGACGAGAAACAACTGGGTGCTGTCGAAGCGGGCAAGCCCTTTTCTCTGGCGCAGCGTGCCGGGACAGATACGGCGCGAATGGACCAGAATCTTCGCGCCCGCTCTGACACCCTGATTAAAGCGCAACAGGCAGCGCAGTCGGGCAAGTCAAACGAGGCCCTCGAACATCTCAAGGACCACATTGTCGAGGTGCAGGAGAACAGCGCGATAGTTGCGGCCGAACGGTGGCTGTCGCTGCCGCCAGCAGACCGCGAGCGCACATCGATCTTTGCGGCTGGCCGTCGTTTGCGCTCGGAGATCAACGAGACCGTCCAAACCGGTCTCGCCGCAAATGGCGAAATCGGACCAGCAAAAACGAGGTTGACCGTTCTCTCGCGCGTGAATGCAACCCGCGAGGAGTTACGCTACGCACGCAATTATCAAACCGGCATGGTGCTCGAAGTGGCGAGCCGACAATCGCGGCACTGTTTAGGGCGTGGCAGCCACGAGGTGATGGCTATCGACATAGGCAAGGGCGTGGTCATGCTTCGCGACGAGCTAGGCCGCTTGCGTCGATTTGTTCCGTCAAAGTTTTCTGCCAAGGGCAGCGACCAGGCGTTGCAGCTGTTCGAGACGAAAGGCTTGGATATCTACACCGGCGACGCAATCCGGTGGACAGCAAGCGACCATCAGCGCGGCATGACAAACGCGGATCGCGCAACGGTAACCGCAATCGATAGAGGCGTGGTGACGGTCACGACCTCCAGCGGCATGGAGCATAGACTGAAGAAGAACGACCCGATGTTGAAGCGGATCGACCTCGCCTACGCGCTCAACGCCCACATGGCGCAGGGTCTAACGGCAGATAAAGGCATCGCCGTACTCGACAGCCGCGAGCGGCGACTGCTTTCGCAGCGCAACTTCCTCGTCACGATTACGCGGGTGCGAGACGAGCTTAAACTGATCGTCGACAGCCGGGAAAAGGTCGGGCGAGGTATTTCCGCCAATCTGGGTGAGAAATCTTCTGCAGCGGAAGTAACCGAGCGGCTTGGGCAGGCGGCGGCAAAAGGCGTCCGCGCGGCCCACGTCCAAGCAATTAAACATGCACCACAGGCCGAGCGCGAGAAGGCACCTGAGTTGGCGAAGGAAAGAGCGAAGCCCTTTGACTTCGGCATCTAACCGCTCAGGCAAAAATCTGCCCAATCGGCCATCAGCGGCCTGCGTTTATCGAGATAATCCGTGCGCCGATAGGCCGCTTCGACCTTGTTGGCGATCGTGTGGGCAAGCGCTGCCTCTGCGACTTCACCCGGATAGTTCGTCTTTTCGGCGACCCAGTCGCGAAAGGACGAGCGAAAACCGTGAACGGTGTAATCGTCGCCCTTGTCGCGCAGGATTTTGAGCAAGGTCATATCTGACAAGTGTCGACGAGGATTCTGGCCCGGAAAGACTAGAGTGCTCACAGGGGAGCGAAAGGCTTTCGCTCGCTTGAGGACGTCCATGGCCGCTTCCGACAGCGGGACGACGTGGATGGTTCCTGCCTTCATGCGTTCGGCAGGGATGTTCCAGAGCTTCTTGCTGAGGTCGATCTCGTTCCAGCACGCACCGCGCACTTCGCCGGAGCGAGAGGCGTTCAGGATCACGAACTCCAGGGCAAGACGGCCAACCGAGGAGCGCCCGCGCAGCCATGTAATGAAAGCGGGTAGGTCAGGATAAGGCATTGCTGCGAAGTGGCTTTGCTTCTTGGGCTGGCGCGGCAAGCCACGGAGTACCGAGCGCATCGGAGCCTCGGTCTCACGAAAGCCCTTTGCGCAGGCCCAATCGAGCACCGACCCGATTCGTTGCCGTACTCGCCTCGCAGTCTCGGGCTTGGTCAGCCAGATTGGCGAAAGCGCATCGCGGATTGCCGGCCCTTCAATTTCTGAAACGAGTTTGTCGCCGAGAGTCGGAAAGGCATAGGTTTCGAGAGTCTTGATCCATTGGGCCTGATGCTTGCCGTTCTTCCACGCGGCCTTTTGCTCGTCATGAACGAGCTTGGCGGCGTCGCTGAAAGTGGGGATGACCAAGGCTTCCTTTTTGCGCTCTGCCAAGACGTCGACGCCCGCCTTTACCTCTTTGCGGAGGGCCCGCGCGGCCTCGCGAGCATCGGCTAGCGGCAGCTCGGAAAGAGGACCTAAACCGATGTCTCGGCGCTTCCCATTGGCCTGAACCCGGACAATCCAGCTGCCTTTACCCTTTGCAGCGAGTTTGAGGATCAAACCCTCGCCATCTGAATAGCGGCCAGGTTCAACCAGATTCTTGACCCTCATCGCCGTCAGCTTGCCCATTGCTTGTTCCTTTCAGACCCACATCCAGACCCACACGCTGCGCCGGATGCATAGGAACATATAGAGAACTAAGCGGACGACGAAAAGCGAAAAAACGCCGCATTTCTGCGGGTTTGGGGACTATAAGGGATTGATTGGGAAAAGCGAGGTGGCGGAGACGGAGGGATTCGAACCCTCGGTACCCAGTTCGAGTACGGTTCCTTAGCAGGGAACTGGTTTCAGCCACTCACCCACGTCTCCGGAACTTCGCAGCGGCGCCAGGCCGTGTGCGAGGGGCGCGCTATAGCCACGGCTCCGGCCCGCTTCAAGGCCTGATTGCGGCGATCTGCGCATCGCACGAAGGACTCGCTTCGACGCAATTTCGATTCGGTTCATCGCCGTTTCATTGCCGCGCTGCTGAAAGAGGATTCTTCTTGTCGCGCAGCTGCCTGCGCTTCGGCGCGGGCAGGGAGGGAACCATGAAAAAAGCCGTTACCGTTACTCGCCGTCTTGCCATCGCTTTCGCAGCGATGGGCATGGCCGCTTCGCCGCTCGCCGCACAGGTCGAGACGATCGATCCCGATACCGCCATCGATGCCGATCTGGTCAAGCAGCCTGCCACGACCGGAGCAGATGCGGGCGTTACTTACACCGCCGAGCCCGATCCGGCGGCTCCCACCGACAGCTATCCCGAGCAGCCGACATGGAGCGAGCAAGGCGCTGAAGCTGCTGCCACCACTGCTGTCGAAACCCCTCCGGTCGAAAACAGCGCGACCACCTACAAGGAAGATGACCTTATCGGTGCCGCCGAGGGTGTGTTCGGCAAGGGTGCCAAGGGCGTCGCAGACATGATCCAGAAGCTGCTCAAGGATCAGGGCGAGCCCAACGCCTACATCGTCGGACGCGAAGCGAGCGGCGCCTTCATCGTCGGTGCGCGCTACGGTTCCGGCACGCTGTTCCACAAGGTCGAAGGCGAGCGTCCCGTTTACTGGACCGGCCCGTCGATCGGCTTCGATGCCGGGGCCAATGCCGGCAGCACTTTCGTCCTCGTCTATAACCTGTGGGACAGCGAGGAACTCTACGAGCGCTTCCCGGCGGGCGAGGGCCAGGCCTATTTCGTCGGCGGCCTTACCGCCAGCTACCTGCGCAAGGGCGATGTGGTGCTCATCCCGATCCGTGTCGGAGCGGGCCTGCGCCTCGGTGTAAATGCCGGTTACATGAAGTTTTCCAAGAAGCAGCGCTGGCTGCCGTTCTGAGGACGAGAAAGGAGCTCTTCGGGTCGTATAATCAAAATTCACGAAGGCTCCGGGGCCGCAACGGGATTTCCTGTTGCGGCCCCAATCATATCGGGCAATGAGGCGCGCATGCTCGACCGACTTCAAGCCCAGGCCCCCGACGCGCTTCTCGCGCTCATCAAGATGCATGCGCAGGACCCGCGCGAGGACAAGATCGACCTCGGCGTGGGCGTCTATCGTACCAACGAAGGCGCGACCCCTGTCTTCCGCTCGATCAAGAAGGCGGAGCAGAAGCTGATCGACGAGCAGGATTCCAAATCCTACCTCGGGCCTGAAGGCGACACCGGCTTTACCGCCGCGCTGATGCCATACATTTTCGGTGAGGACGCCACGATGGGCGGGCGCATCGAAGGGATGCAGACCCCCGGCGGGACCGGCGCCGTCCGCCTGGCGGTGGCGCTGGCCAAGGCTGCCGGAGTGACCCGCGTCCACATGGGCGTGCCGAGCTGGCCGAACCATGCGCAGATCCTTGCCGATGTCGGCGTCGAGACCGTGCCCTTCACCCATGCGAAGTCCGACGGTACGGCCGATCTCGAAGCGGTGCTGGCGGCGATCCATGGCGCCGGGCCGAACGATGCCGTCCTGCTCCACGGCTGCTGCCACAACCCGACGGGTGTCGACTACACGCTCGACCAGTGGGAGGCGATCGCGGCGGCCTTCGCCGAGACCGGCGTGCTGCCGCTGCTCGACATCGCCTACCACGGGCTGGGCCAAGGTCTCGACGAGGACGTCGCCGGGATCCGCAAGGTGCTGGCTGCCGTGCCCGAGGCCCTGATCGCCTATAGCTGCGACAAGAACTTCGGCCTCTACCGCGACCGTGTGGGCGCGTTCTACATGATGGCGAAGGAGGCCTCCCAGCTTCCGGCCATCGTCTCCAACGCCAACGCCCTTGCCCGCGCGAACTGGTCCATGCCGCCCGACCACGGTGGCGCGGCAGTGCGCAACGTGCTGCGCGATCCGGCGATGACCAAGGAGTGGCTCGAGGAACTCGACGACATGCGCGCCCGCATGCGCCGTGTTCGCGCTCGTCTCGCTGCCGCCGACAACGAGGCTCCCGGCCTCAACCTTGCCGCGCTCGGCGACCAGAACGGCCTCTTTGCCATGCTGCCGCTCGACAAGGACCAGATCGCCAGGCTGCGCGAGGATCACGGCATCTACATGGCCGGGTCCGGGCGCATCAACGTTGCCGGGCTTCACGCGGGCAACACCGAGAAGTTCATCGCCGCGCTGGCGGATGTGACGAAGGGCTAGGCCGCGATGGATCGCCAGCCGACGCTCGAGACAGAACGGCTGACGATCCGCCCGATGACCGAGGCGGATCGCGAACCGCTCTACGCCATCGCGTCCGACCCGATGATCTGGGAACAACATCCCATCCACGACCGCTGGAAGCGTGACGTGTTCGACGCCTTCTTCGACGAGGGGATCGAGAGCGGCGGCGCGCTGGCTATCGTGCGCAAGAGTGACGGGCAAATCCTCGGATCGTCACAGTACAAGGGTTTCGATCCCGATGACGGCGGTTCGATCGAGATCGGCTGGACCTATCTCGATCGCTCCTGCTGGGGGAAGGGCATCAATCCCGAAATGAAGCGGGCGATGCTGGCACATGCCTTCCAGGACCTTGCCACGGTGCGCTTCCGTGTCGGCGACACCAACTACCGCTCGCGCAATGCTCTCGAGGCCATCGGGGCCGCGCGGACCGAACGCTACGAACTGGCCAAGTACCAGGGCAAGCGGATCGTCCACCTTGTTTACGAAATTTCGCGCGATGGCTTTGAAAACGGGCCGCTGATGCGCGGCTGACCTGGGGTATCCGCCCTCCTCGGCCTCGGTCCGTCTGCCGAACCCATCCCGAGGTATAGTTGTCGCCTATTCTAAAGAGGTAGCCCGGTGCTTAGTGGGTGCATACCTTGCACCCTGAAGGGAAATGCTGTCCTTACGCCGCGTGCTCTACCCCGGGAAAATCAGGGGTCGCTCTCGTGGTTGAACACTCCCTCTGGCCGCCGGCCAGCGGGGAAGCAGGGTCGCTACGGAAGGGGGAGACCCATGAAGAAGCATCTCGTATTCGGCCTCGCACTGGCCATTTCGACACCCGCAGCAGCCCAGCTCACACCCTACGAGGACTATACGGTCAGCGACAGCGTCTCGACCGTGGCCACCGTCAAGGTGAAGGAGAACATGATCGAGGATTACCTCCAGGGTATCCGCGATACCTGGGTTGCCAGCAACGAAGTCGCGAAGAAGCTGGGGCAGTTGGAAAGCTACGCGGTCTACGTCAGCGACCTGCCGAGCAGCGGCGACTTCAACGTGATCCTCGTGACCCGTTTCGCAAACACTGCCGATCTGGCGCCCAACAAGGCACGCTATGAGGCCTTCATGAAGGCATGGGGTGCCGCCAACGAGGCGAACAACCGGCAGGTGACCACCACTGTCTATCCGAACATCCGCTCCATCGTCGGTGAGTACATGGTGCGCGAAGTGACCTTCCTGCCCAAGAAATAGGTCGTTCTTCGACCAATCTGCGGGGAGCAGGCGCCAATGCGGCGCGTGCTCCCCGAATTCGAAGTACAAGAAAAGCAGGCAAGAAGCTTTGCCGGCCTCGATACTTGCCAAGCCCCCGCCATTGCGGAATACGACTTGCGGGTCGCTTCCGAATGCAGTCGGGGGCTTCTTCCTACGCCTGAAATCTTCATCTCCTACGCGCGCGGCGATGCCCCGATCGCACGGCAGTTCGCCGACGCTCTCGTCGCCGAAGGTCTCGACGTCTGGTGGGACGATGCCTTGCAGGCCGGCGAGGTCTTCGATGAACGGATCGAAGCGGCCCTGCGTGCGGCGAAGGCTGTGGTCGTGCTCTGGTCGCCGCTCTCGGTTTCCTCCCGCTGGGTAAGGGCCGAGGCAACATTGGCGGATCGCAAGAGTACTCTTGTCCCCGTCCTTATCGAGGCTTGCGAGCGACCGATCATCTTCGAGCTCGTCCAGACGGCCGACTTGATCGGTTGGCGCGGGACCAGGCACGATGCGCGCTGGCAAGGCCTGGTGCGACAGGTTCGCGACTTTATCGGCACGGATCGCCACGCGCCTTCATCCTCGCCAAAGCTCGCTGACCCGCAACTCGACCGACAGTCGATCGTGGTGCTGCCGTTCAACAACGTCAGCCGCGACGAGGAACAGGAGTACTTCGCCGACGGCATAGCCGAGGACATCATCAACGACCTCGGCAAGGTTTCGGCACTCTCGGTCATCGCGCGGAGCACCGCCTTTACCTTCAAGGGGCAAACGGTCGATGTGGCGCAGGTTGCACGGCAACTGAATGTGACCCATGTGCTCGAGGGGAGCGTGCGCAAGGCGGGAAATCGCGTGCGGGTCAATGTCCAGCTGATCGACGGGGCGAGCGGGGCGCAGGTCTGGTCCGAACGCTATGACCGCGATCTCGACGACATCTTCGAACTGCAGGACGAACTTTCGCAGGCAATCGTCAGCGCGCTCAAGGTCCAGTTCCAGCCTGGCGAACGCGATGCCATCAGTGAACGCGCGACACAGAATGTCGAACTGTACGATCTCTACATGCGGGCGAGGGCGGCGGCCAATGCGGCAATTTCTGGCGCACAGTACGTCGCAGCGCTCGAGTTGTATCGGGAGGTTTTGGCCAAGGATCCTGCCTTCTATCCCGCGCTCGGCGGCCTGACGTTGATGCTGCAGCAGCAATCGGTCTTCGCGTTTACCCCCGAGGTACGAAGCGACTTCCAGATCGAGCAGCTTGTGGCGATGGCGGAACACCTCCCCCAAGATTCGAGCGAAGCCCATTTGATCCGGGCCGTGCATTACCGTTGGGAGCGAAAATGGGACTTGGCCCTCTTGTCCTTCGACAAGGCCTTGGAAACAGCACCAGTCTATGCGTCAGAAATTGCCTCATTGAAGGGCACATGCTTGTTTTGTGTGGGAAGAGTGAGCGAGGCAATAGAAGTTGCGGAATCGGCGCGACGTGCCGACCCAATGGCGGGCTACAATTCTCTGCTGCTGCAGATGCTTTACCTTGCGTCGGGGCGCCGGAACGAGGGTGATGCGGAGTACGAAAGGTCCAAGACTTTTCCAGTGAACCGCGCCGTATGCGAGCACGCCCGCTTGTTTCGCATTTGGAACGACGGCGACATGCGCGAGATCAAGGAACAAGCGCAACGCCATTTGCGCTACGCGATGGTCGAGGTGCCATATCGCGCTGAACTTTATCAGGTCATCGACGACCGCGAAAAAACGATCGCACTCCTGCTAAAGGCGCTGGCGGATCCAGCATCACGTAGCAGCACAATCTCTTTCATCTTGAGTTATCACTGCGGCGATTTCGATGCGCAGGACCTCGCACTCGATGCCCTCGAGCGCGGTTTGTCGACCGATGCGGCAATGGACTATGCGGTCTGGTGGCCAAGCCATCGCGAAGTCCGCAAGACCACTAGGTTCAAGGAACTCGTCCGCAAATTCGGCTACTACGACTACTGGCGCAGGACCGGCGAATGGGGCGATTTCGCCCGTCCCGTCGGCGATGACGATTTCGAGATAATCGCCTAGCCGGCCAGCGCCTGCATCCGCTTGAGGTAGCGCGCCAGCACGTCGATCTCGAGATTGACCCGGTCACCTTCTGCCAGCTGGCCAAGGGTCGTCACCTCGGCAGTGTGCGGGATGATGTTCACCGCGAAGTCGCAGGTACCGTCGCTGCGGTCGCGCACATCGTTCACGGTCAGCGATACGCCATCGACGGTGATCGAACCCTTTGGTGCCACGAAAAGCGCAAGCTCGCGGCCGATGCGGAAGGCGAGCTTTCTCGACCCTCCCTCGTCGCGTGCCAGAACAACCTGCCCGACGCCGTCGACGTGCCCTGTGACAAGGTGCCCGCCGAGTTCGTCGCCGAGCTTCAATGCGGTCTCCAGATTGAGCTTCGCCCCTTCGCCCCACATGCCGGGGCGCGTGCAGCTCACCGTTTCGCCGGACACATCGAAGACCAAGCGGGCGTCACCTTTCGTGCCTCCCAATGCGACGACCGTCAGGCAGACGCCCGAGCAGGCAATCGAAGCGCCGATATCGATCGCGTCGGGATCGAAAGGGCAGGCGACGGTAACCCGCAGGTCGCCGCGCTGCTCGGCGCTTTCGATGGTTCCGATGGCGGTGACGATACCGGTGAACATGCGGGTCTTCTCTCCTGTCAGCGCGTGCGGCTGTAGGCTTCGTATGTGTCGCTGCCAAGCTGGCGGCGTTCGACAAGGGTCCAGCGGCCATGCGCGTCTGCCAGCCGGTCGAGTCCGATCTCGCCCAGGGCTTGCCGACCATGGCCGATGACGATGGGTGCGCGGTAGAGCTCTATGCGATCGACGAGATCCTCAGCGAGAAAACTCGCGGCAGTCATGCCGCCGCCTTCGAGATAGAGATACTGAACCCCTTCCAGTGCGGCGATCTGGCCCGGAGCATTGATGACCTTCACCCCGTCGGGAGGGACGCCACGGGTGAGGAGTACGCGTTGGGGACTGCGGCTCTCGATGCCTGGCAGTCGCACGTCGAGGCGGGGCTTGTCCGAACGCCAAGTGCCTCCCCCGACGAGTATGGCATCGGCCATGGCGCGGCGCGAATGGACATGGGCTCGGGCCACTTCGCCGGTGATCCACTGGCTCTCGCCCGCAGCGGTCGCGATGCAGCCGTCGAGCGATGTGGCGAGCTTGAGCGTGACATGCGGACGGCCAAATTCAGCGCGGATGAGATAACCTGCAAGGCTGGCGCGAGCATCGTCGCAGGGATACACTTCGGCGACAATGCCTGCCGCACGAAGGTGAGCAAAGCCGCTGCCCGCCGTTCGCGGATCAGGGTCTTCGACCCCGGCAACAACCCGTGCGAGTCCGGATTGTGCGAGAAGGTGCGAGCACGCGGGTCCACGTTGCGATTGATGGGCGCACGGCTCGAGCGTGACATAGGCAGTGGCCCCGCGTGCGGAATCGCCTGCCTGTCCCAAGGCGACTGCTTCGGCATGCGGACGGCCACCGTCACCGGTCCATCCCCTGCCAACGACCTTGTCACCGCTGACTATGATGCATCCGACTGCCGGGTTGGGGCGGCTGAGCGGGCGAGCGCGTCCAGCCAGCCTTGCTGCCGCAGCCAGCCAGCGCGCGTCACTCGGGCTTGTCGCCAACCGTCCTGCTCGCCTGATAAAGTTCCTTCTGCCGGGCTTCGGCAGCTGCGGCCTCTCGAGCATTGTCGACCTTGGCTTGCGCGGCCATGGAGTCGACATCGACGCCGGTCGCCCGGCCGAGCGCCTTGTACGCATCGACCTTCTTCTCGCGCAGCTTTGCGAGTTCGGCCTCTCGGGCCTCCTTGCGCTTCTGGTTTTCGAGGTTGGTGCGGCGGATTTCCTCGTCACTGCGTCCTTCAGCGAAGGTCGAAATGAAGACCACCCTCGGCTTGTCCGGCGGGACGAAAACCGATTCCTGCATGAACGACCAGAGCAGGCCGAAGGTCAGTGCAAACGACATAAAGAGGAACGTCCAGCGGTAAGGCCGTGGTTCGCGGATGTATTCCCACAAGTCGGATGCACCCGACTTCACATTGAATCTGCTGACCATGCGCATGGGGGCTAGATAGGGCGCTTTGCCCGTTCGCGCCAGTGGGGCGCTCAGTCGAAGCTGGCGTAGAGCGTGCGGCCGTTGCGGCTCAGCCAGCCATTGGCAAGATCGATGTCGCCTTCGAACAGTCGGTCGAGCAGGGCGTGGAAGGCGGGGGAATGGTCGAAATGGACGAGGTGGGCGACCTCGTGCGCGACCACGGAGCGGCGCACCGCGTCGGGGGCCTGTACCAGCCGCCAGTTGAGTCGCAGGATGCCTTCGCTCGAACAACTGCCCCAGCGTCGCTTTGCCCGGGTCAGGCGTACTTGGGCAGTGTCGAGGTCGGCCCTCGCACAATAATGCCTCGCATCCTCGGCGAAGAGCCGCAGGGCTTCGCTCTCCAGCCAGCGGTGGAGGCGCTTCGAGAGGGTTTCCTGCGGGCCGCCCACCACCAATGCCTCGTCCGTCAGCAGCGGCCTGCGAGGTGCGTCGCTGCGCCAGTCGATGACGATCTCGCGGCCTCGGTGCAGCAGTCTGCCTTCGTTTACCGGATCGCGTTTTGCGGGCACCTTGGCCAACTGCTGTTCGAGCCATGCCGTGCGCGAGCGAGCGAATGCAACCGCTTCGGCGGAGCGGCACCAGTGGGGCAGGGTAATCCGGATCGCACTGCCATCGGGTGCGAGGCGCAGGGTCAGTCGCTTGGCGCGCCGGTTGCGTGTGAGTTCGACCGGCAGGAGCTTGCCCGCGATCTCGACCACCGGGTCTTCGGGCTCGCGGCGCATCCAGTCGATCATGCCGGCGCCTCGCCGTGCTCGCCCCAATCGTCCTCTCCGTCCCAATCCTCGGGGTCTTCCCATTCAACGATATGGTGTTCGAGCGGGCCGGCCATGTCTTCCGGTATAACCCGGCCGGCGACCGATACGCCGGCACGCACCACGTCCTCGCGGTCACCCGAAATCAGGTAGTGCCAGCGCGGCAGCAGGTCGCCATCGGCGCGCAGGCGATAGGCGCACGTCGGCGGCAGCCACGAGACGCTGTCGACGATCTTGAGCGTCAGGCGGAGGCAGTCGGGGACGAAGGCCTTGCGGTGCTTGTAGTCGGTGCAGCGGGCAGTCTGCGTGTCGAGCAGCTTGCAGGCGACATTGGTCTGCTCGATTTCGCCCGTGTCCTCGTATTCGACCTTGTGCAGGCAACACCGCCCGCATCCGTCGCACAGGGCCTCCCATTCATCATTGTTGAGCGCCGAGAGCGGCAGCTCCCAGAAACGTTCCCTTAATGCACCCATTTTTCCAATTCCGCAGCGACCGCTTCGGCGCCTTCATCGGTCGGCAGAGTCGCAATCGGTTCGCCCTTGGGTCCGAACAGAAGGGTGACATTGGTATGGTTCACGAGATAGCCGCCGCCAGGTGCGGGTTCGCCCTTCGAGAAGCTTGCGGCGAACTTCGCGGCAACCTCGGTCAATGTCTTCTCGTCACCCGTCAGCCCGATCAGACGCGGGTGAAAGTTGTCTGTGAATTCGCGCAGCACCTCAGGCGTGTCGCGCTGGGTGTCGACGCCGACGAAGAACGGCTGGACCCTGGCACCGAGATCGGGGTGCGCCTTCTCGAATTGCTTGAGGCCCGCCATGGCGCGCTGCGTATCGACCGGACAGACATCGGGACAGAACGTATAGCCGAAGTAGATCGTCCGGTACTTGCCCTGGAAATCGTTCCAGCTGAGAGGCTTTCCATCCTCGGAGGTCAGCGTGAAATCACCACCAAGCGCCGCGCCTTCCAATGGAGGGCGTTCGGCGGGAACCTTGTCGCCGCACCCACCCAGCATGGTGATTGCAGCGAGCGGCAGGGCGAAACTCAGGCTTTTCAGACGAGGCATGGCATAGCGGTTCATGGTCTGCTAACCGCCACTCTTCAAGGGTGGCTCCCCTATAGGATTGCGGAAAAACGACAGGGAATCGATACGTGGTACGGCGCGCACTTCAGGCAGCATTCGGCATTGCGGCACTGGCTCTGGTGGCCTCGCCGGTCTTCGCACAATCCAAGCGCGAGGGGTATGAGTTCCTCGAAGCGGTAAAGGATCGCGATGGCGACAAGGCGCTCGAAATGCTCAACCAGCCCGGCAACGTGCTGGTGAATACCCGCGACATCACCAGTGGCGAGACTGCGCTGCACATTGTCACCCAGCGCCGCGATCCGGTGTGGTTGCGTTTCCTGCTGGGCAAGGGCGCAAACCCGAACATCGAATCCAGGGACGGCACGAGTCCGCTCGAAGTCGCCGCCCAGCTCGGTTTTACCGAGGGAATCGAGATCCTGCTCGATAAGGGTGCGCACGTCGATCCGACGAACAGTGCGGGGGAGACCCCGCTGATTTCCGCAGTGCACCGCCGCGATACGGCCATGATCCGTATGCTTATCGCCAAAGGCGCCGATCCCTCGCGGCCCGACAATTCCGGGCGCTCGGCCAGCGACTATGCCAAGCTGATGGGGAATCGCTCGCAGGTGCTCGACGAAATCGAAAAGGCCGTAAGCGAACGTGGTGCCCCGGCCCAGACCTACGGTCCGAAATAGCCATGGAAGTTGCCGACCTGACCCTCGACGAACTGCGCCTCGTTCTCGCTCCGGCAATCGCCGATGCAGCCATTTTCGACGGCTGGAGCGACGCGGCGCTCGAGGCAGCTGCAAATCAGGTTGGCGCCGATCATGATGTGGCGCGGCTCGCGTTCAAGGACGATGGTGCCTTGGGCATGATCACTGCCTGGATCGACACGATCGACCTGGCAATGGAGGCGGAATTGCCGGCCACCCGGCTCGCGCAAATGAAAATCCGTGAGCGCATCCGCAACCTGGTGCAATTCCGTCTTGATGCCGTGGCCGGTCGCGAGGAAGCATTGCGACGTGCACTCGCCATCATGGCCATGCCTCAGAATGCAGCGAAATCGCTGAAAACCGGATGGAATAGCGCCGACATCATGTGGCGCCTCGCCGGCGACACGGCGACCGACTACAACCACTACACCAAGCGCGCGATCCTCGCCTCGCTATACGGGGCGACCCTGGCCGTGTTCGTCGACGACGAAAGCGAGGACAAGGCAGAGACTCGCGCCTTTCTCGATCGCCGGATTGAAGGCGTGATGAAGTTCGAGAAGGTGAAGGCCAAGTGGCTCAACCCTGAGCGCGAGCATTTCAGCATGTCGCGCTTTCTCGGCCGTTTGCGCTATCCTGCTCGCTGATCCGCCCACTTTGACAGGCATCAAGGACCAGCGGACGCGCTGCATCTAGTGCGACCGCATGACGCCACCCGCTATTGATAATCGGTTGCAACAACGCCTCGCTTCTGGCAGCGGCAGGTGCATGACGCTCGACTCCTGCGAACACGAGAAATCTGCCCGGATCGTCTCCGTCGACTGGGACGCCCTTGCTTCCGACGAGGGCAAGCGCCTCAAGGCGCTCGGCGTCGACGAAGGGGCCGAGATAGCCGTCATCCATCGCGGGATTTTCGGCACGCGTGATCCTCTCGCCATCCGCATCGGGCGCATGACCATCGCCCTGCGCCGCAGCCATGCGCTTGCGATCGAGGTGGAGCCGGCATGACCCGCAAGCGGACCGCTGCCCTCGTGGGCAATCCCAACGCGGGCAAGAGCGCGCTGTTCAACGCGCTGACCGGCGCACGCCAGAAGATCGCCAACTACCCCGGCGTCACCGTCGAGCGGAAGGCTGGCCGCCTGATGCTGCCGAGCGGCGAGCCGGTTGAACTCATCGACCTGCCGGGCTCCTACAGCTTCGATGCCGCGAGTCCCGACGAGGAGGTCACGCGCAAGGTCGTCCACGGAGAGTTCGAGGGTGAGGCGCAGCCGGATGTCATCATCCTCGTCGTCGATGCGGCTAATCTCGAGCAGCACCTCGTCTTTGCGCAGGAAGTGCTCGAACTCGGCCGCCCGACTATCGTCGCGCTCAACATGATCGACCTCGCGGAGCGCGACGGGCTGACGCTCGATCCCGCCGCGCTTTCCGCAGCACTTGGCGTGCCGGTCGTCTCCACCGTGGCGGTACGCCGCCGCGGCCTCGCGGAACTGGCCGCCGCAATTGCCGAAGCGGAAACCCATGCCGACGAGGAGGCGCATCGCCAGTGGCACCTGACGCTGCCCGAACGCCGACTGTCGGCAAAGCACATGGCGCGTGCCGCTATCCTTTCGAAGTCGACCCGGCACACAATCGAGAACGGTGTCGACCGGGTCCTGCTCAATCCCTGGATCGGGCCGGTCATCCTGTTCGCGTTGCTGTTCGTTATCTTCCAGGCGGTGTTTGCCTGGGCGACGCCATTCGCAGATGCGCTCGAGGCGGGTGTCGCGAGCCTGTCGCAGGGAGTGTCCGACAGCGTACCTTCCGGCTTCCTGCGCGATTTCCTCACCGAAGGTGTTCTGGCAGGGGTCGGCTCGGTGGTCGTCTTCCTGCCGCAGATCGTGATCCTGTTCTTCTTCATCCTGGTGATGGAAGCGAGCGGCTACATGGCCCGCGCGGCGTTCCTGATGGACCGTCTGATGGCGGGGGTGGGCCTGTCGGGGAAGAGTTTCATCCCGCTACTATCCAGCTTCGCCTGTGCCATTCCCGGAATCATGGCGACCCGGAGCATTCCCGATGCGAAGGACCGGTTGACGACCATCCTGGTGGCACCGCTGATGACATGTTCGGCGCGCCTCCCGGTCTATGCCGTGATCATCGCCGCCGTCATTCCCGATACCCGCGTCGGGCCGGGCATCGGTCTGCAGGGTCTCGTATTATTCGCACTTTATCTTGCCGGGATAGTCGGCGCGATGGTCGTAGCGCTTGTACTTCGCAACACGGTGACAAAAGGCGCAGCAAGCGGTTTCATCATGGAAATGCCGCGCTACCAGATGCCGCGGATCAAGGACCTTGCGATCGGCCTGTGGCAGCGCGCCTGGGTTTTCCTGCGTCGCGCGGGCACCATCATCTTCACGGTCACGATCGTCCTTTGGCTGATGCTGAGCTTCCCCAAGGCCGCGCCCGGAGAGAGCCAGATGGATGCCAGCATTGCGGGCAAGATTGCCGATGTGATGCATCCGGTGCTGGAGCCGATCGGCTTCAATCGAGAGATCAGTCTGGCGCTCATCCCCGCTATGGCGGCGCGCGAAGTCGCCGTTTCTGCCCTCGCGACGACCTACGCGGTTGACGCCGAGGACGAGGATGTTGCTGCGGCCGGCGTGACGGACAAGATCGCCGCCTTGTGGAGTCTTCCGACCGCGCTCGCCTTCCTCGCCTGGTTCGTCTTCGCCCCGCAGTGCATCTCGACCATCGCGGTCGCGCGACGCGAGACAAACGGGTGGAAATGGCCTGCCTTCATGATTGGCTATCTGTTTGCGCTTGCTTACGCCTTTGCCGGACTAACCTTCTGGATTGCGACCGCGCTCGGCCTCTGAGTGTGGGTAAGGCCGGGCAGGGGTGGCGACTCATCCGGCCCTTCGTTAGGCCAAGGCCAACAGATACGAAGGGACGATTCGATGGCCGGTAGCCTCAACAAAGTCATGCTGATCGGAAACCTGGGCGCAGACCCGGAAATCCGCAGCTTCCAGAACGGTGGCAAGGTTGCCAACCTGCGCATCGCCACCAGCGAGACGTGGAAGGACCGCAACACCGGGGAGCGCCAGGAACGCACCGAGTGGCACACGGTGGCGATCTTCTCCGAAGGGCTCGTTGGCGTGGTCGAACGCTTCCTGCGCAAGGGGAGCAAGGTCTATATCGAAGGCTCGCTCCAGACCCGCAAGTGGCAGGACCAGAACGGCCAGGACCGCTATTCGACCGAGGTCGTCATTCGCGGCATGAACGGCACTCTGACCATGCTCGACGGCCCGCAGGGCGGTTCGGGCGGCGGTGGCGGCGGCCAGCGCGGCGGTGGTTCGTGGGACCAGGGTGGCGGTAGCCAGCAGAGCGGCGGCAGCGACAACTGGCGCAGCGGCGGCGGCCAAGGTTCGGGTGGCTCGGGCGGCGGCTCGAACTACGACGATCTCGACGACGATATTCCGTTCTGAGGCCCAGCTAGCCCAGACCGCCAACTCTCGCCGCGATCGAAAACCACTCGGGCGAACTCCACAGGCGATCTGTTAGCAAGGCTGCGGGAACCGTCAGCGCGATCCAGATCCAGTATGCCTTGTGGATTCGTCCAAGACGGAAAAGATCCCAGATGAACATCGGCGCTATGACCGCGAGCGGATACAGTTCGACGGTCATCGTGCCTTCCGGCATGGATTGCGGCAGAAACTCCATTCGATCGAGTGCTGCAGGCATCGGGACCAGTGTCGCAAGGAACATCAGGCGCTTGTGCATCCCGGAATCCCGCTTGCGGAACCAAAGGCCAAGACTGGCGAGGATCGCGAAAAGTATGCCCGCTCGGATCTGGAGCAGCATGATATTGTTGACTACGGGCACGAGATCGGACTGAAGCTGCGCGGCGACATTAGCCGGAGCATTGGCAATCATTTCCGCCAGCTGGCTTCGCCTCACCGGTACCAAGAGGAATCCGGCGATGACCATCGATGGCAGCAGGAATAATCCTGCTATGCCGGTCTGCATGTGCCAGTTCCGCCTGCCAGTGGCCATCAGCGTCGACTGAATGAGCAATAGGGTGATCCAAGATCCCATCAACACGGCGTGGACATGCAGAATCGGTGGAAACGGGGGCAATTCGCCAGCATTGACTGCGGCGATCCTTCGCATCGAGTCGGGAACGAAGCCGATCAATACCAGTGTGAACATCAGCCCGGCAGTGAAGACATAAATCCAGCGGTCAACGTCCGCCTTCCAATTACTTGCTGTCGGCGCGACCGATCCATTTTCTGCTGATATCGGATGTGCAGTAGCCATTGGTCCCTCCCCCAAGGGCGACCCGCTAACTGTCACACTACCATCCGACAGGGCTTCTACAAAGACCTAGTCCTTGCGCAGCGCCGCAAGTGCCTCGGCCAGCGGGCCGCTTGGTGTGTCCTCGTCGCTGACGATTCCGGCGGATTCGCGTGCCTCGTCCGCCCCGGGGCCTTCGCGATAGGGGTCGATAGCCAGCGCCAGCGTCTGGGCGATGGCTTCGCCAAGGTCGAGGGTCTCGCCTTCGTATTCGATCTCGTCGAGGTCTTCGGTGTCGAGCTCTATTTCCTCGTCGGGTGCGTAGTCCGGTGTCGAGCCGGAGGGCACGAAGCGCAAGGTGAGCGGCTCCTCGACTTCATAGGTGAAATTGTCCCGCGTGATCGCACAGGGCTGCTCGATGGTGGCCTTGAGCCTGCCGTTCGCCAGCACCGCGCCATCCTTGGTATCGAAGCCTACCGTTGCGGTCAGTGCCTTGATCGAGGTCACGCCAAAGCGCCGGGCCAGTGCGGCGCGCTCGGCCTCATTGGCCTCGATAGCCAGTTCGCCGGCCGGCAGGGCCCGTGGCTTCACCAGTCGCGAAAGTTCGAGTTCGCTCATTGGGCAATCTCCCCCGCCTGCAATTGCTCCACGCTCGTGCGGGCAAGGCGGGCGTGCAATGCGGCCATGCGCTGGACCAGCGCCTCGGCCTCGTCGGGCTGGGCCATGGTCACGTTGCGGCGCACCGCATCGACCAGCACCTTGGGATCGGCGCGCAGTCCTTCGCGATAGGCGCCGATGCGGCCGTTCATGCTGGCCATCAGCGTGGATATCTTCTTGCCGACGGTGGGATCGCCGATGCCCGCCTCGCGCAGCTGGCCTTCCATGTCTTCGACGAAGAGCTCGGTCAGGCGGGCAGTGGCGGGACCGTGGTCGCCTTCGTCCTCCAGCCGCAGCATGACCAAGGCTAGCACGAGGGTGATCATGTCGTAACGCCCCTCCACCGAATCGGCGACGCCGCACATGCGGTACCAGTCGGGATCGCGGGCCTCGGCAACGGTGCGGTGCCACAGCTTGCGCCACTCCTCGCGCGGGTCGGGGCCGAGGTTCAGCAGGCGGGAAAGGAAGGACATAGTTTCTCCGTTCAGCGGCAATTCAACCGCGATCCCCAAGCGAGAGGCACAGGCACGTTGCATGCACATCCGCTTTCGGACTAAGGCGTGGCCCGAGCATATAGGGAGATGGCCGCCTGCGGCCAAGCGCCCGGAAAACGGAGACTTGCTGTTCCCATGAACAGGACGAAAATTCTCGGGATCGCGGCCATAGCGCTGGCCGGCGTCGCGACCACCGGCTGCAGTTCAATCCGCGAAACCCGCGGCTACGTCGTCGATCCCGTTCTCTATGCTTCGATCCAGCCCGGCATCGACAACGAGGCTTCGGTAACCGGCACTCTCGGGCGCCCGACCTTCACCAGTCAGTTCGGCGAACCGACGTGGTACTATGTGTCGAGCACAACCGGTCGCAAGCCCTTCGTCCGTCCCCGGATCAAGCAGCACCAGGTGCTTGCCGTGAAGTTCGACGGTGCGGGCAATGTCATCGCGGCTGAGCGCACCGGTATCGAACAGGTCGCGAATATCTCGCCCGACGGCGACAAGACGCCAACCCTGGGTCGCGAGCGTGGCTTCCTCGAAGACCTGTTCGGCAATATCGGTGCGGTCGGCGCTCCCGGAGCTCCGGGCGCTGGTGGCCAGCCGGGCCAGTAATCGCGCCCCTTGCTTGACCCCTGTCGTGCGGTCCCCATATCGCGCGGCATGACATCGAACAACGAGAGCCACGGCCTGGTGCAGTGGCATTCCACCACCATCATCGGCGTCAAGCGCGGCGATACCACTGTCATCGCAGGTGACGGTCAGGTGTCGATGGGCAACACGGTGATGAAGCCCAATGCGAAGAAGGTCCGCCGCATCGGCGAAGGCGGCAAGGTCGTTGCCGGGTTCGCCGGGGCCACCGCCGACGCCTTCACCCTGTTCGAGCGGCTGGAGAAGAAGCTCGAGCAGTACAACGGCCAGCTCCTACGTGCCGCGGTCGAGCTGACCAAGGACTGGCGCATGGACAAGTACCTGCGCAATCTCGAGGCGCTGATGATTGTCGCGGACAAGGAAAACCTCCTCGTCCTCACCGGCAATGGCGACGTGCTCGAACCCGAGGGCGGCATCGCCGCGATCGGCAGCGGCGGGATGTATGCCCTCTCCGCCGCCCGGGCGTTGGTCGACTACGAAACCGACCCTGAGACCATCGCGCGCAAGGCCATGGCCGTTGCCGCCGACGTCTGCGTTTTCACGAACAACAATCTGACCGTCGAGACGGTCTGACCTTCCGGAATCCCATGATCGACAATCTTACCCCCAAGGCGATCGTCGCCGCGCTCGACGAGCACATCATCGGCCAGAAGGACGCCAAGCGCGCGGTCGCCGTCGCACTGCGCAATCGCTGGCGCCGCCAGCGCCTCGGTCCCGAGCTGCGCGACGAGGTGACCCCCAAGAACATCCTGATGATCGGCCCCACCGGCTGCGGCAAGACCGAGATCAGCCGTCGCCTTGCCAAGCTGGCCGAAGCTCCTTTCGTAAAGGTCGAGGCGACCAAGTTCACCGAAGTGGGCTACGTCGGCCGCGACGTCGAGCAGATCGCCCGCGATCTCGCCGAAGAAGCTATCCGGCTGGAGAAGGAACGCCGCCGCGAAGCCGTGCGCGAAGCCGCCAGTCAGGCCGCGATGGAACGCCTGCTCAACGCGCTCGTCGGCGAGAATGCCAGCGAGGCGACGCGCGAGGCCTTCCGCCAACGCATCGTCGAGAACGCGATGAACGAGACCGAGGTCGAGGTCGAGATCAAGGACCAGCCTTCGAACGCGATGGAAATCCCCGGAATGCCCGGCAATGTCGGGATGATCGACCTGTCAGACATGCTCGGCAAGGCGATGGGCCGCTCCAACATGAAGCGGCGCAAGCTCAAGGTGCCCGACGCGTGGGACCGGCTGGTCGAAGAAGAGGCCGAGAAGCGCATGGACCAGGAAGACGTTGCCCGCGTCGCCCTGGAGAATGCCGAGACCAACGGGATCGTATTCCTCGACGAGATCGACAAGATCGCGGTCAGCGACGTGCGTGGCGGATCGGTCAGCCGCGAGGGTGTCCAGCGTGACCTGCTGCCGCTGATCGAGGGAACCACCGTGGCAACCAAGTACGGCCCGATGAAGACCGACCACGTGCTCTTCATCGCCTCGGGCGCGTTCCACGTCGCCAAGCCTTCGGACATGCTGCCTGAACTCCAGGGCCGCCTGCCGATACGCGTCGAACTGCGCGCGCTGACGGAGGAGGACTTCGTTCGCATCCTCAAGGAAACCCGGGCCAACCTGGTGGACCAGTACAAGGCACTGATCGGGACCGAGGACGTCACGCTCGACATCACCGAGGATGCAATCGCCGAAGTGGCGCGCATCGCCGCGCAGGTGAACGAGAGTGTCGAGAACATCGGCGCCCGTCGCCTGCAGACGGTGATGGAGCGCCTGCTCGAGGACATCAGCTTCGAGGCCGAGGAGCACAAGGGCGAGACCGTGAAGGTCGATGCAGCCTACGTGCGCGAGCGCCTGTCCGACCTCGCGGGCGATACCGACCTCAGCAAGTATATTCTCTGATGGAGCGGGTGCGCGATACGGCGGCGATGATCGCCGGCATGGCGCCCCGCCTCGATCCCCGCACCTATCGGTTCGTCCTCGTCACGCCCGATGCCGCGCCGCAATTGCTGGGCGCGGCCATCGCGACGTTTCGGGAGGACGAAGGCGTGACCGCAATCGTATCGGCCGAGGCTGCGGCTGAACTGGATATGGAGGGTCCCGACTTTGCCCGCATCACCCTGATGGTGCATTCGGACCTCGAGGGCGTCGGGCTTACCGCAGCCGTCGCGATGGCACTGGCCGAGACAGGTATCGCCTGCAACATGGTCGCCGCCTTCCACCACGACCACGCGTTCGTTCCAGCCGATCGGACGCAAGAGGCGCTGGAGGTTCTCAAGCGCCTCTCGGAACAGGTAACTCCTTCCTAAGCCGTTACTGGTTCTGACACGGAGGCTTCGCTTGAACAATTTCGGCCGGTCACCTTGGCAAAGGTTTCGGCATATTTGGGGTGCTCGGTGCCCATGAGCTTGTCCCACCAGGTGAAATAAAGGCCGTAGTTGGTGTTGAAGCCACCGCTGTGATGCAGGTCGTGGTGGGTCGTCGTATTGATCCAGCTCGTAAGCGGCGTGGACAGCCACCAACGTGGGTGCAGCTCGAACCCGGCATGCCCCATTGCGTTGCGGGTGATCTGGAACAGCAGCCAGGTCAGCACGACGCTGCCCGGTGTCGGGACGATTGCCAGCCACAGCGGCACGAATAGAGCCATGACGAGTGCCTCGGGAATGGCGAAGCTGTAGGCCGCCCACGGCGTAGGCGTGATCGAGCGGTGGTGCGCGCGGTGGAAGACCCGGAACAGCTTGCGATGGTGCATCGTGCGGTGGGCCCAATAGAAATAGGTGTCGTGGGCAAGAACCATCGCCGCCGTCAGTCCGAGATATTGCAGCCAGCTGTCGGCGCGCTCGAAACGGTGAAGGACGCCGCTTTCGACACCCCACAGCACAAATGCCCCGACTACCGAATAGACCATCACCGACTGGACCGACTGCAGGAACTCGCGTCGGCGATCGCCCCATGTCGCCTCGCGTTGCTGGATCCGGCGCGAGGCGAGCGTCGTGCGACGCATGCCCCATACGATCGCACTCACCAAGAGAGCAGCGACAAGGTAGCGGTTGAAGTCGAAAAGAAAGAACTGGAAGCCGCGTTCCAGCAGGATATCGAGCGGCTTGATCCCGGTATGCATGGCGTATCCTTTACGATTGGCCATTGAATGACCAACCAGTGGTGCTGTTCGCCGGAACCTTCCTCCCGATTTCTGGAACCGGCTAGCCGATTCCGGAATCGGCGAGTGCCGTCTTGCGCCATTCGCTCGGCGTGACCCCTTCCGCCTCGCGGAAAGCGCGGTTGAACGGCCCGAGCGATCCGAACCCTGCGTCCAAGGCTATCGTAATGATTGGAACTTCACGCTGAGCGGGGTCCGCCAGCGCCTCCCGCACTTCGGCGAGGCGGTAGCCGTTCAGGAACTGCGCGAAATTGCGGTGACCGAGCGTTCCGTTGATTGCCCGGCGCAGACGATATTCGGGTTCTCCAAGTTGAGCGGCGAGCGAGGCAATGGTCAGCCCGTCGAGCCGGTGGGCCTTTTCCCGCTCCATATGCTCGCGCAGCTTCGCGACCAGATCTCTTTCTGCGGGATCCAACTCTGCCGCGTGAGGAGCGGTACGCGCGGGCGGTCCGAAGAGATCGTCCCGATCGAACCCGAACATCGCTGCACAGAAGAGAAGGGTAATGAGGGCGATCAACATCTCGATGACCGATCGCGCGCTCTGCACAAGGACCTCCTGTTGTACCAGCACCTCGATCACGTTCACGACCAGCATGAATGCACCGACCGTGGCCACGAGCCGCCAGCGGATGCGGCGTCGCGCTTCGACGAGGTCATCCGAGCGCCCTTTCCACGCTACCCATAGTCCGGCGAGGCCAAAGCCAATCATGCTCAATCGGAGCACGATGGCCGCTGCCATGACGGGCGGGGTCCAGTCGAAGCCGGCAGCATAAAGGATCGAGACGCAAACAACCGGTATTGCCAGGGCCGCCCAGCTTGTGGGGCCAATGCGCTTCTCGTCGTCGAACCAGGCACGCGTGAATAGCCAGAACCAGCCGGTCGCCGTGACCGAGGCGATGTCGAGCATCATGCGTAGCGGCTGGGGCACGACCGCCATGGGCACCGTGGCGAGGATATGAGCGACGATGGTGACGTTCATCACCACGGCAATGCGCGCTGCCAGGACCTTGCGCTGGTCGCGAACCAGCAACCAGGTCCACAGAATGAACAATGCGATCGCCGCGCCCCGGAACATCAGGTCGAAGCTGGCGAACAGGGTCATGCTGCTTCTTCGCCCTGTTCAGCCTCGGCCTGCTGGCGCGCCCACATTTCCGCATAAAGGCCATCGCGGCGCAGAAGTTCGAGGTGGCTGCCGCTTTCCGCCAATCGACCGTGATCGAGCACGAGGATACGGTCGGCATCGGCTATGGTCGACAGCCGGTGCGCAATGGCCAGGGTGGTGCGGTGCTCGGACACGCGCCGCAGTGTGCGCAGGATTTCCTGCTCGGTGCGGCTGTCGAGCGCGCTGGTTGCCTCATCAAGCAACAGGATCGGTGGGTCCTTCACTAGTGTCCGGGCGATCGCAACGCGCTGCTTCTCGCCGCCCGAGAGTTTCAGTCCGCGTTCGCCGACCTCGGTGTCAAAGCCCTCGGGAAGACGCTCGATCAGCGGCATGATCGCCGCCGCCTTCGCGGCAATTTCGATATCTTCGCGCGTGGCACCGTCGCGGCCGTAGGCGATATTGTAGCCGATAGTGTCGTTGAACAGCACGCTGTCCTGCGGAACGATGCCGATCTTGTCGCGCAAGGATGCCTGGGTGACTCTGGCGATATCCTGCCCGTCGATCAGGATGCGGCCTGATCGCGGATCATAGAAGCGGAACAGCAACCGTCCGATCGTGCTCTTGCCGGCGCCGGAGGGTCCGACGATGGCGACGTGGTTGCCGGCCGGGACTTCGAAGCTGAGGCCATGGAGGATGGTACGTTCGGGTTCGTAACCGAAGACGACATCCTCGAAGGCCAGGGTCGGGCGATTGATCACCAGCGCCGGCGCACCGGGCACATCCTTAACTTCCGCTTCGGTGTCGATCAGGCGGAACATCGCGCCCATGTCGATCATGCCCTGGCGCACCGTACGATAGACCATGCCGAGCATGTCGAGCGGGCGGAAGAGCTGGGTGAGGTAGGTGTTCACGAAGACGAGATCGCCGGTCGTCAGCTGTCCCTTGCTCCAGCCCCAGACAGTAAAGGCCATGGCGCCGCCCATCAGCAGGTTCATGATCAGTGCCTGGCTGATGTTGAGCAAGCCGAGCGAGTTCTCGGACTTGATCGCCGCTTCGGCGAAATCGCGCGCTGCCTCGCCATAGCGCGCACGCTCGCGGTCTTCGGCCGAGAAGTACTTCACGGTCTCGTAATTGAGCAGGCTGTCGACCGAACGGGCGAGGGCCGTCCCGTCGAGGTCGTTCATCTTGCGCCGCAGTTCGTTGCGCCATTCGGTTATTGTACGGGTGATGAAAATATAGGCGGCCACGGTCACGCCGGTGGCTGCAACCAGTTCCCAGCCGAAATTGAGGTAGAAGATCACGCCGACCGCAATCAGTTCGATGGCGGTCGGGGCGATATTGAAGAGCAGGAAATAGAGCATCACGTCGATGCTCTTCGTCCCGCGCTCGATCGTCTTGGTCACCTCGCCGGTCCGGCGGGAAAGGTGGAAGCGAAGTGATAGCTGGTGGAGCCGGGCGAAGGTGTCCTCGGCCAGTTGCCGCGTCGCTTCCTGTCCCACACGCTCGAAAGCGATGTTGCGGAGGTTGTCGAACAGCACTCCGGCAAAGCGGCCACCGGCATAGGCAATGACGAAGGCCATCGCGACCATGGCCGCCTCGTTGGCAGGCGTGGTCATGGCATCGACTGCGCGCTTGTAGACATAGGGCAGGGTAAGGGTGGTGGCCTTGGCCGCGATCACCAGCAACATGGCCCCGACGATGCGGCGCTTCAGCTGGGCATTATCTTCCGGCCAAAGGTAGGGCAGGAAGCGGCGGATGACCGGCCAGCCTTCGCCCTCGATCGGCTTTTCTTCTGTGTCGGTCTCAGGCGGCATCGCGCACCCATCTGGGGCGTGCGAGCGCGCTAGGCAAGCAAAGCGATGAATTCAGGTGCCGAACCGCCTGATCGAGGTGATCGCAGCACGGCCATTGGCAGAATCGCTGGGAATGTCGAACAGGATGCGCCGGGTCGGGAAATCGATGGCCACGCGATTGAAGACGCTGAGGTTGTTGACGCCCAGCACCAGCGCCGGCTTGTCCTCCAGCCCAAGCGCGGCGAAGATGGGGCTGTCGGTAATCGCAATCGGGACTTCGGTCAGTACGACATCGGATATCTGCAAGGTGCGCACCAGCACAGACTTGCTCGAGAGTTCGGTGCCCAGCACGTCGATCGTCTTCACATCCTCGCCCTTGCGACCGCGCAGTCGCGCCATCAGCGCCGGATTGGCGATCGTGTTCTGCGCGCCGGTGTCGATGATGACCGATGTCTTGACCCCGTTCACGCGGGCGTCGGTGATGATCATCTGGCCAAGTTTCGGCCGCGCCCGAACGACGATCTCGTAGCCGTAGTTCCCGCCCAGGCTGTCGGCGTCAGCGACCTGCATCCGGCGTTCGCGGAAATCGATCAGCACGCGCATGTCCTGCAAACTGTCGAGCCCGAGTATGCCGTCGGCACCGATATGGCTGGCATGAAGCAGCGGGGCGATCAGGCCGCTGACCGAACGATTGGCGAACTCCAGGTCGTCGAGCTCGATCGTCTCCACCTCCTGCGAACTGCCCATCGCCACCAGCGTGGCGGTGCCGCTGCGCCTTAAAGCAAGGTCGTCGACCATTTCGTGCGTGACAACCGTGGCCTGCGCCCCTGTATCGATAAGGAAGCGATAGGGACCTGCACCGTCGACGGTGACCGGCACCGTCATGCGTTCGTATCGATCTTTCTGGAGTGCCGCCTCGTCGACCATGGGAGCGGGCGCTGCATGATCCTGCGCCGCCGCCGGCAGTGCGGCGAACAAGGCAAGGACAAGACCGGCTTTGAGCGGAACCATGGCACACTCGATTGCGAAACTGCCGGTCAATTGCCGGCAAGAGGCAAGTCTACCACGGCGGCGATGGGCGGGCAATTCGGCGGGCGCTGACGTCCCGTGCGCTCAACGACTGCGGACCAGCGCGACAAGTTCGGTCAAACGCTCGCGCGAGAAAAGCAGGAGCCACCCTATATATACAGCACCTCCCATGGCGACGAGCAAAGCAAGCCGGGCGACGGGCACTTCGATGGCGAGGTTCCGGTCGAAGATCGTTACCGCCAGCACCATCGCCACGCCCGCCAGCGCAGTCGGCAGTACAGCGCGAGCTATCTGACCAAGAGTTACTCCGATTGCGCTGGCCGAGCTCGCCGCAGTAATCGCAGTCATCATGGGATAAGCGACCAGCCAGGCGGTCGCGATTCCGAGGATGCCCCCTTTTACGCCAATCAGGAAGGCGATCGGCATCAGAAATGCGCCGATGGCCGAATTGCGCAGAGCTATTCCGGGTCGCCCAACGGCATTCGTCGCGGGGGCGAAGAGGACCTGTAACGTCATCCACGGGATGGCGAAGCCGAGAACCTGCAGGATCGGGGCCACGCCAAGCCACTTCTCGCCCAGCAGCACATGGACGAGCGGCTCTGCCGTCGACGCAAGTCCTAGGCAGAAGGGGATCGAGACCAGCATGATTGCGCGCACCGAGGTCAGGAACCCACCTGCCAGGGCGTCGCTGTCCTGCTGGATGCGGGCGAAGGCAGAGAAGGCGACTTCGTTTAGCGGTGGGACCACCTTGTTGACGAAGATTTGCGAGAGGAACAGCGAGGTAGTGTAGAGGCCAACCGTGTGCGCATCGAAGGCGCGACCCACGATCACGACGTCGGACTGTGTCTGGAAGAAGTAGAACAGGCTCGATAGCGCGATCGCACCGCCATACCCGGCCATGGCACCCGCCCCGCGGAAATCGAAGCTTGGCCACATGAGTGCCCGGGCAGCGATTGCCATGCCGAGCCCGCGGCAGGTGAAGCTGGCGAGCGGCGCGATGACGAGCGTCCATACGCCGAGGCCGACAAGCGCCCCGCCAAGCGCGACGAGCGCCCCGACCAGCGCCGCGAATAGATTGACCTGCGCCTGCTTCTTGAAATCCATCTCGCGCGAGAGGACCGCATAGCCCAGCGCCAGGAACGGGTTGGTGAGGAAGACCAGCGACAGCGCTCTCAGGATGTCCGTCACTTTCGGCTGGCCATAGTACTCGGCGACCAGCGGCGCGGCTAGGAACTGGATGGCGGCAAGCGCGAGGTTCACTACCAGCAGCATGCCGAACAGCTGGCGCAGCTCGTACCGGCTCACTCCTTCTCTCTGCACCAGCGCATTGGCCAGCCCGTAGCCGTTGAGCAGGGTAAGCAGGGCAAGCACTGCCGCGGCCATCGCATAGAGGCCGTAGTCCGCCGGATCGAGCAGGCGCAGGACAAGGAAAGTCGAGGCCCAGGAAATGACCTGGCCGAGAATCTGCGAGCCCGACCGCCAGATGACGGCGTTTCGCACCAGCGCTCGAAAACCGGCGCCATGGGTCTGCGTCGCGCTCATCCCGGCCCGTTACTGCCGCGCGCCAGAGTACGCAGGAAGCTGGCGAAGCTTTCGGTATTCCCACGGCTATGCGATCGGCGACGCCATTGGAGGGTGGGGCGTGCGAGCCCGGGCCAGATCGACCAAACCCGCTTGATCACCATCCACATGGGTCCGTTGAGGTCGCCGTGTTCGTTGATCCCGGCGATACCTCCCTGCGTGTCGCCATCGATCACCTGGTCCACCGCATGTTCGAAGGCGAGTGCGCGACGATTGCGGTCAATCATGTTGTGGGCGACGCCGGCCTCACCGCGACCTGCCAACTGGGTCAGGGCTTTCTCATAGACGCGGATGTTGCCAAGCAGCATTCGTTCGGCACTGGCCGAGGCCGAACTGGCGCGCACGCGGTATTCGCCCAGGACTTCGTCAACGTAATGGGCATGACCACCGAGCAGCATGAGCCGGACCCACAGGTCGAGGTCTTCGGCATGGGTCATGTCTTCATCGAAGCCGCCGACGGTCTCGAAGTCCGCACGGCGAAAGGTCGTGCCTATATATATGCCGAAGCTCCGGTCGAGAACGTCGGCCAGGGAGCCGCGCGTGCCATCGAGCGAACCTTGTTTCGAGGTAAAGCATAGCCGCGGCTTGGCCACCGCCCCGAAGATGAGTGCGTTGCAGGTGACCAACCGGGCATCCGGGTCGCCATCGAGTACGGCGAGGGTCCGGGAAAGATAGTCGGGAGTGAAACGATCGTCGCCGTCGAGCAGCGCTACATAAGGTGCGCTTGTCTGTGCGACCGCGCGGTTACGAGCCGCGGACACGCCGCGATTGTCTGTGGCGAGGAAACGGATCCGGGAATCCGCAAGATAGGGGGCTACTGCGCCCGCGACATCGTCAGGTGCGCCGTCATCGATAACGACACACTCCCAATCGGCGAGCGACTGGGCGAGGAGCGAATCCAGCGCCTCGTGCAACAGGTGCGCAACGCCATAGGCAGGCACGATAACCGCCACGCGGGCGGTGAGGGGCGATGGGCTCGTCATCATTGCGCACGCGTATACGCGCACGATTCTAAATATCGCACTAGCTTTTGGCCGGCGGGTCGATGTGTAGGTCGGGAATCGGTGACGAGAATCAGCTGGCGCAACCTGCACTCCCAGATTCGCAGCGGATTCGAGCGCGTGAATCGGGTCTTCGAGGGGGTGAATCGCGGTGCGTGGGCGACATCGTCGGGGGCTGCGGTTGAACGTTACCGCAGTCACCAGCCTCTGGAGCATATATGCGGGCTCTGAAACCCGCAGAAATCTGCGGTTTTTGAAAAAAGGCGCAATAAAATTGCAAAAGTGTGTTGACCGAATCCCGACCCGCGCCTAGATGGCCTCCACCGACGCGGCGCTGGCGGCTTCCACCGCCCACTGCATCGGTCGCCAAGCACTAACGGATAGCCGGCTCCCCCGGTGTAAATCGGGGAACCAATCGCTGTCCGCTATGACTGTCTTCGGCGGCTCTTTGACATTGTTGGTTTTTGATGAAGGGACATGTGGGCGACGGCGCCCGGTCCGGGGACCTCAAGGCTCCGGTAACCGGTTAACTCAAGCCGATCGCCACATCCGATCGCGGGCTCCACGCCTGCCCGGATGGCAAGCATGTTCATTCGTATCCATTACGTTTGACAGTGCAGGTATCGGCTCCTTGATACTCTGGCTAGTCGAGCTGGCGGGTTATCCCGTGCTTGATTGGTTAGTTTCACAAACTTGAGAGTTTGATCCTGGCTCAGAACGAACGCTGGCGGCATGCCTAACACATGCAAGTCGAACGAAGGCTTCGGCCTTAGTGGCGCACGGGTGCGTAACGCGTGGGAACCTGCCCTTAGGTTCGGAATAACAGTTAGAAATGACTGCTAATACCGGATAATGTCTTCGGACCAAAGATTTATCGCCTTTGGATGGGCCCGCGTAAGATTAGGTAGTTGGTGGGGTAAAGGCCTACCAAGCCGACGATCTTTAGCTGGTCTGAGAGGATGATCAGCCACACTGGGACTGAGACACGGCCCAGACTCCTACGGGAGGCAGCAGTGGGGAATATTGGACAATGGGCGAAAGCCTGATCCAGCAATGCCGCGTGAGTGATGAAGGCCTTAGGGTTGTAAAGCTCTTTTACCAGGGATGATAATGACAGTACCTGGAGAATAAGCTCCGGCTAACTCCGTGCCAGCAGCCGCGGTAATACGGAGGGAGCTAGCGTTGTTCGGAATTACTGGGCGTAAAGCGCACGTAGGCGGCTTTTTAAGTCAGGGGTGAAATCCCGGGGCTCAACCCCGGAACTGCCTTTGAAACTGGAGAGCTAGAATCCTGGAGAGGTTAGTGGAATTCCGAGTGTAGAGGTGAAATTCGTAGATATTCGGAAGAACACCAGTGGCGAAGGCGACTAACTGGACAGGTATTGACGCTGAGGTGCGAAAGCGTGGGGAGCAAACAGGATTAGATACCCTGGTAGTCCACGCCGTAAACGATGATAACTAGCTGTCCGGGTTCATGGAACTTGGGTGGCGCAGCTAACGCATTAAGTTATCCGCCTGGGGAGTACGGTCGCAAGATTAAAACTCAAAGGAATTGACGGGGGCCTGCACAAGCGGTGGAGCATGTGGTTTAATTCGAAGCAACGCGCAGAACCTTACCAGCCTTTGACATCCTAGGACGACTTCTGGAGACAGATTTCTTCCCTTCGGGGACCTAGTGACAGGTGCTGCATGGCTGTCGTCAGCTCGTGTCGTGAGATGTTGGGTTAAGTCCCGCAACGAGCGCAACCCTCGTCCTTAGTTGCCATCATTTAGTTGGGCACTTTAAGGAAACTGCCGGTGATAAGCCGGAGGAAGGTGGGGATGACGTCAAGTCCTCATGGCCCTTACAGGCTGGGCTACACACGTGCTACAATGGCATCTACAGTGGGCAGCTATCCCGCGAGGGTGAGCTAATCTCCAAAAGATGTCTCAGTTCGGATTGTTCTCTGCAACTCGAGAGCATGAAGGCGGAATCGCTAGTAATCGCGGATCAGCATGCCGCGGTGAATACGTTCCCAGGCCTTGTACACACCGCCCGTCACACCATGGGAGTTGGATTCACCCGAAGGCGGTGCGCTAACCTTTTAGGAGGCAGCCGACCACGGTGGGTTCAGCGACTGGGGTGAAGTCGTAACAAGGTAGCCGTAGGGGAACCTGCGGCTGGATCACCTCCTTTCTAAGGATTGTCTCGAAAGCGCCTGGCCGTGAGCCGGGAAGAGCTTCGCGACTTCCAAAGAACATTGCCGTCGTCCTCATGTCCTTTCATCAATCGGATACAGCAGCAGGTCCTGCCTGTTGCTGTTTGCCTGAGCTGGCTTTGCCGCCCGCGGCCATTTGGCCAGCGTGGCTGGCATGGGCCTGTAGCTCAGTTGGTTAGAGCGCACCCCTGATAAGGGTGAGGTCAGAGGTTCAAATCCTCTCAGGCCCACCATATTTGCCAGGTTAAGGGGCCTTAGCTCAGCTGGGAGAGCGGTTGCTTTGCAAGCATCAGGTCATCGGTTCGATCCCGATAGGCTCCACCAGGCATTTCAATCCGATAGATGAAACGAAAGCGGATCTCGCTCCGGCGAGTAGGCGACATTGGTCGCCGTCTTTGACATTGTGAATGGGTTTTTAAATCGATGCCGTGGCGCATGGATTGTATCGAGAGGCTTCGGCTGATCGGGCGATCGATGCATCACAAACAAGATCAATCAAATTGATTTATCTGGCTGAGATATTCCTCCGCATCATCTTCAAGCGGCTGACTTTTATGCAGGTCTGTCGTTGATGGTGTGGATTCTCAAGCGTGAGGTAAGAGCATTTGGTGGATGCCTTGGCATGTGCAGGCGATGAAGGACGTGGCACGCTGCGATAAGCGTCGGGGAGTTGTGAGCAAACTTTGATCCGGCGATTTCCGAATGGGGAAACCCACCCTCACCATTTCCTTTCGATCTAGCTTCGGCTGGCTCGGAAAGAGGTGGATAGGGTATCACCGAACTGAATATATAGGTTTGGTGAAGCGAACCCAGGGAACTGAAACATCTCAGTACCTGGAGGAAAAGACATCAACAGAGATTCCCGTAGTAGTGGCGAGCGAACCGGGACCAGGCCAATGCTTCTTCGTTAATTAGCGGAACACTTTGGAAAGAGTGGCCATAGCGGGTGACAGCCCCGTACGTAAAAATGATCGAAGAAGATTCGAGTAGGGCGGGACACGTGAAATCCTGTCTGAACATGGGGGGACCACCCTCCAAGCCTAAATACTCGCACATGACCGATAGCGAACACAGTACCGTGAGGGAAAGGTGAAAAGCACCCCGATTAGGGGAGTGAAACAGTACCTGAAACCGGATGCTTACAAGCAGTTGGAGCCCCATAGGGGGTGACAGCGTACCTCTTGCATAATGGGTCAGTGACTTAATTTATCGAGCAAGCTTAAGCCGTTAGGTGTAGGCGCAGCGAAAGCGAGTCTGAATAGGGCGACTGAGTTCGATGAATTAGACCCGAACCCCGGCGATCTAGGCATGGCCAGGTTGAAGGTGCGGTAACACGCACTGGAGGACCGAACCGGTGAATGTTGAAAAATTCTCGGATGAGCTGTGTTTAGGGGTGAAAGGCCAATCAAGCCGGGAAATAGCTGGTTCTCCGCGAAATCTATTGAGGTAGAGCGTCGGACGTATGCCGATGGGGGTAGAGCACTGGATGGGCTAGGGCTGCGCGAGCGGTACCAAACCTAACCAAACTCCGAATACCATCGAGTCTTATCCGGCAGACAGACGGCGGGTGCTAAGGTCCGTCGTCAAAAGGGAAACAGCCCTAACCTACAGCTAAGGTCCCCAAGTCATATCTAAGTGGGAAAGCATGTGGGAATCCCAAAACAACCAGGAGGTTGGCTTAGAAGCAGCCATCCTTTAAAGAAAGCGTAACAGCTCACTGGTCTAAATAAGGGTTCCTGCGGCGAAGATGTAACGGGGCTAAAGATATGCACCGAAGCTTAGGGTTGCAGTTTACTGCAGCGGTAGCGGAGCGTTCCGTAAGCGAGTGAAGCGGGAGGGTAACCGACCGTGGACGTATCGGAAGTGCGAATGCTGACATGAGTAGCGACAAACAGGGTGAGATACCCTGTCGCCGAAAGACCAAGGGTTCCTACGCAATGCTAATCAGCGTAGGGTGAGCCGGCCCCTAAGACGAGCCCGAAGGGGGTAGTCGATGGGAACCACGTTAATATTCGTGGGCCTGGAGATGTGTGACGGATCGCGGAAGTTGTTCTCTCTTATTGGATTGAGAGGGCAGCCAAGTGGTTCCAGGAAATAGCCTCTCCGTATAGACCGTACCCGAAACCGACACAGGTGGTCAGGTAGAGTATACCAAGGCGCTTGAGAGAAGTATCCTGAAGGAACTCGGCAAATTGCCTCCGTACCTTCGGAAGAAGGAGGCCCCATTATTGCGCAAGCAGTAGTGGGGGGCACAGGCCAGGGGGTAGCGACTGTTTAGCAAAAACACAGCACTCTGCTAAGTCGGCTTCAAGACGACGTATAGGGTGTGACGCCTGCCCGGTGCTCGAAGGTTAAGAGGAGGAGTGCAAGCTCCGAATTGAAGCCCGAGTAAACGGCGGCCGTAACTATAACGGTCCTAAGGTAGCGAAATTCCTTGTCGGGTAAGTTCCGACCTGCACGAATGGCGTAACGACTTCCCCACTGTCTCCAGGATATGCTCAGCGAAATTGAATTCTCCGTGAAGATGCGGAGTACCCGCGGTTAGACGGAAAGACCCCGTGCACCTTTACTGCAGCTTCAGAGTGGCATTAGGAAAGAGTTGTGTAGCATAGGTGGGAGGCTTTGAAGCGACGGCGCCAGCTGTCGTGGAGCCATAGGTGAAATACCACCCTGCTGTTTTCTGATGTCTAACCTCGCACCGTTAGCCGGTGTAGGGACCCTCTGTGGCGGGTAGTTTGACTGGGGCGGTCGCCTCCTAAAGAGTAACGGAGGCGCGCGATGGTAGGCTCAGGACGGTTGGAAACCGTCTGCAAGAGTGCAATGGCATAAGCCTGCCTGACTGCGAGACTGACGAGTCGAGCAGAGACGAAAGTCGGTCATAGTGATCCGGTGGTCCCTCGTGGAAGGGCCATCGCTCAACGGATAAAAGGTACGCCGGGGATAACAGGCTGATGATTCCCAAGAGCTCATATCGACGGAATCGTTTGGCACCTCGATGTCGGCTCATCACATCCTGGGGCTGGAGCAGGTCCCAAGGGTTTGGCTGTTCGCCAATTAAAGTGGTACGTGAGCTGGGTTCAGAACGTCGCGAGACAGTTTGGTCCCTATCTGCCGTGGGCGTCGATTGTTGAAAGGAGTTGCCCCTAGTACGAGAGGACCGGGGTGAACGTACCTCTGGTGTACCTGTCATCCTGCCAAGGGTGCCGCAGGGTAGCTATGTACGGACGGGATAACCGCTGAAAGCATCTAAGCGGGAAGCCTCCCTTAAGATAAGCAATCTTCGAACCGTCGTAGACCACGACGTTGATAGGCTGGGTGTGGAAGCGCAGTAATGCGTGGAGCTAACCAGTCCTAATAGTTCTTTTCGCGCTTGTAGGATCCATACCATCAACGACAGTCCTGAGCTGTCCGCGATCTGGAGGAAACTTCGGCCGGATACGCCCGAAAGGGGCATCGATTTAAACCCGTCCGCCTGCTTTATTGCTTGGTGGCTATAGCGTCTGTGACCCACCCGATCCCATCTCGAACTCGGCCGTGAAACCGGACAGCGCCGATGGTACTAGTGCCTAAGCACTGGAAGAGTAGGTCGCCGCCAGGCATTACAGCAGGCGGGTAGGTAAAAACCCATTCACATGTTTCAAAAGCCGCTGCCGGTACAAACCGCGCGGCGGCTTTTGTGTCTCTGGCCGTGAGGCCTCGACACAACGGTGCCGCGGGGTGGAGCAGCCCGGTAGCTCGTCAGGCTCATAACCTGAAGGTCGTTGGTTCAAATCCAACCCCCGCAACCACCGTCCTCTTGATAAATAAAGAGAAATTCAACCCGCTGCTTGCAGCGGGGTTTTTCTCGTCTGCAACTGGAATCACATAGGAAGCAGGGCGCAGCGCAGCATTGGGGCTATGGAGTACCCGCAGGGTCCAGTTGCGTGTTGGGGCATAATTCCTAGGAGAATATTCCCTCAAGAACTCTCGCACCTAATGCCTACGGCAGCTTTGCGCCCCAGTTGCTGACCTTTACAGACTCGCCGTAATCAATCCGGGCCTCCACGTCGCTCCACTTTGTGATACGTCACCTTCAATGACTGAAGCGACGCCGACACTTCCGCTAGGAGACAAACTGTCCCTCGAAGAATTTGTGGCGAAATTCCTGTTGTCACATGAAGAGAACAAGGATCTGGAAAGGCTGGCTGAGGCTTCAGGAGACCGAAAATGGGTAAGACGCAAGCTCGTTGGGAAGAATGCCGAGCTGCGGCTTTTCCCCTATGTCGATGAGCTAGGACCACACTCAGACGAATTCCTCGAACAGCAGGCTCTGCATCAGCTGATAGTGAAACGGATCAGAGCGAAGATGACCTCTGGCTTATATTCGGGATCCGGAAGGCCGCCTTCTGGCTACGAGCGCATTGAGTTGGAGGACCAAGATTGGGAAAGTGCAGTCATCTCGATCACAGATTGGACGATTGGGTCCGGGCGGCGTCTTCTGACCGACATTCTAATTGAAGCCTCAGGGAGGCCGAGCAACGACGGCTTACTCGCACAGACCATCCTGGATTGCCTGTCGTCACTGAATCCTTCGTCAAACTCTAAGTCCGACATCCGAGAGCTCGTAACAACTCAAAGCACCTTCACGATCTCCGACCACATGTTTGGTCGAGCGTGGGAAAGAGCTCTTGAGCAATTACCGCCGATTGAGGGTGAAAAATGGACGGCAAAGGGTCGGAAGAAAAATCGATTCTAATTACCTGAGTATTCACGGCTGAAAGTTTCCTCTCATTGGAGCGCCTCACAAATTTCGAGGCTCCAATGAATTCGAACACAGCTCGTATGATTTTCCTGACGACCGCCGAAGTTGCAGCTCGGTGGAGGATGAGTCCCCGCACCTTGGAGGGCTGGCGCGACAAGGGGATCGGACCCAACTATCATAAGTTCGGCGGTAGCGTCCGCTATCATATGGACGAGATCAAGCGCTTCGAAGAAGCCTGGTCCACTTGCCTCGAAGACATCTGACGAATTTGCTTCCGCAGCCCCGCTGCGGCAGGCGCATTCGTTTGGTTTGATACGTTTGGGGATGCGCCCAAATCATTTCCGCTACCAAATGGGGTGAGATCATAGCGGAAGCCCGAGTCCGAAAGGCAGAGCGGGGATCTCCGGAACGGCACACAGTTTCGCAAGCAGCTGTTAAGTGGGTGGGCCAGTGCCGGAACCACCCACGCCCGAATGCGACGGCTGGCTCCGAGGAGCATCTGGTACGCAGAGGGGAGGACCAACCCGGCCAAATGGCGGGGGTTGGTCGTCCTATGCCCTCCGCTCCGACTTCTCCAAGAATCATCAAGTGCAAGGTTAGCTGTAGGGAGGCCTGCGACGCGTGAGCCTTCGAACTAGCGGAGCGGCGCAGGCCTCCCGTGTCGCCACCGTACGTATTCCGTGCTGTTGACACGCATGCGAAAAGAATGCGCGCTCGCTCATTGGATGAGGAAGGTGAGGGGGGATCTAAAACCCTGGCACCTTTTGATCGGACACCGGCGTGGGTCGAAAAAAAATGCGTGGTCGAAATATGGAAGGGGGGTAATGACACGGGCCCGACCGCTACCCTACCTTTTTACGCGGTATTGGCCTTCATTTCTAATGCGTGACTTTGATGACTAGTATGGGGCCGGTTGCGGAATGTCCGGTTTCGGTAGCACAGTGGGAAAAGCGGACAATTCGATCACGGTCTCCGCATCGCTTTCCTGCTACTCGTCCATTGGATCCACATACATCGTCGCCATAGGTCGGGATGAGCCCAATTGATTCAACGAGACTGATAACCACACACGCGGGGTTCCGGTGACTGAATCTGCTCAGTCCTTGTTGTAAACGCCTCGCACTCGCTGGTGCGAGCGCTGCAAAAGGACCGTCAACCCTAATGTCCTGTGACCTTCCTCGACATCGGGGCAAGCTTCGCAAGGAGGCTATTTTGCGCTGCGAAGGGCACGCCCTGTTCGCGCATCGACTGCTGCAGGTTCTCGACCAAGGCGTTCATGTCGCGCATTGTCACGCCCATGCTTTCATGCGCCTTCGCCATGTCTCGCCCGGTGTAGTCGCAACCGGCGTTGAGGATGTAGCAGAACTGTTCAAACAGCGTCCGCTTGAGCCGGACCATGTCATGCGCCGCGAAGATGGCCGCGATGCGCGGGTCTTCCTGCGACAGGTCGACGGTGCGCTCGGCAATGGCGCGGATGCCGTCCTGGCCCCCGAAATTCGCGGCCATCTCAGTACCGCTGAAAGGTCTGGCACCGGCGTTGGCGTTGCTCTGTTCATAGGGGTCAACCGGAATCTCCCCGGTCACAGGGTCCCGGACCTGTTCCTCGACGCCGAATTCCTTGTCCCAGTCGATAGCGCTCTCGGCATCGGCAGGCGGGACTTGCTGGAGCAGAAGCAGGGCGAGGGGGAGAGCGATCATTGACAAGGGTTCCGGTACGGGCAGGGTGGAATCAGAAGGCGAGCTGAGCGGAGAGGAATCCGCCGCGCTGCTTCTCGAAGGTCGCGATCGAGCCGAGATCGACATAGGCGGCCGTCAGGGTGACGTTGTCGGTCAGGGCATAGGCGGCGAACAGGTCGATCCAGTCATTTTCCCCCAGACCCAGATTGTCGGGCTTGGTACGCAGTTCGGTGCCGACCACCGCGCGGCGCGAAAGCTGGTAGGCTAGCGAACCCTCGAACTGGAGCGAGCGCCCGTCGTCCGCCGCATTGCCGAAACCGAGTACCCCGCCCTCGTTGGCCGAGGTATAGCGCAGCGTCGCGGATGCGAGCACGCTGTGCGACAGGAACAGTTTGGAGGCACTGACGAACAAGTCGGTGCCGGTAGCACTGTCGGCCCCCACGGCCTGTACCACGGCGGCATCGCGGCTGCGCTTGTGCTGTATGCCGACGCTGATCTGGGGAAGCAGCGGATCGCCATAGACGAGGTCGCCGACCAGCCGCACCTTGGCCCCGAATACATCCTGGTTGAAGGTATAACCCTTTCCGAGGCCAAGCACGGCACCGGCATCGCGGGTGTCGAAATTCTGCCGGGCGTAGGACAGCTCGAACCGGTTGGCGATGCCGACAGCGATGCCGAGGCTCTGCCAGCCGAAATCTGGCAGCTCGATCAGCGTGACATGGCCGGTCAGGCCAACGCCGCTGTCGGTCTCGAGCCCGCCGATGGTCGCCCAGGTCGCGACACCGCCGCCGCTGGAGCCTTCGATGCCGGTGACGCCGTTGGTCAGCAAGAGCTTGCCGCCTTCGAACAGCGGATCATCGCTCTCGACCGGTGGCGCGTCCTTCGCCGCGGCTGGAGCAGCGACGAGCGCGAGCGCCAGCGTCGGCGCGAAAAGGGCGAAAAGTCTGCTCATTGTCAAAAGCATAGCGGGCCATGGTTAAAGCTGGACTAACTGCAAGGGCGACTGCCGGGGTGTGGTTCGTTAAGTTTTACCCCCTAGGGCGGGCGGCGATGAAAAGGGTCGCATTCTTCCTGCCATTCCTCGCTGCCGGTATTCCCGCTGCACACTTGCTGGCCGCAGGCAGCCCCTCCGCGCGCGTGCAGGTGGTCGACGAGCGCGGCCTGCCCGTCCGCGATGCGGTGGTGGAAATTACGCCCGCCGCCGGTACTAAGTCTCCGTCGGGTTTCGCCTGGCGCGCCGCCATGGCGCAGAAGGATCTGCAGTTCACCCCCGGGACGTTGATCGTCGCCAAGGGTTCCACGGTGGCATTTCCCAATCTCGATAAGGTCCGCCACAGCATCTACAGCTTCTCGAAAATCGCCAAGTTCGAGATTGATCTCTATGGCCGCGACCAGACCCGGGCCCAGCGCTTCGCGATAGCGGGCACGGCGGCGCTGGGCTGCAATATCCACGACGCCATGCGCGGCTATGTCCGTGTGGTCGATACGCCCTATGCAGCGAAGACTAACGCCAACGGAATCGTCGACCTGTCCGACGTGCCCAGCGGCAAGGCCACCATTACAGTCTGGCATCCGCGTCTGCGGGCGCCAGCCAACGAGACGAACTTCGACGCATCTGTGACCGCGGATTTCTCCCGCAAGTACACGGTTAAGCTGCGATGAGCGCGTTCGGCAGGATCGACATCCTCCGCTTCGGTTCGCTGAAGTTGCGGATGGCTGCGCTATATGCGGCGCTGTTCGCCGCTGTGCTGGCGGTCATCCTCATTATCGCGGGTCAGGGTATTGCGCGGTTTGCCGAGAACGCCTCGACCCGCGACCTGGCGGCCAATGCACGGGTCTTCGACGAGATCCTCGAACTGCGGGCCCGGCAGATGCGCAGCACGACCGACGTCCTTTCGCGCGACTTCGGCTTCCGCGAGGCAGTCGCCACCAATGACCGACCGACCATTGCCAGCGCGCTCGACAGCCTCCGCGCTCGCTCGTCCGGAGGATCGGCCTTCGTCGTAGGTTACGATGCGACACTCACCGGCTCGACCGGTGATCCGATGCCGGATCCGATGAGCCTGTGGGAGTCGCTGGACGAGGGGAAAGAATTCGGAGTGATCATGCAGGGTGACCGGCTCGCTCTAGCCACGGCCTCCCCGGTGGAAGTACCGGATCTGGTCGGCTGGCTGGTCGTAACGCAGCCGCTCGACGATGCCGAGCTGGCACGATTGACGCGCCTGGCTGCGGTCGATCTCGATGCCTCGGTTGTCCGGCTAAGTCGCATTCCCGATGCAATCGGCGCGGCCCCGCTCGGCGAAGTCTTCGAACGGGAAGAAGGCGAGCGTATGCTGTACCGGGTGTCGGCCCTGCCGTCGCTTGAGGATAGCCTCAATCCGCGGCTGGTACTCAGGCATTCGCTGACGCGTTCCCTGGCTGAATATTCGGGTATTCGCTGGCTTCTGGCGGCGCTCGCCATTGCCGGACTATTGCTGGTAGTGGCTCTAAGCTGGCGAGTGGCCAAGACGATCACTGCACCGCTGCGCAAGCTCGATGAGGCGACTCGCTTGGTCAGTGCAGGCGAGAAGGTGGAAGTCTCCGTCGATACCAACGACGAAATCGGGCGCCTCGCTGGCAGCTTCAACGCGATGATCGAAGCTATTGAAGAGCGCGAAAAGGAGATCGTCCATGTCGGCTTGCACGACGGACTGACAAGCCTGCCCAATCGCAAACTTTTCCTCGAACAGCTGGCCCTGTCGCTGGCTCGGCGGAAGAACGATCACAAGGTCATGGTGGTCTACGCCGATCTCGACGATTTCAAAGTCGTCAACGATACGCTCGGCCACCCTGCAGGCGACACCTTGCTGCGAAACGTGGCGGAACATTTGCGTGGCTCGCTGGCGGACGCTACCATTGCGCGCCTTGGAGGCGACGAATTCGCGATCCTAATCGACGGCATTGCGCCAAGCGTCGACCTCAACACGTTGGCAGGGCAAGTCCAGGCCTGCTTCATGCGCTGGATCGAGATCGAAGGGCAGAAGGCCGATTGTTCGGCAAGCCTCGGCATCGCCGTTGCGCCAGGGGATGGCGATGACGGCATCACCTTGATGAAGCACGCTGACCTCGCTCTTTATCGCGCCAAGCGCGAGGGCAAGTGCTGCTATCACTTCTTCGAACCCGCCCTCGACGAGCAGGCCCGCCAACGGCGACAGATGGAACTCGACCTGCGCCGCGCCATCAGCGAAGGCGAGTTCGAACTCTACTTCCAACCGCTCTACAGCTTGTCAGAGGAACGGCTGAAAGGATTCGAAGCGCTGATCCGCTGGAATCATCCCACAAAGGGCATGGTTTCGCCCAACGATTTCATCCCCCTTGCCGAGGAAACGGGGCTGATCCTGCCCATCGGAGAATGGGTCGTCCGCGAAGCGTGCCACCAGGCAAGCCGTTGGGAAGATGGTTTGTCGGTTGCGGTCAATATTTCGCCCAAGCAGTTCACTTCGCCCGATCTGGTGACGAAAATTCTCAACGCCATCGCCGCATCTGGGATCGGGGCAAATCGGCTGGAGCTTGAGATTACCGAGAGCATATTCATCGCTCAGGTCGACAAGACGATGGCAATCCTGCACCAACTTCGCGCGCTGGGCGTACGTATCGCACTGGACGACTTCGGCACGGGATATTCCTCGCTAAGCTACCTTCGCTCTTTCCCCTTCGACAAGGTCAAGATCGACCGTAGCTTTGTTACCGACCTGGCGACCGGGGAGAATGGCCACGCCATCATCCGCGCGATCACAACCCTTGCAGAAGCACTGGGAATGGAGACTCTGGCGGAAGGCGTCGAGGACGAACAGCAACTGGAAATCCTCCGTCGCGAAGGCTGCCGCAGCATTCAGGGATTCTTGCTGAGTCGGCCGATGTCCGCGTCACAGGTTTTGGCTTGGGCTGAAAAAGAGCAGGACCTGGCGATAGTTGGATAGCCTGTCGTAACCTCTTGCCCCTGATTCTCCCACCGGCTCTTGACCAATTCTGGGCCGTTAGACGACCGTCTGCTCTTGGCACTGCGCGAGCTCGGTAGTTCAGTCACGAAGTGGGTGGAAGGCGGACACTAACGTCTTTCAAGAAAGAGCAAGGCTGCGGTTTCCTCCTTGCATAGAACCAGATGTACCTGGGAACTAATGCTCAGAACCGGTAGGTTGCTTCCCCGCCGGCCATCAAGATTGTGCTGACTGTCCCGCTCTGATGGATGAACGGTCCATCGGTGAACGCGCCGAGCGAGCCCGACAGCGACAGACCATTTTCGAGATCAAGCGTGAGGCTCACCTCGGCTAGATTACCGATGTGCCGCGCTTGTGCCGTTCCGGCCGTCCGGATCTCTCTGCCGGCTAGATCATAAATGCCATCGCCACGCGATGCGCGCCAGAAGGCGGCAAGATTGAGCTCCACCTGCACTCGCCCTGTCGGCGTGAGCACGATACCCGGATTAAAATTGATGATGTTGCGCGGTCCGAGTGGTGTGAGTTCACCGAAGTATCGTCCCCTCGGAAAAAGCGCATTGAACGATTCGATCTTGTCGGGCGTGTCGGTGCGGTCTCCACTGGCGATATTGGCGCGCAGGCGCAGCTGCGGAGCCAGGAGGACACCGGGGAACGAGATTGCGGTTTCGGTTGCCTGTGACCAGGCCCGGATTCTGCGTCCGGCGAGGGTGCCGCGCTGGATCATCGTCTCCCAGTTCCACGTAACGCGCCCTCGCTCGCCGAACAGCCGCAAACCGTAAGTGTCTCGCGTCTCAACGCCCTCCAATGCGGTAAGGCGAGCGGCGGAATCCTCGTAGCCGATCCAGTACAGATCGAAGTTTATACCCCGCGCCGCTTCTGTCGTAAGGTAGACGCTGCGGACGCGGCGCCCACCTTTGGAGCTGTCGTCAAAATCTTTCGCCCCGATGACCACAGCGCGTACATCGATCAGATCAAGCCTCGCAGGGCCACGGATCAGACTCGCCTGAATGCCGTCGAACGGCTGCGGAGTATTGGGTCCGTAGCGGGTGCCGAGCAACCGCTGAGAGCCGAGCGCAATCAGCGTGCGTCCGGCACGCAGTGACACCTTGCCGTCCTCTCCCAGCGGCTGGTGGAGATCGGCATAGCCCTGCAAGAGATCGATGCCGGTCTGATCGACCGGGCCGCCCCCCCCATTGACCCCGATGGCATAGCCTATGATCGGTTGCACGACGATCCGTGCCGGCCCGGCCTCGGCCTTGAACAGTGGCATCAGCCTGAGCAATAAATAGCCGTCATCAGGCGCGTCTCCCCAAGTCGGGTCATTATAACCTTCGTACCGCACGCGCGCCTCGCCGCTCAGGCTGACGCTGACCGCGTCACTGGCGTCGTTGGCCCGGTCCTCCTCAGCCAAGCCCCTATCGCGAGCGGCAGCAGGAACTGTCGCAACTGCCAGCAGCGCCGCGTACAGAGCCGCCGCCGCCCATATCGCGGGCCTGCGCCGCGTCATCCCTTTTCAAGCTCCGCCATCTGGGGGTGCAGCGCAAAGATGAACGTGGCAAGAAGCACAATCACTCCCGCCATAAGCAGGGTTGATCCGAGACCGACTGCAAACACCATTGCCGCCCCCGCTCCCGCGCCGACAAAGATCATGCAGATAGCGGCTATCCGCGTGCGCTGGTTGGCGCCGTCGCCCGCCGCAAGACGCGAATCCGAGGCGAGCCCAGTGATCGTCAAGGTCAGTACCGTGGTCGAGAGATCTGGTACCTTGAGCTGCCGCACAACGGCATTGCGAAACCCCATCGCGCCAGCCGTGAGAGCGATCAGCACCGGCAAGCTTTCAGCGGGAATCTCCCCGCCGCGTTCGAGCAGAACCGCCAGGCCCCCGGCCAGCACCAGAAGCGCGCTTTCGACCATGGCTGCGATCACCAGCCAGCGGCTGAGCCGACCTTTGACTCCTAGCCGCCATAACCGTCCGGCGATTACCGCTCCGATCATGAAGGCACCGAGTGCCGCGATGTAGTAGGGCGCATGAAAGCCCGGTGCTCCGACCGCGGCGAAGGCGGCAAAGACGATGTTTCCCGTCATGTTAGCGGTAAACACTTTGTCCATCCCAAGAATGCTGGCCGCATCGACCATTCCGGTGGTGGCTGACAGCAGTAGCAGAAGCCGTACGAGTGGGGTGGGGGTCTTGAGCACCGGGGGTTGTTTCATGCAGACAAACTCTTGAACAACAGAGGGTAATGCTAAGGATTAGCTGTCAGCGGAAATGACGGGTCGCGGCGGGGCCAGCCGCGCGGCGAGGATGAACGCACCGACGAGGCCGAGGTGCTCGAAGAAGGCGTTGGCCGCATGAAACCGGGCCTCACCCGCCATGTTCCAGAAATCATTGGCGACGAAAGCGGCGAGCAGGGTGAACCCGCCGAGCAAGCCCGCGCCCAGCCACACCAGCCGGCCCGACAGGATCAATCCGGCACCGACCAGTTCGACGGTGATGGTCAGGTTCGCCCAGAACGCTGGAGGGGTCATTCCGAAATGCGCCTGTTCGGCCACCGCGGCAGGCCAATCGGCAAGTTTTGCGACCCCGCCGACGACATAGGCGCTGACCAGCAGTAGCCGGGCGAGAAACCACGCCACTCGGGTACCGAGGCTGGCCGAGATCACGCGCGCCAATTGATCGGGCATCGCTCAGACCGCCCAGCAGCCGCAACCCAGTGTGCCCCAGAAACTCTGGACATCGCGGGCCGGTATGTTGGCTCCCAACGCGGCGGCGTGATTGTGGCCGTGAACGCCGCAGGCCGATGCGCAGCCGCAGGCACTCGCAAGTACAGCACCCGTGGTGGGCTCCCGGTAGTAACCGCCGAAAGCACGGACAGGCGACCAGTCGGGCATCGCCGGAGGCAGTTGGGGCGCGAGCGGGGCGTAATCGCCTTCGCCATGCACGATCTCGCCGCCGAGCAGGGTCAGCACCGAACGGATATGCACGATCGCGTGTTCGGGTACGGTGAAGTAATCCTCCGACAGCAAGGCACAGTCGGCCAGCTGGCCTGCCCTGATCTGGCCCTTCTTGCCCGTTTCGCTGGAGAACCATGTGTTCTCATGCGTCCACATCCGGAGCGCCTTTTCGCGGCTGACGCGGTTGGCACCGGGATAAAGCGACAGCCCGCCGACAGTCCGCCCGGTGACCAGCCACGAGAGCGAGACCCAAGGGTTGTAGCTGGCCACCCGCGTCGCGTCGGTTCCGGCGCCGACGGGAAGACCGGCCGCGATCATCCGCGCGATCGGGGGCGTACGCTCGGCTGCGCGGGCGCCGTAGCGTTCGACAAAATACTCGCCCTGGAACGCCATGCGGTGCTGCACCGCGATGCCGCCACCTAGCGCGGCGATCCGATCGATATTTCGATCGCTGATGGTTTCCGCGTGATCGAAGAACCAGTTGATCCCTTCAAGAGGGATGTCGCGGTTTACCTTCTCGTAGACGTCGAGCGCGCGGGTGATCGTTTCATCGTAGGTCGCGTGCAGCCGCCATGGCCAGCGGTGTTCGGCCAGCAGGCGGATCACCGATTCAAGATCGCCTTCCATCGAGGGCGGCATATCGGGCCGTGCGACACGGAAATCCTCGAAATCGGCAGCCGAATAGACCAGCATCTCGCCCGCGCCGTTATGGCGATAGGTGTCGTCGCCCTGGCCCGGGGTTACCTGCTTCACCCAGCCGGAGAAATCGGCCAGTTCCTCCTTCGGTTTCTGGGTGAACAGGTTGTAGCTTATGCGCACGGTCAGCTGGCCATCTTCGTGCAGTTTCTCGATCACGCGGTAATCGTCGGGATAGTTCTGGAAGCCGCCCCCGGCATCGATAACGCTGGTGACGCCGAGCGCGTTGACCTCGCGCATGAAGTGGCGGGTGGAGTTGATCTGGTAATCTTCGGGTAGCTTCGGCCCCTTCGCGAGCGTCGAATAGAGGATTGTGGCGTTCGGTTGGGCCAGCAGCAGTCCCGTGGGATTGCCCGCCGCATCGCGCTGGATCTCCCCGCCCGGGGGATCGGGGGTGTCCTTGGTATAGCCGACGACCCGCAGTGCAGCGGCATTGAGCAGTGCCCGGTCGTAGAGATGAAGGATGAATACCGGCGTCTCAGGCGCGATGGCGTTAATCTCTGCCAGCGTGGGGAGACGCTTTTCGGCGAACTGGTGCTCGGTAAATCCGCCGACAACCCGCACCCATTGCGGGGCGGGCGTGCGATCGACCTGTGCTTTCAGCATCCCCATGGCATCGGCGAGGCTCGGCACTCCATCCCAGCGCAGCTCCATGTTGAAGTTCAGCCCCCCGCGGATGATGTGCATGTGACTGTCGATCAGGCCGGGGATCAACCGCCGCCCGCCCGCATCGATAATAGCCGCATCGGGAGTGGCCTTGCGCACCTCGGCTTCGGAACCCGCTACAAGAAAGCGCCCGTCACGGATCGCCACGGCCTCGGCCGCAGGGTTCTCCCGGTCGAGGGTAGTGATCCTCGCGTTGACAATGACTAGGTCGGTAGACACGGTCTTCATGCTCCGTCTGGTAGTGGCATGGGAAAAGCCCGGCAGCAGGCCCAGAGCCGAAGCGCCAAGCACGCCGACGAGTGTTTCGCGGCGCGTGGCGCTCACGGCGCATCCTCCGGCGCAGGTGGAACGCCGGTGACACGCTCCTGGCAATCGGACTTCCAGAACGCGACGACCCCCTGCCCATGCCAGGCCTTTCGCACCAGCGGGACAGCCTGCTCACCCAGCAACATGCCGAGCAGTCCGAGCAACGCGATCGCCGGGGGGGCAGGCGATCTTGTGCCGAGCAGGCTGTAGATAGCACCGACCAAGAGGCCGATTGCAAGTGAGACGAGGTAGGATTTCATGGACAGGGGGCTCCCGGGCGGGCGGGGAGAGGCGCGGGGTTAGTGCCCGGCCGGGGAAGAGGCTTCGTGCGGAAATGCGCCGCGCTGCGGAGCCTTGTGGACCATGGTGTAAGCGTAATCGACGCCCATGCCGTAGGCACCCAGATGCTCCCGCACGATCCCCATCAGCCCGTCATAGGTGTCGCGATTGGCCCAGTCGCGCTGGAGTTCGAGCATCGCGTTGATGGTCGTCAGCGAGTGGCCGCCGGCCTGTTCCATGCGCCGGATTGCGGCATCGTGCGCTTCGGGCGAAGTCCCGCCCGAGGCGTCGGTGACCATGAACACCTCAAACCCCTCCTCTATTGCGCAGAGCGCGGGGAAGAGCAGGCAGGCTTCGGTCCACAAGGCTGCGATCACGAGCTTCTTGCGCCCGCTCGCCTTGACCTGCGCGACCAGCTCGTCGGAATCCCACGAGTTCATCGAGGTGCGCTCGATCGGCTTCTGCTGCACCACGTCGAGCAGCTCGGGCCAGATGTATCCCGAGAAGGATTCGGTCTCGACCGCAGTCAGGATAGTCGGCACACCGAACAGCATCGCCGCCTTGGCAAGCGCCACGGTGTTGTTCTTCAGCGTCTGGCGATCAATGCTGGTGACCCCGAAGGCCATCTGGGGCTGGTGGTCGATGAAGATGAACAAGGTGTCATCGGTGTTGATCAGTTTTTCGGATCGGAAGGACATGACATTGCTCCTTTTGCGAGAGGTCAGTGAGCCTGAAGATGGGCTTCGAGGAACCAGAGCTGCTTGTCAGTTTCGCGCGAGATCTGGGTAAAGAGGTCGGAAGTGTCGGCATCGCCCAGCGTGGCCGCATCGTCGATTGCCGCGCGCACTGCCTTGCCGAAGGCACTGAGGCTGCCTGCGAGCGCCTTGAGATGCGCCTCACCGCCGACCGCTTCAAACGGGTAACCGTAAAGCGAGGTGGCAGAAGCAGTGGTCGCCACCCGCCCGTCGGCAATGTGGCCGAGTGCGGTGATGCGTTCGGCAAGGAGATCTACGAACTGCTCGATCTCGTCGTGGACGGTGTCGAACAACTGGTGCAGCTGGAGGAAATGCGGGCCTTTGACGTTCCAGTGAGCCTGCTTGGCCTGCGCTTCCAGATCGAGCGCGTCCGATAGGCGCGCCTGCAGCAGTGCGCTGGCCTGCTTGCGCAGGTTCTCGGACAGGTCGATGCGGCTGGTATAGATCATCGCGTCAGCTCCGGATGAAGGCGAGCAGATCGGCGTTGATGATGTCCGGATGTGTCGATGCCATGCCGTGCGGCAAACCGGGATAGGTCTTGAGAGTGCCGTCCTTCACCAGCCTGATCGCCAGTTCGGCGGAATTGGCGATAGGCACGATCTGGTCGTCCTCTCCATGCATGATCAGCACGGGTACGGAGATCGCCCTTAGGTCTTCAGTGAAATCGGTCTCTGAGAAGGCCTTGATGCAATCGTAATGAGCTTTGGCACCGCCCATCATGCCTTGGCGCCACCAATTATCGATCAGCCCCTGGCTGACATTGGAACCTGGGCGGTTGAAACCGAAAAACGGACCGCTCGGCACGTCGCGGAAGAATTGCGCGCGATTGGCGATCAGCGCGGCGCGGAAGCCGTCGAAGACCTCCATCGGAAGACCGCCCGGATAGGCCGCCGTCTTGAGCATGATCGGCGGCACAGCGCCGATCAGCACGGCCTTGGCGACGCGGCCCGGCTTTGCCCGGGCGACATAGCGCGCTACTTCGCCTCCGCCAGTGGAATGGCCCACGTGGACGGCGCCTTTCAGGTCAAGATGATCCGTCAGCGCGGCGACGTCGGCAGCATAGGTATCCATCTCGTTGCCAGTGTCCGTCTGCGTCGAGCGGCCGTGACCGCGCCGGTCATGGGCGATGACGCGGAACCCTTGCAGCAGGAAGAACATCATCTGGTTGTCCCAGTCGTCGGCGCTCAGCGGCCAGCCGTGATGGAACACGATTGGCTGGGCGTCCTTCGGTCCCCAGTCTTTGAAGAAGATCTCGGTGCCGTCCTTGGTGGTGATCGTGCCCATTGTGCATTCTCCTGAAGCGGTGTGTGCCGATGACATTGACGACATTGCGAAGCCGGGCATCGCCGCCAGTCCGCCCATTGCTGCACTGGCAGCGATGAATTGGCGCCGGTGAAGTCTGCTGGAGATGTCGGTCATGCCTGCTTCCCTTGTTGCCGGGGAAAGATGCGCGCACCTGCAGTTGGGGGATACACCCGGACGGGGGTAAATCCGCCCCAATATCGGGTGTCTCGAAACCGTCGCCGATTGTGGTATTTGAGGGCATTGTCTGCATGATCGTGGTGCGCCATCCGGCGCTGCCTGCTCCCGGGGGATCGAGAATTCGCATGCACCGAGACCCGTCAGTCCCGATCAGGATCCTCGTCGTCGACGATCATCCGATATTGCGCGAAGGCGTGTGCGCAATCATCGAGCCCCAGCCCGACATGCAGATCGCTGGCGAGGCGGCCAGCGGTAATGAGGCGATAGCACGCTATGCGGAGATACGACCCGACATCGTGCTAATGGATCTGCGGATGCCGGAGATGAACGGGGTGCAGGCAATCGAGGAACTCCGTGCGCTGCACGGCGACGTGCGGATCATCGTGCTCACCACATATTCGGGCGATGCCAAGGCGATTGCGGCGATGCGCGCCGGAGCGGCTGGTTTCCTGCTCAAGAGCAGCCTGCGCCGCGAACTGTTGGGCGCGATCAGGGCAGTGCATGGCGGGCAGCGCCACCTGCATGCCGATGTGGCACAAGACATTGCCCTGCACGCAATTCAGGATGCCCTTTCCCCGCGCGAGATCGAGATCCTGCAACTCATCGCGGGCGGACATGCCAACAAGCAGATCGCCTGGAAGCTCGGTGTGGCCGAGGAAACGGTGAAGTCCAACATCAAGAGCATCTTTGTGAAGCTCCACGTCAATGATCGCACACACGCTGTGACCACTGCCGCCCGGCGCGGGATCATCGAACTGTGAGAGCCGTGCGATGAACGCGGCGCGGCTCGCGCTGGCCGGCTTCGCGTTGTTATTCTCGGCCGTGCTGTGGGGACCGGCGGCAGACGCCCGCGGCGATTCGGCTGCCCCCCCGCTGCGCGGGTTCAAATTGCGCCATTGGTCTCTCGAGGAAGGTGCGCCGAGCCGCATCAACGCGATCGTCCAGTCACACGACGGGTTCCTGTGGCTGGGCGGGGTCGACGGGCTGTTCCGGTTCGACGGTGTGACCTTCGAACGGATCGGCTCCGCGCCGCCCGGCCCCAACCGCATTGTCGTTGCGCGGCTGCTTGCGGCCCGTGACGGCGCCATATGGATCGGACTCGCGCGCCGTCGCGGGATGCTTGTCTGGCGCAACGGCCAGCTGATCGATCCCGGCATGCCCAATCCATCGCGAGAGGTGAATGACATTGTCGAGGGGCCTGACGGGGCGATCTGGGTTTCGCGCGGCGGGCGCAGCAACAAGGGGCTGGCGCGTTGGAAGGATGGCCGCTGGACAGAGTTCGACGCGACATCTGGCCTGCCGGACAAGGCGGTATGGCAACCCTTCTTCGCCTCCGATGGCACCTTGTGGCTGACCATCGAGGACATGGTGCTGCGCAAGCGGCCTGGCCGTGCCCGGTTCGAGCCGACTGGCATTGCGACGGCGCCGCGCGCCACTCTGGCCGAAGCGCCGGATGGCACGATCTGGCTGTTGGACAAGCAACAGGCCCGCGCGATTGCACGCAAGGGGGAAGTCATCGGCAATGGCCGACAATTTGCCGCACCTTTCGCGATCCGCACCCTGTTCGATCAGAAAGGTGCCTTTTGGGCCGTGACATGGAGCGACGGCGCCTTCATGATCGAACACCCGGAACGGATCACTGGGAACCATCCGGCAGTGCCGATGCACGTACTCAATACCAGCAACGGTCTGCTGTCCGATCCGGTGCGGGCGTTGTTCGAGGACCGCGAGGGCAATATCTGGATTGGCGGCGAGCTGGGGCTCAATATGCTTCGCCGCGTGCCAATTACGGCTGCCGAAGGGATTTCTGCCGATCCGGCAATCAACCATATGCTGGCGGCAGATCGTGACGGTATCGTCTATATCGCGGATGACCGTACGGTCTATTTGGTCGCTCCTGGCGCAAAACCGGTACCGGCGCTGCGTTCGTCCGTCCAGATCGAGGCGATCTGCGCTGCGCAAGCCGGCGGGGTCTGGATAATCCAGCGCGGCAACGCGATGCGGCTCGAAGAGACCCGCGTGCTGGGTGCCTTCGCGCTGCCGCGCGATTTCGTGGCCAATTCCTGCGGCGAGGACGCGCACGGCCGCGTGTGGCTGCCCGCCCTCGGCATGGGGCTGTACGTGCTAAAAGGTGGGCGGGCATCGCCCGTTGCGGCCGTCAACGGAATCGAGCAGTTGCCCGGTAATGTCGCGATCATGCCCGACGGGCGGGCAGTGGTCCATTTCCGCGGCAAGGCCCCCAGTCAGACCCGCCTTCCATTCCTTGCACTGACCGATGCCAGCGTGCCGAGCGACGGCGTCGAGGGGCTGTTGCAGGGCAGGCGTACCCTGTTCACTAGTGGCCGCGCTGGACTTACAGCGCCGCTGCTGCCGGGTTCCCCTTTGCTGTCATGGCGGGATTATCCCTGGGCGAGTTCGCTCAACGGGATGGTACAGACCGCCGCAGGCGATACCTGGGTGATCGGCGACATGGGCATCATGCGCATGTCGAGTGCCGGCCTCGATAACGCGCTGGCGAGACCTGGCGCGCCGCTCGCCTACCGCGTTTTCGATTTCCGCGACGGCATGGACAGCTTTGTACAGAAATCGGCGGGCGCGCAGATCGTGGCAGGGAGAGACGGCCGCATCTGGTTCGCTACTCGCGACAGCGTATTGAGCATCGATCCGACATTGATCCGAACCAATATCGTATCACCCTCAACGATCATACGCGGGATCAGAATGGATTCCGAACTGCTGCGGCCCTCGGAAATTTCCCGGATCGCCGCCGGGACTACTGCGCTTGCGATCGAATATACCGCCACCAGCCTTGCCGTGCCAGAACGCGTCAGGTTCCGCTACCGGCTGCTGGGTCTCGGCGAAGAATGGATCGATGCTGGCAACCGTCGCAGCGCCAACTTCTCGGGGTTGGGGCCGGGCGAATACCGTTTCGAGCTTCTCGCTGCCAACGAGGACGACGTTTGGAGCAAGCAACCCGCGGTGCTCGAATTCACGATCGCGCGTACCTTCTATCAAACTTGGTGGTTCAGGCTAGCGCTGACGATTGCTATCGGTGGATTGCTATATACGCTCTATGCCATGCGGCTGCGGCAAGTTAGTCGCCGGATCCGCAACCGCATGCTCGCCCGAACCGAAGAACGCGAGCGCATTGCGCGCGAACTGCACGACACGATGATCCAGGGCGTGCAGGGGTTGATCCTGCGATTCCAAGCGGTGGCCGACCGTTTTTCCGACGATCCCGAGGCTCAGGCGATCCTTCAGCCAGCACTCGAACGCGCCGAGGAAGTGCTGATAGAGGGTCGCGAGCGGGTAACCGAGTTGCGCCTTCCGCGCCTACGCAATTTCCATGCCGATCTGGTGCGCCTGTTGGAAAACCCGATCTATCCGCAGGAACGCATCGCACCGTTGCATGTCGCCCGGAACGTGCGCCCGATCGCTGACGGCATCATAGACGATCTGCTTGCGGTGCTGGGTGAAGCGCTCGGCAATGCAGCGTGCCATTCGCAGGCCTCGCGCATCGAGGCAGGGGTGCGCTACGGCAAGTGGGCCTTCGCCGCCTATGTCCGCGACAACGGCATCGGCATGCACGAGGAGATCATCGCAAGTGGCGGAAAACCCGGCCACTTCGGGCTGCTGGGGATGCGGGAGCGGATCGAGGCGATCGGAGGGAAGCTAGTTGTCGAAAGCGCAACAGGCTTCGGAACGATCGTAGAACTGCAGCTTCCGGCGAGGATCGCCTACGCGAAATAAACGTGGCCCACCCGCAATTTGGAATTCTGCGTCAGGAGATGGCAGCTCTTGAGCCGTTTCCGGAACGGCAGCTTTGTCGGCCTCTCGAACCGGAAGCCGTCATTCCGCTACCGGCCCATTGCGAGCATTCCACGGGGCAAAGGGAAATGACCGCTTTCCACCCACATCGCGACTATTTCACCAAGCTACCGATTTGCTAGGAGCCGCCAGGGCACTAACGATCCGATTGTGGACACTGAAGCCGGCAAGAGGTTGCTCCTTGATTGCAATTCGCCCGACAGATAGGCTGCCGATGACATCTGCTACGGAGGCGAATTTGTCTGGCGAAGGAAGCCTTTCAAGTTCCCCACGAATTGACGGGTGGAAAGCTATCGCTCGCTACTTTGGGCGCGACCGGGCTACTGTCATGCGGTGGGAAGTTGCAAGGGGGCTGCCTGTCCATCGGCTTCCCGGCGGAGGTCGTGCCCGCGTTTTTGCTTTCACTGGAGAGTTGGATACTTGGCTAAGTGAATCAGTGGATATTCACTCAGGTGCGAGCGACAATCTACAAGCTCCTACTTCGATTAGGCGTCGGCAGTTACTAACTGGCTCCCTTGCCACTGTGGCTTTGGGCGCATTGGGAACTCTTTATCTGCGGCGGACGGATAGGAATCCTGAAGTAGTAGCTCTACTAGAACAAGCGAGGGTGCTTCGCAGCCAGAATACGCTTGAAACGCAAAACCAGGCCATAGGACTAGCGAAGGAAGCGGTAAGGCTGGATCCTCTTGATGCCGATGCTTGGGGGATACTGGGTTATACCCAGGCCTCCGCGTCGCGTTGGCGTCATGAACTCCAATCAATTGATCTGCGCGACGCGGCCAAAGTGAATGGGCAGCGCTCACTCGATTTGGCGCCTGGCAATGCCAAGGGTGAACTGGCGCTTGCCGCAGCATTGCCACTCCTGGGTACCGACAATTGGCTTATTCGTGCTAATGGGCTCAAACGATCGCTTGCTGGAAACCCCAGAGACCCAGAGGTGCTTATAGAGCAAGCCTGGATATCGCGGTTCACTGGGCACTGCCTAGAAGCCAGCAAGACGTGCGAGCGAGTAAGCACAGAGTTTCGTACGGCATCGTTTTATAACATCTGGGCGCGAGCATGTTGGAGTGCAGGACAGATCAAGAAAACGGAGAGCATTCTCGCACGATCCGCTTCTGTTTACCCAACAAACAAAATGCTCTGGCACACTCGTGTCGAAGTGCTGATTTTTGGAGGACAGCCAGAGCGAGCAAAGAGCATCCTGCAAGATCAGAAAGGACGACCTGCAGTCGTCACCGATGGAGAGGTCAAAGAACTTGTCTCCATGGCACGAGGAGTGGCTTCCCAGAATCCGTCGGAAGTGGACGCAGCATTGCTTCGACTGAAAGCGAGTGCGCTCCGATCTATCCGTCCTGCCGTGAATGCCATTCGCCTTGCGTCGATGAAGAGGCGGCTGGATGACGCCTTCAGTCTGGCGGAGGCCTATTTTTTTGGGCGGGGTTTTGAAGTCGCGGGAGACGTAGGAGGAGGTTTATTCATCTCTCCAAATCAACGGCATACAAACTTTCTGTTTGAACCTCCGGCTGCGGCAATGTGGAGCGACAAGCGGTTCGGATATCTGCTTGAAGAACTTGGGCTCGAAAGGTACTGGCGCGAGGCTAGAATTCCACCAGACTTTCGATAACGTCAAAGCGGAATTTATGTTCGACACGGTCTTTTTGCTTGCCTCCATCTATGAGGGGCAACGATTTGGCTCTTTTGCAGCTATTTGCGGCTTCTTGCGACACGTACATTTTCTTTGCGGCTGATACTCTGCTGGAACAAAGGACGGCAAAGAGCCGACCTTGATCCCAGGAGATAGCTTATGCATTTCCAGCTTGGTCGTGTCCCACATACCTTTGTCAGTTCCTACGCCCTGTTGGCAATTCTAAGCCTCACGGCATGTGGTGATGATGACGCAAATAGTGGCCCCGGCTCTATCGGCGCTACGCCTTCAACGTCGCCAACACCTACTCCCAGCCCGGTGCTTTACACGGCAACGGAAGTCCCGTTCGGACTTACCCAAAATCGCGATTTCGACATACTTGGCTGGGATGGCTGGCCAACCTCTCCAACACCGTCGGTCATCCAGCTGCGCTGGAACGCGACTGCCGTTGAATATGAAATGTCTGAAAATGGCGATGCTCAGTTTAAGCGGCTGCGGCTGCGTGCCGGAACACAAAGCGCGTACGATGTGTTTGCCGCAGACGGATCGAAGCTGACTTTTATGGTTGACCTTCGTGCAAGTGCAGCTCCGCATAGCGTCGGCAATCTTCGAATCTTCGAAGGATCACAAGCCAAAGCCTATGCCGCATTTGGCATCGGCACTGTCGCGGCGGATATTCCTAGTACAGGGATATTCACTTGCGACTTTGGTGAAGACGAAGTCGGTGACGGATCCGTCATTTTCGATTTTTCTTCCGGTGTCGTTTCCGGTTGGGTCAGGCCCTTTTGGGGGAACGGTGCAAATCCTCCACCTTCGTTGAGCTTAACCCAGGTCGCGTATACACCCGACAAGACACCCATTCTGGATGCGAAATTTGGCAATAGTCCGGACAATCGGCTGGAGGCACGTTTCTATGGCCTGCAGGCCTCGCAAATCGCAGTTCGCACCAAGGGAGAAGTAACCGGGATTATGACCGGCGTTTGCAGTAGTTAATTCTATGCATCTCATGCATGGGTGTTGTCTGGAAGGCTCGCGATGCAAATTTGCCCCAACTGCGGATGCGATCTTGAGCGCTCAGGCCCCATCAGTTTTGGCAATGTTGCGATAAACGAATTGGATGACATCATCTACTATGGACAAAGAGTGCCCTTGCCACGATGTCAGCACATAATCGTTAGCTCTCTAATACGCGCAAAGGGAAGAGGCCTCACACTCGATGTATTAGCTGCACGTGTCGATGGAGATATACTAAACTCGACAGTCGTGAAATATGTTGAGAGAGCGAGGACTAGCCTACGGTCAATAAATCCTGCATTCGATCAAATTGAGTCGATAAAGGGCTTCGGTGCTTACCGATGGTGTTTGAGGCCTAAGGCCAATTAAAAAATTTTTGTCCGTTTTCCACCCACTTCATGACCGATTTGCCGAGCTAGCGTTGTGCCAGGAGCGGACAGACAACTAACGACCGCGATTGCGGACGCAATTTCTGGCGCGCTCATTTTCTTCTAACGTAATAGAAGTTAGCAGTTTCGGTCCACGGGCTACCGTTTACGGATCGTTCCTCTCTAAAGTGGAGGCGTCCATCAGATTGGGGCGTTACGAAGGTAGTAACACGGACATAGCCAGCAGAGTTTTTGCGTTCCAAAGTGTAGACCAAGCCATCCTCTCCGAGCGGATAACCGAAGCGTGTATTGCTAGTGCCTCCACTACCAAAATTTTGGTAGGTGTATCGAGCTTCTATAGAGGAATAGCCAAGAACGCTCTGGGACTTCGAACCATCGCTGCTGTCGCTGCTCGAGCAAACCACGAACGAGCGATTGGCATACCACTCACAGGTTTCACGATAAGTCGCTTCTTCGCCTGCGATAGTCCAATCGCCAACGAGATGAGAAAGCCGCTGTTCTACTTCTTGCGGATGCGTGCTGGTCGTCTCCGCTTGGCCGCTCAGAGCAGCAGTAGCCAGTACGAAGATCCCGACCATAAGGAATCCTTTCGATCCATTGCCACCTTGTCGTCTAGGCTGAAACTACTCTGACCACTGGACAATTCAAGCTATGCTGGATCGACCTGGTTCGATGATCATTCCGACCGTAAGTTATGTCTGCTTCCCACCCAGATCGTGCCAGTTTGGCCGATCTAGCTATATGCCAGTAGCAGACCGTCAGCGTACGTCCCAGTGCTGCCAGGTTGGGACGAAGCAAGTCCGCTCTAGGAAGCCCAAATCGAGAGTGGAGCGACGATCCTTGGGGCTAGAAACCGTCATCCGGGTCGCAGTGATGACTGATCGTCGCTCCGCAACGAGTCATAGCATTTGATAAGTCGAGAGTCTCTGACAATTCCCTCAAAAGTCATTCGGGCATCCGGTCCTTCTCAGCATCGACTGGCAGGTCTTCGCTCCGAAGGACTTTTTCGCACGACCAGGATCCGCCGAACTCAACGTTTGGTCCACAGCGATAGCCGCACTTAAACCTGCCGTTCTTACGCGCTCCAAGTTGTTCCAACCTGTCAGTGGCCGCCTTCTGGCAAAGCTCAGCACTCGTAAAGCCGCGGATTGTCACCTGGCCAACATCGCTTTGGGCATCGGGAAATATCATCGCATCCCACTGTTTGGGTCGCTGATCACAACCAGTGAGTGGAATGAGGATTAGAAATGATGCAGCCAAGGTCGAAGATGTATGGCGGAACGCGGCTCGCTGTCGGTTGCCCCAAACTTGTATCGACATGGTGGTAGCAACTGCCCCGCACTGCATCTGCGGTCGGGCGAGGCAGCGCTACCGCAGGATAATACTTGATTGCCTAATTATCCCAGCGACCCAACGCTCAACGGCCTAGATTGTTCCAGAACGCGAAGCAGGCCGCCCGCGACCCAGGTGAGGAGGGAGAGCGCAGACGACTCGCTCTATCCAGTCAACGGTCAGCTCGCCGGGATTGTTCCTCAGTGGCTGGTGCGCTTTTCGAGACTTGATTGAGGTTCGAAGTCACGAATGCACTCCCTCGCTGACTAACAAGGCGATGAGGTGATGGTGATCCGGCCGACGTCCCGTGGCAATAGAGTTTGGTCGGCCACATCATGCTGCATCAGATCGCAAGCCCACTTTGGCTTGTTGGCTCACGCTTAGGGAACCTCCACGTGTAGTCATCGGTAGTCTGACAATGGCTGAGCAGGCAGCGATTGGGCGGTCGAGCACCAAATAGGCGAAAAAGTTGAACGATAAGATCATCCGACCGCCGCGACGCTCGCCTTTCATTGATCTACTGAATGCCACCATCCGAGCTGGCAACAAGACAGGTGTTATCGAGAAAGCACCCCTACAAAGGGAATACTTGCTGGAAAAGGCAGTATCCGATGCCGGACTGAACGACTTCGGCGATAATTGGTTCGAAACCCCTATGGAGGTGTTGCTAGAGTCGTTGGCCGATGAGGCGCACTTGAACCCCGCTGGAGAGTGGTCTGCTGAAAAGCAATTCTCGCACGTCCTTCGAGGTCGCTTGCTGGCTCAAAAGTGGTTCAGAGATCATCCGGAGATACTTGCGAGACCAATATCGCGCCCGGTCGTGATTGTTGGGCCCATGCGATCCGGCACGACGCGACTTCATCGTCTACTGGCAGCTGATCAACGTTTCAGTCACCTTCGCAGTTTCGAGACCATAAGCCCCGTTCCGCAGCCAGGTTTCCAAGAGGTCATCGAAGGCAAAATAAGCGATCCGCGACCAGCGGTAGCGCGCCGGATCATGGCCATCGCGCGTCTCGCCAATCCGCGGACTTTGTCCATTCACCCCACGGGGCCTTTTGAGCCCGAGGAAGAGTTGGGTCTGCTCGTGGCAAGCATGTGGGGTATGAAGCATGAAGCCCAATGGCGGGTCCCCACTTATGCCCGATGGTGCGAGGGTCAGGATGCTACACCAGCGTATCAATACATGGCCAATCTCCTGCGGCTCATTGGCTGGTCACAGCAGACGTCGAGCAATCGCCCTTGGCTTCTCAAGACCCCTCAGCACATGTTGGACTTGCCCGCGCTCCTCAAAGTCTTTCCAGATGCCCGACTCATCTTCACCCACAGAGATCCTGTGAAACTGGTGGGAAGTGCTGCATCACTGGCTTGGAACCAGACCATAATCTACTCGGACAAGCCCGATCCTCAGAAAGTCGGGAGGGAATGGCTTCGCAAGACTGAACTCAAGGTACAGCGCATGCAGGAAGCAAGGCAGAGCATTCTCGATAGCAAGACGATCGACGTGCACTATGACGATATCGATAGGGATTGGCTTGGAGCCATGAAGCGAGTGTACGGATTTCTCGAGCTGGATATTGGGCCCGCATTAACGGCAATGAAGCAGTACCTTTCCCGCTCAGCCAAACTCAAGAGACGACCCCACAGATATAGCCTCGGTGAGTTTGGGATAACGGACTCAGAGGTAAGAGAGCGTTTTTCCAATTACTCGCGGACATTCGATGTTCCCTTTGAGGCGAGAACGGCGCCACCATCACAGTTCGCGCACATCAAGATTGGGCAGTCGCTAGAACAAATTTAAGGTGCACCGACTGCCGGGCCTTCCGTTAAATGGTCACTGCCTCGTCACACCTCACCTGCCTCAACAAAAATCAAGAGACCATTTTGCGAAGTCCATTCCTTGCAAGGACAGCAATTAGATCTCAAACACCGACTCTCTCAATTCGAGAAGTACGCGCTCCCCCCGTAATCACGCTTTCTTAACTCCGTAGGATGGGAAAGCGGCCCTTCCGTTAGAGGAAGGGCCGCCTCGGTCTCAGATCTCTGTTCGCTCAGCGAGCAGTAGGGCATCCTCGATATCGACACCAAGGTACCTGACAGTGTTCTCGATCTTGGAATGGCCGAGCAATATCTGGATGGCTCTCAGGTTGCCCGTTGCCTTGTAAATCATCGAAGCCTTGGTTCGCCGCATCGAGTGTGTACCGTACTCCTCCCGGCGAAGTCCGATAGCTGTGACCCACTCATCAACCAGCCGAGCATACTGCCGGGTGCTCAGATGTCCGTTGCAATCTATCCGGCTCGGGAAGGCATAATCCTCTATCGTGCCGCCACGACGCTCGAACCACGCCATGAGGCTGGCCCGTACGTCGCTCGTCAGTTCGAACTGAACAGGCCGGTGCGTCTTTTGCTGGATGATAGTCGCTCGTCGCCGGATCTCACTGCCGGCAACCAAGTCGCCGATCTTGAGTTTGACCAGGTCGCAGCCGCGCAGCTTGCTGTCGATGGCGAGGTCGAACAACGCTCGGTCTCGGATACGTTGCTCGCGATCGAGAAAGAAGCGAACAGCCCATATTTGCTTCTGCGACAGTGGTCGCTTGGTCCCGACTTTCTTGCCGGCGTTCCAAGGTGGTCGATCCTGCATTCCCGGATCATAGTGTGAGTAGCCCATGGCGTTTCTCCTCGGCCAAGGATTGGCCAAGTGAAGAACGCGATGGCATCGGATCTCGCCCAAACCTTATGGCGGCTTTCAGGCATCGGTGAGGATGCTAGGTACGGCCGACATCGGGGCGCGTAACTGACCGACCGCAATTGAGCCGTTTGCTGAAGGTCCGCTTTCCGCGCCTAGTCAGTTAGAAGATGACAGTCCGCGATCGGCCCCATTTCGTGACATTGAACTCGTTTTTGGCAATCGTCGGCAAGGAGCCTTTGGGAGGGGTCAGGAAAGACGAACAGCCCGCTGGAACGCTAAGGTACTCGAAAATTGCCTAAGTTGCAGATCCTAAGGGAGCTAGCGTGAGGAAGGTATCCGAGATGGTTTCCAAATTTCAGACTTGTAGCGCTGGGGAGTCGAAGCCCCCCAGCACCATTAGTTGGACCGCGGATTAGCGACGATCCAGCGAGAAGCGGCCAGGGCCAAAGGCTGCTACCTGCAGGAAACCACCGGCCATGGCGAAGTTCTTGAAGAACATCACGAACTGAACTTGGTCAGCCAACTGGCTGTGAAAGATTGCCGCGGTGACAATGCTGAAGATTGCGAGGACAAGTGCTACCGCGCGGGTCTTGAAGCCGGCGACCAACGCTAGTCCCCCGATCACTTCGATCGCAATGGCTGCAAACAGCCCCAGCTCGGGAAACGGCAACCCGACCGAACCGATGTAGCCCATGGTCCCAACGGGATCGGCAGCCTTGTTGAACCCGGCGAGGATGAAGATAGCGGCGAGCATGATGCGCGCACCAAGTGCAAGCCAGTCGATCGACGTGCTGGCGGTGTTCGGCTTGATGTAGCTTTCGGTGATCGTGTTCATTGTGAGATTCCTTTTTTGAGGGGGTGCAAAGGGCCTAGGCAGCAAGCATCTCGATTTGTTCGTGGGCCGAGGCGATTTTGGCTTCTCCGTCGGCACCCATGATGCCGTCTGCTGCGACGATCTCGACATCGGTGATGCCAAGGAAGCCGAGGAAGAGGGTGAGCCACGGGGTCATGAAGTCATAGGCGCTGCCAACTGGCGTGCCGCCCGAGGTGGTAGTGATGTAAACCTTCTTGCCCGTAAGCAGGCCCTCAGGACCATTGGCAGTGTATTGGAAAGTCGTTCCCGCGCGGGCGACAAGGTCGGCCCAGGCCTTAACCGTAGCTGGCACTGAGAAGTTGTAGATCGGAACACCGAACACGATCGTGTCAGCATCCTGAAGTTCAGCGATCAGCGTGTCGGCGATGGCCGCCAGTTCGCGCTGCTCATCGCTGCGTTCGGCAAGCGGCACGAGGTTCGCGGCGAAGCGCACGGCATCGATGAAGGGCAGATCGTTCGCCGCGAGGTCGCGGTTCACGACATTGGCTCCATTGCGTTCGACAAGGCTGTCGACGAGCTTGCTCGAAAGGCTACGGCTGACTGACTCTTCGTTGCTGCGGATGCTGGCGGTGATGTGGAGGATAGTGGACATGGCAATTCTCCTTGGATCTGGGTGGCCCTGCCCCTTGGGAGAGAGGGGGAGATGAGGGGCAGGGCCGGGGGATTGGGTCCTTGGTTAGGCCGCGTCGACGAGCACCAGTTCGCTGTCTTCCAGCGCGGTGATGGTCACATGAGCTTGCTGGGTGATGGCGATGCCGTCGCGGGCCCGTGCCTCGACGTCCTCGACCTTCACCCGTCCAGTGGCCGGGACGAGGTAGAGGTGCCGCGAAGGATCGCGCGGGGCGTAGGTCACACTTTCGCCAGCCTTTACCGTTGCGCCCAAAACCCGGGCATCGGCACGGATCGGCAGGGCATCGTCATCGTTCGCGCTTCCGCTTGCGAGTGGGACAAACTTGCCGGCACGTTCGCCCTTAGGGAAAGGGCGAGCGCCCCAGCCCGGCTCGCCGCCACGTTCGGAGGGGATGATCCAGATCTGGAAAATCTGGGTATTTTCGACCTCGTAATTGTATTCCGAATGACGAATGCCGGAACCGGCGCTCATCACCTGGACATCGCCTGCTTCGGTGCGACCCGCATTGCCTACGCTGTCACGGTGGGTGATGGCTCCCTTGCGGACATAAGTAATGATTTCCATGTCGTTGTGAGGGTGGGTCGGGAAGCCGGTCTGGGGCGCGATGGTGTCATCGTTCCATACGCGGAGCGCGCCCCAGTTGACCCGGGCAGGATCATGATAATCGGCGAAAGAGAAGTGGTGATGCGCATCGAGCCAGCCATAATTGGCCGCACCCAGAGTTTCGAAAGGACGAAGTTCGATCATTCTATTTCTCCTACGGGAGTGAGTCTGTGACGCGGAGATATGCCTTGTCCGATTGCCAGATAAGTGAGATAAAACGCGCAAGAATGTTCAGGAAAGTCGAACAGTGAAAATCGGCGAACCGAGCTTGGATCAGTTGCGCATTTTCCTTGCTGTCGAGGAGGAGGGAACCTTCGGCGGTGCTGCAAGGCGCATGGGACGCGCGGTATCTGCCATTAGCTATGGCATCGCACAGATGGAGCAGATGCTCGGCGTTACCCTTTTTCTGCGCGAGGGTTCGCGCAAGCCGGAATTGACCGACGCAGGCCGTGGGCTTCTGCCCGAAGCACGCGCGGTGGCCGACCGGGCCGACGCGCTCATCGCCAAGACTCGCAGCTTGCACGCGGGGCTCGAGAGCGAAGTTGGGTTGGTCGTCGACGTCATGGTGCCGGGCGAGGTGACCGCGCGGGTGCTACGAGAGTTTCGGAGTATGTTCCCGACGGTCGCGCTCACCCTGCGCGTCGAAGGGCTAGGGGCGGTTGCGGCTTGTTTGCTTGGCGGCGAGAGTCATCTCGGCATTGGCGGTCCGGTGATCGCAGACAGTCCCGACCTAGAACGGCAGGTTATCGGCCAAGTCGAACTTGTACCGGTAGCTTCCCCCGCGCATCCACTCGCACGGGCTGGGATCAAGACGGGTGAAAGTCGCGAGCATCTTCAGTTGATCCTGACCGACCGATCAAGTCTTACCGAAGGCCGCGAGTTCTCCGTCCTCAGCCCACTTAGCTGGCGACTTGGCGATCTCGGTGCCAAGCATGCCCTCCTCAGGGAAGGGATTGGTTGGGGCAATATGCCGCGACCGATGGTCGCGGCCGACATTGCAACGGGCATACTTGTTGAGCTGGAACTGCCCGAGAAGCCTGGGGCGAACTATACCTTTAGCGCGATCTGGCGGCGTGATACCCGGCCAGGCCCATCGACCAGTTGGCTTATCGACGCGTTTCGCAACGCCCTGAAATGACATGTCCCCGGCATAAAGGCCATCGAAGAGAGGGAATTGTCGGCCTCGGTCTCGCGAGCTGCGAATGCGACAAAATGTAACATCAGCAATCGCGCAGGAATCCTGATTGTCTATTTCAACGCTATCTCTGCGTTGATTGTTGCTGACGCCGAAAGAGGGTGAGGAAACGGCTGCTATACCCTCAGGCCTTTCCGGAAGCTGCCGGTCTCCTAACGGGTCGTTAGCGGCCCGTCCTCTCCTGGCACACCGCCAGCTTGATAAATCAGTCATGAAGTGGGTGGAAAGCAGTCGGTCCGACCGATTGCCCTGTGTTCCATAATTGGGTTGCTTGCGGATCGTCCGCTAAGGGAACTCGAAGATTTGAAGGACGGAGGCGCGGGTCAACCCGCTAGGAGGTCTTAACGCAGGATCTATGTCATGCACTCAGCCTGCTGCTCACGTTGCCTTCCAGATTTGCTTCCATGCGCAATCTCACGGCCTGGCTGACGTGGTCCGCACCCAGCTTGCTCATCATCTTGGCACGATGGATTTCGACCGTCCGCGGACTAATCGACATCTCGCTCGCGATAAGCTTGTTGCTGCAACCCTCGGCAAGCCAATCGAGCACCTCTCGCTCGCGGGTCGAGAGGACCGCAATGCGATTTCGGGCCTCGATCATCCTGCGGTGAGCATCAGCAAAAGCTCCTGCCTCACTATTGATACGCACGATAGCGTCGCACAACCGTTCCTTTCGCAAGGGCAGACTGAGATAATCCAAGGCTCCGGCCTTGACCGCATCCACGACGTTCCTAGGACGCGGGGAGGGACAGGTCCCAATCACCGGGAGCCAGATGCCTCGTTGGGCGAGAACCCGGAGAAAACGCGCCACGCCTCCGCGATCCGGGTCATCGTATGCGAGCACAATTCCATCTCGTGGCTTGTGTTTAAGGAGTTCTGTTTCGTCAGAATAGACTTCGCAATGGTAGCCCAGATCGAAGGCAAGAGTTGCCTGCTCAGCTCTCGATCGGCTGGTTCCGCCAACCACATGTAGCCCTTGTTTTTTCTCCATGATCGGGAAGGTGACGCAAATAGCCTCGTGGAGGTATCGCAACTGCTTCCAGATTGGATGCATAGGTATCTGAAATCCCGTTCCCACGCCGGAATTGCATCCAGTTTGAACCAAAGCGGCCTATCTGCGAACTTGCCATTACCGGTACCTGCATGACGTGAGCTTCGGACCACCAAGGTGCTAGCAAGAATGACCATCTAAAGGGGCGAGTCGGTCGACCGCCGCAATGCTATCATTCCAGCGTGAGGTGGTCGTGACACAGCCCACCTTGTTCCTGAAGACCAATCACACTCATCGTCATCCTTTTGGTAAGGAACTTTCAGGGAAATTCACGATGGGGTGACGAAGCTATCGCCGAGCAAAATAACGAATCTTCTGCGCCGCGACATCGAGGACTTGCAGGCGGGTTAGGTACCTTTCGACAATGCTTGGATCTTCGCTGAAGGCGTCTGCCAATGCGACTAGCATATCGGCGACGCTCTCAAGCTCTTCTCGCATGGGAACCGTCTGTGGAACTGGATTCGGGCACGCGCCCTGTTGTCCGCCAATGGACGAAGCACGTGCTTCCGCAACTTGGGCATTCACCGCTGCTTGGTCTCGCACTCCAGAAGGCAACCAGGCAGCCACCTGAATTGGACGGTCGAACTGGAGTCCGGCCCTGTCAGCGATTTTTCGAACGACTTTTCCGCTTGCAGTAAGGTCGCCCCTGCGAAGCGTTATCCGCTCACCTATCCTCGGAAGCTCAGCCCCCTCCACCAAGGCGCCAAGATCTGAGAGATTACGAACCCGAACCGGGGCTGAGACACTGGGAGATGCGATCGACGCTACTGCGAAGAGGTTCGTTCGCACATGTGCCCGTCTCGATTGGGAAGCGTCCATCATGGTCGCGTGATAATGGGCCATGGTGAATCTCGGATTTCAGTTGGACTACGTGATCCTACGTAGTGTTTCGTCTCCTTTGCCTTCTTGCCGTCAGATGGCCTACCTTTTCAGGGTCAGAGACAGCGTGAGTGGAATCCCGTACTAGGCTGACGGCGATGTGCGCTGGTATGACGGGGTTTCAATTGGTCTCTGGTTCCCTCGACAACGAGTCGCCTTGCTTGGCAACCGAGACCACACAGCTTTTGGCGATAGGTCGGGACATGCAACTGGGCGAAACGCAAATCCCTTTCACGGACGATGAAATCAAGGAGGCCGTGCTGGACAACTTGCGTTCGTGCCATTCCGGAAGCCCGTTGGGCCCACCCGTGCGGATTGTTCCCGAAAGCCTTTGCCTGGAAATCGAGCAAATTTTGATGTTTGGGAATTTGCATGCTCGCGGCTCGGATCGCGCTCACTAGCTCGCGAGGCGGTGGACTGATGTTGACTAGATTTTCATCAAACTTCGGTTATGGCTTTTCCTCGATGAATGAGGGTCCGCCTGCGCAGAAGCCAGCCGAACTGGTCACGCTTTTGACCGAGGTCGAGGCTGCGTTGGAGAAGGCCGATGCCCTCTCGCTCTACTTGGTCGCAATCGACCTGTCTCATGCTCGCGAACGGTTGCGCGAGAAAATTGGGTGCGCATCGCAGTAGCTCTTCGCACCGTACCATCGCATTCAGCTATCCAGACCTTTCTGAGTTAGCGAAATTCGTATATTGAGAACGGATGCAGAGATATCGCAGAAGCTCTGGGAATGTTGCTCTCACTGAAAAGCAGTGCGAGGCAATTCAACTAGTTGCAGAGGGCTACACTTCAAAGGAAGTGGCACGGATCCTCTCCATCTCTCCCAAGATGGTGGACCGCCGCATTGATGCAGTCCGTCAGAAACTCGGCGGCGTCAGTCGTGGCGAGGCTGCTCGCATATACCGAGCCAACTACACTGAGGGGGATAATTCCCCCGGTGGAGCAATCCCCCTAACGCGTCCTGAAGGATTGGATGCACTCGATGCGAGCCGCGAGGACGCAGAGGTCTTCTCATTCGCAGATGTTGGTTCTCATGCAGAGTTCTTCGACGCTGCGCCTTGGGATTACCCAAACGTCTCTCCGGTGCCGAAGTTTGAGTTGGCTCGATTTGGAATCGGCGCGCGATTGGCGATGATGGGTGGAGGGGCTCTACTCATTGCCGCGGTCCTCCTGGTTCTCATCGGGGTAGCCAATGGGCTGAATGAGATGATCGTCTCGTAGTCCCGATCTTCGGCCCACTTTGAGCCGGAGAAATTTGATGTCCCTTACTCTCTCAGCTGCGACCGCTCGCATCGCACGTGAAATTGTTGCCACGGAGGTTGCGTTCGCCGAGGCCACCACGGCGACCGCGAATACTATCGCCACCGTATCAACCGCCAGTGTCGAGGTCAGCGGGGCGCCGAAGGGCGAAGCCCAAGTTGCTTTGCGGCATTTGCAGCGCGCTACTTCTAGGCTGATGGACGCGCAAGCAGACGTTTTCCGCGCTCACGCCAAGCTGCGCGAAATTGGACGGGAAATGATGGGGCCTGAAGAACCATGGTGCCCTGATGAGCAGGTTTTCACTGGTGCAGAGCTTGACGAAGAATTTCGTGCAGCTTGAATTGCAGATGACTCTGCGATCTGGCAGCGGAACCGTGTATGGTTCGATTTGCAATCCAATGCGCGCTTCTCTTGGTGGTGTGCTGGCTCGCATGGCGGCGCGGTGGGCTGTCCGAAAGGCTCGTTGCCACCGCGCTGTCAGCCCAGCTTGTCGTCGACCAGCTTCTGCATTTCGCATTGGGAGCGAGGGGATCCTATTGGGGCTTGCACCTTTGGCACTTCCCGCTGGATCTGGCGCTCTTTGCCGTCATCTTGACGGCCGCCCTAAAGGCTGACCGGTGGTGGGTGATTTGGGCTGGTTCGGCACAGTTCCTAGCGGTGCTCGGGCACATCCTTCGGGCGATCGACGACGCGATGTTTCCGATTACCTATGCGATCATGGAACGTCTCCCCTTCTGGCTGGTGATCCTTCTGGCCGGGTACGGGACCATTACGCGAACTCCTGCAGTAGCCAGATCGAGTATCTCTCCACGCAGTTGAAGCCGATTGCGGGCAGAAGCGCGACGAGAATTGCCGAGCGCCTACTTCTTCGCTTCGGTTCGATAGGTGGGGTAATGGCGGCCCCGTCGCTGGCGATATCTGAGTGTGCCAAACCTGGTGAAACGTGGCACGAGAGCCTGATCTCGACCCGAGCCTTGTTCCTGATGGGCCTTGAGGCAGGAGTTTCGCGCTCGAACCTGGATAGCGGTGATGCGAGATTCAGGCTTTGGCTCAAATCCCAGTTCACGGGCCTCGTCGAAGAGCGTCTGTTGGGCGTCTTCGGTGACGGTGCAGGGCGCTTTATTGCATACAAGTGGCTGGCCTTCGGCGGCGAATCCATGGTGCAAGCTTCGGCACGGACGATCGTACAGTCCGCCTTCGACCTGAAGGCCAGGTCTGTCATCCTGGCCCATAATCATCCTTCCGGGAACGCAAGCGCAAGCGAAGACGACATTCGCTCGACCATCAATCTCCAGAGTTTGGCTCGGCCATTGGGGATCGAAATTCGTGACCACATCATTCTGGCTGATGCAAACATCTGCAGCATGGCTGATCGGGGGATATTGTGAAGAAGGAGAATGTTGCTGAGCTCAGGGACCTTGCAACTCGCATTCTCGGCCTGACGGAGGAGCAAGGCGCCACAATCGAACTCTACCGGCAAGATGCCAAACCCATCCAAGCCATCCAATATTCAACGGATTTGATAGGAGACGACGAGCTATGGCGTGCGGCGAGAAAGGAGCTTGCTCGAAAAAGAGCGCGGACCGAATTTTTGCCGGCAGAAATGTCGACGGGAGCCTGTTGGACGATGCTGCTCGACCTGTTCGACAATAAGCGTCGTCATAAGCAGGTTAGCATCACGAGCGTTTGCTCAGCGGCGATGGTCCCTACCACGACCGCACTTCGGTATCTTGGCCTTTTGTTCACAATGGGCCTCGTCGAAAGGCTTAGTGACCCAAGAGATGCGCGACGGGTTCATGTGAGGCTGACCGGCCAAGGGGAGACCGCGGTGAAGCAGACGTTGCAGCGCCAGATCGAAGTCGAGCGGAGGATCGACGAAGAGGATCTCAAGGAGAACAACTCGCGCGGCTGACCTTGTCTCGGCGGTTGATGTCGCATTCGACGGCTGGATCCTAGGTAGTTCCCCTGAGTGCCGACAGGTCTTCGTACACATACAATGCTGCCAAGCCTTTGAGAATGATTGGCACGATTATGAAGCGATGTATCTCAGCGCTGGTTTTGGCGATGGCGCTTTTCGGCTTGCAACAACCGCCACCTTTGCGAGCCACTCAGAATTTTTCAGTCTCGCCTATCGGCGCGATCAACTGCCGCTCCGGGCTTACAAGTTGGCGCACGACTGGAACTCTGGTCGGCGACCAGAAGACTGTCCTCACGGTAGCTCATTTTGACACTTTCCGCAGGCGAAACGTTGATGTCGCCAAGGACCTTCGCGATTGCCGATTTACTCTCTACGATAGCTACGGAGTCCAATCTTTTAGCTCGAGGTTTGAACTCGTACAAAGGGGCGGCTCTCCCCAGACCAGACACTTGTCCAATGCAACCGACTGGGCGGTCCTCACACTTGATCACTCCGCACCTGAGGCCGTCACTCCATTGCAGGTCGCGACTTCCCCTGACTTTCCGAGCAGGAGCGAAGTCATGATAGTAGCTTCGTCGAAGTCAGGGCGAAGAGCCAACAAAAACACTCGAAGTTGCTTGGCATGGCCGCAGGCGGAACGATCGATTGTCCTGCAACACAGTTGTCCTACAAAAGGGGGCTGGAGCGGTGCCCCACTGTTGGTCCGAATTGATGGCGAGCTCCAAGCTGTAGGCGTGCACAGCGGAAGGTTAGGCAATTTTGGACTGGCCGTTGGATTTAACGGTCGCTTGGGTGAACGCCTGCGCGCTGCGATTCCTCGCCAATCACCCCGGACTCTTGGGACCGCTACCTCTTTCCGCAGCGACTAGGCCCACACCAAACTGCGGAATCGCCAAACCTAACCATTCACTCGAAGACATTTCAGGCTTGGCCAGCAGTGCGTCACCACCACAGTTGCTCACGTTGGCCCAGTCGATCCAATTTCGCCAAGTGTAGATTTTACCGCTGTTGGCATCCCTGTAGACCTTGCCAACATGTATCCAGGCCTCAGGAGCATTACCCGCATCAAGATAAGCTTTGTATTCCGGGTAAATGCGTTCGCAGGTCCACAACTCGGGAGGGTCTAAGGCGCCTTCTGTTGATGAACTAATAGTACCGTCACGGGCAGCGCTAACCTCATCGCCGAACAGAAATCCGTAGGCTCCCACACCTATTGCTGCCATCGCGGGAAGAATCAGGCTCCAGACTAGCGACTTCGACATAATTCACTCCAGGTAGGAAACTGACTTGCGCCAAATAGCGGATATGAGAGTGTGCGGAAAAACTAAAGTGTTTCAATGAATAAACACGAGGATTTTTCCATCCTAACTAAGCCAGGGGCCTGTAACCCTTGGATCTTTAATGCACCTATGCGCACTCTTCCGGATTGTGGATCGCCAGCCATCTAGTACGCTCCGGATGGGCGCGGGATTACTGTTCCTTGGGATTTCGCGCTCAATGAAATCAAAGTAGGTTTGGCAAATATGCCTGATGACTTGGTCTTGCTTGGGTTTACCTATGCATATTTCTGTCTGGCCGCTGCCTTCGCGCTTTGGTGCCTGCGATTTCCGAGTTGCTTGGAACAGGAGCAAGTCGATCAATTCTAGCTGGGCTTAAGAACACCTCGGGACTCAGATCAGAGCTTCGACGGCCGGTTCTATTGGTGGCCCTGCTAGCGCCGCCGCGAGCCAATCAAATCGATCGACCTGACTTCAGTGATTACTCAGAAATTCTTTGATGAAAAGAATGAGAGCGTCAAAGTAGCTAGGCGCCATTGTCTCCAATCGGGTCGTTAGCTGCCCATCCACTCCTGGTACGGCGCTAGCTCGGTGAAAGCGTCGTCAGATGGGGTGGTTAGCTGTCTGACCACATGTGGGGAGGGTTGCCCTCGGCCCTACCGAACGTCCAATCGCTCGGTCGATCGGTCGATCGGTCCATAGACGGGTGAAAACTCTATCCGGGGATGTGGATCCCGCAAAGTTTATTGCCGTCAGGATCACGCACGTAGGTCAGGTGGATCGTTCCCATCGCAGACTCCCGCGGGCCGGGAGCGTCTTCGATTGACGTTCCGCCGTTGGCGACGGCCACATCATGAAATTGCTGAACTTGTTCGGGCGAATCGCACGAGAAAGCAACCGTAGCCCCGTTCGCCACGGTGGCAGGTTCATCGTTGATCGGCTGAGTGACGATGAAGTTTGTTCCGCCCGGGTTCGGGTAGAAGAGGCGCATATGTCCGCTACCGGCAATATTGTTCATCGGCTCTGGCATTCCCAGAACACCCAGAACCGCGTTGTAGAACTGCCGCGACCGCTCAATGTCGTTTGAGCCTACCATTGTGTGGAACAGCAATCTCTTTCTCCCTATCGTTTCGCGGACGCTTGTGGAGGCAGTGGGGGATCAGAGCAAGCGGCCAGTGGCGAGCTATCCCGTTAAACACCTTAGGCCGAATGGGCGGAAAGCTCCGATTGCAGCGGTTCCGGGCTCCATGAGCACGTGGCCACTTTCAGCAAATTGCCGCTCGCAAGCAAACGTCCGCAATCGGGTCGGAAACCGACTGGCAGCTTTCAGTGCGAGAAAATGGGAAAGCAGCCTCTCAAGTGGGCGAAGGTTTCTAGAATTTACTAGTCAGCAGTTCGTTTCCATTAGCATGAATACGGGCCTGCAAGCTCAATCACCCGGCTCTGCTACTCCCACGAGATCACGCCGTCCGCCGAACGCCAGCTCGCTGGCCGGATCATTTTCTCATGGGCGATTCGGACTGACCTTATCTCCGCCTCGATCTCGCGCCGCCAATGCGCGAGGAAATCGAACAGCACCGGAAAATCCGGTGCTGCATCGTATTCCTGCCAGGCATAAATCTGCAGGAGCGAGGGGTAATCCGGCATGAAATAGCAGATTTCTGCCGTGGTCAGCCCGTATCCTTCCAGCTGAACCAGGAAAGCGCGGTCGGTCATTGCAGTGTGGGCTGGCTGTCTGGGCCGTCGAGCGAGCGCAGTGCCGCGAATACATCGTCAACGGAAACCGGAGCTTTGAGTTCGGGAGGCTGGCGCATTGCAGGATGATTTTCGACGGCATGCCGATCGGACGCCCAGGAAGCCAGGATGGCTCGCTTCACTTCGGGCTCAAGCGAGGGATGATGCGCTACATCGAACGGATGCAGGTAGCGCGCGAATGGTTGCGACATAGGAAAATCCTCCTTTCTGCCTTGCCGCTGGTCACTCACTGCGGATTGCTCCGCTCGACGTATTTTGTGAGTCGATTTCAGACCGTCAAGGCCCTGATAAGGCTTCCGGAAAGCGCCCATTGGCAGTCGCAATCGGCGAGTGCCAAAAAATTTGATTTGGACCTCTTGAAGCCGTTTCCAGCAAAACTAGATCGCGAAATGCCTCCTGCCGATCATCCGGGGGAGGCGCTGTAAGTCATTTCGCTTTGTAATGGAGGTTATGCATGCATTTCCGACCTTTGCACGATCGCGTGCTGGTTCGCCGTATCGAGGCCGAAGAAAAGACGGCCGGCGGCATTATCATCCCTGACACCGCCAAGGAAAAGCCGATGGAAGGCGAAGTCGTCGCCGTTGGCCCGGGTGCGCGTGACGATGCCGGGAAGCTGGTGGAACTCGCCGTCAAGGCGGGCGACCGCATCCTGTTCGGCAAGTGGTCCGGCACCGAAGTGCGGATCGACGGCGAGGACCTGCTCATCATGAAGGAGAGCGACATCCTCGGTATCATTGAAACCACCGCCGAACTCAAGAAGGCGGCGTAAGCAATCAACCCAATCTTCGGTTCAATCGAAAGAAGAGAAAGGAGCAGGCCAGATGGCTGCGAAAGAAGTAAAGTTTGCGTCGGATGCGCGTGATCGCATGCTCCGCGGCGTGGATACGCTTGCAAATGCGGTTAAGGTAACTCTCGGCCCCAAGGGCCGCAACGTGGTGATCGAGAAGAGCTTCGGTGCCCCTCGTATCACCAAGGATGGCGTCACTGTCGCCAAGGAAATCGAACTCAAGGACAAGTTCGAAAACATGGGCGCACAGATGCTGCGCGAAGTCGCCAGCAAGCAGAACGACAAGGCGGGTGACGGCACCACCACCGCTACCGTTCTTGCCCAGGCCATCGTGCGCGAAGGTGCCAAGGCGGTTGCTGCCGGCATGAACCCGATGGACCTGAAGCGCGGTATCGACTTCGCCGTCGGCACCGTGGTCAAGGACCTCGAAAGCCATGCCAAGAAGGTGTCCGCCAACAGCGAAATCGCACAGGTCGCGACCATTTCCGCCAATGGCGACGAAACCGTCGGGCGCATCCTTGCCGAAGCGATGGAGAAGGTCGGCAATGAAGGCGTGATCACGGTCGAGGAAGCCAAGAGCCTCGAGACTGAGCTCGAAACGGTCGAGGGCATGCAGTTCGACCGCGGCTACCTCTCGCCCTATTTCGTGACCAATGCCGAGAAGCTGAAGGTGGAACTCGAGGATCCGTACATCCTCATTCACGAGAAGAAGCTGTCGAACCTGCAGGCGCTGATCCCGCTACTCGAACAGGTCGTGCAGTCGGGCAAGCCGTTGCTGATCATCGCCGAGGACGTCGAAGGCGAAGCCCTAGCAACCCTCGTTGTCAACAAGCTGCGTGGCGGACTGAAGGTCGCGGCAGTTAAGGCACCCGGCTTCGGCGATCGCCGCAAAGCCATGCTGGAGGATATTGCCATCCTTACAGCCGGCAATGTGGTCAGCGAGGAACTTGGTACGAAGCTCGAGAACGTCACGATTGGCATGCTCGGCCGGGCCAAGAAGGTCATCATCGACAAGGACAACACTACCATCGTAGATGGTGCCGGCAACAAGGCCGACATCGACGCCCGGGTCAGCCAGATCCGTGCCCAGATCGAGACCACGACCAGCGACTACGACCGCGAAAAGCTGCAGGAACGCGTGGCCAAGCTGGCTGGCGGCGTGGCCGTCATCCGCGTCGGTGGTGCGACAGAGGTCGAGGTCAAGGAGCGCAAGGACCGCGTCGACGATGCGCTGCACGCGACCCGTGCGGCTGTCGAGGAAGGCATTCTGCCGGGCGGCGGTATCGCCCTGCTCCGGGCGCTTAAGTCGCTCGAAGGCCTCAAGGCCGCCAATGATGATCAGCAGTCCGGTATCGACATCGTGCGTCGCGCCCTGCGCGCGCCGGCTCGCCAGATCGCCGAGAACGCGGGTGAAGACGGTGCCTATATTGTCGGCAAGCTGCTCGAAGGCGACGACTACAATCACGGCTTCAACGCCGCGACCGGCGAATATGAAGACCTGGTGCAGTCGGGTGTCATCGATCCGGCAAAGGTCGTGCGCACCGCGCTGCAGGATGCGGCTTCGGTCGCCTCGCTGCTTATCACCACCGAGGCGCTGGTGGCCGAACTGCCCAAGGAAGACACGCCCGCACCGATGCCGGCGATGGACTTCTAACGGGGTGAGGAGAGCGCGGTATCACACCGCGCTCTCCCATCCTCCCGCGCACGCCTGGCGGCAGTGCTGCTCGGGTGCCTGCTGAGCAAGGTAAGGTTGGCGTTCAACCCCAACTCAGACGTCGGATAGACAGCTCCAGCTTCTTGGAAGCGGACCTTCGGCTTTCAGGTCATTCGAGGCTGGCCTCCAATGGCCGAAATTGGGGCGCATAGCTGTCATCCTAATGGTCCCGCCGAATTTTTGGGACCGTCAGGTGCTAAGCTGTGCTTCAATCAGAGACGAAACATCATTAGCGGCTTCCATGACCGGCTGGTTGGCCAGATGCGCATATCGGGCGGTAGTCTGTACCTGCGTGTGACCGAGCAGCTTTCCGATCATAGGTAGGCTCTGTCCGTTGCTCACGGCAACGGAAGCGAAGGTGTGGCGCAGATCGTGGATCCGCGCATCTTTGAGCCCGGCGCGGCCGCGCAACCGCTGCCAGAAGGGCTGCAGGTCCGTCAAATGCGCACCGGGTTTGCGACCGACAATAACGAAATCGCTATCCTTTGGTTTGTCGATACCTTTGAGAACGGTCAGTGCAGCGGTACCCAGATGCACGAGCTTGGCACCCGTCTTCGAGTCCGGCAGGCGCAGTACTTTCGCATCGAAATCTACAAAGTCCCAACGAAGCGTCATGATCTCCCCGAGGCGGCAGCCGGTGAACAGGAGCAGCCGGATCGCGGCGATCGCCGAGGGCAGCTCGATGCGCTCCTTTTCCATTTCGGTGAGGACTCGACCAAGTGCTCGAAGCTCGCCAGCCGAGAAATAGCGTTCGCGCTTCTTCTCGGGGTATTTCTTGATGTGGCGGCGGGGGTTCGTCCCATCTGGTCGCAGTCCCCACATCTCTGCGAGATTGAACATCTTGGAGATGATCTCGAGGTTGCGGTTCGCCTGATAGGGACGATGGCGCCAGTCATGATGGTACTTGGCGATATCAGCTCGGGTCACATCCAAGACGCGAAGGTGACCGATCGCCGGCAAAATGAAGAGCTTCAGATTGCGCCGGTATTCCTTCGCGGTGCTGACCTTCAACCGGACGGCGATATGTTCTTCGTCGAAGCGGTCGGCGAGCTCTTTGACGGTTATAGCTGTTCGGCGCTGCTTCTTCTCGAGCTGCGGATCGACATCCTGCCGGATTTTGACGAGGGCCTCCAGGGCTACGCCTCTCGCCTGGTCCGGAGTGATGGCACCGAAACGACCAAGGCTCATCCTACGGCTGGTCTTGCCGAAGCGGTATTGCAGGACAAACTGCTTGCGACCGGTCGGGAAAACGCGAATGCCCAATCCGGAAAGCTCGGTGTCCCAGACAAAGTAGTCTTTCTCAGCGGGCTCTAGGCTCTCGATTTGCCTCTTCGTAAGTTTTGCCATTCTGACCTCCTGTTACCAGTGCGGGTTTCGAGGTCCGTTCCGGAAGCAAATAGGAAGCAGGCGGGAGAGAAACGCAGCGAAACCGTGCGTAGACACACAGTCGTCAGACTCGCGAATAGTCAACGTAAGGCGTTGTAAAAAAGGAGATAAAGGTATCGAGGCGTAGTAGGGAGTAGGATGGCTGGAGAGCCCTCATAACCTGAAGGTCGTTGGTTCAAATCCAACCCCCGCAACCACCGTCTCATTGGAAACAAAAGTCTAGTCCACCCCACTGCATCCAGTGGGGTTTTCGTCGTTATGCTCCGGGAGTATGCTCCGCGACATGTAATCCTGGCGCTGCATATGTGCTCGAAGGTCCAAACATTTGCGATGTCCTTGCTGGCGTCGAATGGGTGATGCCGAGCATCAAGATTCGTCTCCCCGGGTGTATGTCGTTATATTGGCCTCACACCCGAAAGCGGGGAAATCAGCCGCGAAGAGTTGGGGACCGACCGCCACGACCGAAAGATAGGGTCGCCAAGAGGCTTCCCTCTCGGGAACGGTACGTGAGTGACTAAATCACTGGTCCCTGTGCGCTTGCCTGCGGAGTGCTGAGCGTCGTCATGCGCCTGCATGATGGACGGGAAACTGCCGAACTGGTCTTTGCAGCAAAAAAACTGGCATCGGCACCCACGCGTGTTAGGCTTACACGAGATGGGTTGGTCCAACTGGTCAGGCAGCGTCAACGCAGACGGTAAGGTCCATCTGCCTCGGACCGAGGAAGAACTCGGCGCGCTAGTGCGTTCCTCACGGACAGTCAGGCCTACAGGTGCAGGCCATTCTTTCATGCCGCTGTGTGCAAGCAACGACATTATCGTTAGCTTGGCCGACCTGGACGCCCGCCTCACGATCGCGTCCGACAGGCAAACCGCACGGATCCCTGCAGGCTGGAGCATCAAGCGCCTGACCCAGCAACTCTGGGAGAATGGTCTGGCGCTGGCGAACCAGGGCGATGTCAATCCTCAGTCGCTTGCCGGTGCGATGGCAACTGGAACCCATGGAACGGGCCGGGAACTGGGCAATCTCGCCACATTTGCGCGCGGCTTCCGTCTTGTCAGAGCGGACGGCACCGTAACCTGGTGCGATGCGAATACAGAGAGTAACCTGTTCGAAGCCCAACGCCTATCGCTGGGGATGTTCGGAATTGCGACTGAAATCGAGTGCGACGTGGTCCCCGCCTATCACCTGGCCGAGCGGATCGAGAAGCGCCCCTGGGACGAGGTGCGCGAGAAGTATTTCGAGCTGGCAACCAAACTGCGCCATGTCGAGTTCTGGCTCTTTCCGCATGCCGACACGGTCATCCTGAAGACGCTGGAGCCATGTGATCCCTGCGACCCGCCGCCGACGACGACGGACATGGAAGAGGACAGTTTCCGTCGCCTGCTCAACATCGGCGCGATTGTTCCCCCGCTTGTGCCCACCTTGCAACGCCTGATCATGCGATCGAACATGAACGGGCGGCGCAGGGGACCCGCTCACACGATCTTTCCTTCCGACCGCACAATTCCATTCGAAGAAATGGAATACGAGATGCCCCAGGCGGCCGGGCTGGAAACGCTGGAAGAACTGGTCGCATGGATCCGGAAGAAGCGGCTGCCGGTTTCATTCCCCTTCGAGTTTCGCATCGTCGCTGCCGATGACATCTGGATGAGCCCGATGAATGCGGGTCCGGTCGCGGCGATATCGATGCACCAGTATGCCAAGATGCCATGGCGCAGACTGTTTGCGGATGCAGAGGCAATCTTCCGTGCCCATGGAGGAAGGCCGCACTGGGCAAAGCGTCATACGCTGAGGCGTGACGAAGTCGATGCGCTCTATCCCATGGCCGAGCGCTACCGCGAGGTGCGCCGGACGGTCGATCCTGACGGCAAGTTTCTCAACCCGCACCTCGAAGAATTGTTCGGCTGATGGACGACCGCGAACTCCATGAACACCTGATTGGCCAGCAGGGATCGCGGGCCGCGCTCAATACGCCCGTTCTGGTGCTCGATCTCGACCAGCTTGATCGCAACATCTTCGCGATGCAGGCAAAGGCGACGGACAGGGGAGTGGCGTTGCGCCCTCATGCCAAGACGCACAAGAGCGTCGACATCGCGCGCCGGCAGATCGCCGCCGGAGCGGTAGGGGTGTGCTGCGCCAAGATCGGCGAGGCCGAGGTGATGATCGACGCGGGAGTGGCAGGCGTGCTCATCACGTCGCCCGTGGCTGCGCCTGCCGCAATCGGACGTCTGGGGAAGCTTGCCCGTCGCGCGGAGGCCCTGATGGCTACCGTCGATGACCCGCAGATCGCCCGAAGCATCGATGGTGCGGTGGCGCGCAGCGATGCGTTGCTCGATGTGGTCATCGACATCGATCCCGGTATTCGCCGTACCGGCGTTGCATCGGCTGACGCTGCCGTCGACCTCGCGCGAACCATCGCCGATTGCGAGCACCTGCGCCTGCGCGGCGTGCAATTCTATTGCGGGATGCAGCAGCATATCGAGGATTTTGCCGCTCGCCGCGCCGCCATCGAGGAGCGCACGCAGTATCTCCAAACCGTCTTAGACGCGCTGTGCGAAGCCGGCTTTCCGCCCGAGATCGTAACCGGTTCCGGCACCGGAACCCACGCAATTGACCTTGCGCTGGGGGTCTTCACCGAACTGCAGACCGGATCCTATGTCTTCATGGACACGCAGTATCTCGACTGCGACCTCGACGGTAGCGGCGCGGCTCCCTTCGAGACGTCTCTTGCGGTCGACGCGCGCGTGGTCAGCGCCAATCACAGCGCCCTGGTCACGATCGATTCGGGCTTCAAGTCGCTGTCGACCGACGGCGGATCGCCGCGGGTCGGCAAGGGTGCGTCGCCCGATACGGTCTTCGCCTTCATGGGCGACGAACATGGCGCGCTGGTGGGGCCGGAAATCGGCACCCGCCTTCGTCCCGGAGATCCTGTCAGCCTGGTGGTGCCCCACTGCGACCCGACCGTGAACCTCTACGACCACTACCACGTGGTCCAAGGCGACACGCTCGTGGACATCTGGCCAGTCAGCGCCCGCGGAAGAGCGCGCTAGTCTTCGAGCCCGATCAGACTCCGCTGTCTCGGCCGGGTTTGGTCGTTTCCGATGAGTTTTTGCGTGCTCAGTTGTCGCGAAACGCGGCGGGCAGGATGCCGTGCTTTCCTAGTTTGTCGTAAAGCGTCTTGCGCGGAATCGAGAGGGCGCGTTGCACTTCACCCACGTTGCCTCCGGTTTTTGCGAGTGCATCCTCGAGGACCGTCCTTTCAAAGGCGGCCAGCATGTCCCGGAGGCTGGAACCCGTTGCTTGCGCTTCCCCGGTGTCCGCCATTCGAGTCAGACCGAGTACGAGGTTTTGCGCGTACATGCGCAGTTCGCGAAAATTGCCAGGCCACGAGTGGGTGAGGAGGTGATGCCACTCCGCCTCTGTCACCGCTTCGGCTTCGCGCTCGAACTCACGTTCGAATTCCGAGACAAAGCGGCGAAACGTGGATGGGATATCTTCTCGCATTTCACCAAGGGAGGGCAATGAGATGGTGATGCCCGTCAGCCTTTCCGCGAGGGGGTTGCCGGCCAATACTGATCCGTCACGAGCCGTAGCGATTATTCGAAGATCGACACTGCGGGGTTTGGGCGCGCCCAAGGCCAGAAAACTTCGGTTGTCGACCAGGCTGGCGAGACGTGCTTGCGCAGCGAACGGGATCTGGTCGATGTCCTCTAGAACAAGGGTGCCCCCGTTGGCACGTTCAATCATCCCTGATCGCGAAAGCGCGACCGAGGGGTCTCGACCATATAGCAGCAAGTCTGCCTCGGCGTTAGCGAACAAGCCGGGGTCGACGGTTACAAAGGCGCGCCCGGATCGCGCGCTTCGCTCATGGATTTGCCGGGCTCTATGGCTCTTGCCGGACCCGGGCCCGCCCCGCAGCAAAAGGTCTGCGTCGGTTCGTGCCACTTCATCCGTGATTGCTTCAAGCCGCCGCGCTGCAGCGGATTGCACCGAAGTCGCCCTGCTGGTTTCTCCGTCCAGCTGGGCACGCAACTTGCGGTTCTCGAGGACCAGGGCACGCTGTCGCAGCGCCTGCCTGACCGCATGGGCAAGGCGGGCGATCGAGTAGGGCTTGGTGAAGAAGTCTGCAGCACCGTCGCGCATGGCGCCGACGGCCATTTCGATGTCGCCGTGCGCGGTCGTGAAGATGACTTGCAGCCCGGAATCGATCGCCCGCATTCGTTGAAAGAACTCAAGCCCATCCAGCTTGGGAAGCCTGACGTCGCTGACGACCACGCCGGGATAGTCAGGAGTGAGCAATCGCAACGGTGTTTCCGCTTCCGCGAACGCGGCAACCGCAAACCCTTCCAGCTCCAGTGCCTGAGTGGCGCTTGCGCGCAACGCGTCATCATCCTCCACCAGGAGCACCTGTGTCAGCAGGTCTGTCACAGCGACCTCGGTATGATCATGGTGAAGCAGGTTCTATTGGCGCGCGGCGCGAAAATCAGGTCTCCGCCGAGGTCACGCATGATGTCGCGCGAAATAACCAGGCCCAAGCCAAGACCATCTTGTTTCGTTGTAGCAAAGGGGTGGAAGAGCTTTTCCTTCTGCAACTCGTCGATCCCGCTGCCTTCATCTAGGACGTGGAGGCGCACATCATGCTCGGCAATTGTGAGTTCGATAGATACCGGTGCCTCGGGTCCGCTCGCATCGAGTGCATTCTGGAGCAGGTTGACTAGGACCTGCTCCAGCCGGACGTGTTCGGCGGCCACTTCGACGTCGAGAAGTTCCGCAGGGGGGAGCAATATTCCCGCCTCACGCGAAACAATGCGATCATGTAGCAGCAGCAAGGCCCCTTCGATGATCTCGCGGATCGCAGCGACGCGCGGCTCGGCGGGATTCCGCCGGCTGAATCTTCGCAACTCGCCGGTAATCCGCCCGATCCTGTCCGCAAGCCGGGTAATCTCGCGAAAGTTTGCAGCAGCCTCGTCAGAGCGACCGGAGGTGACGAGCTTTTCTCCGGTTTCGGCGAAAACGCGGAGCGCTGCAACGGGCTGCCCGATCTCATGGTTCACACCGGCAGATATCTGGCCCAGCGTCGCCAGCCGGTTGGCTTGCGAGAGCTGGTCGCGCAGGATGGCTGTCCTTTCTGCGACCACTGCCGCCTCCCTTGTCCGGTGACGTCGCCGGACAAGCAAGGCGGCGATGGCGAGGGCACCAAGCGCTGCCAGTGCAAGGACGAAGGCCAATCTCCCGGTCGCCACGGCCGCAGCTATGCGTGGGCTTGGGTCGACGAAAAGATGGAGGTCCCAACCCGCGGGAGAAATTGTCTGCTGTGCTTCGACCAGGGGGACTTGGACAATCTCCCCGCCGCGGTCGCGCTGGTCGATTTCCAAAGCCGGTAGCTTGCTCAGCCCGAATTGCTTGAGATCGAGATCGAGGTCGCGTTCTTTGGCCTCATTACCGGGAAGGATATGGAACCGCCAGGAAGGATCGCTTGCAAGAAGGACGACGCCATCGGCGTCGGTCACGTAGACGCCGCGTGTCGTGCGCCGCCAACTGTCTTCTGTGGCATCGAACTCGACCTTCACGGCAACAATGCCCGAGGGTTTTCCGGCCGGACCGATGCGGCTGGCGATATAGAGACCCGGCTTTCGGCTCACGGTGCCCAAGGCGAATTGGGTCGCCGACCCGCGTTCGATCGCCCGCTTGAAATAGTCGCGGAACGCGTAGTTGGAACCTACGAAGCTGGTCGGAAGATTCCAATTGCTTGCTGCAAGCGTACGTCCGTCGCGCTCCATGACATAGATTGCTGCGGCATCGGACTGGGTCGCCAGGGTTTCCAGCCTTCGGTTGAGCGATGCCGCCTCGCCAAGGTCGCCTTCCACGAGGGCCTTCACCTGCGGGTCTCTCGTAAGAGCCATAGGGAGCAGGCTGAATTTATCGAGTTCGCTGTTGAGGCTGGCAGCAAGGATCGCGGCTTCGTTGCGCGCCGCGTTCGCTTCTTCGCCCACAGCCCGGCTCCGCATCGCCGAGTCCGTGACCCAGAGGCCACCCCAAATGACAGTCGCGACTCCGACTAAGAGTGCCGCCCAACGCGTGACCTGGATGAGTTTCGTCTTGCCCCCCATGGATATGCAATGTGCGGAAATCCGCACAATTAGCAATCGTCATGTGCGGTTTTCCGCACAGACAGCTCGATTGGTCAGCATAAGTATCTGAAAATACGTTGATGATAGTTCGGCCTCGGCAAGGTTGCCGATTCCTCTGCCAGCATTGCACAATCTTCCCGAGAACGCGCCCAGACGCGAACACAGGGAGGGAAACTTGGTCGCAAGCCACGGTGCAGCGGCAGCTGCGCAATTGCCGCAAGGTCGCACGCCAATTTACAAGCGCCTCTACGCCCAGGTCGTTGCAGCGATCATCGTCGGGGCGCTTGCTGGGCATTTCTTCCCGGAGTTCGGCGCATCCCTGAAACCGCTTGGTGATGCCTTCATCAATCTCGTGAAGATGATCATCGCGCCGGTCATCTTCGTTACTGTCGCGACCGGCATCGCGGGCATGAAGGATATGTCCTCGGTCGGGAGCGTTGCGTGGAAGGCGTTCGCCTATTTCCTGTTTTTCTCGACCCTCGCGCTGATCGTGGGCCTTGTCGTTGCGAACGTGGTGCAGCCGGGCGCAGGACTGAACATCGATCCCGCAACGCTCGATACGGAGGCCGTCGCGAACTACGCGAGCACGGCCGAGGAGACGACGATCTCGGGCTTTCTGCTCGGCATCATACCCACGACCTTTTTCAGCGCCGTCACCAGCGGGTCGATCCTCCAGGTGCTCCTGGTCGCCATACTCAGCGGCGTTGCCATCGCCGCGACGCGCCCGCACAGCGACCTGGTGTTCGACGTGCTGGGCTCGTTCAGCCAGGTCATCTTCAAGCTGGTGCACATGCTCATGAAGCTGGCGCCGATCGGGGCCTTCGGTGCCATTGCATTCACCATCGGCGAGTTCGGCATCGGCTCGCTTGCAAGCCTCGCCGCGCTCGTCGGCACTTTCTACCTGACTTCGTTTGTCTTCGTACTCGTCGTGCTGGGCACCATGGCATGGGCGACAGGCTTCTCCATTTTCGCGCTGATCAAATACCTGCGCGAAGAGCTGCTGCTCGTTCTGGGTACCTCCTCGTCGGAAGCGGCCTTGCCGAGCCTGATGGAGAAGATGGAAATTGCCGGTTGTCGCAAGACGGTGGTCGGCCTGGTGGTGCCCACGGGGTATTCCTTCAATCTCGACGGAACGAACATCTACATGACGCTTGCCGCGCTCTTCATTGCGCAGGCGGTGAGCATCGACCTGTCGTTGGGCGAACAGATCGCACTGGTTCTCGTCGCGATGATCAGTTCGAAGGGAGCGGCCGGTGTGACAGGCGCAGGTTTTGTCATCCTCGCCGCTACCCTTTCGGTCGTGCCCTCGGTTCCGGTGGCGGGCATGGCCCTCATCCTCGGCATCGACCGCTTCATGAGCGAGTGTCGGGCCCTCACGAATTTCATCGGTAACGCAGTGGCCACCATTGTCGTCGCGCGCTGGGAAAACGCGCTGGATCGCGAAAGACTCGTCGCGGCCTTGGCCGGCAATCCGATGCCTCTCCCGGAACAGGATATCGAAAGGCACGAGCGGAGCGGACCGCATAGCGAAGCGATCGACGCCAAGCTCGGGGGGCTCGCGTGATCGGAAGGCGCCAATTCCTCTCTGGCGTCACCGTCGCAGGGTGCGTGGCGGGGGTAGCTCTGACCCCCGCCCGCATCTTTGCGCACGAAGTCGAGGACATTCCTCTCTGGCCCGGCTCGCCTCCGGGGCGGGGTCAGGTGAGGGGACCCGAGAAGATCGGTGGTGAGGGTGCCGGATACGGTGCGGTCTCCAACATTTCGACCCCACGGATGAGAGTTTACCGTCCGAACCATTCCAACGGCCGAGCCGTGCTCGTTTGTGGCGGTGGAGGCTATTACCGCATCCAATTGTGGAAGGAAAGCACGCCGATCGCGCTCTGGCTGCAGAACCGCGGCTACACAGTGTTCGAGCTCCTTTACCGCCTTCCCAACGACGGCTGGGAAGCATCGGCCCCGTTTGCGGATGCCCAGCGCGCAATGAAGATCATCCGCGCGCGCGCCGCGGACTTCGGCATTCGACCCGACGCGATCGGTATCATGGGCTTTTCCGCTGGAGGTCACCTCGCAGGCTTCACCGCCCTCCAGCCTTCGCGCGCGCTATATTCTGGAGCTGATCGGTTCGAGCAGGCAAGCGCACGTCCGGACTTTGCCGCCCTGCTTTTTCCTGTCGTTTCGCTTCGCAAGCCGTTCGACACCACGCGGACACGCAAGGAGATCATCGGCGAGAAGCCGACGCGCGATGCCGAAGACGCCTGGTCGCTCGATACCTACGCGGCCAAGGATGCGCCGCCGACCATCATATTCTCGGCGGCCGACGACCCGATCACGCCGCCCGCACACGGCATTTCCCTGTTCCAGGCATTGCGCGCCAAGGGGGCGCCAGCGGAACTTCATATCTTCGGCGAAGGAGGTCACGGTTGGGGCCTGGGAACGCCGGATCAGACATTGAGCCAGTGGCCCGAACTGTTCGCCGCGTGGCTTGAAACGCAACTGAGAAAGAATGTTCGGGAGGAAGAGCAATGAACATCGCGACCATGAGGAAACTCGTCCTGTTGTCGGGCACCAGCCTGCTGGCATCGGCAACGATCGCCAGTGCGCAGGAAGTGCCGGCACCGCCAGCGGCAGCGGATGAAACGGAAGAACCCACCATCCTCGTCACCGGCACGCGCATCCAGGGCGCGCAGATAAACGACGTCCTGCCCGTGACCGTACTCGACGAAGAAGCGATCGCGAACACCGGCGCGTCATCGGGTGACGAGCTGTTCCGGGCCATCCCGCAGGCGGGTACGGTGGCCTTCAACGAGCAGAACGCAACCACCCAGAACAGCGCACGCGGCGACGTCGGCTCGATCAACCTGCGTGATCTGGGGACCGGAAACACGCTCCTCCTCATCAACGGGCGGCGCATGACACTGCACCCTGGCTTCCAGACCGAGTTGCTCGTGCCTGTCGTCAGCTCCGACACCAATGAGATCGCGCCCGGTAGCGTGAGGCGGATCGAGGTCCTCCGCGATGGTGCATCCGCCATTTATGGTGCCGACGCGGTCGCGGGTGTGGTCAACACCGTGCTCAAGGGCGACATGACCGGTGGTTTTGTCGAGGGCGACTACCGCATGTCCGACGGCACCAGCCTCTACAGCTATCGGCTGAGCGGTGGCTATGGGTTCGATTTCGGCGGCGGTCGGGGCAATATCACCGTCTATGGCGGCTATTTCTACGAAAACGGCATGCCGACCTCGGAACGGTATTACGCTGCGGACGAGAACCGCCTGCCCCTGGTGGTGGGCACCGACTTCGAAGGCGACGCCTCGTTCAACAATCGCAACACGTTCGGCCCGTTCGGTCAGTTCGATATCCAGGCACCGTCCAGCCGCACTCCGATTGGGGACGACGATTTCTACCTGCAACCCGATTACTTCCCCAATTGCAGGCTCGATTTCGGCAATGGCATTTGCGCCCGCAACGGGACGACGCCCACGTCCGACGTACGCTACAACCAGAATTATGATGGCACGCTGATCAGCGAAAAGAAGCGCTACAACGCGATGGCGCTGCTGAGCTACGACCTCACCGATAACATCGAAGCTTATTTCGAGGGCAGCTACTACCGCTCGGAAAGCCGGCGCAACAACGAGGCCTCCGCCATCCTGGGCGCCACGCCGTTTCGCATTTCGCGGAATGCCTACTGGAACCCCTTCGGCCCGGTCGGCAGCCCCAATCGCCTTACCGATCCCCGTATTACCATCGCCGCAGGCGGCGCCGACATCGACCTCGAGCGTTATCGGTTCGTCGATATCGGCAGTCGCGACGTATCGGTGGACAAGGATGTGTTTCGCCTCGTCGGCGGGTTCCGCGGGAATTTCGGGTCGTGGGACTTTGACACCGGCTTCCTCTACTCGGAGGCGGACGTAGTCGACCTTGCGCGTAACCGTGTGTCCATGACGTTGGCCCAGGCGGCGATCAATCGCACCACACCGGACGCCTACAATCCCTTCAACGGCGGTTGCCTGGGCGATCCGGGTGAAGGCGATTGCACGCCCAACTCGCAGGCGACCATGGACTCGATGCGAATCGACGTCTTCCGCAAGGGCGGCACCAGCCTTGCCCTTGCCGACTTCAAGGTCAGCCGCGACGACCTGATCTCGCTGCCGGGTGGCAATCTCGGCGTTGCCGCAGGCGTCGAATGGCGTCGCGAGACGTTCTACGATGATCGCGATCCGCGTCTCGACGGCACGATTACCTTTACCGACAGCATCACGGGCGAGTTCATCGGCAGCGATGTCGTGGGTACCAGCCCGTCGCCGGACACGAGTGGCAAGCGCAATGTCTATTCGGCCTATGCCGAGCTGTTCGTTCCGCTGGTCGGACCCGACATGAACATTCCGCTGGTCGAGGAATTCAACGTCCAGGTGGCCGGTCGCATCGAGCGGTTCACCGACATCAAGGAAACCGCGATGGTCCCGCGCATTGCTGCCTCGTGGACTACCGTGCCCGGGGTCACTTTCCGCGGTGCATGGTCGGAAGGGTTCCGTGCGCCGAACCTCGTGCAGGTGAACGACGAGGGCACTACGCGCGTCAACACGCGCGACGATCTCGTCTTCTGCCAAGCGCAGGTCGAGAAGGGGACGCTGACGAACCTTGGTGCATGCCCGGGCGCCAGTACGGTCAGCTTCCGTTCGGGCACCGAAAACCTCGTTCCCGAAGATAGCGAGAGCATCAACCTCGGCGTCGTACTCGAACCTGGTTTCCTTCCCGGCCTGACGCTCACCGCCGATTACTGGCGTGTCGAACAACGTGGACTGGTCGGAACCTTTGGCGACGACAATGCGATCGCGCTCGATCTCCTGCGCCGCCTCAATGGCAGCACGAATCCCAATGTCATCCGCGAAACGCCGTCGGCGGAAGACATCGCGCTGTTCAACGGGACCAGCCTCGCCCCGGCCGGTGAGATCATTCGCGTTCTTGACCCTTATCTCAACCTCGACAGTCGCGTCTCGAAGGGGTGGGATTTCGGTCTCTTCTATCGCGTGCCGGACTTCGGTCTCGGCAAGTTCCGTCTCCGGTTCAATGCCGCACGCCTGGAAAGCTTCGTCCAGTCGGCAGGCCCCGACAGCCAGGAGCTGCTTGCCGGTATCGCAGATGGCAGCTTGCCGGCAGACGTCACGGTCGGAGGTCTCGGCGAACTGCTCGAGATCGACGGTCGTCCGAAGTGGCGCTTCAGCGGTTCGATCAACTGGGACAAGGGTCCAGTCGACGTGGGTCTCTTCGCCAATTACGTTGGAGAGGTCTGGGATACGAGTGTGACGCGTGACGTGCTGCTCGACACCGACGATCCGAACGGCAATTTCTATCGCGTCGACGATCAGATCACGTTCAACCTGTCGATTTCCTACTCGATCAATAACGACACGCCCCTCGACGGAACGAGGTTGCGGTTCGCGATCAACAATCTCTTCGACAAGGATCCGCCGCTGGCAGATGAGCAGTTCGGCTATTACAGCGACCTGCACAGTGCACGCGGACGGGTATTCCATGTCGAATTGCGCAAGGAGTTCTGATCGGAGCGACAAGGTAGGGCGAGGGCTGCTGGGGGCAGCGCTCGCTCTTGCCGTCGGCGGTTGCGCGCCATCACTTGTTGCTCCCGAGGGATCGCCGGTGGCGCGCGATGCCTGCGCAACCGCATCGGCCACCATTGCTTTCGATTTCGAGGGGGCATCGCAATCGCGCTGCGTAATCGAAGGAGAGCGATCCTTCGCGGTACTGGTGAGCCCCGAACACGCGCCCCCGATCAATCCCAGTCCGTGGTACGCCTTCCGATATGAAGTGAAGCCAGGCGACCCGGTGTCTGTCCGGCTGGATTACCTTGAGGGCGAGCATCGTTATCGCCCCAAGGTGGCCAGCTCGCAGGGTTTCGCGGTGATGGACCCTTCGGTTTCTGCCGACGGGAAGAGCGCCACGATCGAACTGCCCGCAGGTGCGGGTACCGTAAGCGGTCAGGAGCTTTTCACCTCATCCCGGTATGCCGGCCTTGCGTCCAGGCTCGCCGCCACCGGAGTGGCGCACAGCGAGGTTATCGGTCTTAGTCGCGATGGTCGGCCAGTAGAGGCGATCCGTATGGGCGACGAAACCGCCTCGCGCGTCGTCTTGCTGCTCGGGCGTGCCCACCCTCCCGAGGTAAGTGGCGCCGTTGCAATGGAGGCCTTCGTCGAGGAGATCGGCAGTCTTTTCGCGAACGGAAGTATCGATGGAGCGCGTCTCCAGTTCATCGTCATACCACTGCTCAATCCGGATGGCGTTGCGCGGGGGCATTGGCGGGCAAATCTGGGGGGGCGTGACCTCAATCGCGATTGGGGAGATTTTACCCAGCCCGAAACCCGTTCGGTCGGCGAATTGCTGAACGGGCTTGGCGAAGGCCGCAGCCCGGTGCTGATGGTCGACTTTCATTCAACCAGGGAAAACCTGTTCTACGTCCAGGGCGAGGACGAGACCGATGCCGCAGAGGAGCGTTTCCTCTCAGCATGGCTCGGGTCACGAACGGAAAGCATCGCAGGCTACCCCTTCACCATCGAGCGGAGGAACGCCAATCCGGGCTCTGGAACATCGAAAAACTGGTTCCATGAGACCTACGACATTCCGGCCTACACGTATGAAGTCGGCGACGAGACCGACAGCACTGCTACGTCCCAGGCGGCGAGAGAGCTTGCTCGAGGGCTTGTTCCAGCTCTCGAGGAACTCGCGGCCGCGCGCTAGATCGTCGCTCCACCGTCGACCACGATGGTCTGGCCGGTAGTCCAGCGGGCTGCTGGCGACGCAAGGTAGACCGCAGCGCCCGCAATATCATCGGGTTCCCCGATCCGGCGCATCGCGAGCGCCCGCTCGGTCGCCGCCAAGGCCTCCGGATTATCCCACAGGGCCTTGGCGAAATCGGTCTTCACCAGGCCGGGGGCGATTCCGTTGACACGGATGCCATGCTTCCCGTTCTCTGCCGCGTAATTGCGAACCAGTTGGAAGTCGGCCGCCTTCGATATGCAGTAGGCCCCAATGGTCGTCGATGCGCGCAGCCCGCCGATCGAACTGATCACTACGATCGCGCCGTCTCCCTTGGAGCGCATGTCGGGCAGGGCAAGCTGGATAAGCCAGTGATTCGAGATGACATTGTTGTCGAGGATCTTGCGGAACTGTTCGTCGGCAATTCCGTCCATCGAACCATAGTAAGGATTGCTGGCAGCATTGCAGACGAGGATATCGACCGGCCCGAGTGCTGCCTTGGTCTGTGCGAAAAGGTCCTCGAGCTGGGCTTTCTCCGAGATACTGGCAGCAATGGCGACAGCAGTGCCATCACCATGAACCGAATTGATTGCAGCGGCCACTTCTTCGCAGGCGTCCTGCTTGCGGCTCGAGATGACGACCCGCGCGCCCTGTGCGGCGAGCCCTTCGGCGATTGCGCGGCCGATACCGCGGCTCGACCCGGTGACAACGGCGATTTTGCCGGTGAGATCGAATGATGACATCGTGCTTCTCCTGTTGGGGGACAAAGAAAAAGGGCCCGAAGCGTGAACTCCGGGCCCTTTCTTTCCTGGATCGCGTCGATCAGAACTTCGTGCGAAGGCCGATGCGATAGTTGCGTCCGATCCCGTTACCGATGAAGGGGTTGTAGCCGAGCGGCAGGTAAGCCTGGGCCGGCTCTTCATCGAAGATGTTGAGGACCGCTGCGGTCAGCTGCACTTCAGCGAAGGTGATCGGGAGCGTGTAGTTCGCCACCAGGTCATGCTGCGTATAGCTGCCGCTGTTCTTGCCGTAGTTGCTGCCAGCCGGAACACCGGAGATGGCGAAGCAGGGGTCGGCCGTGCAGCGTTCGTCGAACACGCTGTCGATATAGTTGACCGAGTAGCGCAGGTTCAGGCCGCTGGTGTTGAGGTTGACGTAACCGTTGGCGCGCCATTCGGGCAGGGTGCCCGGATCACGGAAGTAGTTGCCGAAACCGACGGCGTCATACGCCGGCGTGACGAGGATGTCGTTCACGTAGAAGTCGTCGGTCTTGTACTCGATGTTCCAGGTCGCGTTGCCACCGATCGAGATCACGCCGAAGCCGGCTTCGATGTCGTAGTTGGCGGCAAAGTCGATACCCCTGACCTTCACGTCCGGACCATTGACGTACTGGGTGCGAACGCGGGCAATATCGAGCCCCGTGGTCGTGCCCTGGGTACAGGCATTGCCCGAGAAGGTGATCAGGTCGACCAGTTCGCTCGAACAATCGACCGCGGCGGTACCGCTCGTCTGGTTGTTGCCCACGTAGCTGGCAATGGCATCGGCCGGGGTAATGACGATCTGGTCCTTGAAGTCATAGGTCCAGAAGTCGGCGCTGAAGGTCAGCCCACCGGTGTTGACGATAAAGCCGAGGTTATAGGTAAGCGCGGTCTCCGGCTTGAGGTCGGGATTGCCGTAGATGTCGACCGACTTGTAGTTGCCGCCGGTCGCGGTCAGTCCCTGCAGCGCCGTCACGAAGTTCGGATCGACGTTGCTGGCCAGAGGGCCGCGGAAGGTGGTGCCGATGGAGCCGCGCAGCGTCAGCCAGTCGGTTGCCTCAAAGCGGACAGCCGCCTTCGGATTGATCGTCGAGCCGATCGGATCGCCGTAATCTTCGTAGCGGATGGCTGCAGTCAGCTCGAGATTGTCGAGAATGGGCAGCTGCAACTCGGTGAAGAGTGCGTAGACGCTCTGGTCCAGCTTAGTCGGGCGGGTGCCGCCGAGGAAGATGAACGGACCCACGCCCTCGGTCGGCGTACCGACACAGCTCGTGTCGCCTTCACGGAAGCAGGGGTTGATGTCGAGGTTCGACGTATCGTCGAGCGGACGGCTGATGAAGTTGTTCTTACGGTACTGGGCACCGACAGCGAAGGCGACTTCGCCGCCGGGCAGTTCGAAGCCCGTGCCGCCCGAAAGGACCGCATCGGCAATCCACTGTTCTTCACGCTGGAAGGTGCCGTTCGGAACCTGCAGCCATGCGACCAGATCCGGATCGTTCTCGAAACCCGGCTGGTAGTAGGGGTTGGCGATATCCAGCGACGGGTTCGAAGGTCCGGCAAGGACGAACGGGTTGAACCACTGGCATCCGTTGGCCCCTGCGGTGGTGCCGGTACAATCTGCACCGCCGAAACCGTTGAGTGCGGCCTGCAGGCGCGAACCGATGATGCCCGGGGCATAGGCCGTACGAGCCGAACGCCAGTAGGTACCGTCGAGATCGAGCACCAGGTTGTCGCCGATATCGAACTCGAACCCAGTGTTGATGCGCCATGCGTTGTTCTTCGCAAGGCCCTGGCCCGCACCGCGTTCTTCATCGCGCGGATTGCCGATGAAGCCGAACGGGCGGTAGTAGACGTTGGTGACCCGGAAGAGCGTGCCGTTGGCTCCGCCCGACTGCGGCAGGCCCTGCTGCGTCAGGAATGCCGCCACCGCCGGGTTATTGACCGAGGTGGTGAAGGCGCTGACGAAACCGGAACCGTTCGGACCCTGCGTCGGCGGGAAGGCTGGCGAATAGTTCAGGCTCTCGAGATCGGTCTTTGCCCAGAGCGCGCTGGCGTGCCAGCGAGCCTTGTCGGACAGGTCGGCATCGGCCTGCGCGTAGACCTGGTAGCGGTCCTCGTCCTCGGTGATGTTGTCGAAGGGAATGTAGGTGAAGCGACAGACCGGCGGAGTGTTGTAGCCGCCGAGCTCGTTACAGCCCTTGTCCTGCGAGAGGATCGTGTTGACGCCGGTATTGCCGATATACGTCACGGCGAACAGGCCGGGTGTGGCAAGAGCCGAATAGCCGGACGCGTTCTGGTCATATGGCTGGCTGGTATAGGAGCGAGCCGTGGTCGCGAGTTCGGACCGGTGCTGCCAACCGGCACCAACCAGCAGGTTCACGTCGCCGAAGTTCTTACCGACCAGCGCGCTGATGTTGTAGTTGCCGTCCGACCCGTCGATGAAGGTCCAGTCGCCCGCCACTTCGACGCCGTCGAAGTTCTTGCGGGTGATGAAGTTGGCAACACCGGCGATTGCGTCGGAGCCATAGGTGGCTGCTGCGCCGTCCTTCAGGATTTCGACCTGCTGCAGGGCGAACATCGGAATGAAGTTCGTGTCGCTGAAACCGTCGCCCGGAGCCTGGATCGTACGCTTGCCGTTGACGAGGACGAGGGTGCGCGTTGCGCCGAGACCGCGGAGGTTGATCGAGCCATTGCCCTGGAAACCCTGGGCAGCGGTCGAGAACTGGTTGGTATCGCCGAGGACCGACCCGACCGACGGCAGTTCCTTGATCAGTTCGAGCGGCGAGGAGATGCCCTTGTTCTGGAGCTCTTCGTTGGAAAGCACGTCAACCGGAAGAGCAGCGTCTTCGGGTGTGCCGCGGATATAGGAGCCGGTGACGACGATGCGGTCTTCGGCGGCTGCGGTATCCTCGTCTTCCCCGCCCTGGTCCTGCGCGAAGGCCGGCGATGCCAGCAGTGTGGAAACGGCCAGCGCACCGATGGCGCAGGTGTGACGCAATCCAAACTTCCTCATCAGTATCTCCTCTCCTCCGGGTTGGCCCTTTTGAGCACATACCCTGTCATCGAAATTGAACTGGTGTCCTTGTTTTATGTCAAGGGTTAACGGATAAATGTACGCTTCAAGACGTCGAATGCCGTACCGTCGTTTCGAAAATGTCGCACTTTCGGCAAGGTCTAGAACTTCCCTCCCCCTTCGGCGCGGCTCTTCAGATAGTCGCTGACCGGCAGGCCGTACTTTTCCAGACCGGCGACGACTGTATCGAGACCGATGGTCTCGGCCCAGTGCATCGGGCCGCCCGTGTAAAGGGGCCAGCCGTAGCCGTTGATCCACACGACATCGATGTCGCTGGAACGCTGGGCCATGCCTTCCTCGAGGATTTTCGCGCCCTCGTTGACCATGGGGTAGAGCAGGCGCTCGCGGATTTCGTCTTTGCTGATTTCGCGCTGTTCCTTGCCTTCCTTGGTGGCGAAGTCGGCGATGATTGCTTTCACCTCGTCCGACGGGGTCCGGTTGCGGGCCTCGTCATAGTCGTAGAACCCCTTGCCGTTCTTCTGGCCGAAGCGGCCCGCCGCGCACAGTGCCTCGCGGATCGTGGTGACCTTGGTCGGATCACGATGCCAACCGATATCGATGCCGGCGAGATCGCCCATCTGGAACGGGCCCATGGGAAAGCCGAATTCCAGCAGCACGTCGTCGACGTCCCAGTAGTTGGCGCCTTCCATGATCAGCGCATTGGCCTGTTCCTGGCGCTTCGACAGCATGCGGTTGCCGATGAACCCGGGGCAGACGCCCGACACGGCGGCGACCTTGCCGATGGTCTTGGCAAGCTTCATCACCGTCGCGAGCACATCGTGCCGGGTTTCTTTGCCGCGCACGACCTCCAGCAGCTTCATGACATTGGCGGGCGAGAAGAAGTGCATGCCGAGCACGTAGCCCGGCCGCTTGGTTGCGGTGGCGATTTCGTCGACGTCGAGGTAGCTGGTGTTCGACGCCAGGATGGCGCCCTGCTTCACCACTTCATCGAGCTTGGCGAAGACCTGCTTCTTGACGTCCATGTTCTCGTAGACCGCCTCGATCACGAGGTCGCAATCGGCAAGATCGTCGTAGGAAAGCGTCGATGTCAGGAGGCTCATGGCGTTTTCGACCTGTTCGGTGGTCATGCGCCCGCGCTTGGCGGTGTTCTCATAGTTCCTGCGCATTGTCCCGGTGCCGCGCTCAAGCGCATCCTGGGCCATTTCGAGGATCGTCACCGGGATGCCTGCGGAAAGGAAATTCATCGAGATGCCGCCACCCATAGTGCCGGCCCCGATGACGCCGACCTTCCTAATCGGGATCAGCGGCGTGTCTCTTGGCACATCGTCAATCTTGTTGGCGGCGCGCTCGGCGAAGAAATAATGCCGCATTGCCGCGCTCTGCGTGCCGGTCATGAGCTTCATGAACAGCTCGCGTTCCTTCTTTACCCCGTCGGCGTAGGGCAGCTGCCCCGCCGCCTTGACCGCCTCGATCGCGGCATTGGGTGCGTCGAAGCCACGGATCTGGCGGGCCTGCGAGGCGCGGAAGCGGTCGAACAGGTCGGGGTCGCGGACACCGTCTTCATTGGCCGTACCTTCCGAGGCGCGCGGGACCGGCTGGCCGATCTTCGAGCGCGCGAAGGCAATCGCGTCGGATTCCAGCGAGCCTTCCCCAACTATTTTGTCGAGCAGGCCGATCTCCTTGGCCTTCTTCGCCGAGATGGGATTGCCGCCGACGACCATTGGCAGTGCTGCCTCGGCGCCGACTAGCCGCGGCAGGCGCTGGGTTCCGGCAGCACCGGGGATCAGTCCGAGCTTGACTTCCGGCAGCCCCATTTTCGCCGACGGCACTGCGACGCGGTAATGGCAGGCTAGGGCAACCTCGCACCCGCCGCCAAGCGCGGTGCCGTGAATCGCAGCGACCACCGGCTTGTCGCTGGCTTCCATTGCGTCGAGCGCTTCGGGAAGGTTCGGTCCGACCGGCGGCTTGCCGAATTCGGTGATGTCGGCGCCTGCAAAAAACGTCTGCCCGTCGCAGCGGATGACGACGGCCTTGATACTGTCGTTGGCGAGTGCCTCGCCGATGGCATCCTTGAGCCCGGCGCGCACCGCTTGGCCCAGCGCGTTGACCGGGGGATTGTCGGAAATGACGACAAGCACATCGTCGTGGCGTTCGGTGCGGATGGGCGAGGTCATGGCGTTCTCCTCAGGCGTAGCTGTCGGTGAGGGCGGAATAGATCAGCGTCTTGAGCTGACGGCGGATGGGATAGGTGGACGAGGGGTAGACCTGCGTCATGAAGACCATGGTGATCCGCTCGACCGGATCGACGAAGAAGGCGGTCGAATAGGCACCGCCCCAGTAGAACTCGCCCATGCTGGACGGCATCAGCGTCTTCGCCGGATCGATCACCATGGCGAAACCGAGTCCGAAGCCGGTCCCCGCATTGTTCGCTTCGGAGAACAAGCTGCTAGACATCTGCGTAAGGTCGGCATTGTTCGGCAGGTGGTTGGTGCGCATCAGGCGCACGGTCTTGGGGCTGAGAATTCGTGCGCCGTCGAGCTCGCCACCGTTCAGGAGCATGGCCGAGAAGCGGTGATAGTCGGCGATCGTGCCGATGAGGCCGCCACCGCCGCTGTCGAAAGTTGCGGGATTGACCAGCTTGCTGGTCGCGCCCGCGCTGATCATGCGAGGCGACTGGCCCGGGCGATAGGCATAGGCATCGACGAGACGCTCGATGTCGTCCGAATTCACACCGAAGCGCGTGTCGTTCATGCCAAGTGGTGCGAAGATGTTCTTTTCGAAATACTCGCCCAGGCGCATCCCGCTGATGCGCTCGACAGCAATGCCCAGCACGTCGGTCGAAACCGAGTAGTTCCATCCCTGTCCGGGGGCGAACTCGAGCGGCAGCTTCGACAGCTTGTCGATGAAGCCGTCGCTCTCGAGGTGATCGCGGGCGAAGTCGAAATTGAGCTCGCGGTAGACCGCATCGATGTTGTTGCGGTTCTGCAGTCCGTAGGTGAGGCCCGACATGTGGGTCAGGAGGTCGACGAAGCGGATCGGGTGGGCCGGCGCACCCGGAGCGAAGGGGATGGAGCCGCCGCCACCAGCATAGATCTTGAGGTCGGCGAATTCAGGAAACACGCGCGTCACCGGCTCTTCCAGGGCCACCTTGCACTGTTCGACCAACTGCATGAAGGCGACCGAAGTAATCGGTTTGGTCATGCTCGCGATGCGGAACAGCGCGTCATCGCGAAGTTCGCGCTTGTCGTCGCCCATGGTACCAAGGCGGGTGTAGTGCACCGGAACTCCATTGCGCGCCACGACCAGCTGGGCATTGGGCAGGCGACCCGATTCGATATAGGTGCTGGCCAGGAATTCGGGGATTCGCGCCAGTCGTGCACCGTCGAATCCCAGCGTTTCCGCACCTGCCAGCTCGAACATCAGTATCTCCCTCGCCGCGCATACCTATGCTTCGGTTTTGCACGAATAGCGATTTCATCTGTTCTTGCCACCCTCATACCTTACCTTCGAAGCCCGCTTGCGCAGAATGCCGGTTGAAGGTTAGACCGAGCATTGGAGAGGGAGTCGCCGCGCAGACGGCGGCCAAAGAGGATTATTGATGAACGACCTCGCACGCGCGATCGGCTGGACGCCGCCCGAAGGCTGGCCGGCCATGACCCGCGATGAATGCCATGCCCGGCTAACCGCCCCCGGCGCACGCTTCGAAATGGAAACGATCGACATTCGCGGCGTGCCAACGCGCGTATGGAAGAATGCCCCTGCCAATCTGCGCGTCATCGCCATGGCGGGCCGGGCGCATGGCGAGAGACTGTTCACGATCTACGAGGATGAACGCGTAACCTACGACGCGTGGTTCCGCGCTGTCGCCAGGCTCGCCGCCGAATTCCAGTCCCGGGGTGTGGCGAAGGGCGACCGGGTTGCACTTGCCATGCGCAACCTTCCCGAATGGCCCGTGGCTTTCTTTGCCGCTGCGGTGATCGGGGCGATCTGCGTGCCCCTGAATGCCTGGTGGACCGGGCCGGAGCTCGCTTTTGGCCTGGCAAATTCGGGCGCGAAGCTCCTTGTCTGCGATGAAGAGCGATGGGAGCGTATCGCCCCGCATGAAAGCGAGTTTCCGGACCTCGAAACCATCTTCGTATCCCGCGCCACAGCGGCTCCCGAGGGGACGGAGCGGCTCGAGGACGTCATCGGCAGGCCCAACGACTACTCTGCATTGACCGAGGCAGAGCTGCCGGATGTCGAAGTCGCGCCCGACGACGAGGTCACGATCTTCTACACCAGCGGCACAACCGGGCAGCCCAAGGGAGCGCTGGGAACCCATCGCAACCTCGCCACCAATATCCTCTCCAGCGGCTGGAGCATTGCGGTGGCCGCACTGCGCCGCGGCGAGGAACCGCCCGCACCGGTCCAGAGAGTGGGGCTGACGGTTATCCCCCTGTTCCACGTCACCGCATGCTCGGCTGGCCTGATGGGCTCGATCGCAGCCGGGCACACCATGGTTTTCATGCACAAGTGGGACCCGGTTAAGGCATTCCAGCTCATCGAGCGCGAGAAGATCAACTCGACCGGCGGGGTTCCGACGATCGCCTGGCAGTTGATCGAACATCCCGAACGCAAAAATTACGACCTCTCTAGCCTCGAGGCGATATCCTACGGCGGCGCGCCTTCGGCCCCCGAACTGGTACGCAAGATATACGAGACCTTCGGCGCGCTGCCCGGCAATGGTTGGGGTATGACCGAGACCATGGCGACGGTCACCGGAAACAATTCCGAGGACTATTTCAATCGCCCGACGAGTTGCGGCCCGCCGGTCGCCGTGGCCGACCTCAAGATCATGTCCGAGGACGGCACGACCGAAATGCCCGTCGGCGAAGTGGGCGAACTCTGGGCGCGAGGCCCCATGATCGTGAAGGGATACTGGAACCGTCCCGAAGCGACGGCCGAGACATTCATCGACGGCTGGGTCCGCACCGGCGACCTCGCGCGCCTGGACGAGGAGGGCTTCTGTTACATCGTCGACCGGGCCAAGGACATGATCATCCGCGGGGGTGAGAACATCTACTCCTCCGAGGTCGAGAATGTGCTCTACGATCACCCGGCCGTCACCGATGCGGCGCTTATCGGCATACCCCATCCGACTTTGGGAGAGGAACCGGCGGCTGTCGTTCACCTCGCACCAGGTACCTCGGCAAGCGAGGAGGAACTGCGCGCCTGGGTCGCCGACCGGTTGGCCCGGTTCAAGGTGCCGGTGAAAATCGCCTTCGTCGAGGACACGCTTCCGCGAAACGCGAACGGCAAGATCCTCAAGAAGGATCTGGGGTCCCTCTTCGCATGAGCAAACCCGCAGCAACCCGCAAGTTCGGTGAAAAACGCGAGGCGATAATTCATGCGGCCGCGGTGCAGATCAACGAAGTGGGGGTGCAAGCAACCACACTTGCGGAAGTTGCCAAGGCCATCGGTCTGAATGCCACCAGCGTCACCTATTACTTCCCGCGCAAGGAAGGATTGGTCGTTGCTGTTTACGAACAGACGCTTTCATTAATGGAGCAGATGGCGAACGACGCGCTGGCGCAAGCGGACCCGTCATCGCGCCTAAAGCATTTCATCGCCTCGCACGTCGCCTTGCGAAAGCGCATTCGGGCGGGCGAGAGGGGCCTAACGACCGCGCTGTCGGAAATCCGCACGCTCGATGCAGATGTGCAGGAACCGCTGATGGCGCATTACCTGCGCGTGGTGGACATCGTCCGCCGTTTTTTCGGCGCATGGCGCGACAGCGACGAGCGCGCCCTTTTCTCTGCACGCGCGCACATACTGCTGGAAGCCGTAATGTGGTGGCCGATCTGGTCGCTGCGCTACTCGGTCCTCGATTTTGCGAGGATTGAGGCGCGCCTCTTCGACGTGCTTGCAAACGGCCTTCCTGCCGAAAGAGGCAGGTTCGAACCGCAGCGACTGATCGGGAACTGGCGCACGCACGACGATGCCGATGCCGGCCAGAACGAAGCCTTCCTGCGGGCAGCGACCGTGATGATCAACAAGCTCGGCTATCGCGGCGCGTCGGTCAATCGCATCGCCGAAAGCCTTAACGTGACGAAAGGCAGCTTTTACCACCATCACGATGCCAAGGATGATCTGGTCCTCGCCTGCTTCCAGAAGAGCTACGATCGCATGTCCGCCGTCCAGATCGGGGGTCTGGGTATCGGAACCGATTACTGGACCAGACTTTCGAGCGTGCTGGCCGAGCTGGTCGACCTGCAGTTCTTCGACCCTACACCGTTGTTACGGACAACCGCGCTGCAGGCGCTCGACGCAGATCACAAAGTAGATGTGGTGACCCGCTCGAACCGGCTGGCACGCCGCTTTGCCGGTATGCTCATCGACGGCATCGCCGACGGTTCGGTCAGGCCAATCGATCCATTGGTGGCAGGTCAGGTGATCATGTCGACGGTGAACTCGGCGTACGAGGCGCGGCACTGGGCAGAACGTTTCGGTGAACCCGAAGTCGCGATCAGGACATACTTGTCGGCTTTGTCGGAAGGGATGCTCGCGCCTTCACGCTAGCTCGCGCGGCTCCTTCACTCGCAGCAGCATGATTGCCAGTGACGCGATGAGCGATGCCGAGGCGGCCACGATCAGCGGGGCATAGCCCATCGCCGCGATCGCGAGGCCGGCAAGGACCGGCCCGATTGACGAAACGCCCCCTTCGACCGTGGTGAGCAGGGCGAGGCGCATCGGCACGTCTTCGTGCTCACCGAACTCGAGCACTAGGGTTATCGCCGCCATCATCCAGCCGGAGAAACCGAAGCCGAGCATGACAAATGCCCCATGGAGGATCCAGCCGTCGCCCAGCACCAGCAGCATCATGCCGGTAATACTTGCAATCAACGCTCCTACGTAGACGATGCGGAAGCCATAGCGGTCGCCCAGCGCGCCCCAGGCAAGGTTCGAGAGGGTGTCCGCAGCCAGGAAAGCCAGCGAAAGCGATCCGATCAGCGCACCGCTGAGGCCGAGGCGGTCGCCGACATAGAGCGTCCAGAACGGCAGTCCGACCCGCGCGATGGCGGCGAGGGCATGTGCGACGAGGAAGCCGCGAAAGCCCTTGTGTGTGAGAAGTTCCCCGAACTGGCCCAGCCTTTCGCGCAAGGGCATTACCGGGCGCAGGCGAGGAGCATCGGGTTCGCGAATGCCGAACTTCAACGCGACCAGCCCGACCGAAGTCAGCAGGAAGGCGAGCAGGAAGGTGGTCGCGTATCCGTTGCCGAGCCAGCGCTGCTCGATGAAATAGTGTCCGGCAAGCCAGGCGAGACCTGCGGCGATCAGCCCGCCGATCATGTTGCGGATTCCCTGCAGGCGGCCGCGCCGTGCGATCGGGATAACCTTCGCCATGAGCATCTGGAAGGCCACGCGCTGTGCGCCCGAGAAGAAGCCGAGCAACAGGAATGAAAGCAGGGTGACGGCCAGCAGCGCCGTGCCCTGGAGCGTCCAGGCGGCAATCGCCAGCACGAGGATCATCACGCGCATGAGCGAACCCACCCCGATGGCATAGGGCAGGATGCGGCTGCGGCTCTCCACCCGCGCGCCCGACAGGATCGGCGAAATCGTTCCGCCAAGTTGGAGCAGGGCAGTTCCCAGCCCAACCGCTGCGGGGCTTCCGGTCAAAAGATAGAGATAGGCAGGTATGATCGTGGGAGCGTAGATCAGGCGGAAGCCCGTCATGCCGAAGACGCCATGCGTCAGCGTGGCGGAATAGTTCCGCCTGAGGTGCTTCTCCACGTAACGATGATGGCGCTCCCAGGCGGCATCGCCACCGGGGAGCGCCTCAAGTTCCTCGCCCGCGGGGGCGAGCGCGTCGCTCAATAGCCGCCCAGTTTCGCGAAGCGGTGCTTGAGCCAGCCGGTCGATCCGAAGCTCGCCTCGAGCACGCGAGCGCGCTTCAGATAGAAGCCGACGTCGTATTCGTCGGTCATGCCGATGCCGCCGTGCAGCTGGATGCCCTGGTTGCTCATGGTGTGCAGGACCCGGTTGGCCTCGGCCTTGGCGATGGTCGCCGCGCGTGCCACGCCGAAGCCGCTGTCGACTGCCTGCAGCCCTGCCTCGACCGCGCTGCGCATCTGCGCAAGGTCGGCGAAGAGGTCGGCCATGCGGTGCTGCAGCGCCTGGAAGCTGGCGAGCACCTGGTTGAACTGGACGCGCTGCTTCAGGTAGTCGAGCGTCACGTCGAAAACCTGCTGTGCCATGCCGAGCATTTCCGCTGCAGTGAGTATGCGAGCGCGATCAAGGACGTCGTCGAGCAGGCTGTCGCCACCTCCAGTGAGCTTGTCGGCCGTCGCACCGTCGAAGGTCACGTCGGCGTGGCTGCGCTGGTCGGTCAGCTTGCGCGTGGTCAGCGAAACGCCATCGCCCTTTTCGACAAGGTAGAGCCCGTCCTTCGCCGCGACCACGAAGAGGTCGGCGCCGTGGGCTTCATGCACGAAAGCCTTGGTGCCGCTGATCTTGCCGCCCGAAACCGAAGTCTCGATCTTCGCTGGATCATGCGAAGCGCCCTCGTCGACAGCGAGCGTTGCGATGGCCTCGCCGCTGGCCAGCTTCGGAAGCCACTTGGCCTTCTGCTCGTCACTGCCGCCCAATACGATTGCGGTCGCCGCGATGGTGCTCATCAGCAGCGGGCTGGCGGTCAACGTCTTGCCGAGTTCCTCGATCACGAGGCCGGCCGACATGAAGCCGAAGTCCGAACCGCCGTGCTCTTCGGGGATGATCACCCCGGTCCAGCCCATCTGGCCCATCGTCGACCATGCGTTGCGATCGAAGGCTTCCGGGGCGCCACTGGCGCGGACCTTGCGGAATTCGGTAACCGGGCTTTCGTTGACGGCCCATTCGCGCGCCATGTCGCGCAGCATTTCCTGTTCTTCGTTGAGAACTGCCATTGTCCGTGCTTCCCTCTTTTACTGGTGGTCGAGCATGCCGAGCACGCGCTTGGCGATGATGTTGTTCTGGATTTCGGTCGAGCCGCCGTAGATCGTCGTTGCCTTGCCGAAGAGCCAGGCGCGGACCGTTTCGAGCTCGCCGGTCGAGAAGCCATCGCCTTCCCATCCAAGGCCCTGAAGGCCGCGGATGTCGATCAGCAGTTCGCTGCGTTCCTGGCTCATCTTGGTGCCGATCTTCTTCAGCACCGAGCTGATCTCGGACACGCCGCCGGCGGCCTTGCTTTCTTCCATCGCGCGGCGCGCGGTGAGCAGGAAGCTGTTCCAGCGGATTTCGAAGTCGGCGATCTTGTCGCGCAACACCTTGTCCTCGAGTTCGCCGTCGCCGTCGGTGGCGCAATACTTCTTGGCGATATCGCCAAGGCTCGCACCCATCATTCCGGCAAGGCGGCCGCCGCCAGAGATATTCGTTCGTTCGTGCTGGAGCAGGCGCTTGCCGATGGTCCAGCCCTGTCCTTCCTCGCCGACGAGGTTCTCCTTCGGCACCTTCACGTCGGTGAAGAAGGTCTCGCAGAACGGGCTCATGCCGCTGATCATCTGGATCGGACGGACTTCCACGCCCGGCGAGTCCATGTCGATCAGCATGAAGCTGATGCCGTGGTGCTTGTCGCTCTTGTCGGTGCGGACGATCGCGAAGCACTTGTCCGCCCACTGGCCGCCGCTGGTCCAGGTTTTCTGGCCGTTGACGAGATAGTGATCGCCCTTGTCCTCGGCGAAGGTCTGCAGGTTTGCGAGGTCGGACCCGGCATTGGGCTCAGAGTAGCCTTGGCACCAGCGTATCTCGCCACGACAGATCGGCGGGATATGCTCGCGCTTCTGCGCCTCGTTGCCGTATTCGAGCAGGGTCGGGCCGAACATCATCACGCCCATGCCGCCGATGGGGTTGTAGGCACCCGCACGCGCGAGCTCCTCGTCGATGATACGCGCCTGCTTCTTGTCGAGGCCGCCACCGCCATATTCCTTGGGCCAGGTGGGCGTGCCCCAGCCCTTGGCACCCATCGCTTCGCGCCACGCCTTCTGGGCGGCATTTTCGTCGGTGGGGCCGTCGACACCGGCAAGCGCGTTCGCCTTGCCCTTCAGTTCGGCGGGGAAATTGTCGGCGATGAACTGGCGCACTTCCTCGCGGAATGCATCATTGTCGCTCCGGGTTTCGGCTTCGAGCTGGGTGGCCATGGCTCAGGTCTCTCCTCTTTGCGGCGACTCCCATACCGCAATTTTTGGAGGGACTGAAATACGCTAGGGAAGGGCCGCTTCGGAAGCGTCCTCAAGCGTCCAGTTTGGCCACCTCGGCAAGGACTCGCTCGGCCCATTCCGGACGGCAGATGAGCAGGTCCGGCATGTAGGTGTCGGCCTGGTTGTAGACCAGCGGGCTGCCATCGACGCGGCTGGCGTGGAGACCGTGGGCGAGGGCGACGGCAACCGGCGCAGCGCTGTCCCATTCGTACTGGCCACCGGTGTGGAGGTAGATCTCGGCCTCACCCCGGACGACCGCCATCGCCTTGGCCCCGGCCGAGCCCATCTCGACGATCTGGCCTCCGATTGCCTCTGCGACCGCGAGCGCTTCCTTGGCTGGACGTGTGCGGCTGACTACCATTCGCGGGTGTTCGGCAGCCGGGGGCAGTTTGCCTGATACGTCGCTGCGCAGGACGCAATCGAGGCCCGGCAGTGCGACGGCACCGACCTCGGGCTTGCCATCGACGCAGAGCGCGACATGGACCGCCCAGTCGGTCCGTTCCTCACCATACTCCCTCGTGCCGTCGACCGGATCGACAATCCACACGCGACTGCACGACAGGCGCTCCTCGGTGTCCTTGCTCTCTTCCGAGAGCAGACCGTCCTCGGGGCGCTGTTCGCGCAGGGCATGGCAGAGGAACTCGTTGGCCGTCTGGTCGCCTGCCCGGCCCAGCGCCTTGCCGTGGAACATCCCGCTGGCACGCACCTCGATGAGGATGCGGCCTGCCACCTCTGCCAGTTGCGCAGCGAGTTCGGCGTCGGTCATCGTGAGTCCCGCAAAAGCATCGGGGGTCCGCATGGCAGGCCGAAGCCGCCTTGCGAACCCCCGAATTTTCGCCAGCCTGGAATTAAGCGGGATTGCGGGCGAAGATACCGAAACCTGCGATGATGGCATAGCAGATGGCCGGCAGGATCATGGCCGTGGCCAGGCTGCCGCTGGCATCGGCCAGCATGCCGGTGAACAGCGGAATCACTGCACCACCGAAGATGGCGATGTTGATGATGCCCGAACCGTCGGCAGCCTTGGTTCCCAGCTTCTCGCAGGCGAGCGAGAAGATGGTCGGGAACATGATCGAGTTCATCAGGCCGATCGCCAACAGGCTGTAGCCCGAAGTCGCGCCGGTGGTGTTGGTCGAAATGGCGAGGAGCGTGATTGCGCCAGCCGCCACCGTCGCAAGGATCAGGCCGGGGCTGAAGACTCGCAGCAGGCCCGAACCGATGAGGCGCCCGACGAGTGCGCCGCCCCAGTAGTAGGCGATCATCTTGCCCGCGGCTTGCTCTTCGAGGCCCATCACCCCTTCCTGCATGAGGTAGTTCACGATGAGCGAGCCAATGGCGACTTCCGCACCGACGTAGAGGAAGATGCAAAGTGCGCCGTAACCGAAGCGCGGACGCTTCAGCAGGGCGAAGCCGCCGGAGAGCGAGCTCTGCTCATGCTTTTCGCCCTGCAGGCGATTGCGGAAGCTCCAGACCACTGCAGCGATCACCGCGAGCGCAATGGCGAGGCCGATGTAGGTGTTGACGATCGCCTGGCTTTCAGCGGTGCGATAGGCATCGAGCTCGGCGCCCGAGAGCTCGGCCGCAGTCACGCCAGCGAGTCCGCCGAGGATCAGGGTCGAGCCGACGCGCGGGAAGATGGTTGTGCCGAGGCTGTTGAACGCCTGCGCGAAGGTCAGGCGGCTGTGCACCGTCTTCTGCGGTCCGAGCAGGCTGATCAGCGGGTTGGTGACGACCTGTACCACGACAACACCGCTCGCGAGCACAAAGAGCGCGAACAGGAACAGACCGTAGGTAGCGGTCTGGCTTGCCGGAATGAACAGCAGGCAGCCCGCCATCATGGTCAGCAAGCCGACCACGGCACCGCGCATGTAGCCGATCCGCTTGACCAGCTGTGCGCCTGGAATGCCAATCACCAGATAGGCGGTGAAGAAGCAGAACTGGATGAGCATCGCCTGCGTGTAGTTGAGCGTGAAGAGCTCCTTCAACTTGGGCAGGATCACGTCGTTGAGCGAGGTGATGCCGCCGAAGATGAAAAACAGCGCGAAGACGAAATAGTTGAGGCCGGGCGCGTTGATCTGCGTGCCCTCGTCCTCGACCGGGTTGGAATCGGTGCTGGTTGCGACACCGGGTGCAATTGCCATGTTATTATCCTCCCAAGCCCGGCATTAGAACGGTCCGGTGCAGTCCATTTGCGCAGCCTGCGGCACGACGGCGATCGTTTCCAGTTCGAATACGAATGCGCCTGCGCTGGCGATTTCGACCCCGGTTACCGCGCCGTCGGCGATGCAGGCCAGCGGAATTTCGATATCGCGCATACCCTTGCCCTCGACCAGCTTCATCGTCGGGGTGAGGTCGAGCGGGCCCTTGGCTTTGTCGCCCAGCGCCTTCAGCGTAATTGCGGCAGCAGGTGCCTTCGCGACCGATACGCGCATCTTGAGTGCGGCGGTCTGGGGCAATTCCTGTGCATCCCAACGCAGTTGCAGCGATGCCGGAGCCGTCCAGGTCAGGCGGCGGGCGTCTTCCTGGGCCGCGATGTCGAAGGCTGTCGCCTTGAAACCCGGTCCCGACCCGACAAGGTTCACGAGGCCCGTATCGCCCGTGAATGCCCAGATGCCCGACTGCAACCCGCGGTCGTAGACAGCGAAACCGTCCCCGCGAGAACCACCGGAGAGAGAGCATGTGGTGGCAAGCGCGGGGACGGTGGGCTTGGCGGTGTAGGAGCCGCCGAAGCCGAGCGGGAAAAGTGTTTCTGCGCCGGGCTCGCATCCGGCGGGCCAGGCAAAGGACAGCGTGCCGGTGAAATCGCGCTTGGTGCGGCCGTTCGACCCTGCGACGAGCACCTCGGCGATGCCGCTACCGGCCTGCGATCCGGGCAGCCATGCGGCGACGAAAGCGTCTGAAGCGTCCATCTCCGGGCCGACGAACAGGGGGCGCCCGGAGAGAAAGACCGAGACCACCGGAATACCCTTGGCCTTCAGCGCCTCGATCGTGGCGAGGCCTTCGCCGGTGAAGTCGAGATGCGGGCGATCGCCCTGAAATTCGGCATAGGGAGTCTCGCCGAAGACGACGATGGCGACGTCCGGCTTTTGCGAAAAGCTCCCGTCCTTCGACAGCGCAGCTTGTCCGCCAACGTCCCTGACCGCCTGCGAAAGGCCTTCCCAGATGGTTTGTCCGTTAGGGAAATCCGCCTTGGTGACGTCGGTGCCCTGCCATCCGATGGTCCAGCCACCCGACTGCATGGCCATGTCATCGGCACCAGGGCCGGTAACCAGTACCTTGGCGCCTGGCTTGACCGGAAGCGCAGAACCTTCGTTCTTCAGCAGGACCAGCGATTTTGCCACTGCTTCACGGGCAACGGCGAGGTGCGCAGGCGAACCGATGACCGACAGGTTGCCACGGGTGTCGGGCTGGCCGTCCATCAGGCCGAGCTTGAACTTGACGCGCAGGATGCGGCGGATGGCGTCCTCGAGCCGATCCTTCGGGATCTCGCCCGCCTCGGCGCGCTTGAGCGTGTTCTCATACAGGCCCTTCCAGCTGTCGGGCGCCATGTAGAGATCGAGACCGGCTTCGAGCGCCTGCGGGCAGTCGGTCGGCTCGCAGCCCGGTACCTGGCCGTGCGCGTTCCAGTCACCCACGACGAGGCCCTCAAACCCCATCCGGCCCTTGAGCGCGTCGGTCAGCAGGGACTTGTTGCCGTGGTGCTTGGCACCGTTCCAGCTCGAGAAGCTGGCCATGACCGTCAACGTGCCGGCATCGATCGCCGGCGGATAGCCGGCATTGTGGATGCGGACGAGTTCGGCCTCGGAAATCCGCGCATCGCCCTGGTCCTGGCCCTTTTCGGTCCCCCCGTCGGCGAGGAAGTGCTTGGCTGTCGCGGCAACCTTGTCGTCAGCCAGCGGCTTGCCCGCGACCAGCGGTCCCTGGAGGTTGCGGACCATCTCCGCACTGTATGCTGCGACGATGGCCGGATCCGAGCTGTAGCCCTCATAGGCACGCCCCCAGCGCCCGTCCTGCGGCACGGCGAGGGTGGGAGCGAATGTCCATTCGATGCCAGAACCGGCGATTTCGGCAGCGGTTACCGCACCGATGCGGCCGATCAGTTCGGGATCGTGCGTGGCACCAAGGCCGACATTGTGGGGGAAGACCGTCGCGCCGGGAATATTGTTGTGACCATGGACTGCGTCGACGCCGAACAGGATCGGGATCGCCACGCCGTCCGTACGCGGCTCCATCGAAACCTTGCGAAAGGCGCGGACCAGCGCGTCCCATTCCGCAGCCGAAGCCCGATCATTGCCGTTCGGGCCGCTGTTGCCGCCCGCGAGTATCGAACCAAGCGGGTATTTCCGCAAATCGTCCGGCTGAATCGCGGAGATGTCGGCCTGGATGACCTGTCCGACCTTCTGTGCCAGCGTCATCTTCGCGATCAACGCGTCGATGGCCGCTTCGGTAGCTGCGTCTGTAATCGCGGCGGGACTGTGCGCCTCTGGCCAATTGGCCGCATAGGCGACCGGAGTGTGGTTTTCCGCAGGGGGAGGGGCACTCGCAATGGTGGTCGGACCCGGACTGCATCCGGCCACTGCCAGACCTGCCGCAGATGCCAACAGCCAAACCTTCATCACACTTCCCCTCCGCGTTCCCGATTCATCGTTGGGAACGTTCTCAAAGAGAGGTGACATGCGAAAGCGCCGAGGTCAAGCGGCGAGATTGCCTGATTGCTCAGCGATTTGGGACGGAAGACCGCCGGGATCTACCTGCGTTTCGGCGCAGCAGTCGATCCGCGGATGACAAGGTCGCCTTCGATGACGACCGGAGTGTCCGAAACATAGTCCCGACCTTCGTCGATCAACAGCTCCACTGCGCGTGCAGCGGTGGCCGCGATGGGCTGGTCGAGTGCGGTCAGGGGCGGGCTGGTGAAGCGGACAAGCGGCGTGTTGTCGAAGCTGATCAGCGATAGGTCGTCGGGAACGGTCAAGCCGCGTTCCTTGGCAACCTCGAGCGCCGCCAAGGTCATCTGGTCGCTGCTGGCGATAATGGCTGTCGGCGGATCGGGCAGGTCCAGGAGTGCACGGGCCGCGCGAACCCCGCTCTCGAACCCGAAGTCGCCCCGCTGGCAGAGTCCTTCGTGTTCCAGTCCGGCATTCTCCATCGCTTCGCGCCAACCGTCGATACGCCAATCCGCGAGGCTGTATTCCTCGGATCCAGCGATGAACCCGATACGCCTGTGACCGAGACCGGCGAGGTGCTCGGTCGCGAGTTTTGCCAGGTGTTCGTCACCCATGGTCAGGGCTATTCCGTGTCCCGGTTCCTTCGAGCCGATCCGCGCGAAGGGGATGTGCTTCTTCGCGAGCAAGCCGGTGATGAGCGGGTTCTCCGAGTGGGGCGGAGTAACGATCACCCCGTCTGGTTGAAGCGCTGCGATGGCTGCGCCGAGCTCGCGTTCGACATGGTCGGAATGGGTGTCGATCAACTCCACCAACATGCGATAGCCGCGCTCGGCACAGGTCAGCATTCCGCCCAGCAGCATCTGGTCGACCCAGTCGGTTCCCTGACGAGATTGCCAGTCGGCGATGGTGCGCTCGCGGTCATTGATGGCGAGGATTAGGTATGATCGCGACCCGCTCATCCGTTGGGCGGCGATCGACGGGACATAGCCAAGCTTGTCGATGCTGGCCTGCACCCGCTCCTTCATCTCGGGGCGGACGTTGGGTTCGTTGTTGATGACGCGGCTTACCGTCTGCAGGGACACGCCTGCATCGGCTGCTACGTGCTTGATGGTGACCGCCTGGCGACGCCGTGCCATCGAAATCAAACCCCCCTAGCCGAGTGTCGGCCCTTATTTCGCAGTTGCGAGATACACATCTTGGCCAAGGGGCAAAGCGAAATCAACGCGGCACCACCAAGGACCGGAACTGTCGAGGCCAGTCGTTCCAATGAAAAGCGGGCCCCGCCAAGATGACGGGGCCCGCATTTTTCCGATCCTTCTCGCAGTTCTCTTTAGAAGGAGAAGCGTGCGATGAAGGTATAGCGACGGTCGTTGCGGAACGCCGCGCTGAGCACCCTGGTGCCATTGTAATCGACCAGGGTCGACAGCTTGGTCACCTCGTCGAGCAGGTTCACGCCCTGGACGCCGAGCTTGATGTTCTCGTTGACGCTATAGAACAGCGAGGCATCCAGCTGGCCGCCGGCTTCCTGGAAAGTCGGCGAGAACGGGAAGAGGTCGTCGCGCGGCGTCACTAGGAAGGCACTGCGCCAGTTGTAGGCGGCGCGAGCCGAGATCGGACCCTTTTCATAGAACACAGTCGCGTTGACGGTGTGCTTCGAAGTACCCGAGTTCGGCGTTTCTCCCACGAAGGCACCGCCGTTCAGCGGGCCACCGCTCGAGTTCACCGAAGGCGAACCGATGCTGGAGATGTTCGGAGTGATGAAGTCCGAAGCATCGACATAGGTATACGACAACTGTGCGCCCAGACCGCTTAGCAGGCCCGGCAGGAAGTCGTAGGTCTGCTGGTAGGCCAGCTCGACACCCTTAAGCGTGCCCGACAGGTCGTTCGCCGGACCCGAGATGATCACGTCCTGCGACAGACCGCTCGGCGAGGTGTAGTTCACCAGGCCGGTACCCGTCTGGATGATCCCGGTGATGTCCTTGACGAAGAAGGCTGCGGTAAGCGAGCCGACGGCGGAGAAATACCATTCCGCGCTCACATCGTAGTTCCACGACTCGATCGGTCGCAGGCCGCGGTTACCGGTCGAGACGGAAAGCAGCGGGCCGCTATCCACGCGACCACTGAAGCCCAGCACGCCACCGGCGTTGAAGAGGTTCAGGTCCGGACGCGAGATCCCCTTCGACACGGCGCCGCGGAGCACCAGGCCCTTGCCGGTGTCGAGACGGATGTTGAAGGCCGGGAGCCAGTGGTCGAACTTGATGTCGCGGGTGTCGCGGATCAGTTCGCCCGTGTGCAGCGAAGCGAACTCCGCCTGACGTGCCCCGGTGAGGCCGCAATACAGGCGCTGCTGTCCCGGCGGGAGCGGCGATGCACACAGGGCATCGATTTCCGATACCTGCACGACGCCGTCGCCGTTGCCGCCGTTCGCGATCGAGTCGAACTGGCCGGGGTCGGGGAAGGCGAGCAGCGAGTTGTTGCCGACCTTGGTCCGGACATAACGCAGGCCGATGTTACCCGCGATCGACCAGCCGTTGTCCATGTCGAGACCGTAGTCGAGACGGGCATAGGCCGCCGAAGTGATTTCGGTCACGTCGGAGATTTCGGCCGGGCAGAACGGATCGCACTGGACGGTCGTGCCGTCGAGCAGCGTGCGAGACCGGCCATTGACACCCAGGTTGAAACGCTCGGGCGACAGGGCGAAGTTGGTGATCTGCTCCCACTCCTGGTCTGTCACGCCATCGAGGTAATCCTGCAGGAAGTCGTCGCCGCCGTAGAAGTATGCTGCACCATCCTGGATCGGGGTCGCCGCCTGGCCGCGCTGGAAGTTGTCGCCGAACGGCGAACGCAGCTGCGAATAGTTCGGGAACTCGTCGGTGAACGCGCCGCCGGCGATGGCGAATTCCTGGCCAGGCAGACCGGTGTAGAAGCGGCCCGGAGTGAAGCCCGACCAGTCGGGCACATAGGGACCGGGGCCCGAGAAGCAGCCCGGGCCTTCACCCCAGGGCAAGCATCCACCGCGACCGGCCCAAGGAGCTGAAAGGTTGCCCCAGGTGCTGAAGTTGGTGTTGCGGTTGACGCGGTCGCGGGCCGCCCAGCGGGCACCGAAGGTCGCCTTGCGGAAGAAGCCGTCGTCGCTGACGTCGTATTCGAAATCGCCCGCGAGGCTGAACAATTCGCCATTGTTCTTCTCGCGGCTGTCGAGGCCGAACCAGTAGTAGGTGTAGTACCCGCTCGAGAAGTAGTCAGCGGGCGCGCCGACCGGAGCGAGGAACTGGACCTCCGGCGTATCGCCGGTCAGGTCGATGCCGATGTCGGCCCAGGTGCTCATCGCGCCGAAGACGGAGTCGCGGTTGAGCTTCGAGTTGACGTACTGCATCTCGACCTTGCCGCGGAAGCGGTCGGTGAATTCCATTTCCGTGTCGAGCGAGATGTCCTGGGTGACCGAATCGGTGTCACGCAGGAAGCGCAGCGAATCCATCGGGATGCCGCCGAGACCGAACGGCGTTGCATAGGCGTTGCCGACGTTCTGGGTCAGGATGCCGCTCTGGAAGTGGCCGTTGCTGTCGAACTGGTACTCGGTACCGGGACGCGGATTGTTGGTGGACACGCCGTCGTCGATGCGGCCGATCAGAGCGAATTCTTCGGTGAAAAAGCTCGTCTTCGAACGCAGGTATTCGAGGGTCATCTTCAGACCGCCGTCCAGCGTTTCGAACTGGGCGACGCCCGAGAATGCCTCGCGATCGCGGTCGAGCGTGGTCGAGCGGACGCCCGCGTACTGCGGGACCAGAACCGAGTTTGCCGGCGGGAACTCGTCCGGCGTGAAGTTGGGCTCGTCGTTGAAGCCGCCCGAGTTGATCGGATAGACGCGATAGCAACCGCCGCTGAGGTCGGCCGGGCGATAGCAGGAATCGATCACCTGCGTAGCGTCGGTGCGGCTCTTGAGCTTCGAGTTCGAGTAGCTGAACTGGAGGCCGAAGGTACCGGCGCCGGTCTCGAACGTGTCCGAACCGAGGATGTTGAAGGTCGGCGACCACTTTTCGCGCAGGTCGCCATAGTTGGCTTCGACCGAGCCGGCGACATGGAAGCCGGGGTTGTCTAGCGGCTTGCGGGTGACGAGGTTCACCATGCCCGCGATATGACCTTCGATCATATCCGCCGTGCTGTTCTTGTAGACCTCGACGCGGCCGACCAGTTCGGGCGAGACGTCTTCGAAGCTCAGGACGCGGCCGCCGTTTGCGGAGAAAATGTCGCGACCGTTGAGTTCGGAACGGGTGTAGGGAAGGCCGCGGATGATCACGCCCGTGCCTTCGACCGAGAAACGCGTCGGGTCGGACGTCTTCTCGAAGCGACCGATGTTGACGCCCGGAACGCGCTGCAGCGTCTCGGCGACCGAGCGGTCGGGAAGAGCGCCGATGTCTTCTGCCGTGATGACGTCGACGACCGTATCTGCCTTTTCCTTGATGCTCTGCGCTGTCAGCAGCGACTGGCGATAGCCGCTGACGACGATCACATTGCCATCAGCCGGCGCCTCGGTCGTGGTTTCCTCGTCCGTATCGTCCGCCTGTTGGGCAAACGCGGGCTGGGCCGCGACGAGCGCGAGGCCCGATGCAGTGGTGAGTGCGGCGATGCGGCGCGAGCGCGCGGCAACTCCAAGAGCTTTCCGAGACATGTTTCCTCCCTGGTCCCAAGACGCAACATCAGGACGAATCCTGTGCCTTGATTGTTACATACCGAGGGTTGTGAGCGTTCACAAGACCGAATATGAACGTTCACAACGACCGTTGCCGACTGGCAACATATGGCGATTGGTGCCATGGAGAGATGCATGACTATTGAACGTATTGTCATACTCGGCGGAGGGACTGCCGGATGGATGGCGGCCGCAGCTTTGTCGCGGATCCGGGACGGGCGCAATGTCGATATCAAGCTCGTCGAATCGGAAGAAATCGGGACGGTCGGCGTCGGCGAGGCGACTATTCCGCCTTTCGTCGAATTCCAGCGCGCGCTCGAGATCGACGAACGGGAGATGATGGCGGCCACCCAGGCGACCTTCAAACTGGGAATCCAGTTTTCAAATTGGGGCCAGGTCGGCGAGAGCTATCTCCACCCTTTCGGCAATTACGGATACGAACTGGGCGGCATCAACTTCCACCAGGTCTGGCACACGATGCGCCAGCGCGGCGATAGGCGACCGCTGCAGGCCTTCAATCTCGAAACCATGGCGGCCTATTTCGGCAAGTTCTCGCGGACCGAGGACTACAATCGCGACGACCTGCCACCAATGAATTACGCCTACCACATCGACGCCACCGCCTATGCGCGCTTCCTGCGCAAATATGCCGAGATGCGCGGTGTGGTGCGTAAGGAAGGCAAGGTGCAGGATGTCGCGCTCGATCCCGAGAGCGGCGACGTCACCGGCCTCACGCTCCACAGCGGAGAAACGGTCGAGGGCGATCTCTTCATCGACTGCACCGGCTTTCGCGGCGTCCTTATCGAACAGGCCCTCGAGACGGGTTACGAGGACTGGACGCATTACCTGCCGTGCGACCGCGCAGTGGCGCTGCCCTGCAATCGCGACGATGGATCACCGCCGCCGCCCTTCACCAAGGCAACTGCGCACTCGGCCGGCTGGCAGTGGCAGGTTCCGCTGCAGCATCGTAACGGCAACGGCCACGTCTATTGCAGCCAGTACATGGAGGCCGACGAGGCGCACGACATACTGGTCCGGAACCTGGCCGGAAAGCCGACGGCCGACCCCAATTTCCTCCGCTTCGTGACGGGACGGCGGAAGAAGTTCTGGAACCGGAACGTGGTTGCGCTCGGCCTTGCCTCGGGTTTCATGGAGCCGCTGGAATCGACTTCCATCCACCTCATCAACACCGGGGTGAACAAGCTGATCGCGATCCTTTCGCTTGAAGGCATAACGGAGGCGCAGAGGAGCACCTACAACCGCCTCGCCACCAAGGAATACGAGAGGATCCGCGACTTCCTGATCCTCCACTACAAGGCGACGAGGCGCGACGACTCCGAGTTCTGGAACTACTGCCGCACCATGGCTGTACCCGATACGCTCACCGAGAAGATCGAGGTCTTCAAGTCGAACGGGCAGATCTTCCGCGAAGAGGACGAGCTGTTCACCACCACCAGCTGGGCGGCGGTGATGATGGGGCAGGGCATTTCCATGGGCGGCAACAGTCCGATGGCGGAAGGTGTCGCCAACGGCGTTGCCAAGGAAATGGACGAGATGGAAAAGTCCATCCGCTGGCTGGTCGATCGGATGCCGGGCCACGGGCAATACGTTTCGCGCTATTGCCCCGCGCCAGCCGCTGCTTGACCCTTGCCGCAGTAGTCCTGCTCACCTAGCGAGGCGGCAGTGTTCGATGCCACCTCCTTTCGCGATGCCCTAGGCAGTTTCGTCACCGGCGTGACGATCGTGACCGCGCGCGATGCGGAAGGAAAACCGTTCGGACTTACGGCCAACAGCTTCAATTCGGTCAGCCTCGATCCGCCGATGGTTCTGTGGAGCTTGTCGCTCAAGTCCGGGACCCTGCCGGTCTTCCGAGATGCCGAGAGCTGGGCAGTCCATGTGCTGGCTGCAGACCAGCAGGCGATGTCCGACCGTTTCGCGCGGGCGGGCGCCGACAAGTTCGAAGGTCTCGACGTTGCCGATGGTGCAGAGGGGGCTCCGCTGATTGAGGGCTATGCCGCGCGCTTTGGCTGCCGCGCGCGCTTCGAATACGAGGGCGGGGACCACGCCATATTTCTTGGCGAGGTGGTCGATTTCGACCGCCGGGACGCCGAACCGCTGATCTACCATGGCGGACGCTATGGCCGCGTTATGCGAGCGCCAACCGGCGAAGATCTGGAACGCGAAGGCCTTGCCGAACGGATCGATGGCAGGCTTTCCCTTACGGCGAGCGGCGCCGAGCTGCTCGCCGCGCTCGAACAGGTCGCGAAGCGCTAGACTCTCTTCAAGCCTCTCGATACCCGTTGCGAAACGCAACCAAGGGAGAGAGGCTGCCATGAAGACCCGCATCACCGAACTGTTCGGCATCGAGCATCCCATCATCCAGGGCGGCATGCATTTCGTCGGCTTTGCGGAAATGGCGGCGGCAGTGTCCAATGCCGGCGGCCTCGGCATCATCACCGGCCTTACGCAGGGCACGCCCGAAAAGCTCGCGAACGAGATCGCGCGTTGCAAGGACATGACCGACAAGCCCTTCGGCGTGAACCTGACCTTCCTGCCGACGGTCAATGCGCCCGACTATCCGGGCCTCGTTCGCGTGATCATCGAAAGCGGGGTCAAGGCGGTCGAGACGGCGGGCAACAACCCGGCGCAGGTGCTGCCCTATTTCAAGGATGCAGGGGTCAAGGTGATCCACAAGTGCACCAGCGTCCGCCACTCGCTGAAGGCGCAGTCGATCGGCTGCGATGCCGTCAGCGTGGACGGATTCGAATGTGGCGGCCATCCGGGCGAGGACGACATCCCGAACATGATCCTGCTGCCCCGCGCAGCGGATGAGCTCGAAATTCCCTTCGTCGCCAGTGGCGGCATGGCCGATGCCCGCAGCCTCGTCGCCAGCCTCGCCATGGGTGCGGACGGTATGAACATGGGCACACGCTTCATCGCCACCAAGGAAGCGCCGGTGCACGAGAACGTGAAGAAGGCGATCGTCGCCGCTTCCGAGCTCGACACCCGCCTCGTCATGCGCCCGCTGCGCAATACCGAGCGCGTCATGACCAATGCCGCGGTCGAACGCCTGCTCGAGAAGGAACGAGCCCTCGGCCCCAACCTCAAGTTCGAGGATATCATCGAGGAGGTCGCGGGCGTCTATCCCCGCATCATGATGGAAGGCGACATGGACGCAGGCGCCTGGTCCTGCGGGATGGTTGCCGGCCTCATCCATGACATTCCCACCTGCAAGGAACTGATCGACCGGATCATGAGCGAAGCCGAGGAAATCATCCGCGGTCGCCTCACCGGTCTCCTGAACTGAGGACTGACCTGACCATGCTCGATACCAGCCAGCGCTTCGCCTACAACGAGGATCACGAGGCCTTCCGCGACACCGTGCGCAAGGTCTTCGCCGAACACATGACGCCCTATCTCGACCAGCACGAGGCCGATGGTATCGTGCCGCGCTCGGCGTGGAAGGCATTGGGCGAGGCGGGGATGCTGTGCCCCACCGTCAAGGAAGAGAACGGCGGCCTTGGCCTCGATTTCGGCTTCAACTGCGTCCTGTGCGAGGAGCTCTCCTACCTCGGCAGTTCGGCCGGCTTCACGCTGCAGAACGACATCACCGCCAACTACATCGAGCGTCTCGGCACCGACGAGCAGCGCGCAAAGTATCTTCCGGGCATGGTCTCGGGAGACGTCATCTCGGCCATCGCTATGACCGAGCCGGGCGCGGGCAGCGACTTGCAGGGCATCCGCACCACGGCGGTCAAGGACGGCAACCACTTGGTGGTGAACGGCTCGAAGACCTACATAACAAATGGCCAGAACGCCGACGTCATCATCGTCGTTGCCAAGACCGACCCGACACAGGGCGCCAAGGGCACGACGCTGGTGCTGGTCGATGCCGACACGCCCGGCTTCGAGCGCGGACGCAACCTCGACAAGATCGGACAGCATTCGGCCGATACCTCGGAGCTGTTCTTCAACGAGTGCCGCGTCCCTATGACCAACATCCTCGGCGGTGAAGGACGGGGCTTCATCCACCTGATGGAGGAACTGCCTCAGGAACGCCTCGGCATCGCCGTGGGCGCGCAGGCCGCCGCGCAGCGCGCCTTCGACGAGGCGGTGAAGTTCACCAAGGACCGCAAGGCGTTCGGCAAGACGGTGTTCGAATTCCAGAACACCAAGTTCGTCCTCGCCGATCTCAAGGCGAAGCTCCAGGTCGGTTGGGCGCACCTCGACTGGGCGATCAAGAAGCACCTCGCAGGCGAGCTCACCACCGACGAGGCGAGCGCGGCGAAGCTGTGGCACACCGACCTCCAGTGGGAGGCGTGCGACAAGGCGCTGCAGCTGCATGGCGGGGCGGGCTACATGAACGAATACGCCATCGCCCGCCTGTGGCGCGACGCGCGCGTGACGCGCATCTTCGGCGGTACGAACGAGATCATGAAGGAAGTGATCAGCCGCTCGATCTGAGGAGAAACCGATTGTCCGATCCGCTCGACTATTCCGGCAAGACCGTCCTCGTTGTCGGGGGCACGAGCGGCATCGGCAATGGGATTGCCCACGGCTTTCGCCAACACGGCGCCAAGGTTCACGTCACCGGAACGCGCGCTTCAGCGAACGACTACAGTGTAGATGAAGGTAGCGATCTTGTAGACCTTGTCTTCCATAGTGTGGACGTTTCGCAGCCTGGCGCATTCGAAAAGCTCGCCCTGCCCGAAACCCTGGATGTGGTCGTGCTGTGCCAGGGCACCGTCCGCTACCGCCGCGAGGAATTCGAACGGGCCGGTTGGGACGCGGTGATGGAGGTCAACCTCAACTCGCTGATGGATTGTTCGCGTGCCGTGCGCCCCAAGCTGGCCGAGAATGGCGGTTCGCTGATCATCGTGAGTTCGGTCGGGGCCTATCATGCGATGATCGGCAACCCCGCCTATGCCGCGAGCAAGGCGGGGGCAGTCAGTCTGGTGGGCAGCCTTGCGCAGGCGTGGGCGGGCGAGGGCATCCGCGTCAACGGGATCGCCCCGGGCCTCGTCCCGACCAAGCTCACCAAAGTCACGACCGAGAACGAGCAGCGTGCCGCCGGTGCCGTGGCGCGCATCCCGGCGGGGCGCATGGGCACGCCGGCGGACATGGCGGGCGCGGCGCTGTTCCTCGCTTCGCCGCTGGCGGATTACGTCGTCGGCCAGACCATCCGCGTCGATGGCGGCATGACGTTGTCTTGAGCGCTCCGGCCTGAGGAGAAACGATATGGAATACGTCAATCTCGGCCCCAGCGGCCTCAAGGTCTCGCGCCTGTGCCTCGGCTGCATGAGCTATGGCGACACCACCCGCGGCTGGCACGGCGACTGGGTGCTCGACGAATCACAGTCGCGTCCCTTCATCCGCGAGGCGGTCGAGGCCGGGATCAACTTCTTCGACACCGCCAATATGTATTCGATGGGCGCGTCCGAAGAGGTCATGGGCAAGCTCCTTCCCGAGTTCGCCAGGCGCGACGAGATCGTGCTCGCGACCAAGGCCTTCCTCCCCTGGCGGCAGGCGCCGAACACCGGCGGCAATTCGCGCAAGAGCCTGTTCCAGGCGATCGACGACAGCCTTGCTCGGCTGGAGATGGACTACGTCGACCTGTTCCAGATCCACCGCTGGGACGATGCGACGCCGATCGAGGAAACGATGGAGGCGCTGCACGACATCGTGAAGGCGGGCAAGGCGCGATACATCGGCGCTTCGTCGATGGCCGCCTGGCAGTTCGCGAAGGCACAGGAGGTCGCGCGCGCCAACGGCTGGACCCGCTTCATTTCGATGCAGAACCACGTCAACCTGCTCTATCGCGAGGAAGAGCGCGAGATGATCCCGCTCTGCCATGACCAGGGCGTGGGCCTCATCCCGTGGAGCCCGCTCGCCCGCGGCAAGCTCGCCCGCGCCTGGGATGAGACGACGGTGCGCAGTGAGACCGACGGCTTCGGCAAGCTGCTCTACCGCCAGCAGGAAGATGCCGATCGCGCCATCATCGATGCGGTCGGTGCGATCGCTGCGGAACGCGGGGTATCGCGCGCGACGGTGGGGCTGGCGTGGCATTTCGCCAAGGGCATCACCGCCCCGATCATCGGCGCGACCAAGGAAGGGCACATCGCTGCCGCCGTCGCTGCCATGGACCTCGGCCTGACGGACGAGGAAGTCGCGAGGCTCGAGGCGCCCTACGTGCCGAAGAACCCGGTAGGCATCGCCTCGACAGCCCCGCGCAACTGGACGCTCAGCCGCGTCCACGAATAGAAAATCGCCCAATTCGGCCCGAGTGTTACAATCCGGGCAAACGGGTCACAAACGAGTCACATGACTGCGCCATCGCTCACCCGACAGGGTGGGATACGAACCGCGTGCAAGCCATAAACATTTTCCTGACTGACCGCCTCGGTGAAGAAATCACCGACTTCATGCATGGCGAGACGCGCTATGCCTTTGCGCGGCTCTACCCCGACGGCCCGCACCGGCTGGTCGAAGGGCCCGTCTGCGCCTTCGTCGACTGGGTGATGGAGGACCTCTCCGGCCTCGAGATGTGTCGCCGCCTGCGTGCCGACAAGCGCACTGCCGAGGCGCATATCACCATCGTGCTCGACGAGGACGATGCCGAGGACAAGCGGCGGGCATTGAAGGCCGGGGCGGACGACTACATCCTCGGCCCCATCGACCGCACCGCCGTGCTCGACCGCGTGATGGCGCTGCAATGGGGCGGGGCGCAGACAAGCGTTTCGGAAATCCTCGAACTGGGCGAACTCACCATCGACGCCGCCGCGCTCCAGGCGCGCTGGGCGGGGCGGGCGCTTGATTTGAGGCCCAACGAATTCCGCCTGCTGCGCTTCTTTGCCCAGAACCCCGACCGCGTCCTGACCCGCGCCGACCTCATCGCCGCCCTCGGCAAGCAGGAACCGCCGATCGACGAGCGCACGGTCGACGTGTGGATCGGCCGCCTGCGCAGGGCGCTAAGGGCGATGGGCGCGGGCGACCGCGTGCGCACGGTGCGGTCGCTGGGATACGTCTACGACTCGCATTGAGGAGCGCGAGTTGATTCGTCAGAACCTGGTGGCCCCTGCCATTGAGGCCCGGCGTCAGAGGGGGGAAGGGACCCGCCTCGATTGGTCAAATCCGACCTAGATCCGGCCAGTCGGTATCGCCTCGCCACACTGATCTGAAGGCCCGTTCTGCCGCCATCTGTTCCAGACGGTTTCGAAGTTTTCCTTCGGTCTGGGCAAGGCCATAGAGAGCCAGGGCGCTGTTGGGGGCGTCGAAGAGCGCAGCACGGAAGGCGCTCTTCGCTTCGGCAAAGCGGCCCGCCTTGTAGAATGCTGCGCCGAGCGACTGATCGACCGGATAATACCAGAACGGAGGCTCATTATAGGGGATTTGCTTCTGCATTTCTCGAGCCTTGGAGAAATGCGCGATCGCTTGTTCGAATTGCGATTGTGCGAGTGCCTTTCGCCCTTTCGCCACTTCCATCGCGAGGTCGATGATCAGGGGAGCGGGAAAGCCGTTTGCTTCCATCGTCTTCGCGCTGTCTGATCGCGCCAGTTGCTGCATGGCATCGAGCTCTGCAGTGAAATCGCCGAGCCCGGGCTTGAGCGCGATAGCAATTGCACGAGCATAATGGCGCATGGCCTCGACGTATTCGAGTGGATGCGGCTTGCGCGTGAGAGCGATCACCGCTTCCGGCGAGGAATATTGCGCAAAGGCGAAATATGGGGCGGCGTAGATCGCCTGGACCCAATAGAGCTCTCGCCCTGTCTCGACGTCGAGAATGCTTTGAAGCTTTGCGGTCTGGTTCACGACCGTCGGAACGTCACCCATGGCCTGGGCCGAGGTCAGCAAGAAGTGCACGTTGTGTGGATAGTATCCGAAGCGCACGAGGCCATCGTCGCCGACTTCGCGAAGGTAAGCTTCGTCCGCTGCGGCTGCCTTGATGTTGGCCTCTATTGAATCCTGGTATCGGCCGAGGCGGTAATAGATGTGGGCCGGCATGTGCACCAGGTGACCGAGTGCTGTCGGACTGTTCGCCCGCAATCTATCTGCAGCTGCCTCCGCCTTGGCCGGCTGTGGCAGTTCAAGCAGGTGGATGTACAGATGCGATGCCTGGGGATGCTTCGGATTGCGTGCCATGACCTTTTCGATCAGTCCGACCGCTTCGGCGATGAACTGGACGGGCTGGCCTTCGTCGCTCCAGTAGTTCCAAGGGCTGGTATTCATCGCCGCTTCCGCAGCAAGTACGGCGAGGTCGTCGCTTTCGGGGTAATTTGCAGCAATCCGCAGCATGGCTTGCGCATACCCCCGGTCGAGTGCGCCGCGATCGGCATCGGGGGCCGCCGAATATCGCACCGCCTGCGCCTCAATCAGAGCCTTCGTGAAGTCGTTGGAGGCGGCAGACAGTTGCTGAGCCCTGGCGAGTGCGGCGAGGGCGGAGGAGTTTTGCGCGTCGCTCATAGCGGCATTGATATTGGGACCGTTTGCCATGGCTTCGCCCCACCAGCATTCCGCGCAATCCGGATCCAGTTCCTGGGCACGTTTGAACGAACGGATGGCGGCTTCGTGATTGAAGCCGTAAGCAAAGGCGAGACCCTGATCGAAATAGCGCCGAGCCTGTGGGTCCATCTTCGATGCGGGAAAATCCGAGCGGCCGATCCCCGAATACAATCCTATCGATGCGGTGCCAAAACCACGCTCTTCGGCCAGCGATTGGGCCAGGCGAAGCCGCGCATCGAGAACCTCACTGGATCCGTTTCCAGCCCTGCAGGCGTTCCTGCCGGGCGCGGTGGGATCGAGGGCGGCGAAAGCCTCCCGTGATAGTGCGGTCTCCGCAATTGTCGCCGACGCTCCGCCAGAGGCAAGAGTGGCAAGCAAGACGGCGAAAAGTCTGGAGGTGTGCGGCATCGCGAGTCTCCCTCAACGCAGGAGGCGACCAGACCGAAATCCTACCATGCGGTGGCGTTCGAATCCAGATTCTTCCGCAGCTGGTTTGGGGCGAATCAAACAGCAGGATTACGTGCTAGGAAAAGCGTAACAACGAAGGGCCGCCCTTGCGGACGGCCCTTCTCTCATGAAGCCTGACGGGATCAGAACTCGATCGAAACCGATGCGCTGACGCTACGGCCGACGTCGTAGCTGTTGATCTCGATCCGGTTGTCGCCGTTGTCCTGGTATTCGAAGTGGTCGCGACCGGTGAGGTTGCGGGCTTCGAACTTCAGTTCCACATCGGTCCCGAAAAGTTCGACGCCCTGGCGGTAGACGAAGTCGAGGCGCAGGCCCGGATCCTCGAGGATGTCGGGCAGGCCCGAGGTGCCGCGACTGGTCACGCGCTTGCTCGCATAGCTGACGAGGAAGGTTGCCTGGCTGACCTTGTCGAGATCCTCGATGCCCAGCTGGACGTTGACCAGGTGGTCCGACTGTCCCGTGAGCGGCACGCCGTCGCGGAAGTAGTTCGTCGCCGGCTGCGGGGCCGAGGGGAAGACGAAAGCAGTGTCGTTCGCCGTCACCTTCAGCTTCGACTGGGTGTAGGTGTAGTTGAGCACGGCAACGAAGCGCTTGCTCTCCCACCAGTCGCCAAGGTCGAACAGGTCCTTGTTCCACTGCATCTCGAACTCGGTGCCGTAGAGCTGTGCAGCAGGGGCGTTGGCAAAGCCCGAGACCTGCTCGTTGTCCGAGAAGCTCGAGAAGACCTCGATCGGCTTGCTGATGTCCTTGTAGAACCCGGCAAGGCTGACGCGGCTGCCCGAACCCCAGTAGTATTCGAGGCGTGCCTCGTAGTTGGTCAGGCGGCTGTCTACCAGCAGCGGGTTGCCGTTGAAGCGGCGGTTGGTTTCCGGATCGTAGTAGGTCTGGAAGATCAGCTCGCGGAACTGCGGACGGGCGATGGTCTTCGATGCGTTGAAACGCGCCTGCAGGCTGTCGGCGATTTCCCAGGTGAGGGTCGCCGCGGGCAGCCAGTAGTCGTTGGCCAGCAGCGTGTTGTTCGACGAACCGCTGGGGTTGCCGTCGAGGCCGAGCGGGACGACTTCCTGCGTCGCGTCCTCGTAACGCACACCGACGTCGAGCGAGAGCCCTTCGATCGGCGCGACCTGCGCCTTCACGTAACCGGCCTTGATCTCCAGCCCCGCCTCGAACGCGGGGTCGGAACCCGTGGTGTCGAAGATCGTGTAGCTGAACGGTCCGAGGCCGGCGGCCTGCTGTGCTGAAGGATCGAAGCCAAGGTCGATCAGTGCACCGCCGAGGAGTGCATCGGGACGGAAAGCACCGAAGACGTCGGGATATGCACCGGTTGCGCGAATATCGAACTCGCGACGTTCGGAAAGGCGGCTGGTGTCGGTATAGGCACCGCCGACCGTGACGCCGAGCCAGTCGGTCGCCTGGTAGCTGAGGTCAAGACCGCCGTAATAGAGGTCTTCGGTCAGGTCCGAGAAGGCGACGATCGCGCCGCCGCGCTGCGGATCGAGCGTATTGAGGAACAGGTCGCCATAGGGATCGGCGGCATTGTTCGAGCGCGAGTAGCGGAAGGTCCACTCGTAAGGCGCCTCGCGCTGCGTCTGGGCATAGCCGCCGCGCAGGTCGACCGAGATGTCTCCGAACTTCATTTCGCCGGTGAACTGCGTGTCGATCAGCTGGCGCTCGTACCATGCGGTGTTCTGCGTCAGGTCGGTATCGCCGTTCTGGAAGTCCTCGCTCTGTTCGAGCGAGGCCTGCTTGAGCGAGTCGCGGATGTAGAGGTTGGTCAGGCGGAAGCGGTGCTCGCCGACCTCGAGACCGAAGCCGAGCATGGCGTTGACCAGCACGCGGTTGTCGGTGACGAAATCGCGCGCATCGGTGTCGAGCGACAGGTCGGTGCTCGCGGCGGTCTGCTGCGTGATGTAGCGGTTGCGCCACTTGTTGCTGATCGAGGCGGTGGCGATGACCCCAAGGCGGCCGTCGCCGAACACGTCGAACGCGGTGCCGGCGGTAATGCCGCCGGAGATGTTGACCGGCAGGTCGCTGATCTTCTGCAACAGGACGAGGTTGGGATCGCCCAGTTCCTTGAGGATCGCCTGCTTGTCGACATCGGGGTCCTCGATGTTGAGGCCGCTGTCGAGGAAGCTCTGGAGGGCAGGGCGCACGTCACGGCTGCCGTCGTCGAAACCGAACCAGTCGTAGTCCGAACCGAAATAGGTGTAGCCGGGGCCGAAGGTCGTCTCGCCGTCGCCGCTGATGCCGGCGCTGATCTTGACGAAGGCTTCGTCGGGCACCGCGCGGGTCGTGAGGTTGATCACGCCGCCGCCGAACTCGCCCGGGAAGTTCGCCGAATAGGTCTTCTGCACGAGGCTCGAGGCCACGATGCTGGTCGGGAAGATGTCGAGCGGGACCACGCGGCTGAGCGGCTCGGGCGAGGGTAGCGGCAGGCCGTTGAGCAGCGCCAGCGAGTAGCGATCGCCGAGACCGCGGACGTAGACGAGGCCGTTGCCGACGGTGGACAGGCCGGTGACGCGGGTCAGCGCGCCGGCGATGTCGCCTTCACCGGTCCGCGCGATGGCGGCGGTGTCGAGTACCGAGACGACCTGCGTCGAGGCGCGGGTGATGTCCTGCCGGCGGCGGCCGGTGACGACGATGGCGCCGCCCGGGACCGAGACTTCAGGCTGCTCGTAGGCTTCCTCGTCCTGCGCGGTGTCCTCGACACCTTCGGCCTGGTCCGCAAGCGCGGCGTCGGTCGCGGCGTCTTCCTCGGGCGGAACGCCCTCGGCGCCGGTGTCGGGTGCGGCGTCCTGTGCAAAGGCGATGCCGGGAGCGCAAAGCGCGGTGGTGAACAGGAGCAGCGCGGAGAGCCGCTTGCCGGTCGACATGTCGAAAGACCCCCTCATGATCAGGTCTGTGAAACTCGGGTCGGGCGCTAGGCCCGCTTAAAATGGAATGAGGCTGCGGGACGCGTCCGTGGAGCGCGCCCCGCAGCCTTCACGCAGGTCAGGAGTAGACCGGCAGGGTGGTGCACTCGGTCACCGAGCCGAAGCCGGCGGTGGGCGAGTTGCAGGTCCAACCTTCGACCCAGGTCGCGTTGCCGGCGTAGACGGCACCGATCGAGGTCGGGAGCACGAAGAAGCTGGAGAGCGAGGTGGGATCGAACACCGGAACGGCGGTTTCGTTGGCGCCGTTGAGGTAGGTCATGGTCAGCGTGTTGGTGAAGTTGGCATTGTTGTTGGTGCCGGCTTCATAGCGGGTCTGGATCGCCGCGGCGGTGACGCCGCCCGAGCTGTCGCGGAAGTCGGTCGCGCAATCCATCACGAAGCTGTCGAACTGGACCGGTCCAGCCTCGTCGAGGCCGGCATCGGCCGCACGGCTCAGCGTGTTGGTGCCATCGACGCGCAGGCACGGGGTCGAACCCGACTTGTCGACAATGATCGAGTTCATGATGCGATAGTCGGTCGAACCGCGCAGGCGGATCGCCTGGTCCTTCACGCCGCTGTTGGCGATGAAGGTCGCGTTCGAGATGCGCGTGTTCTGGCGCGGCGTGTTTTCTTCGAGGGCGTTGGTCGAGTCTGCCTCGATCATCGTGTCGCCGGTGTTCGGACGCTGGACCACGAGGACGAACTGCATGTTGGTCTTCACGCCGGTGTCGGTGTCGAGACCGTCGTCTTCCGCGCCGACCACGATGAGGTTGGCAACGTTGAACTGGCCGCCGAAGAATTCGACGCCGTCATCCGAGCTGTTGTAGCTCATGATGTGGTGCAGGGTGGTGCCCGATCCGACGCCGCCGGTGGTCAGCGACTGGAGCTCGCTGTCGCCCGAAAGGACGAAGCCCGAGTAGCGGATCTGGACATAGGACATGCTGCCCGAGTTGTCGTTCGCCGTCGCGCCGCCGAACAGGGCCGGCTGCGCCGCGCCTTCGACCTGGCGTTCGCAGGCCGTGGTGCCCGGCGTCGCGCCCGGGGCGATACAATCGGTGACCGGAGCGCGGCCCGAGAGGACGACGCCGCCCCACTGGCCCGACGAGTTGCTGGTGTTGAGACCCTGCACGTTGTCGCGGCTGGTGAAGATGATCGGACGGCTGGCAGTGCCATTGGCCGCGATCGTGTTGCCGCGGTTGACGTTGAGGAAGCTCGAACCCGAGGCGTAGATGATTGCGCCCGGCTCGATCGTCAGCTTGACCTTGGTGTCGGCCGCAGTGGCGGTAGGGCCACCATCGGTGCCCACGTCGACGCGGCCGTTCATGCGATAGAGTACGCCCTTGATGTAGGGCAGGGTCGAGCTGGCGTTGAAGCGCGCGGGCATGGTGCAGATGCGGTATTCGCCGGTCGGACCGGAAATGGTGCCACCATCGGTCAGGCCCTGCGGGTCCGAGATGGTCGGGCAACCGGCTGCCGGGGTCACCAGGGCCGAAGTCGGCGTCGGGGTCGGCGTGGGGGTTGGCGTGGCCGGCGGGTTGTTGATGGTGATGTTGCCGCCGGTACCCGGCGAAACGATTTCGTCGGCGCCACAGCTGGCAAGGGCCAGTGCGCTGCAGCCTAGAACGAGCGAACGATGAAGATTGGTCACGGGTAACGGTCCCCTCAAAAAACCGGGTGAATCGGAAGCGCGAATTCGTTGATCGCGACTCGCCCGCTAGGCTCCGTTCGTGACAGTTTTTGTCGGTTCGTGACCGTTATGTTGCAGTTTCAACAGGATTCCCCGGCAAGCTGCAAAAATGCCCGCTTGGCCCGTTCGACGAAGCTCCACGTTTCAGAAATATGACAATGTTACGGTTTTGTTGCAGTTGCTGGTGGCGACCGATATTCCTCTCCTCAACGAACAAAGGGAGAGTTCTGATGGCAATCGTTGCAACACTGGCGATGGCACTGATGGCACAGGGTCCGGTCGACGCAGTCGTCGCTCCGGAAACAACCTATGACGTCGGTTTCGAGCAGCTCGTCGCAGGCCGCGACCATGAGGCTGTCGATGCGATCGAGAATTGCAAGGAACTGGCCCAGGACGATCCTGCCCGCCTCATCAACCACGGCATCGCGCTCGCCCGGCTGGGTCGCTACGATGAAGCTCGAGCCGATTTCGAGGCGGCTGCGACGGCCAGCAACAGCGTGGAACTCGAAACCGCCAACGGCGAATTTAGGGATTCGCGCCATCTGGCCCGCCGCGCGCTGGCCATGCTCGATAGCGGTGACTTCGCCACCTATTACGCGCTCTCCATGCGCTAAACCTGATTATTTGCCGAGGGTTCACCGATGGCCTGCGTTTCTATCTGGAAACGCGGGCTTTTTCGTATGCGCCCGGATTCCCCGTAAATGCGGATTTCCGGCATATTCAGCTTCCTGTCACTCGCTTGTCATGTAGTATGGCCAACGGGACCGGACGGAGGGTGCAATGATTCTCGCACGCTTGGCGTTCGCTATGGGTCTGTCCTGTGCAACGCTGGCCGCCTTTCCTGCAAAGGCGGATGTCATGGAGATAGATGCTGACGGAGCACGCTGGATAGCCGGCGGGAGCCCCGCGACGACGCACGTCGACATGACAGCTATCGAATCCGAGACCTTTGGCGAGGTACCGGCAGACGTCTTCGTCCCCGATTTCGCGGTTGCCGATCCGGCGATTCAGTCGCGCATGGTTCCCGCAGCCTACCAGGCCAAGGTCGCCGAACTTTCTGCCCGCTTCGACCTCAGCCCGACACTGATCGAGGCGTTGGTCTGGCAGGAGAGCCGCTGGCGCGCTTCGGCCGTCTCGCCGGTGGGCGCACGCGGACTTGCCCAGCTCATGCCGGGCACGGCGCGCGACCTTGGCGTCAATGCAGACGATCCTTTCGCCAACCTGGAGGGTGGGGCGCGCTATTTGCGCGAACAGCTCGACAGGTTCGACGGCGATCTCGAAAAGGCGCTTGCCGCCTATAATGCCGGACCCGGCCGCGTCGAAAAGGCCGGCGGCATTCCGCGCATCCGCGAAACACAGCTTTACGTGGCCTCGATCATGGGCCGCCTTGCCGACCACTCACGGGAGTAAATTCACTTGAAGCGTTCGATTTCGATTCCGGCCGTGATGGCCCTGCTTGCAACCCCGTCTGCCGCTTTCGCGCAGGCAGCCGATCCCGCCGGTTCGGGCCCGATCGTCGCCGCGCTCGGCTGGTTGCAGGGCACGCTGCTGGGCAATGTCGCCACCGCGGTTGCAGTGATGGCGGTCGCCGCCGTCGGCTTCATGATGCTGACCGGCCGCCTCAACTGGCGCTTCGGCGCGACCGTGATCATCGGCGTCTTCATCCTGTTCGGTGCAGCCTCGATCGTCGCCGGCATCCAGGGCGTCGCGGCGGGCTGACCATGACGAACCTCGTCCGCCATCCCGTCCACCGTGCGCTCACCCGCCCGCAGATGTTCGCGGGGGTGACATATAACTATTTCATCATCAACGGGATGGTGACGACCGAGATATTCCTGATCACCGGCAGCTGGCTCGCCTTGCTGGCTGCAGTGGTCATGCATGGCATCGGCTATTTCGCCTGCCTGCGCGAACCGCGCATCTTCGACCTTTGGATCACCAAGGTTTCGAAGTGCCCGCGCGTCGCGAACTACAAGCGCTGGGGGTGCAATTCCTATGCAGCCTGAGCGGGAAGGGTCTTTGTAATGAGCAAGTGGAAGGGAGCAGCGGCCTGGAGCGCGAAGGAAGCGCGCGCGGGCGACCGGCTGCCCTATGCGCGCCTGATCGACGAGAGCACGCTGCTGCTGCGCGACGGGTCGGTGATGACCGCGATCCAGGTCCCCGGCCTGCTGTTTGAGACCGAGGACAGCGAGGCGCTGAACGCCCACGCTGCGACGCGCGAGGTGGTGCTGCGCTCCACGCTCGACGCGCGTTTCGTGCTCTACCATCACGTCATCCGCCGCCGCGTTTCGGTTGAGCTGGAATCGCAGTTCCCCGATCCCATCAGCCGCCACATCGACGCGCGCTGGCGCGAGCGGCTGGGCTCTGGCCAGCTCTTCGTCAACGACCAGTTCATTACCCTGATCCGTCGACCCGCACGCGGCAAGGCGGGCCTGGTCGAGCGTGTCAGCAAGGGCTGGAAGAAGAAGGGCCGCCCGCAGCTGGAGGCCGATCCCAAGGACTTGCGCTCGCTGCGCGCCGCCTCGCAAGGGCTGGTCGCCGCGCTGCAGGCCTATGGCGCCACGCCGCTGACCGACTACGTCGGGCCGCAGGGCAATACCAATTCGGAAATGCTCGAACTGCTCTCGGCGCTCTATAATGGCGAGATGCGTCCGGTCAGGAAGCCCGCCGACGATGTCGATGTGGGCCACATGCTGCCCTATCGCCGGGTCAGCTTCGGCCTCGACGCGATCGAGCTGCGCGGTTCGGGCTCGCCCGATTTCGCCGCCATCCTCGGCCTCAAGGATTATCCCGAAGCAACCTCGCCCGGCCTGCTCGACAGCCTGCTGCGCCTGCCGTTCGAAATGGTGGTGAGCGAAAGCTACGCCCCGACCGAGCGCCAGACCGCGCGCGAGCGGATGGACCTCGCCATTCGCCGCCTCAAGTCCGCGGACGAGGAAGCTGCTGCCGAGCGTGCCGACATGATGGCCGCGCGCGATGCGCTGGGTAACGGGGCGGTCGGTTTCGGCGACCATCACCTGACCGTCATGGTCAAGGAACGGGACCTCGGTCGGCTTGACGATGCCATGGCCGCCTGCGCCGCCGCGCTCGCCGATACCGGCGCGATCGCGGTACGCGAGGACACCAATCTCGAACCCGCCTTCTGGGGCCAGTTCCCCGGCAACGAGGGCTACCTCGTCCGCCGCGCGCTGATTTCCAGCGCCAACATGGCGAGCTTCGGTTCACTCCACGGCTTTGCGCTCGGCCAAGCGCAGGGCAACCATTGGGGCGAGGCGGTGACGCTGCTGGAAACCACCAGCGCGACCCCGTTCTTCTTCAACTTCCACCACGGCGACCTGGGCAATTTCTCGGTCATCGGGCCCTCGGGCTCGGGCAAGACCGTGGTGATGAACTTCCTCGCCGCTCAGGCACAGAAGTTCAGCCCCCGCACCATCCTGTTCGACAAGGATCGCGGCGCCGAGCTGTTCGTGCGCGGCATCGGCGGGCGCTATGACAGCATCCGCGCGGGCGAGCCGACCGGCTTCAACCCGCTCGCGCTGCCCGACACCCCGACCAACCGCGCCTTCCTGCGCGACTGGCTGGGCGTGCTGCTCAAGGCCAATGGTCCGGAGGAAGAGCAGACCATCGCGGGTGCTGTCGACGCGGCCTATGCCAACGACCCGTCGCTGCGCCGCCTGCGCAATTTCCGCGAGCTCCTTTCCGGCACCCGTCGCCCGCAGCCGGGCGATTTGTCCGACCGCCTCGGCGCGTGGATCGGCGAGGGCGAGCATGCGTGGATGTTCGACAATGCCGAGGACCGGCTCGACCTGACCGCGCGCGTGCTCGGCTTCGACATGACCGCGCTGCTCGAGAACCCGCGCCTGCGCACGCCGACGATGATGTACCTCTTCCACCGCATCGAGGAGCGTCTCGACGGCAAGCCGACGATGATCCTGATCGACGAAGGCTGGAAGGCGCTGGACGACGAGGTCTTCGCCGCCCGCATCCGCGACTGGCTCAAGACGCTGAGAAAGCGCAATGCACTGGTCGGGTTCGCCACGCAGAGCGCCCGCGACGCGCTGGAAAGCCGCATCTCCACCGCGCTGGTCGAGCAGACGGCGACCATGGTCTTCATGCCCAACTCCCGCGCGCGCCCTGAGGATTATTGCGACGGTTTCGGCCTGACCGAGCACGAACTCGCGCTCATCCGCACGCTGCCTGCGCACAGCCGCTGCTTCCTCGTCCGCCAGCCCGATGCGAGCGTCGTGGTGCGCCTCGATCTCTCGGGTGCGCCCGAGGTCCTGACGCTGCTGTCGGGTCGTGAGAGCACCGTGCGCCGCCTCGACCTGCTGCGAGATGCGCTGGGCGACGCGCCTGCCGACTGGTTCCCCGCGCTTACCGGCACCGCATGGCCGGGCGGGGCGAACGACATCGAGGAGGCGGGGGTCGAGACCCTCGGCCTTGCCGCAGAATGACCAGCGCCAACTGCCAGCAGGCGGCCCAGGAGGTCGGTAACGGCATCGCCGCCGCACTGAAGGGCGTCGACTGCGTCGCGGGCGAGGCTTCGGCCGCCGCCTTCGGTCGCCTGTTCGCGCCCGGCGGTCAGCTCGGCACGGTACTGACCATCGTCCTCACGCTCTATGTCGCAATGTTCGGCTTCGCGCTGCTGACCGGCCGCACAAATGTCGGCGTCCGCTCGCTGGTGCCGCGCATGGCGACACTGGGCATCGTACTGATGTTCGCGACCAGCTGGCTCGCCTACCAGAGCTTCGTGTGGAACCTTGCCATCGGCACGCCCGACTACCTCGCGGGCATCCTCACCGGAACGCGCGGCAGCGCGACGCAGGTCTTCGCGCAGAAGATCGACGTCGTCTTCCTCGCGATCCAGGAGGCGAGCGGGGGGAACGAGGAGTTCTCCGCCTTCTCGCCCGAAGGGATGATGTGGCTCGGTGCCATGCTGTTCATGCTCGGCACCGTCGGCCTGCTGGTAACGACCAAGATCGCGCTGGGCGTGCTGGTCGCGCTGGGTCCAATCTTCGTGGTGATGGCGCTGTTCAATGGCACGCGCGGCCTGTTCACCGGCTGGGTGAAGGGGCTCGTCATGTGTGCTCTGGCGCCGCTTTTCGCGGTACTCGGCGGCAGCGTGATGCTCGAATTGGCCGTGCCGATCCTCGGCCAGCTGACCGCCACGCCGGGGCAGGTGAACCCGCAGGCGGCGATGGGCTTCTTCATGGTCGGCGCGGTGCATGTCGCGCTGATGGTGCTGGTGCTCAAGGTTGCCGGTGCCATGGTGTCGGGCTGGACCGTCTTCGGCCTCACATCGAGCAAGGAAGAGAAGTCCGGCTCTTCGGCCCCGGCCGTGGCCGCCGCGGCCCCTTCCGCCGCGCTGGCCCAGGCCCAGGTCGCCAACCAGGCCAGTTCCGCCGCACGCCGGATCGACGTATCCGCCGTCCCGACCGCCGCCGCCGCCAATGACGGCGCGGGCGGTTCGACGACGCGCACCACCAAGGTTTTCGCCACCGCTTCAGGCAGCGGTCAGGTGACACCGCTCAATTCGGGCCCGTCGCGGGCAATGGGGATCGGCAGCCGCTTCAAGCCCGCCCCGCCCAAGGCCCTCGACCGTACTGTGGAGAAACGCTGATGAACCGCGCGATCATACCCGCGCTCGCCCTTGGGCTGCTGGCGACGCCGGCCCTCGCCAAGGACCCCCGCCTCGTCGAGGTGATGTACGACGACATGCGCATCGTGCGCGTCGACGGAAAAGTGGCCGTGCAGGCCTCGATCGTGTTCGGCGAGGACGAGGCGATCGAGAACGTCGCCATCGGTGACAGCCAGGCATGGCAGGTGACGCCGAACAAGCGCGCCAACATCCTGTTCGTGAAGCCGCTGGAAGCACGTGCTGCGACCAACATGACGGTGATCACCAACAAGCACACCTACCTGTTCGACCTGATCGCCAGCCCGACCGCGAAGCCGCTCTACGTGCTGCGCTTCAACTATCCGCCGGAGCCCGAAAAGCCCAAGGAACAGCTCGCGGCCAATGCGCCGGCAAGCCAGCCCGACGCACCTGCCCAGCAGATCATGACGGTCGACCCGTCGGACCTCAACTTTGCCTGGAATGCCTCTGGCGATCCCGGCCTCCTGCCGGAAAATACCTTCGACGACGGCACCGCGACCTTCCTGACTTGGCCGGAAGGCAAGGAGGTGCCCGCGATTCTCGTCACCAATTCCGACGGCGTCGAAGGACCTGTCAACTTCACCGTGCGCGGCGATACCATCGTGGTCGATGGCGTGCCGCGGACCATCGTGCTGCGTTCCGGCAAGGATCGCGCACTGCTCGTCAACACCGGGCCGGAGCGAGCTGCCGCGCCGTCCCAATCGCGCGGGTCTGCCGCGCTCGCCTCACGAGGAGGTAACTGATGCGTCTCGCCATGCGCCTGCCCGAAAAGAAGTCGGGCCAGACCCACGTCGCCAACGATATCGACCCGCGTGACGAGGCCGATGCCGAGGTGATCGACCTTGCCCAGCGCAACGCCTTCCCGGCGGTCGCGCGTCCCGGCGGCAAGTCGGATGCCATGGGCCTCGTCGCGGGCATCGCGATCGTGGCCGGCCTTGGCGCAGTGACGCTGTGGAGCATGAATGCCGCCCGTGTCGCCCCGCCGCAGGGTGTTGGCGGTCAGCAGGTCCAGCAGCCGGTCGAAACCGTCCCCATGGTCCCCGCAGAGGCGATCACCCAGGTCGGCCAGGTTCCGGCTCCGCAGGCGCCGCCGGCCGTGCTCCCGGACCCGGCTCCGCAGGCTATCTATGCCGCGCAGCCGCAGCCGATGGCCAATCGCTATGCGAGCCCGACGGTCGTCTTCGATTCCACCAATGGTCCTGCGACCGTTGCCCTGGCCCAGCCCGCTGCGGGCGGTGAGGCAGCGGCTGCGACCGGCAATTCGGCCAGCGACTTCGCCAGCCGCGTCGGCGGAGTGGGCGGCGCGCCCGCGCAGGCCCGCGCCATGGTCAATCCCTCGACCACAGTCACGCAGGGCACGCTGATTCCCGCGATCCTCGAAACCGCGATCGACACCAATGTACCGGGCTTCGTCCGCGCAGTAGTGAGCCAGGACGTGCGCAGCTTCGACGGGACCAAGGTGCTCGTCCCGCGTTCGAGCCGCCTGATCGGCCAGTACCAGTCGGGCATGCAGAACGGCCAGCGCCGCGCCTATGTCATCTGGACCCGCCTGATCCGCCCGGATGGCGCGTCGGTGAACCTTGCCTCGCCCGCTATCGGGTTCGACGGCACGACCGGCCTCGAAGGCAAGGTTTCGGGTGCCGGCTTCTTCAAGCGCTTCGGTTCGGCCATGTTGCTGTCGGTTGTCGGCGGTCTCGGTTCCGTCATCAGCGGCGGGGCGGGCGGCGTTCTTGTCGGCGGCGCGAGCCAGTCGGCGGCCTCGACTGCGGCACAGCAGGACGGGCAACGCAGCCCGACCGTGCGCGTCCGCCAGGGTGAGCCGATCCGCATCTTCACCGCGCGCGATCTCGACTTCTCCTCGGTCAGCTGAGGCGCGACACCGCGTGAGCGCAGATATCCATCCCTTCCTCCCGGACGAGCATCCGGACGACGACGCGCCGCCGGTCGACCTCCATGGGGAGCGTAGCGTTTATCTCGACGCCTATCTCGCGCCTTTCCGCGAATGGCTGGAGCGCGACACGGTCACCGAAATCCTGGTCAACCGGCCGGGTGAGGTATGGGTCGAGGATGCGGCACATCCGGGAATGCAGAAGGTCCTGCGGCCCGAGATCGACGACCGGCTGGTCCAGCGCCTCGCCGAACAGGTCGCCCGGGTCAGCCACCAGGGTATCAACCGCGAACACCCGCTGCTCGGCGCCACGCTGCCCGACGGCGCGCGCGTCCAGTTCTGCGGACCGCCTGCCGCGCGCAAGCACTGGGCCATGGCAATCCGCCGCCATCGCCGTCTCGACCTGCCGCTCGACGCCTATGACACCGGCCCGCTGGCCCCGCTGCAACAGGGCGACATGCCCGATCCGCAGGCCCAGCCTGTCGCTTTCCTGCGCGAGGCGATCCGCCAGCGCCGCACCATCCTCGTTTCCGGCGGTACCAGCACCGGCAAGACCACCTTCCTCAATGCCATGCTGGGAGAGATCCCGCGGCACGAGCGCGTCGTGCTGGTCGAGGATACGCCGGAGCTGAAGCTGCCGGGCGAAAACGGCGTCGGCCTGGTCGCGGTGAAAGGCGAGCTGGGCGAGGCCAAGGTCACGGCCAACGAACTGCTCCAGGCGGCCCTGCGCCTGCGGCCCGATCGTATCGTGCTGGGCGAGCTGCGCGGCGCGGAAAGCGTCAGCTTCCTGCGCGCCATCAATACCGGCCACCCGGGCAGTTTTTCGACCATCCACGCCAACAGCCTGCGCGGCGCGCTCGAGCAGCTTTCGCTCATGGTCATGCAGACCGGAATCGGCCTCACCCGCAGCGATACAATCGCTTATGCGGCAAGCGTCATCGACGTTCTTGTGCAGTTGGGGCGCGACGGAAACGGCAAACGCGGCATTTCCCAGATTGCGTTGAGCAGTTCCTTGGTCTGAACCGCTGTCCCCGTTCCCGGGGCTGCGTGCAGCCATGCCGTAACGTCAGGAAGGTTCCCAAGTGGGGACTTTGGATAACACTCGCAAAAAACTGTAGGGGTTTCGCGCAATTATCCTGCGCACACACTTGCGTGCATACGAATGTATGATAGCTTTCGTCCCCTAGGCTGCACAGACGGCCAGTGGAGAGGAGAGGGTTTATGAGAGTGAGGGCTACCTTGCTTGCGGGGATTTGCGCGAGCGCAATGTCGTTCCCTGCTTATGCTCAGGATACCGGTGGCGACGAAGAGACGCCCACCGTCAATCAAAACGTCATCATCGTTACCGCTCAGCGTCAGAACCAGAGCCTGCAGGAAGTTCCGATCGCCGTTAGCGCGTTCGATTCTGCCGCTCTCGAAGCGCAGCAGATCGAAAACGCCAGCGACCTTCAGCTGACCCTGCCGAACGTCTCGTTCACGAAGAGCAACTTCACCAGCTCCTCCTTCACTATCCGCGGCATCGGCGACCTTTGCGTCGGTACCTCCTGCGATAGCGCGACCGCTATCCACGCAAATGGCTCCCCTCTGTTCGGCACGCGCCTGTTCGAAACCGAGTATTTCGACCTTGAACGCGTCGAAGTTCTGCGCGGTCCCCAGGGCACCCTGTTCGGCCGCAACGCAACCTCGGGCGTTGTCAACGTCGTCACCCACAAGCCTGAACTCGGCGAATTCGGCGCTTCCGGCGAGTTCGAATACGGCAACTACAACGGCATCAAGGCCAAGGGGATGGTCAACGTTCCTGTCGGCGATACCATCGCTGCCCGGGTCGCCGGCTTCTACCTGAAGCGTGACGGCTACACGACCAACCTGTTCAACAACGAAGATATCGACGGTCGCGAGATGTATGCTGTGCGCGGCTCGCTGCGTTTCGAACCGGGTCCGGACACGACTTTCGATCTCATGGGATATTATTTCCGTGAAGACGACAATCGCATGCGCATCCAGAAGCAGCTGTGCCAACGCGACGAAACCGGCATTCTCGGCTGTCTCAACAACCGGCGCGACTTCGACAAGACCAACTCGAACTCGACCTTTACCGGTACGTTGGGTTCATCGGAATTCCTGGCAATCAACGGCATTCCGGGCAGCTTCGGCCTCAACAGCCTGTATGGCCCGGATGCTTATGCGAATTTCGTCGAACCGGCCAGCTATCGCCAGGTCAATACGCAGTTCACGCCGGAATATTTCGCGGATGAATTGCAGGTTCAGGCGCATCTCGAACAGGGCCTCGGCTCCATCAAACTCGGCCTTACCGGTGTTTACCAGGAAACCTCCGTCAACTCGCGGCAGGACTATAATAACGGTGTCGGGGAAATCCCGCAGGCAGCAACGGCCTTCGCTACGCTGAACACCTTTGCCAACCCCCTGGCTGTCGGACCGACGGTGGCGTCCTATTTCCAGCCAATCGTGGATGGCTTGTTTGACGGCTCCAACCTGTGCGTATCGGATACGCGTGACGATGGTTTGGGTGCTTTCGAAGGGGCCAGGATTTGTACGCCAAGCGGAACGCAGTTTGACCGCTCGTCGTCCCATGGCAACTCGTGGTCGGTGGAAGCGATCATTTCGTCGGATTTCGACGGGCCGTTCAACTTCCTCCTCGGCGGCATTTACGCCAACGCCAAGGCCTATGACACCGACTATTATGTCAATGCTTTCGCGATTGACTACATCACCGGTGTCCTTGGTTCGTTCACTTCGCTGGGCGGCGGTCTTCCGCCGAGCTACCTCGCGACGTCGTACTACCGCAACAACACCAAGAGCTTCGAGCTGAAGAGCTACGGCATCTTCGGCGAGGCCTACTTCGATCTGTCGGACAGCATCAAGATCACTGCTGGTCTGCGTTACAACAACGACAAGAAGAGCCTGGATGCACGCACTACGCTTGCCTCCTTCCTCAATCCGTACAGCAACAATGGCGATCCGTTCGATTCGCCGTATGTCGGCAGCTTCGACGCCGACCCGGGTCTTGCGGGTAACCAGCTCCTGCAGTCGCGCAATGTCGGCTTCGACGAAATCACTGGTCGCTTCGTGATCGACTGGAAGATCTCGCCGGACAGCCTCATCTATGCGTCGTACTCGCGTGGCTACAAGTCGGGCGGTATCAACCCGCCGCTGTCGCCGGTGTTTGCCGTTAGCGAAAGCTTCGGTCCGGAAAGCATCAATGCCTACGAAATCGGTATCAAGAATACCTTTGCCAACGGCGCTTTCCAGCTCAACGCTACTGCTTTCTACTACGACTACACCGGTCTCCAGTTGAGCCGCATCATCGCCCGTACCTCGGTCAACGACCAGATCGATGCCAAGGTCTGGGGTATCGAGCTCGAAAGCATCATGGCGCCTTCGCCGGACTGGCTGGTCAACATGAACTTCAGCTACCTCAACGCCGAGGTTGCAGGGGATCAGTACTTCTCGGACCCGCGTGATCCGGGTGGCGGCGATGCAAATGCAGTGATCATCAAGGACATCACCAACGGCGCACTCTGCGCAGTCACCGGTGGTGCTCCGGGTGGTCCGGATGCCTTCGTCAATGCCGTTAACCCGGCACTTGGCCTCCAGGGTGTCGAAGAGTTCGCTGCGGACGGCAACATCGCGTCTGCCGGGGCCTTCAGCATCTGCAACGTGCTGACCGCACAGGCTGCAGCAATCGGTGCGGCCTTCGGCGGCATCCAGGTGCTGAGCCCGGGTGTCGAAGTGAACCTGAAGGGCAACAAGCTGCCGCAGGCTCCGGAGATGAAGGCTTCGGCCGGCGTCCAGTACACGGCACACTTCGATAATGGCATGACCCTGGTACCGCGCGTGGACGTCGCCTTCACCGGCGAGCAGTATGGCAACGTCTTCAACGGCCGCGTCAACCGCATCGAACCGTTCTTCCAGGCGAACGCCTCGATCCAGCTGAACGGCTCGGATGACCGCTGGTTCGTCCGCGGCTTCGTCCAGAACATCTTCAACGATGACTCGGTAACCGGTCTTTACGTTACCGACGCATCGTCGGGCCTGTTCACCAACGTCTTCACTCTCGACCCGCGTCGCTACGGCATCGCGGTGGGTGCGAAGTTCTAATCTGACCCGGACAAAGGGGGAGGAGGGGCGGCCTGCGGGTCGCCCCTTTTTCTATGTCCTCGATACGTGAGAGAGAGTCAGTCGCGCGTGTCGGTGCTGGCGAAGGGCGAGAAGTCGGTGTCGGTATCGAACACCTCCACGCCTTCCGCCTTCTTCAGTCCCCCGACCACGGCATAGGTAACCGGCGTCAGCAGCGCTTCCCATGCGGTCTTGATGACCCATTGCGACAGGACGACCTGCCACAGCTGCTCGATCGGCCAGCCGGCCAGCCCATAGAAGGCGAGCGGATAGAAGATCAGGCTGTCCAGACCCTGGCCCACGATCGTCGAACCGATGGTGCGCATCCACAGGTGGCGCCCCTGGCTCCACACCTTCATCTTGGCGAGCACGAAGCTGTTGGCGAACTCGCCGACCCAGAAGGCGGTCATCGAGGCAAGCACGATGCGCCAGCTGTTGCCGAACACGAACTCGTAAGACTCCTGCCCCGGCCACCCCGCTGCCGGCGGCAGCTTGACCACCACCCACGCCATGAAGGCCATGAAGGCGAGTGCCGCGAAACCGGCCCAGATCACCCGTCGCGCGCGGGCATAGCCGTAAACCTCGGTCAGCACGTCGCCGATGATGTAGCTCACCGGGAAGAACAATACGCCCGCGCCGAACGACCATTCACCGATGCCCGGCAGGTTCACGTAGCTCGGCTTGGATGCCCCGATGAGGTTCGACAGCAGCAGGATCGTGACGAATGCCGCCATGACGAGGTCGTAATAACGGAACCGCGGAGCTTCCGAGGCGGGGCGGGGTGTGGGGCTGTTTTCCATGGCAAAGGTGATTAGAGCCGATTGGCCCCGCGCGAAAGCGGCGTTATGGCAGCCGCAGCGCGCGCCCGTAGTTCAACTGGATAGAGCACGAGCCTTCTAAGCTTGGAGTTGCAGGTTCGAGTCCTGCCGGGCGCGCCACTTCCCCCAAGCGCGCGGAAAGTCAGCCCCGCGCTACCGACTCCAGCGGTTCGCCGGTGACGGGATAGCCATGCTCCTCGCCGATATGCAGCCAAGATTTCCCGTCGGTCTCTCCGATGAAGGGCGTGATGGTACGCACAGGAATCGCCTCGGCCTGTGCCCTCGCTTCCTCGAAGCTCCCGAAGAGCGCCAGTCGCTCGAGGTTGCGGCGGGTCGGGAAGATGACCTTGATCTCCTCCCGTTCGGCGGCGTCGAGTGCACCCTGCGCGGTCGTCCAGAAGAGATGGGTGTTCTCCGACAAATCGGCTTCGATCTCGACCGCCCCGGTGCCCAGATCGGCGAGGTAAAAGCGGGTATCGTAGACGCGTGGAATGCGCTCGTTCTTGGGAAACCAGCGGGCGAAAGGCGTGAGCTGGTCGAGATCGAGTTCCCAGCCGAAATGTTCGAGGACGGGAGCAAGCTGGCCGGTCTGTTGCAGGAACTCGCGAGCGGCGCGTGCCTTGGCGGCATCGATGTCGCCCTTGAGCCCGATGGCCAGCCCGGTCTCCTCTAGCGTCTCGCGCACCACCGCAACCTGGTGCGCGGCCTCGTCGGGATCGAGCGGCCCGCCGATCATGGCGCCGAGCTCGAAATCGGCCGGATCGACACGGCCGCCGGGGAAGACCGCCATGCCGCCGGCGAAGACCATGTTGCGCGAGCGGATGGTCATGAGGATTTCCGGCGGCCCATCCACCTCGCCCTTGCGAAAGATGACGACAGTGGCGGCTGGAATGCCATCGGGCGAGGTGTTGACGGTGTCGCTCATCCTTCACTTGTTACCCGAGGGCGGCGGCTTGCCAAGGCAAACCGGAGGCATGTCGGGATTTTTTACATGAAGCTTTGGCGTGAAGCGGGCGTTAACCACTGTATCGCCCACTAACCCGTGCTTCGCAGAGTTTGGCACGGCGCCTGCATAATAGCCGGTGTCCCTAAGAAGTCTTCCTCGGGGCGCGCCTGTCCCTGGTTTTGGCAGCGCCCCTTTGAGTACAAAAAAGGCCCGCCTGGTTGTCCCACCAGGCGGGCCTTTCCCGTTTCAGTTTTGGCGCGGCGTCAGCCTTCGGCCTTTGCAACCTGCTTGTCGGCCATCATCTGCTGGAGTTCGCCGGCTTCGAACATTTCCATCATGATGTCGCTGCCGCCGACGAATTCGCCCTTGATGTAGAGCTGGGGAATGGTCGGCCAGTCGGAAAAGCTCTTGATGCCCTGGCGGATTTCCATGTCCTGCAGGACATCGACGCTGTCATAGGCGACGCCGCAGTGGTCGAGGATTGCCACGGCCCGACTGGAAAAGCCGCACTGCGGGAAAAGCGGAGTGCCCTTCATGAACAGGACCACGTCGTTGCTGCCGACGATATCGGCGATGCGCTGGTTAGTATCGGACATAGGAGGTCCGTCCTTCGTCAAGAAATTGCGTTGCGAGAGATCAGGTGGGGGCTTGGGTGGTCAGTTGCAAGGCGTGCAGTTCGCCGCCCATGCGCCCGCCCAGCGCGTCATAGACCAGCTTGTGCTGCTGGACGCGGCTCTTGCCCGCGAATTGCGGCGCGGTGACCTTGGCTGCCCAATGGTCGTTGTCGCCCGCAAGGTCGCGCATCTCGACCACCGCGCCGGGAAGCGCAGTTTCGATCAGCGCGACGATATCGGCTGCGGCCATCGGCATGGGTTCAGCGCTGGTCCGTCATGAACTGGCGGCGGGCCTCGACGGCGCACTCTTCCAGTTTGGAGCGAATATCTTCCTCGCTGACATCGCAGTCGGCAGCGGTCAGGTCGCCTAGGAGCTTGCGGATGACATCCTCGTCACCGGCTTCCTCGAAATCGGCCTGGACGACAGCCTTCTTGTAGGCGTCGGTCTCTTCTTCGGTGAGACCCATCAGGCTCGCGGCCCATTCGCCGACCAGGCGATTGCGGCGTGCGGCGATCTTGAAGGCGTTTTCCTCGTCGAAGGCGAACTTGGCTTCCTCGCCGCGCTCGCGATCCTTGAAATCGGTCATGATTGTCCTCTCGGGATGGGAATGTCGGGGGCCGGAATAGGCGCGGCCCCCCAAGCCCGCAAGGGCGCTTGTTCGTTCACCGCCGCAAGGGCCTTATTCCATCACCACGACGAGTTTCCCGATCGCCCCGCGGTTTTCGAGCTTGGCGATGGCTTCGTGCGCGCGCTCGATCGGATAGGTTTCGCTGACGAGCGGGTCGATCTTGCCGGCCTTCCACAGGTCGAACAGTTCCTCGATGTTCTTCTGGTTGCGCTCGGGCTCGCGGGCCGTGAACGCGCCCCAGAAGACGCCGCGAATGTCGCAACTCTTCAGCAGGGTGAGGTTGAGCGGCATCTTCGCTATGCCGGCGGGGAAACCGACCACCAGGAAGCGTCCCTCCCACGCGATTGCGCGCAGGGCGGGTTCGGAATAGTCGCCGCCGACGATGTCATAGACGATGTCAGCGCCATTGGGGCCGACAGCCTCCTTGAAGGCGTTGGCGAGATCCTTCGACGTATCCTTGTCGAACGGCGCGCGCGGGTAGATCACGACTGCGTCCGCGCCGTGCTGTTTTGCAACTTCGCCCTTTTCCTCGGTCGAGACGGCGGCAACCACGCGGCATCCCCAGGCCTTGGCCAGCTCGACCGCCGAGAGACCAACACCGCCCGCTGCGCCGAGCACCAGGACGGTGTCGCCTTCCTTGATGTCGCCGCGGTCCTTGAGGCCATGGATGTTTGTGCCGTAGGTCATCAGCAGCGCGCTGGCTTTCACCAGGTCGACGCCTTCAGGTACCTTGAACAGGCGCGCCGCGGCGACCGCAACCTTCTCCTGCAAGCCGCCATTGCCGACGCCGCACATGACCTTGTCGCCGACCTGCCAGCCGGTCACGCCTTCGCCCAGCGCCTCGATCGTGCCCGAGATCTCGCCACCCGGCGCGAAGGGGCGCGGCGGCTTGAACTGGTACATGTCGCGGATGATCAGCGTGTCGGGGAAGTTGATCGCGCAGGCGGCGACCTTGATCAGCACCTCGCCCTTGCCGGGGGTGGGCTCGGCAATGTCCTCGACAACGAGGGTTTCAGGACCACCGGTTTCCTTCGACAGGACTGCCTTCATGCTGCTTCTCTCTCACTCTTCTGGGGGTTGTCGAGCCAGGGCAGGGCCTGGCCGCGCGTCTCTTCGTGTGTCGTGATTGCGCCCTCGCTGGCAAGCGTCAGGCCGATCTCGTCGAGGCCTTCGATCAGGCACCGCTTGCGGAACGGGTCGATCTCGAAGGTGAACCGGTCCTGGAAGGGCGTGGTGACGACCTGGTTCTCGAGATCGATGCTGATCGGTTGATCCTGTGCAACTTCAAGCAGGCGGTCGACCTGTTCCTGCGGAAGGGCAACCGTGAGGATGCCGTTCTTGAAGGCGTTGCCCGAAAAGATGTCCGAAAAGCTCGGCGCGATCACTGCGGTGATCCCAAGGTCGAGCATGGCCCATGCGGCGTGTTCGCGGCTCGATCCGCAGCCGAAATTGTCGCCCGCGATGAGGATGGGGGCACCGGCGAAATCCTCCACGTCGAAGGGATTGCCGGGTGTCTGACGGATGCTCTCGAACGCGCCCTTGCCGAGCCCCTCACGGCTGACCGTCTTGAGCCAGTGCGCGGGGATGATCACGTCGGTGTCGATGTTCTTGAGGCCGAGCGGAATGGCGCGGCCTTCGACGGTCGAGACGGGTTTCATTACTTCGCTGACTCCGGGAATTCTGGCAGGCGGACGAGGTGCCGCGGATCGTGCTGGATGACGATCGTGGCATCGAGATTGTCGGCCATCTGGTTGAAGCGCTCGAACGATGCGAGCGTATCGGCGCGGTCGGTATTGAACTGCGGTACGCCGCGGTTCGTGATCTGCTCTTCGAAATGGTAGAGGTCGCCGGTCAGCATGACCGGCCCCGACCGGGGCAGCTTCACCACCAGCGACTTGTGGCCCGGAGTGTGGCCGGGCATCGCGACGATGGTCACCGACCCGTCGCCGAAGACGTCATGATCGGCCACGATCCGCCGGACCTTGCCTGTCGCTCCTTCGCCGAGGAATGGGGCGAATTGTGCGCGTGTCGCGTCCATCTTGCCCGAAGTGATCGCCTCGGCATCGGCCGCGCCGATCAAAAGTTCAGCACCGGAAAAATTGCGAACCTGGCCGATATGGTCGTCATGGTAGTGGCTGACCGCGACGAAGTTGATGTCTTCGGGCTTCAGTCCGATCTGGGCCAGCTGGTCCGGGATGGTCGCGGCAAGACTGGCGGTGAAGACATAGGCCGTCTCGCTCTTGCCCTTGAGCGCGGCGGGATAGCCGGTGTCCCACAGGAGGTAGCGCCTGCCATTGCGAATAACGTAGCAGCTGTCGGTCAGCATGCGCGCTTCGCCATCGTAGAGATGGGTATCGGAAAAGGGCCCGATGTCGCTGATTTCGAGCTTCCCGCAGTCGAGCCGCCACATCTCGATATCGGGCGCGTCCTTGGCCGAAGCGGGCAGGGCGGTGCAGGCCAGCAAGCCGGCTGCGATCACGCTCGATTTTCTCATGCGTTTCTCCCCTGCGGCATGCGGTCTCAGTCGGTTTCGGGATTTTCCCCCGAGGGTATCGGCCCGGGCTGGGTCGGTCCCTTCTTCTTTTCCTTGCGCTTGTTCGCGTAGAGCAGTGCGGCGGCGACAGCGGCGGAACCGATGGCGCCCGCGATGGCGGCCTTGCCGGTGAGTTTCTTGGTCATGCGACCCTCATGCTGGCGTGCTCTCCGCATTGCAAGGGGCGAGCTTGCGGACATCCGTTAGGCGACCCGTCACTGCGGCTGCGGCGGCCATGGCGGGGCTGACCAGATGGGTCCGCGCGCCGGGACCCTGCCGCCCGACGAAGTTGCGGTTGCTGGTCGAGGCGCAGCGTTCGCCCGGCGGTACCTTGTCGGGGTTCATCGCGAGGCACGCCGAACATCCCGGTTCGCGCCATTCGAAACCGGCTTCGGTAAAGATGCGGTCGAGCCCCTCTTCCTCCGCCTGGCGCTTGACCAGGCCCGATCCGGGCACGGCAATGGCCCAACGCACATTGGGTGCCTTGCGCCGACCGCGCAGCACTTCGGCAGCAGAGCGAAGGTCCTCGATCCGGCTGTTGGTGCAACTGCCGATAAAGATGTTCTGGACCTCGATATCCTCGATCGGCGTGCCCGGTTCGAGACCCATGTAGTCGAGGCTCTTGCGTGCAGCGTCCTGCTTCGAAGGGCTGGCAAAACTCTCGGGTGCGGGGACACTGCCGCCGACGGCGACGACATCCTCGGGGCTGGTGCCCCAGCTGACCGTCGGCTCCACCGTGCTCGCATCGATGACGACGGACTTGTCGAATTGCGCTCCGTCGTCGGTGCGCAGCGTCTTCCACCACGCAACCGCGCGATCCCAAGCCTCGCCCTTGGGCGCATAGGGGCGGCCGCGGAGATAGGTGAAAACGGTTTCGTCCGGTGCGATCAGGCCGGCGCGCGCGCCGCCTTCGATGCTCATGTTGCAGACGGTCAGGCGGCCCTCGACGCTCATCTCTTCGAACACCTTGCCGCGGTATTCGATGACGTGGCCGGTACCGCCCGCGGTGCCGATGACGCCGATGATGTGGAGGATCAGATCCTTGGGCGTGACGCCGGGGCCGAGATCGCCCTCGACGCGCACCTCCATGCTTTTCGACTGGCGCAATTGCAGCGTCTGCGTGGCGAGGACGTGCTCGACCTCGCTGGTGCCAATACCGAAGGCGAGCGCGCCGATGCCGCCATGCGCGGCGGTGTGGCTGTCGCCGCAGACGATGGTCGCGCCGGGAAGGGAGAAGCCCTGTTCCGGGCCGACGACGTGGACGATCCCCTGTTCGGGCGCGGTCGCGTCGATATACTCGATGCCGAAGGCGGGGGCGTTGCGTTCGAGCGCGGCAAGCTGTTCGGCGCTCTGCGGATCGGCGATCGGCAGGCGCGAGCCGTCGGCTGCGAGGCGCGGCGTGGTCGGAAGGTTGTGGTCGGGCACCGCCAGCGTCAGGTCGGGGCGGCGCACCTTGCGGCCCGCGGCGCGCAGGGCGTCGAAGGCCTGCGGACTGGTGACCTCGTGGACGAGATGCCGGTCGATGTAGACGAGGCAGGTGCCATCGTCGCGCCTCTCGACCACGTGCGAATCCCAAATCTTCTCGTAAAGCGTGCGCGGTTTGTTGGCCATGCGGGCAGGTTGGGCCACGATTTGCACTCGCGCAAAAAGGCAAATCCAGAGTCTTCCAAACTTAACCTTTCTCTGCTTTATTGACATGAATGTCAGCAAAGCCTTTCGCCTTTCCGATCAAAGTGATTCCCTCCGACATCGATTTCATGGGGCACGTGAACAACGCGCGCTACCTGAACTGGGTGCAGGACGCGGTGCTGGCACATTGGCGCAAGCTCGCCCCGCCACAGGCTGTCGCAGAGCGCGCCTGGGTCGCGATCAAGCACGAGATCACCTATCGCCGCCCGGCCTTCCTCGATGACGATGTGATCGCCAACACGGTGCTCGAAAAGATCCAGGGTGCTAGCGCGTTTTATTCGACCGTGATCGAGCGCAGTGGCGAGGTGCTGGCCGAGGTCAAGTCGCGCTGGTGCTGCATAGATGCCGAGACGCTGCGTCCGGCACGGATCAGTGAGGAAGTGGCTCGGTTCTTTTTCCCCGGCCGCGAATAGCCTATATCCGGTTGCGTCATGGACGCCGTTCTGCCCGCCATCATCGTCATTGCCACCGTCTTCGCGATGGAATGGGTCGCGTGGGGCTCGCACAAGTACATCATGCACGGCTTCGGCTGGGGTTGGCACCGCGACCATCACGAGCCGCACGACAGGCTGCTGGAGAAGAACGACCTCTATGCGATCGTCGGTGCAGCGATGAGCATCTCCATGTTCGCCGTCGGCAGCCCGATGATCATGGGTGCCGACGCGTGGTGGCCAGGCACGTGGATCGGCCTCGGGATACTCTTCTACGGCATCATCTACACGCTCGTTCACGACGGGCTGGTCCACCAGCGCTATTTCCGCTGGGTCCCGAAGAAGGGCTACGCCAAGCGGCTGGTCCAGGCGCACAAGCTCCACCATGCGACCATCGGCAAGGAAGGCGGGGTGAGCTTCGGCTTCGTCTTCGCCCGTGACCCGGCCAAGCTGAAGGCTGAACTCAAGCGCCAGCGCGAGGCAGGGATTGCCGTTGTGCGCGAAAGCGGGATGATCTAGCCCTCGCGAAGGTCGCGTCTCCTTGGGGGAGGGACGGCAGTGACCTCATCATGCAAACTTGTATTGGCGTTGGGCGTGGCGGGATTTGGTGCCACATGCGCGCTCGCGCATCCCGGCCCGACCGACGACAAGATGGTACAACACACCGCGCATCATGCCATGGGCGATGCAGCCACCGCGTTTCTCGCCACTCTCGACGATGACCAGCGCAAGCTGCTCGTGACCACACTGGACGACGAGGCAGCGCGCACCGACTGGAGCAATCTTCCCTCCGCAATGTATCCGCGCACCGGCCTTCCGCTGTCCGCACTCGACGACCGCCAGAGGATCGCATTCCACGACCTGATGGCGGCTGCCATGAGCGGGCAGGGTTACGCCGAGGCGACCACGATCATGTGGATCGACGATTTGCTTCGGGGGATCGAGAGCGATCGGCTCGCGAGCGGCCAAGTGCCGGAGGACCGGCGCGCCCAGGCGGAAGCGGTGATGCAATCGCGCGGTTCCGGCAATTACTGGCTAAGGTTTTTCGGCGAACCGGCGTCGGCGCGTTGGGGGTGGATGATCAATGGACACCATTTCGCTGCCAACTTCACCGTGGTCGACGGTCGCATCGCATTCACGCCGCTCTTCCTCGGTTCGAACCCGCAGATAGTTCAGAGCGGACCCTATGCAGGCTGGCGTGTGCTCGATCACGAAATGGTCGACGGGTTCGCGCTGTTTGCCTCGTTGAATCCCGACCAGCGCGCCGCGGCACTGGCAGGTCCCGAAGTTACCGGCGACATTTTTACCGGCAAGGGTGCCAAGGATGCACCCCGGGCCCCGCTGGGTCTGTCAGCGGACCGCATGACGCCGAACCAGCGCGAGCGCCTGATAGAGCTGATCGCGGACTTCGTGGGTTTCGCCAATAACGATGCTGCCAAGGCCCAGCTGGCGGCGGTCCGTGCCGATGGCCCTGCCAACCTCCGTCTTGCTTGGTGGGGTTCGCCTGACGACCGCAGCAAGCGGTTCATGTACCGCATCGCCGGCCCCTCGATTCTGATCGAGTATACCCGCGAAGGCCAGCCGGACGGTTCGCCTTCCAACCATGTCCACGCGATCGTGCGCGATCCACGCAATGACTATGGCGAGGACTGGTTGCGGCGGCACTACACCGAGGCGCCGCATCCCTGAGCCCTATTTGGGACTACTCGTTGCGCGTAGCGATCCAGCTGCCGCAGATCACGAGCACCGCCAGCGAGATATAATACCAGGGAGCGCCCAGCGTGTACCAGGTGAAGACCACGCCGGTTGTCATCGCCCCGATGGCCATGGTCTTGGCCCTGCGGCTGATCGCGCGGCGTTCGCGCCAGTCGAGAACCTGCGGCCCCCAGTGCGGGTGGTCGAGGATTTTCTGTTCCCACTCGGGATTACTGCGAGCGAAGAAGTAGACCGCCAGGAGCAGGAACGGGACGGTCGGCATGATGGGCAGGAAAGCGCCGATCGCGCCAAGCCCGACGCTGATGATGCCCAATGCGCTATAGATCGGGCGCTTCATCCTAGCCGGCCGCAATCCGTGCGGCGTGTTCCTTGACCAGCGCAATCATGTTCGGGACACCTTGCGTCCGGTTGCTGGACAGCTGGTTCTTGAGGTCGAACGGTTCGAGCGCGCCAGTGATATCCAGATCGGCCACTTCGGCTGCGGGGCGATCCTGGACCGCGGCAATGACCAGCGCGACGATGCCCTTGGTGATCGCGGCATTGCTGTCGGCAAGGAAATGAAGCTTCCCGGCATCGCCGGTCGGATAGACCCAGACCGCCGCGCTGCATCCGCGCACCAGCGTGGCATCGGTCTTGAGCGCGTCGGGCATCTCTTCGAGCTCGCGTCCGAGTTCGATCAACAGGCGATAGCGTTCATCGCCGTCGAGAAAGTCGTATTCTTCAACAATGTCGGAAAGGCTGCGCATGGGCGCCGCCTCTAGCGCCCGCGCGGAGCAAGGTAAATCGGGCAAGCGTCAGCCCGACAGGCCGCCGGGGCGGGTGAAGGCGTAGTAGATAACGTAGAACCAGCCGAAGAAGCCCTGGATGATGGCCCAGATGATCGACTGATGCAGGCTCCAGCTGATGGCGACTGCGATCGCGCTGCCGAGCCCGATGCCCGCCCGCGCAGCGTCGGTTCGCGCGGCGCTCACAGGTCGACCCCGCTGGCGATTGCTTCGAGCTTGCGGATGCGTTCCTTCAGGTCCGCGATCTCGATACGTGCTGCGCCCATGGGCGAGCCCTCTTCACGGGCGGGGGTGCCATCACGATCGAGTTCGCTGCGCTTGAGTTCCAGCCAGCCTGCCCATGCGCGGAGCAGGGCGCCCGCCACCACGACCAGGCCGATCAGCGAAGCTGCGGCGATGATGAAAACTGGTTCGAACATTTCCTCATGTCCTCCTTGAACCTCTTCGAGCCTCAATCCGCCTGCTTGTCGCGCAGGGCCTCGATCTCGGCCGAAATCCTTTGTGTTTCGCGTGCGTCGAGCGTGTTGCCTTCCGTCGCGATCCGTTCGAGCACCTTGATGCGTTCGCGCAGGTCCTCGATCTCACGCTGGGCCTCGTAGTTGCTGCCGATCGTCTCGCTTCCCAAGTGGTCGCGGGTGATCCCGGCGCGCGAACGATGGCGCGATTTTACCATCTCGGTGAACGAGATGATCGCCACCATGATGACCACCGCCGTCCAGAAGCTCACAGTGCCTTCTCCCGTCCGCCGTTGCGGTCCTCGATTGCGTCGAGCGAGCGCAGCTCCTCGATCTGCGAGGCCAGCATGTGATTGCCGTCGGTCGCGATGCGTTCGAGCACGCGCAGTCGTTCCTCGAACTTGCGATAGTCTGCATTGGCTTGCAGCGACTGGGCTGCCTTGGCCTCTTCCTTGCGCACTTCGAGTTCGAGCTTGCGCTCCTTGTGCGCATGTTCGCGCTTCATGATCACGTAACCGAGTCCGAAAGACATGGCCGTAATGACGATGATAAAGCTGAAAATGAGCTGGAGGTCGGGGTCCATCAGTTCACTCCCTCACGTTCGCGCAGGCGATCGATTTCGTGGGTCAGCTGGTAGCCGCTGTCGGTGACAATGCGTTCGACATTGCCGAGCCGGTCCTTGAGCGATCCGAGTTCCGCTCGCAGCTGGGCATTTTCCTGGGTCAGCAGGCGGACGCGCTCCTCGGACTCGGTGGTCTTGGGATAGATCGCTTTCCCCCAGCTGTTCTCCAGGGGGTAGCCGTTCTTCACGCGGATCCAGGTGTTGGCCACCCAGGCCGCCGACATAATCAGGCTTCCTCCGACGAACATCGGGGCAAGGATTTCGAGGGTGGCGAGATCCATCACACCTTCTCCTTGCGCGCGACATCCAGCGGTACGCCCGCGTCACTGTCGGCATTTCTGCGCTCGTCGCGCAGGGCCTCGATCTCGGCCGCAACCGAGTAGCCCTTGTCGGTGACGATGCGTTCGAGCACCTGCATGCGCTTGTCGACCTTGCCCAGCAGGGCACGCAATTCGCCGTTCTCCGCACGAAGTTGCCTGGCCTCGTCGCTGTCCTTGCGCTCGGTCTTGCCGCCCCACTCGTCTTCCAGCGAATAGCCGTGACGCGCTCGGATCCAATTGTTCGCAAGCCAGCCGAAGGTGCTGATCGCGATGATGGAAAGGACGAAAAAGGGTCCGCCGAAGTCCATCACACGTTTTCCCGGCGCGACATGGAAAGCGGCACGCCGGCGTCCTGTTCGTCCACCCGGCGCTGGTCGCGCAGGGCCTCGATCTGCGTGGCGATGTCATAACCGCGGTCGGTCACGATGCGTTCGAGGACACGGACGCGGTCTTCGAGTTCGCTGACACGGCTCGAATATTGCGCTGCCTTTTCGGCAGTGGCTTCGGCCGTGCTGTTGACGTTCATCTCGGCGATTTTTTGCTGGTGCTTGGCCCAGATCGCGACGATCGGGATCATCAGTGCCACGATCGGTATCAGTTCACCCATTTCTCAGTCCTCCCCAGGCGCTGTGCGATGTCGCTCAGCGCAGGCGTTCGATTTCGGCGGTCAGTCGCGGATTGCTGCTGACATAGAAGGTTTCGACTTCGGCCAGGCGGCGATCGACGTCCTTCATCTTGCCGCGGATTTCCCGGGCGGTGCGCTTCGGATTCTGGCGTACGCGCTGCCAGTACTTGCTCTCGTCATGGTCGACGTAGAGGTGCGGCGGCTTCTTGCTCAGCAACAGGCCGGACAGGAAGTAGAAGGGAATGGTCGAACCGCCGGACATGAAGGTCAGGCCGATCAGCCCAAGACGGATCCAGAAGACATTGACCCCGGTGTAGTCGGCGATGCCCGAGCAAACGCCCATGAGCTTTGCATTCTGCTTGTCGCGATAAAGCGTGGTGCGGGGGCTGTTCACTTCATGGCTCCTTTCTTCTCGGCCATCATCTGCTCAAGTTCGCGCAGCTGCTGGTTGTCGGCTTCGCTGTCATGGACGAGGCGCGCCGGACGGAACTCGGGGTTGTCGCTGGCGACCAGGCGCTCGACCGTGTCCATGCGATCATCGAGGCGCTTGGCGAGGTTGTAGAGTTCCTCGAGCAGCACTTCGTCGTCGGTGGTAATGGTCGCTGCAGATTTCCACTTGGTGACGTAGTGCATGATGAGCCACGGCAGCGCGATAAAGAGTATCGGGACGATAATGATTTCGCTCGGAAAATCGCTCACGGGTCAGTCCTCCTTGTCGGCGCTGCCCATTCCGAGCGCCTTTTTCATCTGTTCGAGTTCGTCGTCGATCGCATCCTGGCCTTCGAGCGCGGCGATCTCGTCCGCGAGGCTCGGCTGGCCACTGCCATCGGCAATCTTGAGGGCGTCGGCACGGCCTTCGGCGTAGTCGACGCGGCGTTCGAGCTGGTCGAAGCGGCTTAGCGCCTCGTCCACGCGCTCGTTGGTCATCAGGCTGCGCAGCTTGACGCGGTTCTCGGCGCTTTCGAGGCGGGCAGCGATCGCCGTCTGGCGGCTGCGGGCTTCGCGCAGGCGGTTCTGCAGCTTCTGGATGTCCTGCTCATAGGCGCGCAGGGCATCGTCGAGCACGGCGATTTCCTGCTTCAGCTGTTCCGACATGTCGGCAGCCTTCTTGCGCTCGACCAGAGCGGCGCGGGCCAGGTCCTCGCGGTCCTTCGAAAGGGCCAGCTGGGCCTTCTCCGACCAGTCGGCCTGGAGCTTGTCGAGCTTGACCGTGTGGCGGTGCATTTCCTTCTGGTCGGCGATCGTGCGAGCGGCACTGGCGCGGACCTCGACCAGCGTCTCCTCCATTTCGAGGATGATCATGCGGATCATCTTCTGGGGGTCGTCCGCCTTGTCGAGCATGTCGTTGAAGTTGGCGGCGATGATATCGCGGGTACGGCTGAAAATGCCCATCAAAGGTGCTCCACTGGAGAAAAAGTCCGATCCTGCGCTGCGCCCACCGTCGCGGGTCGGAGTCGGCGAGCGGCGCAACCGTTCTACCTCTTCCTCGATCCGCGACAAGCGGGGGCGGGCCGAAGCGCCATCGGCATCAAAGCCGCGGGGACTGTCGGGGGAGCGGCGCTCCGGCCCAAGGGGATCATGGTCGGGAGGCAGGGTCATGCGATCTCGACCTGTTCGTAAGCGGCCAGCGCCGGGTTCGGCGCGGTCACGGCGATCTGCGAGCTCAGAACCGCGAAAGTGATCATCGCGGCGATGCTGGCAATTGCGGCTTGTCCGAGCTGGCTGCGGAAGAAGCTGCGGTTGTACATCTTGGGGTCCTCCCTGATGCCCGCCGATGAACCGGAGGGCGAATTTGCTGTTGTGGGATATTCAGCAAAGGGCGTGCCAAACTCGCAAAACAACGCAATTCCGCCACTCCTGAAATTATTCGACAAACAGCATATTGGTTCCGATTGCCAACCCTTGGTAATTTTCACTATCTCTTGGGCATGGATCGGGAAGGTCAGTTTATCGGGCAGTCGGCCGAGTTCTTCGACGCGGTGGAGCGCGCCAGTCGCGCGGCTCCGATGCGCCGCCCGGTTCTGGTTATCGGAGAGCGTGGCACCGGCAAGGAACTGATCGCTGAACGCCTGCATCGCTTGTCTACCCGTTGGGACGAACCGCTCGTCACATTGAACTGCGCCGCGTTGCCCGAAACACTGATCGAGGCCGAGCTGTTCGGGCATGAGGCGGGGGCCTTCACCGGTGCCACCAGACAGCGCGCCGGTAGGTTCGAGGAAGCCGACAAGGGCACTTTGTTTCTCGACGAACTGGGCACTCTCTCCATGGGGGCCCAGGAGCGTTTGTTGCGTGCCGTCGAATATGGCGAAGTCACGCGCATCGGGTCGAGCAGGCCGATACGGGTCGATGTCCGCATCGTGGCGGCGACAAACGAAGACCTGCCCGCCAAGGCCGCGCGAGGCGAATTTCGTGCCGACCTGCTCGACCGGCTGAGCTTCGAAGTCATTACCCTGCCGCCATTGCGCGTTCGCGAAGGCGATGTCGAAGTGCTTGCCGATTACTTCGGGCGCAGGATGGCGGCGGAGTTGGGTTGGGAAGGCTGGCCGGGTTTTGCCGCTCATGTCGCGGACCAGATGGAAAAACATGACTGGCCCGGTAACGTGCGTGAATTGCGCAATGTCGTAGAACGCGCGGTCTATCGCTGGGACGACTGGGAACAGCCGATCGGCCATGTCCAGTTCGATCCGTTCGAAAGCCCGTGGAAGCCGGTCAATGCGCCTGCGGCTGCGCGGAGCGCCGCTTCTCCCGTTCCCAGGGCCAGCGTCCCGTCGACCGATTTCGAGGCCATCGATGACCTGCGGACGGCAGTCGATGCACACGAGCGCGCAATCGTCGAGCACGCATTGGGTAAGCATCGCTGGAACCAGCGCCAGACCGCCAAGGCTCTCGGACTCAGCTATGACCAGCTGCGCCACTGCATAAAGAAACATGGCCTGACCGACGGCGAATGAGATCTACCGTTTTGGATGTCCCGAAACGGGACTTTCCCTTACGGAACAGGCAACTTGCTATCGTTGGCCAATCCGAGCATGATCCGTTCGTCTCAAATGGAGGGTCTGGGATGAAACCGAACAAGTTGTTTATCGCCGCCGGCACCGCAACAGCAGCGGTTGCCGCAGTTTTTGCAGGGCCAAGCCTCGCGAACCATTCGTGGAGCAACTACCACTGGTCGACGACCGATGGCGTTGCGCGGCCCGACGTGGTCGACAACACGGTCGGGTCTTGGCCTGCGCGTGTTGCCATCGCCATGGGTGACTGGAACGGCTCCGCACATATCCAGAGCGCGACGTCAGCCGGCACGGCAAACGCCAAGCGCTGCCCCATGGCTTCGGGGACAATCCAGGTATGCAATTCGGCATATGGCCAGACGGGCTGGCTGGGTATTGCCTCGATCAGCCTTTCGGGCGGTCACATCGTCGCTGGCTCGACCAAGCTGAACGACACCTATTTCTCTTATCCGCAGTACAACACGGAAACCTGGAAGCAGCTCGTGACCTGTCAGGAGATCGGCCACGATTACGGCCTCGGTCACCAGAACGAGGATTTCTCCACCGATCTGACGTCGTCGTGCATGGAATACACCAGCGACCCAAGCGGTAACGAACACCCTGACAAGCATGACTACGATCAACTCGCTCTGATCTATAATCACTCCGAAGGTGGTGGTTCGACTTCGTCGAGTGGCGGAAGCAGCGGTGGTCCGGGCAATGGCGGCGGCAAGGGCAAGCCCCTTGGTATCGAGCCTGGCGATAGTCCTGCCCAGTGGGGGAAAGCCGTCGGCAAGGATGCGGCAGGGCGGCCCAACGAGTTCGTGCGCAACTTCAACGGCTACACTGTCATTACCCATGTCACGTGGGCTCCGCATGTGAAGGTGCCGGCAGCACGCGAATAAGCCGAGCTTCGACCTTGGACAACGAGGGGTCCGGTGCGAACCGGGCCCCTTTCCTTTTGCGGTTGCAAATTCGGGGACTCGCGCCTATCTGAACGCCATCCCGACATTGTCGCGACAAAGGAGGGGCTGGCGCCGAAAGGGGCCGGCACCAAACCCCGTTGCTGCAATGTCGACCCGACCGGAGACCGAATGAGCGATATCGCACGCCTGACCGAAGTGATCGAGCCCGAAGCCAATGCGCTGGGTTTCGACCTCGTGCGCGTGAAGATGATGCCGTCCGAAGCCGGCGATGGCGGGCAGGCGCTCCAGATCATGGCCGAGGACCCGGCGACGGGCCAGCTGATCATCGATCAGTGTGCCGCGCTCTCGCGCCGCGTCTCCGACCGGATCGACGCGCTCGAGGAAGCGGGTGAGATGCTGATCGAAGGCGCCTACCACCTCGAAGTTTCGAGCCCCGGCATCGACCGCCCGCTGACCCGCGCGAAGGATTTCGCCAATTGGGCCGGACACGAGACAAAGATTGCGATGGACAAGTCCTGGGATGGCCAGCGCACCCTGCGCGGGATCCTTGAGGGCATCGCCAATGGTCCTGGGGGCGACACCGTCACCATCACCGATCGCAAGGCGGGCAAAGTGTCCGTCCCCCGCGAAATGATCCATTCGGCCCAGCTCGTCTTGACCGACGCGCTGATCGCCGCCACCCAGCCGCTCGACACGAGCGGTGCCGACGATTTCGTCGAAACTGAAGAAGAGGCAGACGACTGATGGCCAGTGCCATTTCCGCCAACAAGGCCGAACTCCTCGCGATCGCCAATTCGGTCGCGTCGGAAAAGATGATCGACAAGTCCATCGTCATCGAGGCGATGGAAGAGGCGATCCAGAAGGCCGCGCGCGCCCGCTACGGTGCCGAGAACGACATCCGCGCCAAGCTGGACCCGCAGACCGGTGACCTGCGCCTGTGGCGCGTCGTCGAAGTCGTCGAGGATGTCGAGGACTACTTCAAGCAGGTCGACCTCAAGCAGGCTGCCAAGCTCGACAAGGACGCCAAGCTGGGTGACTTCATCGTCGACCCGCTGCCCCCGGTCGATCTCGGCCGCATCGACGCGCAGTCGGCCAAGCAGGTGATCTTCCAGAAGGTCCGCGATGCCGAGCGCGAGCGCCAGTACGAGGAATTCAAGGATCGTGCGGGCGAAGTCATCACCGGCGTGATCAAGTCGGTCGAATTCGGCCACGTGATCGTCAACCTCGGCCGCGCCGAAGGCGTCATTCGCCGCGACCAGCAGATCCCGCGCGAAGCCGCCCGTACCGGCGAGCGTGTCCGCGCGCTGATCACCAAGGTCGAGCGCAACAACCGTGGCCCGCAGATTTTCCTCAGCCGCGCGCACCCCGACTTCATGAAGAAGCTTTTCGCGCAGGAAGTGCCCGAAATCTACGATGGCATCATCGAGATCAAGGCCGCCGCGCGCGACCCGGGCAGCCGTGCCAAGATCGGCGTCATCAGCCATGACAGCAGCATCGACCCTGTCGGCGCGTGCGTCGGCATGAAGGGCAGCCGCGTCCAGGCCGTCGTGCAGGAACTGCAGGGCGAGAAGATCGACATCATCCCTTGGTCGGAAGATCAGGCGACCTTCATCGTCAACGCGCTCCAGCCCGCCACCGTCAGCCGCGTCGTCCTCGACGAGGAAGATGGTCGCATCGAAGTCGTCGTTCCCGACGACCAGCTGTCGCTTGCCATCGGCCGTCGCGGCCAGAACGTGCGCCTCGCGAGCCAGCTGACTGCCAACCAGATCGACATCATGACCGAGGAAGAAGCCTCGGAGAAGCGCCAGAAGGAATTCGCCGAGCGCTCCAAGATGTTCGAGGAAGAGCTCGATGTCGACGAAACGCTTTCGCAGCTGCTCGTCGCCGAAGGTTTCGCCGAGCTGGAAGAGGTCGCCTATGTCGAACTCGACGAACTGGCCGGCATCGAAGGTTTCGACGAGGAACTGGCGCAGGAACTTCAGAGCCGTGCGCTCGAAGCCATTGAACGCCAGGAGGCCGCGCATCGCGAGGCCCGCCGCGAACTCGGTGTCGAGGATGACCTCGCCGAACTGCCGCACCTTACGGAGGCCATGCTGGTCACCCTGGGCAAGGCAGGCATCAAGACCCTCGACGATCTTGCCGACCTGGCGACCGACGAACTCATCGCCAAGAAGCGCGAAGCCCCGCGTCGTCGCAACAACGCCGATGGCCCGCCGATGCGGCGTCCCTCGGTGCGCGAGCAGGACAAGGGCGGCGTTCTCGGCGAATATGGCCTGAGCGAAGAGCAGGGCAACGAGATCATCATGGCAGCCCGTGCGCACTGGTTCGAAGACGAAGACGTCTCCGGGCCTGACACCCAGGAGGCCGCCGATGCGGACTCCACCCAATGAGCGCCTGACGCCGGACATCGCTGACACGCCACGGGCACGGACTGCTTCCGAGCCCGAACGGCGCTGCGTCATCTCGGGAGAGACTGCCCTGCGCGAGACCCTTGTGCGGCTGGCGGTCTCGCCGGTTGGCCTCGTGCTGCCCGATGCGCAGGAGAAGGCACCCGGACGCGGCGCATGGATCGGTGTTGACCGTGCCGGGCTGGAGCAGGCGATTGCCAGCGGCAAGCTCAAGGGCGGATTGTCGCGTGCCTTCAAGACGGGCGACCTCGACATCCCCGATAACCTTCCGCAGCTGGTCGAGGATGCGCTGACCCGCGTGTTTCTTGACCGCCTTGGTCTCGAAATGCGCGTTGGCCACCTTATCTTGGGGACGCAGCGGATTGCCGAACATGCCCGTGGCGGCGCCCTGGCTTTGCTGTGCCATGCCAGTGACGCAAGCGAGGACGGACGCAAGAAGCTCGACCAGGCCTGGCGTGTCGGGCGCGAGACCGAAGGATCGGGCGAGCGGGGGCTCGAACTGCCTCTGGACCGGAACGCTTTGTCTGTGGCATTGGGCCGCGACAATGTCGTCCATCTGGCGCTTGCCGATGATGCCGCGGCTGATCGGGTGCTCAAGCCCCTGACGCGCCTCATGCATTTTCTCGGGCAGGACCTGCCCGCCGCAGATGGGCGCGCAATCGCGCGCGCCGAATGACGATTTGAACGATACGAAGAAGAGAAACGAGCGATAATGAGCGACGACGAAAACAAACCTGCCCGCAAGCCCCTCGGCCTCAAGAGGTCGGTGGATGCTGGCGAGGTCAAGCAGACCTTCAGCCACGGCCGCACCAACAAGGTGGTGGTCGAGGTGAAGCAGCGCCGTCGCCTGGTCGGCAAGCCCGGTGAGGTCGCGCCTCCGCCGCCTCCGCCGCCTCCGCCGCCTCCGCCGCCTCCGGCAGCTGCAAAGCCTGCCCCGAAGAAGGCTGTTCCTTCGGGAGAAACGCCGCAGGAGCGCGTCGCTCGCCTCCAGCGCGAAGCCGAAGAAGCTCGCCTCGCCACCCTTGCCGAGCAGACCGCGCGCGAAGCCGAAGAAGCTCGCCTTGCTGCCGAAGACGAGAAGAAGCGCGCAGAGGAAAATCGCAAGGCTGAGGAAGAAGCCGCCAAGCGCGCCGCCGAAGAGGCCAAGGCCGCGCCGGCAGAGGAGCCCGAAGGCGAGCAGGAAGTTTCCGAAGACGGCACTCCCACGCCCGCGCCGCGCCGCTTCACGCCGGTCGCCCGTCCGGAACCCAAGAAGCCCGAAAAGAAGAAGAAGGACGAAAAGCGCCCCGCTCCGGAGTCGGACGAGCGCGCCGACAAGCGTCGTTCGGGCAAGCTGACCGTCAATCGTGCCCTCAACGAGGACGAAGGTCGTCGTGCCCGTTCGCTCGCCGCGCTCAAGCGTGCCCGCGAGAAGGAACGCCGCATGCAGGGCGGTCCGCAGAAGGCTCGTGAAAAGCAGGTTCGCGACGTTGTCGTCCCCGAGGCGATCACCGTCGGCGAGCTGGCCAAGCGCATGGGCGAGAAGGGCGCCGACCTGGTGAAGGAGCTCTTCAACCTCGACATGATGGTCACCGTCAACCAGACCATCGACCAGGACACTGCAGAGCTGCTCGTCGAGCAGTTCGGCCACAACATCCAGAAGGTTTCCGAAGCCGACGTCGACATCGATACGACCGAGGACCAGGATCCGGAAGAAACGCTGAAGCCGCGTCCGCCGGTCGTGACCATCATGGGCCACGTCGACCACGGCAAGACCTCGCTGCTCGACGCTCTTCGCGGTGCGAACGTGGTCAAGGGCGAAGCCGGTGGCATCACCCAGCACATCGGCAGCTACCAGGTTAAGACCAAGGGCGGTGACACCATCACCTTCCTCGACACGCCGGGCCACGCCGCGTTTACCGAAATGCGCCAGCGCGGTGCCAACGTGACCGATATCGTGGTGCTTGTGGTGGCCGCAGACGACGGCATCATGCCGCAGACGATCGAGGCCATCAATCACACCAAGGCTGCCGGCGTCCCGATGATCGTGGCCATCAACAAGATGGACAAGCCGGAAGCCGATCCGAACAACATCCGCACCCGCCTGCTTGAGCACGAGGTGATCGTCGAAGCGATGTCGGGCGATGTGCAGGACGTGGAGATCTCGGCCAAGGCCAAGACCGGGCTCGACGAACTGCTCGAGAAGATTGCCCTGCAGGCCGAACTGCTGGAACTCAAAGCTCGCCCCGACCGCATGGCCGAGGCGACCGTGATCGAGGCGCAGCTCGACAAGGGCCGCGGACCGGTTGCGACCGTGCTGATCACCCGTGGTACGCTGAAGCGTGGCGACACCTTCGTCGTCGGCACCGAAAGCGGTCGCGTCCGTGCGATCATCGACGACAAGGGCAAGCAGATCAAGGAAGCCGGGCCCTCCATGCCGGTCGAGGTCCTCGGCCTCGGCGGGGTGCCGCGTGCCGGTGACCAGCTGACCGTCGTCGAGAACGAACAGCGTGCGCGTGAAGTTGCTGCCTACCGTCAGGAAAAGGCGACCGAAAAGCGCACGGCGCTGGCCCCGACCAGCTTCGACACGATGTTCAACAACCTCGCATCGAACGTGATCGAATTCCCTGTCGTGGTGAAGGCCGACGTCCAGGGTTCGGTCGAAGCGATCGTGACTGCGTTGCACAACCTCTCGAACGACGAGATCAAGGTGCGCGTGCTGCACGCCGGTGTTGGTGCGATTACCGAAAGCGACGTTACTCTCGCTTCGGCTTCCAAGGCCCCGATCATCGGCTTCAACGTCCGTCCCAACGCCAAGGCTCGCGAGCTGGTGAAGCGCGACGGGGTCGAGATGAAGTACTACGATGTCATCTATCACCTGACCGAGGAAATCGCGAAGGAGATGGCAGGCGAGCTGGGTCCCGAGCGGATCGAGCACGTGGTCGGCCGCGCTCAGGTCAAGGAAGTCTTCCGTTCGGGCAAGCGCGACAAGGCCGCAGGCCTGCTGGTCGAGGAAGGCGTCATCCGCAAGGGCCTCCATGCCCGTCTCACGCGCGACGACGTCATCGTTTCGGCGACGACCATCGCCTCGCTGCGCCGCTTCAAGGACGACGTCGACGAAGTTCGCGCGGGCCTCGAATGCGGTGTGGTCCTCGCCGACACGAACGACATCCAGCCGGGCGACCAGCTCGAAGTCTTCGAGGTCGAGGAGCGTGAGCGCACGCTTTGAGCGCGACCGAGCACGCCCTGGGGCACGCCCATGCCGAACTGATGGGCGTGCAGTTCGTCAGCTTCGACAGGGAGCGCGAGGAAATTACCTTGCGCTTCCACGCGCCTGACAGCTTCATCACCCCGCGCGGGTCCGTGCAGGGCGGCCTCGTCGCGGGCTTCCTCGACGAGGTGATGGGCTGGGCGCATGTCTGGGCAACAGACCAGGAAGAAGCACCGCTCAATCTAGAGATTTCGATGAGCCTGCTGAAGCCGGTCCTCAAGGGTCCGATCGTCGGCAAGGGCCGCGTCGTCCGGCGCGGTCGCAAGGTCATTTTCCTCGAAGGCGAACTGTTCGACGAGGCGGGCAACCTGCTCGCCCGATCGACAAGCACGGCGATCCCCACACCGAGGCCGGTCGTCGAGCCGCGCTGATGGGGCGCGTGGTAGCTTTCCTCGGCAGCATCAATGTCGGCGGAAACCGGATCAAGATGGTCGATCTCGTCGCCGCGCTGAACGATGCCGGGTTCGAGGACGTCTCGACCGTCGCCGCCAGCGGCAATGTGATCCTTCCCGACCGACACGATCCCGCAATGTTGGAGATGCGTCTCGAAAGCGTGGTCCAGCAGCGCTTCGGGTTCAAATCCTGCGCCATGGTCCGCAGTGCGGACGAAATCCGGTCCGCGATCCTGGACAATCCCTTTCACGGAATGGGTCCGCAACACGGTTCGGACAAGATGGTCCATTCCATCTTCCTCAGCCAGCAGCCCGACCCGTCGGCGGTCGACGCATTGATCGAGGAGCACCGGACGAAAGGCAGCGAGCGGCTGGCCCTTGGCAGCAATCGCGTGCTCTTCCTCGACTACGTGCACGGAGTGGGTGTATCGGACCTGTCGAACAAGCTTCTCGAGCGGCGACTGGGGTGCAAGGGCACCGCACGCAACATGACCTCGCTCAAACGCATACTCGCAAAGATGGAAGAACCCGCCTGATGGCCCGTCACCAGCACTCCACCCCCGAACAGCAATCGGTCCGCGTCCTCAAGGTGGGCGAGCGGGTGCGCCACATCCTGTCTGAACTGCTGGCCCGAGGCGAGGCGCACGACGATATCCTGCGCGCGCACCATATCTCGGTGACCGAGGTTCGCATGACGCCCGACCTGCGCAATGCGAAGGCCTATGTGAAGCCGCTTCTCGGCAAGGACGAGGCGGTGGTTCTCAAGGCGCTGCGGACCAATACGGCCTTCTTCCAGAAAGAAGTCGCCCAGCGCCTCGGCCTGAAGTTCGCCCCCAAGCTGAATTTCCAGCCCGACGAGAGCTTCGACGAGGCCGACCGGATCGAACGGCTGCTGTCCGATCCCAAGGTCACGCGGGACCTCGACGAAGAGGAATGATCTGCTAGCCTTCCCGCAAGAAGCGGGGAGGGGCGGATGGACTATACTCGGATTGCCTGCGACCGGCCGCGCGATGGCGTGGCCCGGATCACGCTTGCCCGGCCCGACAAGGCGAATGCGCAGGACAAGGCGATGCTCTACCAGCTCGACCATGCGCTGGCGCAGGCTGCGCGCGACGATGCCGTGCGCTGCATCGTGCTTGCTGCGGAGGGGGAACACTTCTCCTCCGGTCACGATCTGCGCGAAGATACCTCGCTGTCGGATCATCATCCGGTAACCCTGTGGAGCGGGTTCGACGACGCGGGGCAGGCCGGGCAGATGGCTTCGGAGCACGAGATGTACCTCGGCCTGTGCCGTCGCTGGCGCGACCTGCCGAAGCCCGTGGTCGTTCAGGTCCAGGGCAAGTGCATGGCCGGCGGGCTGATGCTGGTCTGGCCCTTCGACATCGTCATCGCCAGCGACGATGCGCGCTTTTCCGATCCGACCGTGGCCTTCGGCGTCAACGGGGTGGAATATTTCGCGCACGTCTGGGAGCTCGGCCATCGCAAGGCGCGCGAGTTGCTTTTCGTGGGCGGGGAGATGACGGCGGAGGAGTGCCGCCAGCTCGGCATGGTCAATCACGTGGTCCCGCGCGCCAGGCTAGAGGATTTCACGCTCGACATGGCTGCTCGCATTGCGCGCCGCCCGCTCATCGGCCTGCGGCTCGCCAAGCTGGCCTGCAACCAGAGCCTCGATGCGCAAGGCTATTCCACCGCATTGCAGGCGGCGATGGGCTGGCAGCAGGTCGGTCATGCGAATGCGCGGCTGGTCCATGGAATGCCCGTCGACCCCAGCGGGGCCGAAACGATCCGGCGTGAAGCCAAGGGGGAGGGCTGAGCTTGGCAGGCGACTGGGTGCTGCGGCCTTTCCGTACAGGCGACATGGGCACGATCGCCGCGCGGCAGGCGATCCTCTACGAACAGGAGAATGGCTGGGGGACGAAGCTGGAGGCGATCATTCTCGACATCGCTGCACGCTTCCTGCGCGAGTTCGACCCTGCGAAGGAGCAATGCTGGGTCGCAGAGCGTGACGGGCGCATCCTGGGATCGGTCTTCATGGTCAAGGAGCCCGGCGAACCGGAAACCGCGCGGTTGCGTCTCCTTTATGTCGAACCCGAGGCGAGGGGGCTGGGTATCGGCAATGCGCTGGTTGCCGAATGCACAAGGTTCGCGCGCGAGTCTGGCTACAATCGGATCGTGCTGTGGACCCATGCCGTGCTCGAAAGCGCACGCCGCATCTACGCCGCCGAGGGGTATCGGATCATCGCTTCGGAGACCCAGGAGGAATTCGGCAGGCCCGAAGTCAGCGAGACGTGGCTGCTCGACCTCGCCTAGCTCAGCCCGGTGTCATCCGGGTCCTGATCCTGATGTCGACCTTGCGGCCGACGATCAGCGAATAGGAGGTCATGCCGAAATCACGGCGGTCGATGGTGGTCCTTGCCGTCAGCGCCAGCGCTTCGCCGGCCCTGGCCTTCGAGGGCGGCGTGTCGAATGCGACGTCCAGTGTCACCGGCTTGGTGATTCCGCGCGCGGTGAGATTGCCGGACACGCGTCCATTGCGTTCGTCGGTCATCGCCATGCCCTTGCCGCTGAACTGCACGGTCGGGTACTTCTCGACCCAGAAGAATTTCGGCCCCCGGAGGCGCGAAAGGGTCACCTTGTCTGGAGCTTCGAGCGCGCGAGCGTCGAGCGTTACCTCGAGCGACATACCCGACGGATCGCCTGCGGGCAGCAGGGCGGTGCCGCTGACCTTGGGAAACTTGGCTGTCTTGCTGGCGAGGCCGAAGAACGCGACCTTTGCAGAGACATCGCTGGCATCGCTCTGTAGCGAATAACGCTGTGCTGCAGGAGCTGCGGCGAGGCAACCGAGGGCGAGGGCTGCGACTGGCATTAAGCGCATTTTCTCTCTCCGTACCCCGAAGCGATTGTCGGCCTTTTCCAGCGGCGCGTCAAACCTTGGGATTGCCGATCACGCCACCCTCCCGAAGCTTTGCGCTGGCCGCTAGGCTCATCCTCATGGCCAAGCTCTACTTCTACTACGCCAGCATGAATGCCGGTAAATCTTCGACCCTGTTGCAGGCGGATTTCAACTATCGCGAGCGAGGGATGCGAACCATGCTCTGGACTGCGAAGCTCGATACCAGAAGCGAGGGAATGGTCCGCAGTCGCATCGGGCTGGAAGCGGATTCGCACCGCTACGTTCCGGAAACCGACCTGTGGGCAGAGGTTGCCGCCGCGAACCGGGTCCAGCCTATCGACTGCGTGCTTGTGGATGAGGCGCAATTCCTTACCAAGGCGCAAGTCTGGCAGCTTGCACGGCTGTCGGACGAGGCAGGGATCCCCGTTGTGTGTTATGGCCTGAGAACTGATTTCCAGGGCGAGCTTTTTCCCGGTTCGGCGGCGCTGCTGGGAATTGCGGACAAGCTCGTCGAACTGAAAGGCGTGTGCCACTGCGGGCGGAAGGCGACGATGAACCTGCGTGTCGATGCCGATGGTAAGGCGGTGAAGGCCGGCGAGCAGACTGAAATCGGCGGTAACGACCGCTACGTAGCCCTGTGCCGCAAGCATTTCGTGGAAGCGCTGGCGGGTTAGGCCTGCGCACCCTATCTAGCGCGACATGACCGATACCATCCTCATGGCACTGATCCTCATTCCGTGCCTGATCATTGCCATAGTCTTTCACGAGGTCGCGCACGGCTGGACCGCGCTCGCGCTTGGCGACCCGACTGCCAAGGAACAGCGGCGCTTGTCGCTGAACCCGCTCCGTCATGTCGATCCGGTTGGCACGCTGCTGGTACCAGGTGCGCTGGCACTGTTCGGCGGGCCGGTTTTCGGCTGGGCCAAGCCCGTGCCGGTCAATGCGCGGCGCCTCAACAACCCGCGTTACGGCATGATGGTGGTGGCCGCAGCGGGGCCCGCGACGAATATCCTGCTGGCCTTCATCGGGGCCGTAATCACCGGCGTAGCATGGGGCGTCAGCGGCTCGGACCTGCCCGACTGGGCGATGACCGCATTCGCCAGCTTCATCATGATCAACGCCTTCCTCGCGTTCTTCAACCTGCTGCCGCTCCCGCCGTTCGACGGGTCGCACATCGTGGGTGGGCTGCTGCCTCGCAGCATGGCCGTACAATGGCAGAAACTGCAGCAACTGGGCATGCTGCTGATCATCGTCCTGATCGCCGCCACTTGGGCTTTTCCGAATAGCGGGATTATCGAGCACGTGGTCTTGCCGCCGGTGCAGTGGATCGTCGAACGGTTCTTCGGTCTTGCCGACGGCATCGCCAACGCCATCCGCGGATGAGCGACGCGAAACCTGCACCCCACGGCTGGCTGATCCTCGACAAGCCGCGCGGGCTTGGCTCGACACAGGCGGTCGGCATGGTCAAGCGCGTCTTGCGACAGGGCGGCTACGCAAAGTCCAAGGTCGGCCACGGCGGTACGCTCGACCCGCTCGCCGAGGGCGTCCTGCCGATCGCACTGGGAGAGGCGACCAAGCTGGCCGGGCGGATGCTCGATTCCGACAAGATCTACGATTTCACGATCCGCTTCGGCGAAGAGACCGACACGCTCGACACCGAGGGCGAAGTCGTCGGACGGTCGGAAAAGCTGCCTTCTCCTGCCGAAGTTGCGGCCATCCTCCCGCAATTCACGGGGCCCATCGAGCAGGCCCCGCCGGTGTATTCGGCAATAAAGGTCGATGGGAAACGTGCCTATGACCGCGCCCGGGCTGGCGAGGAGGTGGAGATGAAATTGCGGCCCGTCACGATCCATGCGCTCGATGTCGTCGACGACTCCACCCCGGGCGAGACGACCCTGCGCGCCCATGTCTCGAAGGGCACGTACATCCGTTCGCTGGCACGGGATATCGCACATGCGGTTGGAAGCCTCGGACACGTCACCTATTTAAGGCGCATAAAGGCCGGTCCCTTCCTCGAAAATGGGGCGATTCCGCTGGACAAACTGGAGGAAGTCGCTAAGGGCGCGCCGATTGAATACCTACTCCTGCCGCTCGAGGCGGGGCTGGACGACATCCCGGCCTTGCAACTCGATCCCGACAGCGCGCAGGCGGTCCGCCAGGGCCGGGTATTGTCGGAACTGCCCCATACCGACGGGCTCTATCTTGCGAGGCTGGGCCAGACCCCGGTGGCGTTGATGGAACTCAGCGGTGGCTCGGCCAAGGTCGTGCGGGGCTTCAATATCCCAGATGTCGCGGAGTGAATTGAATGTCGGTTACCGCCGAAAAGAAGCAAGAGATCATCAAGGACAACGCCGTCGCCAAGGGCGACACCGGTTCGCCGGAAGTCCAGGTCGCGATCCTCACCGAACGCATCCGTAACCTCACGGGCCACTTCAAGGATCACCACAAGGACAACCACTCGCGCCGTGGCCTCCTGATGATGGTCAACAAGCGCCGCAACCTGCTCGCATACCTGAAGAAGAAGGATGTTGAGCGGTACAATGCGCTGATCGCGAAGCTGGGTCTTCGCAAGTAAGAGTTTCCGGAGGGGCGGCTCACAAGGCCGCCCCTTCGTCTATCCGGCTCCCGTGCAATCCGGCTGGGAGCGGACCAAGGGGCGCAGATAGCCCCGCACCGGACCGGGACGGCATACCCGGCACTGCAGGCCCCACGACGCAATGTGGCGCGTGGGTTCGAAAAGGAAAATCAATGTTCGACACGAAAACCGTATCGATGGAGTGGGGCGGAAAAACCCTCACCCTCGAAACCGGCCGCATTGCCCGTCAGGCCGACGGCGCTGTTCTGGCCACCTATGGCGAAACCGTGGTGCTGTGCGCCGTGACCGCCGCCAAGAACGTGAAGGAAGGGCAGGACTTCTTCCCGCTCACCGTTCACTATCAGGAAAAGTTCTTTGCCTCGGGCCGCATCCCCGGTGGCTTCTTCAAGCGTGAACGCGGCGCGACGGAAAAGGAAACGCTAGTTTCCCGCCTTATCGACCGTCCGGTCCGCCCGCTGTTTCCCGAAGGTTTCTACAACGAAATCAACGTCATTGCACAGGTCCTGTCGTTCGACGGCGAGTGCGAACCCGATGTGCTGGCGATGATCGCCGCCTCGGCTGCCCTGACGATCTCGGGTGTGCCCTTCATGGGCCCGATCGGGGCCTGCCGCGTCGGCTACAAGGACGGCGAATACACGCTGAACCCGAAGCAGGACGTCGCTATCGCCGAAGGCGAACTCGATCTCGTCGTAGCTGCCACCGGCAATGCCGTGATGATGGTTGAATCCGAAGCCAAGGAGCTTTCGGAAGACGTCATGCTCGGCGCGGTCATCTTCGCGCACGAAGAGTGCAAGAAGGTCGTCAACCTGATCGTCGACCTGGCTGAGAAGGCTGCCAAGGAACCTTGGGAAGTCGCGGTCAACGACAATTCGGCGATCAAGGACCAGCTCAAGAAGCTCATCGGTGACGACGTTGCCGCTGCCTACAAGCTGACCGACAAGTCGGCCCGCTCGGCCGCTCTCAATGCGGCTCGCGACAAGGCCAAGGAAGCTTTCGCCGGCGAAGACGCCCAGACCCAGATGGTCGCCATCAAGACCATGAAGAAGGTCGAAGCCGATATCGTGCGCGGTGCGATCCTCAAGGACGGCACCCGCATCGACGGCCGCAAGGTCGATCAGGTCCGCCCGATCGAAGCCATGGTCGGCTTCCTCCCGCGTACCCACGGTTCGGCCCTTTTCACCCGCGGTGAAACGCAGTCGATCTGCACCACCACGCTGGGTACCAAGGACAGCGAGCAGATGATCGACGGCCTCGAAGGCCTGAGCTACTCGAACTTCATGCTGCACTACAACTTCCCGCCCTATTCGGTCGGTGAAGTGGGCCGCTTCGGCGCTCCCTCGCGTCGTGACACCGGCCACGGCAAGCTTGCCTGGCGTGCGCTGCAGGCGGTCCTGCCGAGCAAGGAAGACTTCCCCTACACCATCCGTGTGGTCTCGGACATTACCGAGTCCAACGGTTCTTCCTCGATGGCCACCGTCTGCGGCGGCGCGCTGTCGATGATGGATGCAGGCGTTCCGATCACCCGTCCGGTGTCCGGTATCGCGATGGGCCTGATCCTCGAAGGCGACGACTTCACCGTGCTGTCCGACATCCTGGGTGACGAAGATCACCTTGGCGACATGGACTTCAAGGTGGCCGGCACCAGCGAAGGCATCACCACGATGCAGATGGACATCAAGGTCGCGGGCATCACGCGCGAGATTTTCCAGGCTGCTCTGGAGCAGGCGAAGGGTGGCCGCGCGCACATCCTCGGCGAAATGACCAAGGCCCTTGGTTCGGCTCGTACCGAGCTTTCGGCTCACGCACCGCGCATCGAAACCATGCAGATCGACAAGTCGAAGATCCGCGACGTTATCGGTACCGGCGGCAAGGTGATCCGCGAGATCGTCGCCGAGACCGGCGCCAAGGTCGACATCGACGACGAAGGCCTGATCAAGATCAGCTCGTCCGACCTGTCGCAGATCGAGGCTGCCAAGGCCTGGATCCAGGGCATCGTGGAAGAGCCGGAAGTCGGCAAGATCTACAACGGCAAGGTCGTCAACATCGTCGACTTCGGTGCCTTCGTGAACTTCATGGGCGGCAAGGACGGCCTCGTCCACGTCAGCGAAATGAAGAACGAGCGCGTCGAGAAGCCGACCGACGTCGTGTCGGAAGGTCAGGAAGTTAAGGTCAAGGTCCTCGAGATCGACAACCGTGGGAAGGTTCGCCTGTCGATGCGCGTCGTCGACCAGGAAACCGGCGAAGAGCTGGAGGACACCCGTCCCCCCCGCGAACCCCGTGAGCCCCGTGGCGATCGCGGTCCTCGTGGCGACCGTGGTGGTGACCGTCGTGGTGGTCGCGGGCCCCGTGGCGACCGCGGTGACCGTGGCCCCCGTCGCGACCGCGACGGCGGTGGCGAGGCCCACGTTCCCGACTTCCTGAAGGACTAAGCGCCTTCTAAGGTTATAGAGAGGGGCCGCGGGTTCGCCTGCGGTCCCTTTTCTTTGGAGATTGCCAGATGCTTCCGCGCGAGACCCTCGCCACTGCCCAGATTCCCGACGGAGAGACGCTGACCCTGGTCAGCCATGGACGCGACTTCGTCATCATGCTCGGCCGTGACGAGCTGATGGGCACGCGTATGCAGTTCTCGGAGGAGCAGCTCGCGATCCTCACCCTGGCAGAGCTCGAGGCCAAGACGCCTCGCGTTCTCATCGGCGGTTATGGCATGGGCTTCACCTTCCGTGCCGCGCTCGACAAGCTGCCGGAGGGCGGTTCGGTGACGGTGGCCGAGATCGTGCCCGATATTCTCGAGTGGGCGAAGGGGCCGCTGGCGCATCTCACCGGCGACACGCTCGATGATCCGCGTGGCGAAGTGGTAATCTGCGATGTCGCCGCCCTGATCGACGACGCGAACGACGGTACGACCGCAAAGTACGACGCCATCCTGCTCGACGTCGATAACGGCCCCGATGGCATCGTGCGCGATGCCAACTATCGCATCTACAGCAAAACCGGGCTGGGCAAGGCACGCGACGCACTGCGTCCTGGCGGCATCCTTGCCGTTTGGTCGGCTGCCCCAGACCACAAGTTCACTGTCCGTCTCAAGGAGAGCGGCTTCGACGTCGAAGTGCGCGAAGTGCGTGCGCGGCCCAACAACAAGGGACCGCGCCACACTATCTGGTTTGCCAGGAAGGGCTAGCCGACCTTGATCCGCGGCATGCCCATGAAGTCACGCTTGCCCAGGGGCACGCCCTTCATGCGCAAGATGTCGTAGAATGTCGTCGCGTGGAAATATACGTTCGGCTGGCTGAAGCTCATCAGGAAGTTCTGGCCGGTGAAGTCCATCAGCCTTTTGCCGCCGAGCACGAAGCCGATGGTTGAGTCCGCCACGTCTTCGAGCTGCTCAGGCGTCACCGCTGCCAGCTCGTCCAGCGTCTTCTTTACCATCGCCCGCATCGCGTCCCAGCTTTGCGGCAACTCGGTGAAATCGGGCGAGAATTCGCCAGTCGGCAAGAGGCTGATGACGTAGGCCGAATGCACCCAGCAGCTGCGGATGTGCCACGGAAGGTTCCACATGTCGTCGATCAGGCGACAACCCATCATCTCTTCTTCGGAGATGCCGTTTTCCTTGGCGAAGGCCTCGCCCTTGTCGATCATGCCGGGCAGTGCGCCGATCGCCTGCTGGCAGTTGGGAACGAAGGCTTCGTACAAACTCAGGGCCATGTCTCTCTCCTTTGGGGGCAAGAAAAAGCCCGGCAATCTCGTGACCGCCGGGCTTTCTTGAAATCGGTTTAGCGAACCCGCGGTCCGCCGAAGGGCAGCGGCGGAGGTGGACGGCGCGCACCACGCGGGAGCTGTGCCTGGTAGGCACGGCCGCAATGTTCGACGCAATAGGGGAAGCCAGGGTTCACCTGTTCACCGCAGAAGTGGAAATCGGGCTCGCCCGGATGGCCCATCGGCCAGCGGCAGACCTTGTCGCTGAGGTCGAGCAAGCTCGTCTTGTCGGCAATCGACGGGTCGGGCTTGGCCGGAACCAGTCGCCGAGGCGGCGCAGGCGGGATCGGAGCCTGCTGGTCGCCCGGACCCTGGCGCAGGAAGCCGCCCGGTCCGACCGAAACGATTTTCGGCAGGTCAGGGGTCTTGTTCGGGAGCGGCTGTGAGGGAACTGCGGCATCCGCGCGCGCGGGCTGCTTCGCGACCGGTTTGGCCGGTGCAGCGGCAGAGGCAGCCGAGGGCCGCGGCGCGGGCTTTGCCGCAGGCGCCTTGGCCACCGGTTTGGCGGCGGGCTTGGGCTTGGCCGCCTTCGCCTCATTCGCCTTCACCGGCGAAGGGCGCGACTTGAGGCCCAGCCGGTGCGCCTTGCCGATCACCGCATTGCGGCTGACCCCGCCGAGTTCGTCGGCGATCTGGCTGGCGGTCGACCCGCTCTCCCACATCTTCTTGAGTGTTGCGATCCGTTCGTCGGTCCAGCTCATCAGCAATCCTGTATCTCGATTCGTGACGCCGCGGCTTGCCAGCCGGAGCGCTTGGCCGTAGTCGCGCCTCCATGGCCGATCAAGCCCCGACCCTGCCGCCGAGCGGCGAACGACCGGACGCCTCGTTCACTGAGGTGGATGCCGGAGGGGGAGGGCGATTTCCGCCGCGGGGACGTCCGGTGATCAATGGGATCAATCGGATCGGCCTGTGGAGCCTCTATATTAAGGAGGTCCGCCGTTTTCTCAAGGTCCAGACGCAGACAATCTGGGCTCCCGCGGTCACCACGCTGCTGTTTCTTGTGATTTTCTCTGTCGCGCTGGGACGCGGCGAACGCGAAGTGCTGGGAGTGAACTTCCCGACATTCGTCGCGCCTGGCCTGATTGCCATGGCAATGATGCAGAACGGCTTCGCCAATTCTTCCTTTTCGCTGCTCTCGGGCAAGATCCAGGGGACGATCATCGACCTTCTGATGCCCCCGCTCTCCGAAGGCGAACTGATGACCGGCATCGTGGGCGCGGCGGTGACCCGCTCGCTTGCAGTCGGCTTCGTGGTGGCGCTCGCCATGTTGCTCTATCCCGGCGTGAGCCTGGCGATGGCGCACCCGTGGGCGGTCGCATGGTTCGGCCTGATGGGTGCCGGCATGCTGGCGATCCTCGGCCTGATGGCGTCGATCTGGGCGGAGAAATTCGACCACAACGCGGCCGTGACAAATTTCGTCATTGCGCCGCTTTCGATGCTCTCGGGCACATTCTACGTAATCGAGAACCTCCATGGCGTCTTCCAGGGGATCAGCCGCGCGAACCCGTTCTTCTACGTCATTTCCGGCTTCCGCTATGGCTTCCTTGGCCAGAGCGACATCGGTGATGCCACGCATGTTGCATGGGCGGCCCTTGGCCTTCTGGCATTCAACGCCCTGCTGGCAGCGATCGCCTACCGCCTGTTGAAATCGGGCTGGAAGATAAAGAGCTGACGCCCGAGTTCAGTGCGTCAGGCTGCGGCGCATGCGATAGCGCCCGTTCTCGAACTGCTGGAAATAGGCATGGACGTCCGGATGTTCGACCGGACCGCCAAGCGAGTCGTTGAGCAGGTTCTGCTGGCTGACGTAGGCGACATAAGTGTTGTCGTCGCTCTCGGCGAGGAGGTGGTAGAACGGCTGGTTTCGATCCGGCCGAATATCCTCCGGGATCGAGTTGTACCACTCTTCGCTGTTGGCGAAGACCGGATCGACATCGAAGATGACCCCGCGGAAATCGAACACCTTGTGTTTGACGACGTCGCCAATCGCAAAGCGTGACTTTACGCGGCGCGGCGCCTCGATGGTGCGACCGGCCTGGGCGGAGAAAAACAGTGCTCTTTCCATGATTGGGTAGAATATGGTGCGCTGCGGCAAGGAAACAAGCCGCGACCTTTCGGCCATCCCCCGATTTCGCATGCAAAAGGGCTTGGCAAGGGCAGGGGGCTCGGCTAATCGGCGCCCTCGCTTCGACCGGGGCCATGGCCCGCAAGCGCACCCTACTTGAGCGGAGAGGTGGCAGAGTGGTCGAATGCGCCGCACTCGAAATGCGGTATACGGGCAACCGTATCGAGGGTTCGAATCCCTCCCTCTCCGCCATTCATCCCAAATCTCGGTCGCCAGCAACGCCTTGCCCGCCTTCACTTGGGCGCCAGTCATTATCCGGCTTCCTGCCTCGATGTAACGCGTGCAACACCCTGTTGCAGGGTTTGAATTGCGTTATTCCAAGGTCCAATGTCGTGGCGATGCGCAGCATGCGACACATCGCTCCAGGTGAGGGAATTTCTCGAGGGAAGGATTACGATGGCATTTCGCGCACTTCTGGCCGGTTCCGCACTGGCGTTTTCTCTCGCCGCGTGTTCGGGTGGCAGTGACGATGTTGCCGAAGTGCCAGCCGACGACACGACGATGGCATCGCCGGTCGATGCGCCTGCTGTAGAGGAAACAGCAGCTCCTGTAGAAGAAGGTGCGGCTCCTGAAGCTGCTGCTGAAGCCGAGGTCGCAAAGGAGGACACGCCGAAGGCGGTCGAAACGGCCAAGCCTGCTGCCGAACCGACCAAGGCCGCTGTTGCAGAGGCTGCGGCAGTCGTCGCCGCCGCTCCGCCCGCAGCATTCGGCCGGTGCGCCGTTTGCCACACCGCCAACAAGGGGGGCGAGGACAAGCTTGGTCCGAACCTTTGGGGTGCATACGGGGCGAAGGCGGGGCAGGGGAGCTTTTCCTACTCCGATGCGCTCAAGAATTCGGGCCTTACCTTCGACGAGGCGACGCTTCACTCATGGCTGGAAAACCCGCGCGCGCTGGTGCCGGGCAATCGCATGAGCTTTCCGGGTATCAAGGACGCCGCGAAGCGCCAGGAAATCATCGACTACCTGAAGAAGCAACGCTGAGGACGGTATGAGAAAGGGCCGGCTCCGCCGCGCGGACCGGCCCTTTCATGTGTCCTACGCCGTGCGATAGATCGTCGGCTGGATGTCGGTGAACTTGGGCACGTCGCCCATGACTTCTGCCGTGCCAGCCGACCCGAGTGCCGCGTCGATCGCATCGCTGCTGGAGAAATTGAGCACCACCATCGCGACATTGGGCTGCTCGCCATCGGCTGGCCAGTAGACGTCTGCTCCCGTCATGCCGTGGCTGCCCCAATGCTTTTCGACCAGCGGGATATGCGTGTCGCGGTAATAGTCCGCGTCGAACTTGGCCCCTTCCTTGGCGGGGTAACTCACAACCAGGCTTGCCATATTCTCTCTCCTTCAATTGCAGGTCTTGTAGGGAACCACGATCGGTACTGCGACGACGAGTCTGCGCCCGCTCTCGTGCCAGCCGTCGGTGCCTTCGGCCAGCCAGAAGATGTCCTTGAACCCTTGGCGCGCGAGCCTGCGCGCGGCATTCCAGCTCATCCAGCAATCGGAGCGGCAAAAGACGACGACGGGCAGGTCGGGTGACGCCTGTCTCGCCTCGGCGACCGAAGCGACGAGCGCGGACCACAGGGCCTCGTTCACCGGGGAACGGCCCGTCTCGGGATGCCATTGGGCGCCGGGAATGGTCTCGTGCGAGCTCGAGAGACGCCATTTGCCGCTGACCTCGTCCCGCACCCCGCCTTCTACCGGCATCACGTCGAGGAACAGCGCCTCCTTACCGGGCTGGAGTTGCAGGGCAGCATCGAGCGCGATCGGTCGGGCGGGGGAAGGGTTTGACTGGACGGGCGCACGATAGCGTGTGCTGCGATAGCCGTCGGCATCGAAATCCTGCGCGGTCACCGGCGCCGCCGAAAGCAGGACCCCGGCAAGGGCGATGCGCAGATATTGGGCCTTGGCCATGAAATTCTCTTTCGTTCGAAAGTCCAATGGGCGTTGGGGCAAGGAAGCGTGTATTGTCCTTTGGTATGAGACGCATCCTGATTGTCATTGCGGCGCTAGTGCTTCCTGCCATGGCACAGGCGGGAGAGCCTGATCCACTCGGCTCGCCGATGTGGGATTTCCATGCCGCGCAGGTGTTCGAAGGCGCTTCCTACACCTTCGACGATGCGGTGAAGGTCGAACTGCCGGTGGTCACGGAAAACCAGCACGTGATGCCGGTCACGGTCGATGCGCGCGCGCTCGGAGAGGTCAGGCGGATCGTCCTCTTTGCCGATCTCAACCCCATCCCCATCGCGCTCGACTACAGGCCGCTCGCTGCCGAAGCCTTCGTCGCTACCAGGATCAAGCTCGACCAGCGCACCCCCGTCCGCGCAGCAGTGCTTACTGCGGACGGCTTGTGGCATGTCTCCGGCGGGTGGGTGGACGCCGCAGGCGGCGGATGCTCCGCGCCTCCGGTGAGCCGGGTGAAGGGCGACTGGGCTGACCATCTGGGCGAAATGCGCGGCGCTGCATGGGCCGAAGGCGAAGAGACGCGCCTGCGCTTCGGGTTCCGCCATCCGATGGACACGGGCCTCGTCGAGAATATTCCAGGCTACAACATCGACACGGTGAAGGTTCGCGATGCTGGAGGTACGTTGCTGGCGGACATGACGATCTATGGCTCAGTATCGGAAGACCCGTCTTTCACCCTGATCGTCGAGCCGAAAGTTTCCGGTAAACTGGACGTTGCGGCACGCGACACCAATGGCCTTGAGTTTTCCGGCTCGCTCGACGCCGCGACTGGGCGCAGGCTCGCCGCAGCACGTCCGTGAGGCTAGCGCGTCGCGCCTTCCTTGCCGGTGCGGCGGCATTGCCGGTCGCCGCACGGGCCGAGCAGTATGCCGGGACCTATACCCCGCAGGCGACCAGCATCGGGGATGGCATCTGGCTCGTGCGTGGGGCGGACGATGCCTTGCTGTTCGAAAATGGCGGCGCAGTTGCGAATTCGGTGTTCATGGCCAGCGACGCGGGGACGATCCTTTTCGACCCGGGCCCCTCGCTCAAGTTCGGCAAGACATTGTCAGCCTTGATCGAACGGACGACTGGTGCTCCGGTCTCGCTGGTCTACGTCAGCCATCTGCACCCCGATCACTCCTTCGCTTCCGGGGCCTTTCCCGATGCGGAGATCCACGCATTGCCGGCAACCCGCCACGACCTCGAACGGGACGGTTCCGGCTTTTCGGACGGAATGTACCGGCTGTTGTCCGGATGGATGACCGGAACCGAGGTGGTGTTGCCAAGCGGTGACCTGACCGAAGGACCGGTGGAGTTTGGCGGCCGGAAGCTCCAACTGCTGGCGCTCGCGGGACACAGCGAGGGCGACCTTGCCCTGGTCGATCATGCAACCGGCACGCTGGTGGCAGGCGATACTGTCTTCCTCGACCGGGCACCTGCCACCCCCAATGCAGACTTCGCGGTCTGGCGCGCCACCCTCGATCGGCTCGAAACCATCGCCCATCGGCAGCTGGTTCCCGGACACGGCCCCCTCGATCGCGAGGGTAGGGGCATCGCCCAGACGCGCGACTGGCTGGTCTGGCTCGAGTCCGCGCTACGCAGCGCAGTTGCGAACGGGCTCGACATGACCGAGGCGGGGCGGATGGAAATTCCGGCACGCTTTGCCAGAATGGCAGCGGCGCGCTACGAGTTGCAGCGCAGCGTTTCGCACTTCTACCCGCGCCTGGAAGCCGAACTCTTCCCGCGTATTGACGGTTAGAAGCGCGCCTTCAGGGCGACCGAAAGGCGGCGCGGCATTCCCGGGGCATAGGCTCGCGGGTCGCTGGCGCCGGGCGCTTCCTCCAGCTCGATCTCGTCGATTTCGGCCAGGGTGCCGAAGGTCGCGTATTTGCGATCGAAAAGGTTGCGCACTTCAAGGACGAGGTCGAGTTGCCGCGTCAGGCTGAGCTTGCCGGTCAGGTCGACGAGGAAGTAGTCCGGCGTTGTTGCGAGGTCGTTGCCCTCATCGCCGACCAGCAACTGACCGGAACGCCAGCGGACCTGCGCATTGAGCGCCCATCGTTGGCTTTCGTATCCCGCGCGGGCATTGATTGCTTGGCGCGGAACACCCGGCAGACGGTCGCCATGGCGGACCGCGATCTGGCCGTCTTCATCTGCTTGCGGATTGGCGGGGCTGCTGATCGAGAAATCGCTGCGAAACCGCGCGTCGGTCAGGCTGTAGTCGGCACCCAATCGCCATGGCCCCTGGTGCCAATCAGCTGCCACGTCGAAGCCCTGACGACGGCTTCCGCCGAGATTGACGAAAAAGGCGCGGCCGCGGACTTCGGAGGCAACGTGGCGGATATCGTTGCGCGTATCGCTGCGCCACAGTCCAAGGCGGAGTTCCAGCGCGCCTGATCCCCATCCCGCATCGGCATGCCAGTTGCGCGCCACGACCTGTTCCAGCGGCGGGTCGGCGACGAAGAAATTGGCAAGGGCACAGGGCGCATCGGGATCGGCGCAGGAAAGCTCGGCAGGGGTGGGATTGCGGCTCGTCTCGGCATAGCCAAGGCTGACGTCGAGATCTTCCGTCGGTTCGATATCGACTTCCACCGCTGGCGAGATGCGCTGGAAGCGGTGGTTTCCGTTGAGCTCGCTGCCGATGAGGTCCACCAGTTCGACCCGATTGTCGGACCAGCGCACACCGCCTTCGATTGCCAGCCATGTGGCAAGCGGCATGTCGACGCTCGCGAAGACCGACAGATCCCGCAAGGTGGTGTCCACCGACACAGGCGTAATCGCGCCGCTCGCTGCCACGAGGTCGGTTCCTAGAGGGACGACCGAGCGGTCGTCGAGCAATTCGCCGAGTTCGGCCCGCGTGTCGAAGCGGGTCATGTAGCGATCCCAGGTGGCACCGAGGGCTATTCGCCTCGTGCCGAGATCGGTTTCGACTTCGTCAACATACTGCAGGCCGAGCCCGCCGCCGCGGGTTCGCTCGCGACCCCGGTTGAACACGGCGTACTCGTCCACCGTCGGGTCCACGGCCACCGGCTCGCGCATGATCACGTCGAGCAGGACGTCGCTCGCCTCCTCGTCGTCGTCGGACAGGCACAACCGGGAGGGATCCGCATCGCATTCCGAAAAGTCAGCCAGGTCACCGTTCGCTGAAACCCGTTTCAATGACTGGTAATGCACCGTGGCGGTCAGCCGTCCTGATTTCCCCACCTCTAGATAGGGCGCCACCGTGACGCGCCCGAAGCGTGAGTCCGAATAGTCGGGCCGGGTGAAGATCGCGCGGTAGTCGGCAGCCAGCAGTTCGACCGGAGCGACGCCGTTACCGGTGAGCCTGGTGGAGGCTGCGATCAGCGTCCCATCGACACCCCAGCTGTCGCCATGGTGGCCCAGTGACGCAAATCCGCGGAGCAGGCGCGAAGGGCTGTAGTCGCGCCACCCTTCGTCGTGCAGCACCTCAACCACCAGCAGTCCGTTCTTTCCGCCATAGGACGCGTTGCCGCCATAGCCGCCGAAGCTGTCGGTCGAAATTGAGCCCCTCAGCCCCGGCAGGTCGGCACCTGTCGCCGTCTGGAGCAGCAATGCGCCGCCAAGCGCGTTGCGGCCGAACACCGGGTTGGGCTCGCGCACCTCGGCCCTGGCCAGGGCGGCTTCGGGAACGAGGTCGAGCGTCAGCGTGTCGCCGAAGGGCTGGTTGAAGCGCACGCCATCGAGATAGACGGCCATGCCCTGTTCGGTGCCCTGCAGGGCGGAAGCCGAGAAACCGCGCCAGGTGATCGCTCCCGCCCACGGATTGCCCTGCGCTTCGGCGATCGAGACGCCTGGCACCTCGTTCGCCAGCGCGCCGAACAGGTCCGGACGGCTGCCACGCCTGATCGCCTCGCGGTTCGCAGCAAGAGCCTCGTCCGCATCGACCCCGCCGCCGGGTGCAGTGACGATGATGACCGGCTCTACGTCTTCCGCGAATGCCGGAACGGGCAGGGCAAGGAGGGGAGCAAGAACCCAGCGACGCATCACATCATCCGTCGCAGGATCGGCTCCCTCAGGAGGAAATGGTGGCGCAGGGCTGCCGCGACATGGAGCACGACAAGGGCAAGGAAGAGCCAGCCGAGGATCTCGTGCATCTCGTGCCCGATGGAATAAGCGGCGCTGTGGCGCACGACCGGGAGTTTGGGAAGTTCGAACAGTCCGAACCAGTCGAGCGGATACTTCCCTGCCGATGCGAGAATCCATCCGGTGACCGGCATCACGATCATCAGGGCGTAGAACGCGGCCTGCACCACGCGCGCAGAGAGGATCGCGTTGCGGGAGATCCCGGGCGGATACGGGGGCCGCTGCCACATGGCGCGCCAGACGATGCGCACCACGGACAGGGCGAGAATGGTCATGCCGGTTGCTTTGTGGAACGGCATCAGCCGGACATAGGGCTCGAGCGGATCATGCAGCAGGCCGGTCGCGAGGTTGGCGATGACCAGCACCGCAATTGCCCAGTGCAAGGTCCGCGCGCCCTTGTTGTACCTCACGTAATCCTGCCGCAAATCTCCCATCAGAAGCCGACCTTGATGCCCGCCCAGATAGTTCGCGGTGTACCGAGGTCGACCGAACCGCCCTGGTTGCGGGTGACAATGGTTTCGCCGGTCAGGTTCTCGCCCCGAAGCACCAGCGCGACCTGCCGTAACAGCGGCACCTGCGCAAAGGCATCGAGGGTCGTCGCAGAAGGCAGCACGTCGGTTTCGAGATCGTCCTCGAACTGCGCGCCGACATATCGCAGGGTGGCAGAGAGCAGCCAGTTGTTCGCGGGGCGATAGGCAAGCGTCGCACCGGCCACCCACTTCGGGGTTTGTGCCGGACGATTTCCGTCCAGCGCCGCTGCAAAGCCGGAACCCTGCGCTTCGGCATCGGTATAGGCGACCGCGCCGTCGAGGCTGAACTTGCCCAGCTCCAGCGCTGCGCTCGCCTCGACGCCACGTGAATGGATGGCGTCGATGTTCTGGCGCTCGCGCAAATTGTTGGCGATCGTCACATTGGCGATGGCGTGCTTCACCTTGTTGTCGAACGCAGTGAAGGCGATGCGGACGCCGTCCGCCGGAGCGAGGTCGACACCGGCCTCGAAGCCTTCCAGCCGCTCGTTCGCCAGATCGGCATTGGCGCGCGTGGTGACGGGAAAGACGACGAAGGGGCGGTAAAGCTCGTTGAGCGTCGGCAGGCGCAGCCCGGAGTAGGCTGCGGCGCGCAGGCTGGCGGTGTCGCCGAGCCGGTACAGAACACCGCCACGGAAGGACGCATCCCAGCCCGACCTGTCGGGGTAGACGAGATCGCTCGTGATCACGCCCGATCCGTTGCGTTCGACAAAGAAGCCGTCGCGGATGGTAAATCGGTCAAGCCGTGCACCCGCGGTCAAGGTGAGAGCGCCGAGCGAGAAGTCGTTCTCGGCAAAGAAGCCGAGGTCGGTATTGGTCCCGCCCGCGTTCCGCCTTGCCGTCACCGCGCCACTGAGTGCGCTCAGCGCAGTCTCGAAAAGCTCGCCATCGGACTTGCGATAATCCACCCCGAGGCGAAGGACATTGTTGTCCCCCGTTGGCGGCCGAAGTTCGATCTTGCCGCCAAGCCCCGTGGCCGGCGTATTGCTCTGGTCGAGGACGGGGACGAACCGCGTCGAAGAGATGACGACATTGGTGAAATTGCGCGCCTGCACATAGCCGAGCACGTCGAACTGCCAGTCGCCGCGACCGACCAGTCGCAGGCTGGCGTCCTGCCCCTCCATGCTGCTGTCGCCGCCATCGAAGCGCAAGGTACGCTCGTCACGATAGATGAGGCCTCGTGCCTGCAACTCGACCGTGTCATTGAGCGGGGCAACGCCGCGGACCTGGATCGAGTACCCGTCATAGGCGGCGCGCGCGCTTGCCGGAACGCGCTGGTCTTCCGGCGTGGTCCAGAACCCCTTGCCTCGGTCCCAGCGGGCCGAAATCGAAGCGAACCCGGCGCCGAGCCGCGATGCGGCGGTTGCGCTCGCTTCGGTTTCACCCCTGTCATTGGTGAGCAATTGGCCACCGAAACTGCCCAACGCGTCGGCATCGGCGCTGGTGAGTTCGATCGTGCCAGCGAGCGCTCCGGCCCCGAACGGGCCCGAGCCGCCGCCCCGGGTCACCCGCACCCGGTCAAGGCGTTCGGGCGCGATGGCACTGAAGGGAATGTAGCCGAAGAACGGATCGGTCATCGGCACCCCATCGAGCAGGACCTGCGCGCGGCTCGATGCGTTGCCGCCGAGCGCACGCAAGGTCGCGCCCTGGGCGGAAGGATTGGCCGAACGGCTGTCCGAACGCCGGAACTGCTGGAAGCCGGCGACCGATGAAAGTGCATCCTCGATCCGTCCGGACGCTGTCGAAACGAGATCCTCGCGCTCGATAATCTGCGTGTCGTAGGCGGGTGTCGCCGGAGTGTCCTCGAGCCCCTCGCCAGTCACCACGATGACGCGTTGCTGGTCCTCGTCGGCCTCGTCTGCCTGGGCAATTGTCGGGAGGAATGCAGTGCAAACCGCTGCTGCGCCCGCCATCCAGTATGTTTTTCCGTGTTCCCGCATCGACCCCAACATAGTGCTATTCTTGGACAAAGAGAGCCGGCGGATGTCGAGAGACGCCCGCCGGCTCCAGGGAGAGATCATACAGAGCCCTTGGCTCCGGCCAAGCTCAGAAGAACAGGATGCCGCCCAACGCGATCGCGTCGCTCTCGGCCTGGTTGCCGTTGTGCGCTTCCGCCTTGGCGTGGACATATTCCCCGATCAGCGTGACCCAGCTGGTCAGGCCGTAGCGGACCTGTCCGACCCAGCTCGAGTTCGTGTCGACCAGCGTCGGGTTTGCCAGCTCGTCTGCCGCATTGGCATAGTCGAGCGAGCTTTCGCCGTAGCTGCCGCCGATCGAAACCTTGCCGAAAGTGGCGAGGCCCTGGAGATAGAAGCCGTCGCTGCTGCGGGCATTGCCGAAGGCGTCGGTGTCCAGCAGGTTGAGCACGGTCGTGCCCAGACCCTTCGCGGTGTACCAGTAGCCAGTGGCTGCGAACGGACCGACGGTAAGCTTGGCACCTGCATCGAGGCCCTTGCCGGTGTAGTCGACCAGGCCGCCGGTGCCGGCACCGATTGTGCTATGCTTCTGCGTGACGCCCGACACCCACAGGCGGGTACCGACACCGCCGAAACTGCCGTCGTAGGTCAGCTTGCCCTGGTAGCCCGGGGATGCCTGGTCCTGCGCCGGAGCCGTCAGTGACATGAGCGGTTCGAACACACCGAACGATGCCTGGAAACCGCCGAAATTCGGGGTCGTGTAGGTAATCTGCGGCTGGAAGTCGGTGTAGATGTAGCCGCTGCCGATGCGACCCAGCGTGGTGTTGCCGGGGGCAACGTTGCCGCCCGGCGCGCCGGAGGAAAGCAGGGTGATGTCGTTGAGGATGCCCTCCGATCCGAACAGGCCGATGTCGCGCCCGATCTTGAGTTCACCGAAGCCGCCGCCGATCGTCATGTAGGTCTGGCGGAAGTCGATGCCGGCAGTCGCCAGCGCAGTGGGCTGGCCACCGTTGTTGGCTCCCAGCGCGCCCCAGGCGGTGCTGTTGATGCCCGGATACATGCCGAAGTGCGCACCGATATCGAGACCGGCCTGCTTGGTCGTCACATCAACCTTGAGGAAACCGGGGAGCAGGCCGTTGCGGACCGAGCTGCTGTTCGAACCGCCGACATTGGCGATGCCGCCAGTGACAGCAGTGGTTGCACTCGGCGTGTCGGGATTGTCGTGGACGTAGAAGCCGTTGACCGAACCCGAGAACTTGATCGTCGCCGGGCCAACTTCGAAGCCGATACCGCTTTCGGTCATGCGGACCATGCGGCTCGAATCCAGTGCGCTTTCGGCGGATGCCATGGGAGCGGGAGCGGGTGCCGTCGCGGCGTCCTGCTTCATCTCGGCCATGATCTCGGCATATTCCTCGTCGGTGAGGATGCCCTTTTCGTGAAGCCGTTGGAGCAGCGATGCCGTGCCGCTACTTTGCGCGTAGGCTGGCGCGCTCATGGACGTCAGGGCGACGGCCGCTACAGCGCTGCGCAGCAGGTATTTGGAGATCATAGTCCTTCCCCCTTCTTGTATCTGGGCCGTCTTTGCCGGCGTGGGGGAAAATGGGGCGGCACTCGTTCCGCCGAAATTGGACTTTGGTCGTCCTACTTTGGACCAATGAAGCCGAGCGAAGGGATCACTTGGCGAGCACGACGCCCCAGGGACCCTTTCCGGCCGCGACGCGCGAAACGACTTCGAGCTTCGCAAGGTCGACGATCGCAATATCGTCACTTCCGCCATTGGCGACGATCGCCTTGCTGTCGTCCGCCGTGATCGCGAGGTGCCAGGGTCGTCCGCCAGTCTTCACGTACCCCCTGATCTCGTGGCTGGCCACGTCGACCACGGCGATGCTGTCGGCGCGTCCCAAGGCGATCACCGCGGTCTTGCCGTCCGATGTGAAGCGGATGCCACAGGGCAGGATCTTGTAGGGCAGGGCGCCGGGAGGAGCGAATTCCAGCGTGTCGACGATCGACTTGCTGGCAACGTCGACGACATGGACTTTCTGGCCCACTTCGGCAGCCACCCAGACCTGTTTGCCGTCCGGAGTGAATTCGACGTGCCGCGGTCGGACGTCGGTTTCGGTCTCGTGCACCACCTCGCGGGTCGCAAGGTCGATCCAGCTGACGAGATTGTCCTCCTCGCTGGTGACGAGCAGCCATTTGCCGTCGGGACTCTGGGCAATTCCCTCGGGTTCGTCGCCGACCGGGATTTGCCAGGCGACCTTGCCCGCCTCGAGATCGATGGCGGTGGTCGCGGCATTGTCCTCGTTGGCGACGAACAGGAGCTTCCCGTCGTTCGAAAGGAAGAACTGTTCGGGATCGTTGCCGGATGGCAGCACCGCCACCAGCGCCCCTGTCTTGGCATCGCGCACCTCCACCGCGTGTTCGAGGCTTGCGCAGACATAGATGTATTTGCCGTCCTTGCTGAGCAGGATGCCACGGGGGCGCTCACCCACTGCAAAGGTGTCGACCAGCGTGCCGCTCTCAAGGTCGATCACGCTGACCGAAGCCGACCGCTCGTTGCTGACATAGGCGATTTCGGCGGAAGCCGGCGTTGCTGCGAGGACAGCCCCGCAACATGCCGCGGCTATGATGGATCGGATCAACATACCAGCCTGTCTATCCGCCTGCGCGCGCGTCGGTATTCTCCGAAAGTACAATGGGGCTGGTAGACCCAGCCGCTATCTCTGGGACCGGTGGGATGAACTGTTCACGCTCAGGTGGACACGTGACGACTTGGTCGCAGAGGATATTTGAAAGATGATGAAGTTTGCCAGCCGCATAGCGCTTTCGGCAGCAGCGGCGACCCTTGCGGTGGCGCTCGCGCCCCAGCTGATGGCACACGGTGACGTGACCCCGCAACCGGTCGACACCTCCGACCTTCCCGATATCGAGGGAGGCAACGATGTCTGGGTGGCGAGGAACCCCTATTCCGGCAATGCCCGCGCGATCGAAATCGGCGCTTCGGCCTACAACCAGAACTGTGCGCGTTGTCACGGCCTGCAGGCCATCTCGGGCGGTATCGCGCCCGACCTGCGCTATCTCGAGCCGGGCGAAAGCGGTGACGAGTGGTTCCAGGAGCGGTTCCGTCACGGCTCGGTCCGCGATGGCAAGGTCTACATGCCGCCGTTCGACGAGGTGCTGGGACAGAAGGCCGGCTGGACCATCCGTGCCTGGCTCGAAACGCAGTACACGGAAGAATAGTGATGGACCGCAGGGGGTTCATTGCGGGGCTGGTCGGTGCGGCAGGGGCTCTGGCCGTCAGCTCGCCCCTCAGCGCCGCACCGCTGGAAAAAGTCCGCGAACTCGGTGTTCTCAGGATCGGGCTCTACAATGACTACCGGCCTTGGTCGTGGGAGCGTGAAGGCCGACCGGCCGGTATCGACGTCGATATTGCCAAGGTGATCGCGGAGAAGCTGGGACTGCGTGCAGACGTTGTCCTGTTTGCCGCTGACGAGGAAGTCTCGGACGATCTGCGCAACGTAGTCTGGCGCGGAGGCCTGCTCGGTTTCCAGCCATGCGATGTGATGTTGCACGTCCCGTTCGACCTGGAGTTCGCGAAGCAGGAAGACCAGGTCGCCTTCATCGCGCCCTATTACCATGAAAGCTTCACCGGCATCTGCAGTTCGGGCACGCGCAATTGCGACGCCCCGCCGCAGCTGTTCGTCGGCAAGCCCGTGGCAGCCGAGATCGATTCCATTCCCGACTTCTACCTGCTCGGCGGCTTCGGCGGGATCCTGCGCGGCGACATCAAGCACTATCCCAGTGGCTATGCTGCCGCAGAGGCGGTGCAGGCGGGCGATGCCGAGATGGCCGTCGCGACAAAGGCGCAGATCGAGGCTGCGATAGCCGATCGGCCCGACGCCGGCGCGCAGCTGCGCAAGAGCCCGTTGCCGCTCATGCCCTCGCGCGGGTGGGACATCGGCATGGCGGTCAAGGAAAACAGCCGCTCGCTTGGCTTTGCGATCGAAGACGTAGTCGCCGAAATGGCCTCCAGCGGTCGCATGACGGAAATCTTCGCCGGACACGGTGTCGCCTGGGAGGCGGCCGAGGCTGCCAAGCCCCTCGCGTGACCGGCTCTGCGGGTCGTCGCCTTAGCCCAAGGTTCAATTGCTGCCCGCTGCGCCGGAGATAGGCTCGCGCATCATGGGAGCCATCCATCGGCGCGATCCAACTCCAGTCGGGCCGTCAAAATCACAGGAGGGAAGGATGAAGGGCATGTACAAATCATTGATTGCCGCCACCGCGCTCGCAGGGGTCGCGCTGGCAGCACCGGCAAGGGCCGAAGGTCCGACAAGCGAGGACCTCGTCAACGATGCCAACACGCCGGGCGACGTGCTTACTTATGGCATGGGGCCATGGCAGCAGCGCTTCAGCAAGCTCGACCAGATCGATACCGGCAACGTCGCGAAACTCGTTCCCGTGTTCGCCGCATCACTCGGCGGCGAGAAGCAGCGCGGCCAGGAATCGCAGCCGATCGTCTATGACGGCACGATCTACGTCACGGGTTCCTATTCCCGCCTCTATGCCTTCGATTCGCGCACAGGCGAGAAGAAGTGGGAATACAATGCTCGCCTTCCCGACGGCATCATGCCCTGCTGTGACGTGGTCAACCGCGGTGCCGCAATCCACGGCGACAAGATCATCTTCGCCACGCTGGATGCGCATCTCGTCGCGCTGAACCGGGAGACCGGCAAGGTCATCTGGAACAAGGAAATCGCCGACTACAAGGCCGGCTATTCCGCCACGGCGGCTCCGCTGATCGTCAAGAACATGGTCATCACCGGCAACTCGGGTGGCGAATTCGGTGCCGTCGGTGCAGTCGAGGCGCGCAACGTCGACACGGGCGAGCTCATCTGGCGGCGTCCGGTGATCGAAGGCCACATGGGCACGCTCAACGGCCAGGACAACGGCATCACCGGCAAGACCAATGCCAGCTGGCAGGGCGACCTTTGGAAGACCGGTGGCGGCGCAACCTGGCTTGGTGGCACTTACGATCCGGGTACGAACCTCGTCTACTTCGGCACCGGCAACCCGGCGCCGTGGAACAGCCACCTGCGCCCCGGCGACAACCTCTACACCTCGTCCACGCTCGCGATCGATGCCGACACCGGCAAGATCAAGTGGCATTATCAGACCACGCCGCACGACGGTTGGGACTTCGACGGTGTGAACGAGTTCATTCCCTTCGACGCCAAATTGGGCGGCAAGGACATGAAGCTTGGCGCCAAGGCCGACCGTAACGGTTATTTCTATGTCCTCGACCGGACCACCGGGAAGCTGATGGGCGCCCACAAGTTCGTCATGCAGACGACCTGGGCGGACGGCATCAACCTCAAGACCGGCCGTCCGAACTATGTGGACGCCAATCGTCCCGGTCCGCCGAACGGCACCGAAAAGGGCACGGTCGTGTTCTCCAGCCCGTCGTTCCTCGGCGGCAAGAACTGGATGCCGATGGCCTACAGCCAGGACACCGGCCTGTTCTACATTCCGTCGAACGACTGGGGCATGGACATCTGGAACGAACCGATCGCCTACAAGAAGGGCGCGGCCTACCTGGGTGCCGGCTTCACCATTAGGCCGATCGCCGAAGACCATATCGGCGCGCTGCGTGCGATGGACCCCAAGACCGGCAAGATCGTGTGGGAATACAAGAACAAGGCCCCGCTTTGGGGTGGTGTCCTGACGACGGCAGGCAACCTCGTCTTCACCGGCACGCCTGAAGGCTACCTCAAGGCGTTCGACGCCAAGACCGGAACCGAGCTGTGGAAGTTCCAGACCGGTTCGGGCGTGGTCGGTTCGCCGGTCACCTGGACGCAGGACGGCGAGCAGTACGTCGCTGTCATGTCCGGTTGGGGTGGCGCAGTGCCGCTCTGGGGCGGCGAGGTCGCCAAGACCTTCAAGGACATTAGCCAGGGCGGTGCGCTCTGGGTGTTCAAGGTCAACAAGTAGTCCGAAATCGTGGACCGCGCCGTCCTGACGGGTGGCGCGGTTCGCAAACCACGGGATATACAATGGCATATGCCCAGGCTCTGAAAAGGACCGAAGTGAGCGACACGCTGGCACCCGAACGCGTCCTTATCGTCGATGACCATTCGCTGGTTCGCGACGGCCTGCGCAGCATCCTGGAATTCCGCTATTCCGGTGCCGAGATCCTGGAAGCAGGCGATTTCGCCGAAGCCCTCGACATGCTGGCGGAGGCGCAAGAGGTCGACCTGGTCCTCCTCGATCTCAATATTCCCGACGCATCGCGCCTCTCAGCACTCCAGCAGCTGCGCAGCGACTTTCCCAGCACTCCGGTAGTCATGGTATCGGGCGTTTACGATCGCCAGACCGTGGAGGAGGCTTTGGAGGCTGGCGCGGCGGGCTTCATTCCCAAATCCATGAAGCGCGACCAGATCGTCGATGCCCTCGAACAGGTGCTCGCCGGCGAAATCTACATGCCGGGCGAACTCGCCGAAGATCCGCAGGCCCAGGAAGAAGCCTCGATCCGCGAAAGGATCGATACGCTGACCCCGCAGCAGCGCGTGGTGCTCGGGCTGCTCGTCAATGGCCGGGTCAACAAGCAGATCGCCTATGACCTCGGTGTGTCCATGACGACGGTAAAGGCGCATGTCTCCGCGGTGCTGCAGAAGATGAACGTCTACAACCGCACACAGGCGGTGATTCTCGCCAACCGGGTCGGCTTCACGTCCTGAGCGGAACCTAGCGGAGCACGCCGAGCTGTCTCAGCAGCGCGCGCAGTTGGGCTGGCTTGACCGGTTTGGTCAGCACCTGGACTCCAAGGTCGGAAAGTTCGTTCTTCACCTCGTCGCTGCGGTCGGCGGTGATGACGAGGGCGGGCAGGTCGACGTTTGCGGCCTTCCGCAAATCGGTAATCGCCGCATTGCCCGTCATCCCGTCGTCGAGATGATAGTCGGCAATCAGAACCGCCGGGTTAGCGAGTGCAGCCGCCTGAACAAGCGGATCCTCGTGCGAAGTTGCGGCGACGACATTCAATCCCCAACCCGACAACAGGGCCTCCATACCGTCGAGGATGGCCGGATCGTTGTCGATCAGCAGCGCCGCACCGGCGGAAGCGGGCGACCTGCTGCGACGTTGCGGGCGCGCGTCTGCAGGGACCGGGCTGCGTTCGCCCTTCGGCACGATAACGGTGAACTGCGCACCATCACCTGCCTCTGAATCTATCTCGATCGCGTGTCCCAGTGTCGCCGAATACCGCCGGACGATCGCAAGTCCGAGACCATGCCCCGGTTGCTTGCTGGTGCTTCTCAACCGGCGGAATTCCTCGAAGATCGCTTCGCGCTTCTCAGGCGGGATGCCGGGGCCGGTGTCGCGCACCTGGATCCGCACCTCATCGCCATCCTCGGTCACGGAAAGCGATACCGTGCCCTCCTCGGTATACCGGATCGCATTCGAAACGAGGTTCTGGAGAATGCGGCGCAGCATCCTCTGGTCGCTCATCGCCCATTGGTCGGTCGGCTCGACATTGAAGACGAGGCCCTTGGCCTCGGCGGCAGGACCGTGCTCGATCCGCAGGGCGGTGAAGGTCTTGCCGAGGTCCAGGGATTCGATGTCCGGAGCAACCGCACCGGCATCGAGTTTGGAAATTTCGAACAGGGCCTCGAGCAGTTCCTCCACCGAATCGAGCGCCACCGAAGCCTGGCCAGTCAGGCGTTTGGCCTCGCCGGGAAGCCGTTGGTCACCGAGCGCCGATACGAACAGCCGCGCGGCATTCAGCGGCTGAAGCAGGTCATGGCTTGCCGCGGCGATAAAGCTCGTCTTCGACTTGTTGGCGCGTTCTGCCTCGTTCTTCGCTTCGACCAGTTCGCGGTTCACATCGACCAGTTCGGCGGTTCGCTGCTCAACCGCACGCTCGAGCATCTCGGCCGTCTCGGTCAGGGAGCGTTGGAAGCGGATGCGGTCGGTGACATCGTCGAAGGCAAAGGCCATCCCGCCCGTCGCCAGCGTGACCGAGCGGACGACGAAGTTGCGGTCGCCCATCATGCATTCGGTGCTGATTCGCGGGCTCCGCCCGTCGCGCCATTCGACAGCCTGCGGGCGATCCAGCCCGCGTTCGTCGATGCAATAGGCTGCCAATTCTTCATGGGTGCCGATGATCGACTGCACGCCCTTGTCGAGCTTGAGCATGTCGGCGAGCCCGCCGTTCCACGCCTGCAGCTTGCGGTTTTCATCGAACAGGCAGGCGCCTTCGGACAGCGTGTCGAGCGTCGATTGCAGCGCCAGGTTCCTGGCCGCCAGCTCCTTGGCGCGCTGGCGTGCATCTTCCGCCTTCACGCTGGTGATGTCGGTATAAATGCCGACAGTGCCGCCTTCGCTGGTTCGCAGTTCGTTGATCTGGACCCAGCGCCCGTCGCTCATCGCCTGCACATGGACGCCATCGGCGCGTGCGTGGCGCTCGATGCGATCCTTGACCCACCGCTCGGGGGCGACCAGCGAGCCGATCGTCCGCCCGCTTCTCGCGAGGCGTTCGGCCAGCTCGGCAAAGTTGGGACCGTCCTCTGCAACCTCTTCCAGTTCCGGCCAGAAGGCGAGGAAGGCGCGGTTGCACATCAGCAGCCGGTCGTTGGCATCGAACAGCGCGAAACCATCGTTGAGAGACTCGATCGCATCGCGCAGACGGGCGCGGGCCGCGTCGGCATCGTGGTGCGCTGCTTCCAGCTTGGCGTTCGCGACGTTGAGCTGGCCCATCGCTTCTTCGAGATCGGAAGTCCGGTCGCGAACCATCGCCTCGAGCGTGATGGCAGTCTCGAACATCGAGAATGCCCCACCCTGGATATCGGTCGAACGCTCCACGCGGTCGATGAGGGCGTTGTTGATCTTCTCGAGACGTTCGATCCGCGCGCGCAGGGCGGCAACGTCCTCTTCCTCCTCGATGGCAGGACCGGGCATGTGCAACCTGCTGGCCATCAGCGGCCGATCGCCAAGCCGCTCAGGGTCTGGTTGACGTGTGCTGCTAGATACTGCTCGCCATAGGTGTTGAAGCCGATGACGTTGTTTTCCGCATAGATTTCCGACACCTGCCGCGCCAGTTGGCGATCCTCGGCATCGACCCGGTTGAGCACGCAATCGAACCCCAGAACGGCGTCGAGTGAGCCTACATGCTGTTCCAGGTCCTCGAACATCCTCTTCAGCTGGGCGATCCGGTCGACGGGCTCGCCGATGGTCAGGACGATGCCGGTATCGATCGCACAGTAGAAGGTCAGGCTGCCGTCGGGATTGGCCGACTGGATCGACCGGACATGGTAGGTTCCGCCGGTGCGCACCATCGGAGGGTGGGCGGCGAAGAAGCCGGTATCGAGCTTGGAAGCGGGGCCACCTACGAGGCGCAGATATTCCTCGGCCGCCGGAGCGGCGTTGATCTCGTAGACGATCCGCCGTTCGCTGTCGGCTTCGGTCACTACCATGCGTTCCGGCCCGGGCTGGTAATGGTTTGCCGAAAACACGTGCAGCGGTCGCGAGCTGGTCAGGATGGCGATGACGGCGGCATCGCGGCGGAACTCGTTGTCGACAAGGACGCCGGTTTCGCGGAACAGCAGACCGTCACCGCTCGACCCGCCGACGAGTTCGATTTCTCCCAACGCATCCTGTGCCGTCATGGTCAGGACTTCCTCGCGGTGGGAAAGCCCGTCGACGAGGAACAGCGCCACCTGGTGAAGCTCGTTACCAAGGACCCGGGCTTCCTGCCGGGCGTTGGCGGCGAGGTGCCTGATCCGGCTGCGCGCACCATCGCGGTCGAAGCCATCGAGGTCGGTGAAGGTCAGCACCGACATGGCGAAACTCGCCGCCGGGAAACCAACGAAGACAAGGCTGTCCTCGTCGTACCCTCGCGGCGTGAGTTCGCCTGCACTGGTACAGCCGATCAGCGGAAAATGGGCGAGGTGGCTCGAAATTTCGGCGGCGAGTGCCTCGCGATCGAACTTCTGCGAACAGAACAGCACGCCACCGGCAAGCGCCCGATCACCGATTGCTGACACGACTTCTGCCACCGCCAATGCCGGATCGTCGGCATGCGATGCAGCGGTCACGAGACCGTCCAGATCCTGGCGTCTCCGGTGCAGAACCTCTCTCCCCTATCCCGCGCGTGAACCTGTCGGTTTCTGTTTTGCGGGAGCGTCAAATTATGGCCCAAGCAACGCTGATTTCCAAGCGTCTTGGTGCGCTCAGGGCCCTACGTAAGTGTCTCCTCTTTGAGGCTCGCCACATGCGGCAAGGGCCTCTGCCTCGGCGTCGCTGAATACGCGACTGCGCACGATGAAGCGGATGCCTTCGGGCGCTTCCACGCTCATGCCCGATCCCCGTCCGGGAACGACGTCAATGGTGACCTGCGTATGGCGCCAGTATTCGAACTGGGCAGCGCCGATCCATACCGGCGTGTCGTTGACGAGGTGGCCGAGCAACACGTCCTGCCCGCCGACGCGGAACTCCCCGCGCGGGAAGCACATCGGCGCGGAACCGTCGCAGCAGCCACCGGACTGATGGAACATCAGAGGGCCGTGGATGTCCTCCAGCTTGAGGATCCACTCTTCCGCTTCGGCGGTGGCGAGAATGCGCGGCGGGACCAGAAGCCTTTCCATCGGCCGGATCATGCAAATCGGACGGGCAGGCGCAAGCCTGCCCGTCTCTGGGGAACCGTTTCCCGACCGCCTCGAGAGGAACCAGTCGGCGCGACGGGAAACGATATCGGCGATGCGCCGCGCGGCATCAGAAGAAGCCGAGCGCCTTTGGGCTATAGCTGACCAGCAGGTTCTTGGTCTGCTGGTAGTGCTCGAGCATCATCTTGTGGTTCTCGCGACCGATACCCGACTGCTTGTAGCCGCCGAAGGCAGCGTGCGCGGGATAGGCATGGTAGCAATTGGTCCATACCCGGCCGGCCTGGATGGCTCGGCCGAAGCGGTAGCAGGTGTTGGCATCGCGGCTCCACACCCCGGCTCCGAGGCCATAGAGCGTGTCGTTGGCGATGCTGAGCGCCTCCTCGTCGGAAGAGAACTTCGTCACCGATAGGACTGGGCCGAAGATTTCTTCCTGGAAGATCCGCATCTTGTTGTGGCCTTCGAGAACCGTCGGCTTGACGTAATAGCCCTCGGCCAGTTCGCCATCGTGAACCTGACGGCCGCCACCGGTCAGCACATTGGCACCTTCGTCCCTGCCGATGTCGATGTAGCTGAGGATCTTTTCGAGCTGGTCGTTCGATGCCTGGGCACCCACCATGGTCGCAGCATCCAGCGGGCTGCCGAGCTTGATTGCTTCGACCCGGGCGATGGCCCGTTCCATGAAGCGGTCGTAGATCGATTCATGGACAAGTGCGCGGCTGGGACAGGTGCACACTTCGCCCTGGTTCAGCGCAAACATGGCAAAGCCTTCGAGTGCCTTGTCGAAGAAGTCGTCGTCTTCGCGCATGACGTCGGCGAAGAAGATGTTGGGGCTCTTGCCGCCCAGTTCCAGCGTGCACGGAATTAGGTTTTCCGAGGCATATTGCATGATGAGGCGACCGGTGGTCGTTTCGCCGGTGAATGCGATCTTGGCGATACGCTTGTTGCTGGCGAGCGGCTTGCCAGCTTCGAGACCGAAGCCGTTGACCACATTGACCACGCCATCGGGGAGCAGGTCGCCGATCAGTTCCATAAGAACCATGATCGACATGGGGGTCTGCTCGGCCGGCTTGAGCACGACGCAATTGCCTGCTGCAAGCGCTGGCGCGAGCTTCCACACCGCCATCAGGATCGGGAAGTTCCACGGGATAATCTGGCCGACGACACCGAGGGGCTCGTGGAAGTGATACGCCACGGTATCGTGGTCGATCTCGGAAATGGAGCCTTCCTGCGCGCGCAGGGCACCGGCGAAATAGCGGAAGTGGTCGACCGCCAGCGGCATGTCCGCCGCGGTCGTTTCGCGGATCGGCTTGCCGTTGTCGATCGTTTCAACCATGGCCAGCATGTCGAGGTTGTCCTCCATGCGCTGGGCAATCCTGTTCAGGATGATGGCGCGCTCGGTTGTCGAGGTCTTGCCCCATGCATCCTTCGCCTTGTGGGCCGCGTCGAGTGCGAGTTCGATGTCTTCCGCGCTGCCGCGTGCAACCTGGCATACCGGCTTGCCCGTGACGGGTGAAATATTGTCGAAATACTGACCCTTGACCGGGGCGACCCACTTGCCGCCGATGAAGTTGTCGAACTTTTCCTTGATCAGCGATTTGCCGCTGAACTTGCTGAGGGCTTGCTCAAGCATCTGTCATTCTCCTCTCGCCCTATACGAAATTCGGATTTCAGCTTGGGCCTGCTCCTCGGAGTCGCCAATTGTACCTTGGGGTAAGAGAAGGCATTCCTGCCGGACGTTTCGGGGTGGCAGCGCCATTGACCTTTTCAGGAAGGCACCGCCAATGTGGCGATGAAGATTGTCTCTGGGGCACTGATCGATGACGGACTGGATAAGCCTGGCGCACGACGCTTGCGGAGCGGCAAAGAATTTTGCCGCGGCGGCGCGTGTTGCGACCCTTGCGGAGGTGCAAGGTGCGGATGAGGGCCGGATCGAGGCGGCACTTGTCGAGCGCCACCAGCGCCGCGTGCATGGCTTTGCCTGGATCGGAACGACCGTGGCGGCGCTCGAGGCCACTGCGGACTGGGCCTCACGTTCGCGCAAGGCGGGACGGTTCGGCGCGATCGAGGAACTGGTTCTGCGGATCGGCTTTGGCGAATACCTCAACCAGCTCGCCGCTTCGGTCCCGATGAGCCAGAACGAATTCGTCCGTCCGGCCGAACTCGGCGTCGCCGAGGCTGCCGATACCCTGCGGGCGTCACCTGCGGTCGCACAGTTCATGGTGGCAGGAAACACGGCGGAAAGCCGCGCGGATCTGGCCGCACTGCTGGCTGACTGCGGTCGTCCGGACGAGACCTTCGATGACGAGACGCTGGATATGATCCGCGAGCAGTTTCGCAGCTTCACCGCCGACAGGATCGCTCCCAACGCGCACAAATGGCATCTCGCCGACGCGTTGATCCCGATCGAGGTGGTCGAGGAAATGGCTGCGCTCGGGGTGTTCGGCGTCTGCATTGCCGAAGAATTCGGAGGCCTCGGCCTTGGCAAGACCGCCATGTGCCTCGTCTCGGAAGAACTGTCGCGCGGCTGGATATGCGCGGGATCGCTGGGCACCCGCTCGGAGATCGCCGGTGAACTGATCGGGGAGAACGGCACGGCCGAACAGAAGGCGAAATACCTGCCGAGGATTGCCGACGGTTCGATCCTGCCCACTGCCGTATTCACCGAACCCGACACCGGCTCCGACCTTGCATCGGTGCGCACACGAGCGCGAAAGTCCGATGACGGAAGCTGGCGCATCGACGGGGCGAAGAACTGGATCACCCATGCGGCCCGTGCCGACCTGATGACGGTCCTGTGCCGCACCGACGCGGACACGCCCGGGTATGGCGGCCTGTCCATGCTGTTGGCCGAAAAGACCCGCGGCACCGATGCGGAGCCGTTCCCCGATCCCGGCATCGACGGCAGCGAGATCGAGGTGCTCGGTTATCGCGGGATGAAGGAATACGCGATCGGCTTCGACGGTTTCGCCGTGGGCCATGACGGCCTGCTGGGCGGGGCGGAAGGGCAGGGCTTCAAGCAGCTCATGCGCACCTTCGAGGGTGCCCGCATCCAGACTGCGGCGCGCGCCATCGGGGTGGCGTGGAATGCCTTCGACCTCGGCATGGCGTACGCGCTCGATCGCAAGCAGTTTGGCAAGCCGCTGATCGGCTTCCCGCGGGTCTCCGACAAGCTGGCACTGATGGCCGCAGAACTGGTGATGGCGCGGGAGCTGACCTATTCCGCCGCGCGTCACAAGGACAAAGGCGAGCGGTGCGACATCGAGGCGGGGATGGCCAAGTTGCTGGCGGCGCGGGTCGCCTGGAGCAATGCCGACAACGCGCTGCAGATCCATGGCGGCAACGGCTATGCGTTGGAATACGAGATCAGCCGCGTGCTGTGCGACGCCCGCATTCTCAATATTTTCGAAGGTGCCGGCGAAATCCAGGCGCAGGTGATCGGACGGGGGCTACTGGCAGGGCAGGGCTAGGCTGCGGGCCGCTGGCGCAAGCCCTGCCATAGCAATCTACTTCGTCGGCTTGATTTCGATCGCGAACCCGCCGGCGCGAGCCATCCGCAGGTCGATTACGCTGTCGGATGTGACCTTCTGAGTGATCACGTCCATCGCATGGCGATCGCTGCCGAGACCGTCGGCCGTGGCGCCATCGCGCCAGATCGTCGCCGTGTAGCGCTTGCCCTTGTCGAGGAAGGCGAGAAGCAGTTTGACCGCACGTTCCTTGTCGTCGGTGACGCCGCCGACATACCAGGCGTGCGAATTGCGATCCTGCCGGGCAATGATAGCGTATTCGCCGACCGCACCCTCGATCAGCTTGCTCTCGCTCCAGTCGGCGGGGACCCGTTTCACGAAGTCGAGCGCCTTGGGCCATTTCGCGAGATTTTCCGGCAGGTCGGCGGCCATCTGGATCGGCGAGTAGATCGCCACGTAATAGGCCAGCTGGCGGGCGAGGGTGCTCGGGATATCGGGCGCCGTTGCGCCCCGGCCTTCGAGCGAGAAGACGCCGGGGGTATAGTCCATGGGACCGGCGAGCAGGCGCGTGAAGATCAGCTCGGGGACATGATCCGGGGTGTTCTTCGGCACGCCCCAAGCGTCGTATTCCGCACCGCGCGCACCCTCGCGGGCGACCCAGTTGGGATAGGTACGACGCAGGCCCGTATCCTTCACCGGCTCATGCGGATTGACCGCGACATGGTGGCGGGCCGCGGTCTCGACGACCTTGATGTGGTGGCGGACATTTTCCTGACCGTCGTGCCAGACCAGCAGGTCCTTGCCCTCGGCATCGCGCGTGATGATGCCACCTGCGTCGGCGACGTAGCCGGTCTTGACGGCATCGACGCCAAGCTTCTCGTAGAGTGCCATCGCGTCTTCCAGCTGGTCTTCGTAGACCGCGATGTTCCCGCCTGTCTCGTGATGGCCGATCAGGTGCACGCCCTTCTTGCGGGCGTAATCGGTCACTGCCTTGAGGTCGAAGTCGGGATAGGCTTCGGTAAAGCTGAATTCGCGACCATTGCCGAACCAGGTGCCGTCCCAGCCCTTGTTCCAGCCTTCGATCAGCACGCCGCGAAAGCCATTCGCTGCCGCGAAGTCGATGTACTTCTTCGCATTTTCCGTGGTTGCACCATGCTTTGGACCGCTCGCCCAACTGGTCTTGTCGAGGTGCATCTCCCACCAGATTCCGATGTACTTGTGCGGCTTGAACCAGCTCACATCACCGAGCGTGTTGGGTTCGTTGAGATTGAGGATCAGGCTGCTTTCGAAGAGCCCTGCCGGACCGTCGGCAATCTGGATTGTCCGCCAGGGGGTGGTGAAGGCGCCTTCGCGAACGACCTTGGCGCCCTGCGGTGACGGGGCGAGCAGGGCGCGCAGCCGCGTGCCCTCCATACGCTTCAGCCACATGCCAGAATAGTCGACCAGCGCGGCCTCGTGGAAGGACAGGTGGGTACCGTTCGCCAGCACCATCGTCACGGGCGTATGCACCGTCGAAAGCGCCGAGATCGGAGTTCGCGAATAGAGGTATTCGTACCGGTTCCAGTCGCCGGCCGGGATCGACCATGCGGTGCCGTCGCTGGCGATGTTGAACTCGGTCAGCTCCTCGGCGATGCGGCGGACCGGTTGCGCATCGCTCTGGGGGAATTCGTAGCGGAAGCCCATTCCGTCGTCGAAAACGCGCAACCGCACGGTTACCTCGCGAGCAGTCGCATCCTTCTGGCGGAAGGTGAGGGCGATCTCGTTATGGCGGTCGGCCACCCACCGGCGTTCGCCCCAGGGTTGCTCCCAACGGGTATCGGCTGCGTCGGCGGTCACCGCAACGACTTCGAAATTGCGGCGCATCGGGTCGGCATCGGTAAACGTGAAGCCAAGGGTCGACTTGGCGATCACGGGGGTGCCGTCGCGGACGACCTCGTAGAAAGGGATGCCCTCGCCGTCGGTGTCGAGTGTAACCACGGTACGACCGTCGGGCGAGGACACCGTCTCCGCCTGCACAGCCGCGGCCGGGAGGAAGGTGGCCGCGATGAAAAGCAGGAAGAGACGGATCACGTTAAAGCTCCAGAATAAGGGCGGAGAATGGGGGCAGGGCATCGAACGACGCCCCGTTTTCGGCAGCAAGAACCTTGCCGGTTGCAGCAACCGTCAGGGTGTTGCGGCCGAGGTTGAACAGGCAGCGGATACGCTGGCTGCCGACCGCCCGAACCAGTTCAAGGAGGTCACCCTCGGCACGGCAGCTTGCGACTGCGCCGTGATGGAGGGCCGGGTTCGCATTGCGCAGGGCAATCGCTGCGCGCGTGGCTTTCAGGAGCGAACCGTCGTCGGCTTCCTGCGCCTCGACCGAGCGCGCGCGGTTCTCTTCACCAACCGGAAGCCAGGGCTCTTGCGATCCGAAGCTGGCATCGACGGCACCCGTCCACGGCATCGGGGTGCGCGCTCCGTCGCGGCTGAGTGTCAGCGGCCAGTTCGCAATGGCTTCGGGATCGTGGAGTTGCTCGAAGGGGATGTCGACCTGCGTCAGCCCCAGTTCCTCGCCCTGGTAGAGAATGATGTTGCCGCGCAAGGAGGCCAGCAACAGGATCTTCATCCGTGCCGCCGCGTCACGTTCGTCCTCCTTCCACCAACGGCTGATAGCGCGGGGGGCATCGTGGTTCTCGAAGGCCCAGCTCGGCCAGCCGACGCCTTCTTCATCCGGCCACTGCGCAAGGGCGCCGCAGACGAGTCCGGGCGTCAGCCTGTCGGCATAAAGGAAGTTGAATCCGTACGCGGAGTTCAGATGGGTCTCGCCTTCGGTGAACGCCTTCATTTCGGCTTCGGCCTCGTCCCCGCCGACTTCAGCGACCGTGAAAACCGCCTCGTATTCGTCGGTTAGCGCACGAATGCGTTCGATGAAGCCGGGAATTGCCGGATGGCTCTGGTTGAATTTCTTCAGCTGGAAATCGAACGGACGAGTGCGCGGCTTGTCGCTGGCAGGTGCCGGCGGATTGTCGCGCAATTCGGGATCGTGCATCGCGAAGTTGAGCGCATCGATGCGGAAGCCGTCCACTCCCCGATCCAGCCAGAAGCGCATGACATCCAGCACCGCGTCCTGAGCCTCGCGATTGTGCAGGTTGAGTTGCGGCTGCGAATTCAGGAAATTGTGCATGTAGTACTGGCCGCGTCGGGCGTCCCACGTCCACGCGGGACCCCCGAACACGGATTGCCAGTTAGACGGAGGCGACCCGTCGGGCTTGGCGTCTGCCCAGACATACCAGTCATTCTTCGGATTGGTTCTGTCGGAGCGGCTTTCGGCGAACCATGGATGTTCGTCGGAAGTGTGCGAGTAGACCTGGTCGATCAGCACCTTGAGACCGAGCTCATGGGCGCGTGCGACCAGAGCGTCGAAGTCTGCGAGCGTGCCGAAGATCGGATCGACGTCGCAATAGTCGGCGACGTCATATCCGAAGTCCTTCATCGGCGAGACGAAGAAAGGCGAAATCCAGATCGCATCGACGCCAAGTGTGGCGATGTGCGGCAGTCGCTGGGTGATGCCGGGCAGGTCGCCGATGCCGTCGCCGTTCGAGTCCATATAGCTGCGCGGATAGATCTGGTAGATCGCCGCTCCCTTCCACCATGGGCGCGTGCCGGCCTCGGCGTTTTCCATCGAAAGGGCGGAAAAGCGGTTCACTCGGCCGTCTCCGATACCCGGCAAAGTGCCCAACCGAAGGCAGGCAGGTTGAAGGCCGCACTTCCCGGAGCAGTCACTGCCGCCGGGCAGCTGCCAGACAAGCTTTCGAAGGCTCGAGCATCATATCCGAGAGTGACGTTCGCGCTGCGGGGCGCATTGCCGGTGTTGAACACTGCAAGATATTCGTCGCCGTTCACCGGATCGAAGCGACTGACTGCAAAAATCCCCGGGGTCTGCTCGTAATGGCGAACCACCTGTTTCCCGCGGGTAAGGGCAGGATGGGCACGACGGATAAGCGAGAATTCGCGGATCAAGCGAAACAGCGGGTGACTCTCGTCGAAATTGCTCTCGGCCGTCGTCGCGTCGGTGCCGATCAGGTCGTTGTCGTTATAAACCGCAGTCTTGCTCGGCATCATGTCTTCGCGCGCGAGCTGGTCGCCCCCGTCGCCGACGAAACCCTGCTCGTCGCCGTAGTAGATCACCGGCGCACCGCGCAGGCTCAGCATCATGGCATGACCGAGCATGACCCGCTGCAGCAGTTCGTCCTGCGAAATCTCGGGCTTGTCGGCCTTGAGCAGGGTCGAGAAGCGACCCATGTCGTGGTTGCCAAGGAAGGTCGGGAGATTGCGCGCAGCATCTTCACCGCCTTCATAGAGCACGTCGCCATCGAACATGTGCGCCAGGACCACCGTGCCCCTGTCGCGGCCCAGCAGTTCGCGCATCGCCGCCTGGAAGGCGAAGTCGAGCACGGCCGGAAGTTTGTCGCGGCGAGTGTACTCCGCAATGTATCCGCTTTCGGGCACGTCCTTGTAGACCTCGCCGAACATGGTGAAGTTCGGGATGCCGTTCTCGTGCGCTACCTTCTCGATCGCGGGGACGAAGGTCTGCCAGAAGCCGGGATCGACGTGGCGCGCGGTATCGATGCGGAAGCCGTCGATGCCGAAATCGCGCACCCAGCCGGAGAAAATCTCGATCATCCCGGCGCGAACACGCGGGTGTTCAGTGAAGAGGTCGTCGAGGCCCGAGAAGTCGCCGAAACGGCTGTCTTCGCCGGTGAAGGAGCTGTTGCCGCGGTTGTGGTAGTAAACCGGGTCGTTGAGCCAGGCGGGGACCTTCACGTCCTTTTCCGACGAAGGGACGACCGGGCGATAGGCGTAATTGGGATTGGTCAGCTTGGCGAAGTTCGTCTCCCTGCTGTCCTCGTCGCCCATGAAACCAGGGTTGATCGCGGCACCGTCGGCCTTGCCGACAGTCGAATAGGGATAGTCGCCCTTGCTGCGGTATTCGAAATTGGTTTCGTCGCCATCGGCGTAGGTGATGACGTCCGCCGTGTGGTTAGTGATGATGTCCATGTAGACCTTCATCCCCTTCGCATGCGCCGCATCGACGAATGCCTTGAATTCCGCGCGCGTGCCGAAGTGACCGTCGGGACGGGTGAAATCGGTGACCCAATAGCCATGGTATCCGGCGCTCTCGTCTCCCTTGGGACCTTGCACCGGCTTGTTCTGGAAGATCGGCGCGAACCAGATTGCAGTGACGCCCAGCTTCTCGAGATAGTCGAGGCGCGAGGTCAGTCCCTTGAGGTCGCCGCCGTGGTAGAAACCCTTCGCGGTCGGATCGTACCCGGTTGCGAGACGGTCACCCTTGAAGTCGCCCTTGTCGTTGGTCCTGTCGCCGTTCTCGAAGCGGTCGGGAAGGACGAAGTAGACGATCTCTTCCGATGGCGTGCGGTCCCTCAGGCTAGGTGCCGCGATGGTCGGGGCAGCCTGGGCATGAGCGCATCCTGCAATGCCAAGGACGAGAAGGGGAAGGGCGAAACGGATCATGCGGGAACTCCAGGCGCCTGCGCTGCGCATGTTGCGGCGATGAACTCGGCGTGGGTGGGCAAACGGGCGGCATTGTTGGCCACGATCGTGCGAATGTCGCGAAGGAAGCCGGCAAGCTCCTCCTTCGTAAGGGCGTCGGCCAGGGGGTGATAGGTTTCCGGCACGATGTTCTGGCCATTCAGGACCTGGAACCAGCCCACTTCGACAAACAGTTCTTCCTGCTCGCGGAAGATGCGACCGGTCGCACGGAAGAGGTCGATCTTGTCGCGCAGCGTATCCGGCACATCCATTTCGCGGCAGCGGGTCCAGAAGGCCTCGTCGCGCTGGTTGGCGTGGTAGTGGAGGATGATGAAGTCGCGGATGCGCTCGTAATCGTATTCGATCCGGCGGTTGTAGGCATCGACATTGGCCTGCCGGAATTCCCGGTCCGGGAAATGCGAGATAAGCTTGGCGATACCGTTCTGGATCAGGTGGATGCTGGTCGATTCCAGCGGTTCGATGAAACCCGAGGACAGGCCGAGCGCGATCACGTTCGCGTTCCACGCCTTCCGCCGCATCCCTGTCTTGAACGGGATTGTGCGCGGGTCGGCCAGCGGCTTGCCCTCCACGGTCTTGAGCAGCAAGGCGGTTGCCTCGTCCTCACTAATGTACTCGGTAGAGAAGACATGGCCGTTGCCCGTGCGATGCTGCAGCGGGATCCGCCATTGCCACCCTGCAGGGTGCGCGATGGACTGGGTGTAGGGGCGGGGAGGACCGACGTTCTCGGTCGGGACCGCAATGGCACGATCGCAAAGCAGCCAGTGCGTCCAGTCTACGTAGCCCGTCTCCAGCTCCTGCTCGATCAGCAGGCCGCGGAAACCCGAACAGTCGATGAAAAGTTCACCTGCGATCTCTTCGCCGGAATCGAGCGTGATCGAACGGATGTGGCCGTTCTCCGGATTGCGTGAAACCCCCGTGATCATGCCCTCGGTCCGGGTCGCGCCGTTCTTCTCGGCGAGGCCGCGCAGGAACTTGGCGTAAAGGCCGGCATCGAAATGGAAGGCGTAGGAAATGCCATCCAGATGGGTGTTGGGGATTCGCGGAACACGGGCGAAACGCAGATTGCGGGCCGCTTCCTCGTTAAAGGAATAGTGGCCGATCGGCTCGCTGATCGCCTCTTCGCGACCGCGCAGCCAGTATTGCCAGAATTCGATCAGGTCGAGGCTTTGTCCGAGCTGGCCGAAGACGTGCATGTAGCTTTCGCCCACGCGACCCCAGTCGATGAACTCGATGCCCAGCTTGAAGCTGCCCTGGGTGGCGCAGATGAATTCGTTCTCGTCGATCCCGACGAGGCCGTTGAACAGGCGGATTGCCGGAATGGTGGCTTCGCCGACGCCGACGGTGCCGATCTGCTCGCTTTCGACAAGGCGAATGCGCAACTGTTCGCCCATCGTTGCCGACAGTGCCGCGGCGGCCATCCACCCCGCGGTCCCTCCGCCCACGATGACGACGTCGCGGATGCGACTATCGTTCACTTTCCTGCTCCCGGCCGTGGCGGCACATGTTGGCACCGCGTCGGAAAAAATGGCGGGTCCGGAGTGGTCCGGACCCGCCGCGTTGCATCAGAACTTGTAGGTGATGCCGGCCATGAAGTTCCGGCCGTAGTTCTGGTAATCGCGCACCTGGCGGATGTCGTTGTTGTAGTAGGTGATGAAGGGCTCATTGGTCAGGTTGCTGCCCTGAAGCACAACACCGAGTCCTTCAAGCATGCCATCCTGGAAGGTGTAACCGATCTGGGCGTCGATCACAGTCTCGGATCGGGCCATCACGCGATCACGCGCCAGGCTGAGGCCAGAGACTTCTGCAAGGAACTTCGAGCGATAACGGGCCGAGGCGCGTGCCTGGAAACCGTTCTTTTCGAAGTAGACCGTGCCGTTGAGCACCCACTTCGACAGACCCGGCATCGAGATCGGAGCCGCTCCGCCCTCACGTACCCGGCTGTGGGTGTAGGAACCGCTGCCGAGGACGCCGAAACCGTCAAGCGAAGACGAGAAGGTTCCGAAGGGAAGCGAGAACGAGCCTTCGAGACCTTGCAGCCTGCCGCCGCGGCCGTTCTTCCACTGGGAAACGATGCCATAGTTGAAGGTCGGCGTGACGTTGCCCGGCGTCGGATAGCCGGTGAAGTCGAAGATGTCGTTCTGGCGATAGATCCAGTTGTCGAGATACTTGTAGAACCCGCCGAGCGAGACGTAACCGCCGCGACCGAAGTACTTCTCGACGGCGACGTCGACGGTATTGGCAAGCAGCGGACGCAGCTTCGAATTGCCGACGGTACCCGACCAGGGCGAGTTGTTGATGCCGGCGCCCGGAACGTTGTTGGCGGCGTTGAAGCCGTAGCCGACGCCCGGATTGAGCTGATCCATGCGGGCACGTGCCAGCATGCGGGCCGCGCCGAAGCGGAGGTAGGCTTCGGGAGCGAACTCGAACGAGATGTTCATGCTCGGCAGGACGTGCGTATACTTGTCGCCATCCGTGATCGGCGTGGCAATGGTGCCGCCGCCGGGATTGAACGCAGCATAACCATCTGCGCTCTGATCGGTGTGGACGACCTGCACGCCGGCATTGCCGCGAACCGGGCCACTGTTGAAGTTCGCCTGGACGAAGCCGGTCAGGACCTTTTCATTGACCACATAGCTGTTGGTCAGGCGGCCCGGCGTCCACAATGCCTCGCTGGTGAGGTCGTAGTTGCCGTCGTTGTAGAAGCGCCAGCTGTCGAAGGCGACCATGCCCGGGATACCGATGAAACCGAGCGATACGGGATCAAACAGGTATTCCGACGGAACCGGCGTGTCGGCCGGATAGTCGCTGTGCGTGAGCACGAAGCCTTCGTCGATCAGCTGCTTGCGGCGGTCCGAATAGTTCGCACCGACGGTGACGGTTTCGACGAAGCTGTCGAGCGACTGGATCGCCTGAAGGCGGATCGACTGCAGACGGTCCTTGATGCGCGGACGGTTGACGAAGCCGTCCTGGCAGTTCGGGACCGTGCCGCCGCAGCTGTTCCAGCCCTGCGGGTCGGTGATGACGAAGAGGTCCGGATCCGAATAGTCGATGGTCGGATCGAAGGTGATGACGCCACCGTCCGCCGGCATGGTGAAGCCGAGGTTGTCGGTTGCGCCGACACCGCCGCCACGGCCGGTGCCGAGGTAGATTTCGAGGTTCTCTTCGGTCTTCTTCAGCTTCGAATAGCTGACGTCGAGTTCGAACTTCAGCGTGTCGCTGGCGGCGAATTCGGTGTTGAGACCGCCGGCGAAGATTTCCGACTTACGGTGCACGACGTCGTTGCGCATGACCGCTTCGACACCGTTGAACTGGCCCGAGGTCACGAGGCCGCCGCTTTCGGTATAACCGGGCTGAAGCGAGGCCGCCGACCACTGCAGCGGAAGTTCGATGCCGCGCAGGCGCTGGTCGTCGTTGAACTTCGACCAGTAACCGTCGAGCGTCGCGTGGAACTTGTCGTTGGGTTCGTACTCGAGCACGCCCATCAGGCCGTCGCGCTTGAGCTTGTTCGACTTAACGTAGGGCTTCGCACCGCCGATGACCTGGGTGTCGGCATCGAGGTTGGGGTAGCCCCAGGCGTTCCAGCGTTCTTCCTGCGTCGGCGACTGCATGCGGGCATAGCCGATGGCCCAGCCGAGCGTGCCGTCAGCGTTCTGGTCCACGTAGGAGAAGTTGGCGCGATAGCCCTTGTCCGAAATATCGGGATTGAGCTTGCCGAGGTCGTTGAGCTCGCCGCGCACGCCGATGACCAGCTGGCGCTTTGCGTAGCTCAGCGGACGGACGGTCTGCATGTCGATGGTGCCGCCCAGCGCCTGGCCGATCAGCATTGCATCCGGCGTCTTGTAGACAACGGCGCCGTTCAGCAGTTCGGAAGGGTACTGGTCGAGTTCGACGCCGCGGTTGTTGTTGGCGCTGACCTGTTCGCGGCCATTCAGCAGCGTGGTCGTGAAGTCGGGAGCGAGACCGCGGATCGAGACGACGTTTGCGCGACCGTCGAGGCGCTGCGTGGCAAGGCCAGGCAGGCGAGAGAGCGATTCGGCGATCGAGAGGTCGGGCAGCTTGCCGAGATCTTCAGCGCTGACCACTTCGACGATCGAGGTGTTGTCCTTCTTCTTCTCGACCGATGTGTCGATCGAGGCGCGGAAACCGGTGACGAGGATGACGTTGTCGTCTTCGCTTGTCGACGGGTTCGCGTCGGCGTCCTGCGCGAAGGCAGGTGTGGCCAGCGACGCCAGTGCGATGGTGACGGCGCCCATGCTGATGCCGCCGGCAAGATGCTTGCGAAATGCCATTACTTTGCTCTCCCAATTGGCCCGATCCTCAAGGGCAGTCCCCGGGCCGAATCCAAATTCCACAGGAGGCTTTCCGCCCCCCTGTTCATCGTCTGGATATGTTGGAGTGCCGCCTTCCCGATAGATGGCATACGTATACGCATTTGATGTGCCTGGGGGTGGAGTCGCCGAAATGTCACACGCCGGAACAGGCCGGGACGACCACGTTTCGCACGATTGCCAGTGACTTGCAGCCTCCCTAATGTCCCTTTCCAAGGCCTGGTAGGAAAGGCCGGGAGGAGAGTGATGGGTCGAAAGCCGACGGGTCGGCCGACCAGCTTCGATATTGCCTATGCGGCGGGTGTTTCGCAGCCCACCGTCAGCCGTGCCCTGCGCGGCGACCGCTCGGTCAGCAAGTCGACCCGCGAGAAGATCCAGCAGATCGCGCGTGACCTCAAATACACTGTCGACAAGAACGCTTCCTCGCTGCGATCGCAGCGGTCGAACACGATCGCCCTGCTGTTTTTCGAGGACCCGACGCCCGACGCCAGCATGATCAACCCGTTCTTCCTGGCCATGCTTGGCTCGATCACGCGGGCGTGTGCCGATCGCGGGTTGGACCTGCTGATCTCCTTCCAGCGGATGGAGGACGACTGGCACGTCCGCTACCAGGACAGCCACCGCGCCGACGGGCTGATCCTTCTCGGGTACGGCGACTACACCGTCTATCGCGAACGGCTGGACCAGCTGAAGGCGCAGGGCACGCACTATGCGCGTTGGGGCTCGGTATCGAGCGACACCAGCGGGGTCACGGTCGGCACCGACAATGTCGAGGCGGGCCGGCTTGCCGGGCGCCATCTCATCGAGAACGGGCGCACCCGGATCGCCTTCCTTGGCGACGCCGACGAGCACTATCCGGAGTTCGCCGGACGCTATGCGGGCTTGTGCGATGCCCTGAAGTCCGCCGGTATCGAGCACGACCCGGCGCTCCAGTTCGATGCCCTGACCACCGAAGAGGCGGGACATGCGGCAGCGAAGAAGCTGATCGCCAGTGGCGCCGCATTCGATGCGATCTTCGCCGCCAGCGATCTAATCGCGATTGGCGCGATGCGCGCGCTGGCGGAAGCCGGGAGGCGGGTTCCGCAGGACGTTGCCGTGGTCGGCTTCGACGACATTCCATCGGCCAGCCTGACCACGCCACCGCTGACCACGGTGATGCAGGATATTCGCGGGGCCGGCGAAGCGCTGGTAGAAACCCTGCTCGCCCAACTGGAAGGCGGCGAACTGCCGCTGCGCAAGCTGCCCGGACGGCTCATCGTTCGGGGATCCAGCGCCGCCGTCTAGCGCGCTTCACATTCGTATACGTCCTTGTTGCCACTGGCTCTTCGTGCGAGCCATGTCGGATTGATTGAGGACGGGCCGAAGACCCGTCGGGGATGAGGGACTGAAATGGAACAGACGCTGCGCGAAAAGCCGCGCCAGGGCTTTGCCGGGCTATGGAACATCAGCTTCGGCTTTTTCGGCATCCAGATCGGCTTCGCGCTGCAAAATGCCAACATGAGCCGCGTCTTCCAGACGCTGGGCTCCTCGATAGACGACCTCCCCGCGCTATGGGTCGCCGCGCCGCTGACCGGCCTGCTGGTCCAGCCGATCATCGGCCACCTTTCGGACCGCACCTGGAACCGGCTCGGGCGGCGCCGGCCCTACTTCCTGACCGGTGCGGTGCTGTCGGCGCTTGCCCTGCTGCTGATGCCCTTCGCTCCGACGATGGGCGCGCCGCTACTGTTTGCCGCAGCGATGCTGTGGATGCTCGATGCCAGCCTCAACATTTCGATGGAGCCGTTCCGCGCATTCGTGGGCGACATGCTTCGCGCCGACCAGCACGCGGCGGGTTATGCCGTGCAGACGGCCTTCATCGGCGCTGGCGCGGTCGTCGGCTCGATCTTTCCCTGGTTCCTCGAACAGCTCGGGGTGAGCAACCTCGCAGCTGACGGCGCGCTGCCGGACACCGTGAAATGGAGCTTCTGGGGCGGCGGCATAGCCCTCTTCGCGGCAGTCATGTGGACCATCCTGACGACGCGCGAATACAGTCCGGAAGAGCAGGCGGCGTTCGGCGGAGCCGAGGAGGCTGTCGACGAAGGCGTGACGCTGCGAGCGCTCGCTGCAAAGAGCTACGGATCGGCGATGGTCTGGATCGTGGCAGGCGTCCTCGTCGCCTTGGCGGTCGAGGCCCTGGCGCTCGAGAAGGAGGTCTTTCTCCTGGGCGGATTGCTGGCCCTTTACGGCGTTCTCAGCGCGCTCGCGATTTCCATGGCGAAGAAGGGCCGCGCAGCGAACATGCTGTCGAGCATCGTCGGCGACTTTTCCGGCATGCCCGACGTGATGAAACGCCTCGCGCTGGTGCAGTTCTTCAGCTGGTCGGCGCTGTTCATCATGTGGATTAACACGACCCCCGTGGTGACCCAGTATGTCTTCGGCAGCAGCGACACGGCCAGCGCCGTCTACAACGAGGGCGCGAACTGGGTGAATGTCCTCTTCACCGTCTACAATGGCGTGGCCGCTGTCGCCGCGCTTGCCTTGCTGCCTTGGCTGAGCCGCAAGTTCGGCCAGGTGATGACGCATTCGATCTGCCTGACGCTGGGCGCCATCGGTTTCCTGATGTTCTTCTTGGTCCGTGATGCGCAGGTCCTGCTGATGGCCGAAGTCGGGATCGGCATTGCCTGGGCGAGCATCCTCGCCATGCCCTATGCGATCCTCGCCAGTAACCTGCCGCAGGCCAAACTCGGCATTTACATGGGCCTGTTCAATATCTTCATCGTGGTCCCGCAGTTGCTCGTGGCCACGGTGATGGGCAGCATCATGAATGCCTTCTTCCCCGGCGAGCCGGTGTGGACCATGCTCTTCGCTGCGGCCTCGTGGCTGGTTGCTGCAGTCGCCATGCAGCGCGTCAAGGCCGCGCTCTGATGGGCCGCGCGTCGAGCTGGGCGCTGGTCGCCGCACTCGCGGGCTTCCTCTTCGGCTTCGACACTGCAGTCATTTCTGGGGCCGAGCAGGCCGTCCAGCGTGTCTGGTCGATGAGCGATGCGGTCCATGGACTTGCCATTTCGGCGGCGCTCTGGGGCACGGTCATCGGCGCCTTGATGGGCGGCTGGCCCGCTGACCGTTTTGGCCGCAAGCAGACGCTCATCTGGATCGGCGTGCTCTATGCGGTCTCGGCCATCGGTTCCGCGCTGGCCTGGGACCCGGTCAGCTTCATGATCTTCCGCTTGATTGGTGGCGTCGGGGTTGGTGCCAGTTCGGTCGCCGCACCCGCCTATATCGCCGAGATCGCCCCGCGCGAACAACGCGGCCGCCTTGTCGCACTGTTCCAGTTCATGATCGTCCTCGGCATCCTTGTCGCATTCGCTTCCAACTGGATGCTCGGGGGGATGGGGGACAGCGATTGGCGCTGGATGCTTGGTGCGGAAACTTTGCCGGCCATTGCCTACCTGCTGGCCACGCTGTTCATTCCCGAAAGTCCGCGATGGCTCTGCGTAAATCGCGACGAGGTGGACAAGGCACGCACCATCCTCGCCGCCATCAATCCGGCAACGGTTGACGAGACGCTGGCTGCGATACGGGCCGAGGCAAGCGAGGATGCACGCTCGATCAGCTGGGGCCGGTTTTTCGACGGGCATTTGCGACGCCCGATCATGCTCGCCTTCCTGATCGCCTTCTTCAACCAGCTCTCCGGCATCAATGCGATCATCTATTACGCACCACGCATCTTCGAGATGAGCGGCGCCGCGGCTTCGACTGCGCTGCTCGCGACCGTCGGCATCGGGGTGATCAATCTTGCCTTCACCTTCGTCGGGCTCGCGCTCATCGACCGGGCCGGACGCAAGGCGCTGATGTATCTCGGCAGTGTCGGCTACATCCTGTCGCTGTCGATGACCGCCTACGGCTTTGCGAGCGGACAGTTTGCCCTGGTTCTGCCTTTCATCTTCGCCTTCATCGCGGCCCATGCGGTGGGGCAGGGCGCAGTCATCTGGGTCTATATCTCCGAGATCTTCCCGAGCGCCGCGCGCGCCAAGGGGCAAAGCCTGGGAGCGGGTACGCATTGGGTATTCGCTGCCGGCCTCACTCTGGTCATGCCTGCGGTGCTGGCCAGCGTTTCACCCGTGACGATCTTCCTCACCTTTGCCGGAATGATGGTCCTTCAACTGCTCTGGGTGCGTTTCGCAATGGTCGAGACCCGGGGCCGCGCGCTCGAGGATGTTGCCGCGCAACTCGTCAATTCGAATCGGAGTTCTTCATCATGAAACGTCTTCTGACAGCCGCCGCTGCCGTCGCGCTCCTGGGCGGCACCGCCTATGCGATGAAGGAAAGCCCGGCGGAGCCCGCTGCGAACGATTGGGAGCCGCACAGCAAGGTCACGCTCACCCACCCCGACTGGTCGCGCAAGGCGGTGCTCTACCAGATCAACACCCGGCAGTTCACGCCGGAAGGCACCTTCAAGGCCGCGCAGGAACAATTGCCTCGGCTGAAGGAACTGGGCGTCGATATCCTGTGGCTGATGCCGATCCACCCGATCGGCAAGGAGAACCGCAAGGGTGGCCTCGGCAGCCCCTATTCGGTGCAGGACTATTACGAGGTGAACCCCGAATTCGGGACCAAGGCGGACCTCAAGGCCTTCGTCGACGAGGCGCACCGGCAGGGCTTCCACGTTATCCTCGACCTCGTGGCCAACCATACTGCGTGGGACAACCAGATGGCGAAGGACCACCCCGACTGGTACGAGAAGGACTGGAAGGGCGATTTCCGTCCCACGCCGTGGTGGGACTGGTCAGACATCATCGACCTCGACTGGTCCAAGCCGGGCGTGCGCGAGCATGTCGGCGGGGCAATGGAAATGTGGGTGCGCGACTTCGGGATCGACGGCTATCGCGCCGACGTCGCCGGTTACGTCCCGCTCGATTTCTGGGAGAAGATGCGCGGGCGGCTCGACGCGATCCGGCCGGTCTTCATGCTCGGCGAGGTCCAGCAGACCGCGTTCCACTTCGCTGCCTTCGACGCGACCTACGGCTGGGATTGGCATGTCACCTCGAAGAAGGTCGCGCATGGCGAAGGCGATGCAACCAGTTTCTACGGCTATTACGCCGAGAACGAGAGCCTCTGGCCGCGTGAGGCGATGCGCCTGACCTATATCGAGAACCACGACAGCAATGCGTGGGAAGGGACGATGAAGGAGAACTACGGCCCCGCGCTCGACGCGATGACCGTGTTGTCCTTTACCGGCCAGGGCCTGCCACTGGTGCACAACGGGATGGAAGCCTGCAATGCCAAGCGGCTCGAGTTCTTCGAGAAGGATTCGATCGACTGGAGCCAGGGTGAGGGCTGCGAATACGGAGCCCTGCTGAAGGACCTCATCGCCTTCCGCAAGGCCAACCCGGTGCTCGACAACGGGCAATGGGGCGGCGTGATGCAGAAAGTCGATACCGACAAACCGCAGCAGGTCTTCGCCTGGGCACGGCGCGACGAAAGTGGGAAGGTGCTCGCCTTCTTCAATTTCTCGAGCCAACCGGTGACATTCGAAGTCACCAGCAAGCTTGCCGACGGAACCTATCGCGAGTTCCGTGGCGGGAATGGGGTCAAGGTGGCCGCTGGCGACAGCGTGACGCTGGCGCCTTGGGCTTATCGCCTGCTCGCGGCCACCTCGGCCAGGTAACGCTTACTCGACGAAGCCGTCGACGCGTTCGATGATGACCGCGGGTGCCATGCCGCCCGCGGCACACATGGTCACGAGGCCATAACGGCCACCCGAACGCTCGAGTTCGTCGAGGGCGGTGCCAATCAGGATCGAACCGGTTGCGCCGATCGGGTGGCCCAGCGCCATCGCGCCGCCGTTGATGTTGACCTTCTCGCGATCGAGGTCGAGGTCGCGGATGAACTTCTCGGCGACGACCGAGAACGCCTCGTTGATTTCCCAGACATCGATGTCGTCTTTCGACAGGCCGGCCTTCTCGAGCACCTTCTTGGCTGCCGGGACGGGCGCGTTGAGCATCAGCGTCGGGCAATCGCCCTGGTTGGCATAAGCGACGATGCGGCCACGCGGCTTGAGACCGTGTTCCTTGGCATATTCGTCCGAGGTGATCAGCAGCGCCGCAGCCCCGTCGACCACGCCCGAGCTGTTGCCGGCATGGTGGAAGTGCTCGATCTGCAGGTCTGGATACTTGCGGTTGATTTGCTTGCGGAAGGTCGTGCCGCCGATTTCGAAATCGGCAAGCTTGCCAAAGCTGGGCTGGAGTGCGGCCAGGCCCTCTGCCGTCGTTTCCGGACGCGGGAATTCCTCGTGATCCAGGGCAACCGAACCATCCTCGTTGTAGACCGGCACGACCGACTTGGCGAAGCGGCCTTCGTCGATGGCGCGCTTGGCCCGCTGCTGGCTCACGAGTGCGAGTGCGTCGAGATCCTCGCGGCTGATGCCTTCCATGCTGGCAATCGCATCGCCACACACGCCCTGGTGGCTCTGCGGGTGAAGCACGTCCAGAGCCTCGTTTCCGGCACCCATCATGCGCGGAGGCAAGCCGGCATTGGCCTGCTCGGCGGCATAGGCCGTGGTGTAGCTCATCATCTCGGTACCACCCGCGATGACGCAGTCTTCCATGCCCGACATGACCGTTGCTGCGGCAAGGTTCACCGAGGTGATGCCGCCGCCGCAGAAACGGTCCAGCGTCGTACCGCTGGCGCTGATGTCATAGCCTGCAGCGAGCGCGGACATGCGACCGAGGTCGCCGCCCTGCTTGCCGTTCTGGCTGCTGGTCGACCAGATGATGTCGTCGACGGTCGTCGTATCGAGGTGGTTCCGCTCCCGCAGTGCCTTCAGCACGGTGGCTGCCAGATGCTGGGGATGAAGGTGCGAAAGCGCGCCTTTGCCGGGCTTGCCGATGCCCCTAGGGGTACGGACGGCGTCGATGATATAGGCTTCGGCCATGGCAGTTCCTCTCAGCTCTGATAACGGTTGACGTTTGCGTAAACGTAGCCCAGCAATGGCGCAAGGCAAGTTTCAATTTGCAATGGGAGAGAGCCGCGTGAGCGAAGAAGTCCTGACGAGCGAAGAAGACGGCATCCTTGTCGTCACCATCAACCGCCCGGAAGCCAAGAATGCGATGACCAAGGCGGCTGCGGAAGGCATCGCGGCAGCGATGGATCGCCTTGACAGCGACGACAATCTGCGGGTCGGCATTCTGACCGGCGCTGGTGGCACTTTCTGTTCGGGCATGGATCTCAAGGGCTTCCTGCGCGGCGAATCGCCCAGCATCGAAGGGCGCGGTTTCGGTGGCATCGTGCAGAAGCCGCCAGTGAAGCCACTGATCGCTGCGGTCGAAGGCTATGCCCTTGCGGGCGGGCTCGAACTGATGATCGCCTGTGACCTGGTGGTGGCCCATTCCGGCGCCAAGTTCGGCATTCCCGAAGTAAAGCGCGGGCTCGTCGCCGCAGCCGGTGGCGTGATGATGCTGCCGGACCAGATTCCCGAGCGAGTCGCCATGGAACTAGCCCTTACCGGTGATTTCATCTCTGCTGCGCGGGCCTACGAACTGGGGCTGATCAACCGCGTGACCGATGGCTCGGCGCTCGACGGGGCGAAGGAACTTGCCGCAAGCATCGTGGCCAACGGCCCGCTCGCTGTCCGTGTCTCCAAGCAGATCGTCAAGGAATCGCGCGGCTGGCCGATGGAGGAACGCTACACGCGCCAGGGCCAGCTGATCGCACCGGTCTTCGTCAGCCATGATGCCCGCGAAGGCGCGGCTGCATTTGCCGAGAAGCGCAAGCCAAACTGGACCGGCAAGTAAGCGAAAGAATACGAGAGAGGACCCCCGAGAAATGCCAGCAATCGACGTGCCGCAGCCCGAGTTCATGAACGACGAGGAGATTTCGATCTTCGCCGACGCCGTGGGCAAGTTCTACCAGCAGCATGCGCCTGAAAAGCGCGTCCTCCAATGGCGCGAGAACGGGCAGGTGGAACGCGATTTCTGGCGTGAGGCGGGCCAGGCCGGACTGCTCGGCGTGTCGGTTCCGGTCGAATACGGCGGCCACGGCGGCGATTTCCGCCACGACATGGTGGTCATCGACCAGCAGGGCAAGCACGGGGTCGAAGGCTTCGCCGCCTCGCTGCACAATACCGTGATCCTGCCCTACCTCGTGCGTCACGGGACCGAGGAGCAGAAGAAGAAATACCTGCCCAAGCTCGTCTCCGGCGAACTGGTCAGCGCCATCGCCATGACCGAACCGGGCGTGGGTTCCGACCTCCAGAGCATCACCACCACAGCCCTGAAGGACGGCAACGGTTACCGCATCAACGGGGCCAAGACGTACATCTCGAACGGCCAGACCGCCGACTTCATCGTCGTCGTCGCCAAGACCGATCCCAACGAGCGGGCCAAGGGCATTTCGCTGATGCTGCTCGAAACCGAAGGGGCGGAAGGCTTCCAGCGCGGCAAGAAGCTCGACAAGATCGGTCTCGACGCTGCCGACACGTCCGAACTGTTCTTTGACGATGTCTTCGTGCCGGCCGAAAATGTTCTCGGCGGGGTCGAGGGCAAGGGCTTCTACCAGCTGATGGGGGAACTGCCGCAGGAACGCCTGATCATCGCCATGGGCGCGATGAACGGGATCGAGAAAGCGCTCGAGGTCACGCTGGACTACGTCAAGAGCCGCAAGGCCTTCGGCCAGACCATCTGGGATTTCCAGAATACCCAGTTCGTGCTCGCCGACCTCAAGGCGCGCGGCACTGCGGCGCGAGTCTTCGTCAACGACTGCATCGCCCGCCACCTGAAGGGCGAACTCGACGTCGCAACCGCCTGCATGGCCAAATACTGGGTCACCGAGCTGCAAGGCGAGGTTGTCGACAAGTGCCTGCAGTTCCACGGCGGCGCCGGCTACATCAACGATTATCCGATCGCACGGATGTATCGTGACAGCCGCATCACCCGCATCTTCGGCGGCTCGAACGAAGTCATGAAGATGGTGATCGCCCGCTCGATGTAGGCGAAAGCGGTGGATAGGCCGCGCCTGCAGGTTCGCTGTATGCGCGGCGCGATCTAAACCGGTTCCCGAAGGAGCCGGGACGAGCCATGACGGGTCTGCACAAGCGCCTGCCGCAAACGCGCCACGGTTGGGTCGTGGCCGCCTATGTCGCCATCGCCATGGTCCTGGGTGGGGGCGGATCGCCGAGTGCAGCGGCCGAAATCCTCGTCCAGATCGGCTTTGCGGCCTGCGTCATCGCATGGGTATTCTGGGCCGGCGAGACCCGGCGACTGCCGAAGCAGATCGTCTGGATTGCCGCGCTCATTGTCGGTTTGCCGATCCTTCAGCTGGTTCCTCTGCCGCCGTCCTTGTGGAAGGCCTTGCCCGGTCGCGAATTGTTCGCGGGCTCGCTCGAACTGGTTGGCGCGGAGTCGGGTTGGCAGCCACTGTCAGTTGCGCCCTTCAACACACTGGCCAGCCTGCTCGCGTTGATCCCTGTCGCCGGGACGATGCTCGCTGTCTCGACCCTTAGGTCGGCCGACCGGCGTGCCGTGACCCTCCTCATCGGGCTGCTCGCCCTTGCTGGATCAGCACTTGGGGTATTGCAGATGGCAGGCGGGCCAGGTGCGTTCCGACTCTACGAGGTCAGCCACGATTTCTGGCTCACGGCCTTCCATGCCAGCCGGAATTCGGCTGCAGATGCACTTCTCATCGGATCGCTCGCGCTTACTGCCTGGGTGGCAACGACAACCGGAAGGCGACCGCTTTTCCGCGGCGACCTTGGCCTGTTGCTATTGTTTCAGGCTTTCCTGTTGCTCGCCCTCGTACTGACAGGATCGCGTGCAGGTATCGGCCTGTTGCCGCTGGTCCTTTTGGTGGAGTTCCTCATGCTGCGCAGTGTCGGGCTAGCGCGACAGCTGTCCGCCGGCATGGCTGCTCTGGGGGGGCTCGTTGCGGCGGTCGCAGTGACAGCTACAACATTGTCCGGCAATCCCCGCATCGACGCCGTACTCGCTCGCTTCGATGCCTCGCGCGACTTCCGCAGCGAACTGTGGCAGGACACGGTCACCGCAATCGGTCACTACTGGCCCGCGGGCAGTGGGCTTGGGACCTTCACCCGCGTGTTCCTCCCGGTCGAGCGCGCGCAGGTCCTCGATGACCTGTTTCCCAATCGCGTGCACAACGATTTCCTCGAGTTCTTGCTCGAGGCAGGGGTGCTGGCTCCGCTACTACTCGCAGCGGTACTGGCGCTGATTCTGCCGCTCGCACGCAAGGCGTGGTCGCGTGGCACCGCCGACCGTCCGATGGTCCTACTCTCTTTCGGTATTTTAATGGTGATAGGGCTCCACAGCCTCGTTGATTATCCGCTGAGAAACATGGCATTGGCGAGCCTTGCTGGGGTCGCGGTCGGCCTGCTGGGCGCATTGTCTCGCGTGTCCGGGGATCACCGCAGGATGGACGCGGAAAATGACGGTTCGCAGCTTGGGTTTACGCAGCATGCGTAACATCGGTCTTCTTGCCGCATGCCTGGTCATGACTGCCTGCCAGCGCGGCAATGACTCCATCATCCCTGAGGGGGATGCGGGATATGCCGCGATTGCCATCGACGATTCCGACCGGCTGCCTAGCCGCTACGCACTTTCGCCAGGTGACGTCATTTCCGTTCGGGTCTTCGACGAGGCGGATCTCAGTGTCGAAGAGATTGCGCTCGACAACGCGGGTGTCGTCAGCCTGCCGTTGATCGGTGACGTACATGCAGCCGGATTGACTGCGACCGAGCTCGCCCACGCGGTCGAGGCGGCCTATGCCGCCGACTATGTGCGCGATCCGCGCGTATCGGTGCTGGTCAAGAAGACTCAGGTTCGTACAATCGCGGTCGAAGGCGAGGTCGCGCTTCCCGGGGTATATCCCTATGCCGAAGGCCAGACCTTGCTGACCGCACTGGCGCTTGCCCGCAGCCCTACGGAAAAAGCCCGGCTCGACGAAATCCTCATTTTCCGCACGGTAGACGGTGAGCGGATGGCAGGCCGCTTCGATGCACGGGCCATTCGCGGTGGCCGAATGCCCGACGTCCCCCTGCTGCCGGGTGACACAGTGGTGGTCGGGTTCTCCAGCTCGCGTGGGGCATTCCTCGATGCCATTCGGGCTATTCCCGTGATCGGCATCTTCAGGCCCTGGCCATGAGCGCAGAGCCGGCTATCCCTACTGCGCGCTATCAGGCGGCTTACCTGGCTGCGGGCGAGAACCCGATCAGCGCGAATATCCGCCACGCCGTTGCCGCGCTCCGGCGCCATTTGTGGATGGCCTTGGCGATCATTGGCGCGGCGATCATCCTGGCGCTGATTTCGACGTTGCTGGACACGCCTCGCTATACCGCCGAAACCAGCGTGCAGATCAACGACCAGAGCGACGAGGTGCTTGGCTCCAAGTTCGAGACCGGCACTGTCTCGCCGGTAACGTCCGACTGGGACATCGACCGCTTCCTCAATACCCAGCTGGACGTGCTGCGTAGCCGCGGTCTTGCCGAGCGGGTAGCCGATCGGCTCGATGTAGCGGGCAACGAGCAGTTCTTTTCCGCGATGGAAGTCCCGCCATCGGCTCTCACCGGCGATCAAACGCAGGACCGCGCGCTGGCCGTGGAGCTCCTGCGCGACAATCTTGAAGTGGAGCTTCCCCGCGCCACCCGCGTCGCGAGCATCTCGTTTACTTCGACCGATGCAACGATGAGCGCTTCCGTCGCCAACGCCTTCGCCGAAGAATTCATCCAGGCGAACCTGCAACGCCGCTTCGACAGCACCTCCTATGCCCGTGACTTCGTGGCCGATCAGCTCGAAGAGGCGCGTGCCGATCTCGAGGATTCGGAGCGCGAGCTCAACGATTACGCCAAGAGCGTGGGCCTCATCCGCACGCGTGATGCGCTCACTCCCGACGGACGCGATGCGCTGACCGGCACAGTGACCACGTCCAGCCTCGTGCAGCTCAATGACGCCGCGATCCAGGCGAAGGCGGCGCGGATCGAGGCGCAGGCTCGCTGGCAAGCGATCCAGGGCTCCCCGTTGCTTGCATCCCAACCGGTGCTTGCCAACCCCACGGTGCAGGCGCTGATGACCAAGCGGGCCGAGATCCAGAGCGAACTCCAGGTCGCGAGGGATCGTTACCTCGACAACCATCCTGCGATCAGCAGGCTGGAAGGCGATCTGCAGGCGGTCAGTCGACAGCTTGAAAGCACGGCGCGGCAGGTGCGGGAATCGATCCACGCCGAATATCGCGCTGCGCAGAGCGCGCAGGACCAGCTGGATGGTCAGGTAAAACGTGCTCGTGGAGACAGTCTTGCCGAACAAGACCAGTCGGTTCGTTACAACGTTCTCGCCCGACAGGCGGATACGGCGCGCTCGATCTACGACGGCTTGCTCCAGCGCTATCGCGAACTGAATGCGTCGGCCGGTATTGCATCGAGCAACATCGCGATCATCGACCGCGCGGAGGCACCGACCGACCCGTCTTCGCCCAATGTGCCGCGCAACCTTGCGTTGGGCCTTTTGCTGGGGCTCGGCCTTGCCGGTGTCGCGGTATTCCTGCGCGACCAGCTCGACGACGTGATCCACACGCCTGAAGACGTCGAGGACAAGCTCGAAATGCCGCTCCTGGGCGTGGTCCCGCGTACCGAAGATACGTCACCTCTCGAAGCGCTGGACAATCCCAAGTCGCCAATCGCCGAGGCGTACAATTCGCTGCGCGGTGCCTTGCTCTATTCGACGCCGCAAGGGCTGCCCAAGGTGCTTGTCGTCACCAGCGCCCAGGCGCACGAAGGCAAGAGCACCTCGAGCCTCGCCATCGCCATGGGTTTTGCCCGCATCGGTCTGAAGCCGCTGCTGATCGATGCCGATTTGCGCCGTCCGGCCCTCGACAAGCTGCTTGGGCTTCGGCTCGAACGGGGGCTCACAGACCTGCTTGTTACGCAGGACGATCCCAAGACCGCGATCGTGAAGATCAAGGATCGCAAGATCGACCTTCTCCCGACCGGCCCGCTTCCGCCGAGCCCTTCGGAAATGCTTTCATCGCCGCGGATGGCGCAGTTGCTGGAAAGCTTCGCCGACACCTACGACGTGGTCATCCTCGACAGCCCGCCGGTCCTCGGCCTCGCCGATGCGCCAATGCTGGCTGCGATTGCGGACGGCACCATCTTCGTCGTCGAGGCGGAACGCGGACGGAGCGGTTCGCTGAAGGCGGCGCTGCGGCGCTTGCGGTCGATGAAGCCGGTCCTGCTCGGTGCCGTGCTGGCAAAGTTCGATCCGACCAAGTCGGGTAATCGCTACTCGGCCTACTATGGCTACGATTACTACCAGTACGCCACCGGCGAGCGGCGTAACGAGGCCTGATCGTGGGGCGCCGGCACCTGGCTACAGGGGTAGGTGTCCTGGCATTTGCCTTCCTCGCGCTGGTGAACGGTTTCGACCGGATGAGCGAGCAGCGTCCCTCGTTCGGGCGATTCGTCCCTCAGACCTTCGCTGCGACTTCATCCCGACGTGCTGCGGCTGATTTTCTCCTCGAACCTGATGTGCAGGCGGCGCGAGGTGCAGCAGCCGCTGCAATAACGAAGGATCCTCTCGAAGCGAGATCTCTGGGATTTCTCGGCACTGCTCTGCTTCAGTCGGGCCAGGTCTTGCCCGCGCATCGCGCCTTCCTCCAGGCCGCGAAGCTGAGCAAGCGCGAGCCACTTTCCCAACTCTATTTCTTCGAGCAGGAGCTGTCCGTGGGCTCCTATGCGCGGGCAGCTGCCCGGCTCGATGCATTCTTGCGCAGCGTCGCCAATCGGGACGTGGCACAGGTGATGCTCGCAATGTTCGAGGAAAGGGCAGGCAACGGGGCCTACCTCACCCAACGGCTGGCCGATAGTCCGCGATGGGCCGATGCCTATCTCAGGGCCGAAGGAGCTGACCCCGAAAGGTTGCGCAAGCGTGCGACATTCCTCGCGCGCAGCGATGTTTCGCTCGACGCTATCGGTTGCGACGCGGTTCTTCCGATGATCCGCGAACTGGGCCGGCTCAATTTCCGTACCGAGGCGGACAGTGTTACGCGAAGGCATTGCCCCGGCAGGGCGCCGGAAGGTGACATTGCCGATGCCGAGTTCGAAGCTTTTGGCGACGATACGGCTCCCCTCGGCTGGCGACGCTATCGCAGCGGCGATGTTCGGGTGACACGCCTTGCAGGAGATGAAGCGCGTATCGAACTTGAGAACCGGTCGAGTGTCACGCGACTGGTGCTGTCGCAGCCGGTGTCGCTGGCGCCTGGCAGCTATGTGATCCGCGCCAAGGTCGACGGTCCGGGAGGGCAGGACCTCGTGGCCTCGTTAAACTGTACTACCCCGTCGCGTCCGCGGGCGCAGCGCCAGAGGATAGATCGCGATGGTCAGACGTTGACCGCCGTGACCTGCGCGGATGCAGTTCTTGGCTTGTGGTTGCGACCGGGGTCGGGACGGGTGGTGGTCGACCGGATCGAGCTTTCGCCGCTCAACCCCTGATCAGGGCTGCATAGGTCGCTTCCCACTGCGCTAGCACGGCGTCCCTCCCGAAGGTTTCGCCTGCAAGCCTTTGCGCAGCGCGCGACATGGCCCGCCATTGGGTCTCCGTCATTGCGAATGCTTCGACCAATTTCGCGGCAATTCCGTCTGGTTCGGTGGAACAGGCAATTGCCGCACCTTCCGCATAACCCCCGTGCAGGTGGCATGCCTCGGTCATGATGGTCGGTGTCCCTGCCGCCCAGGCCTCGAGCACGGTTACGGGCAGGCCCTCACTCTTCGTCGGCAAGACGAAGAAACGGGCCATGTCGAACAGCGCGGCCTTTTGCGATTCGAACACCGTGCCGACGAAATCGATCGAGTCCTCGCCGGCAACAAATGCGCGGTTGAGCGCATCGATGCTGGCATCGTCGCCCCATCCCGCAATGGTCAGATGGGCGTCTTGCGGAAGGTGTGGGCGGGCAAGGCGCCAGGCTTCGATCAATGCACCGATGTTCTTCTTCTCGTGGATACGGCCAAGGTAGATTGCGCTGGCCGAGGGCATCGAAGTCCGGCTTGGGCCTGGCGGAGGAGCCATGTTGGGAATGATCGACACCAGCATGCCGGGTACCTCGCGCAGGCTATCGTGCGCTTCGGCTTCGGTGAGGGCGTGGAACGCGTTGGCCGAGCGCCATGCCCTATGCTCCCACAGCATTCGCGCGGGCAGCTTCTTCCAGCGGTTTCGCCGGGTGATCCACGGGTCGAGCATTCCGTGCGGGCTGAGCAGCATCGGCTTGCCGGTCCTGCGCGCCCACTTGCCCGCGGCGTGGCTGGGGAATTGCCAGATGCCGTGGAGGTGCAGCAGGTCGAGCTTCGCATCGGCCAGAATGCCGTCCAGTTCGGGCGAGTAGGCGAGGACCTTGGGGCCGGTCCTGCGCGCCAGACGCACCTCGAATCCTTCAAGGCGGTGACGGTCCTTCTCGTGCGCCTCGTCTTCGACTGCAATCACGACAGGGATCGCGCCAAGCGAGCGGAGCAGATCCGCCTGCGCGATGACGGCCTCGAATATCCCGCCATTCGCCCGGCTCGCCCAGGCCGACAGCAGCCCAATGCGCTTGCCGGTCAAAGACGGTTCGGGTGGCGAAGGCGTACTCAGGCTTGCACCACCTTCTGCTCGATCGCACCGAAGATCGAGTGATGGTGGGCATCCTTCATCTCGACGCGGACGACGTCGCCCGGCTTCATGAAGGGCGTGCTCGGCTTGCCCGTAGCAATGGTCTCGATCATGCGGATTTCGGCAATGCAGCTGTAGCCGAGACCGCCTTCGCTGACCGGCTTGCCCGGGTCGCCATCGGGACCCTGGTTCGACACAGTGCCTGAACCGATGATGGTGCCTGCGGACAGGCGCCGGGTCTTGGCAGCGTGAGCGACGAGTTGCGCCAGGTTGAAGGTCGCGTCCTTGCCGGCATCGGCACGCCCGAAAGCCTCGCCATTGTAGTCGACCATCAGCGGCAGGTGGACGAGGCTGTCGCGCCAGTCGTCGCCCAGCTCGTCGGGTGTCACCGCGACCGGGCTGAACGCACTGGCCGGCTTGGACTGGAAGAAGCCGAAGCCCTTCGCGAGCTCGTCGGGGATGAGACCGCGCAGCGACACGTCATTGACCAGCATGACCAGCTTGATGTGATCCGCGGCAGCCTCCGCCGACACGCCCATCGGCACGTCGTCGGTGATGACCGCGACTTCGCCTTCCATGTCGCAGCCCCAGGCGATGTCGCCCAGCGGGATGTCCTCGCGGGGACCAAGGAAGGCATCGCTGCCACCCTGGTACATAAGCGGGTCGTGATAGAAGCTCTCCGGCACTTCGGCACCGCGCGCCTTCCTCACCAGTTCGACGTGATTGATGTAGGCCGAGCCGTCAGCCCACTGGTAGGCACGCGGGAGCGGCGACATTGCCTCACGCTCGTGGAAGCGCTCGCACGGCACCGCCTGGTGCTCCACATCGCGATAGAGCGCTTCGAGGTTGGGCGACACGCGCTCCCAATTGTCGAGCGCATATTGCAGCGTGGGCGCGATATAGCCTGCGGCGCAGCAGCGGGTCAGGTCTTTCGAGACCACCACCAGCTTTCCGTCACGGGTTCCGTCGTTGAGCGTGGCGAGTTTCATGGCGTCAGTCTCCTTGCGGTCCCTTGTAGTCGGGACTGTCTATCTGGTTGTCCGGATATGCGCGCCGGAATTCGTCGCGCGCGAGGCAGGCGGCCTCGATCCGGGTGATGTGGGGGTGGTTGCCGAGGTCGAAAGACAGCTTCCGCGCGTTGAACACCTGCGGCAACAGGACGACTTCGAACAGGCCGGGACGATCCATCAGGAAGTCCCCTGATCCCAGCTGGGCAAGCTTCACCTCGACCGGGTCGAGCGTGCGGGCGAGCCAGTGGCGGTACCATTCGTCGGTTTCCTGCTCGCTATGGCCCATCGCGCCGCGCAGGTGCTTCAGCACCTGCAGGTTGTTCAGCGCATGGATTTCGGTCGCGATGGCATAGGCCAGTTCGCGCACGGTGTAGCGATCCTCGACCGAGGCAGGCAGCAGCGGTTTTTCCGGATAGGCCTCGTCCAGCCATTCGAGGATGGCCATCGACTGCGCCCGGTCGCGTCCGTCGGCTTCGAGCATGGGCACGCCGCCGAACGGATTGCGCGCCACGAATTCCGGCGCCTTCTGCCCGTCGGTGCGCAGGTCGACCGGGATGACCTCGTAGTCGAGCCCCTTGAGGTTAAGGGCGATGCGCAGGCGATAGCTGGTCGAACTGCGGAAGTAGGCGAAGAGGCGCATCATGATTCCGCTCCTACAATATGGAACACATGGAACACGGTCCTGGAAATAAGGACGAAGGGCGCCCGAAATGCCGCAAAACCGAGGCTTTCAGCTGGTTGCGAACCGATCATGCGACCTTCCTGCCACCATGCCGAAAAGTGGGAAAGGGCTTCAGAACGCCGCAATCCCCGTCACCGCGCGACCCAGGATCAGCGCATGGACGTCATGCGTGCCTTCGTAGGTGTTGACCGTCTCCAGGTTCACCATGTGGCGGATGACCTGATACTCTTCCGAGATGCCGTTGCCGCCGTGCATGTCGCGGGCCTTGCGCGCGATATCGAGCGCCTTGCCGACATTGTTGCGCTTGACGATAGAGATCATCTCCGGCGCGAACTTGCCTTCGTCCATCAGGCGCCCGACGCGCAAGGACGACTGCAGGCCGAGCGAGATTTCGGTCATCATGTCGGCCAGCTTCAATTGGTACAGCTGCTTGGAAGCCAGCGGCACGCCGAACTGGTGACGGTCGAGTCCATACTGGCGCGCGGCGTGCATGCAGAATTCGGCCGCGCCGAGCGCGCCCCAGCTGATGCCATAGCGGGCACGATTGAGGCAGCCGAAGGGGCCCTTGAGGCCCTGGACCTCGGGCAGCAGCGCGTCCTCGCCCACTTCGACCTCGTCCATGACGATCATGCCGGTGGTCGATGCGCGAAGGCTGATCTTGCCCTTGATCTTGGGGGCGGAGAGGCCCTTCATGCCCTTTTCCAGGATGAAGCCGCGTATGCCGCCGCCATGCGCCTCGCTCTTCGCCCAGACGACGAAGACATCAGCGAAGGGAGAATTTGAAATCCAGGTCTTCGAACCGGAAATGACGTAGCCGCCGTCGACCTTCTTAGCGACGGTCTTCATGCCTGCCGGGTCCGATCCCGCATCGGGCTCGGTCAGGCCGAAGCAACCGATGAGCCTGCCGCTGGCGAGACCGGGCAGGTACTTCTTCTTCTGCTCTTCCGACCCGTATTCGCTGATCGGGAACATGACGAGGCTCGACTGGACCGAGGCCATCGAGCGGTACCCCGAGTCGACACGCTCGATTTCACGCGCAATCAGGCCATAGGCCACGTAGCTGGCACCGGCGCCACCGTATTCCGGGTCGATCGTCGCGCCGAGGAGACCGGCTTCACCCATCATGGGGAAGAGTTCGGGATCGTCGATTTCCTTCGAAAATCCTTCGATCACGCGGGGTTGCAGCTCGCCCTGTGCGAAGGCGTGGGCTGCGTCGCGGATCATCCGCTCTTCCTCGGTCAACTGCTCGTCGAGGTTGAAGGGATCTTCCCAGGCGAAGGGCACCATTCCGGCCATGTGGTCTCCTTTGTTACGGTCCCGCCACTGGCAGGCTTGCCCGCCTTCCGCAAGGGGGCGTCAGGCCTGTTGCGGACCCTTGTTGGTGAACAGCGTGTAGCGGCTCTCGTCGCAAATTCCCGTGACCCATTCGTCGTCGACCTTGAGCCAGGCATGGAAGCGCGGGACGCCGGCGTCGTCGCGCATCGTGCCGATATAAAGCTGCGAAGGAATCCCGCGCCGCTCCAGCATACGCCGTGCAGCCAGCGCCTGGGGCAGGCACTGCGGGGACCCCGGCATATTTCGCAGAGCCCGCGACACGGCGAGCCGGATACGGCGCACTGTGGCGATGTCGGTGCCCCTGGGATGCTTTGCCGGATCGGACGGCGCTCCGGTGCCGAAATGCGAGCGCCAGTGCCGCGGAGGGACGGCGCGCACGAGCCATTGGGCCCAGGCGATCCGTCCCATCGCCTCGATCGTGGCGACGCGGTCAGCCGCGTCGAGCGCAATCAGGGTCTGCAGCTTCGGCACATGGCGAGATTACCATGCGCCGTCGCAAATCCAATCAGTTGATGAGGGGCAGCGCCTTGCGGCAGTCCTCTGCGCATTCGCGGCACATCTGCGCACAAAGCTGGCAATGCGGATTGTCATGCCCTTCGCATTCGGCGGCGCAGGTTTCGCAAGCCTTGATGCACGCTTCCACCTGGGCGCGCAGGACATCGATGTTCTGGGCAGTACGGCGCACTGCGAGGCGGGCGGTTGCAGCACAGACGTCGGCGCAGTCGAGGCAGTTGCGGATGCACTGCGCCATGTCCATGTCCTCGGCCACGCAGGCGTCGGCGCAGGAAGTGCAGAAGAGCGAGCACAGCATTGCGTGGCGGGCAGCAAGGACGAGTTCCTCGGTCTCGTCCTGCACCTGCGGATGGGCGGCGATCATTTTCGGGAGCGACATGAAAATTCCTTTCGGGATTGGTGGGTTACCTTACCCAACCGATCCCGAACGGCGCCGGTTCCGAAATTGTCCGTCAGTGCTGGTGGAGGGCCTGCTGTACGCTGGCGATGACATCGGCCGGGGGGCAAGGCTTGGCAAGTGCCTGGGCCGAGGGATAGCGCTGGGCAACCTCGCCGGGGGTCAGCTGGCCCGAGTGGAAGATGACGGGCACGTTCTCGGCCATCATCTGCTCTGCCAGCGGATAGACGATGCCGTCGCCGAGCTGGACGTCGAGAATCGCGACGTCGGGCTTGTTCTTCTGAAAGGCGAGCATGGCGGACGAAATGTCGTCGTAGGGGCCTTCGACTTCGTAGCCGGCTTCGGCCACCGTGTCGCAAAGATCGTAACCCACGATGAGCTCGTCTTCGGCGACGAGAACACGCAATTGCTGTCCCATCCTTGCTCTCCTGTCAGGCGACGACCCTGAGGGAACAACATCGCTTCCGAAGGATTGTTCCCGCCTTAATCGAGCTTGCCGTACTTTCCTGCAAAACCGGCTTCGTCGCCCTCTGCGAGCAGTTTCGCCTGGCCTACCCAGTCGTCACGGCGGATACGCCCCTGGAAGCGACCGAGCTGGGCATCGACCCGCTCGATCTCGGCGTCGTCCCAGGCGGCGATTTGCGCAAATCCGGTGATCCCCATCTCGCCCAGCGTGGTGGCCAGCTTGGGACCCAGGCCCTTGATCCGGGTGAGGTCGTCGCCCGTCGACGGTGCCGGAGTCGCGGCTTTCGGTGCCGGGTCGACGGTTGCCGCGGGGGCGCTGTCGATCAGCGCACGGTTTCGTTCGGCAGGTGCTGCGCCCTCGTCGAGCACGTCATGCAAAGTGCCGGTCACGCGCGTCTTGCGATTGGCGCGGAAGACGTACCAGGCGATGACAAGCCCGACGACCAGCGCGAGCACGATCGCGGGCCAGTAGGTTTGCAGCAGTTCGGTCATTCGCCATCCCTTTCGGTGTCGCTGCGGCCCCAAAGGACCCAGCCAATTCCTATTCCGGCCCCATATCCTGCAAGCATCAGGGCGACCAGTTCGAACCAGACAGGCATCTCAACGCGCTCCCGGGGTATCGACAGGCGTGGGGGTCAACGGCTCGGTCCGTATCACGGCAAATTCGATGCGCCGATTGGCAGGATCTTCGGGCGTCAGGCCGTCAACCGGTTCCGAGGAACCGACCCCGCGCGCCCTGAGCCCGTCGCGGGGAATGCCCCGGCCGACAAGCGCCTCGCGCACGGCGCGGGCACGCTCCATGCTGAGAGCGATATTGCCCGCCTCGTTCCCGATCCTGTCGGTATGCCCCGTGATGGAGATTATCGAACCGAGGCACGGACGCAGGGCATCGGCGACCTCGTCCAAAAGCTTGCGGCTCGAAGGGTCGAGCGAACTCGACGCTTCCTCGAACCTGATGGATCGCGTGCGCAACAGACCGGCGACATCATCCTGACAATGGAGCGGTTCGTATTTCAGCTTCGCGCTCTCGGCACGTGCCGTCCCATCGGCCCAGGCCACGCCGCCAACTCCCGGGACAGCGGCGACGGCATGGGCGACGCGGGCACGGGTGTCGTCATCGAGCCTGCGACCGCCCTTGAGCCACGGATGGCGTGTCGGCGAGCCATTCCGGTCGACGAAATCCGCCTCGACGCCGCGGCCGCCGGCTTCGTCGATGGCTGCCTTGGCTTTCGCCTGAAGCGGAGCGACGAAAGCGTCTGCCGTCGGCAATGCAACGGCATAGCCTATGGCGGCGATCAGGACGGCGCCGGAAAAGATCGCAAGGGAAGGGCGGATGCGCATGGCGGGGTTCCTAGCCGAGCCTGGCCTGCCGTGCCAACCGGGCGCGGCTCAGCTTTCCTCGACCGCTTCCTTGCTGCGGCTGCGCTTGAACAGGACGCGGTCCTCAGGTCCGAAGCCGCGCCGCCAGATGACCCAGCCGTAGACGCCGAGGATCGCGGGAATGCCGAAAGCCAGCTCGGCCCATTCGGGCAGCCTGGTCGCGATGAAGCCGACGACCACGGCGGGTGCCGCAGCCCAAACCAGTGCCCAGCGGAAATTGTTGATCGACTGGCCGAGGATCTTCGACAGGAGGATCGCCTTGACGAGGCTCGCCGTGCCAAGCGCAAGGGCAAGTGCGATTGCGGCAGCGGCAGCCTTGAAAGGCTCGCCATAGCCGCCTGCCACCATTGCCTCGATCAGGACGACGGTAAGCACGCCCTGCAGCACAATGGTGCCGATCGAGATCCACAGGTTCTTGACCCGCGCGACATAGATGAGGACCGCTTCGGAAACCACGGCCGTAGCGGCCACGACTTCGGCTGCGAGCAAGAAGGCCAGCGCACCCGTTCCGCCGACGAATTCGGGACCGACGAGGCCCATGACAGCCTCGCCCGGCACGCCCAGCGCGAGGGCAATGCCGGCCTGCATCGCGACGATCCAGAAGCCGACCTGGCAAACCTGTCTGGCGATGGCTTCGTAGTTCTTGGTCTTGAGGTTCTTGGTGATGACCGGCCCGAGGATTGGCTCGAAGCTGGTCTTGAGCTTCTGCGGCAGGCTCGCGACCTGCTGGGCGATGTAGTAAACGCCGACGGCAGCAGGCGCGGCGAAGAGGCCGAGAATGAAGATGTCGAGCCTGCGCGTCCCCCACTCGATCGCATCGGCAGTGGCCAGCGGAAGCGCCCTCGCTGTCATCCGCGCCATGTAGGACGGATGGGGTCGCCATGCGCGGGGCGGGCCATAGCTGCGGAAAAACGACCACAGCCCTGTCAGCAGGCCGGCGTAGATCGACACGAGGTATGCCAGCGCGAGACCGGATTCGCTCGTCGCCGGAATGAAATAGAATACCCCGGCCATGATCGAGATCGTCCACGGCTCGACCACGGCGCGTGCGCGCACGGTTGTCGCGATGTCGTAGCGATAGGCCTGCGCCGCGAGCACGATTTCGGTCAGCGCGTATCCCGGGATAGCGAGCACGACCAGGCGGTCGAGTTCGGTATACTGGCCCGAGGGAAACAAGGGGGCAGGGACGAGCCAGAAGAAGGCAGCCGCGACCGCCGAGAACATGACCGCCAACAGCATGCCGTCATAGACGAGGTTGGCAGGGTGGGCGTCCTCTCCTTCGGTCAGTCGTTGGGCCAGCCCGCGCTTCTCGCCCATCGCGCAGATCATCGCTGCGAGTTCGACCACGACCAGGGCAGAAGCAAAGCGACCGAGCGCGTCGGGGCCATAAAGGCGCCCGGCGATGAACAGGAACGGCAGGCGTGCAAGCAGGCGCAGGAGGAAGCCGATGAAGTTCTGGCGTCCGCCCTTTGCGAGTGCGGTCAGGTCCTCGTCGGACTGGTCAGCGCTCATCCGGCGTTTTCCTGCTCGGCGCGCAAGGGCCGCGAAAGCAGGGCCGAGACCGTAGCGCGCGGGTCGTTGCCCTTGATGAGGCCGTAAACGGCGGTGACGATCGGCATGGCGACGCCATGGCGTGCGGCGAGTTCGACAAGCACGGGTGCGGTATGCGCGCCTTCCGCCACCGTCCTGCGATCGGCCATCAGGTCTACAGCGCTGTGACCTTCTCCCAGTGCCTTGCCGAGCGAGAAATTGCGGCTCGAGGTCGAGGAACAGGTAAGGACCAGATCGCCGAGGCCGCACAGGCCCGCCAGGGTCTCGACCCGGGCCCCAAGTGCCTCACCGAAACGCAGCATCTCGGCATATCCGCGTGCGATCAGGGCAGCGCGGGCATTCTGGCCAAGGCCGAGGCCATCGACCACTCCGCAGGCAATGGCGAGGACGTTCTTGACCGACCCGCCGATCTCTGCCCCGGTAACGTCGTCGGAGAAATAGGGCCGGAAGGTCGGCCTTGCGATGACCGGAGAGAGGCGTTCCCACTGCTCTTCGCCTCCACCACAGGCCAGTGTGACTGCGGTTGGCAATCCGGCAGCAACCTCATGCGCGAATGTCGGGCCCGACAGGACTGCGATGGCGCTTCCGGGCGCAGCGTCGGCTGCAACGTGGTTCATCAGTCGTCCGGTGCCCGCCTCGATACCCTTGGAACACAGCACGAGGTCGCGCGGGTGTCGGGGCATTGCAGCCAGCACGCTGCCCATGTGCTGCGCCGGAGTGACCACCAGGAGCGTGTCCAGCGCTGCCATTTCCGCAAGGTCGTTGGTCGCCTTCACCTCTGGTGACAGGTCTGCGGAGGGAAGGAAGATCGAGTTGGTGTGCTGCGCGTTGATTTCGGCGACGAGCTCTTCCTCGCGTGCCCACAGGAGCACCTCGCGCCCGTCGCTCGCCAGCATCTGCGCGAGCGCCGTGCCCCAAGCGCCCGCACCGAGGACGCCGACGCTCATGCCTTCACTCCGGCACCGCGAACAGGTGCGGCGTCGGGATCGAGCGGCCAGCGCGGGCGGGCCGAGATATCGAGCGGGGCGGGGGAGAATTCCGGCAGCGCAAGTCGCTCGACCCCGGCCCAGGCAATCATCGCGGCATTGTCGGTGCACAGTTTGGGCGGCGGGGCGGCGAAGCGCATGCCGTGGTCTGCCGCCACCTGCTCCAGTGCTGCGCGAACCGTCGCATTCGCGGCCACGCCGCCCGCGACGACCAGCGTGTCGATATCGTCGGTTTCCGCTAGTGCGACCCTCAACCGGTCGATGACGCAATCGACCGCTGCCTGCTGGAAGCTGGCAGCGATGTCGGCGATTTCGAATTGGCCGCTTTCGTGCGCGCGGAGGACGGCGCTCTTCAATCCCGCGAAAGAAAAATGGGGCTCGCCGCTGCCGACCATCGGGCGCGGCAGGGGAACCGCCGAGGGATCGCCCTCCATTGCCTTGCGCTCGACTGCGGGGCCGCCCGGAAAACCGAGGCCGAGGATCTTGGCGGTCTTGTCGAACGCTTCGCCCAGCGCATCGTCGATCGTGGTGGCAAGGCGCTTGTAGCGTCCGACGCCGTCGACCCGCAGGATCTGGCAGTGTCCGCCGGACACCAGCAGCAGGACATATGGGAAGCCGATGCTGGCGTCGGCCAGGCGCGGGCTCAGGGCATGGCCTTCGAGATGGTTGATCGCAATCAGTGGCGTGTCGCTCGCCATGGCGAGCGCTTTGGCGCTGACGAGACCGACCATGACCCCGCCGATGAGACCCGGGCCGGCGGTCGCGGCAATCGCGTCGCAATCGGCCAGGGTAACGCCGGCATCTGCAAGAACGCCTTCGATCATCGGAGCGAGGCGCTCCGCATGGGCGCGCGCGGCGATTTCCGGGACGACACCGCCATAGGGCGCGTGTTCCGCGTCCTGCGAAGCGATGCGCTGTGCCACGATGCGGCGATCACCGTCGACCAGCGCGGCTGCGGTTTCGTCGCAGGAACTTTCTATGCCGAGAACCAGTGTCATCAGTGGCTTCCCCTTAGCGCCCCTGCTCGCTAGGGCAAGCAAACCCGATGCCAGTCTCACCGATCATTCGTCTTGGAACCAGGCGTTCGCCGCTTGCCCTGGCGCAGGCGCACGAGGCCCGTGCGCGCCTGTGCGCGGCCCACGAATGGGACGAATCCGCCGTCGAACTGGTCCCGGTCGTCGCAAGCGGCGACAGGATACAGGACCGCCCGCTCGCCGAAATCGGCGGCAAGGCCTTGTGGACCCGCGAACTCGACCAGTGGCTGGTGGATGGCCGGATCGACATTGCCGTCCATTCGATGAAGGACGTCGAGACCATCAGGCCAGCAGAGATCGCGATCGCTGCCATCCTGCCACGCGCGGACAAGGCGGACCGCCTGCTCGGCGCGCCCTCGATTGCCGGGATTCCGCAGGGCGCGCGCGTCGGCACCAGCGCACCACGCCGGGCGGCGCAATTGCTTCATGTGCGCCCCGATCTGGAGGTCGTGCCCATCCGCGGCAATGTCGCCACCCGTATTGCCAAGCTCGAGGCGGGCGAGGCCCATGCCACTTTCCTAGCAGCAGCTGGGCTCGACCGGTTGGGCGAGGACGAAGTCGGCGTCAGGCTCGATCCCGAAGACTGGCTGCCGGCGCCGGCACAGGCAGCCATCGGGATCGAGTGCAGGAGCGACGATGCCAAGGTGCGCGATCTCCTGGCAGCCATCGACCATGCCGACAGCCATGCCGAAATCCGCGCCGAACGGCGCTTGCTCGAAGGCTTGGGTGGCGGCTGCAGCAGCCCGATCGCGGCTCTGACGCAGCGCGAGGGCAACCGGCTGCACCTGCGTGCGGCGATCTACAGCGCAGACGGAAGCGTCAGGGTCGAGGAAGCCGCGACTTTCGGCGATGGCGACAATAATGCGCCACTCGAACTTGCCCGGAAGCTGCTCGGGTCTGCACCTCCCGAGGTTGTCCGCCTGTTCGACGGATTGGCGTGAAGCCGCTGTTCGTCTTCAGGCCCGAGCCGGGCTGGTCGATTACCGTCGAAACGGCGCGGGCAATGGGTCTCGACATACAGGGCGCACCGCTCTCGGTCGTCGAACCTGTCGAGTGGCACATCACCGATCCGGACGAATTCGACGGACTGCTCGTGGGCAGCGCGAACGTGTGGCGCCATGCGGGCGCGGAACTGGAAAAGCTCAAACGCCTTCCGGTGCATGCCGTGGGAGAGACCACAGCCGAGACGGCGCGCGCCGCAGGCTTCCTTGTCGCGAGCACGGGGCGGGGCGGACTCCAGCCGCTGGTCGACCAGCTTGGCGGACGCGAGCTCCGGCTACTCAGGCTCGCCGGGGAAGACCGCGTACCGCTGGACCTACCCGAAGGGATCAGGGTGGAGACGCAGGTGGTCTACCGCACCGTGCCCGAACCTCTTCCACCAGAAGCATTGACGGCCTTGCGCGGGGGCGGTGTGGCGATGCTCCATTCCGCCAGCGCTGCACAGCGGCTGTGCGAGGAGTTCGATAGGAATTCGCTCGACCGCTCGCAGGTCGACCTCATCGCCATCGGCCCGCGCGTGGCCGCGGCCTGTGGCGAAGGCTGGCGATCCATCCACACCGCAGCCGCCCCGACCGATGCCGACATGCTGGCATTGGCGGAATCTTTGTGCCAGAACTGAGCCTTGGAGAGGGTCGCATCCTGATGGCGGATGTCGGGGTCGCAGAACGGATACTATGAACGATTTTTCCAGCAGCAGGCGCACGGGGCCTTCGGGGCGGCCCGTACTGATGGCTGTGCTTGCCTCATTCGTGCTCGGCGGGACACTCGTCGGTTACGCAGTCTACAAGCTCAACGGCAGCGGTTCTTCCGTGGAAATCGCGGCCGATGCGCCGCAGCAGGTCGCGGCGAGCCCAACCACCGACCCGTCACCTACGCCCAGTGCGACGGCCAGTCAGGCGGCTGCCCAGAAGGCAGTCGAGAGAGTGGCCGAACAGCAGGGCGGGATCGACCAGCGCCTTGCCGCTGCCGAACAGCGCCTCGCGCGGCTCGATCTGCAGGCTCAGGCCGCCGCCGGCAATGCCGCGCGCGCCGAGGGGCTACTGATCGCCTTTGCCACCCGTCGCGCGATCGAGAAGGGCGCCGAACTCGGCTATCTTGCCGACCAGCTGCGCCTGCGCTTCGGCGATGCCATGCCCAACGCGGTCGACACGCTGATCCGATCGAGCCGCAATCCGGTGACGCTGGACCAGCTCACTGCACGCCTCGAAGGCCTTGCGCCGCGTCTCGCGGAACCGACGAACAGGAGCGGTTTCGCGCGATTTCGCGAGGAGCTCGGCAGCCTCTTCGTGGTGCGCCGTGAGAGCGCCCCGTCGCCGCAGCCGCAGCGCCGTCTCGAACGGGCGCGGATGTTCCTCGAAAGCGGGCGGACCGAAGCGGCGATTGCCGAAGTGCGCAACCTGCCGGGTGCCGAAAGTGCCGATGGGTGGATTCGCGATGCCGAGCGTTACGCCGCTGCCCAGCAGGCGCTCGACCTGATCGAGACCGCCGCCGTGCTTGAGCCGCGCCGCCTGCGCGATGGGGCGGGCAACCGTATCTCGCAGCCGAGCCTCGCCGAAAACTAGGCCTTCAGCATCTCCGGCAGGCGCCCCGATACTCCACGCGCCTCGTCCATGAAGAAGCGCTTGAGCCAGCCCGAACGCTGCACTCCGGCCATTCCGAACCGGCGCACGGCACTGGCCGCCTTGCCGGGGACGCCAAAGAGGCGCGTCAGGCCGTCGGTCGCGCCCATGACCATCAGGGAATCGAGCGCGCGCCATTCCTCGTATTTCTTGAGCACCTGCGCATCGCCGAGGTCGAGGCCGAGCCGGAGCGCCTCCTCGAGCACCTCCACCAGCGCGCCCACATCGCGCAGGCCAAGGTTTAACCCCTGACCGGCAATCGGGTGCATCCCGTGCGCGCTGTCGCCGATCAGGGCGAGGCGGTGTTCGACGATGCGCGCCGTGTGCTGGAAGCTGAGCGGCCAGGACGATCTCTGGCTGTTGAGCGTCAGATCACCGAGGATATCGCCCATTCGCTTGCGCACTTCGGCAAGGAAGGCACGGTCGGACAGCTTGAGCACGCCCGCTGCATCCTTCTCGTCCACCGTCCACACCAGCGCGCTGCGGTGCTGGCCACCCGGCCCGTCGAGCATGGGCAGTAGGGCGAAAGGACCGTCGGGATAGAAGATTTCCCACGCGACATTCTCGTGCGACTTGGAATGGTCGAGGCCGACGATAAGCGCGCGATGGCTGTAGTCCCAGGTGGCCATCTTGAAGCCCGCCTCTTCACGCGAAGGCGAGCCACGTCCTTCCGCACCCACCATCAGCGTCGCTTCGAGCACCGTGCCGTCGGCCAGCCTTGCCGAGACCCCGAATTCGCCGCGCTGGCGATCGACCACGGTCACCGGCGCGTGCCAGGCGATGAGCGGTTCCTTGGCCGCCGCCTCGTGCAATGCGAGTCGCAGCTGGCGGTTGGCGAACATGCGTCCGAGCGTGCCTTCGTGCGGCTCGGGCCGGAAATCGATGCGGCCGGGTTTCATCTGGTCCATGACCGCGATGGCGGCGATATCGCAGCCGTGCGGTTCGAGCGCGTCTTCGAGACCGATATTGCGGAACAGGCGCCAGCTTGCCGTCGATATGGCCGAGGCGCGTCCGTCGAAGCCTTCCGCGGTCAGTTCGGACGGGTCGGCACGGTCGACGACGTGGCTCGACAATCCCTTCTTCGCGGCGGCGAGCGCCAGGGTCATTCCCACCAGGCCACCGCCCAGGATCAGCAGGTCACGCTTGTCTGTCATCGGCGGCATCCCTAGAGCGAGCGGCGTGATCGAAGCAAGGATATTGGAGCGCGTCGCCGCACTGTTCATGCTGCTGGCGCTGGCCTTCGCCGCGCCCGTCAATGCCCAGGGTATCGGCAGCGACAGGATATCGGTCGAACTCGTGGCGGATGGTCAGCCCCGACCGGGGCAGGAATGGACGCTGGCGCTGCATTTCACGCCGTCATCCCCCGAATGGCACGGATACTGGTCCAACCCCGGCGATGCGGGGCTGGGCATGGATCTCAAGTGGCAATTGCCCGACGGGTGGAAGGCCGGGGAACCACAGTATCCTCTGCCGCAGCGGCTGGTGGTCGGTGACCTGATGAACCATGTCTACGAAGGGCCGTACACGGTCCTCGTTCCCATCACGGTTCCGCGGCAGGCAGCGATTGGCAACACCGCGCCGATATCGGTCGTCGCGAGCTACCTCGCCTGCACCGACAAGATCTGCGTACCCCAGGAAGCGCGGTTGACCCTTGATCCCGCCAAACTGGCGAGGGACCCGCGCTTCGGCAAATGGCGTGCCGCGATAGTCCCGCCGCTGGGATCGGAGGCAGGTTTCGAGTTCAAGGGCGATCGCCTCAGGATCGGCATCCCGCTCCCCGCAGCGAGCGATCTTGCGGGCGAACCGCACGTCTTCATCGCCACGGGCGAGATCGGGCAGGGCCAGCAGGTCATCTACACGGGGACCCAGACCTTCATCCGCGAGGGGGACCTTCTGGTCGTCGAGGTGCCGCTGGCGTCAATCGCCATTCCTGACACCGTCGAGCTCGAAGCGACACCGCGCCCGCCAAGGATCGAAGGCATCCTCGACCTCGGCAACGGTACCGGCGTCCGGTTCACAGCTTTTCCGGCCGATGTGCCGCTCGAGGGGGTCAAGCCGATCCGGGGCGGGCCGCAGCCGGTGCTGTGGCAACTGCTGCTGGCGGCACTCGTCGGCGGGATGCTGCTCAACGTCATGCCGTGTGTCTTCCCGATCCTCAGCCTGAAAGCGCTGACCCTGGCGAAAGCCGGGGGCGACGAGCATGCCGCGCGGCACGACGCGCTCGCTTATGCGGCAGGGGTTGTGCTGGCATGCGCGGGATTGGGGCTGGCGATCCTAGCACTGCGCTCTGCGGGCGAGCAGGTCGGTTGGGCGTTCCAGTTGCAAAACCCGGTCGTGGTGGTGGGCCTTTTCCTCCTGGCACTAGCACTGACCGCGAATTTCCTTGGCGTCTTCGAAGTCCCCGGCTTCGCCATTTCGGGCGGCAAGCCATCGCGCGGAAGTTCGTTTGCGACGGGCCTCCTGGCGGCATTCGTCGCGACACCGTGCACTGGCCCCTTCATGGCGCTCGCGCTGGGTGCAGCGCTGGTGATCCCGCCGCTCGACGGGCTGCTCGTCTTCGTCGCGCTCGGCATCGGGCTTGCGCTGCCGTTCCTCCTTGTCGGTTTCGTGCCCGCGATCCGCGCGCGCCTGCCCAGGCCCGGACCATGGATGGAGAAGTTCCGGCGCTGGATGGCGCTGCCGATGGGGCTGACGGTGCTGGCGCTGGGTTGGCTCATCTGGCGCATCGGCGGGGCCGGTTTTCTGTTCATGGCCCTGTTGCTGGGGATGGTCCTGCTCCTGTGGCTGACATTGGCCGGGCGCTTGCAGGCACAGGGCAGATCGGGCCCGGTCTTTGCAGTGCTGGCCCTCTTCATGGGCGCAGCCCTGGCATTCCTCCCGCAGCCGCAAGCTCAGGAACGAGCCGCCGAGGGCTTGCTCAAGCCGGTTGCCTTCAGTGATGCAGCGCTCGCGCAGGCCCGCGCGTCGGGGCGCCCTGTCTTCCTGTGGTTCACCGCCGACTGGTGCGTGACCTGCAAGGTCAACGAGAGCGTCGCGATCGAACGCGAGGACACGAAGGAAGCCTTCGATAAGGCCGGGGTCATTGCGATGCGCGCCGACTGGACGCGGCCGGACGAGGAGATTTCGCGCATGCTGACCCAGGAGGGCGTCGCTGGCGTCCCGCTCTACCTGTGGTACGCGCCCGGCAAGGATGCCGAGCAGCTGCCGCAGGTCCTTACGCCGGATCTGCTGGCAGAGAAGGCGCGGGCTTCGCGATAGCGCGGCAGGCTTCGACCAGCTCGCCCGGCAAGTTGCTGGGATTGAGGATCAGGCTTCCGGCGCCGGGCACCGTCGCCTCGACCTCGCGCGCACCCGTCAGGACATCGAGCAGGGTGTCTTCCGCCGCTACGGCGCCCTTCCACAACCATGCGCCCTTATGCTCCACCGCGTCGATCTTGAGGCGCGAAACATGGCCATTGCCGATGAGGGCGAGGATGGCCTTGGCATGGGCGTCGGCTGCGGCGAACCGCGTGTAGGCGAGCAGCGGGATGCCTTGTGTCGTCTCGCATTCGAGTGCCATCAACGGCCGTCCGCCTGGCTTGCCATACAATAACCGTTGCGGCTTGCCCGAGGGTGCCCAGATGGCACCTTCGCTATCGGGAGAGGGCGCAGGTTCCGAAGGCCCGCTCGCATCGCCGGCAATACGCGAGCGTTCGACATACTCGTCCGACGCGGGCGGTTTGCAGGCGGCGGCCAGAAGCAGCGGCAGGAGAGCGAGTGAGCGACGCATTGCCGCGCTATGGCACAGGCGCGCGCGCATTCAACTGCCCTGCGACGACTGTCCTCAGCGCGATCGGATGAATGCCCGGATATCGCGCGAAAGCTTGGCCCGATCCTCGTCGCGGACGTACATCATGTGTCCCGCGTCGTAGTAATGGAACTCGATCCGGTCCTGCGGAAATCCCGTGCGGCTGAGCGCATACTCGGCAGCGAAAAACGGCGTGGCGAAATCGTACCAGCCCTGGCCGACATAGATGCGCATGCCCGAATTCTCGCGCAGCGCGCGGCCGAGATAGGGGGCGACGCTGAGATAGGCATCGCTGTCGCGCCCGCCATTGAGGCGCCAGTCCCAGTCGCTTACCCCGCCAATAGTCACATACTGTCGCTCGGTCTTGTAGCCGATGGTGTCCCGCATGTAGGCGTTGGCCGCGGCGGTATAGCCGCCGTCGATGCCGTAGAAGCTCGGATCGTTGTCAGGGTATTCGCCGGCATTGTCGTAGTCCTTGCCGGTGTAGCGCGAATCGAGCCGTCCCACGGTCTGGCCACGGTCGCGCAGCAATTCCTTGTAGAACCTGCCCGATGTCACTCGCAGGTCGGCGCTTTCGAGATAGGCTTCGCTGAGACCCGTGAAGCGGGCGAGTTCGCCGCGAATTGCAGCGCGTTCGTTCGCGCTGGCTTTCTGCCCCTTGAGCAGGAAGGCAGCGTAGGGCCCGATGGCGAACTGGCGTGCTTCCTCAACGAATTGCTCGACCGAGGGGGCGCTCGCCTTGCCGTGAAAGAGTGCGGTCGCGGCGAAAGAGGGGAGGGTGGTGATATAGCCCAGCTCGGCCCCTTCGGTTTCCGCCCCGGCTGCGAAATCGAGCACGGTCGAAATCAGGATCACCCCGTTGAGCGAGACGTCGTTGTATCCGCCCTCCAGCTCGTTGACGACCGCCGCGCTGCGGGTCGTGCCGTAGCTCTCGCCGCCGAGGTATTTGGGACTGTTCCAGCGTCCGTTCTCGCTGAGCCATTGGCGGATGACCTGCGCGACCGATTTCGCATCCTGCGTCACGCCCCAGTAATCCTTGGGGTCGGTGTCGCCGATCGTGTGGCTCCATCCGGTGCCTACCGGGTCGATGAACACGAGGTCGGTCACGTCGAGCAGTGAATCGGGATTGTCGAGGATCGGATAGGGCGGCCCGCCGTCGTCCCTGGCATCTGATGGGATGGCGACGCGCTTGGGCCCGAAAGCTCCCATCTGCAGCCAGAGCGAACCCGAGCCCGGCCCCCCGTTGAACAGGAAGGTGACCGGGCGGTTCGGGTCGCGCGGCTCGGCGACATATGCGGTCGTGACGATCGCCGCCTTGGCCGTGCCCTTGTCGTCCTTGAGCACCTGCTCCGAAACCGTCGCGGTGTAACTCACGGAACGCCCGCCGAAGGTCCCGCTGAAGCGCTTGGATGCACTGTTCGCTTCGTAGGGGGCAGCGGCAGGTTTCTCGCTCGCGTCCTTGTCGGCGGCATGGGCGGGGCTGAGGGCGAGGGCCGAGCTTGCGGCAAGCAGGGCGAGGATCCGGGCAGTCATGCTCTCTCCTATGGCAGGGTCGGCAATGCAGGCAAGATCGCGAGGATCAGCGTGGCTTGCGGAAGCGATAGACGAAGCGGTCGGTCTTTCCGCGAACGGACGGATCGAAAACCAGCTTGGTATGGTCGTCTTCCGGGTTGGCCAGAAAGTCGCTTTGCGCCTCGAACACGAAGCCGGCGGCCTCGAAATCGGCGCGAACCACTGCCGGGTCGATACGGTGGACGGCATCGACGACCGCCCGGGTATCGCCGGGTTGGCCGACATGGTCGATCACACCGACGATCCCGCCCGGCTTCATCCCGGCATAGAGCGCGCGGACATAGGCCTTGGGGTCGGTGAACGGGATCTTGTACTGTTCGCTCGTCCAGTAAAGGTCGTGGTAGGAGTCATTGATGATCGCGAAATCGAGCGAACTGGCGGGCGGCGCAAAGGCATCGAAGGGGTGCCGCGCCATCTCCACCGCGGGACTGCGGGCGATTAGTCCGGCCCAGGCCGCCTTGCTCTTGTCGTCGTTGTAGAACTGGTCGGGCTGGTAGGCGATTACCTTGCCGTTCTCGCCAACGACGTGGCCCATGATCTCTGCCCAATAGCCCGTTGCGGTGAACAGGTCTGCGGCGACCATGCCGGGCTCGAGACCGAGGAATGCGAGGACTTCGGCAGGCTTGCGGCCTTGGTCCATCTTGCGCGCGTTTTCGGGCCGGTCGGAAGCCGCGACGGCGCTGGCTATGGCGGCGGTATCGACTGCAGGCGTCGGATCGACGGCGGTAGTGGCGCAGGCGGACAGGACGAGCGCGACGGGTGCCACCGCGAACAGGAACCTAGGTGTCATGACAGTTCTCCCCTGGTGCAGGGCATCGCGTGACCTGCCCGATGAGGCAAGGACTATCGGACGAACGCCGTTGCGGGGCGACAAACTGCTCTAGGGCTTGCCCCCCATTCGTTTGTATCTTGTCTTGCCGTAACGGGTCTTGCGTGTGCCTGGCTTGCCTTCATTGGAGCGGCCGACGAGCGGCGCCTTCTTCTCGCCATCGCCAAGGCCGAGCTCGTCATTCTCGAGCCTGCGGATTTCGTCGCGCAGACGTCCGGCTTCCTCGAATTCGAGATCGGCGGCAGCGGCGCGCATGCGCTTCTCGAGATCCTCGATATAGGCTCGCAGGTTGTGGCCCACGAGGTTGTTGCGCTCGTCATCCCCGGTGTCGACGGTGACTCCGTCCTGCGCGGCAGTGTGGGCAACGATATCGGCGATCTGGCGCTTGATCGTCTGCGGCGTGATGCCGTGTTCCTCGTTGTACTCGCGTTGCTTTTCGCGGCGGCGCTCGGTCTCCGCCATCGCGCGCTCCATGCTGCCGGTGATGCGGTCGGCATAGAGGATCACTCGCCCGTCGACATTGCGCGCGGCGCGGCCGATGGTCTGGATGAGCGAGGTTTCGGAACGCAGGAAGCCTTCCTTGTCGGCATCGAGGATGCAGACCAGCCCGCATTCGGGAATGTCCAGGCCTTCGCGCAACAGGTTGATGCCGACCAGCACGTCATAGACGCCGAGGCGCAGGTCGCGGATCAGCTCGATGCGCTCCAGCGTTTCGACGTCGGAGTGCATGTAGCGCACGCGCACGCCGGCCTCGTGCATGAACTCGGTCAGGTCCTCGGCCATGCGCTTGGTCAGCGTGGTGACGAGCGTTCGATAGCCCTTTGCCGCGGTCTTGCGGCACTCCTCGATGCAGTCCTGCACCTGGTCCTCGACCGGCTTGATCTCGACCGGCGGGTCGATGAGGCCGGTGGGGCGTATGACCTGCTCGGCGAAGACGCCGCCCGACTGTTCCAGCTCCCACGGGCCGGGCGTGGCCGAAACCGCAATGGTCTGAGGGCGCATCGCGTCCCATTCGTTGAAGCGCAGTGGGCGGTTGTCGATGCACGAGGGCAGGCGGAACCCGTATTCGGCTAGCGTGATCTTGCGGCGGTGGTCACCGCGCGCCATCGCGCCGACCTGCGGCACGGTCTGGTGACTTTCGTCGACGAACAGCAGCGCGTTCTCGGGCAGGTATTCGAACAAGGTCGGTGGCGGTTCGCCCGGCAGGCGACCGGTGAGGAAGCGGCTGTAATTCTCGATCCCCGCGCATGAGCCGGTCGCAGCAATCATCTCGAGGTCGAAATTGGTGCGCTGTTCCAGCCGCTGCGCTTCGAGCAGGCGGCCTTCCTCGTGCAGTTCCTTGAGCCGCTCTTCGAGCTCGAACTTGATGGCCGCCATGGCCTGCTTCATCGTCGGCCCGGGGGTGACGTAGTGCGAGTTGGCGTAGATGCGCACCTTGTCGAGCGCGGCGCCCTTCTTGCCGGTCAGCGGGTCGAATTCGCTGATCTCCTCGATCTCGTCGCCGAAGAAGCTGATCCGCCAGGCGGTATCCTCGAGGTGGCTCGGGAAGATTTCCAGATTGTCGCCGCGCACGCGGAAGTTGCCGCGCTGGAATGCGGCGTCGTTGCGCTTGTACTGCAGCGCGACCAGCTTGCGGATTATCTCGCGCTGGTCGACCGTGTCGCCGGTCTTGAGGTCGAAGATCATCGCCGAATAGGTCTCGACCGAGCCGATGCCGTAGAGGCACGAGACCGAGGCGACGATGATCACGTCATCGCGTTCGAGCAGTGCGCGCGTGGCCGAGTGGCGCATCCGATCGATCGCCTCATTCACCGAGCTTTCCTTCTCGATGTAGGTGTCCGAGCGCGGCACATAAGCTTCGGGCTGGTAGTAGTCGTAATAGCTGACGAAATACTCGACCGCATTGTCGGGGAAGAAGCTCTTGAATTCGCCATAGAGCTGCGCAGCGAGGATCTTGTTGGGTGCGAGGATCAGCGCGGGTCGCTGCATTTCCTCGATCACCTTGGCCATGGTGAAGGTCTTGCCCGAGCCGGTCACGCCCAGCAGCACCTGCGTCTGTTCGCCGTCCCTTGCGGCCTCCACCAGTTCGGCGATCGCCGTGGGCTGGTCGCCCGAGGGCGTGTAGTCGCTGACGAGCTTGAACGGCCGCCCGCCCATCGACTTGTCGGGCCGTGTCGGCTTGTGGGGTACGAACTCCCCGGTGGTGTCGGGTTCTTCGAGTCCGCGTCGGATTACAAGCTCAGCCATGCGTGCACATATGGGGAACAAAGTTGTGTGCTGCAACTTCGCTTGCGCAATGGCTTCCGACTGTTAGCTTCGTCGCCAGTCCTAGGGAGATTTCAATGCGCCGTTATCTACTGCTCGCTGCTGCAACCGCCCTCGTCGCCGCGTGCGGCAGCCCCGAAGCGGACGCGGACGGCGATGGCAAGATCACCATGAAAGAGGCAGCGGAGAAGTCGAAGGACCTCGTGAAGCCCGAACCGGGCCAATACCGCGCCACGGTCGAAATGGTGAATGTCGAGGTGCCCGGCGCGCCCAAGGAAATCCAGGAGATGATGAAAAAGATGATCTCCGTCGGCCCGCAGACCCACGAATACTGCCTGACGAAGGAAGAAGCCGCCAAGGGCTTTGAGGAAATGGCCCGCCAGTCGAACAAGAACGAGGATTGCAGTTTCGAGAAGTTCGAGACCGATGGCGGGACGATCGACGCGGTGATGAATTGCTCGCGACCCGAACATGGTATGGCCCGCATGACGATGCAGGGTACCGGAACCACTACCTCGTCCAGCATGACCATGACGATGGATGCCCAGACACCCGACGGCAAGACCATGAAGATGACCATGAAATCGAACCAGGAGCGGATCGGCGACTGCGACGGTTGAATGACCGTTTGATTTTCGGGAGCCGTTCATCGGCCTCGTGCATTATTACGCGGTGATGGCAACGTTACCGTTCAGAGACACGAATTTCATCGACCGCGAGGAACTCGCCCGGCGGCTGTCGCTGGCGGCCGAACCTTGCCCGGACGACGCGCGCGGCCCGCGCTGGCAATTGTTCCTGCGCGAATTCCTGTGGCCGTTCGAGCCGCTGCGCCGCAAGCTCGGCCAGCCGCTCGCGATCGCTCCCGCACGCCGCCCACAAACGGTCATGCTGCTGCCCGGCTTCGGTGCACACCCGATCCGGATGCGCTGGATGGCACGCAGGCTGGAGGCCGCGGGGCACATCGCGAAGAAGTGGGGGCTCGGCTACAATCTCGGCGCGACCGCGGACCGTTTCGATCGTGTCGAAAAACGCCTGCTCACCCTGTTCGAGAAGGATGGCGAGCCGATCGCGCTCGTGGGTTGGTCGCTGGGCGGGGTCATGGCTCGCGAACTGGCCAAGAAGCATCCGGACAAGATATCGCGAGTGATCACTCTGGGCTCGCCCTTCTCGGGTAGCCCGCGCGCCAACAACGGCTGGCGTGCCTATCAGGCCATTGCCGGCCACCGCGTGGACGAACCGGAGATAGATACCGTCCTGTCGGAGAAGCCGCCTGTCGAGACTGTGGCCATCTGGAGCCCGCGCGACGGGGTGGTGCACCCGCGTTGCGCCTGCGGCAAGCCCGGCGAACGCGACCGCGCGATAGCGGTTCGTTGCTCGCATATGGGCCTCGTCATGACGAATGAAGCCATAGCGGTCGTGCTTTCGGAACTTGACCGCGCCTGAATGCTTGTGTTCCTGTAAGTCACCGGCGGGTTCTCCTCCGGTCGAATCCCCGGGGGACAATGAGCGGTAGCGCGGGAAATTTCGACGAGATGCACAATGCCGATGGCACCGTGCGCGAAGCCTATGCCTCCTATTGCAGCTGGTTCGACGAGCAGAAGACCGCCCTGCTGAAGCGCAAGCACGGCGAGGCGGAGACCAATTTCCGCAAGACCGGCATCACTTTCAATGTCTATGGCGAGGACGAGGCCGAGGAACGGCTGATCCCCTTCGACATGGTGCCCCGGGTGATCACGGCCGCCGAATGGCGCAAGCTCACCCGCGGGATCGAGCAGCGTGTTTCTGCCCTGAACGCCTTCATGCACGATCTCTACCACCGGCAGGAGATCATCCGCGCGGGTCGCATTCCGGAACGGCTGTTCCGCGACAATGCCGCATGGCTGCCAAACATGGTCGGCTTCACCCCGCCCGGCGGGGTCTATACCCATATCGTCGGCATCGACCTTGTCCGTACCGGTCCGGACGAATTTTTCGTGCTGGAGGACAATGCCCGCACGCCATCGGGCGTCAGCTACATGCTCGAGAACCGCGAAACGATGATGGCGATGTTCCCCGAGCTGTTCATGCGCATGCCGGTGGAGGCGGTTTCGGATTATCCGCGGCGCCTCGCGAAGAGCCTCGCCGCCTGCGCTCCCAAATGTGCGCAGGACAAGCCCGTCGTCGCCGTGCTGACGCCGGGCATCTACAATTCCGCCTATTTCGAGCATGCCTTCCTTGCCGACCAGATGGGCGCAGAGCTGGTCGAGGGGAGCGACCTGCGCGTGGTCGATGGCCGCGTCGCAATGCGGACAACCGCGGGATACCAGCCGGTCGATGTGCTCTATCGCCGTGTCGACGACGACTTCCTCGACCCGCTGACTTTCAACGAGGACAGCGTGCTGGGCGTACCGGGCATCATGGACGTCTATCGCGCTGGCGGGATCACCATTGCCAATGCCCCCGGCACCGGCGTCGCCGACGACAAGGCGATCTATTCATTCATGCCTGAAATCGTCGAGTTCTATACCGGCGAGAAGCCCCTCCTGCCCAATGTCGAGACACACCGTTGCGCCGATCCGGACGAACTCAAGTACGTCCTCGACAACCTCGCCGAACTGGTGGTGAAGGAAGTCCACGGATCAGGCGGTTACGGCATGTTGATCGGTCCTACCTCGAGCAAGAAGGAGATCGAGGAGTTTCGCCGCAAGATCGTCGCGCACCCGGAAAACTACATCGCACAGCCGACGCTTTCGCTTTCCACCTGCCCGATCTTCACCAAGAAGGGGCTCGCGCCACGGCATGTTGACTTGCGGCCCTTCGTCCTTGTTTCGCCCGACAAGATCGACATCACGCCCGGCGGCCTGACCCGGGTAGCACTGAGAGAGGGTTCGCTCGTCGTCAACTCGAGCCAGGGAGGCGGCACCAAGGACACCTGGGTGCTGAAGGACTGATATGCTCGGCAGGACCGCAAACGGACTGTTCTGGATGTTCCGCTACCTCGAGCGGGCGGAGAACACTGCGCGCCTGCTCGATGCGGGCCTGCGCATGGCATTGACCCGCGATCTCGTCACGGCGGAAGAGGAGTGGCGGTCGGTCATCGCCACATCCGGCCAGCGCGCCAGCTACGAGGCGAAGCACGGTACCTATACGGGGATGCAGGCATGGAACCACATCCTGCGCGACAAGGACAATCCGTCCTCGATCCTCGCCATGTTCGGGCTGGTCCGCCAGAATGCGCGGCTTGCCCGCAATGCCATCAGCGGCGAATTGTGGGAGGCGATCAACGAGAACTGGCTGGTGATGAAGGACCAGCTTGCCCGCCCGGTTGGCGAGAACCGCGTGCTCGACATCGTCGCGACGATCCGCCGCGCCGGTACGCTGGCCCATGGCGCCATGGCCGGTTCGATGCTGCGCGACGAGGGCTATCACTTTGCCCGCGCCGGGACCTTCCTCGAAAGAGCGGACAGCATCGCCCGCATCCTCGACATCAAGTACTACCTGCTGCTGCCGTCGCTATCCTATGTCGGGTCGAGCCTCGACACCGGCCAGTGGGACCAGGTGCTGCGCTCGGTTTCGGGCGACCGCGCGTTTCGCTGGCTCAATGCCGGCCAGATCGACGCACGCGGGATCTGCGAATTCCTGATCCTCGACGATCGTTTTCCGCGCAGCCTTGCCTTCTGTCACTCTGCCTTGCGCGAGACCTTGACGGCGCTCGCACGGCTGCACGGCCATGAAGGGCAGAGCAACGCCCTGATGCGTGATTCCGACACGCACCTGACCGGTCTGACCATCGAAGAGGTGTTCGACCAGGGGCTCCACGAATTCCTCGTCGAGTTCGTATCGACCAACTCCGCCATCGCGAATGCGATCGCCGACGATTACCGGTTCCTCTCCTGATGCGCCTCTCGATCCGCCATACCACCCGCTACCGCTTCCACGCTCCTGTCGTGCACGCCCTGCAGCGGCTGCGGCTAACGCCGAAGGAGACGCAGGGGCAGAGGATCATCGAATGGGACATGGAGTACCTGAATGCCCATCCCGAACTGACATTCGAGGACCAGCACCACAACACCGTCACCCTGATCGGGGTGGAGAGCGGCGCGCAGGAAGTAACCGTGACGTGCCGCGGCGTGGTTGAAACCAGCGACCAGGCCGGGGTTATCGGTCGCCATGCGGGCCACCTCCCCCTGTGGAGCTTCCAGTCGCAGACCGCGCGCACGAAGCCGGGCGGCGGGATGCGCAAGCTCATGAAACAGCTCACCGACGGGGGGACCGACCGGCTGGACATGCTCCATCGCCTGTCCTCGCGCATCCTCGAACAGGTCGAATACAAGACCGGGACAACCCATTCACGCACGACGGCTGAAGAGGCTTTCGCGCAGGGCAGCGGGGTCTGCCAGGACCATGCGCATATCTTCATCGGCATCGCCCGCGCGCTCGATGTGCCGGCGCGCTACGTCAGTGGATACCTGATGATGAACGACCGCATCGAGCAGGAGGCCGGACACGCCTGGGCGGAAGCCTATGTCGAAGGTCTCGGCTGGGTCGGCTTCGACATTTCGAATGGCATCAGTCCTGATGCCCGATACGTGCGCGTCGCGACCGGACGCGATTATCGCGATGCCGCGCCGGTGACCGGCATCAGCTTCGGCGGGGCTTCTGCCGTGCTGGAGGTGGACGTCGCGGTCGAACAGCAGCAAGTGCAGCAATAGCTGCCGGAGATTCGGATCAATGACCTATTGTGTTGGAATGGTGCTCGACAAGGGCCTCGTCCTGATGAGCGACACGCGCACCAATTCGGGCGTCGACAACATTTCCGTGTTCCGCAAGATGTTCACCTGGACCGTTCCGGGCGAAAGGATCATCACCGTGATGACCGCCGGAAACCTCGCTTCGACCCAGGCGGTGATCAGTCTGCTGGAAGAACGCAGCAAGGAGCCCGGGGAGCGCGACAACGTCATTCTGGGCAGTCCGACCATGTTCCAGGTCGCGACCGAGATCGGACGACTCCTGCGCAGGGTCATCGGCGACCGGCAGGATGCCAATGGTGCGCGCGGGCAGGGCAAGTTCACAGCTTCCATCATCGTCGCCGGCCAGATCGCCGGCATGGAGCCCCGCCTGTTCATGGTCTATCCCGAGGGCAACTTCATCGAGGCCAGCCACGACACGCCGTTTTTCCAGATTGGCGAAACCAAATACGGGCGCCCGATCATCATACGTGGCTACGACAGGCAGATGAGCCTCGAAGACGGGGTGAAGCTGCTCATGGTCAGTTTCGATTCGACGCTCAAGGCGAACCTTTCGGTCGGACTTCCGCTCGACCTGCAGGTGATCGAGCGCGACAGCTACGAACCGTCACACCAGCATCGCGTGAATCACGACGATCCCTATTTCCAGGCCATCTCTTCAAGCTGGGGCGATGCACTCAAGAACGCCTTCCATTCCCTGCCGGATTACAGTTTCTATCGCGGGGACGATTAATAGGTCCAAATTGGATGACTTGAAAACCGGCGCGAATACCCAAGTCTACGGGCAGTAGAACGAAGTAAACATCCGAATAGGTAGTGATCCGGATTTGGCAAATTTGCGTATTGCGGCAAGCCTATGTCCATGGAAACACGACAAAATCTTCATATCGTCGGTGGATCAAGTCGTTCCCGGGCCGAACAGGCCCATCTCGGTTTCGACCTTGGTTACCATTGCGAAGTCTACGCCGACACTTCGGAGCTTCTCTCCTACAATCCGGTTCGCGGAGTCGTGCTTGCCTACGACGATCCGGATCGTGGGGGCGTTGCGCGTGTGCTGCGGGCACTGGCGGTCGATGGGAAATGGCTGCCGGTTGTCGGAACCTCGTTCGAACCCCGGCCGGGCCGGGTGGTTGAGGCCATAAAGGCAGGAGCACTCGACTATCTCAGCCTGCCATTGCGTGAAGAACGACTGGGCGATGCCATTGCCCGCATTGGCGGCGAAGCCGACGCCTATGCCGAGGCCCGTCGCAAGATGGTCGAGGCGCGCAACCGCATTGCCGCCCTCTCCCCGCGCGAACGCGAGGTCCTCGACTGGCTGGCCGAAGGGTGCAGCAACAAGATGATTGCGCGGGAGTTGTCGATCAGCCCGCGCACAGTGGAAATCCACCGCGCCAACATGATGACGAAATTGGGGGCCGAACATCCCAGCCAGGCTGTCCGCCTGCGGATGGAAGCCCATCTGGAAGGCGGCGCCAGGATCGTCGCGGGATAGGGCGGCAACAGCCCTTCGGTTCGCTCAACGGCAGTAAGAATTGCCACCGAATTCGAGGTGCAGGTGATCGTGGTGCGCCGCGTTGTAATCGGGGCCGAGCACGGTGCCGAAGCGCTTGCAGGCGCTCTGGTGGACGGTACGCAGGAATTCGCGTTCCTTTGGCGAGGCCGACCAGCCGTCCTTGACTGAAATGCGCCGACCGTCGGCCAGCACGAAAGCCGAGACATCGACAGCCTCTGCACGCGCGTGGGCCGACAGGCGCCCGGTGCCGGCGACATTGCGGCAGGAATAGCTGCCCATGGTCTCAAGGCGCCTGAGGGGGCTGCCCATGATCTGGCGAGCGGCGCGATCGACCCCGAAGCGCGCCCAGCTTGCCAGCGTATTGGCGGCGGGACATGCGAGAGGGCCGAGGTTGGTGACCATGAACTGGCCATTGTCCCCGCCGATTCCATCGAGCTTCACGGCGTTCAGGGCTGAACAGCCGGCTCCGTAATACTTGTCCGGCAGCGGGGCGAAGTTGGATCCTGTCCTGCCCAGTTCGGTTTGGCACTGGACCGCCTCCGGCCGCATCTGGGAAATCGTCGGCATGCCAGCTTCGGTGCTGACGCGCTTGGGAGCCCTGCTGTCAGGAACAGCGCCGCATCCCGCCACCGCGAGGAGGAGAGGAGAGAGCAGGGCGGGATGCAGTCGCATGAGGGAGACTATCGCCAAACATGGTTAACAAGGCGCTAACACGCGCATCGTGGCCATGGTGTCACGGAGCCTCGACCTGCTCCCACAATTCGATCTTCACGCCATCGGGGTCGAGCAGCCAGGCAAACTTGCCGTACCCCTCGTCGACACTGTCGAGCACGTCGACACCCTTTTCCCTGAGTTGTGCCACGAACACGTCGAGATCATCGACGCGCAGGTTGATCATGAAGCCACCCTTGCCGGGCTTGATGTACTCGTCGTCCTTGAAGTGGCTGATCAGCGAGTAAGGCTGGTCCTTGGTCTCTTCCGACCAGTTGAGTTGCGGGCCGTAGTCGCCATCCACCCCCAGCGTGTCACGATACCATGCGCGTGTCGCCTCGGGATCCTTCACGACGTAGAATACGCCGCCGAGGCCTGTGATCTTGGCCATGTCTCAGCTCCCTTGTGCTACGGCCTCCGCCTGCGTTGCCTTGCTTACCACGACGATTGCCAACCATGCAGCGATGAAGCCCGGCACGATTTCATAGAGGCCGCCATCGAAGCCGGGCATTGCGGCATTCCAGCCGAGCGCGATCCACGCCCCCACTACCACTGCGCCGGTTATAAGGCCCGCGACGGCACCCGATCCGGTCATGCGGTCCCAGGTCAGCGACAGGACGATCAACGGGCCGAATGCTGCGCCGAATCCGGCCCAGGCGTTCGATACGAGCCCGAGAACCTCGCTGTCGGGGTTGCGCGCAATGAGGATCGCAACCAGCGCAACCAGCGCAACGCAGATCCGCCCGACGTTTACGCTCTCGCGCTCGCCCGCGTCCTTGCGGAAGAACAGCTTGTAGAAGTCCTCCGTCAGCGAACTCGAGGCGACGAGCAGCTGCGAGCTGATCGTCGACATGATGGCCGCGAGAAGGGCCGCCAGCAGGAAACCGGTCACCAGCGGGTGGAACAGTAGATTGGCGAGCACGATGAAGATCGTCTCCGGGTCGTCGACCACCAGGCCGTTCCGGTCGACATAGGCCCGTCCGGCCAGTCCGATGCCGATCGCTCCGATAAGCGCGACGCCCATCCATGCCATGCCGATATTGCGTGCGGTCGGCATGTCCTCGACGCTGCGCACCGCCATGAAGCGCACGATGATGTGCGGCTGGCCGAAATAGCCAAGGCCCCATGTCACAGCGCTGATGAAACCTAGGACAGTCAGCCCCTGCGTCAGGCTGAGGAAGCCCGGGACATCCACTTGCTGAAGCGATCCGCCCGCGCTGCCTCCGGGTCCGAACATGATGACCAGCGGCATGATTACAAGCGCGGTGACCATGATCAGGCCCTGCACGAAATCGGTCAGGCTGACCGCTAGGAAACCGCCAACCATGGTGTAGGCGAGCACGACCAGCGCCGTTACCCAGATGCCGAGCATGTAGTCGCTCATGCCTGTGTTGCCGAACAACCCTGCGAAGCTGGTCTCGAACAGTTTGCCCCCGCCGACGAGGCCGGCGGCAGTATAGACCGAGAAAAAGACCACCACGATGAGCGCCGATACAAGCCGCAAGGCGACCGCCTTGTCCGGGAACCTGTTGGCGAGGAATTCGGGAATGGTCAGCGCATTGCCAAGTTCCTCGGTCTGCTGCCGCAGGCGCGGGGCGACCACTATCCAGTTGACCAGCGCGCCGAAGAACAGGCCGATGCCGATCCAGGCCTCGACAAGGCCGCTGACATAGAGCGCGCCGGGCAGGCCCAGCAGAAGCCATCCGCTCATGTCCGACGCACCGGCCGAAAGCGCCGCAACTGCGGGGGAAAGACCCCGTCCGGCAAGGAGATACCCCTCGCTCGTATCGGTCGAACGTTTCCACGCCCACAGTCCGATCGCGAGCATGAGGATGAAATAGAGTGCGAGGCTTATGATTGTTCCTGTCTGCATGCGCGCACGGCTAACAGGGCGGCGGGCCATTGGCCACAGCCAGCACCGAATTGACCGCAAGCCTTGCTGCTTGGCGCAGGGCCGGCAGGAGGGTAGCAAGGCTCCAACCACAATCGAGAGGAGCCGATGCCATGACCCAGCCCGCCCGTTTCACCGGCAAAACCGTGATCGTCACCGGATCCTCCATGGGTATTGGCGAGGCGATTGCGCGCCGGTTCCATGCGGAGGGAGCGAATGTCGTCCTCAACTCGCGCAAGGCGGAGGACTGCGAGAAGGTCGCGGCATCGCTTGGCGGCGATCGGGTGCTCGTCGTGGCAGGCGACGTGTCCTCCTCCGCCTTTGCGAAGGAGATGGTCGAGAAGACCGTCGCGGCCTTCGGCGGCATCGATGTGCTAGTGAACAATGCCGGGGTGGGGCGCGCAGGACGGCTGTCGGACGCGTCGGACGAGTTCATCGACACCATCATCGACATCAACCTGAAGGGCATCCTCTACCTGACACGCGAGGCGTTCCCGCACCTGCTCGCGGCGAAAGGCAACATCATCAACATCTCGAGCGTTTCAGGCCTCGGCGGTGACTGGGGCCTGGGTGTCTACAACGCGTCGAAGGGCGGGGTGTGCAACCTCACCCGGGCGATGGCGCTGGAGTTCGGCAGCCAGGGCGTGCGCGCCAATGCCATCTGTCCCTCGATGACCCGTTCGGACATGACCACCGGCGTGACCGAGAACGAAGGCGCGATGAAGATGCTGTGCAACCGCATGCCGCTTGGTCGCGCAGCCGAGCCGGACGAGATTGCCGGTCCGGTCCTGTTCCTCGCCAGCGATGATGCGGTGTTCGTCAACGGCGTGAACCTGCCGGTCGACGGCGGTATCACCGCTTCGAACGGCCAGCCGAACTTCTTCGGCTAGAGCTTCATCAGGTAGACGTGCTCGCCTTCGAGCACGCGTTCGCCCCGCTGGTTGTCGACCGTCGCACTCATGGTGACGACGCCGGTCGTGCGTTGCGGCTTGAGTTCGGCGATCGTCAGGCAGGGGTAGAGCGTGTCTCCGGGATAGGCGCTCTTGAGGATACGCGCGCGTACCTCGACCATGCCGACGAGGTTCTCGCCGACCGTGTAGGGAAAGGTCCCGGCACCCGCGACCGTAAAGCAGAGCACCTGCAATCCATGCGCCAGCGGGCCGGGATGCCCGAGAGCACGGCAGTACTCGGCGTCGTAATGGATCGGGTGATTGTCGAGGCTCAGCGCCTGGAACGCGGCAAAGTTGCCGTCACCCAGCGTCCGTGAGGGCAGGGGAAAGCGTTCGCCGACTTCAAGTTCGGCGAAGCTGCGCTGGGGCACGAGCCGGTGATGCTCGTATACCGGGGGAAGCCGCGAGGTCATGCACGCGAAGCTATCGCGCACATGACCCGCTGACAATCTGGCTGTTTGAAGCCGATTAACCCGCAGCGCGCTTGGCGCGCTTGCGCTCGTGCGGATCGAGGATCGCCTTGCGCAGGCGGATCGACTGCGGGGTGACTTCGACCATCTCGTCATCGTCGATATAGGCGATGGCCTGTTCCAGCGTCATGACCTTGGGCGGGGTCAGGCGAATGGCGTCGTCCTTGCCGGTCGAACGGAAGTTCGTCAGCTGCTTCGACTTCATCGGGTTGACTTCGAGATCGTCGGGCTTGGCGTTCTCGCCGATGATCATGCCTTCGTAGATCTTCGCGCCGCCGCCGATGAACAGGATGCCGCGTTCCTCCAGCGCGTTGAGCGCGTAGGGGACTGCCTCACCCGGGACCATCGAGATCAGCACGCCGTTCTGGCGGCCTTCGATCGGGCCCTTGTGCGCGTCATACTTCTCGAACAGGCGGTTCATGATGCCCGTGCCGCGCGTGTCCGACAGGAACTCGCCGTGATAGCCGATGAGGCCGCGCGAGGGGGCGGAGAAGGTGATGCGGGTCTTGCCCTGGCCCGAGGGGCGCATCTCGGTCAGCTCGGCCTTGCGGCGCTGCATCTTCTCGACGACCGTGCCCGAATGTTCGTCATCAACGTCGATGACGACCGTCTCGAACGGCTCCATGCGCTGGCCGTTCTCTTCACGGAAGAGCACGCGGGGGCGGCTGATGCCGAGTTCGAAGCCTTCGCGGCGCATCGTTTCGATGAGCACGCCGAGCTGGAGTTCGCCGCGACCGGCGACCTCGAAGCTGTCCTTGTCCTCGCTCTCGGTAATGCGGATGGCGACATTGGTTTCGGCTTCGCGGAACAGGCGGTCGCGGATCATGCGACTGGTCACCTTGCTGCCTTCGCGCCCGGCAAGCGGGCTGTCGTTGACGGCGAAGCGCATGGCCAGCGTCGGCGGGTCGATCGGCTGGGCCTGGATCGGTTCGGTAACGCTGGGATCGGCGATGGTGTTGGCAACTGTCGCCTTTTCCAGGCCGGCGATAGCGATGATGTCGCCCGCCTCGGCGCGTTCGACCGGGACGCGTTCCAGCCCGTCGAAGCTCAGCAGCTTGGTTGCGCGGCCGACCTCGATCACGTTGCCCTCGGCATCGAGTGCGCGGATCGGGTCGTTGATGTTGACCGTACCCGACTGGACGCGGCCGGTCAGCACGCGGCCCATGAAATTGTCGCGGTCGAGCAGCGTAGCGAGGAAGCTGAAGGGGCCATTGGGGTCGAGACCCGGGGCGGGGACGTGGTCGACAATCAGCTGGAACAGCGGGTTGAGGTCGCCGCTACGCGCGGTTTCGTCGTCGCTGGCGTAGCCGTCACGGCCCGAAGCCCACAGGCTCGGGAAATCGAGCTGCTCGTCATTGGCGTCGAGGCTGGCGAAGAGGTCGAAACATTCGTCGAGCACTTCCTGCGGGCGTGCGTCGGAACGGTCGATCTTGTTGACGACGACGATCGGACGCAGGCCTAGGGCGAGCGCCTTGCCGGTAACGAACTTGGTCTGCGGCATCGGACCTTCAGCGGAATCGACCAGCAGGATGACGCCATCGACCATGCTCAGGATGCGCTCCACCTCGGCGCCGAAGTCGGCGTGCCCCGGGGTATCGACGATGTTGATGCGCGTGCCGTTCCACTCGACGCTGGTGCACTTGGCGAGAATCGTGATCCCGCGTTCCTTTTCCAGGTCGTTCGAATCCATCGCGCGTTCCTCGACGCGCTGGTTTTCGCGGAAGGTTCCCGACTGACGAAAAAGTTGGTCGACGAGAGTGGTCTTGCCGTGGTCGACGTGAGCGATGATCGCCACGTTGCGCAGGTCGCGGGACATGGATTCTAGCTTTCTTTAAGGGTGCCGTAGCGGCAACGCGCGAGGGCGGGCTGCGTTTCGGGCGCGCCCCTAGCGTAGATGCTGCATTGCGGCAAGGTGCTGCTGTGTAACGCGAAAGGCACAGTCGGCGAATGCGTGTGGGGGAACCACGCTAACCCCTTGAGAGTGGCAGGATCTCTCAATATCTCGCGCTCGCTCGCGTGATTTTGGGGACTGCGCAGCAGACCGACTACACGTCTTGTGAGAAGAGGAACCTCCATGAAATTTACTGCCTTCGGCCGCACTGCGACCGTTCGTACCGTTATGCTTGCCGGTGCTGCGGCGCTGGTCCTTCCCTCCACCGTTGCGGCCCAGGATGCCGACGACGACCAGGCTTCCGTTGCAGACACCGCCGAAGAACAGGCGGAAACCCCCGACAGCAACGTCATCATCGTCACCGCGACCAAGCGCGAACAGACGCTGCAGGAAATCCCTGTCGCCGTCAGCGTGACTACTGCCGAGACCATCGAGCGCGCCCAGATCCGTGACCTCAAGGACCTGCAGACCCAGGTTCCCTCGCTCAAGGTTTCGCAGCTCCAGAGCTCGGCCAACACCAACTTCCTCATCCGCGGCTTCGGCAACGGCGCCAACAACGCCGGCATCGAGCCTTCGGTCGGCGTGTTCGTCGACGGCGTCTATCGCAGCCGCACCGCCTCGCAGATCACCGACCTCCCCGACGTCCAGCGCGTCGAAGTCCTGCGCGGCCCGCAGTCGACCCTGTTCGGCAAGAATGCCAGCGCTGGCGTCATCTCGATCGTCACCAAGGAACCGCAGTTCGAATTCGGCGGCTCTGCCGAACTTAGCTACGGAAACTACAATGCGATCGTCGCAAAGGGCCTCGTCACCGGCCCGATCACCGACGGCATCGCCTTCAGCCTCGCCGGCGGCATCAACAAGCGCGACGGTTACCTCGATGACCTCGGCACTGGCAACGAGAGCAATGGCCGCGACCGCTGGTTCACCCGTGGCCAGCTGCTGTTCGACAACGGCGGCCCGCTGAAGTTCCGCCTTATCGGCGACTTCGACAAGATCGACGAAACCTGCTGCGGTGTCGTCAACCTTCGCCGTTCGGCGGCCAGCAACGCGATCCTTGCCATCGGCGGCCAGATCCCGAACCCGGCCGATCCGTTCGCCGACGTGATCTACAACAACTTCGATTCCTCGAACGACATCGAGAACTGGGGCGTTTCGGGTCAGGCAGACTACGAGATCGGCGACTTCACGCTGACCTCGATCACTGCCTATCGTGAATCGCGCGCCATCACCAACCAGGATTCGGACTTCACCAGCGCCGACCTGATCGGTCGCAACTTCGCCGACGTCGGTCTCGAAACCTTCACCCAGGAACTGCGCCTCGCCGGTGAAATCGGCGACCGCATCAGCTTCTTGCTCGGCGGTTTCTACTTCAATGAAAGCATCGACCAGTCGAACGAGCTGTTCTTCGGCCAGGACTTCCGTGAATACGCGAACCTCCTGATCGGCGGTCCGGTCACCAGCCCGCCGAACGATTTCGCTGTCGACCAGCTCGAAGGCACGATCTCGGCTCTCACTGGCCAGAACTACCTCAACCAGTTCTTCATGCCGGGCCAGGGCCTCACTGAAGCCTACACGCTGAAGAACGAGGCGATCTCGGTCTTCGGTCAGGTCGATTTCGAAGTCGCCGACGGCCTCGTGCTGACGCTCGGCGGAAACTACACCGACGACAGCAAGCGCGTTTCGACCAATGTCGTTTCGTCAGACGTCTTCTCCAGCCTGAACCTCACCGGCATCGGTCGCACCGCGATCTTCGCCCAGGGCCTTGCCACCCAGGTTGGCAGCATCCTCAACCTCGGCCGTCCGGCGACGCAGGCGGAAATCGGTGGCTTCGCACTCGCGCAGCCCGCGATCTACCAGCAGGTTGCTACTGCAGTCGGCAGCTTTGCCGATGCCAACGCCAGCAATCCGGCGGTCAACCCGCTGCTGGCCCTGCGTCCGTTGCAGTTCCTGCCGCCCTTCCTCAACATTCCCAACAGCGTGGAAGAGGGCAAGACCAGCGACAACGACTTCACCTGGACCGCGCGCCTCGCTTATGACGTTTCGCCGTACCTGAACGTCTATGCGTCCTACGCAACCGGCTTCAAGGCGAGCTCGTTCAACCTGTCGCGTGACAGCCGTCCGCTGGCGTCGGATCTCGCGGCAATCCAGACTGCGGGTCTGGCCACCACCAACCTCACCACCGGTTCGCGCTTTGCGGGTCCGGAAAAGACCGAGGTCGCGGAACTGGGTCTGAAGGGCAACTGGGACATTTTCTCGGCCAACCTCACCTTCTTCAACCAGAAGATCAAAGGCTTCCAGTCGAACATCTTCACCGGCACGGGCTTTGCCCTTGCCAATGCGGGTGAGCAGGAGACCTTCGGTATCGAGTTCGACAGCGTTTCGCGCCTGTCGGATTCGTTCAGCGTGATGGCCGCCTTCACCTTCCTGCAGCCGAAGTACAACAGTTTCCCGAACAGCTCGATCGGCGACCTCTCGGGTCGCGACGTGGCCGGAATCTCGGAGTTCACGATGGCTCTGGGCGCCCAGTACAACAAGGAGATCAACTCCGCTGGCGACCGCATCATCCTGAACACCAACTTCTACCACGAAGCTCCGGTGCAGATCGCGGACGGCCTGCCGGGCTTCATCTCGGGTGGCCAGGATGCGGCCTTCGCCGCAGCCCGTCCGTTCCGCCGCCAGGTGGACGAACTGTCGGCCAGTGCGACCTATGCCTTCGGCATGGGCCTGGAACTGACCGTGTGGGGCCGCAACCTGCTCGACGATCGTTATATCACCACGATCTTCGACTCGGTCGCGCAGTCGGGCTCGATCTCGGGCTACGCGAACCAGCCGCGCACCTATGGTGCATCGGTGAAGTACAAGTTCTAATACTTCCGGATCATCCGCGAAAAACGGGAAAGGGGGCCTTGGGGTCCCCTTTTCTTTTGCATGTCATGAACTTGCAGCATCCGTCCCGGGTTGAAACGGTCCCGACGTGGTAGCCCGCGAGGCGGGATGAGATGTTATCAGGAGGTTGCGACCCGTCGGGCTGGTCTTCGCTCTACTGGTCGATATCCTGAACCCCGCGCCATCTTGGCTGCGGGGTTCATTTTTTCTAGAGCGCGCGCAGTGCCTGGGCGGGCTTGGCCCTGAGCAAGGGCAGCGACGCCCCGAGCGCGAAAACCAGTACAACCGCCAGCCCAAGACCGAGCACTGCAAGGACTTGGGGCCAGTCGGGCAGCCAGTCGAACTCGAACAGTCGGGTGACGACCAGCCATGCTGCGAAGCTGCCAACAGCGAGAGCAACGATTGCGAGAGCCGCGGCGAGGATGCCGTACTCGATCAATTGCATGGCGAGGATCTGCCGCCGATCTGCGCCGAGGACCCGCATAACGACAGTGTCATAGGTTCGCGCAGCACGTGCGGCAGCTATCGCGCCCAAGAGCACGGCAAGCCCCGCGAACACGGCGACGCTGGCAGCAGCAAGCGTGGCCAACCCGACCTGGTCGAGGATCGTTCTTGCCTGACCCAGGACGCCGCCCACCTCGATCACCGAGGCCGACGGGAAACTGCGCACCAGTGACTGAAGCAGTGGGCCCGTGGGTGTGCCTTTCGACAGCTCGATCGTGGCGGCAAGATTGTGCGGCACGTCCTGCATCGCATTGGGGCTGAGCACGAAGACGTAATTGAAGCCCATGCTCTCCCAGTCGATCCGACGGAAACTGGTGATGCGCGCCTGCTTTTCGACGCCCAGGACGCCGAACGTCAGCATGTCGCCGATTTCGAGCCCGGCAGCCTCTGCGAAATCCTCGTCGATCGATACCTGCGGCTCACCCGCGTAGAATGGCCCCCACCACTTGCCCTTGGTGATGGTGTTCCCGGGCGGGACTTCGTCGGCATAGGTCAGGCCGCGCTCACCGCGCAGGGCCCAGGCACCTTCGGGCAGCTCCTCGAGGTCTGCGGTACGGGTCATGCGGTCTTCGGGTCCGAACGCAAGCACCGACCCGCGCAGTGCCGGAACCGTACGCCAGTTGGCATTGGGGTCGGCCTGCTGGACCAGCCGTTCGAACTCGGTCACCTGCTCGCGAGGGATGTCGAGAACGAAGTAGTCGGGAGCCTTTTCGGGGACCCGCTTTGCGATATTGCCGTCGATTGCCGACTGGACCGCAGCGAGCAGGACGAAGGCGGAGAGGCCGAAGCCGAGTGCGGTTACCAGGGCTCCGGTGGAGCTTCCGGGGCGGTGCAAATTGGCAAGCGCATTGCGCAGAATGGGATTACGCGCGCGGGGGAACGAGGCCGCCAGCTTGCGAATTGCAAGGCCCAGCAGCGCCAACAGGCCGAGGAGGACCGCAGCTCCGGCAAGGAAACCGCCCGAGAGCATGGGCTGCTCGGCGGTGAGCAAGGCGAGGGCAACGATGGCCGCGAGCCCGCCGCCCACTATCGCGAGCGCCGCCTTGTCCCCTGCCAGCGGCGACACGCGCGCACGCATCAGCGCCATGGCCGGGAAGCGACGTGCCCTCATTAGCGGTGGTGCCGCGAACACGAGCGCTACCAGCAGACCGTAGGCAAGGGCGAGCAGGAGCGGTCCGGGTGCGAAGATGAAGCCGGTCGATACGGGCAGGAGACCCCGCAATGCACCCGCAAGCAGCGGCACGATGGCTATCCCTACGAGGATGCCTGCGATGCTGCCGACAAGGGCAGCGGCGAACACCTGGAGCGCGTAGATCTTGCCGATGTCGCGACTGGTAGCGCCGATTATCTTGAGCGTGGCGATCCCCTGCCGCCTGGCATCGAGGTAGGAACTGACGCCACCACCGATGCCGATCCCCGCGATCACCAGAGCGGCAAGGCCGACGAGGGTCAGGAATTCGCCCATCCGGTCGACGAAACGGTCGGTACCAGGTGCGGCCCTGTCGGCGGTGTCGATTTCGAAACCCGAAGTCGGGAAGCGCTTTTTCAGGCTCTCGGCAACATCTTCGGGGGCCTGTGACCCTGCGAAACGGACGCGGGTCTTAGACTGGTACATCGAACCAGGAGCGATGAGGCCGGCGCGCATGGGCAGGTCCTCTGCGACGATGATCGTTGGTCCGAGCTGGAAGCCTTCGCCGAGACGGTCTGGCTCGTCCTTGATGATGCCGCCGACCTTGATCGGCGCGGTGCCGATCGTGATCGTATCGCCGATCCCGGTTCCGAGCCGGTCGGCCGCGCCCTGCGACAGCCAAGCCCCATCGGCAGGGGGCGGGCCGACAATCCGCCCGTCGGCCAGCACCAGCTTTCCGTACAAGGGATAGGCTTGGTCCACGGCCTTGAGCTCAATCGGCACGGCCTGTTCGCCTGCGCGGGCCATGGCCTGCATCCGAGTGCCGGAAGAAACTGTCCCAATTTGGGACAATGCGGCACGCTCTTCGTCGGCAAGGCCGCGTTGCCATAGTTCGACCTGGAGGTCTCCGCCGAGAAACTGGCGACCGTTCGCCTCCAGCTCCTGCTCTATTGCCGCTGTCAGCGTGCCGATGGCCGCTAGTGCGCCGGTGCCGAGGAACAGGCAAACGAGCAGCAGGCGCAGGCCGCGGAAGCGCGCGCTGAGATCGCGCCGGGCGATGCGCCAGGCGGTTCCCCAGGTCATGCGGCAGTATCGCTGGCGATGCGTCCGTCGGCGAGCGTCAGCACGCGCTCGCAATGCTCGGCGAGTTCGGGATCGTGCGTGATGACCAGCAGGGTCGCTCCGGTTTCCGCGCGGCGGGCGAACAGCAGTTCGACGATCTCGTGGCCGGTTGCTGCGTCGAGATTTCCGGTCGGCTCGTCGGCAAAAATCAGCGCTGGGCGCGGCGCAATCGCGCGGGCAATGGCGACGCGCTGTTGTTCGCCGCCAGACAATTGTTGCGGATAGTGGTCGAGCCGGTGCCCGAGGCCGACTGCCTCTAGTTCGGCCTTGGCCCGCGCGCGCGCGTCGGTTTCGCCGGAGAGTTCCATAGGCGTCGCAACGTTTTCCAGCGCGGTCATGGTGGGGAGAAGATGGAAGGCCTGCAGCACGATGCCGATGCGGCCGCGCCGGGCATGGGCGAGGGCATCTTCGTCGAGTGCAGCAAAGTCCTGACCCGCGACCTGCAGGTTGCCCCCGCTGGCGCGTTCGAGTCCTGACAGTACCGCCATCAGCGAACTCTTGCCCGAGCCCGACGGTCCTAGCAGGGCAACGGTCGAGCCGGTTTCGATGTCGAGGTCGATGCCGCGCAGGATCTCGACGGGCGCGGCGTCGGTACCGAGGGTGAGGGTGAGGTTGCGGGCGGAAATCGCGGCTTGTGGATTGGTCACGGCGCTGCGATGGCATAGGGCCATAGGTTGCACAAGGATACTCGCCGATGCGGCTCAGTCATTGGTCGATAGCACTGCTTGCCCCGGTTCTCGCTGCCTGTTCGCAGGCCGACACTGTTGCGGAACCGGCGGAGACGACCGCCCCTTCGGCCACCTCGCCCGAGCGCAAGGAGGTCGCGGGCCCTGAACGCCGTATCCTCGCATTCGGGGACAGCCTGTTCGCCGGCTATGGAGTAGGCCTGACGCATTCCTACCCGACCAAGCTCGAATACGCCTTGCGCGACAAGGGTATCAACGCGATCGTCACCAATGCGGCGGTGTCTGGGGAGACGAGTGCGGCGGGCGCCAAGCGTTTCGCTTTCGCACTCGATGCGCAGAAGGTGAAACCGGACCTGATCATGCTCGAGCTCGGTGGGAACGATATGCTGCGTGGTCTCCAGCCCACGGAAACGCGCGCCAATTTCGCCGCCATGCTGGGAGAAGCGAAGAAGCGCGGCATCCCGGTCCTGCTCATGGGGATGCGTGCGCCGCCGAACTATGGCCCTGAATACCAAGCGGAATTCGATAGCCTGTATGGCGAGCTCGCCAAGGAATACGGCGCCGCAATCGTGCCCTTCTGGCTCGAGGCGATCTACGAGAAGCCGCAGCTGTTCCAGGCCGACCGCATTCACCCGACGATAGAGGGTATAGACCTTCTTGTAGAGGACACGCTGGATGAGGTGCAGGCCGCGCTGCCTCCGGTAGGCTAAAGGCGCTCGACCAGGCCATTTGTGACGCGCCAGGTTGCTGCATCGCCGGCGATGCTCTCGAAAGGCGCAATTTCGGTGCCGGTCATCCAGACTTGTGCGCCGCTCGCTTCCAATTGTTCGAACAGGGCCGCGCGCCGGACCGGGTCGAGATGCGCTGCGACCTCGTCGAGCAGCAGGATACTGGCGCGGCCCTGCGCCGCGAGGCCGGCATGGGCGAGGGTGATGGCAACCAGCATTGCCTTCTGTTCGCCGGTCGAGCTTTGCGCGGCGGGCATGCGCTTGGCGGCGTGGACGACGTCGAGTTCGTCGCGGTGCGGGCCGGAAAGGGTGCGCTGCGCCGCGCGGTCACGGCGGCGGCCCTCATAGAGCGCTTGCGACAGGCCGTCCGCGTGATCAGGTGCACCGGGCACATAGGTCAGGGCAGGGCGGGCGAAGGGTTCGGCCGGCATCTGCGCCAGCCGCACCGCCAGCGCTTCGACCAGCCGCGCACGGCCAACCATCAGAGCGGAGCCATGTTCGACCATTTGCGCCTCGATCGCGTCGAGCCATGCGCCGTCGGGTTCGCGCTGGTCGGCTAGCAGGCGGTTGCGTTCGCGCAGTGCGCCCTCGTAGCGCGAGACATGTGCCGCGTGCATCGGGTCGAGTGCCAGAGCCATGCGGTCGACAAAGCGTCTGCGGTCGGCGGAAGGGCCGGTGAAAATGCCGTCCATCGCCGGGGTGAGCCAGGTCACGGCCAGCCATTCGCCCAGTCCTACAGCGCTGGCCTCCGCACCGTTGATGCGCACGCGGCGGCGGCCGGGTTGGGCACCTTCGCTGTAGGTTCCGATGCGCAGGGGCTCGTCGCGCGAGAGGAGGTCGGCTCCCACGGCAAAGCCGTTCGTGGCCCCGCTGCGAACCATGTCCGCCAGCGCTGCCCGGCGCAGGCCGCGGCCCGGCGCGAGCAGTGATAGCGCTTCGAGCAGATTGGTTTTCCCGGCTCCGTTCTCACCCACCAGGAGGTTGAAGCGCGCGGTGCCGTCAAGGCCCGTCGCGGCATGGTTTCTGAAGTCGGAAAGCGAGATACGGTCGAGCGCCATGGGGTGCCGAGGCGATAGCGTGCAAGGTCCTGCACCGCCACCCGAAAGGGCGAAATCCAAATGTTGGTGAAAATTCCCAACCTTTCGGATCGATGAACAAGCGGCAATCTCGCCGTTAAGGAAAGAATGGCGGATTTCTGCCGTTTTTCGAGTTTGGCACGGCCCATGCAGTGTAGTTGGCATCCCCGGATGGTCCGGGAGAAAACAGACCAAGGTTCAAGGAGTTACTAAAATGACCGCTTTTGATTATGCCAGCAACCGCGCTCTTGCCGCAGTTTTCGCTTTCGCCGTCTCGGCAGTCTTCATGGCCGCCGCCATCGTTCCCGCCAGCCCGGCCGTCTTCGTTGCCTGAAGCCGGCCACCCGCAACCAAGGAATAGGAAGGAAAAAATGTTCACTTCGGAAAACAGCAGCAAGCTTGCCGCAGCTGCCTTCTCGCTGGCCCTTTCGGCGATCTTCTTCGCCACGGCCATTGTCCCTGCCTCGCCGAACGGACTTCTGGCATGAACGACCTCAAGTTCCGCGAAAGCGACCACGCCGTCCGTCCGGCATCGAGCTTCCGCCTCGATCGCACCAACGGCAAGCTGATGGGCGTCTGCTCCGGCATCGCCCGCTACTTCGGCATCAACGCCACCTGGGTTCGGCTGGGTTTCGTTGCAGGTACGCTGCTCGGTTTCGGCAGCTTCATCCTGATCTACCTGGCGATCGCACTGATCGCAGACTGACCACGGCCCCGCGCCAACCGTCCCGGTTTTCGTGCCGGCCGTGGCTCACAAAAAAGAAAACCGGGAGGGGCCGTCGTGCCCCTCCTTTGATTCCACCCCCCGGTGAAAATCACATGGCCGAGATACCGCCGTCGAGCTTCATCTCGGCACCGGTCATGAAGCGGCTCTCGTCGCTGGCGAGATAGACCACCGCATTGGCGATATCGTTCGGCTCGCCGACGAACTTCAACGGGATCTGCCGCGCCAGCTTTTCCATCAGCACACCCTTGTCGAGATTGTGATTGCGCGCCGTCCCGTCGAGGATGGGCGTGTCGACAAAGGTCGGGTGCACCGAATTGCAGCGGATCTGCATGTTGTTCTTCGCACAATGCAGCGCGATCGACTTGGTCAGCATCCACACCGCCGCCTTGGACGAATTGTAGGCTGGCATGGTGTCGCTGGCGATCAGCCCGGCGATGCTGGAAATGTTGACGATCGATCCCGGTGCGTGCTGGCGCATCAGCGGCAGGGCCTTCTGGCAGCCGTGGAAGATCGAATCGACGTTGACCGAGAAGCAGCGCTTCCAGTCTTCGAACTTGCAGGTCTCGATATTGCCGCCGACGCCGATCCCGGCGTTGTTGACGAGCACGTTGAGCCCGCCGAGTTCGGCATCCGCCGCCTCGACCACACGCTCCCAGTCATCGGGGTTGGTGACGTCGTGCTGGATGCCATAGGCATGGCCCGCGCCCAGTTCCTCGACGATTTCGGCGGCAGTGGCTTCGGCGCCCGCGCCGTTGATGTCGGTGCAAAGGACACGCGCGCCTTCTTCGGCCAGCCGCTTCGCATGGGCCCGGCCCAGTCCCTGCGCCGCGCCCGTCACCAGTGCCAGCTTGCCCGCACACCTGCCTGCCATAACTCTACTCTCCTGCCAGTATCCCTTGTCCCAGCAGCATGAGCATGCGCACGTCGATCCCGCAACCATCGTTGCGCTTCGCGGTGATAAAGTCGGGCAAGGCATCGAGCGCGACGCGATGGACGGTGATGTTCTCGCCCTCGGTCCCGCCGCCTTCGCCGATGCGGGTGAGGCCGGAAGCGCGGACCAGCGTGAAGCTTTCGGAGACCATGCCGGGCGAGGAATAGAAGCAGCCCATGTCCTCGAGCCTCTCGGCGCGGTAACCGGTCTCTTCTTCGAGCTCGCGGCCGGCAGCAGTCAGGTCTTCCTCGTCCTCGCCGCCTGCATCGTCGCCGATCAGTCCTGCGGGCAATTCCACGCAGTTGCGGCCCAGCGGGACGCGGAACTGCTCGACCAGAAGGACGTGGCCATCCTCCACGGCCAGGATCACAGCAGCGCGGATGTTGCGGCTGCGCCCGACATATTCCCAGCGGCCGCGCTTCTTGGCGACGACATACTTGCCTTCCCAGACGATCTCCTCGTCCGCGTCGTGGTCGGGGACCGCCATGATCAGACCTCGATCAGCCGGTCGGGAAGTTCGTTTACATCGTCCTCGTGACGCGGGAATTCCTGGGCGAGGACCTTGCCGACATCGCGGATGCCGGCGGCGAGACCTTCGGCCAGGTGGCCCTGTCGAATCTCGGACAGCATGTCGGCCATGGCCTCTCCCCAGACTTCGGCCGGGACCTTGAGTGCGATGGGTTCGTCGGCGACGATTTCCGCCCGGTGCTCGCGCATAGAGAGGTAGACGAGCACGCCGGTGCGGCCATGCGTGCGCCGCTCCGCACCGACCTTGAAGTGCTTGATCGCTGCATCGCGCACGCGGGCCTTCTTCACCGGGCCGGGGACGAGCAGGAACTTCAATGGCTGCCACAGCTGGATCGCCACCGTGCCGAAGAACTTGAGCAGGCCGATGCCGATGATGATCGTCATCAACTGGCCGGGCGTCCAGTCGTGGGTCCACCCGCCCATCAAGCCGTCGATAATGTCGAGGTAGAACTGCGGGATCAGCGCAAACACGCTCATCGCGGTGAAGGCCACGGCGATCGCCCACCACAGAGCGACGTCCGTGTAACCGTCCGACCGGTCGGCCAGGACGGTGACGATCTCGCCGCTGGTGTGCAGTTCCGCCTCGGCGACGGCCTTGGACACGATGTCGTGTTCGGCCTCGGTCAGATAGCCCATTTACCAGCCCCCCGAGGCGCCGCCGCCCCCAAAACTTCCGCCGCCGCCGGAGAAACCGCCACCGCCTCCGCCGCCCCAGCCACCGCCTCCGCCCCAGTCGTCGGAATCGGTGATGCCGCGGGCGATGGCCTTTCCGGCCTCCCACAGGATGATGTCGCCGACCGCCCCGCCGAGGCCGCTGCGATAGCGCCTGCGCCGGCCGCGACCGAACGCCGGCAGGATGAAGAAGACGAGGATGAAGATGAACCAGATGATTGCACCGACGGGCACGCCGCCTTCGCTTTGCCGCGCATCGACGCGCTCCTGCGCGACCTTGGCGGCCTCTTCGGGCGGCAGTTCGAGCTGGGTGATGATCTGATCTGCACCCCAGTTAATTCCGCCGGCAAAGTCTCCGTCGCGGAAATAGGGCTTCATGCCCTCGATATACTCGAAGGCAAGACCGTCGGGGATGATACCCTCCAGCCCATAGCCGACCTCGACGCGCATCTTGCGCTCGTTGGGGGCTACGATGAGGATGATGCCGTCGTTGCGCTCCTTGTCGCCGATGCCCCACGCCCGACCGAGCTGGTAGCCATAGTCGGCGATGTCGTAGCCTTCGAGATCGGGGATGGTGACGATGACGAACTGGCGCTGGTTCTTCTCTTCGAAGGCATCCAGCTTGGCGGTCAGCTCCGCTTCCGTCGCGTCGTCGATGATGTTGGCCGCATCGACCACCGGCGCAGTCCCGCGCTCGGGGAAGGTCTGCGCGGACGCGGGCAGGGCAAGACCCAGCGCGACCGCGCAGAACAGCAGCAGGCGTAGGAGGTCACGCATCGGCGTGCTTCCCCTCTATCGCTCAGTTGGCGACGGCGGCGGGGGCCTCGGTCGCGGTGTTGTCGTTGGCTCCAGCGGCCGGCGCTGCAGGAGCGCCGCTGGCGCGCATGTCGAGCTTGGGGGCGACTTCCGCGCCTTCGCTCACAGCCTCGTAGGGCACCATCGGCTTGGCGCCGTGGATGATGTTCGCGCCGATCGTATCGGGGAAGGTGCGGATGGTGGTGTTATACTTGCGCACCGCCTCGTTGTAGTCGCGGATGGCCACGCGGATGCGGTTCTCCTGACCTTCGATCTGGGTCATGAAGCGGCCGAAGTTCTCCTGGCTCTTGAGTTCAGGATAGCGCTCGACCGAGACGAGCAGGCGCGACAGCGCACCGCCGAGGGTATTCTGGGCCTGCTGGTACTGCGCCATCTTGGCCGGATCGTTGAGGTCCGCGCCGTCGAGCTTGATCTCGGGGCGGGTGGCGGCGGCACGGGCCGAAATCACGTCGTTGAGCGTCGCGCGCTCCTGCTCGGCCGAGGACAGGACGATCTGTTCAAGGTTGGGGATGAGGTTGGCACGTTCCTGGAACGCGGCCTCGACATCGGCCCACTTGGCCTTGGCAGCTTCTTCGTCACGAGGGACCGAATTGATACCGCAGGCCGACAGCGCAAGGGCTGCGGCAGCGACGATCGTTGCGCGGAATGCGGCGAAGCGGGTCATGGGAGAGTGTCCTTCAATTACGCCTGGGGAGAGAGTGACTGTCTTATCAAGATAGCACGCCTATCGTGCACTTCAAGCTTAACCCGAACTTGTCGAAAACCGGTGGTCGTGTCAGGAAGTGCGCGGGTCACAAGGGTTAAAGGGGACGTAGGGTGCTAAAAGAATTCAAGGAATTTATCGCGAAGGGCAACGTCATGGAATTGGCGGTTGCCGTGATCATCGGTGCCGCATTCGGCACCATCGTGACATCGCTAACCGACGAAGTGATCATGCCAGTCGTCGGAGCGATTTTCGGCGGGGCCGATTTCTCGAACTACTTCGTGCTCCTTTCGGCCCCGGCCGGATACGAAGGTTCGATGACGGACTATGCAGCGCTCAAGGAAGCGGGTGCGGCGATGATCGGTTACGGCGCGTTCCTGACCGCGGTGATCAACTTCATCATCCTGGCCTTCATCATCTTCCTGCTGGTCCGCTACACCAAGAAGGTGACCGAGGAATTCAGCCACAAGGAACCAGAGGCTCCGGCAGGTCCGACCGAGGTCGAACTGCTCGCCGAAATCCGCGACGAGCTGAAAAAGCGCGCCTGACGCGCGCCTTCAACGGCCGCTCACTTCACATTAAGACCGGCATCGCTATATAGGCGGTGCCGGTTTCGGCCGGCTATGGCGATAAACTGCGCCGTGCAATAGGTACAACGGACCCGGGGGCAGTACCCGGCGGCTCCACCATAACCCGCTGTAATTGGCGGTTTTTGACGGGGCCGAACCAGGATCGACGTGTGCTGAAAGACGGTGTTTTTGCCCGGGCTGAGTAACCCGCATAAGGCTCACAACACACAAGTGCCAACGATAACGAAGCACTCGCTCTCGCAGCGTAATCTGACGGGCTAACGCCCTGATCTTACAAAGCTAAAGCGCGGTTGGACCCACCGGGCAACAGAAGCGGATTCCGGGGCTCCGAGGGTAGCTAGCAACAGAAACCCTCACCTTACTTTTAATACGTTTCCCGCGATCAAAGTGCGGATGGTGGGCAATGCCAACAATGGCTTGCTTAAGGGATGTAGACGGCCTCGACAGAGATCGTGAAGTCATCGTTCGCGCCTTGCAGCCTTGCATGGAGTGCCAGATCGCTCACCGCTTCTGAGCGTGTAGTGAGGTCAACCAAGACTAGCCAGTACCCGTCCATCCAACGATAGATAGACCGCTTCCATGTCGCGTCGTCCAATGGCGCTAGCTCGTCGCCATACGCCCCAATGTTTTAAGCAATGCAATCCGCCGTATCAGCGTCGATAGGCCGAACACCTACAACTGGATGATCGCGAAGTTGAAAATCTCCGACAACGAAGGACTCTACAATTTCACGAATAATCGGACGGAACATCTCGGGTATCGGGTGTTCAGCATCATCCCTTCGAAGCATCGGAGGCAAACTCCCAAGCGGAACGATTCAGACTTGTGCAAACGCCGCGTGTTTCGTCGTTGCCGGAATCTAGGGGTCAGTAGCCTCATCCGACGCCTTCGCCGCTTCCTGCTCGTACCGGATCGCGTCGAGGATCTTTGCGCCGCCGAGGAACACTGCACCGGCAGTGGCTGCGAACAGCAGGTAGCCGCCGAAACCCGGATACTGCGTGGTGTAATGCGCACCGCGGGTCATGGCGCCGAGGGCCAGGGCATAGATGATCAGGTACGCTTCGAAGCGCGTCTTGATCACGAACAGCCTTTTGACCTTCTTCCACACGTTCCTGCGGTCTCCTTGTTTAACCTTTCGGACTGCAAATCCCGTGCCATCAACGATGTGCTGCGGGGTCCGGTGGTTAACGCAAGGAGAAGTGTAAGACCGCCCGACGAATGGTGTCCAGCGTGTTAACCACGCCGTCCCGGAATTAGGCGAGTTCGTCCAAGGACAGGACAGAAAGCAACGCCTCGCGCGCTTCAATCACTGTCTTTGCAAGGGCTTGGCTGCCGATATCGGACGGATCGATCTGTTCGGGCCACATCTCTGCGATCACCGATTCGATGCGATCCGCGCGCGCCTCGTCGAGCATGAAGCGGCCATCGACCGTGGCGGGATCGGCGACCACGCGCAGGCGCAGGCAGGCGGGACCGCCGCCATTGGCCATCGACTGGCGCACATCGACCGGAATGACCTGGCGGATCGGGCCGTTCGAGGCGATCATGCTCTCGCACCAACCCCATACGGCCGAGTTGTCCTGGCACTCGCTCGGCACAACCAAGGCCATCTCGCCAGAGGGCAGGGTGAGCAGCTGCGCGTTGAAGAGGTAGGACTTGATCGCATCGGCGAGGCTGACTGCGCTGTCGGGCACTTCGACCACTTCGAGCGCGGGGAAGGCGGCGCGGATCGCGTCATAGGCACCCTGCCGGTCGGCAAAGGCGCGCTCGTGGGTGAACAGCACGCGCTCGTTGGCGACGGAGACCACGTCATTGTGGAACGCGCCTGCCTCGATCGCCTCGGGGTTCTGCTCGATGAAGACGCAGGCCTCGGGGTCTAGGCCGTGGAGGCGCGCGACCGCACGGCTGGCCTGCTCGTGCTGGCGCGCGGGGAAGCGGCCACCGGGGCGGCCATAGACGAAGACTTCGACGCCCTTCGATCCGTGCCCTTCGCAAAAGCGCATGTGGTTGGCCGCACCTTCGTCACCGAAGGTCGGCGGGACGGCGTCGTGGACTGCGAAGTGGCGCTCGTCGCCGAAGGCGATCTTCAGCTGCGCCTGCGTGTCGCGCCATTCCTGGGCGCGGTGGATCATGGTGACGAGGTTGGCAGGGGTCAGGTGGCAGCGCCCGTCCGCCGTATCGGGGGCGGGGCTGACCGTCGCCGCATTGGCGGTCCACATCGAACTCGCCGACCATGCGGCTGCGAGCAGGGCGCGGTCGTGTTGCGGATCGACCGCAAGTTGATGCAGCAGCTCGTTGTTCGGACGCGGCAGGGGCAGGAGGTAGCCCTGCGCCAGCCCGCGCGCCATGTTGCCGCGCATCTTGGCGACACCCTGCAGCGCCGCTGCGCGTGGATAGCTGGGATCGCCCTTGTGGCTCGCGCTGGCGATGTTGCCGAGGCTGAGGCCGGCGTAATTGTGCGAGGGGCCGACGATGCCGTCGAAATTGATCTCGACGAGCTTGCTCATCGCGCCACGCTCCACACTTCGTCGCCTTCGCCGACGCCGAGTACCTTGGCGCAATTGGCGTCGATCGCGACCGTTCCGTCCTCGCGCAATTCGCGCAGGCCATAAGCGCAGCGGAAGGTGTCGAGATGGCCGGTGGCGATGAGGGCCTTTTCGCCGGCTTCGACATCGGTCGACTCAAGCTTGGCCGCCACGGCCTCGCGCACGCTGCGCACCTGGTCGGTACGCGCGGTCATGGTCGGCCCGCCGTCGAAGATGTCGACATAGCCTTCTGCGGCGAAGCCCTCGTCTTCGAGCATCCGCATCGCCGCGCGTCCGGTCGGATGCGGCACGCCGATGACCTTGCGCGCCTCGCTGTTGAGCATGGCGACATAGACCGGATGCTTGGGCATCAGGTCGGCGATGAACTGGTTGCCGTTGATCGCGTTGAAATAGTCCGCTTCCTGAAAGCCCATGCCGAAGAAACGGCCCGCGACACCGTCCCAGAATGGCGATCCGCCGCGGTCGTCGATCACGCCGCGCAGTTCGGCGAGGATACGGTCGGCAAAGCGCTTCCGGTGCATCGCGACGAAGAGGTAGCGGCTGCGCGCGAGCAGCAGGCCGAGACCGCCTGCGCGGGCTGCGGGGTGGAGGAACAGCCCGCCGACTTCGGACGAACCTTCGAGATCGGTGACGAGGCTCAGCAGTTCGGCGCGCACGGTGCGGTCGAGTTCCTGGCTGTGCTGGGTCAGCGTGTTGAGGCGATAGGAATAAAACGGCCACTGCTGGCCGACCATGCTCATCAGCTGGCAGGTGCCGCGCACCTCGCCGGTCTCGCTATCTTCCAGGATGAGGACGAACTGGTCGTCGCCGATGGTATCGTCGTCGCGTCCGAAAGCGGCCGCGGCCCGTTCCAGCTTGCGGGCAAGTGCGGCGCGGTCGGCGGGCAGGTTGGTGAAGCCGCCACCGGTCAGCTTGGCCATTTCGTAAAGGTGTTCGAGGTCGCCCGTATTGGCGGCACGAAGGCGGAAGGTCACAAATGGTCTCCGGTGGAAAGCCTCGTGAGGACGAGGGCGGACAGCGCCGCGCGCTCCCTCAGCGAAGGAACGATCATGAACTCGTCGGGTGAATGGATCGCACCGCCGCGCACGCCCATGGTGTCGACCACGGGCACGCCGCAGGCGGCAATGTTGTTGCCGTCGCAGACGCCGCCGCTGGGTATCCAGCCGATGGTCTGGCCCAGTTCCGCGCCGCAGGACTTAACGAGGTCGAACAGGCGCTGCGCCTTTTCATCGACCGGCTTGGGCGGGCGGGTGACGCCGCCGTGGCGATGGATGCCTACCTCGTGCTCGGCCTTGATCGCGGCAAGGACCGCATCGAGCTGCGCGTCGAAGCGGGTCATCGCCTCGGTCGACTTGGGGCGGATGTTGAAACGCAACACGGCAAGGTCGGGGACGACGTTGTTGGCCGAGCCGCCCTCGATCTTGGCCGGGTTCACGGTGATGTCGTCCGCCGCCAGCGCGGCGATCCGCAGGACCAGGTCGGATGCCGCGACCACGGCATTGCGCCCCTCGTGCGGGTTGCGTCCAGCGTGTGCCGAGCGGCCGTGGATGGTGATCGAGTAATTGCCCGTGCCGCCGCGCGCGTGGGCCAGCGTCCCGTCGGGCAGGGCGGAGGGTTCGTAGGTCAGCGCGGCATATTTCCCGCGCGCGAGCGCCTCGATGAGGCCGCGGCTGGCGAGGCTGCCGGTTTCCTCGTCCGAATTGATCATCACATCATAGCCGACGCGGTCCGAACCCTCGACCGTCTCGAACAGCTTCAATGCGTGCAAGATGACGTCGAGCCCGCCCTTCATGTCCGCAGTGCCGGGGCCGTTGAGTGTGTCGTCGTCAAGCCAGCCGACCTGCTGAAACGGGTGGTCGACGGGGAAAACCGTGTCCATGTGCCCGGTCAAAACGAAGCGTCGCTCTGCCTGGGGGCGTACCCGCAGGACCATGTGGCGGCCATGCGGTTTCTCGAACTCGTGGCCGTCCGCCGAAATCGCGGTGACGGGTGCGGGGTCGACCAGCTCGACCGCGCCGGGCAGGGCGGAGAAGGCATCGGCCAGCACGCCGGCCATCGTGTCGAGCCCGGCAATGTTGGCGGTGCCGGTGTTGATCGCCGCCCACTCCTGCACTTCGCGCAGCATGGTTTCGCCGTCCACGGCGTCGAGCAGGGCTTGCGGGGCGCTATCCGGTTTCATCGGAAACGGTCTCTACGCTTCGCCGCGCCCGAGTCCACCCCTCGGCCATTGGGCGAGGTTGCAAAGCGGTGGATGCTTGGTATGGGGATGCCTCCTCCCCGGGACCGACATTGCCATTCGCTTACCCAACGAGGAGTTCCATGACCGAATATGTGACGCGCGCCGGTATCGAGACCGATCCGCAGCTGGCTGCCTTCATCGAAACCGAAGTGCTTGGGCCGCTGGGGCGCGATGTGGATGCCTTCTGGCAGGGATTCGCCGCGTTGCTGGGCGAGTTTGCACCGCGCAATGCCGCGCTGCTGGCCAAGCGCGATGACCTCCAGGCGCAGATCGACGCATGGCACGTCGCGCGCAAGGGCCAGCCAATCGACCAGGGTGAATACCAGGCCTTCCTGCGCGAGATCGGTTACCTCGTGACCGAGCCGGGCGATTTCGCCATCGGCACGCAGAACGTCGATCCCGAGATCGCGACCATGGCCGGACCGCAATTGGTGGTGCCGATCCTCAACGCACGCTTCCTCTTGAACGCCGCCAATGCGCGCTGGGGCAGCCTCTACGATGCCTTCTATGGCACCGATGCACTCGACGCGCCGCCCGCGCGGCCCGGCGGCTATGACGAGGAGCGAGGCGCGGCGGTGATCGCTGCGGGGCGCAAGTTCCTCGACGAGGCGCTGCCGCTGGTCGGCCAGAGCTGGGCCGACATCGCCGACGAGCACGACGGCAAGCTCCAGGACGAGAGCCAGTATGTCGGCAAGACCGCGAAGGGCCTGCTCTTCCGCCAGAACGGCCTCCACATCGAGGTCCAGTTCGACCGCGAGAGCCCGATCGGCAAGACCGACAGGGCGGGCATCTCCGATATCGTCCTCGAAGCCGCGCTGACGACCATCGCGGACTGCGAGGATTCGGTGGCTGCCGTCGATGCCGAGGACAAGCTGCTCGCCTATTCGAACTGGCTCGGCGTCATTCGCGGCGACCTTTCGGAAAGCTTCGAGAAGGGCGGACGGACCCTGACCCGCACGCTGGCAGGCGACAAGGACTACACCACGTCCGACGGCAGCGCGCACAGCCTGCCGGGCCGCAGCCTGATGTTCGTTCGCAATGTCGGCCACCTGATGACCAATCCGGCGATGCGCTGGGACGGCAGGGAAATCCCCGAGGGCATCCTCGACGCGGTCGTCACCAGCGCCATCGGCGCGCACGACGTTGCGGGTCTCGGCAAGTTCGGCAATTCGCGCCGCGGTTCGATCTACATCGTGAAGCCCAAGATGCACGGGCCCGAAGAGTGCGGTTTCACCAACGACCTGTTCGACGCGGTGGAGGACCTGCTCGGCCTGCCGCGCCACACGATCAAGGTCGGCGTGATGGACGAGGAGCGCCGTACTTCGGCCAATCTCGCCGCCTGCATCCACGCGGTGAAGGACCGCATCGTCTTCATCAACACCGGCTTCCTCGACCGTACGGGCGACGAAATCCACACCTCGATGCGAGCCGGCCCGATGCTGCGCAAGGGCGCGATGAAGACCAGCACCTGGCTCACCGCCTACGAGAAGCGCAACGTCGGCATCGGCCTCAAGCACGGCCTTTCGGGCAAGGCGCAGATCGGCAAGGGCATGTGGGCAGCACCCGACCTGATGGGCCAGATGATGGTCGAGAAGATCGGCCATTTGCGCGCCGGGGCCAATACCGCCTGGGTACCGTCGCCCACCGCCGCGACGCTCCACGCGATCCACTATCACCGCGAGGACGTGTTCGCGATCCAGAAGGGCCTCGGAGACATCCCGCCACTCGACCAGCTGCTCTCGATCCCGCTGGCCGACGGCGTGAACTGGTCGGCGGAGGAAATCCGCGAGGAACTCGACAACAACTGCCAGGGCCTGCTCGGCTACGTGGTGCGCTGGATCGACCAGGGCGTCGGCTGTTCCAAGGTGCCCGACATCAACGACGTCGGCCTGATGGAAGACCGCGCGACGCTGCGCATTTCCAGCCAGCACATCGCCAACTGGCTGCTCCACGGGGTGATCTCCAAGGAGCAGGTGATGGAATCGCTGCGCCGCATGGCCGCCAAGGTGGACCAACAGAACGCGGGCGACCCGTTCTACGAGCCGTTGCTGGCAAACGAGGGCGGCGCCGCCTTCAGCGCGGCGAAATTGCTAATCTTCCTAGGCATGGAGCAGCCGAGCGGCTACACCGAACCGCTGCTCCACGCCTGGCGGAGGCGCAAGAAGGCGGGGGGCTGACCCCCGCCGACCGGCTCTATTCGGGCATTCCCGACAGTCCGCTGGCCTTGCGCAGCGCGTCGCCCGAGAGGCGGTAGCCGTCGAGGAAGACGGTCTCCACCTTGCGCAGCTTGCCGATGTCCTGCGACACGTCGCCATCGACGAGGACGAGGTTGGCGACCTTGCCTTCGGTCACCGAGCCGAAATCCTTGTCCATGCCTGTGAGGCGGGCAGGGATGATCGTGGCGGTCTGCAGCGCCTCGGCGTTGGTCAGGCCGGCGTCCTCGTAAAGTTCGAGTTCGCGCACGAGTTCAAGGCCCCAGCCATCGGTCCCGGCGACGATCGGCGCACCCGCCTCGTGGAGACGGCCGACCAGCCCGACCAGCTTGTCGAAGCTCTTGCGGAAGTCGTCACGGGTCAGGCCGTCGAACAGCGGATAACCGGCAATCTTCCATCCGCGCGAGACGCCGGGAGGCGAGATTTTCGCAAACGGCGCATAGCCGGGGGCGATCTCGCTGCCGTCGGAAGTCAGCGCCGGTTCCCACACGACGAGCGTCGGGTCGATATAGGTCCCGCGCTCGCCAAGCTCCTTGTAGAAGGCGGTCATCTCGGGGGAATCGAGGTCAACGTCCTTGCCGTACTTGGCCGGACCTTCGAGCCGCGCGGCAGTGTTGGACTTGTCGACCACCTCCTGCGGCATGGCCTGCATCATGATGAAGTTGATGTGCGTGACCTCGTCGTAGCCCGCACGCACGGCGTCGAGCGGACGCATCCCCGCCGGGATGTGGCCGTGAACGTGCAGGCCGAGCTTGTGGGCTTCGGCTGCGGCCGGTGCGATCCAGGCGGGGGTCATCGAGGTGTAGAACTTCACCCCCCACATTCCTGCATCCTTGATCTGGTGGACCGCAGCGATCGTTTCTTCGAGCGAGGAAACCGTCAGCGAACCCTGGGCAGCAAGCGGGTCCTTGCGGTCGACGATGATCGAGGTCATGCCCTCGGGCGCCAGCAAATCGCCGGCGGCGCGCCGGGTGACGATGCTGTGCACGTCGTCGATCTCGGATCCGGGGCTGCGGTAATTGGTCATGCCGGTGGCGACATTCTGCAGCAGGTTCCAGTCGTCACCCCCACCGACGTGCCGGTGCGCATCCCAAAGGCCTGGGACGAGCGTCTTGCCCTTGCCGTCGATGACGGTGGCGAGCTTGGAGGCCTTTACCGTTCCGGCGGGGCCGACCTTGGCGATCTTGCCGTCGGCGATCAGCACCGAGCGGCCGGCGAGGTAGGTGCCCGCGAGCGAATCGAACACGGTGACATTGTCCACCAGCGTCGGGGTCTGGTTGGCTGGGGTCAGGAACGTGTGCGCGACTTCCTTGACCTTGTCGGCAGTGGCGGCATCCTGGATTTCCTTCAGCTTCAGCGCATTGGCTTCATAGCCTTCGGGCAGCATCGACATGCCGCCGGCAAATCCGAAGAGCCGGTTGTCCTCGGTCAGCCAAAAGGGCGAGGGCGAAAAGCCGTAGCCCTGCACGAAGGCGAGGCGGACTTTCTCGGGCCCGTTCGGTCCGTCGATGTCGACCAGCTGGCCGAGCGAAACCTCGGCATGTCCGGAAGGAAGGAGGTCGAGCCCCTTCTCCCCCGCAGCGATCAACCCGGCGAGATCGTTCTCCGCCGCTACCCAGGGACCGCCGTAATTGCTGTAGAACTTGCCGGCGTAAGGTGCCGATCCCTCGTCGACCGAGGTTTTCCAATGGGCGATACCGTCAGCATCGACCGTCAGGCTCTCGGTCGCGTCGCCGGAATCGGTAAAGCCGTGCACGGCAACCTTGATTGGGCGCCCATCCGCGCCGTTGACGATCGTCTGGTCGGTCTCGGTAATCCAGCCGCGCAGGCTCATCGACATGCGATAGGCCTTGGTCCCGTCGGGCTGCTCCCAAGCCCACAAATCGCCGTGCTTGCCGGCCTGCGAGACGATGACGTAGTGGCGCGCGCCATCGGGGGCGACCATCAGGTCTTCCTTCTTGGCAGGCTCTGCCAGAGCGGCAGTCGAAAGGCTGGTGGTGATGGTGAACGCAAGCAGCGATGCCGCAAGGAATTTGCGCATGGACTCGACTCCCTCCCAATAGGACCGCCGAGGGAGTGGCACTGCAATGCAGCCTCCGCAATTACTTAAGCTACATGCTACCTCGCATTAGTCGCGGACACGCCCGTGATCGGGCCTCTCCTGACGCCGATTGGGAAACCATCGGCAATCCGTCGTGCCTCCATCATGGTCGCGTGAGCCATGGGCATTCACCTTCTCGGACAAACGAGGAGAAGCGTGATGTCAAAGGGTTCAAATATCTTGGCAAGCATCCTGGCCACCTGCCTGCTCGCTTCATGCGGGGGTGACGATGGTATGCCGACTTCGGGTGGGGGTGGGACCAGTTCTACACCAACTCCCACCCCAACTCCCACCCCGACCCCGACACCGGTGGGAGCTACGGACAAGATCATTTACAATGCGACAGAGTCGATGCTGTTCGCCGATGCGGGGCAATATTTCACCGATGGGGGCCTGCGGCTTGCGTTCGACGCACCGACGGGGACCTACCACGTCACCAATCCAGCTTCGACTTCCTTCGAGATCGTCGAGCGTAACCCGAACTACGCACCCCAGGCCGGCGACCCCTGGGTGGTGTTCATCGTCGGGGGCTATCTGAGCCTCAATCTCAGGGTGTCGGGCGGATATTCGGATTCTGATCTGCGTTATCTCTATTCCAACCTCATAACCTGGAGTTTCGGATCATCTCCCTCCGTCGCACTCGGAACGACAGCTGTCGGCATGCCGGGGCCGGGCCTTACGAGCGGCAGTGCGATCTACGAGGGCAGGTTCGAAGTCGAAAGCTCTCGCCGGGTGGTTTACGAAGGAACGCCTGTGCCGGACATGTTCGATGGCACTGTACAGCTCGTCTTCGATGCATCGGCAAATACGGCGAGGCTGACCTTGGTCCCTTCGCCATCCGGTGACGCCGATCCGGATTCCGTCACTCCTGTTGACCTTGTCTGGAGCGCCGGTGCCTCGCTGTTCCACCAGCCAGACCCTGCAAGTTCCACCAGCCTGAATTATCCGGTGATAGGTCGGTTTGCGGGACCGGCCGGACAAGAGCTGATAGGCGGGGTGCGGTTCGAATATACCTCGAAGGCCGACGGCAAGACCTACGAGGCGAGGGGGGCCTTCGTAGCCAAGAAATGATGCGGGTGTCGGCTCAGCGCGACAGCGTGCGCGCAAGCTCGACGAACTCCGCCACGCTAACCGTTTCGGCGCGGCGCTGGGGGTCGATGCCCAGTGCCTCGGCAGCCTCGACCGCGCCGGGTACGCCCTTGAGGCTCTGGCGCAGCATCTTGCGACGCTGGCCGAAGGCGGCCTCGGTCAGGCGTTCGAGCACGCGGGCGCTGACGCCATCGGGCATTGCATCCGGCTCGACATGGACAATGGCGCTCATGACCTTGGGCGGCGGGGTGAAGGCGCTGCGGTGGACCTTCATCGCCATCTTCGCCTTGGAACGCCACTGCGCGAGGACGGCAAGACGGCCATAGGCGGAGGTGTCCGGTGCGGCGACGATGCGCTGTGCGACTTCCTGCTGGAACATCAGCGTCAGGCTGGTCCACAGCGGGGGCCATTCCTCGCCCCCAAGCCACCGTACGAACAGTGCGGTGCCGACATTGTAGGGCAGGTTGGAGAGGACCGCGAAGGGCTCGCCGCCCATCAGTTCGCCATGGTCGATCTTGAGCGCATCGCCCTCGATCACGCGCAACTGGCCGTGAAAGGCCTCGCCCAGTTCGGCAAGCGCGGGAAGGCAGCGCCGGTCCATCTCGATCGCGGTCACGCGCGCTCCGGCTCGGAGAAGGGCGCGGGTCAGGCCGCCCGGACCGGGTCCGACCTCGAGCACTTGCCTGCCGGCAAGGTCGCCGGGAATGGCGGCAATGCGGTCGAGCAATTGCTCGTCGAAAAGGAAGTTCTGGCCGAGCGCCTTGGACGCGGAGAGCCCGTGGCGCGCAATCACTTCGCGCAAGGGAGGGAGATCAGCCATGCGCGGCCCGTCGTGCGGCAATCTCGCCTGCCATCTTCAGGGCCGCAATCATCGCGCCGGGATCGGCGATGTTCCTGCCCGCGATGTCGAAAGCGGTGCCGTGGTCGGGGCTGGTCCGAACGATGGGCAGGCCCAGCGTCACGTTGACGCCCTCGTCGAAATCGAGCGCCTTGAGGGGCACGAGCGCCTGGTCGTGATACATTGCCAGCGCCACGTCGTAGGTCGCGCGGGCGCGCGGCGTGAAGATCGCGTCGGCGGGGTGGGGCCCTGTCACCGCGAAGCCCTCGTCGCGCAGCTGCGCTATGGCGGGTTCGATGATCTCGCGTTCCTCGGTGCCGAACTTGCCACCTTCGCCGGCGTGCGGATTGAGGCCGCAGATCGCGATGCGCGGCGCGGGGATGCCGAAATCGCGGCGCAGCGCATCGGCAACGATGCGGGCCTTGGCGTAGATCATGGAAGTAGTGAGGGAGCCGGGCACGTCGGCCAGCGCGCAGTGCACGGTGAGTGGCACTGCCTTGAGGCTCGGCCCAGCCAGCATCATCACCCCGTCGTCGACCGGCAAGCCGCAGGCGAAGGCGAGGAATTCGGTCTGGCCGGGAAATTCGAAGCCGACCTTGGCCAGCTGTGATTTTGCCACCGGCGCGGTGACGATGCCGCCGGCCTTGCCGAGCAAAGCCATGCGCGTGGCTTCCGCGAGCGACGACAACGCCAGTGCCGCGCCTTGCTCGTCGGGGAGGCCGGGCATGTACTCGCAATCGTCGACGCCCATGACCGGTATGCCGCGTGCGAAGGCCTCGCTCGCCTCGTCCGGCTCGTCGATCCGCACAACCGGGCAATCGAGCTTGCGGGAGCCTGCCGCAGCTTCGAGCAATCCCGCCCCGCCGACGACGAAGAAGGGCGCGAGGTCCTTTTCGGTGCGTCGCGCCCAGCTTGCGGCGATGATCTCGGGCCCGATCCCCGCCGGATCACCGATGGATACGGCGAGGGGAGCCACGGCCTGCGTCAATTGTACTCGATGTAGGCGTCGTTGCGCAGGTCGCGCAGGTAACGCTGGGCACGCTTCTGGATACGCTCGTCCTCGAGCTGGCCCATCAGCGTGTCGAAGTCCGGACCCGCCGCCGACTTGGGATCGTCGCGACCGCAGAGCATGAGCACGCGGACGCTGTCGTCGATTGAGCCGAACGGCGGCGAAAGCTGGCCGACCTGCATCTGCAGCATGATCTGCTGGAGCTGTTCGGGCAGCGCGCGGACCGCGATCTGGTCGTTGGTCACTACCGTTGCACCAAGTGCGCCGGCGGCGTTTTCCGCATCACCACAACCGCGAACCTGGCCGATACCCTGGAGGAAGGTCTGGAGTTTGCTGTTGCGATCCGCGCCGGACATCCCCGGTTCGAAAGACAGCTGGATCTGCTTGAGCGAAAGCATCGCGTCGCGCGGGTCGGCCATCAGGACCTGACGCTTGTCGATGAGGACACCGATCCAGTAGCCGCCGGGAATCTCGATCGGACCAACCAGCTGGCCGGGGCTCATTTCTGCGGCCACCGCTTCAAGAGTTGCGTTCTTGAGCTGTCCGAGCTGGATCCAGCCGAGGTCGCCGCCGACCGCAGCGGTCGACGCTTCGGAGAACTGGCGGGCATAGGCAACGAAGCTGCCGCCCTGGCGCAGCTGTTCGACGATCTTCTCGGCATTGGCCTTGACCTGCCCCGCATTTTCAGGGGTCGCCGAAAGATAGATTTCGCCGAGACGATACTCGTCGGTACCGCGGCTGGCTTCGAGCCGCTGGATGAGTTCGTTCACCTCGTCGGTCGATACGTTGACGAAGGGCGCGACATTGCGACGCAACAGGCGCTGCCAGGCGAGTTCGCCCTGGATCTGGCGCTTGAGCGAAGCGGGCGAGGATCCGATCGAGCGCAGGTATTCGTCCATCGCCTGCGGGCGCTGTTCGAAATTCTGCGCAGCGACGCGGGCATAGGTCTGGTCGATTTCGGCCTGCGGGATATCCATTTCCTGCGCCTGCGCAGCCTGGATCTGCAGCGTTTCGTCGATCAGGTTACGCAGCACCTGCATCTTGACGCGCTCGAGCTCCTCGTCGGGAATGCCCTGCCGGTTGGCCGCCACGAGAAGCGCGGTGCGCTGGTCAACGTCGGTCCCGGTGATCACGTAGCCGTTCACAACCGCGGTCGCCTTGCGGACGTTGGGATTGGCATTTCCGAGCACGCTGACATTTGCCGGAAGGTTCAGCGGGGCGTCAGCGCCAGCCGCTTCCTGGGCCGCGCCAGCGACTGGCGACAGCGCCAGACTGGTCGCCGCTGCGAACGAGAGGAACTTGGAAATCGAGTGTGCGCTCACGTGTGATACCCAGTTGCGATACGGCCAGCGTATCCGGATTGAGCCAGGCCTGTGCCGCTGCGCGGCTTAACCAAAGCTGATTGCCCCATAATTTCGGCGTGGCGGCGGATAGCGTGTTTGCGCTGGGCTGCCAACGGTTGCGCCTTAGCGAAATCCCAGATTTCGCAAACTGAAATATAGCTGGAAGGTATTGCCGCGCCGGGCATCGCCCGAGTTCACGTAGTCGCGCCGCCAGGTCAGGCCCATTTCGAGACAGTCGTCGGCATAGGCAATGCCGAGGCGGGTGCGGATCGGTTCGAACCCGTCGGACTGCAGTGTCGGGTCCTCCTCGCGATCAGTCAGATTGAACACGCCCGATCCGAACAGCGACCAGTAGTTGGCAAAAGCGACACGCACTGCGCCGCGCAATTCCTCGCGGTCCTGCAAATCCTCGACCTGGGTAATGTCGCGATTGAGGCGCAGGTAGCCGAGTTCGACGTAAGTGCGGCTGGTCCCGACCGTCGCATCGACCTCGTTGCGGCGAACCGCGAAATTGTCCTTGTCGAGCCGGAAGCGGTGGGTGAGCTTCACGAGGTCGCGATAACGCACTTCGGTGCGACCGACGAAGTCCGAAACCTGCTCAGATAGTCCCGTCCCGTCGGGCAGGATGTCGCGATCGGTATCGAAGCGATAGGACTGGCCCAGCGTAGTCTTCAGTTCCCAATCGGGAATGCGCAGCTGCCAGTCGAAGCCATAGGTGATCCGCGCCCCGTCCTCGACTCGGTCGTACCCGGGAAAACGGTTGAGCGCGAAGAGGTTCGAATCCTCGAGGTCGATCGCGCGGGCATCCTCGTTGGGAATGGCGAGGTTGCGGATCGGCGGCGTCGCGACCAGCTGCACGCGCGGAGTGAACACCTGCTCGCCGCCGAACGCCTGCCCGACGAAGGGCCATTCGACGTCGACTGCAGCGAGTGCGACACCGCGTGTCTGCCAGCCCGGATTGCCGCGATAGGACGCGGTATCGGTCAGATAGTTTTCGTCGGAATGGTAGACGTCGCCGCGCACGAGGCCGGTCAGCGTCACCACCTGGCCAAGGCCGGTGACGCGGCTGAGATCCCACTGCGCCTTGGCAAAGGCACGCTGTGTGTCCTGTCCCGTGCTGCGCGCGATGGCGAGCGTATTCGCCTGCAATTCGACCTTGCCGCCGAGAACCGGCTCGTCGAGGCGGTAACGGAAGTCGATGACGGGCAGGGCAACGGGCACCTCGCCCTGCGGCTGGTTGAGACGCAGCGTCTGCGTTGCCCAGCCGGACAGCGAGAAATAGCTGTTGTCGACAATGCGCTCGGCATTGAACATCGAACGCAGGCGGTCGTCGCGGCTTATGTCGTAACGGCGCAGGAAGGTCCGGTCGCTGGCCACGCGGATCGAGCTCGTCAGGCTCCATGACGGGGAGAACTGGAACTTGCCGTTGGTGAACAGGTAGCCGCGGAAGTCCTTGGACTGGGTCGGCGTGGTGCTGGCGATGCCAACACGCTCGCTATAGGTCGCGTAGCCAGAGATCTGGTAGGCGCCCTTGTCGGTCAGGTGACGCCACTGCGCCCCGACCATCGGCGGCGCCTCGCTATAGACATGCGCGTTGAGCGTCAGGTCCTTGTTGTTGCCAAGCCGCAGGTAATAGCTGCCGCTGACCTCGACGCCGTTGCTTTCGGAAAAGCGCAGGTCGGGAACGAGGAAGCCGGATACAGCACCGCCATCGGTTCGCACGGCCAGCCCGGGCAACGGCAGGATGCGCATGCCGAAGAGCTCGAGGAAGGCGCCGCGAAAGGAAATGCGTTGCTGGTCGGGATCGTAGATCACCCGTTCGGCGGTGATCCGCCAGCTCGGCTCCTTGGGACACCCATCGGGCGTCACGACCTCACAGCCCGAATAGACCGCCTGGCTCAGCGCCACGGTCCCGTCGCTTTCGCGAATCCCCTTGTTGGCGGCAAGGCGGCCGCCCTGGCGCAGGGCGAGGAGGAGGTTGTCCATCGCGCCCGCTTCGAATTCGTCGGTCAGTTCGATGCGGTCGGTGAAGAGCTGGTTGCCGTTCTCGTCGACGAAACGGACCCGCCCTTCGGCAAGGATGACACCGGTTCGCCTGCTCCAGCTGACCGAATCCGCGCGAAGCGAGCGGTCTTCGCTGCGCAGCACGACATTGCCGGTTGCAGTCACGATGTCCGCATCGGAATCGTAGGAGAGGATATCCGCCTCGAAGGCGATCTGCCGATTGCCTTCTGCGTCCACGCCCGGCCCGGTCGTGGCGGGCGGCGGATCGAGTTCGGGATAGGGTGCCTGCAACGAAGGCTGGTCGCCCGGCTGGCCCTGCGGATCGACCACCGTGCCGAGATCGTCGGCAGCATCCTGCGCGGCAAGCGGCGCGGCCATGGCGAGCGCCGAAGCCAGCGCGAGCGAACGCGCCGCCAGCCGGCTGGCTTCGAAAGCTGTCTCGGCGGGCGGGACCATGCCTTGCCTATCGCATCGGCCACGCCTAATCGCAATCGCCATCCTACGGGGCGTTCCGCAGGCCGGTCCGTCGCCACCAGCAAATTCTTCGGGAGAACCCATGCACATCCAGTTCAGCCAGACCCGTCCGCAATCGGCGCGCCTTCTTGCGCATGTCGTCGACAAGGGCAAGCTGCCATCGGATATAGAAAAATCGATCAGCGAAGGTGCCGCCGCAGCCCGCTTCAAGGGCAATGCAGGACAGCTCTTCGAAGGCTTCGTCGAACGTGACGGCAATGTCGTCCACCTCGCGCTGGTGGGCGCCGGCGACAAGAGCGACGAGGGCCGTCAGGCGAATCTGGAAAAGGCCGGCGCAGCGCTGACCGCCAAATACCAGTGCAGCGGTTACGGCGAGCTGCTGCTCGACCTTGCGGGCAGCGGCCTTTCGGCAAGCGATACTGCGGCGGTCCTCCTCGGACTGCGCCTGCGCAACTGGCGTTACGACATCTACCGCACCAAGATGAAGGACGAGCAGAAGGTCACGCTCGAAACCGTCACCGTGGTCAATGCGCCCGAGGGTGCCGAAGCAGCCTGGGCGGAAATGTCCCACCTCGCGGCCGGTGTGGAATTTACTCGCGAACTCGTCACCGAGCCCGCCAACATCATCTACCCCGAAAGCTTCGTCGAACGGTGCCGCAAGCGGTTCGAAGGCACGGGTGCGGAGCTGATCGTGCTCGACGAATACCAGATGGAACAGCTCGGCATGGGCTCGCTCCTCGGTGTTGGCCTCGGCTCGGAGAAGGAATCGCGCATCCTCGCGATCCGCTGGAACGGCGGCAAGCCGGGTGAGGCGCCGACCGCGTTCGTGGGCAAGGGCGTCACCTTCGACACCGGCGGCATCAGCCTGAAGCCGGGGCCGGGCATGTGGGACATGAAGTGGGACATGGGCGGCGCAGGTGCCGTGGCTGGTGCCATGCTCGCCATCGTCGGGCGCAAGGCCAAGGCCAATGTCGTCGGCGTGATGGGCCTCGTCGAGAACATGCCCGACGGCAAGGCGCAGCGTCCCGGCGACGTCGTGACGTCCATGTCCGGGCAGACGATCGAGGTGCTCAACACCGACGCCGAAGGGCGCCTGGTCCTTGCCGATGCGCTGCACTGGACGCAGGAAGAGTTCCAGCCCGCGCGCGTCATCGACTTCGCCACGCTGACCGGCGCGATGATCATCGCGCTCGGCCATGAACATGGCGGCCTGTTCTCGAACAACGACAAGCTGGCAAAGGACCTGACCGAAGCGGGTCTCGCGACGGGTGACAAGCTGTGGCGGATGCCGCTTGGACCGGCCTATGACAAGCTGATCGATAGCCCGATCGCCGACATGAAGAACATCGGCGACAAGGGCGCCGGGTCGATTACCGCAGCCCAGTTCCTCCAGCGCTTCATCGCCGACGATACGGCTTGGGCGCACTGCGACATCGCGGGCATGGTCTGGTCGGACAAGCCGGGGCAGACCTGGGCCAAGGGCGCGACCGGCTATGGCGTGCGCCTTATGGACCGGCTGATCGCCGACACGGCCGAGAAGTAAGGACGAGGGAGGTCCCCCGATGGCGAAAATGCGCCGCAAGGGGGACCTGCCGACCAAGACCTGCGCCACCTGCGGCCTCGAGTTCGCCTGGCGCAAGAAGTGGGCGAAGGACTGGGACGAGGTGAAATACTGCTCCGAACGGTGCCGGCGGAACAAGGGCGTACCTGCGTGAGGGTCGACTTCTACCAGCTCAGCCGCGATCCGGTGGATCTGACCGTGGCCAAGCTTGCCCGCAAGGCCTTGCAGGCGGGCGAACGGCTGGTGGTCGTGAGCAGCGACAGTTCTCAGCGCGAGGCTGTTTCCAAGGCGCTGTGGGAGCAGGGTGGTTCCGCCTTCCTTGCCCATGGCAATGCCGGCGAGCCGCACGAGGCACGCCAGCCGATCCTGCTATCCGATAGCTGTGTCGCACCCAACGAAGCGCGCATGGCGATCATCGCCGACGGCACCTGGCGCGAGGAAGCTTCGGGTTTTGCGCGGGTCATGTTGCTGTTCGATCCGCAGGGACGCGATGCTGCTGCGCAATTGTGGCGCCGCTTTGCCGCGGACGAGGCGGTCGACAACCGAATATTCAAGCAGGATACCAACGGTTCTTGGCGCGAAGGCGCCTAATTCCTACCTAAGTCCCCGATACAGGGGAGAATTTCTACAATGCGTCTTCTGCTTCTGGTCGGCCCTATGCTGCTGGCTGCCTGCAGTCCGGGTAACAAGGAAGCGGCGGACGCGGAAACCACCTCTAACGAGGTCGGCTCCTATGAAATGAGCGGCGGTGAAACCACTGCCCGCATCCGCGCGGAAGACGGTTCAATTACCTCCATGCGGTCCGGTTCCCAGGTTCCCGTTAGCCTGCCTGCGGGCTTTTCCGTCGCGCCCGGCCTCACAGTGCTCAACAACACCCATGTCGAGCGCGGCGACGCGCGCTACGTCCTGCTGACAATGGAGGGCGCGCAACCGGTTGCGCAGGTTGTCGGTTTCTATCGCAAGCAGGCCGAAGCCGCCGGCATCGAGGTCAATGTCGATGTGACAGCCGCTGATTCGACCACGATTGCGGGAGAAAGCCGGTCGGGGCTGGCCTTCTCGCTGATGGCCGGCCGTAGCGGCGACAAAACCACCGTGCAGCTGACCCTCAACAAGGGCATGGATCGATCGACGCAAGGCGGAGGCCTCTAGCCTCTTGCCCGCGCGCACGCGCGGCGCTAGGGGCGCGCGCAATCCAATTCCCCCAAATCCTGCAAGGACATTTCCCATGGCGGTCACCCGCACCTTTTCGATCATCAAGCCCGACGCCACCCGCCGCAACCTGACCGGTGCGGTTACGAAGATGCTGGAAGATGCCGGCCTGCGCGTCGTCGCATCGAAGCGCATCCACATGACCCGCGAACAGGCCGAAGGCTTCTACGCCGTCCACAGCGAGCGTCCCTTCTTCGGCGAACTGTGCGACTTCATGATGAGCGAGCCCGTCGTTGTGCAGGTTCTCGAAGGTGAAGACGCCGTGACCCGCAACCGCGACATCATGGGCGCAACCAACCCGGCCGACGCCGCCGAGGGCACCATCCGCAAGGCCTATGCCCTGTCGATCGGCGAGAACACCGTCCACGGTTCGGACAGCGAAGAGAACGCCAAGATCGAGATCGACTTCTTCTTCAAGCCCGAAGAAATCGTCGGCTGACCTTGCTTGCGGCGACCAATTCGGTCGCGCGCAGACAGAAATTAGACGTTTTGACGGGCCGGCTTCGTGGTAAGCACGGCCCGTCATGCTGTTTGGCGGATTCTTCGGGGGCCTGACGGGCAAGCGCAAGCGCACGCAGACCGTGCATCGCTTGGCTGCGGCGCTGAACACGCTCGACTATGACATCGTGCGTTCGCTGGTGACGCCCGACATCAAGATCCGTGATGCAGCGAACCGAAGTATCGAAGGGGCCGATGCCTTCATCGCTGCCGACCGACGCTTCCGCGAGGATACTCACAGACCCCAGGTTCGTTTCGACCAGATTACCGAGCATGACGACTGGTTGCTCGTGTCCGGCAAGTTGGAAAGCGCGCTTCCCGAACTCGATGGACCGGTGCTACTGCGCATACGATTCGAAGGGTCGCAAATTGCCGAAATCGAGATCACCCGGGCCGAACCACAGCTGAGCGTGACCAAGTACGACCGGATGATTCGTCGCTAGGCATCCCTGGCCGGTCAGCGGCGCATTCCGCCGGATTTGGCGTCCCACCCAGATTGCTGTATGAGTTTGCGAACAGGTCGCAAGAACTTGGGTCGCGCCTCTGAGGGGAGGACACCATGGGACGGTACCTGATCATGGCGATGGCGATCGCCATCTATTTCGCATTCTTCGGCACATTCCTCTATCTGATCGGCTTTGTCGGCGGGTTCGAGTTTATGCCGACACACGTCAACAAGGGCATCGCAGCAAGCCCGGCGACGGCGGCTTTGGTCGACCTTGCCCTGATTGCCTTGTTCGGCATCCAGCATTCGGTAATGGCACGACCCGGGTTCAAGGCAGGATGGACAAGGATCATCCCGGCCCCGCTGGAACGCAGCCTCTATTGCCTTGCGACGGTGGTCGTACTCGTCCTGATATTCGCTTTCTGGCACCCGATCGCCGGGACGGTGTGGTCGATCACCAATGAGACCGGGCGGATGATCATGTTCGCCCTGTTCTTCCTTGGCTGGGGCGTGCTGTTCATCTCGACCTGGCTGCTCAACCATTTCGAACTCTTCGGCTTGCAGCAGGCGTGGCAGAACATGATGGGCACGCATGCCAGCCCGCCGCGGATGCGCACGCCCCTTTTTTACAAGATGGTGCGGCACCCGCTCTACACCGGGTTCTTCATCGCCTTCTGGGCGACGCCCGACATGACTTTCGGACACCTGCTGTTTGCGGTGGCGATGACGATCTACATCCTGATCGGCATCGCTCACGAAGAGCGCGATCTCGTCGATGTTTTCGGCGAGGATTACATTGCCTACCGCCGGACGGTCGGAGCCTTCATTCCCGGGATCGGCAAGAAGGCCTGATCTTCAGGCGAAACTCTCGATCTGCGAGCGATGTGCATGATGCGGGTCGCTCGCGGATCGTTCGTGCTCCAGCGCCATTGCATCTAGCGACGCTTCGGGCAGGTCGAGGCCGAGGTCCATGTGGAGGTGCCGCATGGCGGCGCGCCAGTCGGCACCCAACTGGTCGAAATCGACGTGAGCCACCGGGCCGCAAAATCCTGCGAGTGCTGCGCTCATCCGTTCTTCGCGCAGTGCCAGCTTGCGCCGCCATTCGGTCTCAAGTGCGTCCAGATCGGCATGATCGGTCTGGAACGCCATCTGGCTGGCGACCATCGATACCGAGCTGCGCAGGACTGCATCGCCGCAACGCCGGGTCACGACCACCCGTGCATCGGGGAAGCGATGAAGCAGTGCTGGCAGGTCCTCGGCAAACTGCGGGCACTTGAGGACGCGGGGGCGCCCGCCATCACCCATGATGGCAGCATCGGTGCGCAGGATGCGGGCGAACTCGGCATAGATCGCGCTTGCGTCCCGTGCCTCGCTGAAGGCGACATAGGAGGGGATCCGCCACTGCGCCTCGAACGCGCACGCGTCGAGCGCGCCGGAAAGCCAGCCGATCTCCTCGTCAACACGCGTCGCGCCGAAGGGGTGGAGCATGTCGAGCCAGGGATTGATCTTCCTCGCGATCGCAAGGCCCAGAGTGCTTTTGAGCGGACGCAGGTCCGGTGTGCGGGGCACGGGATCGTGACTGTTGCAGAAACGCGTGCCGCAATTGCGCGGATCGGCGGCGAGCAGGCGGTGGACGCGTGTCGTCCCGGCGCGCATCTGGCCAACCACTATGATCGGAGGGGCAATCTCCGCAGAGGCGAGTTCGGGGGAATCGGCCCAGAAGCGCCCCATCGCATGGCGCTTGCGGATGGCCGAAGTCAGCTGGCCATATGCCATGGTGTGGCCGAGGGGATTGAGCTGCGCCTCTGCCCGCAACGCCTGGCAGAGTCGCTCCAGTCGCTCGCGAAAATCGGCCACCTCGGCATCGCTGCGGAGCGAGACTTCATCACTTTTATTGAATCCCTTGGCACCGATCGACCAGAGGTAGTCGGGCTCGAGCGGCGGCTTCTCGGTAAGGCCGCGGTCCCAGATCGCCTTGACCGCGCGGCCTGCCCACATGGCAGCCTTCGAGCGGGCGAAGGGATGCGGGCGCGGCGGTGCGTTCACTCGCGGCGGTCCCTCGACGCATTGAACTTCGCCAGTGCCGTGCGCATGCCGAAGAGGACGAGCATCACGCCGCCGACCACCAGAAGCGTCTCGGTAAGGCTGGCCTGTCCCTGGCGGCCCTCGATATCGTCGGCATTGAGGGCGATGATGACAAGGCCGATGGCCACGACGGTATAGAAGATGAAGGAGCGACCCATCCGGTCACTCTAGAACGCATCGGCCGCATCGAGAAGCCCGGTGAGGCGGGAAGGCGCGACTTGTCGCCAGCTTCGCTGCAGCCAGTCGGCGACATTGTCCCAATCGACGCCCTGCCGGTTGAGGATGATCCCGATCCACCCGCTCGCGCCGTAGTAGGCGGGCTTGTGATAGGCATGGGGCTGCGCTTCGACGAGGCCTTCGAGCTCGTCCATGCTGTCGCACTTCACCAGCAGCGAGATATGCGGCGTGCCGTGATGCTGGTCGGCGAAATAGGCGAAGAACTTTCCGGTCTTCTCGCTCCCGACACGGAAACCGGGCGAGCCATGGCTGGTCCGCTCATGCGTTTCGGGCAGGGCGAGGGCAAGTTCGGTGACCCGCTGCAGCAGCCATTGCGGATCGCTTTCGCGCGACACGAAATCGGCCAGAACGCGCGGGTAAAGCTGGTGTTCGGCGATCCGCACGCGTTCGGCGAGTGAATCAAGACCTTCATTCGCTTGTATCGCGACTGCGATCTGGCCCAGCGTTTCGCCAGAATCGAGTTCCTCGGTGACGAGGTGGACCGTCGCCCCGGCATGGCTGTCGCCCGCGGCAATCGCCCTCGCATGGGTGTCGAGCCCCGGATATTTCGGCAGGAGCGAGGGGTGGATGTTGAGCATCCGGCCGCTCCACCGCTTGACGAAACCGGGGCTGAGAATGCGCATGTAGCCGGCGAGCGCGATGACCTGTGCGCCGGCCTTCTTGGCTGCTGCCTCCATCGCGGCATCATGGTCTTCGCGGGTCATGCCCTTATGGGCGAGAGCGAAGATTTCGACGCCTTCCGACCTGGCGAGCGCCAGACCTTCGGCCGCCGGATTGTTGGAGGCGACGAGGACGATTTCATACGGGCTGCCGGGCAGGCGACTGGCATAGAGCAGGGCGGCCATATTGGTGCCCTTGCCCGAGATGAAGACGGCAACCTTCGCCTTCTCAGGCATTATGGGTCGCCGACCAGTCCTCGCGCGCGGACCAGGTACCAGTCGATCCGCGCACGGTGCAGCCCTTCGCGCCCTCGACGATCCGGCCCACCGCAAGGACGGTTTCGCCCGCGTCCTCCAGCCGGCTGCGGACCACTTCCGCATTGGCCGGATCGACCGCCAACACCATGCCGACGCCGCAGTTGAAGGTCCGCGCCATCTCGGCCGGCTCGATATTACCCTGCGCCTGCAGGAAGGCCATCAGTCCCGGCTGGTCCCACTGGTCGGCATCGACCTCCGCATGCGCGCCCTGGGGCAGCACGCGCGGGATATTCTCCAGCAGGCCACCGCCGGTAATGTGAGCGAGCGCATCGACCAGCCCGTCGCGAACGACCGGGAGCAAGCTCTTTACGTAGATCTTCGTCGGCTCGATCAGCGCATCGACCAGCAGGCGGTCCTGGTCGAACAGGGCGGGGCGGTCGAGCTTCCAGCCCTTGTCCGCGGCCAGCCTGCGGACCAGCGAATAACCGTTGGAGTGGACCCCGGAGCTCGCAAGGCCGAGAAGGATGTGCCCCGGGGCCACGCGCGCACCCGTCAACTGCTCGCCGCGTTCGACTGCGCCGACACAGAAGCCGGCAAGGTCGTAATCGCCGGCAGCATACATGCCCGGCATTTCTGCCGTCTCGCCGCCGATAAGCGCACATCCGGCCATCCTGCAGCCCTCGGCAATGCCCGCGATCACGCGTTCGGCAATACCGTTCTCGAGCTTGCCGGTGGCGAAATAGTCGAGGAAGAACAACGGCTCCGCGCCCTGCACGATGAGGTCGTTGACGCACATGGCGACGAGGTCGATCCCGACCGTGTCGTGGCGCCCGGTGTCGATGGCGAGCTTGAGCTTGGTGCCCACGCCGTCGTTGCCCGCGACCAGCAGCGGATCCTTGTAGCCCGCAGCCTTCGGATCGAAAAAGCCGCCGAAGCCGCCGATCTCGCCATCCGCACCGGGGCGCATGGTCGCCTTGACCAGCGGGCCGATCGCCTTGACCAGTGCATTGCCTGCCTCGATCGAGACACCCGCCTGCTCGTAGGTGTAGGAGGGCGTATTGTTGCGGGGTTCGTCGCTCATGCGCTCCGCCTTACGCATTCGCGCTTGGATTTCCAGTTTCCTTTCGGCAAAAGGCCCGCTGTTTCCCCGATGGACCACGCCATTTCCCTCCAGCCCGCCCTGCGCCGCCCGATTCTCGCCATTCTCGGGATCGCCTTGCTGTGCGCGCTTGCCCTTGCGGTAGTCGCGCAGGTTGGCGGCGATCGCGGCATTGCGCCCGTTGCTGCGTCGCGCGACATCCAAGTTTCGGGCATCGAGGTGGACGAGACGGCCAAGACCGGCTCGGAAGCGCGCGAAAAGGCCTGGGCGGAGGCGGCACAGCTGGCATGGGCCAAGATCAAGGGTCCCAAGCTCCCCGATTCGCAGGTCTCCGGCCTCGTCTCTTCCATAGTGATCGAGCGCGAGCGGCTCGGCCCACATCGCTATATCGCCACGCTCGGCGTCATTTTCGACCGCACCCGGGCCAGCCGCTACCTCGGCAGCGAGGGCGAGGCGGTACGTTCCGCTCCGATGCTGCTGCTTCCGGTGACGATCTCGTCGGGCACGGCAACCATGTACGAGCAGCGCACCCCCTGGCAGCGCGCCTGGGCGGAGTTCCAGGCCGGATCGAGTCGCATCGACTATGTCCGCCCGACCGGTGCAGGCGGGGATTCGCTGCTGCTTACTTACGGCCAGACAGGGCGGCGCAGCCGTATCTGGTGGCGCGGGGTACTCGACCAGTTTGGAGCCGCAGACGTTCTCGTGCCCATCGCCAAGCTGCGCTACACCTATCCCGGCGGACCCGTCGAAGGCACGTTCACCGCGCGCATGGGTCCGGACAACGAGTTCCTCGAGACCTTCAAGCTCAAGGCAGCCAATCCAGACAAGCTTCCCGAAATGCTCGGTCAAGCCGTCGTCCGCTTCGACAAGATTTACGAACAGGCGCTGGCCGACGGGAAGCTCAAGCCCGATCCGACTCTGAACCTCGGCTCGCCCGACCTTGATCCGGCGATCCAGCGCCTCGTCGAACTCGGTCGCGCCCTGCTGGCGCAGGACCGTGCCGCCGCTGAGCCGCGCCAGTCCGACCAGGCCACCAGCGAAAGCGGCGATGCCATCACTGCCGCGCCGATCCGCACGCCCCCGCCCGAGGGATCGGTGGCGCTCTACACCGTGCAGGTTGCGACGCCGGATGCAGCGGCGTTCGACGGCGCGATCTCGGCAATCCGCGGTACTTCGGGTGTTCGCAGCGCCGGTGTGCGCAGCACCGCCATCGGTGGTACCTCTGTGGTCACGGTCAGCTACTCCGGCTCGATCTCCGAGCTGGCCGACGCGCTACGGGCGCGCGGCTTCACCGTCCGCCAGGGCAGCGCTGCGCTCGCCATCAGCCGCTGAGGCGCGGCGCATGTCGCAGATTGCACTCCCGCTTTCGCTGTCCGGCTCGGGCGAGGCCGGCGTCATCGTCGTCGGTTCCGGCAACCGGGCGGTTGCAGATGCGCTCGCCGCACCCGAGACGTGGCCATATCGGACCGCGGTGCTCATGGGACCATCGCGCTCGGGCAAATCGCTGATGGCGAGATGGTTTGAGAAGTCGGGACTGGGCGATGCCATCGACGGCGCCGACGGGCTGCCGCAGGACGAGATATTCCACCGCTGGAACCGCGCGCAGGAAAGCGGCACGCCGCTGTTGCTGGTCGTGAACGGTGAGCGGTGGGACATAACCCTGCCCGACCTCGCCAGCCGCATGGGCGCAGCGCTGCAACTCGAAATCCAGCCACCCGATGACGAGATGGCCGCCGACCTCATGCTCGCCCTCGCTGCCCAGCGCGGCCTTGCGCTGGGCGAGGGCGCGCCCGCCTATCTCGTTCCACGGATGGAGCGCAGCTATGCGGCAATCGAACGCGTGGTTGGCGAAATCGACCGGCTGAGCCTTGAACGCATGGCTCCCGCAACCCTATCTATCTGGCGGGACGCGCTCGAAGCGGTGCAGGGCCCGGAGCAGGGTCGCTTGCTTTAACAGCCGCTTGATGGGAGAATAGGGTCAATGTTGGAACGGCTTGTCGCCTATCTCGACAGCGTCAAGGCACGCGATCCGGCGCCTCGTTCGCGCTGGGAAATCCTGACATATCCGGGCGTCTGGGCCTTGGGCTATCACCGCATCGCGCACTGGCTGTTCGAGGCGGAACTGTTCTTCCTTGCCCGCCTGGTGAACCACTTCAGTCGCATGCTGACCGCGATCGACATCCACCCGGGTGCGAAGATCGGGAAGAACTTCTTCATCGACCACGGCTTCTCCGTGATCGGCGAGACGGCCGAGATCGGCGACAATGTCACGATCTATCAGTGCGTCACCCTGGGCGGCACCAACCCGACCAACGGCAAGGGCGGCAAGCGCCACCCCACGATCGAGGACGATGTCATCATCGGTTCTGGCGCGCAGGTCATCGGACCCATTACCGTGCACCGCCGCGCGCGCATCGGGGCCAACGCGGTCGTCCTCGACGAGGTGCCCGAAGGCGCGACCATGATCAGCCTCAAGGCCCGCAGCACGCTCGTGCCGGCAGAGGAATGGGTGAAGGAATTCCTTCCCTACGGTACACCGTGCGACGATCCGTGCGAAAGTGCCAAGGAGCTGGGACGCGACTGCGTCGACAAGCTCGAAAGCGAGATCAAGGCCCTGCGCGCGGAGATTGCCGAACTCAGGGCAGAGCGTGAACCTGTGATGCGGAGCGGGACTGACGATTGATGAACTACCTCGGTGACACCGTCATCGCATTTCCCGGTCGGCAACCGCTGCAGATCGGCTTCACTCGCGAGGAACTGACCCGCATCCTCGATCTCTATGGGCGCATGGTCGCTGCCGGACAGTGGCGCGATTACGCGATGGACTTCGCGAAGGACGCAGCCAGCTTTGCTGCTTTCCGCCGCACCGCCGAACGCCCGCAGGCGCGGATCGAGAAACGTCCCGCACTGCGCGGCAAGCAGGGCATGTGGACGCTGTTCGGAGAACATGGGCAGGTGCTCAAGCGTGGCCATGAACTGGCCGGCGTTATTGCACCTGTAGAACGACGCCTGATGAAGGCCGTCGACGACTAGCCTGTCAGTCGCTCGCGCAGGAAGAACGCAGTCGTGATTATCGAGGGGAAGATGAACCCCTTCAGATAGGACAGCGGGTGTCGCCCGGCGACGAAGTCGGCCTGCACGAAGCCGAAGTGCGCGTAATATTGCGTGGCGATGAGCGCGGCGATGCTCGCCCACATGGTCCAGATTGCACCGCGCACCCCCAGAACGACACAGGTCAGGCTTGTCGCGATTGCCAGGCGGAGCACCAGGTGGATGGCATTGTAGCCGTTATCGCTGCTCAGGCCGCGACCCGCGAGAACGTCGTAGATCATCGTCAGGTGGTAGAAGACCAGCAGGCCGGCAGGCACCAGTATGACGATGCGCAGGAGCGGAGAAAGCCAGGCTGGCGAACCCGTGGCGAGATTGTCCATCATCGATTTCTCCTGGAAGAGAAAAGGGCCCGCGCCTGAGCGCGAGCCCTTCCTACCGTCAAATTGTCGATCAGGCCGTGGCCGGAAGGCGGCCACGCATGTCGCCCGGCAATGCCGTGACGACCGCACGGCGGATCGGTGTCCACAGTGCGCTCAGCGTCAGCAGGGCCGACCCGATGACCAGTGCCGTGAGCGCGAAATTCAGCTCCACTGCCCCGAACTGGCGGAACAGGAAGGTGAGCGCGATCAGCACGTAGGCGAGGGCCGAGACGAGCAGGGCCCGCCGGTCGACAGCCAGGGCCACGAAGGCGAAGGCTACATAGACGGCGATCACGGCCAGAGCCGCGCCGACGCCGATATTGTCGCCCTCGGTCACGCCGATGAGAGCGAAGACCGGGTGGGCGATCATCGGGGCAGCGAGGAGGTGGAGCCAGAAGGCTACGTCGCTGCGCCGGGTCGACCGCTGCGTATCGCTCATGTCCCAGCGCATGGCGAAGGCGAAGATCACCAGGCCGGCGATGAAGGTCAGGCTGAGAATGATGGTGTCGAGGTTGCTGTTCTTCGGCCCGATTGCAGCCACGATCAGCAGTATCGCCGTACCGGCCAGCGCTGCCGTTCCGGCGGCGATGGTAATCGGAACCATGAAGCGGCGCCAATGGACCCATGCGGCGCCTGCAGTGACGAGCGCCGCTGCTGCGAGGAGGATGACGCCCAGTGTTTCCTTGGTCGAATCCCCGGTGGCCACGAGCCCGGTGATCAGCCCAGCCTGTGCCACCATGACGCCGCCCACGAAGGCGAGAAGCAGGATGATGCTGGGCAAGGCCATGCGGCGCTTCAACGTAAAGAATTCGGCGAGCATCCAGGACGTGCCAGCCACCAGTGCAGCGGCAAGGCACATGGCGATGCCTTCGGCCATCTGGCGCTGCGGGCCGGTCTGTTTCCACCATTCGGCGTCCCATTCGGCCCCGGTAAAGACCGGCTTCGGATAGATGGCGCCGCCGATAGCCTGTCCAATCGCGCCCATCGCCAGCAGCATGATGACCACGCCAATTGAGACGAACACGTCGTTGAAGCCGGTGATCAGGCGGAAATGCTCGGCATCGGCCGGAACTGCATCGCGCTGCGCGGCGACATGGGCACGCAGAGCATCGGCTGCCTCGGCGCTGATTGCACCGGCGGAAACCGCAGAATTGAGGTCTTCCTGGCTGTACATCAGCCTATCCTCCCCTGTTGTTGATCGGGCAGGCTTACGCGAGGTGTATTACTTAGTCAATACGGCTCGCCGGTCAGCCCCTGACGATGTTCACCCTCGGGCGGCTCGGTGCAGGCTCGGGCAATTGCTTGGGCTCGACGGTCGGCAGGTAATCCACCTGCGCCGCAGTGATCTTGGCGGTCAGCCGGGCGAAGAGGAAGGCAGAGCCTAACAGCAGCAGGATGGCGAAGCTCAGCAGTGCGAATTCCATCCACAACGGGGTCATGATGATCATGTTCGTCCCCAGGTCGAGCGTGAACTTGACCAACAGAGCACTGAAAACGAGCAGGCCGACGATGACGGCTGTCCACCAGGCAGTCACATCTTCCACCGTCGAGTGGGCGAAATCTTCCGGCTCGCCATGGCTGCGGTTGTACAATTCGCGCATCGCCTCGAACGGCAGGATCAGGTTGATTATCGGGATGAGATAGGCGGCCACGGCCTTGCCGGGACCATATTTCGAACGAATGCCGGCTTGCGCAATGTTGGCGTGGGCGCGCCATACCCAGAACATTGCCGCAAGCAGGAAGGCGAAGGCGGCAAGGCCCATGACGACGAAGGCTATTCCCGCAGCGGACGTCCTTCCCGGGTCCTGCGGGACCGTGAGGAAGCGGCCCTCGCCAATAAAGGCGCTGCTGCTCTTGTTGTATTCGGCATAGGGATCGTTGCGCTGACGGTAGTAGCCGTGAAAGGCCGAAGCCTCGCGTGCTTGCTGTTCGACCAGGGCAATGCGGTCGTATTCCTGTTTCACCGCCATTCCGCCAAGCCCGATCTGGACCGCGCCTGCAAGGATCAGCACGACGGCGAAAATGGTGATGGCGATGGACGCACCGCGCAAGGTGCGCAGGTTCGACGCGTTATTCATGGACGACCCCCAAAGAAAAACCCCGCTCCATCATGCAATGGCGCGGGGCTTTCTTCAACCGGTACGGGCCGGGTTTACCCCCGCGTGCTGGTCGGCACGCTGTCGCCGAGGACCTTCTGCATGGCGGTCAGGATCGCGCCCGACTGCTCGCTGCCCGACATCGGGGCCTTGAGGTTCGAGAACTCGCTGATCTTGTCCCAGTGCGCGGCGAAACCTTCGACCGTGCGCTCGGCCTCGGGCAGCCAGACGGCGTCGTTCATCACGGTCCAGGCCGAGTGATAGCCACCGGCGCCCGCGCCGACGATGGCATTGGTCGGCGCATCCTCGCTGACGAGGAAGAGCGCGGCCGGGACCACGTTGACCGGATCGAACAGCTTGAAAGCCTGTTCGGGGAACAGATCCTCGGTCATGCGCGTGCCGGCGACCGGCGAGAGCGTGTTGACCTTGATGTTGTACTTCGCGCCTTCGAGCTGGAGCGTCTTGGTGAGGCCTGCCAGGCCGAGCTTGGCGGCGCCGTAGTTCGCCTGGCCGAAGTTGCCGAACAGGCCGGTCGACGAAGCAGTCATCAGGATGCGGCCGTAGGCCTGCTCACGGAAGGTTTCCCAGCACGCCTTGGTGACCATGGCCGAACCGGTCAGGTGCACCTTGACCACGAATTCGAAATCGTCCGGGGTCATCTTGGCGAAGGTCTTGTCGCGCAGGACGCCCGCGTTGTTGATGAGGATGTGCACGCCGCCCCACTTCTGCTTGGCGTCGGCGACCATCTTTTCCATCTGCTCGAATTCGGTAACCGAGCCGCCGTTCGAAATGGCTTCGCCGCCCATGGCCTCGATTTCCTCGACGACTTTGAGCGCCATGTCCGAATGGCCGGTACCGTCGCGTGCGCCGCCGAGGTCGTTGACCACGACCTTCGCGCCGCGGCGGGCGAGTTCGAGCGCGTATTCGCGGCCCAGGCCCCCGCCGGCGCCGGTGACTATGGCTACCTTGTCCTTGAAGTCGATGCTCATGGGGCTGCTCCTGCTTTGTCGTTTACGTAAGGGTCAATTCGGCGCGCGGAGTGGCATTTTCCGCCGGTCCTTGCAACCGTATGCGCGGCGTATCGCCATGCCGTAGGGGCAGGGTGCCCCGGCGAGACGCCTAGAGCCGCTCGAGAGCCGGGATGAGCTCGGCGAGCGAATCGATATGCGTGTCTGCCCCGAGCTCCGGCCCCGGCTTGTCGCAATAGCCATAGGCTGCCGCTACCACCGGCACGTCGGCCGCACGGGCTGCCATGACATCGTAGGAGGAATCGCCGACGAAAACGAGACTTCCCCCCCCGCCGCGCTTCCGCGCTTCGAAGATCGGGTCAGGCGCGGGCTTGGCACGGCCCTTGCCCATGGTGTCGCCGCCGATGATGGAGACGAAGTGGTCGGCAAGGCCCAGCGTGGTCAGGATTTGGCGTGCGAAGCTTTCGAACTTGTTGGTCACCACCGCCATCGCAACGCCGCGACGGCCCAGTTCGGCGAGCGCGTCCGCCGCATGCGGATAGGGCCTGGTGTGGACCGCATTGTGCTCCGCGTAGTAAGCGAGCATTTTCTTGTAGAGCCTGCGGAACTCCTCGTCCGGCATGCCACCCTGCTCGTCGACTGCCTTCTGCAGCATGATCTTGGCCCCGCCGCCGATGAGGTCGCTGGCATGGTCTGCCGGGACCGGCGCGAAGCCGCCGAGGCCGAGTGCATGGTTGACCGCTGCGCCGAGATCGCGGTGCGTCTCCAGCAGCGTGCCATCGAGGTCGAAGCCGACAATGTCGAAGCGAATTGTGCTCATCAGCGGTGTGGGTGGCGGATGGTTCTTCAAACCGCAAGGGTTTGGTGGCATGGCCCTTCCCATGAGCCAGAGCAGAGACTTCGCCGCCGTCATCCTCGCCGCAGGTAAGGGCACCCGCATGAAGAGCGGGCTGCACAAGGTGCTGCACCAGATCGCCGGGCGGGCGATGATCGATCACCTGATGGCCTCGGTCGACAGCCTTGCGCCGAGCCACAAGGTCGTGGTCGTGGGGGCTGGGCGCGAACAGCTCGAAACCGCACTGGGCGTGCGGGCGAAGACCTGCCTCCAGGAACCGCAGCTGGGCACTGGACACGCGGTGCAGCAGGCACAGGCGCAGCTGGGCGATTTCGCGGGCGACGTGTTGGTAATGTATGGTGACGTGCCCTTCGTCCGGACTGCGACGATGCAGGCGATGCTCGACCGCCTGCACGGCGATGACAACCCGGCCGCGGTGGTTCTCGCCTTCGAGCCCGAGGACGCGCTCGCCTATGGCCGCGTGATTGCCGACGATGCGGGCCGGATCTCGAAGATGGTCGAGTTCAAGGATGCCGACGAGGCCGAGCGGGCGTGCCGCCTGTGCAACTCCGGTCTACTTGCCGCCCGCGCGGCTGATCTGTGGGCCCTGCTCGACCGCGTCGGCAACGACAATGCAGCGGGCGAGTACTACCTGCCGGACATCGTCAACATCGCCATCGCCGACGGGCGCACCTGCGCTGTGGTGACGACGGAAACGCCCGACGAGGTTGCCGGAATCAACTCCCGCGGCGAACTCGCAGCTGCCGAAGCGCAGTGGCAGCAATTGCGGCGTGAGGAAGCAATGGAAGCGGGGGTCACCCTGCGCGCGCCGGAGACGGTCTTCTTCAGCTACGACACCGAGATCGCCGCCGACGTTACCATCGAACCCAATGTCGTCTTCGGTCCCGGCGTGACGATCGCCAGCGGGGCGACAATCCGCGCCTTCAGCCATCTCGAGGGAGCAAAGGTGGGTGAAGGTTGCGAAGTCGGCCCTTATGCCCGTCTGCGCCCGGGAGCAGTGCTGGAGAAGGGCAGCAAGGTCGGCAATTTCGTCGAAATGAAGAAGGCCGTGCTGGGCGAAGGCGCCAAGGCCAATCACCTCACTTACCTCGGCGATGCGGAGATCGGTGCGGGAGCCAACATCGGCGCGGGCACGATCACCTGTAATTACGACGGCTATTTCAAGTACAAGACCGTGATCGGCGAACGCGCCTTCATCGGCTCCAACAGCGCTCTCATCGCCCCCGTCACCATCGGTGCCGACGCCATCGTCGCTGCGGGCAGTGCGGTCAGCCGCGACGTCGCCCCGGGCGACCTGCGTATGGTCCGCGCCGAACAGGCGGTGAAGCCAGGTTGGGCCGACCGCTTCCACGATACGATGAAAAAGAAGAAGGCGGCGGAGAAGAAGGACTGAGCGAGGGACGCACCTGCTGCTGGCTTTGCGAGCGTCCCATCGGGACCATCGTCCAGTACCATCATCCTGTGCCCAAGGCGAAGAAGGGGCGCTTTACCGTTCCCGTCCATCCCATCTGCCACAAGGCGATCCACGCTAACTTCACCAATGCCGAACTCGCCCGCATCGGCGAGGACCGCGAGGCCATGCTGGCCAATGATGCAATCGCGAAATTCGTCCGTTGGGTGGCCGACAAGCCGCCCGATTTCCACGCACCGACGCGCTAGTCGGGCCTCTGCCAGACGGTAATATCGCGCTGGAGGATTCGGCGCGTGGCGAGCCTGCGATAGTGCGCTGCTAATTCATCCTCCACCAGCCGGGCGACTTGCTCGTTGGGCTCCGTCACCGGGAAATCGGCAGTCACGATAACCGGTGGGCGCGTAGCGAGGATGCGCTGGACTTCCGCCACCTGCTCGACCTCCAGCGCATTGTGTTCGCGCCAGTTGTTGAGGTGGTCGGGATATGCCCAACGGGTCGGTACGCAGCTGCCCGACGCGCGATATAAAGCTACGGGGCCGTCATGGATCCAAAGGCACTGGCGCTCTTGGTCGACTTGGGGCGCGATCACCGAAACAAGATCGACGAACGAGCCGCGATTTTCGCGAGTCATCTGGAAGTTCTCGATCGGGAACGTCATGAAAATCCACAGCCACCAAATTAGCGAGTAGGGCAAAATTAGCCACCGTGATCCTTGAGAGACCAAAGGTGCAGCTACTAGCAACGTCCCCGCCACAGCCATTGCGAGGTAGTAGCGCAACACCATCGCTGGCAGGAAAACCCCTATCATGAGGGAACTCCCAAAACCGAGAAGAGCGAGATAGCGCGGATTTCTCAGGATGTCCTTTTGCTGGCTTGCAGTGATCAGGCCACACGCGGCTGGCGCAAGTAAAATGAGCGTCGCTCGCTCGATCATGCCGTACCATCGGCTAAGACCGTCGCGCTCGAAAATTGAAACAAAATTGGCGAACCAGAATGTCTGAAACGCGCCGGTCGCTGCATATGCGAGTCCGACGAGAAGCGTCGGAAGGAGGCCGATTGCGACGAACACCACGGCAAGCCGAAGGAGGCGTATCGGGCCTGCCCCGTTGAGACGCAGATACCACAGGGACTGCAGACCAAGGAATAGGCAGGCGGGAAGCACGGTATACTTGATCTGGAGCGCCAGTCCGCAGAGCAACATTGCCAATGCCAGGCGAGCCGGTCGCGCGCGATCCCTTTCGCCAAGGACAATGATGAAGGCGCCAAGCAGGAAAGGCATGAAGATAGCCTCGCTCTGCCCGGAATGGTTGCCCCACACGGACATACCCACCGGGTACAGCAGGGCGAGCATGATCCCGCCCACCTGGCCCGTGATCGGCAGTATGAGTTTACGGATTTGCCATGCGCCAAGCAGAACCAAGCCGCTTGCAAGAAGCTGATAGGCCAACGGACCCGGCCCGCCGAGTAAATGGGCGAGGGCATAGAGTGCAAACAGGCCGAAAGGTTTGCGATCCCATGTTTCGACGTAGGGCAAATGCCCCTCGAGCAGGCCTCGCCCGATGTGGGAGTAGACCTGTTCGTCATAGTCCGCGACCGGATCACCGAACCACATCGCCCGGAGCGCAAGTACGACGATGGTGAGCGCAAGGAATGACCATACCGCGGAGCTGCGCGCTGAGCCGAAAGCTTCCCCCTTCATGGTGTGAGGGCTAGCCGATGATAGTCGCACACGCGACTGAATTCGTTACCGAAGTGAGAGCCGGGATGCTGCCTGCATCCCGGCCCGGGTTCTCGCCTCAGTCCTTCAGCTGCTGGAGCAGGTAGACGAACTGGAGCGCCTGCAATTGCGCGCGCTGTTCATTGTCCACGCCGCCCGAGTGGCCGCCGGTGGTTTCCTCGTAATAGTAATAGGGCTGGCCGAGCGCCTTGAGTTTCGCCGCACCCTTGCGCGCGTGTGCCGGATGCGTGCGGTCGTCCGCGGTCGAGGCCCACAGGAACGGGGTGGGGTAGTCCACGCCTTCGACAATGCGCTGGTAAGGCGAATAAGGCTCGATCCACGCGCGCTCTTCAGGATTGCGCGGGTCGCCATATTCTCCGGTCCATGATGCCCCGCGCCCGATCAGGTGGAAGCGCAGCATATCGAACAGCGGAATCGCCACGATCGCAGCATTGAACAGGTCGGGGCGCTGGGTCAGCGCCGTGCCGACCAGAAGCCCGCCCTGCGAGCCGCCCTGTATCCCGAGATGCTCCGGACTGGTGATCTTGCGCGCGACAAGGTCGTCGCCGACCGCCTGGAAATCGTCCCAGGTGCGCTGCTTGTTCTCGCGCATCGCCGTCTGGTGCCACTTCGGTCCGAACTCGCCGCCACCGCGCAGATTGGTCAGCACATAAGCCCCGCCATTCTCGAGCCACAGCTTGCCGGTGGCGCCGAGATAGCTCGGCAGCATGGAAATCTGGTAGCCGCCATAGCCATACATCAGTGTCGGGGTGGTCCCGTCCATCTTCATCCCCGCCGGCTTGACGAGGAAATAGGGGATCTTGGTGCCGTCCTTGCTGGTCGCTTCGAACTGCTCGACGCTCATACCCTCGGGATCGAAGTAGGAGGGCGAGGTCTTGAGCACCGCCGGAGCGGCGCTGCCGTCGGTGTAATACAGCGTCGTCGGCTGGAGGAAGCCCGAGACCGTGTACATGATCTGCTCGGTCTTGTCCGAACTGGCCGCGATGCCCACGGTGGCATTGTCGGGCAGGGCAACCTGCTGCTGCACCCACTTGCCGTCCTCGAAATCGATCTTGAGGACCTTGCCCACGACATTGTCGAGCAGGCCGATGTAGAGCGAGCTAGCGGTGTTGGCCCCGCCGCTCTTGGTCTGCCGGTCACCCGGCGCCCAAACGAGCGTCTTGGCCGCGCCGTTGGGATCGGACTTCCACTCGTTGAGATCCATCGCGACGATGCTGTCGGCGGGGAAGGTCTGGCCGTCGACGGTCCAGTCGACATCGGTCGAATAGAGCATGTGGCCATCGACAATGCCGTAAGGGCTGGCCTTGGACGGGATTTCCAGCTTCAGCCATTTGCCGTCCTTCTCGACGTAATATTCGCTGTCGTGGAAACTTACGCTGCGATAGGCGATGCGACCGTGGATCACGTCCTCGCTGTCACGCAGCAGGTAGACCCCGGCCGAAACGTCGGTCGGCTCGCCGCGGTAGATTTCCTCGGCGTTGACGATATCGGTGCCGCGCTTCCACAGGCGGGTGGTGAAGGGATATTCGCTCTCGGTCAGCGTCCCTTCGCCGAAATCGCGGCCGACCAGCAAAGTATCCTTGTCGAGCCAGGAAACGCCACCCTGGCTCTTGTTCGCGAGCGTGAAGCCGTCCTCGACCCAGGTCTTGGTCGCCGTGTCGAATTCGCGCAGGATCGTCGCGTCCTCGCCACCATCCGACAGTGCGATCATGCACAGGTTCATGTCGGGCGGCAGGCAGCTTGAGCCCTTGTAGACCCACTCCTTGCCCTCCGCAGCAGCCAGTGCATCGATGTCGAGCACGGTTTCCCATTCGGGATGTTCGGTGCTGTAGCTTTCGATCGTAGTGCGACGCAGCAGCCCCTTCGGGTTCTGCTTGTCCTGCCAGAAATTGTAGAGCCCGTCGGGGCGGAAGCTGACGAAGGGAATGCGGTCCTGGCTGTCGAAGATTGCCAGAGCCTCGGCCTTCAGCTGGGCGAAGCGCGGATCCTTGGTCAGCATGCCGAGCGTGCGCTCGTTCTCGGCCTTGACCCATTCCATGGCCTTGTCGCTGCGCGCTTCTTCCAGCCAGATAAAGGGGTCCTGCTCGGGGCCGGGAATGCCGTCGTCCTGAGCGTTTGCGGGGGTAGAAGTCGCCAGCGTCATGGCGGCGGCCATGGCGAGCATGGATACGAGTTTCAAGTGCAGTCTCCCAATGCATTCAATGCAATGGCGATTGGCCTAGCATTGCGCGGGGCCACTTGTGGCCAACCGCTCGACGAGGAGACGACTCGCGTGGACGAAGGGTCAGTGCGGCACTGTGTCGCGCCGGGCCCAGACGCGGATCTTGCGCTTGTGCAGCTCCTCCATGGCGATCTCGACATAGTCGTGTTTGACAGTTGTCCAGACCAGAGCCTTTGACTCCTCGTTCTGAGGGGTAAATGCGGTGTCGGCCGTGACAATCACGGGCGGCTTCTTTGCCAGAATGCGGCCCACTTCGGCAACTTGCGAGATGCCTAGCGAATTGCGCTCGAATGCATTGTTGAGGTGGTCGGGATAGATGTAGCGCGTGGGCAAGCAGGAATTCGTCATGCGATAAAGCGCGGTGGGACCGTCGAAGATGTAGAGGCAATTGTTGCCGCTCACCCTCGGTTTGATCGCCGCTGCAAGGCTGGTCATTTTCTCGCGATGCTCGTCGGCCTTCTCATACTTCCCCGGCAGGAATTGGAGGTAGCCGAATGCGATCAAAGCCAGCATCAAGGGAATTGGGCCGATCGCGCCTTTGCGGTCGAGAATGGGCAGGCTGGTAAGCGCAACGACAGGAGCGAGTGACGCGTAGTAATAAAGATAGACAGTCGCAGGCAGGTAAATCGTGCAAACGGTCGCGCCCAGCCAGAGCACAAAGAACCGGTAATTGTGTGGGACTCGCGGTGTCGAAAGTCGGAAGGCTGCATAAAATCCGAGTGCCAGCAAACCAAAGACGGGCAATAGGAAGACCAAGTGCCCCGATGCAATTCTCCCTGAATTAGCCGGAAGGCGCTCGAAAAAGGATACGAAGTTGGCGAACGCGAACTCGTCCCAATGCCCGGCAACCCCATATGCCAGCCCGATCAAAAATGTCGGGAGGATTCCGAGTGCCGCGAAGCTGACAGCTTGACCAACAAGTGCTGACCACTGTTTCCCCATACGGAACTGCCCCCACAATGCCCACAATCCGAAGAAGATGCACTGGGGGAGTACTGTGTATTTCACCTGGAGCGCGATGCCTCCGATCGACATTGCGATCAGGGAGCGCTGCAAGGCGCGAGCATGGTGTGGATCGATGACCAGCAGCGCCATGCAGAGCATCATCGGAACGAAAAAAGCCTCCGCCTGTCCCGATTGGCTTCCGTAAATCGAAAGCAGGAAGATGTAGAGGAGCCCCGCGCCGAGTGCGGTTATCCGGTCGACCAGGCTTCTCGCCAACCGGTAGGTCATCCACGCTCCACCGACGGTGAACAACGCTGCCAGCACCTGGTAGGCAACGGGTCCCGGCCCGCCAATCAGGTGGGCGAGGGCAAACAAAGCGAACAGGCCAATCGGCTTGCGGTCCCACAGGTCGACGTATGGGAGCGCGCCGTGGGTCATCTCGAGCCCGATCAGCGAGTAAAGCTGCTCGTCGATGTCGGCATTGGGATCGCCGAACCATGCTGCGCGGACGGCGAAGGTCACGAGTGCAAGCGCGGCGAGCACGGCGATCTCGCCATACCTGCCGCGCCTTTCGGTCTGCACCGCGCCTGCCTGAGCCGCTGTCATTGCAGGGTGATGCCCTTGCTAGGTACCAGTCGCCAAGGCGAGGTGGCGGGTTTTCACCTGTTGCGGAAAGTACGGCCGATGAAACGAAAAAGGGCGGCCCCGCAGGACCGCCCTTTCGAATTTCACGAGCTGCGGAAGGATCACCCTTCGACGTGCTCCGCCAGGACCGTCAGGCCCTTTTCCGAAACCTCGGCGAAGCCGCCGCGGACTTCGATGGTCTCGGGCGCGGCGCCTTCGGTCTTGTAGACCTGCACGGCACCGTCGCGGATCGTCGACATGAAGGGCGCATGGCCCTCGAGCACGCCGAATTCGCCTTCCGTGCCGGGGACGACCACCATGTGGACTTCCTCGGAGCGGACCAGCTTCGCCGGCGTGACGAGTTCGAAGTGGAGGGCCATGTGCTTACGCGTCCTCGGCCAGCTTCTTCGCCTTGGCGACTGCCTGGTCGATACCGCCGACCATGTAGAAGGCAGCTTCCGGCAGGTGGTCGTATTCGCCGTCGACGACAGCCTTGAACGACTTCACGGTGTCTTCGAGCTGGACGAACACGCCCGGGATGTTGGTGAACACCTCGGCGACGTGGAACGGCTGCGAGAGGAAGCGCTGGATCTTGCGGGCGCGGGCCACGGTCAGCTTATCTTCTTCCGACAGTTCGTCCATGCCGAGAATGGCGATGATGTCCTGCAGGCTCTTGTACTTCTGCAGCGTTTCCTGGACGCGGCGAGCAGTCTCGTAGTGCTCGGCACCGACGACGCGCGGTTCGAGAACGCGGCTGGTCGAGTCGAGCGGGTCAACTGCCGGGTAGATGCCGAGTTCCGAGATGGCGCGCGACAGCGTGGTCGTTGCGTCCAAGTGGGCGAACGAAGTTGCCGGAGCCGGGTCGGTAAGGTCGTCGGCGGGGACGTAGATCGCCTGCACCGAGGTAATCGAGCCCTTGGTGGTCGAGGTGATGCGTTCCTGCAGGTTACCCATGTCGGTCGACAGGGTCGGCTGGTAGCCGACGGCCGAAGGAATACGGCCGAGAAGCGCCGACACTTCCGAACCCGCCTGGGTGAAACGGAAGATATTGTCGACGAAGAACAGCACGTCCTGGCCTTCGACGTCGCGGAAGTATTCCGCCATGGTCAGGCCCGACAGGGCGACGCGGGCGCGGGCGCCCGGCGGCTCGTTCATCTGGCCGAAGACGAGGGCGACCTTCGAACCTTCCGAAATCGCCTCGCCGGCCTCGTTCTTGGCGATAACGCCGGCGTCGAGGAATTCGTGATAGAGGTCGTTGCCCTCGCGGGTACGCTCACCGACGCCCGCGAACACGGACACGCCGCCGTGGCCCTTGGCGATGTTGTTGATGAGTTCCTGGATGAGCACGGTCTTGCCCACGCCGGCGCCGCCGAACAGGCCGATCTTGCCGCCCTTGGCATAGGGGGCGAGGAGGTCGATAACCTTGATGCCCGTGACGAGAATGGCCGCTTCGGTCGACTGATCGATGAAGAGCGGAGCCTCGGCGTGGATCGGGCTGCTGGTTTCGGCACCGATCGGGCCGCGCTCGTCGATCGGCTGGCCGACGACGTTCATGATGCGGCCAAGCGTCTTCGGGCCGACAGGGACCGAAATCTGCGCGCCGGTGTTCACGACTTCCTGGCCGCGGACGAGACCGTCGGTGCCGTCCATCGCGATGGTGCGGACGGTGTTTTCACCGAGGTGCTGCGCGACTTCGAGGACCAGCGTGTTATCGCCGTTCTTCGTTTCGAGCGCGGTCAGGATCGCCGGCAGTTCGCCGTCGAACTGTACGTCGACGACGGCGCCGATGACCTGGCTGATGGTGCCGTTGGGGCTCTGGTTAAGCTTGGGTGCGGTGGCCATGATGTGTGTGTCCTACTGGATCAGGAGGCTTTGTGGTGGGCGCCATGCTCGGCGCAAACGGTCGCGGCGTCGGCCAGCATCCATGCGGTGCTGTCCTCGTTCGCGGTGATGGTCGCCTTGTGGCGCAGGTAAGTGTCTTCGCCGAGGCCGTATTCGCACACGACGTCCTTCGAACCCATGCCGGCGCGCTTGCACACGGCGGTGTTCACCGGCTCGGCACCTTCACATGCTTCGCCGAAGAGCTTGCTGAAGGTTTCCTGGTCCGGCGCGGGCAGGGTGTTGACCGGCTCGGGAGCGGCCGCAACCGTCTCGGCAGCTGCCGGTGCTTCTTCGGCCTGCTGGCCGCAGGCGGCGAGGGCGAGAACGGGGAGAAGGAGGGCGATTTTCTTCACGTGAGGGTCCTTACAGTGCTTCCGCACCGGCAATGATTTCGATCAGTTCGGTGGTAATCGCGGCCTGGCGGCTGCGGTTGTACTGGATCGTCAGCTTGTTGATGAGGTCGCCGGCGTTGCGCGTGGCATTGTCCATGGCGGTCATCGATGCACCCTGTTCGGATGCCTCGCGTTCGATCAGCGCACCGAAGACCTGGGTCTTGACGTAGCGCGGCAGCAGTTCTTCGAGGATTTCCTCCTCGCCCGGCTCGTACTCGACCACGGCATCGCCACCGGCTGCGGTATCGGTCGCAGGCGAGGGGACCGGGATCAGCTGGTCGACCGTCGGTTCCTGCGCCAGGGCCGACTGGAAGATCGGGTAGACGAGGTGGGCGACATCGAATTCGCCCTTTTCGAAACGTGCGATCAGGTCGTCTGCGATGGCTTCGGCTTCCTCGAAACCGGGCTGGCGCACGGCAGAGGTGTCGAACCAGTGGTCGATCCGCTCGGCATAGTCGCGCTTGATCGGGGCACGGCCCTTCTTGCCGATGAGGTAGAAGTGCACTTCCTTGCCCTCGGCGATCAGCTTGGCGGCCTTCTGCTTGGCAGCCTTGACGATGTTCGAGTTGAGGCCGCCGCACAGGCCCTTGTCGGTGTTCACGACCACCAGCAGGTGGCGCTTGTCCGAACCGGTGCCCTTGAGCAGCTTCGGCGCGCTGTCGCCGCTCACCTTGGAGGCGAGCGAGGCCATCACGCCCGACAGCCGTTCGGCATAGGGGCGTGCGGCTTCGGCGGCAGCCTGCGCACGGCGCAGCTTGGCCGCTGCGACCATCTGCTTGGCCTTGGTGATCTTCTGGGTCGACTTGACCGAGTTGATCCGGCCCTTGAGTTCTTTCAGCGAGGCCATGACGGCTCCCTAGCTAGTCTCTTGGGTCTCAGGCGAACTGCTTGGCGAAAGCCTGAAGCGCGTCGACGACCTTGTTCTTCACATCGTCCTCGAACTTGCCGGTGTCGCGGATTTCCTTGAGCACGGCGGCGTGTTCGGTACGCATGAAGGACAGCATCTGCTCTTCATAGGCGGTGACGCGGTCGGTCGGGATCGCGTCGAGGTAGCCGTTGGTGCCTGCGAAGATCGAAACGACCTGCTCTTCCACCGGCATCGGGTTGAACTGGCGCTGCTTGAGCAGCTCGGTCAGGCGCGCACCGCGGTTGAGCAGCTTCTGCGTTGCGGCGTCGAGGTCCGAGCCGAACTGCGCGAAGGCGGCCATTTCGCGATACTGGGCGAGGTCGAGCTTCATCGAGCCCGCGACCTTCTTCATCGCCTTGGTCTGGGCGGCACCGCCCACACGCGACACCGACAGGCCGACGTTGATGGCCGGACGGATGCCCTGGTAGAAGAGGTCGGTTTCGAGGAAGATCTGGCCGTCGGTGATCGAGATCACGTTGGTCGGAATGTAGGCCGACACGTCGCCCGCCTGGGTTTCGATGATCGGCAGCGCGGTCAGCGAACCGCCGCCGTTTTCGTCCGACATCTTCGCCGCGCGCTCGAGCAGGCGGCTGTGGAGGTAGAACACGTCGCCGGGGTAGGCTTCGCGGCCCGGCGGGCGGCGCAGCAGCAGCGACATCTGGCGGTAGGCGACGGCCTGCTTCGAAAGGTCGTCGTACACGATCACGGCGTGCATGCCGTTGTCGCGGAAGAATTCACCCATCGCGGCACCGGTGTAGGGCGCGAGGTACTGCAGCGGAGCGGGCTCCGAAGCGGTAGCGGCGACGACGATCGAGTATTCCATCGCGCCGTTTTCTTCGAGCGCGCGGACGATCTGTGCGACGGTCGAGCGCTTCTGGCCGACGGCGACGTAGATGCAGTAGAGCTTCTTGCTCTCGTCGCTGCCCTGGTTCGCTTCCTTCTGGTTGATGAAGGTGTCGATCGCGACGGCGGTCTTGCCGGTCTGGCGGTCACCGATGATCAGCTCGCGCTGGCCACGGCCGACGGGGACGAGGGCGTCGATGGCCTTGAGGCCCGACTGGACGGGTTCCGAAACCGACTGGCGCGGGATGATGCCCGGCGCCTTCGATTCGACGCGTGCGCGCTTCTCGGCGACGATCGGGCCCTTGCCGTCGATCGGGTTGCCGAGTGCGTCGACGACGCGGCCGAGCAGGCCCTTGCCGACGGGAACGTCCACGATGGTCCCGGTGCGCTTGACGCTGTCGCCTTCCTTGATGGTGGCGTCCGAACCGAAGATCACCGCACCGACATTGTCGGCTTCCAGGTTGAGGGCCATGCCCTGCATGCCGTTGGAGAATTCGATCATCTCGCCAGCCTGCACGCTGTCGAGGCCGTGGATGCGGGCAATACCGTCACCCACCGACAGCACGGAACCGACTTCGCTCACCTCGGCTTCGGTGCCGAAGTTGGCGATCTGGTCCTTGATGACCTTGGAGATTTCTGCGGCGCGGATATCCATGTTTCTAGTCCTTTAAGCCTTCATGGCCTGGGCGAGAGAATTGAGACGGGTGCGGATCGAGGCGTCGATGCGCTTCGAACCGATGGTGACGACAAGGCCGCCGAGGAGATCGGGGTCGACCTTGGTGGTAAGCTTTACAGTGCGGCCCTCGCGCGCGGTCAGCTTGGCCTTGAGCTGGTCGAGCTGCGCGTCGGTGAGGGCATGGGCGCTGGTGACTTCGGCGGTGACTTCGCCACGCTGGGCAGCGGCAATAGCGCGAAAGGCGCGGATCACGGCCGGCAGCTGCGACAGCCGGCGGTTCTGCGCCAGCACGCCGAGGAAGTTCTGCGAAAGGGCCGAAAGGCCGAGAACCTTGGCCACACCTGCCAGCGCCTGTTCCGCAGCAGCGCGCGAAACCTTGGGGTTGGTAGTGAGCAGCGAAAGCTCGTTCGATTCGGCGAGAGCAGCCTCGATCTTCTCGAGATCCGATTCGACCGCGGTAACGGTCCCGTTCTCGGATGCGAGATCGAACAGGGCCGATGCATAGCGGCCTGCCAGGCTAGCCTGAATACCGGCGGAAATATCCACGCGCTTGAGGTCCTCTTGGGTCCGGAAGAAAAGTCTGTGCAACCGCACCGATAGGCAGGCGAAACAGAGTCGCCCCGGCAGGGTCGGCGCGCGCCTAGCAAAGGGTCTTGGCACTTGCAACCCGAGTCAGCCCCGGAAAGATTGGACTTTGGGTCGGACAGGCATAGACTGTCGCCGAAGCACGCGCGGTCGCAAGGGAAAGATGCGATGGAAATGGTGCCGCTGGCCCCCAATTGCGGGGTCGAATTTTCCGGTGTCCGCCTGGCCGAGGCCGAGGGCGCGGCGATGGATGCGATCAAGCGCGCCATCTACGAGCACGGCGTGGCCATCTTCCGCGACCAGCACGATTTCACTCCCGAGGCGCATATCCTCTTCGCCCAGCGCTGGGGCGGGATCGACATCAACAATTATTTCCCGCTGACCGAAGAGCATCCCGAAATCGCCATCGTCAGGAAGCGCGAGGACCAGACCACCAATATCGGCGGCGGCTGGCACACCGACCATTCCTATGACCAGGTGCCCGCGATGGGCTCGGTGCTGGTCGCGCGCCATCTTCCGCCTACTGGCGGCGACACCATGTGGGCGCACATGGGCGAGGCCTACGACGCGCTGCCCGACGATCTCAAGGCCGAGATCGAGGGGCTGCAGGCCTACCACACGGCCGATCACATCTATGAAGAGGGCGGTCTTTACGCCAAGACCGACATGGGCAGCGAACTGCGCGGCCAGTCACTGAAGACCGGCGCCACCCATCCCGTCGTCATCCGCCACCCGCAAACGGGCCGCAAGCTGCTCTACGTCAACAGCGCCTTCACCTGGAACATCGTCGGCAAGACGCGCGAGGAAAGCATGCCGTTGCTCCAGCGCCTCTATGCGGCAGCGACCGCCGCGGACAACACCTGCCGGCTGGAATGGAAGCCCGGCACGGTGGCGATCTGGGACAACCGCACCACCTGGCATTATGCGCTGAACGACTATCAGGGATACGCCCGCGAAATGCACCGCATCACGCTGAGCGGGGAGGCGCTGGCGGCCTAGTCGGGTCCTGCTGAAAAGCTCCGGCTCTAATTCTTCGGGCTGCACTCGTAGACCAGCCGCTCGTTCGGCTGCTGGGGTAGCTGGCTGGTAACCTCGCCCTGCAGGTCGCCGAGGCTGCCCGCCGCACCTTCGACGCCGCATTGGGGTGCGCTGTACTTGCCGCGCGCGATGCGTGCCTCTTCCATCGCGCTGCGCGACAGGAGGTAACGTTCGACGCGGTAGATCTTGCGGTCGGGATCGAAGCTGTTGACCGAGACCGCGTCTTCCGAATTGGGCACGAAGATGCGCGACCACGTGCCGCCGGAGAATCCGTACTGGGTACGCTCGTTGACGCAGCCGCCGCTGGTCCAGTCGAAGTCGACGTCCTCGGTGTCCGAAGTCGTGATGCGGCTGCGTTCCGGGATGAGGACGCACTTCAGCGCCATGTCGCCGGTCTCTGGCGCTTCATTACCGTGGTCGGGTGCATCCTCCTGCATGGCGGCGGCCACGCGCCGGTCGATTTCGTCGAGGCCCGGACGCGTCAGGTAGGCGGCCAGCGCAGCCAGCGTCACAGCCGCCGCAGCCCCGCCAACGATGCGCAGGCGCTTCTCGTCGCGCGGTTCGGCATTCCACAGCGAAAGCGCCCACTGACCAAGCCCGAAAGCGACAAGGAGCAGGACGAAAGACAGGAAGACGCGATCCTCGCGGTCGGTGATGACTCCCTGTTCCGCTTCCAGCATGGCCCGCTCGCGCTTGGTGCGCAGTTCTTCGGTCTGCTGCTCGAGGTCCTGCCGCGCGACCATCTGCTCGCGCTCCATCCGCTGGCGTTCCGCTTCGTCGAGGTCGGCCATTGAGCGACAGGGCAGGTCGTTCACCCGTGGCGTGACGCCATTGGCCTTGAGGAAGGGGATCAGTTCGCGGTTGGATACGGCGAAGAAGAATTCCGCATCGCCCCCATCGTTGTCGGACCCGAAGCTGTTGACGCCCAGCACGCGCCCGCAATTGTCGAGCAGCGGGCCACCCGAATTGCCGCGCGCGATGGGGGCGGTGTGGAGGATCGAATCGAACTGCTTGCTGGGCCGCGCTCCCGAAACGAAGCCACGGCTCTTCACCGGCGGCTGGCTGCGGAAGAGGTCTGCCAGCGAAAGTCCCTGCGCGCGGTCGACATTCATCGGATAGCCGACGCTGGTCACGTCGCCGCTGTCGGGCGGCGCTCCACCGGCCAGTGCGAGTTGCGGCAAGCGGAGCGATCCGGTGATGCGGACGAGCGCGAGATCGTTCTTGGTCGAGGTGGTGATCAACTGGCCGTAAACCGCCTCGCCCCCACCGCTGGGAATAATGCCGATCCGCAGCTCGTTGTCGCGCATCGCATCGCGCACGACGTGGGCGTTGGTCACGATCTTGTCGGCTGCCACGGCAAAGCCCGTGCCATGACTGACAGGGTAAAGCTCATCCCCGTCCTGCCCGATGATGACAACGCGCACCACGCCCCGCGCGGCAGCGTCGATGTCCGCCGGATCGGCCAGCGCCATCGCAGGAGCAAGGAGCGCTAGCAGCGCGGCGAACAAGGTGAAGATGCGTCCCATCCGCGACCACTTTTGGCCGTCATCGGCTTTGACCGCAAGACACGGGATGCGCGCTCCGCACAGTACGGCCAGAACGAGGTCAAAGGAGTATTGGACAATGAATTACGTTATCGAAGGCCTCGATCCCGCGCCGTTCGCCCCCTTGTTCGGCATGCCGGATGACGCGCTTGCCGAAATGGGTGTGGTGCGGATGCGGGCCGACGAGGCTCCGGGGTTCCCGTGCCGTGTAACTCTCGACGAAGTGCCGGTCGGTGACACCTTGCTCCTGCTCAACCACGAGTCGCGCATGGGCGATACGCCCTTCCGCGCGAGCCACGCGATCTTCGTGTCCGAAGGCTGTGCGGCACCGGCTCGCTACTGCGACGAGCTGCCGCCGGTGATGCAGTCCCGCTGGATGTCGTTGCGCGGCTTCGACGCAGACGGGATGATGGTCGATGCCCGGCTCACCGCTCCGGGAGAAGCGAACGCGGGATTGCGCGAGCTGTTTGCAGACCCCAGAATAGTCGAGATCGACGCGCACAATGCGGTGCGCGGTTGTTTCGCCGCGCGCGCCAGGAGGGCATGATGGCATCCGTCCCCAATGACGATACCGCATGGGCTGCCGTGCTGCGTCGCGACCGGGCGTTCGACGGACGCTTTGTTACCGGCGTGCTGACCACGGGCATCTATTGCCGCCCGTCCTGCGCGGCGCGCCATCCCCTGCGCGAGAATGTGCGCTTCTATGCCAGTGGCGCTGAGGCGCGGGCGACCGGCCTCAGGGCTTGCAAGCGCTGCATGCCCGACGACGTCTCTCGCGACGAGGCGGCGGTGCTGGCGGCGATCGACGAAATCAAGCAGGCCGAAGACGCGCCCTCGCTGACGGCGCTTGCGGACATCGCCGGGTATTCCCCGACGCATTTCCAGCGCGTGTTCAAGCGAGCCACGGGCCTCTCGCCCGCCGCCTATGCCCGCGCCCTGCGCGAGGAGCGGGCGCGCGATGCGCTGAGTGCTGGCGAAAGCGTCACGAATGCGATCTATGACGCGGGCTACGGTTCGGCCTCGCGCTTTTACGAGGATACGAAAGGACGGTTGGGAATGACGGCAAGCGCATGGCGTGATGGCGGGGCCGGGGTGACGATCCACTGGGCAGTGGTGAAGACCACGCTCGGCCCGATGCTGGTCGGCGCCACCGACAAGGGGGTCTGCCGCCTCTCCTTCAACGAGGACGAGAGTGAACTCGCCCGCCGCTTCCCCAAGGCCGAACTGGTCGAGGGCGGAAAGGATTTCGAGCGGCTGCTCGCCGACGTCGTCGCCAGCGTCGAGGCACCGGGTGACTTCGCCCATATCCCGCTCGACGTGAAAGGCACCGCCTTCCAGGAAGCCTGCTGGAAGGCCCTGCGCGACATTCCTGCGGGCGAGACGCGGACCTATGCCGATATCGCGGCGGCGGCAGGCAATCCCAAGGCGGTGCGTGCCGCCGGGAGCGCCAATGCCCGCAACAATGTCGCCGTGCTGATCCCCTGCCACCGCGTGATCCGCACCGGTGGTGACCTCGGCGGCTACGCCTACGGCCTCGATATAAAGCGCGAACTTCTCGCGCGGGAGAAGAACTGAGATGAGTAACAAGGTAGTCCAGTTCCGCGCCATGCACGTGCCCGGCAATCCGCTGGTGCTGTACAATATCTGGGACGCCGGTTCGACGAAGGCCGTGACCGAAGCGGGGGCGAAGGCAATTGCGACTGGCAGTTATGGCGTCGCCGAGGCGCAGGGCTTCCATGACGGCGAAACCCTGCCGTTGGAAATCGTGCTCGAGAATCTGCAGCGCATCCTCTCGGTCACCGACCTACCGGTCACGATCGACATGGAAGCGGGCTATGGCGATACGCCGGAGGAGGTCCGCGCATCGGTTGCCAAGGCCTTCGAACTCGGTGCCGTCGGGATCAACATGGAAGACCGCCTGCCGGGCGAAACGGCGCTGCTACCGGTGGCGGACGCAGCCGCACGCATTGCGGCAGCCGCATCGACCGGCATCCATGTCAACGCCCGCACCGACGTCTATCGCGGCAAGGACCCGGCGGATTACTCGCAAGGCCTGATCGACGAGGTCCTCGAACGCGGCCGCGCCTATGCCGAAGCCGGGGCGGGCAGCCTCTTCGTGCCGTTCCTCGGCGACCATGCGACGATCCGGGCTATCTGCGAAGGATCGCCGCTGCCGGTCAATGTCCTCTGGGCGCCGGGGCGCGGCACGACGGCCGAACTCGCGGCACTGGGCGTCGCGCGCATCAGCTATGGCCACGGCCCCTGGGCGGCGACAATGAACTGGCTCAAGGAACAGGCACAGGCGGTCTACGCGCAGGGCTGACGCGCCCAGCCTTCCGCCGCCGGTTCAAGCGTGTCGAGGAACGCCGCGGCACTCTCCAGATATTCCCGCTGCTTGACCTCGCCCATCCGGTCCCAGCTTGCGTAGATACGCCCGATACGCGGGTTCTTCTCGAACCGATCGCGGTGGCGCGCCAGGAAGTGCCAGTATAGCGGATTGAAGGGGCACGCGCCTTCGCCAGTCTTCTGGCTGACCTTGTATCGGCATCCCGAACAGTAGTTGGACATTTTGTTGATGTAGTTGCCCGACGCCGCATAGGGCTTGGACGCCAGCTTCCCGCCGTCGGCGTAGAGGATCATGGCGGCGACATTGGGCAGTTCTACCCAGTCGTAGGCATCGGCGTAGACGACGAGGAACCAGTCCTCGACCGCCTGCGGCTCGATCCCCGCGAGCAGCGCGAAATTGCCGAGCACCATCAGCCGCTGGATGTGGTGCGCATGGGCATTGTCGCGGGTCGAGCGAATGCAGTCGGCGAGGCAGGCCATTTCGGTCTCGCCGGTCCAGTAGAATTCGGGCAGCGGGCGATGAGCATCTAGAGCATTGGCCTCGGCGAGGCCGGGCATCTGGTTGAAGTAGAAGCCGCGCACATATTCGCGCCAGCCGATGATCTGGCGGATGAACCCCTCGACCGAGTTGAGCGGAGCCTTCCCGTCACGATAAGCCTGCTCGGCTCGGCGGCACAGGTCCAGCGGGTCGAGCAGACCGAGGTTGATGCTGGTCGAGAGCATCGAATGGAACAGATCGTCCTGCCCGGCGATCATCGCATCCTGGTAAGGGCCGAAGCATTCGATCCGCTCCGCAAAGAAAGCGTCGGCGGCGCGTTCGGCCTCGACGCGGGTGACCGGCCATCCGAAGCGTTCGAGCGAACCGAAATGGTCGCCGAAGCGCGATTGGACGAGGTCGATGACCTCGTGCGTGATGCCGTCGGGTTCGAATTTCGGGCGCTCGGGTGCTGCCAGGCCTTCTTTCGGCGGCTTGCGGTTTTCGCTGTCGTAATTCCACTGGCCACCGGCTGGCTCATTGCCGTCCATCAACAGCCCGGTCTTGCGCCGCATCTCGCGGTAGAAGAACTCCATGCGGAGTTCCTTGCGATCCTTCGCCCAGTCGTCGAACTCGGCCTGCGAACAGACGAAACGGTCGTCACGCAGGATTTCCACCTCGCAGGCGAACTTGTCCGCCCACTGATCCATGTCCTGCCGAACGCGCCATTCCCCCGCCTCGACCACGCTGACGAGGCGCGGGTCGTGCCGTTCGATGGCCCGGGCCAACTCGCCCGTGAAGCTGCCTGCATTGTTCGGGTCGTCGAGCCTGACATAGTCGACGGTCCAGCCCGCTTCGCGCAACTCTTCCGCGAAGTGGCGCATGGCCGAGAAGACGAGGACGATCTTCTGCTTGTGGTGCCTGACGTAGGTTGCCTCGTCGCACACCTCCATCATCAGGATGACGGTATCGGCCTTGGTGCGCCCGCCCAGGCTGGCAAGTGTGCGCGTCAGCTGGTCGCCGAGGATGGGAACAAGTACGGGGCCGGGCATTGCGCCATCAATGCACCGGCCCCGTCATGGTGCCTCACAGCTGGGCGATTTCCTCCTTCGCTGCGGCAAGGCCCGCCGCAATTGCATCGGGACCGTACCCTGCCTTCTCGACCCGGACGAAGTGAAGATCGTCCACCCCTATAAAGCCGAAGAAGGTCGTCAGCAGGCTCTCCTGGTTCTCGGCCATCTGGTCGGTCGAATATTCGCCGCCGCGCGCCGAGGCGACCACCACCTTGCGTCCGCCTGCGAGGCCTTCCGGACCAGCGGCCGAATAGCTGAAGGTCACGCCGGGCACGCCCAGGCGGTCGAGCCATGCCTTGAGCTGCGAGGGGATCGAGAAATTGTACATCGGCGCCCCGACGATCACCACGTCGGAAGCGAGGAATTCGTCGAGCACGGCACGCTGGTTGGGATAGGCGGCGGCGACGGCCTCCTCGTGCGTTTCGGGCGGCGTGCGGATCGCCTTGGTGGTGATCGGGTCGATATGCGCCAGCGGGTCGGCCACGAGGTCGCGGGTCACGACCTTCGCATCGGGATGCTTGGCGGTGAAATGGGCGAGAAGTTCGTCGGTCAGCTTGCGGCTGATCGACTGGTCGCCGGTCGTCGAACTGTCGATGCGAAGGATTTGCATATGCGGGACTCCATAGTTACTATTGATAACCTGGAGGCCATATGGAAACTGCACCCCGACCTGCGCAAGAAGGCACTTTCCTGTCCGATAGGGACACCGGTGTTACCCTTGAAGTTCACGACACGCCGCAATGCACGGCGGTGAATGACATCCTCGCCCGCGTCGGCGACAAATGGTCGGTGCGCGTGGTCATGGGCCTTGCGGATGGATCGCGCCGTTTCAACGAATTGCGCCGCGACATTCCCGGGATTTCGCAGCGCATGCTGACCCGCACGCTGCGCGGACTGGAGCGGGACGGGCTGGTCAATCGCACCGTTACGCCCAGCGTTCCGCCGCGTGTCGATTATGCACTGACGGCACTCGGGCGCTCGCTTTGCGATCCCGTGGCGCGGCTGGGCAATTGGGCAATCGCCAATATCGGCAAGGTCGAGGCGGCGCGAGCCGTGTTCGACAGCGAGCAGGACTAGACGAAACTGTAGGGGTCGACGTCCACCGCCACGCGCACGCCGGGAGGGTGGTCGACCTGCCGCAGCCAGCCGCGAATGACGTCCTGCAGTTGCACAGAACGCCGCGCATTGATGAGGAAGCGATAGCGATAGCGTCCGCGCAGCAACGCCATCGGGGCAGGGGCGGGGCCGAGGATCTGGCAATCATCCACCTGCGGGCGGAAGGCGCCCAGCCGGTTGGCAGCCTCGCGGGCTTCGGCATCGTCCTCGGAGGAGATGATGATCGCCGCCCAGCGGCCGAAGGGCGGCGCGCCGGCATGACGACGTCCCTCGGTCTCGGCGGAATAGAAGGCGTCCCGGTCACCAGCGGCGAGCGCGGCGATGACGCTTGCCTCGGGGTGGCGCGTCTGGATCAGCACTTCGCCCGGCTTTGAGCCGCGACCCGCGCGACCGGCAACCTGTGCGACCTGCTGGTAAGTCCGCTCGCCCGCGCGCAAGTCCCCGCCTTCGAGGCCGAGATCGGCATCGACCACGCCAACCAGCGTCAGCTCGGGGAAATGGAACCCCTTGGTTACCAGTTGCGTGCCGACAATAACGTCGATCTCGCCTGCTTCGACCAGCGCAATGAACTCCGCTGCCTTGCCGGGTGAGTTGAGCGTGTCCGAAGTCGCGACGAAGACCCGCGCATCGGGCAGGCGCTCGGCCACCTCGTCGGCGATGCGTTCGACCCCCGGCCCGCACGCGACGAGGCAATCGGGCTCGCCGCATTCGGGACAGGCATTGGGGCTGGGCGTTTCGTGCCCGCAATGGTGGCAGGCAAGACGGCGCGAGAAGCGGTGCTCGACCAGCCAGGCGCTGCAATTGGGGCACTGGAAGCGGAAGCCGCAATTGCGGCACAGCGTCAGTGGGGCATAGCCGCGGCGATTGAGGAACAATAGCGACTGTTCGCCCCTGGCCAGCCGTTCCTCGATCCCGTCGACCAGCCGCTGGGCCAGCCACATGCCGTGGGGCGGCTTCTCCTGTGTCAGGTCGATGGTATCGATCGCGGGCAGTTCGGCACCGCCGAAACGGCTCGGCAGGTCGATCTTGGTGTAGATCCCGCTTTCGGCCATCTGCAGGCTTTCGAGCGCGGGCGTGGCACTGGCGAGAACCACCGGCACCTTCTCGAAATGCGCGCGCATCACCGCGACGTCGCGCGCGTTGTAGCGCACGCCGTCCTCCTGCTTGAAGCTGACCTCGTGCGCCTCATCGACGACGATGAGGCCGAGCATGCGAAACGGAAGGAACAGCGCAGAGCGCGCACCGACCACGACCTGCGCACTACCGCTGGCAACCGCGCGATAGGCGCGCCGCCGTTCGGTCGATTTCAACGAAGAATGCCAGAGTACCGGTGCCGCGCCGAAACGCTCCTCGAAGCGGTGGAGGAAATTCTCGGTCAGCGCGATTTCGGGCAGCAGAACGAGCACCTGCCGCCCCATCCGCAAAGCCTCTGCGACAGGTTCGAAATAGGTTTCGGTCTTGCCCGATCCGGTCACGCCATCGAGCAAGAATGGAGTAAATTCGGCCTTGCGCACGGCCTCAGCAAGGGTTGCCGAGGCTTCGGCCTGTTCGGGGCTGAGCTCGACGTGGGCGAAATCGGGCCGCGCCTCGTCGTAGGGGCGGTCGCAATCGACTTCGACCGGTTCGAGAACGCCCTGGTTGACGAGACCGCGCAGCACGCCTTCGGAGACGCCCGCAAGGCCTGCGAGTTCGCGGATATTGGCCTGCTCGCCCTCCAGCGCCTCCATTGCGGCGAGGCGTTGCGGGGTCAGCCGCTCGGGCATCCCGCCGGTGAGGCGATACTCGGTCATTGTCGCCGGACCCTTGAGCGCACCACCCGAACTCAGGGCCATCCGTGCGACACCCGCCATGGAGGCGACGTAATAGTCGGCCGTCCATTCGATCAAGCGCCGCAGCGGAGCCGACAGCGGCGGGACCGGAAGCACATCGCGCAAGGGACGCAGCTTTTCCGCCGGAACCTCGGTCCCGGGCAGCCGTTCAGCCTCCCATACGATCCCGATCACGGTGCGCGGGCCCAGCGGGCATTCGACCACCGAGCCGGGCTCGACCTCCATGCCGTCGGGCACGCGGTAATCCAGCGGGCCGAGTGCGGCATTGAGGACGAGGCAACGAACGCGGTTCATGGTCCCGCCATATGGGCGGCGGCACGATGGCCACACAAGGGTGGGAAGCAAGAGGACTGACGATATGACCCAATTTCTCGAACAACCCACCGGTCGCAGGGCCTTCCTTGGTGGACTGACGCTGGGCGGCGCGGCACTCGCGCTCCCGTCATGCGCCGGCCTGCCCGGTTTCAGCATGGTCGACGCGGTTCAGCGGCTGCTCTTCCTGTCGAGCGAGCGCGCCTTTGGCCGCATGCTCCAGTCCGACGGCTTCTGGGACAGCCAGGTTGCGCAGCTGGGCCTCGGCAACCTGCTTGGCACGCGTGGCGACGTATTGAGCCGGATCCTCACCTCGAGCCTGTTCAAGAACCGGCTGGAAGGTGCCTTTGCCGATATCGCTTACGAAGGTGCAGAACGAGCCGCGCCGCTGGTGACCGAGGCAGTGCGCACAATCGGTATCCAGAACGCGATCGACCTTGTTCGCGGCGGGCCTACCGCTGCCACTTCATTCCTGCGAGGTTCGATGGGCACATCATTGGTCGAGGCGATGGTTCCCGAACTGGGCGATGCCATGCGTGTTGCCAGCGATCCTCTGGTCGGCGAGCTGCTGCGTGGCCTCACCGGCGTCGACCTTGCCGGTGCCACCAACCGCTTCGCCAACAACATCGACAACACCATCTGGCGCGAGATGGGGGTCGAGGAAGCGGCGATCCGCGCCAATCCGCGCGAGACCAATGACCCGCTGATCATCGGCGTCTTCGGCGTCGGCGGCGCGGGCTACTAGAAGCTCCAGCCGCCCGACAGCATGGGTGCGTGGATGACGCGTGTCGGCAAGTCGTCGCGCGCCGGGGCTATGATCAGCGTGTAGCCGAACCCGGCGTGGAGATGCTGGCCGATGTCCTGCCGCACGCTTGCGACCGTGCGCCACTGGTCGCGGGCCGGCAAGGTATCGCGCCGCTCCGAACGGACCGAATCGATCCATTCCTCCGCGACGCTGATGCTGGTGTGCTCGGCAAGGTTGAGCTTGTACTTCACCTGCACGCGTTCGCGCAGGCCCAGCCGGTCCACGCCGCCGCCGGTTATCTCTTCGAGGCGAAAGCGCAGCGAGAGGTCACCCTTCGAAAGTTCGACCTGCTGGAACGGGCGGAACGAGTCCGGCCCGACGACATAGGTCAACCCGCCGCCCACGCTCAGCGCGCTCGACAATTCACGGTCGAGCGCCGCGCGCAGCACGACCTGGTCTTCTCCCCGTGCGGCGTCGCGAAAGCGGGGCATGACGAGGAAAGTCAGGTTGGTCCGCGCATCGAGCGGCATCGATGCGTCGAACATCAGCCACAGCTGCGTTTCATCGTCCGCCGCATGTGCCGCACACGGTTGCCATGCGGCGAGCATGGCGGCAAAGCAGGCACTGATCCTAAGTCTGGTTCTTCCCATGCCGATCGCATAGGGGCGGGCGCAGACTTCGCCTATCCGGATTCGGGAGCCATCATGAAATTCTTCGTCGACACCGCAGACATCGCCGACATCAAGGAGCTGGCTGAGACCGGCCTCCTCGACGGCGTCACCACCAATCCCTCGCTGATCGCCAAGTCGGGCCGGGACTTCATGGAAGTGACGAAGGAAATCTGCGGCATCGTCGACGGTCCGGTCAGCGCCGAAGTCGTCGCGCTCGACCACGAGACGATGATGAAGGAAGCCGAGACTCTGCGGAAGATCGCCGACAACGTCTGCATCAAGGTTCCGCTGACGATCGACGGGCTCAAGACCTGCAAGAAGCTCACCAATGACGGGACGATGGTCAACGTCACCCTGTGCTTCAGCGCCAACCAGGCGCTGCTCGCGGCCAAGGCCGGTGCGACCTTCATCTCGCCCTTCGTCGGCCGGCATGACGACAACGGTTTCGACGGCATGGCGCTGATCGAGGATATCGTCACGATCTACAGCAATTACGGCTTCGAGACCGAGGTGCTGGTCGCTTCGATCCGCAATCCCGTCCACGTGCTCCAGAGCGCGCTGATCGGCGCCGACGTCGCGACCATGCCTCCGGCGGTCATCAAGGGGCTGTTCAAACACATCCTGACCGACAAGGGCATCGAAGGCTTCCTCGCCGACTGGGCCAAGACCGGCCAAACCATTCCCACGGCATGACCATCCCGACCAGCTGATGGCCGAACAGACGCCTCTCGACCTGTTCAAGCAAGCGCTGACCGGCGCGTCGCGCGCGCTTGCGCACGAGCCGGAGGTCGAGGTGGCGTGGAGCGCGGATGCACCGAGCCAGGCGGGCAAGAACTTCCGCGTGCCGTTGCCGGGCCGCAACCTGCCGCGCGAGCAGGCGACCGAGGCGCGCGGCTTTGCCGACAGCTTCGCGCTGAAGCTGCGCCATCACAACGAACGGCTCCATGCATCGGGCGCACCTCCCGAACCGATCGCGCGGGCCTGTTACGACGCGATCGAGCAGGTTCGCTACGAGGCGATCGGGGCGACCAACTACGCAGGTATCCGCGACAACCTGCATTCGGCAGTCGAGATGCGCACGGCGTCGGATCCCATCGCGCGCGCCGATGATCCCACGCAGGTTCCGCTGCCGACCGCCCTGTCCCTGATGCTGCGCGAGGCACTGACAGGCGAGGCGATCCCCGATCGGGCAAAGGCCGGCGTCGAGATGGTCCGCAAGGACATCCTCGCCAAGATCGGCACCGATATGGAAGACCTTGCGGGCGCGCTCGACAACCAGCGCGCCTTCCAGGACCTGGCACTCGACATGTTGCGGCATCTCGAGCTGACGCTGCCCGACAATCCCGATGCCACCGATGCCGACGACAGCCCGGACGAGGACGGCGAGACACCCGACGACCAGGAAAGCGGCGAGGACGAACAGGAAGGCGCCGCCGAACCGCAGGCGAGCGACGCCCGCGCCGAGGTCAGCGACGGCGAGGCCGACGGCGATTCCGACCGCGAGGTCGAGGGCGAACAGGAAATGTCCGACGGCGACCCGGATGACGAGGGTGAAGAGGGCATGCAGCCCGTCCGTCCCAACCGCCCCTGGACCGATTTGCCCGAAAGCTTCGACTACAAGGCCTATACCGAGAAATTCGACGAGGTGGTCGAGGCGGGCGAGCTGTGCGATGCCGAGGAACTCGATCGCCTGCGCGCCTATCTCGACAGCCAGCTAGCGGGCCTGCAGGGCATCGTCACGCGGCTCGCGAACCGCCTCCAGCGCCGCCTCATGGCCCAGCAGAACCGCAGCTGGGATTTCGACCAGGAAGAAGGCCTGCTCGATGCCGCACGCCTCACCCGCGTGGTCATCAGCCCCGGCCATGCGCTGAGCTACAAGATCGAACGCGACACCGAGTTCAAGGACACGGTCGTCACCCTGCTGATCGACAATTCCGGCTCGATGCGCGGCCGCCCGATCAGCATCGCCGCGATCAGTGCCGACATCCTTGCACGCACGCTGGAGCGGTGCGGCGTGAAGACCGAAATCCTCGGCTTCACCACCCGTGCGTGGAAGGGCGGGCAGAGCCGTGAGGCGTGGCTCGCCGACGGACGCCCGGCCAATCCCGGCCGCCTCAACGATTTGCGCCACATCCTCTACAAGAAGGCCGACGAGCCGTGGCGCCGCGCGCGCCGCAATCTCGGCCTGATGATGCGCGAAGGCCTGCTCAAGGAAAACATCGACGGCGAGGCGCTGCTCTGGGCACACGCCCGCCTGCTCGCCCGGCCGGAAGATCGCCGCATCCTGATGGTGATTTCCGACGGCGCGCCGGTCGACGACAGTACGCTGTCGGTCAACCAGGCGGGCTATCTCGAAAGCCATCTTCGCAAGGTCATCGACTGGATCGAACGCCAGTCGCCTGTGCAGTTGGCCGCCATCGGCATCGGCCACGACGTGACCCGTTACTACAAGCGCTCCGTAACGATCATGGATGTCGAACAATTGGGCGGCACAATTATCGAGCAATTGGCCGATCTTTTCGACGTCGATTAGTCCGCTTTCCCGCTTGCATGCAAAAACTGCAGTGATAATTACCCCGCGACAGGGAAACGGGGTTCGCTATCAAATGAAAACGGGTGTTGTCGGCCTTTGGGCCGTCGCCGCTGCCGCCTTGGGCGGTTTGGTCGCTCCTGCGATGGCGCAGGACGTGGACGCAGAGGTCGTCGCAACAGAAGCGGTGGTCGAAACCCAGCCGGAACCAGCGCCCGCTGCCGTTGCAGCGGAGATGGTCACCATTCTCAAGCTGACTCCGATTGTTATCGAGATCCTCGACCCGCTCGGCAGCAAGACCAGCAAGTCGCTCGATAGCTACCGCATCCGGCTCGCGGAACCGATCGTGGTCGAGGGCGTGGAACTGGTCCCGGCCGGTGCGGAAGGGCAAGGCGAAGTCGTCCATGCCAAGAAGGCAGGCGGCATGGGTGCGGCGGGCGAACTGGTTCTCGCCGCACGCTGGCTCGACATCGGCGGCACGCAGATGCGGCTGCGCAGCATGGAACTGATCGAGCGGGGCGAGGGCAGGGATCGCACAGGCACCGTCAACGCCATCAATGTCGCCTCGGCCGCCTCGCCGCTGCCCATCGGGCTGATCGGCTACTTCATTGGCGGCGGCAATATCGACATCCCGGCAGGGGCACTGGCCTCAGCCAAGCTGGCTGCGGACTTCCAGGTCCCCAAGCCTGCCGTCCCGGCGACTGCCGATCCGGCGGACACGCAGCCGGCCCAAGAGCTTTCCGGTCCCGAGGGGGGAACGGACGTTACCGAAGAAGGAAAACCAGAATGAAGATCGCAAAGACGCTGGCGGCATCGCTGCTGCTGGCCGGCATTACCGCGCCGGTCGTCGCCAAGGACAAGGAGCCGGTGGAACCCATCGTCCTCCCGACCGCACCTGCCGGCATGGGCCAGATCGTGTTCTTCCGCCCCGGCGGCGCGGGCTTCGCGCTCGGCTGCTCGGTCAACGAAAACGGCGAGAAGGTTAGCTCGCTTGGCGCAGGCAAGTACTTCGTCATGCAGACCACGCCGGGCCGTCACGAATTCACCGTGAAGAGCGAAGCCAAGGACGTGCTCGCGCTCGAGGTCGAGGAAGGCGAAACCCAGTACGCCAAGTGCAAGATCAAGATGGGCATCATCGTCGGTCGTCCCGACCTCGCGCCCGCCACCGAGGACGAGTTCCGCAAGGGCAAATTCAAGATGGTTGACGCTGAGGACATGGGTCCGGCACCGGGCGCCGTGCGCCCCGAGGGCGAAGTCGCCGTCGAAGCGGAAGCCGCCACCGAGTAATCGGACGCGCATCGCTGCAATTTCCGGCGCGCCGGGGCGGGAGTGCTTGCACTTCTTTCCCGGCGCGTTAGCGTTCGGGCGATGAAAATGACCGTCAGCGAAGCCGTCCAGTCCCGCCGCTCGGTGCGGGCCTTTCTCGACAAGCCGGTGGAGCGTGAGACGCTGGCGCGCATCCTCGAAAAGGCACAGCGCTCGCCCTCGGGCGGCAATACCCAGCCGTGGCACGGGATCGTCCTCACTGGCGAGCCGATGCAGAAGCTCTTCGCCCGAGTAGCGCAGGACCTGCCCAGGGGGCGGGAGGCTTTCGCTCCGGAATATCACGTCTATCCTCCGGAACTCGACGGTGCCTACGAACTGCGTCGCAGGGGTGTGGGCGAGGACATGTACGGCGCGCTCGAAATCTCCCGCGAGGAGAAGGGCAAGCGGCTGATGTGGTTCGCGAACAACTTCCGCGCTTTCGGGGCGCCCGTTCTGATGCTGGTCCACACGCCGAAATACATGGGCCCGCCACAATGGTCGGACATCGGCATGTGGCTGCAGACCATCGGCCTGCTGTGCCGCGAGGAGGGGCTCGACACCTGCTTCCAGGAGGCCTGGGCGGTCTACAGCCCGCAAATCCGCGAGATGGTCGAGATACCCGAGGATCATATCTTCTTCTGCGGCGTCGCCATCGGTCACCGCGATCCGGATGCGCCCGTGAACAACTTCTCCGTCGCCCGCGCGCCGATCGAAGAATCCGTGCGATGGGAGGGTTGGCAGTAGCGCGGCAGCAACCTATGCGCCGCGCATGACCGACGTGCCGCTCAAGCTGTTCAACTCGCTCACGCGCGAGCTGGAAACCTTCACCCCCGTCCATCCGGGCGAGGCGCGCGTCTATTCCTGCGGGCCGACGGTCTACAATTACCAGCACATCGGCAATATGCGCGCCTACGTGTTTTCCGACACGCTCGGCCGCGTGCTGCGCTGGAAGGGCTACGATCTTACCCACGTGATCAACATCACCGACGTCGGACACCTCACCTCCGACGCGGACGAGGGCGAGGACAAGATGGAGAAGATGGCGGCCAAGGCGGGCAAGTCCGCCTGGGATATCGCCAAGTTCTACCAGGAAGACTTCGAGAACGATCTCGCCCGCCTCAACATCACCGGCAAGCAGCACCCGCGCGCAACCGAATATGTCGAGGCGATGATCGCGTGGGGCAAGCGTATCGCCGACAAGCACTGCTACGAATTGGATAGCGGGCTTTATTTCGACGTCTCGACGGTCGCCGACTACGGCCGCCTTGCGCGTGCCGTCACCGACGAGGGCGAGGGCCGGATCGAAACCGTGGAGGGCAAGCGCAATGCTGCCGACTTCGCCATCTGGCGCAAGACGCCAGAGGGCGAGACACGGCAGATGGAGTGGGACAGCCCCTGGGGCCGCGGCGCGCCGGGCTGGCATCTCGAATGCTCGGTCATGGGCGAGGCGCTGCTCGGCTTCCCCTTCGACATCCACACCGGCGGCATCGACCACCGCGAAATCCACCACCCGAACGAGATCGCGCAGAACCAGGCCTATTGCTGCACCAATGGGCTGGACCGCGCGGAAAACTCTGGCGCGCGGATCTGGATGCACAACAACTTCCTCGTCGAGCGGTCAGGCAAGATGAGCAAGAGCGCGGGCGAATTCCTGCGCCTGCAGCTGCTGGTCGACAAGGGCTACCACCCGCTCGCCTATCGTCTGATGTGCCTCCAGGCGCATTACCGCAGCGAACTGGAGTTCAGCTGGGAAGGGCTGGGTGCGGCGCTGACGCGGCTGAAGCGGATGGTGATGGCGGTGGAGGTGCTGAAAAATCTCGCCGAAGGTAAAGAGCGCGAAGACGTGGACAACGTAATTCCTGACCAAGCAGCGCGAGAATTGTGCGATGACCTCAATACTCCGCGCGCCTTGGCTCACCTTGATGCGATGCTTGGCTCTAAAACTCATCCGGTCACTAAGCTCGAAGCGGTAGGCAAATTTGATCAGATGCTTGGGCTAAATCTGCTCAAGCTTACTCGCCAAGGCCTTCGCATCCGGCCCGTCTCTGCCGAAATCACCGAAGCCGAAATCGAGGCCGAGCTTGTCCGTCGCAAGGAAGCGCGCGCGGCCAAGGATTTTGCCACCAGTGATGCCATCCGTGAAAGCCTCGCGGCCAAGGGCGTCGAGGTGATGGATGGCGACCCGCTCGGCTGGGAGTGGAAGCTCTAGCCATGGCCGATCCCCGGACCCTTCTCTGGCAGCATCTCAAGGACGTGCCGCGGGGTCTGGCATTCGTGCGCGACTTCGAGGGGCCGGACTTCACGCTGCATTTCTACTGCGCGGCGGCGCACCTCGCGATCGAGGTCGAGGACGACCCGTTCCGCAAGCGACCGTCGGATTCCCGTGAGCAATGGCAGGAACAGCATCGCGTCGACGTGATGCAGGTCCCGCCGAGCCACGTCCTGCGCAACGCCACGGAAGTTGCCGAAGCAATCCTCGACATTGCCGGTCCGCGCAAGGTCCGGTTCGAGGCCTCGGCCGGGTGAGGCTCTGGCGGCTCACCCGTGCGCCCTTCGTGGCGTTAGACGGGGCTGGGCCGCAGCGACACGGGGCGCGCTATTCCTCGCCCGGCAGGCCCGTGGTGAACTTCGCTTCCGAAGCTGGTCTCGCGGTGCTGGTGGCGCTGCGCTACCTGCCCGAAGACAGGGCCGAGCGGGCGACCGACTACCTGCTTGGCTGGACCGACGTTGATGCACAGCCACTCCGCGTCCCCGACGACGAAGGCGAGGTCGCCGTTCGCGCCTGGGTCGACGACTGGCTCGACACCGGAAGATCGCTGCTCGCCGCCATCCCCTCGCGCGTCCTCCCCGAAGGCGATATCGTGATGATGAACCCGCGCCATCCCGATGCGGTTGCGATCGCGCCGCTGAAGACGCGAGCGTTCGATTTCGACGCCTGCCTCCATCGCCCGCCCATGCTCGACACCTACCGGAGCCTCCCATGACCAAAGCCGTCCTTTCAGCCCTGATCCGCCCGCTGGTCGAACCGCGCCTGCCGGAATGGATCGAGCCACTGTGGTTCATGAGCAAGGAACAGGCGCTGCAATTCGCGCCCGAGGCGGAGATCGGCTGGTTCGACCTCAACGAGAAGGAACCGATGGTCGAGATCGCCAAGGCGGCGACCAATCTCAAGTGGATGAACTCGATCTACGCAGGCCTCGATTTCATGCCGCTCGACCTGCTCAAGGAACGCGGAGTGGTGGTGACCAATGGCGTCGGCATCAACGCGATCACCATCGCCGAATATGTCGTGATGCTGATGCTGGCCCATGCCAAGGGCTATCGCGAAGTGGTCCGCGCGCAAGAGCGGCACGAGTGGCTGCTGGACAGCCCAGGCAAGCGCGAACTTTCCGGCGAGCGTGTCCTGCTGCTCGGCATGGGGGCCATCGGTTCGCTCATCAAGACGCGGCTCGAGGCCTTCGACATGAAGGTGATCCCGGTTCGCCGATCGGGCAGTGATGGGGCGCTACGCCCCGGCGAGTGGCGCGAGAAACTGGGCGAGTTCGACTGGGTCGTGCTGGCGGTCCCCTCGACCCCCGAAACCCGCCACATGATCGGCGAGATCGAACTTGCCGCGATGCGACCGAACGCCGTGCTCGTGAACATCGCCCGTGGCGACGTGGTCGACCAGGATGCGCTGGTTTCGGCGCTGGAAAAGAAGTCGATCGAAGCTGCCCTGCTCGACGTTACCGATCCGGAACCGCTGCCCGCCGACCACCCCTTGTGGGATCTCGACAATGCGCAGGTCACCATGCACCTGTCGGGCCGCGCGCAGACCAAGATGTTCCAGCGCAGCGCCGACCGCTTCGTCGAGAATCTCGAACGGTGGCAGAGGGGCGAGCCGGTCTGGCCCCAACTCGACCTCGACCTCGGTTACTGATGGCTCAGGGGCGGGGGACGATCGTCAACTTGTAGGGAATGTAGAGCAGGACCTCGCCCGGTCCAGCCTTTGCCCATTGGACGGGCATGTTCAATCCCTCGACCTCGACGGCGTAGCCTTGGCCCATGCGTGATGCCATGGCGTTGGCATCTTCGGCGATCGCAATCGCTATGGCGGGGCGGTAGCCGTCCGGCCCGACGATAGAGAGCGAGCTGTCGCCCCATTCGTCCATCTGCGCTCGACCGACTTCGGGAACGGATTCGATGTACCGGGCAATCTGCGCCTGCGCCGACCCGCCGCTCTGCGTGCCAGCAAGTTTCGCCTTCACCAGAAAGACTACGCGTTCGCTGTCCGGACGGTTGTCGGACTGGAGCGTGATCTCCTCGGCATTCTGCGCAGTCAGTCGGGTCAGCACGTAGTCGCCATAGGCCAGCTCGACCCCGGCCTTGTCGGCCCGCCTTATCGCATCAGCCAGCATGGTGCGGATTTCCTTGCTCCGCTGCTTCGGGTCGCGCGTATCGCCGCGAATTGCCACTGTCTGGACAAGGAAGTCTGCCGGTCGGCGCAAACCGACCGCAGGCATGTCGTCCGAGTAGTCATCCTGCTCGATCCGCGTGGCGGTGACCATGATTTCCTGGTTTTCGAGGTCCTGTGCGAAAGCGGGGACAGCGACGGCCCCGAGTATGGCAGCCAGGAGCAGTCGGCGCATTGTGTTTCTCCCCGTTTGCCCGCCAGTTATCGGCGGTTTAACAGGGAATATTCGCTCAGCCGTCCTCCAGCAACAGGAGTTCGCATTGCACCACGAGGCGAGGCGAGGGCAGCAGGCGATGCTCCACCTCGACAATGTTCGCATCGGCCACAAGCTGGCCGGGGATCGCGAACTCGTGATCGGGCAGGGCAGCGACGAAGCGTTCGCCTGACGCCACGGCGGCATCACCGGCGAACAGGATCGCGAAGCTGTGGCGCGCGCCGGCAAAGGTAATACTGGCCCAGGGGCGCTCTGAGTGGGTCAGCACCTGGCCCTGATGATCGCCGAGGACGGCCAGTGCGGTGCGTAGGCGGTCAGTGGTCGAGCGGCGCGGGCGGACGGGGGCCTTGCGGCGGATGGGGGCCTCAACCGACATGGGCGACCTCCTTGCTGGCAGCCTCGGCGGCGGCATCGAAACCGGCCATGAAGCCGATGATGCGCTGTTCGGTGCGGTCGCGCGGCTCGCGGCCCATGCGCAGGTCGAGGACGAATCGCGGGTCGTGCGCGGCAAGGCGACCGAATTTCGTGGCCGCCATTTCGTGCTGGCGAAGGAATTTCTCGACGGAACGGATCAGCATCTGTTGCTCCCCAATTGACTGAACTGACTGGCGAATCGCGCCATTTGTTCCAGTTATGTTCCAACTGAAATCCTACTTGTCTAGGAAAAATCCTATGGTATAGGAAAAAACATGGAAGACATCTCACGCAGCGAACAACATGCCCGGGGGCGATTGCAGGACCTGGCGCGCAGGAGCGGCGCCAGCCTCGCAGGCCTGTCGCGCATGATCGGTCGCAATCCGGCCTATCTCCAGCAGTATGTGACGCGTGGTAGCCCGCGCCATCTCGACGAGCCAGACCTGCGCAAGATTGCTGAATTTCTTGGAGTTTCGACCCGTCTCATCGAAACCCGCCGGTTCGACGATACCCGCCTCGACGCGCCTACGCAGCGCCGCGCCGCCCTGGCCGAGTATGCCGCTGCCGGGATCGATGACTGGGTCGAGGTCCAGCGCCTCCCGCTCGATGCATCCGCAGGGCCGGGGGCGTTTTCTGCGGAGGAAATTTCCTTCGACAGCTTCCGCTTTTCGCGCCGCTGGTTGCGTGAGATGGGGCTCGAAGGTGCCGACCTCACTGCGATCCGCGTGGAAGGGGACAGCATGGAGCCTTTGTTGCGGAGCGGCGACGAAATCTTCGTCGACCGCAACAAGCGCGCGGGCGAGGGAGTGCATGTCGTGCGCATCGGTGACGCGCTCCACGTCAAGCAGGTTCAGGCGCGCGGCCCGGGCCACATCGCCCTGATCAGCGCCAACGACGCCTATGCCCCCATCGAACTTGCGCGCGATGAGGTCGAGGTTATCGGTCGGGTTGTATGGAAGGGCGGGCGCGTCTGAACAACCTCATCGGGTTGCCACACTTTTGAACGATTCCCATCCTACAACGCCGCCGCCGACAGATAAAAGTATCGGCGGGCCGCTGGGTCGCATCTTCGACAAAGGAGGATGCATCATGGCGATTAATCGAAAAATATGGACTGCTTCACTCTTGCTGGTGATCTCGTCTCCCGGTTTCGCGGGCGAGATAACCGGGAACGGCAAGATCACGCCGATCGAATCTGGAGGAGTGGCTTCATCCATATGTGCCTACAGTGGGCGGAACGACACGCCCGGCCTGGACGGATTTGGGGAGGTCCAGGCTTACGGGATGCTGGTCAAGGCATTCGGCGGTTTCGATCCTGGTTTCAGTCATCATCCGGGCGTTGCTTGCCGGGGCTGAAGGACCGAAGACACTGAAGGGCGTGCGCGGCGCTTGTGTCGCGCGCGCCTTTTCGCCATTTCTGAATTCATGACCGAAACCCCCGCGACCCCGCCCATGAAAGCCGGCATTATCCCGGTTACTCCGCTGCAGCAGAATTGCTCGCTGATCTGGTGCACCAAGACCAACAGGGGCGCGCTGATCGATCCGGGCGGCGATCTCGACCGGTTGAAGGCTGCGCTGAAGCAAACCGGGGTGGAACTCGAAAAGATTCTGATCACCCATGGTCACATCGACCACTGCGGCGAGGCGGGGATTCTTGCCAAGGAACTCGGCGTGCCGATCGAAGGGCCGCACGAGGCGGATCGCTTCTGGATCAGCCGCCTTGATGAGGATGGGGCAAAGTACGGCGTCAACGGGCAGGTATTCGAGCCTGATCGCTGGCTGCAGGACGGTGACAAGGTCACGGTGGGCGAGCTGGAGCTCGAGGTCATCCATTGTCCCGGACACACGCCCGGGCACGTGGTCTTCTTCCACCGCCCAAGCAAGTTTGCCGTGGTCGGCGACGTGCTTTTCCAGGGCAGCATCGGGCGGACCGATTTTCCGATGGGCAACCACCAGGACCTGATCGATGCCATCACCCAGAAGCTTTGGCCGCTGGGCAATGACGTGACCTTCATTCCCGGCCATGGCCCGACGAGCACCTTCGGGCGCGAGCGCCAGACCAATGCCTTCGTGAGCGATTACGCTCTCCAGTAAGGCGGGAAGGGCCGGAGCATTGTGCCCCGGCCCGAGGAATTTACATTGCGCCGAGGACGATCAGGACGGCCACGACCGAGAGGCCGAGCTGCGTCAGCATAGTGATCATGATCCCGATCGAACGACCCTTGCCGAGCGATCCGCCGTCCATGCCGAAGGCGTGGGCAAGCCTGCCCAGCATGTAGATCGCAACTACCCAGGAAAGCCACGGATTGCCGCGACCGGCCAGTTCTATGGCTGCGACCAGGACGAGGACGAAGGCGGTGTTCTCGACGAAATTGAGCTGGGCGCGCATGCGGGCGGTCAGCGGACCGCCGGCGTCGTCACCGATTGAAACCTTGTGCTTCACGCGCATCTGGCCGACCCTGACACCGAGCCAGATGTTGATGACTGCGGCTGCGGCTGCGGCGGTAAGCGTAACTGGCAGGACTACGGCCATGCGATCCCTCCCTCTTCTCTCGTTTCGGACCCGCCGCGTTGCTACGACGGGGAAGGGAAGCAGGCAATCGCGACAGGGGCTTCCCGCCGCTTGCATCCCCCGCAAAAATCGGTATAGCGCGCGCCTTCACCGCCACGGTCGGGAATATTCGGGTTCACGCGCTCTTGTGCGTTGCCGGACCTTCCCCTAGGGCGGCCACCGAAATTGACTGTAATTGTTTGAGGAACAGGTGCCGCCATGGCCGTCCCCAAGAGGAAAGTATCGCCCCACCGTCGCGGCAACCGCCGTGCGCATGATTCGCTGAAGGTCGAAGCCCATCACGAGTGCTCGAACTGCGGTGAACTCAAGCGCCCGCACAACCTGTGCCCGCATTGCGGCCACTACAACGGTCGCGAAATCATCGCCGTCGGTCTTTAAGACCGCAAGCAGAACCGGAGTTAGCGCATGAGCCTGCCGCGTATCGCTGTTGATGCGATGGGCGGCGATGAAGGCGTGCGCGTGATGGTCGAGGGCGCGGCGCTTGCCCGTCGCCGCCACGACAAGTTCAAATTCCTGCTGGTGGGTGACGAGACGCGCATCAAGGCCGCGCTCGAGAATCACCCTGGCATGTCCGGCGCGTCGGAAATCCTCCACTGCGAGGATGTGATCGCCGGCGACGAAAAGCCCTCCAGGGCGCTGCGCCGCGCCAAGACCACCAGCATGGGCCTCGCCGTCGATGCGGTGAAGCAGGGCCTGGCGGGTGCGGCAGTCTCCGCCGGCAACACCGGCGCTCTCATGGCAATTTCGAAGCTCGCATTGCGCACAATGCCCGGACTCGACCGTCCCGCGCTGGCTGCACTGCTGCCCACGCTCGGCGACAACGATGTCATCATGCTCGACCTGGGCGCGAACCGCGAATGCGATGCGCGCAACCTCGTCCAGTTCGCCATCATGGGTGCCGCCTACTCGCGCATCGTGACCGGCAAGGAACGTCCGCGTACCCGCCTGCTCAATATCGGCACCGAGGAAACCAAGGGCACCGAGGACATCCAGCAGGCCGCCGAAATCCTTCGCGCCGCGACCAGCCTCGACATGGACTTCGAAGGCTATGTCGAAGCGGACAAGATCAACCGTGGCGACTGCGACGTGGTCGTGTGCGATGGTTTCTCCGGCAACATCGCGCTGAAGGCGATCGAGGGTACTGCGCGCTTCGTGACCGACCTGCTGCGCCGTGCCTTCACCAGTTCGACGCGCTCGAAGATCGGTTTTCTCGTCTCGCGCCCCGCAACCGAGCTGTTGCGCCACCACCTCGACCCCAACAACCACAATGGTGCGGTTTTTCTCGGCCTCAACGGTGTCGTGGTGAAGAGCCACGGCAGCGCCAATGCCAAGGGCGTGGCCAACGCGGTTGAAGTCGCCGCGCGCCTGCTCGAAGACGATATCCTCAACCGCATCCGCCACGACCTGGGCGAAGTCAGCGACGGGCTGGCAGCCAAGTGATCCGCTCGGTCATCAAGGGCACCGGCTCGGCACTTCCGGCGAAGTGCGTTACCAATGCCGAACTCGCGGCCCGCGTGGACACTTCCGACGAGTGGATCGTCGAGCGCACCGGCATCCGCCAGCGTTACATCGCCGACGAGACCGAGACCACGTCGAGCCTCGCCACTGCGGCTGCGCGTGAGGCGCTGGCCGCGGCTGGAATCGAAGCTGGCGAGATCGGCCTCATCGTCCTTGCCACCGCAACACCTGACCACACCTTCCCCGCAACCGCGACTCAGGTGCAGGCCGCGCTCGGCTGCGGCGGCGGGATCGCATTTGACGTGCAGGCAGTGTGTTCGGGCTTCCTCTATGCTCTGACCACGGCAGACGCGATGCTGCGTACCGGTATGGCGAAGAAGGCTCTGGTGATCGGCGCAGAGACCTTCAGTCGCATTCTCGATTGGGAAGATCGCACCACCTGCGTCCTCTTCGGGGACGGCGCGGGCGCTGTCGTGCTCGAGGCGCAGGACGTTGGCGCAGCTGGCGTTGGGGACGGCCCCGGCATCCTCGCCAGCCGCCTCCATGCCGACGGTGCGCACAAGGACATGCTCTATGTCGACGGCGGCCCTTCGACCACGCAGACCGTCGGCCACCTGCGCATGCGTGGCCGCGAAGTCTTCCGCCATGCCGTGGTGAACCTTGCCGAGGTTCTCGGCGAAGTGCTTGATGAGGCTGGCTTTACGGCGGCAGACATCGACTGGGTCGTGCCGCACCAGGCCAATGCCCGAATCCTCGACGCGACCGCCCGCAAGCTCGACCTGCCGCCGGAAAAGGTGATCGTCACGGTCGACCGCCACGCCAATACTTCTGCGGCTTCGGTCCCGCTCGCGCTCGACGTCGCAGTGCGTGACGGGCGCATCAAGAAGGGTGATCTCGTCATGTTTGAAGCCATGGGCGGTGGCTTCACCTGGGGTGCTTCGCTCGCCCGGATGTAACATTTGGTCGAAAAAGCGCCGCGCGCGTTTGCCAGAATCGCTCCAAGCCCCTATATTGCTTGGTGAAGTTTACGACAGGGCCGCTTCTTCACTCAGGGTCGCATCTGAGGGGAAGGGAATTATGGACATGATGCGCTCGGTGGGCACATTGACCAGGGCAGACCTGGCCGAAACGATCAACCGCAAGATGGGTCTTAGCCGGGCAGAATCGCTCGAGATGGTCGAGACCATTCTTGCCAAGATGTGCGACGCGCTGGCCAACGGTGAAAACGTCAAGATTTCAGGCTTCGGCAGCTTCGTGCTGCGCGACAAGAAGGAACGCATCGGCCGCAATCCCAAGACCGGGGTCGAGGTGCCGATCACGCCGCGCCGCGTGATGACCTTCCGCGCCAGCCAGCTGCTCAAGGAACGCATAGCCAACGGCTGAGGCCGCAAGAGGGTAGGGCGCCATGGCGACATTCGACGACGGCAAGGAAACCGGCGCACTGCGCACCATCGGCGAAGTCGCCAAGGCGACCGGCATAAAGCCCCACGTCCTGCGTTACTGGGAGCAGCAGTTTCCCATGCTCAAGCCGCTCACCCGCAGCGGCGGGCGCCGCTATTACCGGCCCGAGGACGTCACGTTGGTCGAGCGGATCGACCGGCTGGTCAATCGCGAAGGCTACACGCTGAAAGGGGCCAAGGCGGCGCTGCGAGGCGTACCCGACCCGCAGGCGGCGGCGCAGGCGACATCGCCGGCCCCGTCCACCGACGGCGACGTACTCCACCGTCTCAAGGCCATTCGTGAGGACCTGCGCGCCGCGCTCGCGGCCTGAACCTATTCCGACGGGATGAGCGTCAGTTCGGTCTGACGGCCGTCGAGGAAGTGTACCTCCTTGCCGTCGAAAAAGGCGTCTTCTTCGGACCGGAAATCGACCTTCTGGCCGCCCCATTCGGGCACGGCATTGTAGCTCGTCAGCTCGATCGACCAGGTCGTGTTCGGCCGGATGGCATAGGTGCCGCGCGGATCGTCCTTCTGGTTGTCCCAAAATCCGATTGCAGTCCCCGCGCCATGGCCGTGGAAGCCGATCGGGTGCGAATAGATCGACGGATCGAGCCCTTCCGCCAGCGCCTTCGCTCGTGCCCGCGCCAGCACCACGTTACCGGACAAACCGACCGCGAAGGATTGTCGCAACAGGTCCTGTACCCGGTTGGTTGCCTTGAGGCCCGCGCGCAGGCCGGCAGGCGCCTCTGTCTCGCCGGGTTTCAGGACATAGGCGAGGTGCTGGGTGTCGGTATTGAGGCGCATGTAAGTGATGCCGAAGTCGGTCCACAGAAGGTCGCCCGGCTGGATGACCTCGTCACCTTCGATCATGCCCTTCACGCCTTGCCGCTGGATGCCGATCGAGGGGTGGAACCAGGTATCGATGCCAAGGCCCGCCAGGCGGTCGCGATACCACCACTGGACCTCCTCCGCCGTAGTCTTGCCCGGCGTGATGACTTTCCGCGAAAATGCCTCGCCGATCACCGCATGGGCCAGCCGCACGATGCCCGGGTAGATTTCCAGCTCGCGCGGCGTGCGGCTTTCCAGCCAGCGTAGCGACAAGGTTTCCCCCGGGACAATCCGCTCCTCGAACCCGGTGGGGAGGGCAGCGGTCATCGCCTTGTACTGGCTCAGCGTCATGCCGTCGCCGAAGGCGGTCAGGTCGGAAGTGTTGATCGCGATGCGCTTGGGGTCACGGGCTGCGATGATTTCGGCAACGGCCTTCCACTGGTCAGGCTGCTTCGCCGGATCCCAGGATGCGGCGAAGAGGTTGCCCAGGCCATAGCGGCTGACCGTGAGCCGTTCGACTGGCTTGCCTTCGCCCGGGTTGTAGAACACCAGGATCGTGCGCCGCCGGGCACTCATGCTTTCCGCATCGAGCATTGTGGCGACCACCGGCTCCTCGAAATATTCGCGTGCCATCAGGATCCACATGTCGATGCCCTGTTCGCGCATGATCGCGGGGACGACCGTCTCCATCCGTTCGGCGAGGATGTCATCGACAACCGCCGCCCGGTCGCGTTGCGAGAGGACGACGGGCAGGTCAGGGTGCGCCTGCTCAGCGTCGGACATCGGCAGGATGGGAGGTTGGACATCCCCCGCCGAGGCTGGAGCGGACAGTCCCGCGATCACCGCCAAGGCCATCGAGTAAACGGAGAATTTCAGCATCCTGATCCCATCAAATCGGTTCGATCCGGCGCCCATCCCTATCGGAAAATCGATCAAGCGACAGCAGCGCCGAACAATTTCCCGACGAGCGCGGTGACGACCATGGCCATCGCGCCCCAGAACACTACGCGCAGGACCGAAGGCACCGGCGGTGCACCGCCGGCCTTCGCCCCCAGCGTGCCGAGGATCGCAAGGCAGATCAGCGACGCGATTGCGACCGCCATGACCATGGACTGCAGCGGTGCGAACGGCACCACGAGGAGCGGTGCCGCCGCGCCGGCGGTGAAGGTCAGCGCCGACGCGATGGCTGCCTGAAGCGGACGCGCCGTGCTCGCCTCCGAAATGCCGAGTTCGTCGCGGGCATGGGCACCAAGCGCATCGTGTTCCATCATCTGGCGGGCGACTTCTTTTGCGGTTGCTGCATCGACACCGCGCGCCTCGTAGACTCCGGCCAGTTCCGCGTGTTCGAACTCCGAGTCCGTCGCGAGTTCGTTCTCTTCGCGGGCAAGGTCCGCCTTTTCGGTATCGGCCTGCGAACTCACGGAAACATATTCGCCCGCCGCCATCGACATGGCCCCGGCGAAGAGAGAGGCCATTCCCGCGACTAGGATTTCGCTGCGCCCCGCGCTGGCCGCCGCGACACCCACGATCAGGCTCGCCGTCGAGACGATGCCGTCGTTGGCCCCCATGACGGCGGCGCGAAGCCAGCCGATGCGCGACGTCGCGTGGCTTTCGGTATGGGTCTTGAGTCTGGTCACGGACCGGTCCTCCCTGGGTGCAGGACGAGCGGCGAAACTACTCCGCCGCCAGCAATTCCTCCGCGCCGCCGAGGTCAACGCTGACGAGGCGGCTGACGCCCTTTTCGATCATGGTCACGCCGAACAGGCGGTGCATCCGGCTCATGGTCACGGCATTGTGCGTGACGATGAGGTAACGCGTGTCGGTTTCCTTCACCATCGCGTCGAGCAGGTCGCAGAAGCGGTCGATGTTGGCATCGTCGAGCGGGGCGTCGACTTCGTCGAGGACGCAGATCGGCGCGGGGTTGGTGAGGAACAGGGCGAAGATCAGCGCGGTGGCGGTCAGCGCCTGCTCGCCGCCGGAAAGCAGGGTGAGCGACTGGAGGCGCTTGCCCGGCGGCTGGGCGAAGATCTCGAGCCCGGCCTCCAGCGGATCGTCGCTGTCGATCAGCGCGAGATGCGCCTCGCCGCCTTCGAAAAGCCGGGTGAACAGGCGCTGGAAATGGGCGTTGACCTGCTCGAACGCGGCGCGCAGCCGCTCGCGGCCTTCGCGGTTCAGATTGCCGATAGAGCCGCGCAACCGGCTGACCGCTTCGCGCAGTTCGGCCTGTTCCTCGGCATTGGCGCCGTGCTCGCCTTCGATCCGCTCGAGTTCCTCGGCGGCGACGAGGTTGACCGGGCCGATCCGCTCGCGGCTGGCGGTGAGGCGGTCCATTTCCTCGCTCTCGGCCTCGGCACTGGCGATCTTCGCTTCCTCGAAGCCAAAGCGTTCGGCGAGAAGCGGGGGCGGGCATTGGAAGCGCTCGCCCGAGATGCGTGCCATCTCGATCCGACGGCCGTCCTGGTTCTCGGCCCTCGCGGCGAGACCGGCGCGGGTTTCGCGCGCTTCGGCGAGCGCCTCGTTGGCGGCGTTGAAGGTGCGGTCGGCGGCCTGGGCCGCTTCGGTCGCCGCGGCGACGGCGGCTTCGGCCTCGGCGAGTTCGCGGCCGAGGCGCTCGCGAACCTGGTCGCCCTGTTCGATCTCGCGCATCAGGCCTTCGGGCTTGGCGGCGGTGACAGCGCGCTCCTGCTCGATTTCCTCGGCGCGGATTTCCATTTCCGACAGGCGCCGCGCGGCATCGCCGCTGCGCGCCTGCCAGTTGGCCATGTCGCTGCGCTGGGCCGAGGCACGCTCGCGCGCGACAGCGAGCGCCTGGTCATGCGCGGCAAGTTCGGCGGCGCGGGCCTGCAGGGTGCTGCGCGCAGCCTCGTTCTTCGCCCGCGCGGCATCGAGCGCGGCGCGACCCGCGGCAGGATCGGGGAGCGCATCGCGCTTGGCGGTCGAGGCCGCGAGCTCGGCGCGGGCGGCAGATATGGTCTCGCCATGCTCGGCCTCGCTGCGGGCCAATTCCTCCAGCCTTGCGGCAAGCCGTTCGCGGGCTGCCTCGGCCTGGTCGAGCGCGCGCAGGGCTTGGCGCTCCGCATCGGCTGCGCCCGCCAGCTCGCGTTCGGAAGCGACCAGTTCGCGCTGGAGCTGGGACAGCTGTTCGGTCGCGGAATCGAGCGCCTCATTCGCCTGTTCGGTCGCTTCGTGCAGCTGCGGCATCCGGGCATCGAGTTCGGCAAAGCGGTTCTCGGCCTCAAGCCGCGCAGCCTCCGCCGAACCCTCGCCACGAACCACGAGCCCGTCCCACCGCCGCAGCGCCCCCGCCATGGTGACAAGCGAATGCCCGGGCGCAAGCGCGCGTCCGTCGTCATTCTCGGCAGCGTGGACCAGCGCCAGTCGCGGCCGCAATTCCTCGGGGCACGTCTCTACATGCGAGGCGAGGCTGTCCGCAACCGGGGCAGGTGCCGTGGCCCCGGTCCAGTACCGCCCCTCGGCATCGCCCTCCGGCGCACCGAGCAGGGCCTTACCGTCACGGCCCAGCGCGGCGGCCACCGCCCGCTCATAGCCCTTGGCGGCGCGCACGCCGTCGATCGCCTGCTTGCGACCGTTGCGCTTCTCTGCGGCGCGTTCGCGCGCTTCGCGGTCGCGCTTGAGTGCATCCCATTCGCGCTGGACGCCGGAGAGTTCGGCCTTCGCTTCCGCCAGTGACGAGGTTGCCTCGTCACGCACCGCCTGCAGCTCCGCCTTGCGCGCCTGCATTGTCTCGAGAGCAGAGCGCTGCCGGGCCAATTCAGCCGTCGCAGCCGCAACCGCTGCCTTGGCCGCAGTCACATCGGCTTCGGGGTTTTCGCCCGCCAGCGAAGCGCGCTGCTCGGCCATGCGACGACCTTCGGCCTCCGCGCGATCGACCCGTGTCTGTGCCTGCGCGATCTCTGCGTCGGCGACGCGCCATTCGGCCTCGACCCCGGCATTGTCGGCCGTCGCCTTGGCGAGCGCGAGTTCGGCAGCGCGGCTGGCGCTTTCGGCATCGGCATAGGCGCGCTCCAACGCCGGGCGCTTCTGTTCATCGCCGGCGAGTGCCTGCTCGCTCGCGGCGAGTTCGCGTTCGAGGCGCGACAGAGCTTCGGCCGCGTCCTTGGTCAGGCGGTCGGCATCGCCGCGATCGGCTTCGAGACGGGCCTTCTGGCGGTCGAGGTCGGCTAGGCGCTGTTCGGCAGCCTCGAGTTGGGTTGTCAGCGCGGCCATACGATGACCGTGGGCGCTGGCATCGTCGCGACGGTCGGCCTGTTCCTCGCGGGCTTCGGCGAGTGCTTCTGCCGCGACACGCTGGGCCTTCTGCGCCTCGTTGGCCGCCTGCTGCGCCGCATCGACGCGGGCGTTGGCCTGCTGCGCCGCCTGCTTCGCTTCCTCGGCGGCCTTGGCCGCATCGCGCCAGCGGGCGAAGACCAGCCGCGCCTCGGCGGATTTGATCTCGTCGGAAAGCTTGATGTAGCGCTCGGCCTGCTTTGCCTGCCGCCGCAGCGAGGCGATCTGGCTGTCGAGCCCCGCCATGATGTCCTCGAGCCGTTCGAGATTGGCCTCGGTCTGCCTCAGCTTGCCCTCTGCATCCCGGCGGCGGACGTGGAGGCCGGCGATCCCTGCGGCCTCTTCGAGCATCATGCGCCGCTCGGTCGGCTTGGCCGCAATGACCTGGGCGATCTTTCCCTGGCTCACGAGGGCAGGGCTGTGCGCCCCTGTCGCCGCATCGGCGAAGATGAGTGCGATGTCCTTGGCACGGACGTCGCGGCCATTGAGGCGGTAGGCCGAGCCGGCACCGCGTTCGATCCGGCGGACGACCTCCAGTTCGTCATCCTCGTCGGTCGCGCCCTGCAGCACCACCTCCGCAAAATCGCGCGGGGGGCGGCTCTGAGTTCCGGCGAAGATGACGTCTTCCATCCCGCCCGAGCGCATGGACTTGGGCGAGTTCTCGCCCATGACCCAGCGGATTGCTTCGAGCAGGTTCGACTTGCCGCAGCCGTTCGGGCCGACCACGCCGGTCAGCCCGGGCTCGATGAACAGGGTGGCAGGCTCGACGAAGCTCTTGAAGCCGCTCAGCTTGAGCTTCGAGATCTTCATCGCCGCCGTATCCCCCCTGCGCCGGCCTTACCTGGCGCCGGCGCGCTGGAGGATGGGTTCGAGCGCCGCCCAGGTGTTGGCGTCGACGCGCGTGCCGTTCAGTTCGAAGGTGGGCGTGCCACCGACATTGAATTCCTGCGAATAACGCTGGGTCTGCGCAGCTGCTGCTTCCATCGATTTGCCATCGGCGAGGCACTGGCGAGCCTGGTCTTCACTGACGCCGCGGGCAGCGAAGAAGTCGAGATAGCCAAGGACCTCTGCAGCGCGAACGAACCGCTGTTCGAGCGGCAGGCTCATCGCGGCCTCGAATGCCTGACCATTGGCCTGGACGGGAGCCATGATGGCGTCGTGGTTGCCCCAGACCTGGTCGGCGAGCGGAACGACTGCGGTCACCGGACCGCACTTGGTCAGGCGTCCGAGCAGCAGGTCGATCGGGCCATGAATGGCGAACTGGCGCAGTTCGAAGCTGACGCGGCCGGAATTGACGTAGTCGTTGAGCAGTTCTTCCGAACCCTCGACCGAGAAGCGCGCACAGGTCGGGCAGGTCACCGAACCGTATTCGATGAGCTTGAGCGGCGCATTGGGATTGCCGACCAGCGTGCCGCCGTCGGGCGTCTCGACCGCCTGGTCGATCCACTGGGTCCCGGCAGGGGCAGGAATGGCCGCAATCGCTTCGCCCTTCAGCGCTTCGGTATCTTCGGCGGTGCCTCCACAGGCCGCGAGTGCGAGAGCTAGCGGAGCGGCGATGGCGAAACGCAGGGTCTTGGTCATGGGAATCCTCATGTCTGGACGAGAGAGGCTAAATCAGCCCCAAGGATGATGGGAAGGCAGGAGGCGGGGTATCCACAGGGCTTTCCCCCGAAAACCCGCCTCCGGGCAGATCAGAGCGCGCTGTCGAGCTTGGGCCGCAGGTCGGCCCAGGAATGCGTGCCCTCGAGCAATTGGCCGTCCAGGACGAAGCTGGGCGTACCCTTGAGGTCCCAGGTCGCGATGTCGGCGCGCGAGAGATCGGCCATCTGACTGGCCTTCGCCTCGTCGGTCAGGCACTTGTCGACCTCGGCCCGGCCATAGCCCCGCGATTCCATTATTTCGTAGAAATCGAGATCGCTGGCGATAGCCTGCAGCCGCGCGCCGAGCGTTCCGAACTGCCAGCGCGCACGCTGCGCCTGCGTCGTCACTCGGGCCTTTTCCATCCACTCGGGATGCTTGGTCATGAAGGCCTGATGGTTGAGCGGGAATTTCTTCGCGCTCCCGCAATGGGTCAGCATGGCCGCGGTCAGGTCTACGGGGTCACGCAGCAAGTGGCGGATTTCGTAGCTCATCCGTCCGGTCGGCACATAGACCAGCTTGATCGCCCCATCGCCTTCCTGCGCAAAGTGGGCGCAGTGCGAGCAGGTGTAGCTCATGAACTCGACCAGCTTGGTCTTTGCATCGGGATTGCCGAGCAAGTGGCCGCCATTGGTTTCGGTCACCATGGCAGTCCAGTTGCCCTTCAGGGCAGCAGGCTTGTCCTGCGCACTGGCGCCAAGTGCCAGCGATCCTGCGGCGGCAATCACCAGGGCTTTGAGAAATCCGTTCTTCGTCTTCACGTGTCGTCCTGTCCCTCGTCCTGCGAACCAAGGCTGCGCGCCAGCGATTCGAGCACCGTGCGCAATTCGGGATCGCCGATATCGCGCAGACTGTCGCCCAATTCCATCGGAATCGGCTTGAGCGACGGCGGCGCCTTGGGGCGTTCCCTGCCCGGAGGCGGCTTAACCTCGCCTTGCCGCAGCTTGATCCGCGCAACCGCGCGGTAGCCGAAGAAGCGGTTCACCCGGTCGGTGATCTCGGGAAGGATCTGCTGCACCAGCGGCGCATGGGCGGGCAGTACCACCAGGTGCATGATCCCGTCCGACTTCTCGCCGGGAGGGAAGCGGATCATCTCCGGCGCACAAACCCTGGCGTGGGTCTCGCCGACGATCTCGGGCCAGCGGCTGACCACCGAGCTCTGGACGAAGCCGAAACGGCGGAATGCACTGCGGCCAATCTGTGGCATGAGATCCGAAATCGGCTTGGCCGCGCCGCCGCGTTCGCGCTTGTATTCGCGCCCAGCCGCTCCGCTGCCCGAGGCCTTGCCTTCGCGCCCGGCAGGCGGTTTGCTCTTGTCGCTTCCCATGATGTGCAGCGCCATGCCATAGGCCGCGCGTGGCCGCCACCGTCTCTGAACATTTGCTCGACTGGTACGACGCGCACGCCCGCGATCTGCCGTGGCGCGCACGACCGGGTCAGCCTGCGCCCGATCCCTATCGCGTGTGGTTGTCGGAGGTCATGTTGCAGCAGACCACCGTCGCCGCGGTGAAGCCCTATTTCGAATCCTTCACCCAGCGCTGGCCAAGTGTCGATGCACTGGCCTCTGCGCCGGAAGAGGACGTCATGGCGGCGTGGGCGGGGCTGGGATATTACTCGCGCGCCCGCAATCTGGTGAAATGCGCGCGAACAGTCAGCGCATTGGGCGGCTTTCCCGACACGGAGGCCGAATTGCGCAAGCTGCCGGGACTGGGCGACTATACCGCCGCCGCAGTCGCCGCGATCGCATTCGGAAGGCGGGCGGTCGTCGTCGATGCCAATGTCGAGCGGGTGGTGGCGCGGTTATTCGCAATCGGTGAACCGCTGCCCGGGGCGCGCAAGACCATCCGCTCAAGAGCCGAAGAAATCACTCCGGGCACGCGCGCGGGCGACTTTGCGCAAGCGATGATGGACCTTGGTGCAACAATCTGCACCGCACGCGATCCCAAGTGTTTGCGGTGCCCACTCTCAAGCGCATGCGAAGCGCGCAGGAATGGCGATCCGGCGCGGCTGCCGGTCAAGGCTCCGAAGAAGACCCGTCCTGTCCGCCAGGGTCGCGCATACTGGGTCGAGCGCGACGGAGCGGTGTGGCTCGTCCGCCGCGAAGGCGAAGGGATGCTCGGCGGCATGCGCGCGCTACCCGACGATGGGTGGAGCGCGAGGGGGGATGGTGTCGCGGAACACTCCGGCGAACTACTGGGTATGGTCCGCCACGGCTTCACCCATTTCGAGATCGAGCTCGCGATCCATGCGGTCGACATTCCGCTTGGTGATGGCGAATGGTGGCCGCTCGACCGGCTCGACGAAGCGGGCCTGCCGACGCTCTTCGCCAAGGCCGCGCGGCTGGCGCTGGCTAAATAATTCCGCCGCCAAGGCTCAGGCGGATTGCCGCGACGAGCAGGACGATCAGGCAGAAATTGCGTCCGCCCTTGCTCGACGAGAGCTGGCCCAGGATCACACCGATCGCGATCAGCGGGAGGGCGAGCCAGTTGGCCCAGCCAAGCAGCGGGATGGTCGCCGGGATCACGATCACCAGCGAAACGAGGCCGAAGATGAAGGAAAGGATGTTGAGCATGTGTCTTATATGGATAGGACACACAGGCAATGCAATACCCCTGCGCGACGGTTTCATTTCGCAATTGACCGTTCAGGATCGCTCACGCACATAACCGCCGCACCCCGGATCAAGAGGAAATCCATGGCATACCGCGAATTCGAGACTCCCGAGTTTTCCCGTCGCTCACTGCTGCGCGGCGGCGCATACCTTGCTGCCGGTTCGGCGCTGGCCGGCGTACCGTTCGGCCGGATCGCCATGGCCCGCGACACGGTGTCGTCCTGGCCTGCGGTTTCCGGCCTGATTTCCAAGTATGCCGGTGAACGCAAGGTCGCCAACATGGTCGCGACGCTCGGCTGGGGGCAGCGGCAGGCGCAGACGATCGCACAGGGCACGCTGGCCATCGGCGGCGAGGCAAAGGCCGGACCCGACAGCCTCTACCGCATCTATTCGATGACCAAGCCGATCACCGGCATGGGCGCGATGATCCTGATCGACGAGGGCAAGCTCGGACTCGACCAGCCGATTGCCGACCTCATCCCCGCCTATGCCGACATGATGGTGCAGAAGACCTACGACGGGTCGATCACCGACCTCGTTCCAGCCGAACGACCGATCACGGTCCGCATGCTGATGACCCACACTGCGGGTCTCGGCTACGGCATCGTCCAGAAAGGTGCGATCAAGACCTATTACGAGGAACACGGGCTGATCCCCGGACAGGTCAGCCGCCTGCCGATCCCGGGTCTCGGTCGCGCCAAGGCGGTGACCGGCCTCGATGTTTTCGCCGAGCGACTGGCCAAGGCGCCGCTAGTCCTGCAGCCGGGCACCAAGTGGAGCTATTCGGTCGGACTCGACCTGCTGGGGCGGGTTATAGAAGTCGCTTCGGGCCAGAAATTCGATGCCTTCCTCAAAGAACGCATCTTCGATCCGGCCGGAATGGACAGCACCTGGTTCACCGTTCCCGAAAGGGAAGTCAGCCGCTTCACCACCAACTATGGCATCATGAACGGCATGCCGTTGCCGCTCGATCCCGCGGCTGCCTCGATCTACCTCGACACGCCTCCGTTCCCGATGGGCGGCGCAGGGCTGGTTTCGAGCCCACGCGACTACGACCGCTTCCTCCAGATGCTGCTCGGCTACGGCGTGATCGACGGCAAGCGCGTCATGAGCGAGGCCGCGGTGCGTGTCGGCACGTCCAACCTGCTTCCCGAAACCGCCACGACCAAGGGCACCTGGGTCGAAGGGCAGGGCTTCGGCGCAGGCGGCCGCTCGTCCGACGGGTCTTACGGCTGGGGCGGTGCAGCGGGCACGGTGGCCTTCGTCAATTACTCCGCCGGCCTGCGCGCTAACCTGATGACGCAGTACATGCCTTCAGAAGCATACCCGATCCACGACGCCTTCCCCAAGGCGGTGCTGGAAGACCTCACCGCAATGAAGGGCATGTGAGCAGCCCGGTGCTGAGCTTCACGGGATCCCGGCTGGACCGCGCCGACCACGTCCGCGCCGACCCTGAACGGCTTGCGGGCTACATGAACTGGAAGGCGCGCGTGCTCGCGCTCGACGGTCTTATGCCCTCGCTCGACGATGACGGCGGCCTGTCATGGGTCACGCTGGCGGACGTGCCCGAGGATGCCGAGCTGTGCTTCCTCGGCCTCGATGACGGCAAGGCCTGTTTCGCTGCCGTCCCGCCCAGGGGTGATGCCAGCCCGCGCATGGCCAACCCGGCGCTGTGGTCGCTGATGGCGACCCTGCGTCCCGACGATCTTGCGCTCTATGGCGGCGCGCGTAGCCTCATCGACTGGCATGCACGGCATCGCTTCTGCGCCCAGTGCGGCGGCGATACCAGGCTCGCCAAGGGCGGCTGGCAGCGCAATTGCGAGGCCTGCGGCGCGCAGCACTTCCCGCGTACCGATCCGGTCACCATCATGCTGGTCGAATACGACGGCAAATTGATGCTCGGGCGCGGCCTCGGCTGGCCCGAAGGACGCTTTTCCGCCCTCGCGGGATTTGTCGAACCGGGCGAGAGCATCGAAGAAGCTGTCGTCCGCGAAGTGCTCGAGGAAGCAGGCGTGCGCGTGCGTGATGTATCCTACATCGCCAGCCAGCCCTGGCCGTTCCCCAGCCAGCTGATGATCGGCTGCCACAGCCATGCCGACAGCGACGAGCTGGAAATCGATATCACCGAAATGGCCGAGGTCGTCTTCTTCACGCATGACGAGGTCAAGGCGGCGCTTGCCGGAAACGGCCCCTTCGTCGCCCCGCCGACACATGCTATAGCGCATCACCTGATGCATTGGTGGGTTAGGAAATGAGCGAACCGAGACGCCTGCGGATCGATATCTGGTCCGATGTCATGTGCCCCTGGTGCCTGGTCGGCTGGGGCGGACTGCAGAAAGGTCTCGAACTGCTCGACGGGGAAATTGAGGCGGATGTGCGCTGGCACGCCTTCGAGCTCAACCCCGACATGCCGCCAGAAGGTGAGGAAAGCACCGCTCACATCGCGCGCAAGTACGGCTCGACCCCCGAACAGTCGCGCGCGGTGCAGGGCCGGATGCGCGAGGCGGCGCAAGGTGCCGGAGTGTCGCTGGAATACGAAGGGTCGGAGCCTGCGCCCGAGCGCTGGATGTGGAACACCTTCCTCGCGCACAAGCTGCTGACCTGGGCCGGCGAGGAATTTGGGCCGGCGAAGCAAACCGAACTCAAACTCGCGCTATTCGAGGCGCACTTCAATCACCGACGCAAGATCGGCGAGCGTGATGTCCTGCTTGATGTCGCGAGTTCCGTCGGGCTCGACCGTGCCGGCGCCGAAGCCGCGCTCGACAGCGAGGAACTGGCGCACAAAGTCCGCGCCGAGGAACGCGCCGCCTGGGATATGAACATCACCGGCGTGCCCGCGATGATCATCGAGAACAAGTACATGATCCCCGGTGCCCAGCCGGCCGAGGCCTATGCCAATGCCTTGCGGCGCGTCGCGGAGAAGGTCCCCGCGTGAGCGAGTGGCTGCCCGCCACCGCGGTGGTCACGGGCGGTGCGTCGGGCATCGGCCTCGCCATCGCCCGCAAGCTCTCAGCGCTGGGTGTCGCCGTGTTGCTGGCCGATCTTCCGGGCGAGAGACTGGCCACCGCCGGGTCCGAGCTTTCCTGCGGCACATTCGCCTGCAATGTCGCCAAGGCGGAAGAAGTGGACCGGCTGGCCGAAGTCGCTTTCGAGCGACTGGGCCGGGTTGAACTGCTGCTCAACAATGCCGGTGTCGGTGGACCTCGCGGCAAGCAATGGGAAGTGAGCAGCGATGATGCCCGCGCCCATTTCGACATCAATTTCTGGGGAATCTGGAACGTTTGCCAGGCTTTCGCCGGGCGCATGGCACGGCAGGAGGCTGCTTCGGCCATCTACAACACAGGGAGCGAAAACAGTTTCTTTTGCGCCGTGCCGCAGACCGCAGCCTACATTGCCGCCAAGCACGCTGTCCTTGGCCTGACCGAGAGCCTGCGTGAGGATCTTCCCGAAAATGTCCATGCGGGTCTGCTGATCCCCGGGTGGGTCTTTACTGCCATCGGAGACGAGCGGGTGATGCGCAACGGAATGGATGTCGACGAGTTCGCATCGATCGTGGTTCCCCAGATCCTCGCCCGCCGCCGTTTCGTGGTCAGTCACCGCTCGAACGTGAAACGCATCGACGAGCGCATCGACGAACTGCGCGAAAGCTATGACGAGTTCGGCGTCGACGACGACATGGACGTCCGCGACGTGATCGCCCGGTTGCGCGGATCATAATCCGCGCCTGACGCAAAATTCCAATTTCCTTTGCCTGCTCTGATTTACCGGAGATCTTGGGCGCAAGAATGGGGGGATTTCATGCGCTGCTTGCTTCTGCCGGTTCTGGCGTCGCTGCTGGGTCTCGCTTCGCCTGCATCAGCGGGAGATGGCGATAAGATAGCTTTCCTGAATGTCGATGTCGTCGACGTGGCGAGCGGGCAGATTATCGATGGCCGGACCGTCCTTGTCGAGGACGGGCTGATAGCGAGCATCGGAGACAAGGACACTGCGCTGCCACCTGATGCCCGGCGCATCGACGCGACAGGCAAGTTCCTCGCGCCGGGCCTTGCCGACATGCACACGCACACTTGGTACGAGGATGTGCAACTCCCGCTGGACCTTGCTTTCGGGGTCACCACTATTCGCGAGATGTGGGGGACACAGTCGACGCTCGACGCTCGCAAGAAGATCGAGTCCGGCGAGATGCTCGGACCCCGCATCGTCACTGCAGGGGCCATCGTCGACGGGGACCCGCCTATCTGGCCCGGCAGCGCCGTGCTGGCTGATCCCTTGAAAGCACGCGAACTCGTCGCCGAGCAAAAGGCCGCCGGATACGACTTCATCAAGACCTATGACGAGCTGTCGCCCGAAGCATTCGCCGCCCTCGTCGAAGCCGCTCGTGAAGCAGGTATGCCGATCGCCGGACACATACCCCTTGCCGTGCCGATTGCCGATGCGGCGAAGGCAGGCATGAAGTCCTTCGAACACATCGGGGCGAAGTACGAAAGCGAGATTCTTCGGCCCGAGATCGACCGCAAGATGATGAACTGGCGCAGCGAACGCTTCGACCTTGGCGCACAGCTGCTCGCCGGCACTCTTTCGCTCGACGCCATTTACGATTGGGACAAGGTCCGCTCCTTCGCGCGCACGATGGTCGCGGCCGGGGTCGCCGCGACACCCACACTCGCAGTCGATTTCGGCTTCCTGCAGACTGCGTCGGAAAAGGAAGCGCGACTGCAACGCCCTTCCTCGCGTTTCTCCTCCGAAAAGATGCGGGCCAACTGGCGCGAAGATCGCTGGATGAAGGAACTCGGGTGGGATGATATTACCATTGCCCGGCTGGCTGCCTTCCTCGCCGGAACACAGCGCATTGCTGCCATCCTCTACGAAGAAGGCGTTCTGATCCTCGCCGGAACCGACACGGGGAACCCGTTCATGGTGCATGGCTACTCGATCCACGAAGAACTGGAGGAGCTGCGCGATGCGGGGCTCGGCAATCTCGGGGCGATCCGGGCTGCAACGATCAATCCGGCGAAGTTCCTGGGCGAGGAAGGGCAGTGGGGCGAGGTTCGCCTAGGCGCGCGGGCCGATCTGGTACTGCTGGCTGCCAACCCGTTGGATGACGTTTCGAATTACTACCGGATCGACGGCGTAGTGGCGCGCGGACACTGGCTGGACGCCAGCGAAATCGCCCGTATGCGTGAGGATGGGCGGAAGGCCTATGCGGCCATCCCACCGGACCCGCCGGCAGAAGAGGCGCCAAAAGAAGAGGCCAAGGACTAGATCAGCCCCAGCCGCTCCAGCTTGCCCGCCAGCTGGCCCGGCAGCGCATCGCCGATGTCCTCGCCCTCGGCGAGATCGCGTGGCGGATCACCCTTGAGATAGCGCCAGCCTTGGTGCGCGCGCTTGGGGCGGGGGTGGACACGGACCAGCTCGGGCTTGAGGTCGATCGACCAGCGCCCATCGGGCAATTCGCTGAAACCGGTGATCTCGCTGCGCGCGACGATGCTGTGCTGGTGGATCCAGAAGAGCGACCCGCCCACGCACTCCTGCCACCGCGTCGGGCGATAGCGGGTGGTGAGGTTCGGGCTGCGACGCTGCGCATACCAGCTCGCGATATCCTCATAGCTTTGCGCGCCGAAGGCGATCTTGGTCAGGTGAAGCGGCATGAGCCGGGAGATAGGCCATCGGGCGGGAGTTGAAAGGGCTTTCCTACAATCTTCCTACAGGCGCAGGCTATGCCGATGACTGCTGCACACGCCCCGCAATTCCAGCATTCCTGCGGTTTCGAGCCTCCTTCGCAGGCCCGGAGAAAGTTTCTCCAGGACCCTGTTCCATGTGTTCCATCCTGTTGGAACTCAGGCGACGATCCCGCTGGCAACGGCAAGGCCGAGGAAGGCGAAGAAGCCCATCGAATCGGTGATCATCGTCACGAACACGCTGCTGGCCACAGCCGGGTCCTGGTCGAGCCGGTCGAAGGCTACCGGCACCAGCACGCCGGCCGAACCCGCGATCACGACATTGATGGTCATGGCGAGCGCGATGACCGCGCCGAGCTGGGGCGTGAAGATCAGCGCCGTCGCCACGCCGACCAGCAGCGCCACGGTCACGCCGTTGAGCAGCGCGACGCGCATCTCGCGCCAGAGGATGCGGCGGGTGTTCGACCGGGTCAGCTGGTTGGTGGCGATGGCGCGGACGGTCACTGCCATGGTCTGCGTGCCGGCATTGCCGCCGATGCTGGCGACGATCGGCATGAGCACGGCCAGGGCAACCAGCTTCTCGATCGCGGCTCCGAAGGCGGCGATGATCAGCGAGGCGACCAGCGCCGTGCCAAGATTGGCGACAAGCCAGCGCACGCGGCTGGAGTATGCCTCGCGGATCGGTTCGTTGATGTCGCCTTCGCCGGCACCCGACATGAGCAGGGCGTCTTCGCCCGCTTCTTCGGAGATGATGTGCACGACGTCGTCGACCGTCATCTGGCCTACCAGACGCCCACTGTCGTCCACCACGGCTGCGCTGATGAGCGCATACTTCTGGAACATCAGCGCCACTTCTTCCTGGTCGAGCATCGCCGGGATCAGGGTCTGGTCGCGCTTCATCACGTCGCCCAGAGGGATCGAGCGCGGAGTGCGAAGGATCCACGAAAGCTGGCAGGTGCCGACCGGGTGGTGACGCTCGTCGACGACGAAGACCTCGAGGAACTCGGCCGGAAGGTCGCGCCCGTCGCGCAGGAAATCGATGAGGTCGCCCACCGTCATCGCCTCTGGCACGGCGACGAACTCGCGGCTCATCAGGCGGCCTGCGGTCTCCTCGGGGTAGGCGAGGGCCGACTGGATGGCGATGCGGTCTTCGGCATCGAGTTCGGCGAGGACCGCCTGCTGGTCTTCCTCGTCGAGGTCCTCGATCAGCTGGACGGCGTCGTCGGTGTCGAGCTGCTCGGCAATCTGCGCCACCGCTTCAGCGGGCAGCGCCTCCATCATGTCCTCGCGGACGTAATCGTTGAGTTCGGCGATCACGTCGCCGCTCATCAGGTCGGTGATCGCTGCCGCAAGCGGTGCGCGGTCGTCCTTGGTGACGAGTTCGAAAAGGTCGGCGATGTCGGCCGGGTGGAGCGGTTCGACGAGATCGTAGACCGCCTGCTCGTCACCTTCCTCCAGCGCATCCTCGACCGCGCGGACGAACTCGGGCTTGAGCGTGTTCTCTTCGTCCATCCGCTCGTCGTCGATGCGGTCGTCCGGGCGCGCCTCTTCAGCCGGCGCGTCTGCCAGCATCACATCTTCGTCTTCGAGGCGGGTCTCGTCGGACATGCGATGCGGTCTAGGCAGACGGGGAGGGATTGCAAGCAGAGGGTGACACGCCGTGCACAATCCCTATGTAGGCGCGCAACAACCCACAGGAGATACTACCGATGGCCGACACGCTGACCTTTACCCTCGACACCGGCGACGGCGAACACAAGGACGTGGTGATCAAGCTGCGTCCCGACCTTGCACCGGGTCATGTCGAGCGCATCACCACGCTCGCCAACGAAGGCTTTTACGACGGCGTGGTCTTCCACCGCGTGATCCCCGGCTTCATGGCGCAGGGCGGCGATCCGACCGGTACCGGCATGGGCGGCAGCGACAAGCCCGACCTCAAGGCCGAGTTCAACGGTGAACCGCACGTGCGCGGCACCTGCTCGATGGCGCGCACCCAGGTGCCCGACAGCGCCAACAGCCAGTTCTTCATCTGCTTCGACGACGCGCGCTTCCTCGACCGCCAGTACACCGTCTGGGGCCAGGTCGAGAGCGGCATGGAACACGTCGACGCGCTCCCCAAGGGCGAGCCTCCGCGCCAGCCGGGCAAGATCGTGAAGGCTACTGTCGCCTAAGAAATCGCGACGAGGATCCGGAGCGCGTCGTCAGCGGACACGGCTGGCGGCGCGCTTCGCATTTCCGAACAGTGCGCCAATGATGACCATCGCATAGCTGATCATGATCCCGACTATCGGGGTCAGACCGAACCAGCTCGCATTCTCGCCCGCAACAATGTTGGCTTTCGTCGGCGCGAGGTTTGCGAAGACGAGTGCCGGGACGACGACCATTGTCACGAGGAAATAGAACAGGCCGGCGTAAGGAAAACCTGCCGGCGCACGACGGGCGATAAGGTATCCGATCAGCATCTGCACGGCGACCATAGGGGCGAAGAACAGGATCGGCGGCACCTCCATAGACCGCTGCATCATGGCGATCGGCCACATGGCGAGGAAGATCAGCACCATCATCACGATGGGGCTCAGGAACAGGAAGAGTGTCCGCCCCGGATTGTCGCGCCAGTGGAGACCGATCGCACTGGCGAGCGCACCCAGCGCCCACAGCGTACCGCCTTTTCCGGCAGCGTCGGTCTCAGCTGCCATGGCCGCAGTCCACTCGCTGCGCTGCGGGCCAGCGATGCGATCGGCAAGGCGCAGGATGCTGCGCGAGATCGGGTTAAGTCCACTCATGCGAAATACTCCCTGCTGCTGGTTATGGGATTTGTCGTCGGCGCGCTGGATCCTCCTGCCTCTTCCAGCGCGCGAATGCCTGCTGGCAGGATGCGGTAGGCGTGCCGTGGCGGGCGACCGGGTTCGATAGGGTCGAGCCACTGCGACTCCAGCAGGCCACGCTCGGCACAGCGGATCAGGATCGGATAGAGAGACCCTGACTTGAGGGCGGTGCGTTCTGCGATTTCGAGACCGTACAGCCAGTCGCGCGGCCGTTCTGCAAGCGCAGCAAGGACGCGAAGGGTCTGAAGGGAGGGGCGGCGGTTACGTTGCATCGGCATTTGTCTATATATGTAGAGTTAAGAGTCAAGTCGGACTTTCAACTGCTTGTCGGTTGCTGCTGCCCCGGTGCATCACGTGTTTGAAATCCTCGCTCCGACGGGCTAAAGCGCGCCCTTCCATGAAACCGACCACCACCCCCAGGACCTACAGGGTCAAGAGCTTCGGCTGCCAGATGAACGTCTATGACGGCGAGCGCATGGCCGAGATGCTCGCCGAGCGCGGCATTGCCCCTGCGCCCGAGGGGGAAGAGGCCGACCTTGTCGTCCTCAACACCTGCCACATTCGCGAGAAGGCGGCGGAGAAGGTCTATTCGGACATCGGGCGGCTGCAGAAGGCCGACGGAACCAAGCCGCTGATTGCGGTCGCGGGTTGTGTTGCGCAGGCCGAGGGCGAGGAGATCATGGCGCGCGCGCCTGCGGTCTCGATGGTCGTCGGCCCGCAGGCCTATCACCGCCTGCCCGAGATGCTCGACAAGGCGGTCCAGGGCGAGCGCGCGACCGACACCGACATGCCCGCGATCGCCAAATTCGCGGCACTGCCCGAGCGCAAGAAGATCGGCCCGACCGCCTTCCTGACCGTGCAGGAAGGCTGCGACAAGTTCTGCACCTATTGCGTGGTGCCCTATACCCGGGGCGCGGAAATCTCGCGCCCCTACAGCGACTTGGTTACCGAAGCGCGCAAGCTCGTCGAAGCGGGGGCGAAGGAGATCACCCTGCTCGGACAGAATGTCTCGGCTTGGGGCGGCGAGAATGACAAGGGGCAGCACGTGGGCCTCGCGGGCCTGATCCGCGACCTTGCCGAGGTCGATGGCCTTGCGCGCATCCGCTACACCACCAGCCACCCCGCCGACATGGACGACGCGCTGATCGCCGCGCATGGCGAGATCGACAAGCTCATGCCCTTCCTCCACCTGCCGGTGCAGGCAGGCAGCGACCGTGTGCTCAAGGCGATGAACCGCAGCCACACCGTCGAAAGCTATCTCAAGCTGCTTGAACACTTCCGCACCGCACGCCCCGATATTGCGCTTTCGGGAGACTTCATCGTCGGCTTTCCCGGCGAGACCGATGCCGAGTTCGAAGAGACGTTGAAGGTCGTCGACGCGGTCGGCTACGCGCAGGCCTTCAGCTTCAAGTATAGCCCGCGCCCCGGCACGCCCGCTGCGACGATGGACGGCCAGATCGCCAAGGAGGTCATGGACGAGCGCCTCCAGCGCCTCCAGGCCGCACTCAACCGCGACCAGCACGCCTTCAACGCTGCGAGCGTGGGCAAGACCTGCCAGGTGCTCGTCGAGCGCAAGGGCAAGCATCCGGGCCAGTGGCTGGGCAAGTCGCCCTGGCTACAGAGCGTGTGGTTCGAGGGCGACTTCGCTATCGGCGATCTTGTCGAGGTGGAGCTGGTCGAAGCTGGTCCGAACTCGCTTGCCGGCGCCCTGCGCCAGATGGTTGCGCTAACCGTCTGAGGGTGTCTCGGCTTCCAGCTTGGTCATCACCGGCTCTTCGGCAATGACCTCGGCGCCCGTCTTGTCCGTCATCTCCGCCGGCGCAACCGTCGGGTTTGGCGGGTAGGCCTTGCCGTCGAACTTCAGAAGGGCATTGCCGGAAGCGCCGCCTCCACCACTAATCGCGACAGTAATGTCCTTCCAGCCATTGCTGCTCGTGTCCATCACCGTGATGGGCGTGCGCGAAACGCTGATTTCGCCGACCTTCTCCCACATCGGACCTGCCGGGGTCAGGATGAGTGTGTTGCAACCGCCCGTGCCGCAGAAATAGGGCGTTATCAGATAGACGATCGCCTCGTCCGCTCCGTCACCATTCAGGTCGCTCCAGGCGAGAGCGTACTGCATCGGGGACGCATCCGGATATTCCTGAAGCAGGAAATGCTTGATGTCCTCTTCGGCATTGGCCGGGGCGGGTGATACGGCCTCGCTCGATTCTGTTGCACTTTCGTCAGGCGCGGGTGAAGGAGAGCCACTGCAGGCGGCAAGAGCAATGACGGCGAGCGGTAGGAAGTATGAGCGCACAAGTTTGCTCCTTTGGACTTGCAGGCCAATCATGCTCCGACGCTTCCAAGGTTGCAACTCGGTGACTTTCCACTGCCACGTGATGGCACCCAACTTGCCTCTGGTGCGTTGAAGCCTAGACTCCGAGTCGCAAACGAAAGGAGCCCATGGCCCGCAAACCTGCCCGGGAGGCGCTACCCGCCTTCTCACCATCGCCAAGCCCGCAACGCGAGATCCGCCGGGCACAGGTCGATATAAGCTTCGACAACCAGAGCCTGCTTGGCGCGCTCTTCGGACAATTCGATGCGAACCTGGTGCAGGTGGAAAACCGGCTCGGCGTGTTCATCTCCGCCCGCGGCAACCAGCTGCACATCGAAGGGCCCGAGGACAGCGTTGCCCGCGCGCGTGATGTGCTCAAGGCGATGTACGACCGCCTCGCCATCGGGCAGGACCTCGATGCCGGCGCGATCGAGGCGGTAATCGCCATGTCGGATGAACCGACCTTCGACGGCATTGTCGACGCGGACATCAAGGGTCCGCCGATCATGATCCGCACGCGGCGCAAGACCATCGTGCCGCGCAGCGCCATGCAGGCGACCTACATGCGCAGCCTAGTGCGCGACGACATCATCTTCGCGCTTGGCCCGGCGGGTACCGGCAAGACCTATCTCGCCGTGGCGCAGGCGGTGGCGCAGTTGATCACAGGCAGCGTCCAGCGCCTGATCCTCTCGCGTCCGGCGGTGGAAGCTGGCGAGAAGCTCGGCTTCCTCCCCGGCGACATGAAGGACAAGGTCGATCCCTACCTGCGTCCGCTCTACGACGCGCTCTACGACTGCATGCCGCCCGAACAGGTCGAGCGGCGGCTGGCCAGCGGCGAGATCGAGATCGCGCCCATCGCCTTCATGCGCGGCCGCACGCTGGCCGATGCCTTCGTCATCCTCGACGAAGCGCAGAACACCACCCGCGAGCAGATGAAGATGTTCCTCACCCGCTTCGGCCAGAACAGCCGCATGGTCGTCTGCGGCGACCCGCGCCAGGTCGACATTCCCGGCGGCGACCGCATGAGCGGCCTGGCCGACGCGGTCGAGAAGCTCGAAGGCGTAGAGGGTTTCGGCACCATCCGCTTCACCGCCGCAGACGTCGTCCGCCACCCGATCGTGGGCCGGATCGTCGAGGCGTACGAGGGACCCGCGTCCTGAAGTGGAACTCGACATCGAGATAGATGGCTGGCCGTCCGGCACCGATTGGGCTGGACTGGCGGAGCGGGTTGCTCTTGCTGCTGCGGAGGTGGAATCCGCCTTGGGCAATCCTCGCCTGAGCGCCAGCCTCCTTTTCACCAGCGATTCCGAGGTTCACGAACTCAACCGCGAATGGCGGGACAAGGACAAGCCGACCAACGTGCTGTCCTTCCCCATGCTGGAGCGCGAAGAGTTGCTCGGTCTCGCTCCAGAAGGGCCGCCCGAAATGCTCGGCGATCTGGCTCTTGCCTATCAGACATGTGCGAATGAAGCACTCGATAAGGGTGTTCCGCTCGCCGAACATGCCTCCCACCTGATCGTGCATGGCCTCCTCCACCTTGCCGGCCATGATCATGTCGACTCCGACGAGCAGGCCGAGGCGATGGAGGCCCTGGAAATCGCGGCGCTTGCAAAACTGGGCATCGCCGACCCATATGGGGATCGCAACTGACTGGAGCGCATTGTTAGGGCCATGCCCGATTCGCCATCACCCGCGGGAGACGCGGACAGTAGAAGCGGGCTATGGCTCGCAATCCGGAAATTGTTCGATCCCGACGCCGGCGAGCGGTCCCTTCGCGCGCAGCTGGAAGAAGCGATCGACGAGCACGAGGGCGAGAACGGCCATGCCGCGCCCCAGAACAGCGGCACCGGCGACCTGTCGCAGGTCGAACGCCAGATGCTGCGCAACCTGCTGCATTTCTCCGAGCATGATGCCGACGACGTCGCCGTACCGCGCGGCGAGATCGTGGCGATGAACGCCGATGCCAGCTGGGACGAGCTCGTCGCGACCTTCGCCGAACACGGCCATTCGCGCATGCCGGTCTATCGCGACCAGCTCGATTCCGTGATCGGCATGGTCCACATCAAGGATATTTTCCCGTTCCTGGCGAAGGGCGATACGCCGCCGGCCGACTGGACGGTGCTGATGCGCCAGCCGCTGTATGTGCCGCAGACGCGCAACGCGCTCGACGTGCTCGCCGACATGCGCCAGCAACGCATCCACCTTGCCATCGTGGTCGACGAATTTTCGGGCACCGACGGCCTCATCACGATCGAGGATCTGGTCGAGGAAATCGTCGGCGATATCGAGGACGAGCATGATGACGCACCCGAGGAATGGATCGTCCCCATCGGGGCGGGCATGTGGGATTGCGACGCCCGCGCAGAGCTCGACGATGTTGCCGAAAAGGTCGACCCGGTGCTCGCCGAGGTCGAGGAGTCGGTCGACACGCTTGGCGGCCTCGCCTTCGTCCTTGCGGAACAGGTGCCGGAAGTTGGTGCCATCCTTGAACACAAGAGTGGCTGGCGGATCGAGGTCACCGACGGTGACGAGACCCACGTAACGCGCCTGCGTCTCCACCAGCCGGAAGAGGCGCTCGACGCCAAGTAATCGACGCTTGCAGAAAATCGTACATTGAGGGTCGACAGGCGCGCTTGCGAGCAATAGTCCGCAAGCCGCATGGCAACCCGTCGTCTTCCTCCCCTGCGCGCCCTCGAAGCCTTTGTCCGCACTGTCCGGCTTGGCTCGGCACGCGCGGCGGCCGACGAACTTGGGCTTAGCCCTTCGGCGCTCTCGCGTCGGATCGGCAACCTTGAAGATTTCGTCGGCAAGAAGCTGTTCACCCGCGCCCGCCAGTCGATGCAGCTGACCGATGACGGACATGCCTTTTACGAGGCGGTCAACCCGCAGCTCGAGGCTCTTGCCCGGGCAGTGGAGAGCCAGTCGGAAAACCTCTCACTCCTGCGCCTGCATCTTGGCGTGCTGCCCCTGTTCGGAACCCAGCGACTGTTTCCGCGGCTGGGCGAGCTCCGCGCGCGGCATCCTCTCCTGCACATCGACATCGACACGGGTCCGCATCTCGAAGACCGGGTGGGCGATGTCCTCGATGCCGCCATAATCCTGTCACGCGGACCCGAACGAGGACTTCACGCGGTTCGGCTTGACTACAACAAGGTCCACGCAATCTGCAGTCGCGAGATGAAGGAGAAGCTGGGCGACGCGCCGACGGCGGAGCTGCTCGCGAAGCAGACCTTCCTGGTGCACAACGAACTGCCCGAAAGCTTTTCCGCCTGGAAGGCAGAACTCGAAATGCCGGATCTCGAACCGGCTGCCATCGACCATTTCGACTCCGGCCAGATCATGCTTGAGGCTGCAGCGCAAGGTCTCGGCATCGCTATCATGCACGACGACCACCTTCGCCGTGCGCACGACAACCGGCTGGCGCAGGTATACGACATTGAGGTCGAAAGCCCCTACAGCTACTGGTTTGTGTGCAAGCCTACTGCGCTCGAAGAACGGCCAGTGAGGCTATTCCACGACTGGCTGGTCGGCGCGGGTCTCTAGCTTTCGGTCGTGCCGTCTGCCTTGGGGCGATAGCGCACAGCATCGACTACATGCTCGAAATCGCGCAAGGGCTTGCCCAGCGTAGCGACCAGTGCCGCTTCGATTTCCTCGCGCGCCTTCGACGCAATCGCCTTGCGCCCGCGGTGATCCTCGGGGCTGAAGGGTTCGAGAAAGGTGATGGTCAAGCGGAAGGTTCCTCGTCGCGCCATGATCCGCTTTGCATTGTTGACCCCACTTTCCTCACCGATCCAGCCTATTTCCTCGGCGACCGGACCGTAGTCGAGCATCACCGGCTGGACCATCACGCCTGGCGGAGGCGGTTCGAGGACCGACAGCATGGACGATTTGAACGGCAATAGGGAATGACCATCCGTCACCGTTCCTTCGGGAAACACGGTGACCGACCAGTTGTCCTGCAGCGCCTCCTTCAGCGCGTTGATCTGCTCGGCGACGCCCATGCGGTTTTCACGCTTGACGAAGACCGTCCGGTTAAGGCGGCAAAGCCAGCCGATGACCGGTACTTCGGAAAGCTCCTGCTTGGCGACAAATGCCGTGCCGCTGGCACCGGCCAGCGCCAGGATGTCGATCCATGAGATATGGTTGGAGATGAAGAAGACATCGCGCCGCAGCGGCGTCCCGATGGTGCGCACCCTTGCACCAACAATGCGCGCCGCAAAACGCAGGAACCACATGGGGAAGGGGGAGCCATAGGCGAAGACACGATATAGGTAGTGAAGTGGAACAAGCACGACCAAGACAGCCACGATGGCGAACATGCGCAGTCCGAAGCGCACCCAGCCCATTGGCGATAGCACGGTCGGCTCACCGCGCGCGGCCGCAAGTCGCTTCTCGGTGTAGCGCGCGAGGCGCCGCTCAGCCTTCGCGGTCGAGGCGGACGCCATAGAGCTCGAGCCGGTGGTCGACGAGGCGGTAGCCGAGTTTTTCGGCGATCTGCTTCTGCAGCGCCTCAATCTCGGGATCGACGAATTCGATGACCTTTCCGGTCTCCACGTCGATGAGATGGTCGTGATGTGCTTCTGGCGCCGCCTCATAGCGGGCACGCCCGTCCCCGAAATCGTGGCGGTCGAGGATGCCGGCTTCCTCGAACAGGCGCACCGTGCGGTAGACGGTCGCAATGGAAATGCCGGAATCGATCTTGTTCGCGCGTTCGTGCAGCATCTCGACGTCGGGGTGGTCTTCGCTTTCGGACAATACGCGGGCGATTACTCGCCGCTGCTCGGTGATGCGCAGCCCCCTGTCCGCACACAACTGCTCAAGATCGATCTTCTGGTGCAATGATGCTTCCCGAATGAAAAACGCCCCGTACCCTTATCGGGCCGGGGCGTCTTCCTCAAGGCGAACCGAAGGGCCTTATGCGGCCTTTTTCTTGCGACCGCGCTTCTGGCCGGGTTTGCGGCCAAGTCCGATCTTCACCGCCAAGTCACGGCGGGTTGCCGCATAGTCGGGTGCTACCATCGGATAGTCGGACGAAAGGTTCCAGCGTGCGCGATACTCTTCCGGGGTCATGTTGTGCTCGGTTGAAAGATGTCGCTTGAGCATTTTCATCTTTTTACCGCAGTCGAGACAGACAATGTGATCTTTCTTCACTGAAGAACGAACCGAAACGGCGGGGTCGGGCGTCTCGACAGTGACAGTCGAATTGCCGCCAAGACCCGCAAGGGCCGAATAGACATTGGAAATCAGGGCAGGCACCTCGTCTACCGAGACGCTGTTGTTGCTCACGTGGGCCGCGACGATATCAGAAGTGAGCGTAATGAGCGTCTCCGCCATGTCCGTCTCGAAATTATCCATCGAGTCTTAATCCTCTTCACACAGAATTATTGGTGCGACCCCGGTTTCTGCATGAGATTGTATAAAATCGACAAGACTTAGTAAACACCAATATCCATTGATATTTTTGGCGCAAATCTACAACTTTCGTGTCGCGTGGTTACAATTTCCGCCCAAAGGTGATGGCATCGAGGCTCTCGCCATCGGCCGTCCGGTAGTAGGCGCGGCGCCTTCCGATGGGTTCGAATCCGCAGGACGAGTAAAGACTCGCTGCAGGATTATTATCGCGCATCTCGAGGAAAACCTGGTCGGCTCCATTGGCGCGCGCAGTGCGGAAAAACCACTCGATCAACGCCTTGCCGATACCCCTTTGGCGAAATTCGGGGCGCACACCAACCAGCAGGAGTTCTTCTTCGCCCGGTGCCCGCCGGGCGAGGATGAAGCCGGCAGCTTTTGCATCGCCTTCAAGGGGTTGCTGTTCCTCATCCATCAGGAGGGCATAGGTGTGGGGCAGCGTCAACGAACTCTCGACCTGGCTACGGGTCCAGGCTTCGCGCCAGTGCGGATCGAAGGCGGTCTCCATGACAGCCATCAACTGGTCGATTTCGCTCATTAACCGGGCAGCTTCGCGTCTGGGCTCCGTCCGTAAAGCGGACTGAGCAGCGGGGTAAATTGTCCTGGATCAATTCGTAATAGATGTTGTGCGTCCGGAAGTATTTCAGAAATTTCGTACGTGTTTCCGGTCGAATCGCCTAGTGCTGAGGCGCGATTGCCGACAATGAGGGGTTGCAGAACCGCATTCGCAGCGTCTTCCGGGGGCAGCGAGCGGACTTTGTCCATAGCCTCTCCGCGACTGTCGAAGTTCTGAACGAAGAATTCGCCATGACCTCCGTTCATGCAGACTGTGGCACCGCGACCCGCCATCGCCGCCACAAGCGCCAACGTGGGATAGCCCATCACCTCTGCACCCCACGCGATTGCCAGCGCCCGAGCGGTTGCGAGGCCGATGCGAACACCGGTGAAGCTGCCGGGGCCAAGCGACACGCGGATCGCGTCGGCGCGCCCTTTTCCGGGCAGTTCCGCGATCATCGGTACCAGACGCTCGGCATGGCCGCGACCGAGCACTTCGTGGCGCGCGTCGAGGAGCTGGCCGTCCTCGAACAGCGCTACCGAACAGGCTTCTGTCGCCGTTTCTATCGCGAGAATACGCATCGCCCGGCCCTGCCCGAGTGGACGGCGCGCTTCAAGTCAGTCGATGCGGTTGAACTTGTCGAAATCGGGCCGCGGGCTGCGATCGAAGATGCTGGCCGGATCACCATAACCGATTGAACAGATGAAGTTGCTGCGATGGCGCGGCTCGTCGGCGAAGAAGGCCTTGTCGACCGCTGCATTGTCGAATCCGGACATCGGCCCGCAGTCGAGGCCGACCGCGCGTGCGGCCAGCATAAGGTATGCGCCCTGGAGTGAGGAATTGCGGAAAGCACCGGTCTTGCGGCCTTCCTCGTCGCCTTCGAACCAGCTCTTGGCGTCGGTGTGCGGGAACAGCCAGGGCAGCTCTTCGTGGAAATCGATGTCGTAGCCGATGATCGCCGTGACGGGAGCGGCAAGGATCTTGGCCTTGTTTCCTTCCGAGGCGAGGTCTGCAAGCTTCTGTTTCGCCTCGTCGGACTTGACCCACACGATCCGCGAGGGCTGCATGTTGGCCGAGGTCGGCGCCATCTTCATCAGCTCGTAGATCGCGTGGATCTGATGGTCGCTTACCGGCTTGTCGAGCCAGTCGTTGTAGCTGCGCGCATCGCGGAATAGCTGGTCGAGCGCGGAATCCGGAAGGGTATGGTCGTGGTACTGCGTGGTCATGAAGGTCCTCGGGCGGGAAGGGGAGGTCAGGCGGCGCGGACTTCAACGACCTCGGGGACGTAATGTTTCAGCAGCCCTTCGATGCCGTGCTTGAGCGTCGCGGTCGAGGAGGGACAGCCCGAACAGGCACCTTGCATCTGCAGGTAGACGATCCCGTCACGGAAACCGCGATACTGGATATCGCCGCCGTCGCCGGCCACGGCCGGACGCACGCGCGTTTCGAGCAGTTCATTGATCTGCGCGACGATGTCGGCGTCTTCCTCGCGCTCTTCCACCAGCATTTCGCTGTCGGCAGGGACAGAGATTCCGCCGGCGGTGCCGGGGGCGAAAAGCGGGGCTTCGGAGACGTAGTGATCGAGCAGGATTGCGAGCACTTGCGGTTTCATTTCCGACCAGCTGGCGCCCGGAGCGATGGTAACCGAGATGAAATTACTACCGAAGAACACGTTGGTGACTTCGCCGGTGTCGAAAATGGCCTGCGCCAACGGACTGGCTTCGGCCGCTTCCGGAGTGGAGAATTCGCGCGTTCCGCTGCCCATGACCTCCTGGCCGGGCAGGAACTTCAGGCTCGCCGGGTTCGGCGTCGTTTCGGTCTCGATGAACATGGACTGCGATGTAGGAGCGGGCAGGGCACCGGACAAGCAAAGAAGCGTTTGTTCAATGTTCACTGTCCCTTCACTTCAACGGACCCTATAACTCCCGTCATGGCTATTCTAACGCGCGCCGTTCGGCGTCTCGCGCTCGTCCTTCCCCTCGCGCTGCTCGCCCCGCAGGCGATTCATGCGCAGGACCCTGCGCCGGCAACTCCGGCCTACCTGACCAAGGAAGGGCAGACGCCGTGGATTTACGAGGGCAGCGACGTCCCGCGCGACGAGGAGTGGATTTTCGGCAAGCTGCCCAACGGCGTTCGTTACGCCGTGCGCAAGAACGGGGTGCCGCCCGACCAGGTCTCCATCCGCGTGCGCATCGATGCCGGCTCGCTCTACGAGGACGATAGCGAACGCGGCTTTGCCCACCTGCTCGAACACTTGCTGTTCCGCGAAAGCCAGTACCTCGGACCGGCGATGGCGATCCCGACATGGCAGCGCCTCGGCGCGACCTTCGGCAGCGACACCAACGCCGAAACCAGCCCGACGCACACCGTCTACAAGCTCGACCTGCCCAATATCGATGCGAAGAAGCTGGCGGAGAGCATGAAGATCCTTTCGGGCATGGTGCGCGCGCCCGTGCTGTCCGACGCGAATGTGAAGGCTGAAGTGCCCATCGTCCTTGCGGAAAAGCGGGAGCGCGGTGGGCCTCAGCAGCGCGCGGCGGAAAAGACCCGCGAGACCCTGTTCGCCGCCCAGCGACTTGCCGACCGGCTGCCGATCGGGACCGACGAGACGCTCAATGCTGCGACCGGCGCGACAGTGAGTGCATTCTACAAGCGGTGGTATCGACCGGAAAACACGGTCATCGTTGCAGTCGGCGATATCGATCCGATGCAACTTGCCGCAGAGGTCGAAAAGTATTTCGGCGACTGGAAGGGCTCTGGTCCCTCGCGCCCCGCACCCGATTTCGGCGATCCGAAGGCACCCAAGGGTGCAGATCCGGCCAATCCGGTTGGCGAAGTGGCGGCGATCGTGGAGCCCGGCACGCAGCGCAATTTCACCTATGCGATCATGCGCCCGTGGCGTCCGGTACAGGATACCATCGCCTATAACGAAGGGCTGCTGCGCGACACGCTTGCCCAGGCGCTGATCAACCGCCGCCTCGAGGCGCGTGCGCGTGCTGGGGGCGACTACCTGTTCGCGCAGGTCCAGCAGGACGATGTGAGCCGGTCCACCGATGCGACCTTCGTGGCTTTCGCTCCCCTCACCGGAGACTGGAAGGCCGCACTGGCAGATGTACGCGCGGTCATTGCCGACGCGTTGATCAATCCGCCGACGCAGGAAGAGATCGACCGCGAGGTCGCCGAGTTTGCCTCGATCTTTGCGAGCTCGGTCGAACAACGTCGCGTCATGGCGGGTGCGAAGCTTGCCGACGACATCGTCAATGCAGTCGACATACGCGAAACCGTTGCCGCGCCGGAGACGGTCCTGACAGTCTTTGAATCGATGAAGAAGACGCTTACTCCGCAGCAGCTTCTCGATCATACGCGGCAGCTCTTCTCGGGGAGTGTCATCCGCGCCGCTTACCTCACGCCCGAAGCCGGCGAGGCAAGCGAGGCTGCAATCCGTGACGCACTCAAGGCTCCGATCGAGGCGGCTTCGGACGCGCGGATCGCAGCGCAGGAAATATCGTTCGCCGACCTGCCTGCCATCGGTGCACCGGGCACGATCACCCAGCAGGGTGCTCTCGGCGTGCTCGACATCGAGCGGGTCGATTTCGCCAACGGTGTGCGGACCATCCTCTGGGCCAACGATGCCGAACCGGGACGCGTGTCCGTGAAAGTTCGCTTCGGCGGTGGCTGGCGTTCGATCGGACCTGACGACGCCGCCTACGCGACTCTTGGACAGATGGCGCTGGTCGAAGCGGGCGTGGGTGAACTCGGGCAGGAAGAGCTCGACCGTATCACGACCGGGCGCCGCATGGGTTTCGACTTCGCGATCGGCGATGGGGTTTTCACCTTCCTCGGCCAGACCCGCGGACAGGACCTTGCCGATCAGCTCTATCTCTTCGCCGCCAAGCTCGCCATGCCGCGCTGGGACGCGAACCCGATCGTGCGTGCGCAGGCAGGCGCGAGGCTCGCATACGAAAGCTATGCTGGCACTCCGGCCGGCGTCATCAATCGCGACCTCGAATACCTGCTGCGCGCAGGCGATCCGCGCTACAAGACGCCCGATCCGGAGATGCTCGCCAAGGCCACTCCCGAAGGCTTCCGCAAGATGTGGGAGCCGCTGTTGAAGCAGGGGCCGGTCGAAGTACTGGTCTTCGGCGATTTCAACCGCGACGAAGCAATTGCGGCGCTGACCAAGACGTTCGGCGCACTGCCGCCGCGCGAAGCGCTGCCAGCCGCCGTGCTTTCCAACAAAGCGACCTTCCCGAATTCGGGCGAAACGGTCGTCCTCCATCACATGGGCGAAGCCAACCAGGCTGCGGCTGCCATAGCGTGGCCAGGCGGGGCCGGGGTGGAGAACCTGCGCGAATCGCGCCAGCTCGAAATCCTCACCCAGCTGTTCAACAACCGCCTGCTCGACGCCATGCGTGAACGGGCGGGCGCCAGCTATGCGCCGGTGGTGAACAACCAGTGGCCGACCGACGTCGACAGCGGTGGCCGCATCACCGCCTTCGCCCAGCTCCGGCCCGAGGACGTTCCGGCGTTTTTCCAGGCAGCCGACAAGATTGCCCGGGACCTTGCCACCACGCCGCCAGCCACCGACGAGCTCCAGCGCGTGACTGAGCCGCTGCTGCAGTACCTCAACCGCGTTTCGACCGGGAACCTTTTCTGGCTCTACCAACTCGAGGGATCGACCCAGGACCCCATGCGCATCGCCCTGCTGCGCTCGCTCCTCGTCGATTTCACCGAGACCACGCCCGAAAAGATGCAGGCGCTGGCGCAGAAGTATTTCGGGACGGCTGGCTGGCGCCTTGCCGTGATCCCCGAAGGTCAGAAGCTGGCGACACGGGTTACGGCGACGCCGGCGGAAGCAGGACGCTGATCCGAACACGGCAATCGGCTTTTTGGGCTGGCCAAGCAAAAGCTGCTTGCTCCATTATGCCTGCTCGTCTGCTGTGAGCGGGCAAATCGGCGCGAATTCCCGCGCCACAACTGGAATTGGTAATGGCGACGAACTGGGCACCCGATAGCTGGAAGGAATTCGAGGCAAGGCACTTGCCCGAATATCCCGACGCAGGCGCGCTCGATGCCGCCACCTCGACGCTCGAAACGCACCCGCCGCTCGTGTTTGCGGGCGAGGCGCGCGCGCTGAAGGCCGACCTTGCCGAAGTGGCGGAAGGCAAGGCGTTCCTGCTGCAGGGCGGCGATTGCGCCGAAAGCTTCGCCGAATTCCACCCGAACAACATCCGCGACACCTTCCGCGTGCTGCTGCAGATGGCGGTCGTCATGACCTTCGCCAGCAAGAAGCCGGTGGTGAAGGTCGGGCGCATGGCTGGCCAGTTCGCCAAGCCGCGCAGCTCGCCCACGGAAACGCAGGGCGATGTCACCCTGCCGAGCTACCTCGGCGACAATATCAACGGCATCGACTTCGACGCCGACCAACGCATCCCTGATCCGCAGCGCATGGTGCGCGCCTATTCGCAGGCCGCCGCCACGCTGAACCTGCTCCGCGCCTTTGCCAACGGCGGCTACGCGAACCTGCGGCAGGTCCACCAGTGGACGCTCGAGTTCATGGGCCGCAGCCCGTGGGCGGACAAGTTCAGCGACGTTGCTGACCGCATCGGCGAGGCGCTCGACTTCATGGAAGCCTGCGGGATCAGCCCCGAGACGCTACCGCAGCTTCGCGGCACCAGCTTCTACACTAGTCACGAGGCGCTGCTGCTCCCCTACGAACAGGCGCTGACCCGTCGCGACAGCCTGACCGGCGACTGGTACGACACCAGCGCGCACATGGTCTGGATCGGCGACCGCACCCGGTTCGACGGCAGTGCGCATATCGAATTCTGCCGCGGCATTGGCAATCCGCTCGGCATGAAGTGCGGACCGAGCCTCGAGACAGACGCCCTGCTGCGCCTGCTCGACACTCTCAATCCGGCACGCGAGGCGGGACGCATCACGCTGATCAGCCGCTTTGGCCACGACAAGGTCGAGGAAGGCCTGCCGCGGCTCGTGCGCGCAGTGAAGCGCGAAGGCCACCCGGTGGTCTGGAGCTGCGACCCTATGCACGGCAATGTCGTCAAGTCGGACAGCGGCTACAAGACGCGCCCATTCGACCGCATACTGAGCGAGGTGAAGGGTTTCTTCGCCGTACACCGTGCGGAAGGCACGCACCCGGGCGGCGTCCATGTCGAAATGACCGGCCAGGACGTGACCGAGTGCGTGGGCGGTGCGGTTGCGATTACCGACGAAGCCCTCGCGGACCGTTACCACACGCATTGCGACCCGCGCCTCAATGCGGCGCAGTCGCTCGAATTGGCCTTTCTCATCGCCGAGATGTTGAACGAGGAACAATCTGTCCGCCGCGCCGACGCGGCCTAGGGGATTCTACCGAGGCCGGCTTGCGAGCCGTGTTTTGACCTAGAAGTCTATGCGGGCCTCCCAACCCCCGGAGGTTCGATTGCGCTTGCGCTGGCTTTGCATAACGGGACTGTTCAGCCTCTGGGCAATTTTCGTCCTGCCGGCGACGATGACTTTCGCCCGCGATCAGCGTCACGAACTTCCGCTACTGATGGTCGCGACTGCACTGCCGATTGGTGTCATGCTTCTCCGCCACTTCGCGCTGTCGATGCGTCTCTACCGTCGGAACAGGGAACTTCAGGAAAAGGTCACCCAACTCCAGCTGGCCGAACAGCTCGCCGGTGTCGGTCGCTGGAGCGTCGACATCGCCACCCGGCGTCATCGCTGGTCCGAGGAAGTCTGCACCATCGTTGGCGTACCGCCGGGCACTCCGCCGACCGACGACCTGCTCGCGGGATTGCTGGTCGACGGACTGAAGCAGATGGAGACCACCTTCTATTCCCACCGCACCGATCGCGAGCCCTTTATCGTCGAATTCGAGGTGGAAAATCCGCGCCGTGGAACGCGAATCCTGCGCGCCAGGGCCAGCAACTCCTTCTCGGCCGAGGGAGCGCGCGAACAGGTGTTCATGGTCGTCCAGGATGCAACGGACGAATACCTCCGCGTCGCGGCCGCGGAACGCGAACGTGCCGAAGCTGTCGCGCGCGAGGAGGAGGCACAGCTCCTCGCCAACACGGATGTTCTTACCGGCTTGGCCAATCGCCGCGCCGCCATGGCGACGTTAGATCGCGCGATAATGACTGCGCGGCGGTGTAGGGGGGAATTGGGTCTGATCGTCTTCGACATCGACCATTTCAAACAGGTCAACGACGAGCATGGCCACGCCATCGGCGATCGTGTGCTCGCCGAAGTGGGTCGGATTGCGGCTCGGAATGCGCGCGACGGGCAGCTTGCCGCGCGCATCGGGGGCGAGGAATTCCTGATGATTCTCGCCGGGGCGCCGGAACTCGCCGTGACGGGTGCGGCCGAGCGTTTGCGGTTGGCGATCGAAGCCGGGACGAGCATGGCTCCGCTGCCGAATGTCACGGTCAGCGTGGGGCAGGCCATGCTCGGGCCGGGCGACACGAGCCTGAGTTTGTTCGCCCGTGCCGACGAGGCGCTGTATGCGGCAAAAAGGGGCGGACGAAACCGCGTCGCGCTCGCAGCATGATGTATCAAATGATTGATTGGTGAAAGAATTTTCGCGGAAGCCTTTAAACCGTCACCGATATGCGCCATCATCGCAAATGGTTGCCGCGACCTGGCAGCCGTTGCGCCGAGGGGGACCCCATGCCCCATCCTGAGCAAGTCCCTGCTTTCGCCGACGCGCCGCTCAAGGCGCGCTACCGCGCCGTGCGCGCGCTGTCCGAAGCACTCGTTGCCCCGCTGTCCGAAGCCGATGCCACCATCCAGTCGATGGAAGATGCGTCTCCCGCCAAGTGGCACTTGGCGCATGTCACGTGGTTCTGGGAAACCTTCCTGCTTCGCGACCATCTGGCCGGCTATGCGCTGTTCGACGAGCGCTGGCCCTTCGTCTTCAACTCTTACTACGAGGCGGAAGGGGAGCGGATCGCGCGCTTCTCGCGCGGGATGTTGTCCCGCCCGACGTTGGCGCAAGTGCTCGAGTGGCGCGCCCATGTCGATGCGGCGATGGAACTGCTGTTTGATCGCAAGGAGTTGCAGCCGCTGATCGAACTCGGCCTTGCGCACGAACAACAGCACCAGGAACTGCTGCTCACCGACATCAAGCATGCGCTCTTCCAGAACCCGCTCGGCGTGGCGATGTGGGAGGACACTGGAGCCGCGGCAGAGGCCTGGTGCGACGGATGGTTCGGACACCCGGGCGGGGTGGCGCGGATTGGTCACCAGGAACCCGGCTTCGCCTTCGACAGCGAGGGACCCGCACACCGCGTCCTGCTTGAGCCTTTTGCCCTGTCCTCTCGTCTCGTGACGAATGCGGAGTGGGCGGAGTTCATAGCCGACGGCGGCTACGAGACACCGACCTTGTGGCTTTCCGACGGCTGGGCCTGGGTGCGCCGGGACGACATCCGCGCGCCGCTCTACTGGCGGGAGGAAGAGCACTTCACCCATTCAGGCTGGCAACCTCGCCTTGCCGAAGCGCCGGTCACACACATTTCCTATTTCGAGGCGGACGCCTTCGCGACCTGGTCCGGTAACCGCCTGCCCACCGAATTCGAATGGGAAGCCATCGCCCGCGGGCAGGAAGGGGAGGAACAGGCGCATGATCCCAGCGGCGGCAACCAGCTCGACAGTGCTGCACCGCCATTGCCTGTGGGCAGTCCCGGGCTGTTCGGCGACTGCTGGCAATTTACCCGCTCGGCATACTTGCCTTATCCGCGCTTCAAGCCTGCCGGGGGCGCCGTGGGCGAATACAACGGCAAGTTCATGAGCGGCCAGTTCGTCCTCAAGGGTGCCAGCTGCGCCACCGCGCGCGGCCATTCGCGCCCGAGCTATCGCAATTTCTTCTATCCGCACCAGCGGTGGCAGTTCACCGGCCTGCGGTTGGCGAGGGACGTGTGATGCGGACCGAACAAGGCATTGCCATCGTCGACCGTGACGAGGACGGCGTCGACCGCGCATTCCGCGCGGATGTCCTCGCCGGTCTGCGCCAGCAGCAGAAGGCTGTGCCCGCTCGCTGGTTTTACGACGAGGCGGGTTCGCAGTTATTCGAACAGATCACCGGGCTCGAAGAATACTACCCGACGCGTGCGGAGACCGAAATCCTCCAGGCTCGAGGAGCCGAGTTCGCAGATCTCATCGGGCCCGACCGAGCTGTGGTGGAGTTCGGCTCGGGAAGTTCGGTCAAGACGCCCCTACTGCTCGAGACAATCGAGCCCGCCGCCTACGTCCCCCTCGATATCTCGGGCGATTTCCTGCGCGAGAGCGCCGCCGCGCTTGGCGAGAAGTTTCCCGGCCTGCCGGTTCATCCGGTGGAAGCGGATTTCATGCGCCGCGTCGCCTTGCCCGACGATGTCGCGCCGCTGAAGAAACTGGGGTTTTTCCCCGGCTCCACCATCGGCAACATGGTCCCACGGACGGCTGTCGATCTGCTGCGGTCGATGCGCGCCACGCTGGGTGCCGACGATGGCGAGGCACCGCTGCTGCTGATCGGCATGGACCTGGTAAAGGACGCCGCAACCCTCGAGGCAGCCTACGACGATGCACAAGGCGTAACGGCCGCATTCAACCTAAACCTCGTCCATCGCATCAATCGCGAGCTCGACGGCACGATCCCTGTCGATGCCTTCGCCCACGTTGCGCGCTGGAACGATGATTTCGCACGCATCGAAATGCATCTCGAAGCCAAGCGCGACATCGCCTTCGACGTGTCCGGGCGGCGTTTTTTCATGAGGAAGGGCGAAACCATCCATACGGAGAACAGTCACAAGTTCACCCGCCGCAGCGCGAACATTCTGTTGCTGGCAGGCGGCTGGACCCCGTTGGAACGCTGGCTCGACAAGGGCGAACGGTTCGCACTGATCCTTGCCCGCGCGACCGAACACCGCGACGCGCCCTGACATTCATGGACGCGCCACGCGTCGCTTCCTATATCCTCGCCATGGACATCGGACCCGTTTTTTCTGCCGCCGCAGACACGTTGAGAGCGATACCGCGCTCTGAATTGCTGATGGCCGCAGTTGCGGCGATGGTCATCGGCTGGATTGGCGCTCTCGTCGCAAAGCGAACCGCGCTCGGTGGTATCTTGAAGACCGCAAGCTCCGTGGCGTTGGGCGCAATACTGCTAACGGTGGTGCTCCAGCTCTCCCGGTTCGATCCCCGTTTCGATGTCGCCGTTCCGCAGATTGGCCTGCCGGAACAGGTCGTGGCCGGCGGCGAGACCCGGATCCCGATTTCTCCCGACGGCCATTATTGGGTCCGGGCCCAAGTCAACGGCGTTCCGGGCAACTTCATGATCGACACCGGCGCCACGCTAACCGCGATTTCCGAGCCGCTTGCCGAGCGTGCCGGACTTGAACCGCGCAGGGGAGGGATACCCATCATGCTGGGTACCGCCAACGGCACAGTGCAGGCCTATGTTTCGACGGTAGAGAGTCTCACCTTCGGCAACATCAACGCCAGTGGTACGGATGCCGCAGTTGCGGCGAACTTCGGCGACTTCAATGTCATCGGGATGAATGTGCTTGCACGACTGGGGTCATGGCGGGTCGAAGAGGGGACGCTGATCCTCGTGCCCAAGGCTGCTGATCGGATCGATTGATCCTCAGACGGCGCGGGTGACGAAGCCGTCTTCCCGCCCGCGACCTGCATTGTATTCCATGACCTCGCGGAGTTCACGGTGGGCAGGGCGTCCCTCGCGCGAATGCAGCACCAGCTTCACCGTGTGGAGCAGAAACCGTCTGTCGAAGGGTTTGCGGACATATGCCTGCGCGCCGCCGTACATTGCCGCGGCTTCGTCCTCGGCGCCCTGTATCGCGGTAAACATGATGACGGGCAGGTCATAGTTGCGCGCCGATTGCCGCACTTCCCGCAGTACCTGCCGTCCACTCATGCCCGGCATGTCCTGGTCCAGTAGCAGCAGGTCGGGCCTGCGCCACTTGAGCAACTGCAGCACCTTGTCGCCATCCGTCACCCATCCGCAGGCGTGACCCGCCTCTATCAGGATGTTGGCGGCGAGCTCGGCCACGATTTCATCGTCGTCGACGATCAGGATATGCGCCATGGGCAATACTCCGGTCTTTCGATATTCCAGTGGCTTACCTGCGGAGGGTTCGTTCCGCCTATCCGGTTGGCTACGTAATATTGCGCGCTAGGCAGGCGCGCAGACATTGCGGGCGGCCCGCACGAGTGCCACTTGTCTCCCGATGATTCGCGATCCTTTCCTCGTCACTCAAGGCATTCACAACTTCCGCGACTATGGCGGTTGGGAGACGCGTGGGCGCGAGCGCGTGAAGAGTGGGCTGCTGTTCCGATCCGGCCAGCACGTCGATGCGACCGATGAGGACCTCAAGGCGATTGCGGACCTCGACATTCGCACGGTCATCGACTTGCGCGGCACCTCAGAGCGCGAACGCAATCCGTGCCGACGGGTCGAGGGCTTCGACGGCGAAGTGCTGTTCTATGATGGCGAAACCACTTCCAGCCCACCGCACATGGATGTCGAACCGGGCGCCACTGCATCGGATTTCGCCCGCCAGCGGATGATCGCCGTCTATACTCGCATGCCCCACAATCCCGCCATGATCGACATGTTCGGTCGCTATCTGAATGTGCTCGCAGAGCGCGACGGTGCGAGCCTTGTCCATTGCTTTGCCGGCAAGGACCGCACCGGCATCGCGGCGAGCATGCTGCTCCACATCCTTGGCGTGCCTGAGGAATTGCAGCGCGAAGAATTCCTGCGCACCAACAAGAGCCCGACGTTCGATGTCCTCGTCCAGCAGTCACTGCCGGGTATCGAGGAACGCCTTGGCCGCAAGCTGGAAGTGGAACAGGTCCGCGACCTCCTGGAAGTGCGCACCGAATACCTCGACACATTCCATGCGGAGGTGCGCCGCGACTATGGCGACTTCGACAGGTACCTGACCGATGTCATAGGTGTGGATGAACCGTTGCGCGAACGGCTCAAGGGCCGGTTCCTCGCGTGACTCTCGGCGCGCGGCTTCCCATATAGCCGGGCATACCGAGATTCTGACCTTACGAGACTAGATATGGCTACCCACCGCACAAAGATGCTCATCATCGGCTCCGGCCCTGCCGGATATTCCGCCGCCATCTATGGTGCGCGCGCGATGATGGAGCCGATCGTGGTGCAGGGCCTGCAACCCGGCGGCCAGCTGACCATTACCACCGATGTCGAGAACTATCCCGGCTTTGCCGACGTCATCCAGGGCCCATGGCTGATGGAACAGATGCAGAAGCAGGCCGAACATGTCGGCACGCGGATGATGTGGGACACGATCGTCGACGTCGACCTCGCAAACGGCTCGCCTTTCAAGGCCATTGGCGACAGCGGCGATGAATACGTTGCCGATGTGCTGGTCATTGCTACTGGCGCGCAGGCCAAATGGCTCGGTGTCCCGGGCGAAATGGAACTCGGCGGCAAGGGCGTCTCGGCCTGCGCGACCTGCGACGGGTTCTTCTATCGCGGCAAGAAGGTCGCGGTGATCGGCGGCGGCAACACTGCGGTCGAAGAAGCGCTCTACCTCACCAACCATTCGGACGACGTGACGCTGATCCACCGCCGTGACGAGCTGCGGGCAGAGAAGATCCTTCAGGAACGCCTGTTCAAGCATCCCAAGATCAAGGTCCTGTGGAACAAGACCGTCGATAGTTTCGAGGCTGGCGCGACGGGAACCCTTGGTCACCTTAACCTGCGCGACACGGTTACGGGCGAGGCTTCCCGGTTCGAAGCGGACGGAGCCTTCGTGGCGATTGGCCATGCCCCGTCGACCGAGCTGTTCAAGGGCAAGCTGCCGCTCGACGAAAGCGGTTACCTGCTGACCGAACCTGGCTCACCTAAGACAGCCATCCCGGGCGTGTTCGCGGCCGGCGACGTTACCGATCATGTCTATCGCCAGGCCGTTACGGCCGCGGGCATGGGCTGCATGGCCGCGCTCGACGCAGAGCGTTTTCTCGCGGGCCTGGAAATCGATGCCGACGGCCACGCCCAGAAAGTGGAAAGCGTGGCCGCCGGATAAACGCCTCGAGGTGCGTCAGAACACCGCGATGGCGGCGTGAAGCACCAGAGCCATCAGCACCAGGCTGGACAGCGCGAACAACACGAACCGCACGAGTACGCGATTGGCGGTCGCCTGGACCAGCGAGTGCGCGACGCGCAGGCCGACATAGATCCACGCCAGCAGGGCATTCAGCCCTTCGCCCTGACCGATGATCGCGAGCACGATCGCGATGGCATAGAATACCGTCGGCGCTTCGTGCAGGTGGTTGTAGTTGTCGGCCTTCCAGCTCACGCTGTCGGGCAGTTCCGCGCGCAGGCTGGCACCGGTTGAACCGACCATCTTGGTCCCGTCGATGCCCGCCTTGCTCATTGCCGGGATGCGTGTGAGGTACATCCACCACCACATGATCATCGTCCAGCCGGCGAGTGCGACGACGGGTTGCAGGATTGCTGACTGGATCATGCGAGAGCTCCCGGATCGGCGAAGACGGTCAGCATGACCGCCCGGTACGCGAGGTACACCAAAGCGAAGGTGGACAGCAGGAACAGCATGAAGCGGATCGCGACCACGTTGACGGTTGCCTGCCAGATCGAGTGGATGATCCTCAGGGCCACGTAGATCCAGGCCGCCAGCGTATCGACAGCGCTGGCGCCCATCAGAGCGATGATCACAACCGCCGGGTAGAAGATGGTCGGCTGTTCCATCAGGTGGGCGTAATTGTGCGACTTCCACTGCACGCTGTCGGGCAGGACGCCCTCGAGGTCCTGGCCGCGACCGCCGGGCTTGGCCTTGGAAATGTCCATGCCGCTCTTCGACATGGCCGGAAAGCGCGTTCCCGCGGTCCAGAACAGCATGACGAGCGACCACGCAATGAGCACCGCTGCGGGCGCCAGCATCTGGGCTTGCATTGTTTTTTCCCCTCCTATCCGACCCTTGGCAGGAATCTGCGATGGAGCGGGGGGATTGTCAAACGCAACCTATCCGCTGGCGAGCGTCTGCGCGAAGCTCTGCATGTCGGTATTGCCGCCGGTCAGCATGATGACAGTATCGGCATTGACCGGCACCTTGCCGGACAGAGCCGCCGCCAGTGCCGCAGCGCCGCCCGGTTCCACGACCAGGCGAAGGTTGCGGAACGCGAACCGCTGGGCTTCGCGCACTTCGTCGTCGGTCACCGCCACCCCGGGCTCCGCACGGCCGAGCAGGACGGCAAGGTTGATATCTTTCGTGGCGTCGGGCTGCAGGGCGTCGCAGATAGTCTTGGGCGGATCGGCGGCAACGCGGACGATTTCGCCCGCAGCAAGAGACTGGCCGACCATGTCCCAGCCTTCCGGCTCGACGGGATGGATTGCACTGGTCGGGCAGGCGAGGGCGAGGCCTGCCGCAAGGCCACCCCCACCGCAGCACGCGATGAAGCGCGAAGGCGTGCGACCGAGTTGTTTCTCCGCTTCGATACCGGCACTCCCCTGTCCCTCGATTACCCAGGCATCGGCAAATGCATGGACCAGTGTCGCACCGCTTTCCTCGATGAGCCGCGCGGCAACTTCGTCGCGGTCCTCGCCCGGCCTTTCATACAGCACTACTTCGGCACCAAGCGCGCGGGTTGCATCGAGTTTCACCTGTGGCGCGTTGCGCGGCATGACAATTGTGGCTGGTATCCCCAGCCGCCGCGCTGCCCAAGCGACACCTTGCGCATGGTTGCCGGAGGACACGGCAACCACACCGCGCGCCCGTTCCTCCTCCGACAGCGCGGACAGGCGATGCCACGCCCCCCTGATCTTGAACGCGCCCACGGGCTGCAGCACCTCAGCCTTGGCCCAGCATTGCACGCCGCCGATGTCGACCGGCATCAGCGGCGTCGGCGGCAGGATCGCAGCAATCTTTTCATAGGCCTCGGCGACGCCTTCGCGGGTCGGGTTGCGTGAAGAGTCTCGGATCATTTGGCGCGCTTAGCGCATTTCGCTAGGGGAGCGCCAAGATTCGAATTCGGAGAAGTGAAACATGTCGACAGTCCTCGTGATCGGTGCCGGAGGCGTCAGCTCGGTCTGCGTCCACAAGATGGCGATGAACAAGGATATCTTCGGGGACATCCATCTCGCCAGCCGCACGCGTTCCAAGTGCGACGCGATTGCCGCCAGCGTGAAAGAGCGCACCGGCGTGGATGTCGCCACCTACGAGATCGATGCCGAGGAAGTCCCGGCGATGATCAACCTGATCAAGAAGATCGGCCCCAGCCTCGTCGTCAACCTGGCGCTGCCATACCAGGACCTGCCGATCATGGACGCCTGCCTTGCTGCCGGCGTCGACTACCTCGACACGGCCAATTACGAGCCGAAGGACGAGGCCAAGTTCGAATACAGCTGGCAGTGGGCATACCATGATCGCTTCAAGGAAGCGGGGATCATGGCGCTGCTCGGTTCGGGCTTCGACCCGGGCGTCACCAGCATCTTCACCATGTGGCTCAAGAAGCACAAGCTGAAGACGATCCGCACGCTCGACATTCTCGACTGCAACGGCGGCGACCACGGGCAGGCCTTCGCCACCAACTTCAACCCCGAAATCAACATCCGCGAAGTGACCGCGCCTGCGCGCCACTGGGAGAACGGCGAGTTCGTCGAGACCCCGGCCATGGGCAAGCGCGTCGAGTTCGACTTCGAGGCGGTCGGCCCCAAGAACATGTACATGATGTACCACGAGGAGCTGGAGAGCCTCGCCAAGTTCAATCCTGAGATGGAGCGTGCGCGCTTCTGGATGACATTCGGCGACGAATACATCAAGCACCTCACCGTGCTCCAGAACGTCGGCATGACCAGCATCGAGCCGATGAAGTACAAGGGCGTAGAGATTATCCCGCTCCAGTTCCTTGCCGCCGTGCTGCCCAAGCCCGAAACGCTGGGCGAAACGACCAAGGGCAACACCAACATCGGCTGCATCGCCACCGGCGAGGCGCTCGACGGATCGGGCGAGAAGACGTTCTACATCAAGAACATCTGCAGCCATGAGGCCGCTTACGAGGAGACCGGCAACCAGGCGGTCAGCTACACTACCGGTGTTCCGGCGATGATCGGCAGCGCAATGGTGGTGCAGGGCATCTGGAAGGGCGAGGGTGTGTTCAACGTCGAGGAAATGGATCCCGATCCCTTCATGGACATGCTTAACCGGCATGGCCTGCCGTGGACGGTCGAGGAACTCGACGGACCGGTCGAGTTCTGATGCCTATGCGACGGACGCTGACTTTCTGCGCCGTCGCCTTCGCATTGGCAGCTTGCGATCCCCAGTTCGGGTCGAAAGCGCCAGATGTCACCAAGTCAGGGGAGGTCGCGGAGACGCGACCTAATCCGCCCCCGCGTCTGCCAGTTGGAAATGCTGGCCGTATGTCCGACGAGGAGGCAGCTCTGTGTATTGAAAGCGGCGGCACACCCAGTCCGCAAGGGATGATTCAGCACGAAATGTGCGTCATCCAGTACGGCGATGCAGGCAAGAGCTGTTCCGACAGCGATGAGTGCGAGGGCTATTGCTATGCGGAAGAGGCCGGCGATATTACGGTCGCTGGCAAGTGTTCACCAAGCAATGTACCCTTCGGATGCTATGCCATCGTGCGAAAAGGCAAGGCTGATGCAGTCATGTGTCGCGATTGACGGGAGGGCAAGGGGCTGGTGAACCGATACTGCATTCAGCTGCGCAAGACGGTAACCGGACTTATGGAAGCATATCCGTGCGGGCTTTGATAATCGGGGTCATTGCTTGTGCGCTCGCGGCCTGCAACCAGGCTCCTCCCAAGGAGGAGGTGCCCAAGCTGGCGGTCGATGCCGGCTGGCCGACGATACCCGCCGATGCCAAGTTCGGCGAGGTCAGCGCGGTCGATGTCGACAAGGAAGGAAACATCTTCGTCCTGCATCGCGCCGGGCGGGTGTGGGAGGAGCCCTTCCCCGCAGAACCCATCGCCGAACCGACGGTCTTCATGTTCTCGCCCGAAGGAAAGCTTCTGGCTCGCTGGGGCGCGGGTTTGTTCGTCATGCCCCATGGCATTTCCATCGACGCCGATGACAAGGTCTGGATCACAGATGTCGGACGCGAGCAGGTATTCCGTTTCAGCCACGACGGGCAGCAGGAGCTCGTGATCGGCGAACGCGGAGTCAGCAAGCAGGACGCGACACACTTCGGCCGACCCGCGGACGTGGCGTTTCTGGGAGACAATGTGCTCGTTGCCGATGGCTATGTGAATACCCGCATTGCCGAGTTCGACCGCGAGGGGCACTTCATCAGGGACTGGGGCGACTTCAATATCGCCCACGCGGTCGCGGTGGATGACGGGCACATCTACGTCGCCGACCGCGAGAACGGGCGCATCCAGATCTACTCCTTCGACGGGAAGCTGGTCGAGAGCCGCGTCTCCCCTGGCGGCAACCACACCTATTCGATCAAGCCGCTTGGCAACGGTCGACTCCTGGCGGTCGAAGGAAGGGATGGAGCGGATCGCAAGGGTGCTGTCATCCGCATCTACGCCGCCGACGGGGCGATCGAGCGCTCCTTCGATGTTGGCTTGCCGGGTGTGGATGCGAGCCTTGGCCATGACCTCGCGGTCGGAGCGGACGGCAAGGCCTACGTCACCGACGTGCCCGGCGGTCGCTTGGCTCGTTTCTCTCTGCCGTAGTGAGCTCGCAGCACTCGCTTGACGATTTTATCAAGTGATATAATTTGAGTCGGGAAAGGAGCCGCCATGGCTACGCTCGCACTCGATTCCGACTTTGCGCCCAAGAACGATCCGCTGCCTGCCGAGGTGCTGGCGCAGCGCGATGATATTCCGCGCATCTATGGCAACGTGGACTTCGCCGTCATGCCCGAGCGGTTCTCCACCGATCTGGCGGACAAAGTTGAAATGCCTCCGCGATTCCTCTCGCGCCGGGCGGAACTGCTTGCGGACGAAGACTGCCTCGAGACGATCAGGGCCTACACCATGACGGGTGACCGGACGGCCGACGCCTATGCCGCGCTGATGCCCGAGTTCGGGTTCCGTCGTCTCGTCGACATGCTCGACCTCGCTTGCGACGAAGGGCTCGAGGCTGTCGAGGACGCACCTGCAGAGCTGTCCGCATTCATCGGCGCAATGGAAGAAAAGCCCGATTGGCTCGACATTGAGATGGTGGAGCAAGGTGCCCGGCAGGAGCGCAATGCCCACGTTCACCTGACACCCTTTGTGCTGCGCGGGGCTTTCATCGCGACCTTCATGAACAAATACAGTGCGCTTCCAATGGCGCTGACCGGTACGCTGTCGAACAACACCGCCGCGCGCCGTGCATACGAGACAGGAAGTTTCTTCACCTCCACGCTGATGCCCGGGGCCCTGCGGCGCGATGGCGCGGGCTTCAAGGCGGCGGCCAAGGTTCGCCTGATGCACTCGATGGTGCGGGCCAACATCATGCGTAGCGGCAATTGGGACGTCTCGGTGTTCGGCATACCGATCCCGCAGGTCGACCAGATGCCCGCAGGCCTCATCGGCACCTATCTGATGGCACGCGAAGTGCTCGACAGCGGGCGCGAGACATTCACACCCGAAGAACGCGCCAAGGTTGAACTGGCGCGTTACCGTTGCTTCCTCCTCGGCCTGCCCGAAGACCTGCTGAGCGACACACCGCGAGGGATCGAGAAGCTTTGGCTTACCCGCCAGGCGACGTTGCGCGCGGAATTCGACCCGGAGACCTGCGGTGCCCTGCTGCGCGCAACAATGGCGGCGGAAATGACGCAGGGCCGAGGTCCAATGGCCGGGGTCAGGCGGTGGATGGAGGGCGGCTTCTCCAAACTGTTCTTCATCGAACATTTCATGGGCGGCGACCGGGCGCTGGCCGCCAGCGTGGGCGTGACCATGAGCGCGATCGACAAGCTCGCCGCACTGACGGCAGTGGCTTTCGTCCATGGCCGGATCCGGTGGTTCAAACTGCTTGATGCAATTCCGGTCACACGAGATTGGGCGGACCGTCGCCTGGTCGGCAAATTGGCCAGGCTGCTCAAGACCTACGGCCATGCCGACTTCATCACCGACGCGAGCAAGTACAAACCATCGGTCTGAATTCTTTGAGGGACCTCTGGAGCTAAACTCGCTCTTGGCCTATCCCGCGGACATGGCTCAGACCGAACCTGCCAGCCGCGGTGCCTATGCAAAGAGTGCGGACACGCGGCGTGCCATCCTTGATGCGGCAATCGTGGCCTTCGGTGAGAGCGGGCTTGACGGGGCCAGTACGCGCACGATCGCTGCCGCTGCCGGGGTCAACCAGCCAGCCCTGAACTATCACTTCGGGTCCAAGGATGCGCTCTACGTCGAATGTGCACGGGCCATTGTCGAGCGGTTCGCAGCAGGAACCGCATCGGCTTCGGGTCCGGCAATCGCTCTATTGGGGAGCGGTGAAAGGGTTGATCCCGATCTTGCTCTTGTTCGCCTGCGCCAGCTTATGGACGCGCTGGTCGATACGCTTGTCGCCAACGAGGATGCCGCGATCTGGGCAGGGTTCGTTGCGCGCGAGATGAACGCCCCGGGCGATGCCTTCGCGATCCTCTACGACAGCCTGTGGCAGCCAGGCACGGAATTGGCGGCGCGCCTGATCGCTGCGGCACGCGGCTTTGCCGATCCGGGGGATGACGAACGGCTGGACGCCCTGATGCTGATTTCGAACCTCATCGCCTTCACCAACGGAAGGCGCGTGTCGAAATCGATAATGAAATGGCAGGACATCGGGCCTGAGCAACTCGTCGCCGTCCGCCGATCGATTTCACGCCAGGTCGATGCACTGGTGGCTCAAGGAAACTGACGGTCAGAAAACGCTGGTCCGGTCCTCGGGGACGGGAATGCATGAGGGGAAGGGAAGAATCATGGCAACGACAAGACGCGGTTTTATTGGTGGAGCCGCTGTCGCGGCATCGGTTGTAGCCAGCCCTTCGATCGCTGCGCCGCGTGCCTCGGGCAAGGTCCGCGGACCCTTCGTTCTCACGACCTGGGATTTCGGGCCCGGCGCCAACGAGGCAGCGTGGCCGGTCCTCGCCGCTGGCGGTTCCTCGATCGATGCGGTCGAGCACTCGATCAACCACGTCGAGCTGCTGCCCGACGAATATTGGGTCGGCTACGGCGGCGTACCCAACGAGGTCGGTGAAACCACGCTCGATGCGACGATCTTCTGGGGCCCGCGCCACGATTTCGGCGGCGTCGGCTGCCTCAAGCGGGTCAAGAAGGCGATCTCGGTCGCGCGCAAGGTTATGGAGGAAACGCAGCACTCGCTGATCGTCGGCGACGATGCGACGCGATTCGCCGTGCGCATGGGGTTCGAGGAGACCTCGCTCACCAATCTGCGCTCGCAGGAAGCATGGGAGAAGTGGGCCGCCAAGGGCGAGCGCACCGATGCCTTCCTGCCCGAGCCGTTTGCCGAGGATCATTTGCCGGGACACGACACGGTCGGGTCAATCTCTGTCGATGCGGCCGGAAACCTGTGCGTCGGCTGCTCGACCAACGGTCGCGAGTTCAAGATCCCCGGACGCGTCGGCGATTCCCCGATCCCCGGCGCGGGTGCCTATGGCGACCAGGCCGTGGGCGGAGCGGTTGCGACCGGCAATGGCGACGTGATGATGCGCTTCCTGCCGACCTATCACACGGTCGAGTTGATGCGGCAGGGCATGCCGCCCGATATCGCCGCCGCGACAGCGCTGAAGCGGATTACCGACAAGGGCTACAAGTTCGGCGGCGGTATTGCGGCAATCGCGATCGACGGCACGCACGGCGGTGCCCAGGTCGGCTGGGACGATGCCGGGTTCAGCTATTCGGTACGCAGCGCATCCGGGAACGAACAAATCTGGGTCTCGCCGAAGCCTGCCTGAGCGGCTAGGGGGCGGCCATGGAAACCAGAGCCGGCGACCCGGGCGCCTTCGCGCACTTCGACCTCAATCGTGTCAACAGCCCCGCTTTCGTGGTGGACGCTGCAAAGCTTCGCGCCAACTGCCAGGTGCTGGCCGACATCCGCGACGCGGCGGACATCAAGGTGCTTGCCGCATTGAAGGCCTTCTCCATGTGGTCGACCGCGCCGATCATCGGCGAGTACCTCGATGGTGTGTGCACCTCGGGCCTGTGGGAAGCGCGGCTGGCCAGCGAGTTCTACGACGGCGAGATCGCGACCTATTCGGCTGCCTACAAGCCGGAGGAACTGGACGAGGTTTGCCGCCTGTCGGACCACGTCATCTTCAACTCGCCGGGCCAGCTCGAACGCGCATCCCTGATCCTCGAGAATGCGCGCGCGAGCGGACAGGACTTCGACATCGGCCTGCGCGTCAATCCGCTCAGCCCCCAGGGCGAAGTCCCGCGCTACGATCCCTCGAGCCCGGGCAGTCGCCTCGGTTTCCCGATCGACCAGCTGACGCCGGAAATCATGGCGCAGGTCGACGGCATTCACTTCCACAATCTCTGCGAACAGGATTTCGAGCCCTTGCTGGCGACCTGGGACGTGGTCTTCGATGCGCTGGAACCCTGGTTCGGTCAGCTCAAGTGGATCAACATGGGCGGCGGCCATCACATCACCCGAGCAGACTACCAGCGCGAGGAGCTTGTCAAGTTCCTCAAGGACGCGAAGGACGATACCGGCGCGGAAATTTACCTCGAACCGGGTGAAGCCGTGGCGCTCGACGCGGGCATCCTCGTCGGCACCATCCTCGATACCGGGTGGAACGGCCTGCCGGTGGCGGTATCCGACGTGTCTGCGACCTGCCATATGCCCGACGTGATCGAGGCACCTTACCGCCCGGCGATGCTTGGCGAGTTGCAGGATCCTGACGTTACCCCGACCCGCATCGGTGGCCCCTCCTGCCTCGCTGGCGATGTCATCGGCGACTATCGCATTCCGGGCGGGGCCGAGGTCGGCAACCGTTTCGCCTTCCTCGACCAGGCCCATTACTCGATGGTCAAGACCAACACCTTCAACGGTGTGCAGCTGCCTTCGATCTACCTCTGGGACAGCGACACCGACCAGCTCGAGCTGGTGAAGGAGTTCGGCTACGAGACCTTCCGCGACCGGCTGAGCTGACGCTCAGTCCGGCTGCGGAGCGAGGCTCGCGACCTCGACCGGCTCGCCCGCAGCTTCCGCCACGGCGACTTCAACGGCGTCGACCGGTGCAGGTTCGGGCGCGGGGCGCAACGCAACGCGTGAGCCAGCTTCGGCAACCGCGTCGGTCTTGCGGTCCAGCTTCACCCAGCTGTCGACCGAATAGCCGTATTCGGCCAGGCAATCGCCCATCACGCGCTTGAACTTGCGTTCACGTCCCCCGCGGATGGCCCGAGACATTCCGAAACCGGCCAGCACGCCGATGACGGGTACGGCAGCAAAGCTGGCAGAGACCGCGCCCGTGCCGATGTTCACCCCTCCCATGCCGAGGCCGGCAATCGCGGCACCCGTGCCGACCGTACTGACGCCCGTGGTAAGGGCAGTTGCCGCAGCTCCCTTGAAGTTCGACTTGTGTCCTGCCGCGACCAGTTGCTGGCATGTGCGATAGTCGCTCTCGAATGCCATGCGATCGGCAACCGGAGTTCCGACCGAGGCGGCGAAATTGCGCGGCCGCGTCGAGCAACCACCGGTTACGGTGGCCATGGCGGCGAGGGCAAGGATCATGTGTGACTTGCGCATAATGAAATTCCCTTGGTGACGATTACGCGATCCGTCGGGGAAGTTGGCCCGATTGCCGGGGCGAGCGCAGCCGCATCGCGATGCACCGTGCAATGCAACCAATTGCAATCGCTGACGGCAGGAGTAACCCAAGCACATGGACCCGGCACGCGACCTACCCATCAAGCTGGATATGATGCTGAAGGCAGCATCGCTCAGCCGTGTCGAGCTCGCGCACCAACTGGGTGTCGACAAGTCGCTGGTGGGCCGCTGGCTGGCAGGAACGGTGCACCCCAGCGAACACAACTTGGCGCGCCTCAGCCACCTGCTCGCCGATCATGCAGAAGGTTTCCGACTCGCAGACTGGTATTTGCCAGCGGAGGACTTGGCGCGGCGCTATTCGATCGAGATGCCGACTGTCCCCGGTGTCTCGCCAGCCGAGCCGATCCTTGGCGAGTTCCGCGAGGCTGTGGAAGGCGACATGACCGCGCGGGGAAGCGCCTACGAAGGGTTCTGGCGAACTTCGCGCCCCTCGCTGCTGATGCCGGGAGAACTCTTCCACGACTATGGCATAATCCGCCGCACGGACAGCGGGCTGGTCGAAGTGAAGATGAGCGGATCCGGGCTCGATTTCACCGGCCATCTGTTCCCGTTCGCCGGCAACATCATTGTCTACCTGTTCGACCGAATCGGTCGCTCGCCGGTCACGGTGATGTGCCGCGGCGTGACGCTGCCGCGTGCCATGGTGCTCGATGGTATCATCATGCTCGCCGCGCTCGATCCGGCACGCACTCCGGCTGCCTTTCCGCTCCTGGTGGAGCGGGTAGGGGACCTCACCGGCGACACGGCTCGCGACGATGCCACCTATTCCGAACTCGCCGACTTGCAACCACAACCGCTCGATCCGGTGGGCGACGAGGCAATTAAGGCGCGAATCTACCGCGATTCGGGGCCGTCGAGTGCTGCGCAGGGGGGTGATGCCTTCCTCAACGTGTCGGCCGGAGACTCGCTTTCGCGAGGCAGCACCGGCCGCGGTTTGCGCGGCTAGGGCGGGCTCGACCCACCGCATCTCGCGCCCGACGCGCCCCGGGGCGGGGTTGCGCATTTTTCGCGCGTATTCACTTGCGTTTCATGACCCACGATTTATATGCGCCGCTCCCGCTGCCCCAAGGGGACTTCCTAACCGCAAGGCAGCTTGTCGTTTCATGGTCCGCAAGGACTGTTTAGGGGGTCCCTTGAGTTGCAGCATTTCCCTGACGCACGGTCTGTAGTTCGCGCGCTCGCGCCTGACGAACCCGTCATTCTCAACCGCCCGCACGCCGCCGCGCGCGCCGCCCGCTTCTTCGTCGAGAAGTTCCCGGGCCGCTCGCTCTATGCGGTGAAGGCGAATCCCTCGCCCGACCTGCTCCAGATACTCTGGGACAACGGCGTGACGCATTACGACGTCGCCTCGATCGCCGAGGTGCGCCTGGTTCGCAGCGTCCTTCCCGAAGCGACGCTGTGTTTCATGCACCCGGTCAAGGCGCCCAGCGCCATCCGCGAAGCGTATCACCAGCACGGCGTGCGCACCTTCAGCCTCGATTCGGTCGAGGAACTGGCAAAGATCGTCGATGCCTGCCGTGACGAGGCCGGTGAGCCGGCGCAGGACCTGCGCCTGTGCATCCGCCTGCGTGTGTCGAGCGAGTATTCCGAACTCAGCCTCGCGTCGAAGTTCGGCTGCGACCTGACCGAAGCGCCCGCGCTTCTGCAGGAAACCCGCCAGCATGCCGACTGGCTCGGCGTCTGCTTCCACGTCGGAAGCCAGGCGATGACCCCCTTCGCCTATGTCCAGGCGCTGGAGCGCGTGCGCGCCGCGATTGCCGAGGCTTCGGTGGTCATCGACATGGTCGATGTCGGCGGCGGATTCCCGAGTGTCTATCCGGGCATGGAGCCTCCGCCGCTGGAGGACTATTTCCAGGTCATCCACCAGCACTTCTACAACCTGCCGATCGCCTACAACGCCGAACTCTGGTGCGAACCGGGCCGTGCGCTGTGCGCCGAGTATTCCTCGCTGATCGTCAAGGTCGAGAAGCGCCGCGGAGACGAACTCTACATCAATGACGGCGCCTATGGCGCGCTGTTCGATGCCGCTCACGTGGACTGGAAATTCCCGGTCCGCGCGCTTGAGGACGACCTCATCAAGCCGGAGATGGACTTCGCCTTCTACGGCCCGACCTGCGACGATGCGGATTACATGCAGGGCCCGTTCCCGCTGCCCGAGGACATCCAGGCTGGCGATTATTTCGAGATCGGCATGCTCGGCGCATACGGTGCTGCAATGAAGACCGACTTCAACGGCTTCGGTGCGGCCGAGCGGATCATCGTCACCGACGAGCCCATGGCGAGCCTCTACGACGGCAGCCGCACCCGTCCGGAAGCGGACAATGTGGTGAGCCTCCGCTGAAGCGGCCAAGACCCAAACGGACATCGACCCCCGGCAGGCCACCGCCCGCCGGGGGTTTTTTCTTGCATCGCCCCTCTCCGCTCATGATGGTGCCTTCCAGACAGGGGAGATTGCCAGCCGATGATCGAATTCTTCACCGCGCCTGCGCCCAACGGGTGGAAGGTCGCGATCATGCTGGAGGAGTGCGGACTCGCTTATGAACCGCGCTGGGTGAACCTTGCCGCCGGAGACCAGCACACCGAGGAATATCTCGCGATCAATCCCAACGGGCGGATTCCGGCAATCATCGATCATGCGCCCGGTGACGGGGGAGAGCCGGTCACCGTTTTCGAATCCGGCGCGGTGCTGCTCTACCTTGGCGAGAAGTCGGGGCAGTTCCTCCCCACCGACCTGCGCGGAATGTCGCGGGTGCGGCAGTGGTTGTTCTGGCAGGTCGGCCACCTTGGCCCTACTTTGGGGCAACACGGACACTTCCACCTCTACGCGGAGGAGAAGCTCCCCTACGCCATCGAGCGTTTCCACCGCGAGACGCTGCGCGTCTACGCCGTGATGGACCGCCAACTGGGGCAGGAAGAACACATCGCGGGGCCGGACTATACGGTCGCCGACATGGCCTGTTTCCCGTGGGTTCGGACTTGGAAGGCGCAAGGGGTTCCGCTCGACGAATTCCCGCACGTGAAGCGTTGGTACGACACGCTGAAGGCTCGCGAAGGCCTGCGGCGCGGAGTGGCTCTCGGCAGCGACATGCGAAGGCAGGGTGAAATGAGCGAGGAGGAGCGACGCAACCTCTTCGGAACGGGGAAGGCGAAATTGCTATGAGCGTGGATGTCGAATTCTTCTTCGACCTGTCGAGCCCGTGGACGCGGCTCGCCTTCGCCAACATCCGATCCAAGCTCGAAGGTCTCGACTATGCGATCACATGGCGCCCGTTCCTGGTCGGCGGCGTCTTCAATGCGGTCAATCCGGCCGTTTACGAAAGTCGCAAGCCGGAGAATGCGGCGCGGCTGGCCCGCAGCTTCGTCTGGCTCAAGCAATGGGCGCGGCTGGCCGGGGTGGAGATGAATTTCCCTTCCGAACATCATCCGGTCAAATCGGTCCACGCCATGCGTTTCTGCTGCGCACTGGAGGACGACCAAGAGGCGCTTGAACGCTTCGCCCACGCGGCATTCGAGGCCTATTTCACCGGCATGCGCAATCTCGACGATCCCGAAGTGCTGGTCGCCATAGCCGACGAGGCAGGCTTCGACGGGGCGGCGCTGGCGCAACGGTCGACCGACCCCGAGATCAAGGATCGCCTGCGCGTCAACACCGACGAAGCGATACATCGCGGCGCCTTCGGCTCCCCGACGATCTTCGTGGGCGAGGAGAACATGTATTTCGGCAACGACCAGCTGCCGCTAGTGCGGCAGAAGGTCGAACAATTGTCCTAACCGCCGATGCGGTAGAGGACTTGCGCGCCGGCGCCGATATCAGGGCTGCCGTCGGCGAGTCCGGTATAGGCATAGCCTTGCAGCCTCAGCCTATCGTTGAGCTTCTGGGTCAGCGATCCGGTGATCTCGCTCCGGTCGGGCGAGGTGGCGAGCGATCCTTCGCGCCAGTCGTAGTCGAGGCCGAAGGTGCTGTTGCCGGAAGCGAGGTACAGCCCTCCGCCCGCCTGCCACACATCCTCGAGCGGGTAGACGTCGCTCGAACCGTTGAAACGACGTCCGCCGCGCACCGATGCGCTCAGCGGACCGAAGGCATGCAGCAATTCGCCCTGAAGAGTGAAATCGGTGGTACCGGTTCCGAGGAACTTCGCTTCCGAAGCGGTCGGAAACTTCACCTTGCCCGTCGTGTCGAACCAGGTGCTCTCGCCGATCGGCATTGAATAAGTCGCCGACAGGACGGCATCGCCGAGCCCCGAGCGCGAAGACACAACGGGATCGGCAGTCCCGCCACCGCCATTGCCGTTTCCGTTTCCGGGGCCTCGTACGCCTCCGTCACCAGGAATGACGCCTTCCGGGCCTGTGACATCGACATAGGGCAGTGTCAGCTTGACGTCGAAATTGCCGCGCTGGACCTTCACCGAGAAAGGTACGGCAAGCATGTCGGTGTCGACCGTGTCTCCATAGTCGCCGCTCGAATAGTCGATACCGGTGCTGAACTGGACATAGTCATCGGCCGCTGCCGGTGTGGCGAGTGCAATCGGGATGGCGGCCATCGCTGCCGCTTTGGTGATCCGCATGATCTGGTGTCCCCTGGACAGGAAGCCCCGCCTCCGCACGCGCGGGGCGGGGCTTCGGATTTCATCGATGATGTCAGCCGCCGCGGCCGGGCTTTTCCGGCTTTTCCGGCTTCTCGGGCTTTTCGGGACGTTCGGGGCGCTCGGCCTTTTCGACGCGGGCGCTGCGTTCGGGACGTTCGGCACGTTCATGGGTCACGACGGCATGCTCGCCATCGGCCTTGGTGATGGTGTGGACATTGCCCGAGGGCGTTTCGACCGTCTGCGAACGACCGACCACGACTGTTTCCATGAGCGGATTGCCGGCTTCGTCGACGACAGGATTGCCTTCCTCGTCGAGCACTGCGCGATCTTCGGTCAGATCGCCACGGGTGACGATTGCACCCTTGCCGGCAGGTTCCTCTACCACCGGCTCAGCGTCGGTGTCGGTGCCCGTGTCCTGGGCGATTGCAGTCTGCCCGGCAATGCCGAGTGCGAGTACGGCGGCCAGTGCCACCGGGGTAGTATATTTCATGAGGCGACCTCCAAATGCGAGTCCTGCCGATTAGCGGCTCAGTGCTCGTGATCGGAGGTTGGCCTTAATTTCGGGTCATCAAGCAAGGTTGTTGTGACAGGGCGTCTCGCGCTCGCGGTGAGCGCACATTCGAGGATGCTGGCGCACTCCGAGAGTTAATGCCTTCACCCGAACTGAGCGCGGTGCTTGTCCAGAACCGGCTTCACGCGACCCAAGGCTTCGCCCACCAGGTCTGGGAAACTGCCCGAGGAAATTTCCAGCACGGCATTGTGAGCGGCAGCGATGCGGCGGGCGTCGGACCAGCGGATTCCCAGATCGATCGCCCATTCGCGGAAGTCGTCCGCTGCCCCGGCACGTTTCTCCAGCGCCTTGGCAAGGGTGGGGTGGAAACCCAGCCGCCCCGTGATCGGCAGAAGCGAAAGCGGGAAACCCTTCTTGAGGTGGTTGAACGTGTCGTCGACGTGGATGGTGCCGCTCTCACGGTGCAGGGCAAGCACGGAGGAGAAGTGCACGCTCTCGTCGTCGCAGACCAGTGGAACGCCCTGGGGCACCGAGAAGTCGAAGTCGGCGCCGAACCGTTCGGCCAGTGCCGCATCTTCGCATTTGGTCTCCTGCCACGGCAGCTGCGGGAATTTCGCCAGGTGGCGCGCCGTGCCGTAGAGTGCAGCCTGCGGGTAGGCGGCATGCATCCACTCGCAATGGACCGTGTGGAAGGGGTGCAGGTTGAGGATGGCCTTCACCTTCGCCCCGCCATCGGTCAGCGCGTCGATCTCGTCCCGGATGGGATCGGTGAGCGTGTAGCTGTCGAGAAATACGAAATCGCCATCCGCCAGCCGCACGAGCGCGCATTGCGTCCCGACGTCGAGAATGCCGCCAATGCGGAATTCGCCCCGCACGGACCAGAAGTTGTCCGCAAGACGGACGAGAGTGTCGCTCATGCCAGTGTCTCCCTGTTGCGGATGATGAACCCGCAGGAAGCCAATTCTATCCCTCAAACCCCACGAAACGTGCCGCTTCCTCCACGCTCTTGCGCGTGCTGACCACGGCATTGGCGGGGAAGGTTTCGTCGGGCCAGCCCATGGCGACGGCCTTCATGATGATCTGGTCCTCGGGGATGCCCGCATATTCGCGCACGACCGGGCTTTGCATGATGCCTTGCGAGTTGATGACGCAGCCGAGGCCACGGCTCCACGCGGCATTGACGAGGGCGGTCGTCACTGCGCCGCAATCGAACTTGCTGTCGTCGCCGTCGTCCAGCACGCGATCGTAGGTGATGATGACACAGACCGGGGCGTCGAACTGGCGGAAGCCGCGCAGCACCCAGTCCTGCCGCCGTTCCTTGTCGTCACGCTCGATACCCATGGCGCCGAACAACTGCTTGGCGACGTAAATCTGCCGTTCGCGGTGGACACCCTCGAAGGCGCTGCCGCGCCGGAACTCGCGGCTGTCGGGCACTCCGGCGAGGATGTTCTCGGTGTTGCCCTTGCGGATCTTGTCGAGCGGTTCGCCGGTGATGACGTGGAAATGCCAGGGCTGCGTGTTCATGGAAGAAGGAGCGCGCATGGCGATCTCGAGCACTTCCTCGATAACCTCGCGCGGGACCGGCTTGTCGAGATAACCGCGGATCGAACGCCGCCCGCGCACCACCTCCGCAAACGTCATGTCCGGATTGCCGCTCATCCACTCTCTCCTCGTATTTGAGGAGAGGATTAGCGCGGCATCTGGCTTGCGCAAAATACGCTACGTCAAGCGCGCTCTTACGGGGTGAAAAAGGGCCGGTCGCCGGCAATCGTGACTCGCTCCATCACGCGGCGTGCGGGGAAATAGTCGCTCACCGCAAGGTGCTGGCATACGCGATTGTCCCAGAAGGCGATCGAGTTTTCGCGCCAGCGGAAGCGGCACTGGATCTCGACGTCCATGGCGGTGGCGTAAAGGTGCTGGAGCAGCCAGTCGCTTTCGGTTTTCGAGAGGCCCTCGATGTGGCTGGTGAAGCCGGTGTTGACGTAGATCGCGCGCTCGCCAGTCTCGGGATGGGTGCGGATCACCGGATGGCGCATCGGCGGATATTTCTCGTGCAGTTCCTCGACCGACTTGCCGAGCCGTTTTGCGAAGACGCGCGCGATGTCGTGTACGGCGGTGAGGCCTTCGCAAAACCGCTGCATCTGTTCGGACAGGCGCTCGTAGGCGAGGTGCATGTTGGCGAACAGCGTATCGCCGCCCACCGGCGGGACTTCGCGCGCATATAGGATCGAACCGAGCGAGGGGCATTCGCGCCAGGTAACGTCGGAATGCCAGTTGTTCTCGCTCCCGCGGCTGTCAGGTCCGTGGGCGATGCGCAGCACTTCCGGATTGGCCTGGCTCTTAGGGGTGGCGGGGTGGATTTCCAGTTCGCCGAAATGGCGCGCGAAGGCGATGTGCTGTTCCTGCGTCAGCTGCTGGTCGCGGAAGAAGATCACCCCGTACCTAAGCAAAGCCGCACGAATCTCCGGAATACGTTCGGCGATGTCGTCCGCGCCAAGGTCGACGCCGTAAATCTCCGCCCCGATGGCAGGCGTCATCGGCTGGACATCGAGTGCCCCGGTATCAAGCCCGCTCTTGTCGATCACTGTCGCCATGTGCCTCTCCCTCTCGAGGAAAGGCTATCATGCAAGGCAGGGGCATGCGAGTCCCTCGGGCTTGCAATCGCGCGGGCCGATCGACTGGCGGGAGAGCGAGTGTGGCCCGGGAGCGCCCTCAGCCCTTCCTCAGGGGCTGAGGAAGGTCACACCGCCATAGGTGACGTCGCTGTTGTCGGGTCGCCGTTCTGTCATCTTGAAGGAGACCGCCATTGTCGCCCCCTGCGGTCCGAAGAACCAGCCGCCGAAATTGCCGACGACCAAGCCGCCGGAGGTCGAGACGATCCCGGAAAAGGACTGCTTCGATCCGTCTATCGTCGTACTTCCGGTGTAGGTTCCAAGGTCGGTCACCGTGTCCGAAACCGTACCGGCAACCACTTCCTGGCCCTTCAGGTTGAGGGTAAAAGAAATCTGTCCGTTCGCCGGATTTGCAGTCGCGGTCATCGTCGTGGGGCTGGTCGAATAAGTGTGGACCGGTCCCATTCCGAGGGTACCTGCGTTTTCCACCAGCCTGAGAATGCCGGTCGCTACCGCTTTGCTATAGGACTTGGTAGCTGACGGAACATCGCTCAGCACTGTCGGAACCCCGAAAGCGCATCCGATGCTGACGAAGCCGACGCCGGTTGGTGAGCTTAAAGTCGCAAGCCGCACATAATCCTGGGTCACTCCCCCCAGTGTGACCACGGAAACACCGAAGCGCTGCGCGTTCCCGCTCGCATCGGTCTTCTTGTAGCGCTCGGTCCCGGCAGGGGCGGCAGGGTCGCGGTCGGCCTGGGTGAAGGACAGACTGAATGGCGGGTTGAAGCCCATCTGCTGGACCGTGATGTCGTAACTCGGACCCGAGCGGTCGGAATTGATCGCGATGCCTTCACCGAAGCCGGTGCCGCCATTCGTGAAGGTCTGGCCATTGAAGATTTCTTCGCCGCCACAGGTCGATGCAAAGGCCTGCTGTCCCGTAAGGTCGGCGAACTTGGAATAGGTTACCGGTGATGGGGTTGGCGTGGGGGTCCCACCGCCACTGCTGCCGCCGCCACCACCTGTGGGTGGCGGTGAGCTGCCGTCTCCCCCGCCACACGCGCAGAGGGCAAGCGCAAGGACGAGAGTGGATGCCTTGGAAAATTTCATGGAGACGACCCCTTCCTGATGGGCAGTCCCGTCCGCCCTTCCAGAACGACGTCGCGGATTCTTGAATGTCGTGCAACTGTGGTCGCTATTGTGCCGGAAGTAGTTGCGGAAAAATGCGCAGTAGAGGTTGAGTGATCAACGGATCGCTCTTGGCAAACAGGCCCCGCTTTCAAGAGCAATAAAGACCCTGCAGTCGAAATAGACGACTTCCGGATTGCCTGAACGTGCGGGCAAGTAACTGAAACGCAAGGCTCTGCGCGCATCTTCGCCCAGGGGCAATCGCGCGGGAATTGCGGTTGCATCATCCCAGCCATAGACCTGGCAATAGCGGTCGCCCGGGCAAAGCGTGCGCGCCTTCTCGACCAGTGCACCCGGCGCATCTCCGCCTGACACCAGCACAAAATGTACTCCGGGAGCAGGCGAATCGGGGGTACTCGGCCTCGTTACAGCCAAACTCGGGTCGCGCGGGATATCCGAAGCCGTGATGCTTCGAACTGCCGTGCCCTGTTGCGCCAGACGGGGTAGCAGGTCTTCTGGGCGTTCGACTTCCTGTGCGGTTTCCCGGAGCGCCAGGGGGTCCGGCTCGCCGCCGCTGTAACGTGCCGAAAGCGCCTGCGGCATCCCCCATGCGCCGCGCCAGCGGAAGAAGAGGTGAGGTCCGACTTCGGCGATCTTGTCGAGCGAACCGGACCAGTAGGGATAGACATAATTCGCATGGTAGTGGGTGGCGCTGCCAACCTTCGCATCCACGTAACCACCCAAGGCCTCCTGCGCCCGTTCGCGCGCCGAGCGCCACATGGCGTCGGAATAGGTCCGGTCGAGCGATCCGTCGCAGGTGAAGGTGAACTGGCAGCCTGTGGGGCGCTCGGAGCCTTCGAACACGACCCCGCAGACGGTCTTCGCAAAGGCTGGGTGTCGTACACGGTTGAGGACGACTTGCATCACGGCGCGTTGGTCCTCGTCGCCGCTACCTGCCTCGGCCATGGCGGCGAGGGCAAGGCAGTCACGCGCCCGTTGGCGGTCGATTCCGTTGCCGCGAAACGTGAACGGTTTGGCAGGCGGCGGCGCGTCGTCGGCGAAAGGCACGGACTCGTTTCGCGCCTTGGCATCGTCAGGGGCGAGGTCCGAGACGATGGTGCCGACGTCATCGCCGGTTGCGGGCAGTGTTTCGATAAGGCTGGTTTCGGACCGTTCGCGCTCTATTTTCGCCGTCGCATCTGGATGCCCGAACATGGCGAGCAGCGCAAAGGTCGCCAACAAGAGGGCGACCACCCCGAGCAAGGGCGCATTTTCGCGAAAAGTCGTAGCGTTCCTACCGAACATCGCGGTTAGATAGGACTGAGCAAGGCCGGTTACACCCCTCGGCGAACGTCACTCGCAGAGCTTGCCGGACTGTTCGCAGAAGGCCGCGCGTACCTCGCCCTTGTAGTCGAGCCCTGCAAGTTCCTGCATGATCGAACCGACGATCATCGGCATGATCTCGCGGCGATGCGCTGCTGCGGGCGAGCGTTCGAAACTGGCGATGGCATCGAGATCTTCGAGTGTCAGCATTGCTGCCATCGCCTGCGCTTCAGCCTCGATCGCGCGCTTGCCGATCTCTTCTGCCTTCTCGCGTCCGATGGTGCGCAAGTCATCCTGTTCCTGAGCAGTAAGATCGGGCGCATCGGCAATGATTTGCTCGACCTCTGCAGCGGTCTGCAGCGGGCCCAGCGTCGCCAGCAGCGAATGGCCGGCGATCTCGCGTGCGAGTGCCAGCTTTGGGTCATCGTTTGCTGCGAGGGGAGCTGCCAGCACCAGGACCGGCAGCGCCAATGTCAGGAGCTTCACGCCGCCTTCTGCAGCTGCAGTTCGACGCGGCCCCAGATTTCGACCAGCGCGGCGACGAGTTCGTCCATCATCGGCGGCGTGTGGGCAGGGCCGGGGGTGAAGCGCAGGCGCTCGGTTCCACGCGGCACGGTCGGGAAATTGATCGGCTGCACATAGACGCCGTATTCGGCGAGCAGGATGTCGCTGATCTTCTTGGCGCGTACCGGATCGCCAACCATGACGGGGACGATGTGCGTGACGCTGTCCATCACCGGCAGGCCCGCATCGCGCATTTTCTGCTTGAGGGTGGCGGCTGCGGCCTGCTGGCCGTCGCGTTCCTCGCTCGAGGACTTGAGGTGGCGGACTGCGGCGAGCACGCCTGCGACCAGCACCGGGGAGAGCGAGGTTGTGAAGATGAAGCCCGGGGCATAGCTGCGGATGCAGTCGATGATGCGGGTGTCGGCAGCGATGTAGCCACCCATTACGCCGAACGCCTTGCCCAGCGTGCCTTCGATAATGTCGATGCGGTGCGCGGCCTCGTCACGCTCCGAAATGCCGCCACCACGCTTGCCGTACATGCCGACCGCGTGGACCTCGTCGATGTAGGTCAGCGCATTGTACTTCTCGGCGAGGTCGCAGATCGCGTGGATCGGGGCAACGTCGCCGTCCATCGAATAGACGCTCTCGAATGCGATCAGCTTGGGCGTATCCGGGTCCTCGGCGGCGAGCAGTTCTTCGAGATGCTCGACATCGTTGTGGCGCCACACCCGCTTCTCGCAACCCGCGTTGCGGATGCCGGCGATCATGCTGGCGTGGTTGAGCTCGTCCGAGAAGATGACACAGCCCGGCAGCAGCTTGGCGAGCGTCGAGAGCGTCGCATCGTTCGAGACATAGCCGCTGGTGAACAGCAGCGCGCCTTCCTTGCCGTGAAGATCGGCCAGTTCCTGCTCGAGCTGGATGTGGTAGTGCGTATTGCCGCCGATGTTGCGCGTGCCGCCCGAACCCGCACCGACGTCATGCAGCGCCTCTTCCATGGCAGCGATGACCTTGGGGTGCTGGCCCATGGCGAGATAGTCGTTCGAACACCAGACGGTGACCGGCTTGGGCCCGTTGTGTCCGGCGAAGCAGCGTGCGTTCGGGAACGCGCCCTTGTTGCGCAGGATATCGATGAAGACGCGATAGCGGCCTTCCTCGTGAAGGCGGTCGATAGCCTGGTCGAAAATCTGGTCGTAGTTCACGCGGGGTCCGCCCGTCTCAACACCGCCCGTCCGCGGCCTGGAATGGCTCTGCCCATAGGGCGGAAAACCGCGGAATTCCACCGCGATCTTTGCGAATGGTTCTTAAGTATTAGGCGGGCGGAAGTCGGGAAGGGGTGCCCCGCCGTCGCTGCGGAAGAAGTCCTGTCGCAGGCTTTCGACGAAAGATGCGAATTCCTGCCTGACCTCCAGCCACATCTCCCTCTCGTCGTCGCAATCAGCCGGTATCGTCTCGAAAAGGATCTCCAGCGCGGCGTCGACCAGGCCAAGGTACCAGCGCGGAGGGATCAGCATGGTGTCGTTGTGATGGACTATTGCCGTCCCATGATCGATCCGTGCTGTGGGCGGGGATTCGACCCATTGCAGGAGCAGGAAGAGCGCCTCCGTCGCCATTCGCGCTTCGAGCTCGTGCGTATGTCCGAGGCCATGGTGCTCGAACGAGGCGCGGGCGTCGGGATGCCGGCGATAATAGGCGTCGATCATTTCACCGGTCACGTCGCCACGCTCGTCTGCCAGCCGCTGCAGGCTGCGTTCCGCGAGCGTGACGCGATCTTCCGCCATTGCCCTAGAACTTCTCCAGCCGCTCGATACCGTACCGGGCGAAGGTCGACGCGAGGCGATGGAAATCGGCAAGGTCACCGGTGGTCACGGCCCTGTCCGGACCATCCCGCTCGAACGACTGGCCTTGGGTGAGATAGGCGACACGCCGGGCGATGCCCTCGGCCCCGTGAACGAACCTTACGTCACGGCCGATTGCCTGCCTCAATTCGTCCTCGAGCAGCGGGAAGTGCGTGCACGCGAGGACCAGCGTGTCGATCGAATCCGCGCCGTCCAGCGATAGCAGCCCCGCAATTTCGCGAGCCACTGCTTCGACGCTAACGTCCTCGCCGCGCAGCTTGGCTTCGGCCAACGGGACAAGTCCGTTCGCGCCGTGGCGCAGCAAGCGCTTGCCGCCCGCAAACTCGCGCTCGAGATTGTCGACATAGGCCTGGCGAATGGTCGCCTCGGTCCCGAGCAGGCCGAAGGTACCGGTCGTCGTCAATGAAGCGGCGGGCTTGATGGCCGGAACCGTTCCGACGATGGGGATTTCGAGCACGTCGCGCACCATGCCGAGCGCAATGGTGCTGGCCGTATTGCAGGCGATGCAGATCAGGCGCGGTTGCCACCGTTCGGCCATGCGCCCGAGCAGACCGGCAACGCGCGCGGCGATTTCCGCCTCGCTTTTGGTGCCATAGGGCAGGCCGGCCATGTCGGCGGCATAGATGACCGGCGCGTCGGGCAGGGCTTTCCGCACCTCGGCCAGCACGGTCAGCCCGCCGACGCCGGAATCGAACAGCAGGATTGGTGCGGATGCGTTCACAACGGTCCTTTTCCACCGTGCCGGTGCTTGTCGAACTGCACCGGATCACTCTAGATGCTGCGCTAGTAGAAAGTGCGGGCATTCAGCAAGCTTGCGCGGAAAATGCGGGGTGAATTGTGCTGACTGACATGACCATCACGACGCTTTATGCCGCGCTGCTCGGCTATGCCTTCGGCTCGATCCCCTTCGGCTTGATCATCGCCAAACTGGGCGGGAAGGGCGACATCCGCTCGATCGGCAGCGGTAACATCGGCGCGACCAACGTGCTGCGCACAGGCAGCAAGGGGCTGGCTGCCGCGACATTGCTGCTCGACCTTGCCAAGGGGCTGATCCCTGTCCTCATCGCCAGGCAATTGTTCTGGGAGGACATGGGCTGGACCGCGCTGTTCGCCGTACTCGGCCATTGCTTCCCCGTGTGGCTGGGCTTCAAGGGTGGCAAGGGCGTGGCGACCAATGCCGGCGTATCCTTTGGCCTCGCCGTGCCGCTCGGACTGACCTACGCCGTGGTGTGGATCGGAATGCTGGCGATTACCCGCATCAGTTCGCTCGCGGGCATGAGCGCGGTGGTTGCAGCCGCGATTGCCGCATTCCTCATCGGCCAGCCAACCTTTGCCAAGGTAATGGCGATCATCGCCGTGTTGGTGATCTGGCTGCATCGTGAAAACATCAAGCGGCTGATGGCAGGCACCGAACCCAGGGTCGGCGGATCGAAGGCCAAGCCCGAAGAGTGAACGCTCCGGCGCATCCGGTACTGACGCAGGAGGAGGCGTTTGCGCGCATCCGCCTGTTGCGCTCGCCCAATATCGGGCCGGTCAGCTACGCCATGTTGCTGCAGCGATTCGGCAATGCCGGTACGGTGATCGACGCGTTGCCGGAGCTTTCGGCGCGGGGAGGGCGGCAGTATCGTCCCGCCAGGGTCGAAACGATCGAGCGCGAAGTCGAGGCGGTGCGCGCGGCGGGCGCAAAATACCTGTTTCACGACCAGCCTTCCTATCCCGCTCTGCTGGGGGAGATCGACGGCGCGCCGCCGATCCTGACTTGGCGCGGGGATGTCTCGCTGCTCGACCAGCCTTGTGTCGCCTTGGTCGGTGCCCGCAATTCGAGCGCGGCGGCAGTCAAGCTGGCCCGGGATTTCGGCGCGGCGCTGGCGGAAGCGGGCTTTACGGTCGTATCGGGTCTTGCCCGAGGCATCGACGGAGCCGCACATGAGGGCGCTTTCCCGCGCACCGTGGGCGTGATCGCCAGCGGGATCGACATCGCCTACCCCCCGCAGCACGCGGCGCTACAGGAACGGATTGCGGAAGAGGGCCTGCTGGTCGCCGAACAGCCCCCCGGTACCGAACCGCGCGGCAGCCACTTCCCCAGCCGCAACCGCATCATTGCCGGACTGTCGCTCGGCACGCTGGTGGTCGAAGCGGCGGTGAAATCCGGTTCGTTGATCACTGCACGGCTCGCCGGGGAGGCAGGACGCGAGGTGATGGCCATACCCGGTAGTCCGCTGGAACCGCGCAGCCACGGCTGCAACCACCTGATCCGCGAAGGCGCTGTGCTGGTGAACTCGCCCGAGGATGTCGTCGAACTGCTGTCCGGCTTCGAGGGTAATCCGCGCTCGCACTTCCGCGAGCCTCTTTCGGCCGAGTGGTATTCACACGCGGAATTGGCGTCGACCGAACCTGCTCGGATAGCGGATCTTCTAACCACTGCACCGGTAGGAGTTGACGAGCTTATCCGGCAGTCCGGAGAAGGCGCTGCGGCAGTCCAACTGGCGCTGCTGGAACTGGAGATTGCCGGTCGTCTCGAGCGTCATGCGGGCGGACGGGTAAGCCTGGTATCCTAAGGGGGAGGCGATAGGTGGGCGCACCATACTCGGAGCTCAGGCAAGCCATGTCGCAGCTCGTTTCGAAGTCGTTTCCCTGGCTGATCGGCTATCTGATCCTCGTTACCGTGCCGTATGTCCTCGTCGATACTTTCGCGCCCGAGATCGACAGTCTTGCCTTAATCTTGAACATGCTTGCTTGGGCACTGGGATACCTTCTCTTTCTCAAGCTCATGCAAACCGGGGGGTTTTTGGCAGGCGGGCGTAAGACCGGCGTGGGTACCTATTTTGCTGTGGGATTCACCATTTCCATCCTGGTTGGTCTGGCTCTCATGGTGCTCGTCATCCCGGGACTTTACTTGCTGATGCGCTGGAGTCCCGCTTGGTCGCGCGCGCTGGTCTCCGATTATGGGGTGGGAAATTCGATGCGGTGGGCATGGAGCCGCACTGAGGCAATTCAGCGCGATCTTGCGTGGGGAATGGTCGGTCCGACGCTTTGCTTCCTCGTGACCATCGGTCTGGGACTTGCAGTCTACCAGTTCTATGAGTGGGTCAGTTGGAGCAATTACGTCATTGCTTCCATCATTTGGAACACAACATTGTCTTTGGCATCGGCATGGTATGCCGTCCTCAGCGTAGCTGCATTCGACCTTGTGACGAAAGATTAGACTGACCTCACCGTCAAAAGTCCCGATCTGGGACAATTGTAAGAATTCGACACAAATGACGGCATTGTGACGCGTTCATGCAATGCGAATCGCCTTCGCAGGCGCAACAGGGCGCCGCGCTGAGGCCCCCCGCTATCGCGCAACCCGGTCGCAACCATCGCAAGTTTCATTAGCGGGCGCGCCCCCGGCGCTCTCGCGACGGGCCGCCTTCGTACCTCCTGTACGGGCGGCCCGTTCCATTCTGGCAGCTTGACCCCAGAACCTTTTGCGAAGCAGAACCCGCGCGAGGGAGGCCGTATGACGCCAGAGGAACAGTTCGCGAGCCGGGTCTATCGCTGGGCCGCAATCTACGGAATTCCCGTCCTGCTTCTCGCTTACTTCCAGCCCGTGCCTGATCCGTGGCACCTGACGCATCTCGGCTTTGCGGGCACAGCACTGGTCTTCCAGGGTGTATTCCTCGTCATTGCCCGCGACCCGCGCCGCTTCCAGCCGCTGATGCCGGTGACCTTCTTTGAAAAGCTGTGTTTCGGTATTCCGGCGGTTGCCTTCGCTCTCACCGGGCAGAACGAAGTGATGACCGGCATCTTCGGAGCGATCGACCTTCTGCTCTTCGCGCTGTTCCTAGTGGCGTGGCGGAAGATGGTGCGTTCCACGGCTTGACGCCCCCGAATCTCCGGCCCCATTTTCGCGCGTACGTACACGTACACACGTAAGGGACTGCATCTTACCCCATGCAACTGGTCATTGTTGAATCGCCCGCCAAGGCGAAAACTATCGAGAAATACCTGGGTTCGGACTTCAAGGTCCTGGCCTCCTACGGGCACGTCCGCGACCTGCCGCCCAAGGACGGCAGCGTTCGTCCGGACGAGGATTTCGCGATGGACTGGGAGCTCTATCGCGACAAGCAGAGCCGCTTCAAGGATATCGCCGACAACGCCAAGAAGGCCGACCGCCTGATCCTTGCTACCGACCCCGATCGCGAGGGCGAAGCGATTTCGTGGCACGTTCGCGAACTGCTGCAGAAGAGGAAGGCACTGCCCGACAAGGTCGAGCGGGTGACCTTCAATGCGATTACCAAGCAGGCGGTGACCGACGCCATGAAGTCGCCGCGCGAGCTCGACCAGCCGCTGATCGACGCCTATCTCGCGCGCCGCGCGCTGGATTATCTCTACGGCTTCACGCTGAGCCCGGTATTGTGGCGCCGCCTGCCCGGGGCCAAGAGCGCAGGCCGCGTCCAGTCGGTCGCCCTGCGCCTGATCGTCGACCGCGAGATCGAGATCGAGCATTTCCGTGCAGAGGAATACTGGTCGGTCATCGCCAAGCTGCAGCACGACGGCACCGAGTTCGACGCGCGCCTCGTCAAGTTCGACGGCGACAAGCTCGACAAGATGACGCTCGGCAACGAAGGCAGCGCCATGGCCGCGAAGAAGGCGGTCGAAGGGTCGAATTTCACGGTCGAGGAGGTCGAGACCAAGCCCTTCAAGCGCAATCCGGCGCCGCCGTTTACCACTTCCACGCTGCAGCAAGAGGCGGCGCGCAAGCTGGGATTCTCGGCCAGCCACACGATGCGCCTGGCGCAGTCGCTCTACGAAGCGGGCGCGATCACCTATATGCGTACCGACGGGGTCAGCATGGACGGCAGCGCTATCGCCGCCTGCCGCAAGGCCGTGGCCGACCGTTACGGCGGCCACGCGCTCCCCGACAGTCCGCGGATGTACAAGACCAAGGCGAAGAACGCGCAGGAAGCGCACGAAGCCATCCGTCCGACCGACTTCAACCGCGACCGCGCAGGATCGGGTGACGAGGGCAAGCTCTACGATCTCATCTTCAAGCGCGCGATGGCGAGCCAGATGGCCGCCGCCAGCCTCGAGCGGACGACCGTTACGTTTCGCGATCCGACCGGCCGCCACGAGCTGCGCGCCAGCGGCCAGGTGGTGAAATATCCCGGCTTCCTGGCCGTCTATCAGGAAGGTCGCGACGACCCCGAGGACGACGAGGACGGTCTGCTACCCACGCTCGCCAAGGGCGATGCGCCGCTCAAGAAGGGCGTCGAGGCCAACCAGCACTTCACCCAGCCGCCGCCGCGTTTCTCCGAAGCCAGCCTCGTCAAGCGGCTGGAGGAACTCGGCATCGGCCGTCCCTCGACCTATGCCAGCACGATCCAGACGCTGCGCGACCGCAATTATGTCCGGATGGAGAAGAACCGCTTCTTCGCCGAGGAAAGCGGGCGCTTGCTGACGGCTTTCCTCGAGCGATTCTTCGAGCGCTACGTCGCCTTCGATTTCACCGCCGGGATGGAGGAGGAACTCGACACCGTTTCCGACGGGCGCGAGGATTGGAAGGCGCTGCTCGCCGAGTTCTGGAAGGACTTCAAGCCCAAGACCGAAGAGGTGATGGAGAAGAAGCCTTCGGAAGTGACCGAGGAGCTCGACGACTTCCTCGCCGACTACCTCTTCCCCGAACGTGCCGACGGCAAGGATCCGCGCCACTGCCCACTGTGCGAGGCCGAAGGCCGCGAAAACGGCAGGCTGGCCCTGCGTGGCGGCAAGTTTGGCGCCTTCGTCGCATGTGCCAATTATCCCGAGTGCAAGTACACCCGCCAGTTCGCCAAGCCTGGCGGCGCGGATGGTGACGGGGGCGAGGACGCGGTGCTCGGCAACGATCCCGAGACCGGCCTGCCGGTCGAGCGCAAGAGCGGCCGCTTCGGTCCCTATGTGCAGCTGGGCGAGGGCAAGGAGGCCAAGCGCGCGAGCATTCCTAAGGACCTCGACGACTTCGATCTGGAATGGGCGCTGAAGCTGTTGAGCCTGCCGCGCATCGTCGGGGCGCATCCCGAAACGGGTCTGGAAATCGAAGCGAATATAGGACGTTACGGTCCCTATCTGCGCCATGACGGAAAGTACGGCAAGCTGTCGGGCACGCGCGAAGTGTTCGATGTCGGCATGAACCGTGCGGTCGATATTCTCGCCCAGGCCGCTAATCGCGGCGGGGCAGGTGGACGCGCCAAGGCCGAGCCGATCAAGACTCTCGGCGCGCACCCGACCAGCGGCGGCGAGATGAAGGTCATGCCGGGCCGCTACGGCCCCTATGTCACCGACGGCACGACCAACGCGACAATCCCCAAGGACGTGAAGCCCGAGGACCTGACCGAAGCGCAGGCGATCGAACTGATCGACGCCCGCGCCGCCAAGGGGCCCGCCAAGAAGAAAGGCCGCAAGGCTCCGGCCAAGAAGAAGGCGGCACCGAAGAAAAAGGCTGCCGCGAAGAAGGCTGCCAGCTGATGGCCAAGGAGCATTTCGAGCGGCACAAGCAGCCCTGGACCAGCGACGAGGCCAGTCAGCTGCGCACGCTCGCGGCCAAGGGCAAGGGGCTGAAGGAGATCGCCAAGGCGCTCAATCGCAGCGAGGAATCGACCAAAGACTTCGCCAAGAAGAACAAGATCGAGTTCGCCAAGAAGCGTTAGGCCTGTCCCAGCGACAGGCTGGCCATCTTGCTGCGCTCTTGCGCATCCTCGCCGATGCGGTCCCATAGTGTGCGCATGAAGGCCGTTGCATCGTCGTTCGAGGCAAAGGCGCTGTCGGGTAGGCACAGCGTCAGCGCATCTGCCCCGACGATCCAGTAGGGTTCATCGCGGACGATCTGGTGGATCGAGGGGTATGATGCGACCGCCGTGAAATTGTCCGTCCGGTATTCGAGGCCCCGCTCGTCCAGAACATAGGCGACATCAGCCTCATTCGGGATTCCGCGCTTCGCGAGACCCTCTCTCCAGGCTTTGTCGAGCACGATCGCCACGCGCTTCCAGCCTCGATCCACTCCCCACAGCGTTCCGAAAGCCGCGAGTACGAGCATGGCGAAAAGCACCGATATCGGGTGCGCCATCATCCAGGTGGGCGGGATGAAGAGGCTTAGGATGCCCGCAATCGTCAGGCCAAGCATCGTCCCGACCATGGTCGCCAGAGTGAAGTAGGCCCTCGTGTGAAAGCCGGTATGAGCAACCTTGCCATGGACCACGCTGGCTGCCCAGGTAGCCTCGTCGAGACGCAGCCTTCCGTGTGCTTCCAACCTCTCCATGGCTTGCAGGCCCTTCCCAAAAAATCCTTGCTAAAGGCGGAGATAGCCCACGATCAGGCTCGCCGCCAGCGCCACCATGCTCGCTCCGAGCGCCAGTGCTGCGGGTCGCGCGGCACCCTTGCCATAGACGAGGGTGGTACCGAGCTTCACGGTCATGTTGGCAAGGATAGTCCCGCCGATTGCCAGCGCGGCGAGGTGAGGGGCGATGGTCCCGGGTTCCAGCCCTCCGGCGGTGATGATGGCGGCATCGACATCCATCGTTCCCATGACCAGCAGCAGGACCGCTATGCCCTGTTCGCCGAAGGTCCCCTCGGCCCAGCGCGCGACGACGGCAGCGACCGCGACGAAGGCGACGAATGTGAAGGCGGGAAGCAGGGCTATCGGGTTGCCCGGCGGGGCCGCGCCGGTGCTGTGCGGCGCCCGGCGATAGAGCCACCAACTGACAGCGAAACCCGTCACAAGTGCCGGAGCCACGATGATCACGAAGGGCACGAGCAGGCTCGTCGCGAGGATCGCGACCAGCACTATCACCCGCAGGTACATCACCGCCGTGGCCAGCGCGATACCGGCATTTTCCGCCCCGCCGCCTTCTCCTGCGCCAAGCTTTTGGGAGAAGGAATAAGTCACCGCAGTCGAGCTGTAGGCCCCGCCGATGATGGCAGTCGCGATGGTCCCGCGCTTCGCCCCGAACATCCGGTTGGCGGCGTATCCGGCGAAGGAGAAGCCGGTGACGACGATCACCACCAGCCACAGCGCGTGTGGATCCCAGGCGTCATAGGGGCCGAAACGTCCGTTGGGCAGGAAGGGATAGACCGCCGCCGCGATCACGGCGTAGCGAGCGAGCGCCTTGATGTCCTCCTCGTCGAGCAGGTGGATCAGCCGATGCGTCTCGCTCCGCAGCGCCAGGACGAAAGTCGCCACTGCCGCGCCCGCTACTGCAAGAGCCGGCTGGCCAATACCTGCGAGAAAACCGAGAACGATCGTCACCATGGCCGCGACGGCGGTGGTAGCATCTGCGCGTCCGCTGGACTGCATATCGCGCCAGTATCCGAGGGCTGTAACGCCAGCGAGGCCGGCGACGATCAAACCGGCAACGAGCGAGTAGCCAAGTGACTGCAGCAGGCCTGCCACGCCTGAACCGAGTCCGAGCAGTGTAAAGGTCCTGATTCCGGCAACTCGCGACCCGTCGGCAGCTGAACGCAACTTCCAGCCGCGCTCGATGCCAATCAGCAGGCCGACGGCAAATGCCGCGCCGAGCGTCAGGGACGTGGGGCCGAGGCTAATAGAGGCCCCTCCCATCTAGCGCACCCAGTCGAGGCCCATTTCCTCGAACATTTCCTTGTCCTCGGTCCAGCGCTCGTCGGTCTTCACATGGAGGAAGAGGTGGACCTTCTGGCCCAGTACTTCGGACAGTTCCTTGCGCGCCGCCTCGCCGATGGCCTTGATCTTCGATCCGCCCTTGCCGAGCACGATGGCGCGCTGATTGTCGCGGGTGACGACGATCTGCTGGTGAATCTCGACGCTGCCGTCCTTGCGCTGGATGTATTTCTCCGGCCGCACCGCGCTGTCGTAGGGAAGTTCCTCGTGCAGCTGCTTGTAGAGTTGTTCACGCGTGATCTCGGTGGCGAGCAGGCGTTCGCTGGCATCGCTGACCTGGTCTTCGGGATAGTGCCAGGGACCCTCGGGCATCATTGCGGCAAGCGCGGCCTTCATCTCGGGCACGCCGTCGCCGGTAAGGGCAGACACGAAGAACACCTCGGCGAAGTCGACTTTTTCGCCCAGTTCCTGCGCCAGTGCGAGGAGCGGCTCCTTCTTGGCCACATCGACCTTGTTGAGGACGAGAATCTTGCGCTCGGGCCGCCCGGCGATCTGTTCGACCAGTGGTTCTAGTTCGTGGCGGCGCTGCTTCACCGGGTCGACCAGCAGCAGGATCGCATCGGCGGCTTCCGCGCCTTCCCACGCCGCGCTGACCATGGCGCGGTCGAGGCGGCGCTTGGGCGCGAAGATGCCCGGCGTGTCGACCAGGATCATCTGCGTGTCGCCGTCGAGCGCAATGCCCATCATCCGTGCCCGCGTCGTCTGCGCCTTGGCACTGGTGATGGCCACCTTCTGGCCGACGAGCTGGTTCACCAGCGTCGACTTGCCCGCATTGGGGGCACCGAGCACGGCCACGACGCCGCACCTTGTGGTTGCGCTATCGCTCACCCGTATTTCTCCATGAATTCCTTGGCTGCGGCCTTCTCGGCTTCGCCCTTGCTGCTTGCAGTCCCTTCCGCCTCGCCGACGCGGTGAACGCGTACGCGCACCGTGAAGGTCATCGCGTGGTCGGGGCCCGAACGTTCGATGATCTCGTATTCGGGCGGCTTGCGCTGGTTACCCGCGGCCCATTCCTGCAGCGCGCTCTTGGGATGCTTGGCCTTGCCCGCTCCGCTTTCGAGTGCGGGGCGGAACAGCAGTTCGACGACTTCGCGGGAGGCTTCGAAACCGTTGTCGAGATACTGCGCGCCGAGCAGGCTTTCGACAACGTCGCCCAGGATGTTGTCACTGTTGCGGCCGCCATCGGCGTGGGCCTGCTTCGAGATGCGGATATGTGCCGGCAGGCCGATGCCGCGGGCGACTTCGGCGCACATCTCGCGGCTGACGATGGCATTGAGGCGCTGTGCGAGCTTGCCCTCGGGCGCGGTGCTCTGGCGATAGAGCCAGTTGGCGATCGAGAGGCCGAGAACACGATCGCCGAGGAACTCCAGCCGCTCGTAATCGCGCTTTTCGCCCATGCTGCCGTGGGTCAGCGCGGCGAGCCACATTTCCTCGTCACGCACGGTGAAGCCGGTCGCTTCAAGCCATGCGCGGGTATCGTCGGACATGCCCTTGCTCATATGCCGTGCCCAATCCGGTCCCAGCGCGCGGCAGTGAACCATGTCCAGGGGAACAACCATTCGGCGCTGCCATCGGTGGAGAACAACACCACGCTGGCGCGTGCGACCAGCGCGTTCTGGTCGACCAGCCCCACGCCGCCCCCGGGGACTGCGGGAAAGCGGCTGTCCATCGAGTTGTCGCGGTTGTCGCCCATCATGAAGACCTGCCCTTCGGGCACGACGACGGGGCCGAAATCGTCCTGGATGGTGGCACCGAAGTCGAGCACCTGGATCTTCTTGCCGCCCGGCAGCGTCTCCTCGAAGCGGGAATAGCGGCAGGCTTCGTTGCCGCTCGGGTAGCGCATCAGCTGTCCGCGGGGGTGGCAGCGGGTGTTGGCGCTTACCGGCATGAGGAAGTCGGCGATCTTCCTCTTGGGGACCATCTCGCCGTTGATGACCAGCACGCCGTTGCGCATCGCGATCGTATCGCCGGGAAGGCCGATGGCCCGCTTGACGTATTCGGTGCCGTCGACCGGGTGCTTGAACACCACCACATCGCCGCGGGTAGGCAGACTTCCGAATACGCGGTCCCTGGGGCCCGGTATCCCCAGAGGCAGCGAATTCTCGTTGTAGCCATAGGGCCACTTGGCCGCGATCAGGTAGTCGCCGGTCTGCAGGCCGGGCAACATGCTCTCGCTGGGAATGGTGAAGAAGCTGAACAGGAACGTGCGGAAAATCAGCACTGCAAGCACGAGCTTGGCGCAGAACCACAGGAAGCTGCCCCAGCTTTCCTGCTCCTTGCGCTCGCCGCCCTCGACGGCATTCGTATCCATTACCTGATCTGTCATGCGGGGTTCTCAATCATCGCCGAGTTCCCTAGTCGCGGCAGTCGGCACACGAAAGGATTTTTGCGCGATGACCACCCCGACCGAGCTCTGGCACAAACTGGCATCCCTGCCGCGCCCGACGCTGGGAGAACTGTTCAGCGCCCAGCGTGACGGCGGCGAGGGCGCCGACGAGCCTGCGGGTGCAGCACGCGTCGCCATGCTCTCCGGCCGGATCGAACTGGGCGACGGAGGCATCCTGTTCGACTGGTCCAAGACTCATCTCGACCGCGATGTCGTTGCCGCCTTCGAGGAACTGGCCGAGGCGATGGATTTCGGCGGAATGCGCGCCAAGCTGTTTGCCGGAGAGATCGTCAATCCGACCGAGGGCCGTGCCGCCGACCATGCGACGCTGCGCGGCACGGGCGATCCTGCCAAGGTCGAGGAAGCCGCGGCCCTGATCGACCGCATGGGCATGCTGGTCGAAGCGATCCATGCGGGCGCACTGGGCGAGATAGAGCACCTGATCCACATCGGCATCGGCGGCAGTGCCCTGGGCCCCGCGCTTGGGGTCGACGCTTTGAGCCGCGACCTCAGCTATTGCGACGTTCATGTCGTCTCGAACATCGACGGCGTCGCGCTGGAGCAGGCGTTCGCCGCCTGCGATCCGGCCAAGACGCTGGTTGCGGTGGCAAGCAAGACCTTCACCACCATCGAGACCATGACCAATGCTGAAAGCGCGCTGAAGTGGCTGCGCGACAATGGGGTTTCGGACCCGGGCGGGCGCGTGATCGCGCTGACCGCCGCACCCGAAAAGGCAGTCGAATGGGGTGTCGATGAAACCCGCATCCTCCCGTTCCAGGAAAGTGTCGGCGGCCGCTATTCGATCTGGTCGAGCATCGGCTTCCCGATCGCAATGGCGGTGGGCATGGACGATTTCCGCGCGATGCTTGCAGGTGCAAGGGCAATCGACGAGCATTTCCGCGATACCGACGGGGCGGCCAACCTCGTCCTGCGCGCGGCATTTGCCGACCTCTATTATTCGCGTGTGCGCGGGTGCCAGACCCGCGCCGTGTTCGCCTATGACGAGCGGCTGGGCCTCTTCCCGGACTACCTCCAGCAGCTCGAGATGGAATCCAATGGCAAGAGCGTTACTGCCGACATGCAGCCGGTCGAAGGTCCGACGGCACCGATCACTTGGGGCGGAGTCGGCACCGATGCGCAGCACGCCGTGTTCCAGCTGCTCCACCAGGGCACCCACCTGATTCCGGTCGACTTCATTGCCAGCATAGCGCCCGGCGACGACCTTGATGCCGCACACCATCGTATCCTGCTGATGAATTGTTTTGCGCAGGGTGCCGCACTGATGGCGGGCAAGGCGGGCGAGGACCCGGCGCGCAACTACCCGGGCGACCGGCCGAGCGCGACAATGCTGTGCGACGACCTCGACGCGGCGACCCTGGGCGCGTTGATTGCCTTCCACGAACACCGCACCTTCGCCAACGCCGTGCTGATGGGCATCAATCCCTTCGACCAGTTCGGCGTCGAACTGGGCAAGCAGATGGCCAAGGCGATCGAGAAGGGCGGGGAGCAGTTCGACGCCAGCACCGACGCTCTGCTCAAGGCAGCTGGTTTGGGTTAGGTCGAATTTTCATTCCAGTCCGGCGTAGTCGTGATAACTGGGACCAATCGATGAACGAACCTGCCGACACATCCTTCCGCGATGCGCACTTTGCCGCAATCGTCGCCAACTCGACCGACGCCATCGTTTCCAAGGATCTCAATGGCGTCGTGATCTCCTGGAACGCTGCGGCCGAGCGGCTGTTTGGCTGGACCGCGGAAGAAATGATCGGCGAAAGCATCCGGCGCATCATTCCATCCGACCGCCAGGATGAGGAGGACAGCATCCTTGCGAGGGTTCGCGCCGGTGAACTGATCACCAAGTTCGAGACTGTGCGGCAGACCAAGGCAGGCGCACCCGTTCCCATCGCCGTCACCGTTTCGCCGATCCGCGATGCGGAAGGCAAAATTGTGGGCGCGTCCAAGATCGCCCACGACCTGCGCGAACACAGCACGCTCCGCCAGGAATTGCGGGAGAGCCAGCAGCAATTCGCTGCCCTGGCGCAGAATATCCCCCAGCTCGCCTGGATGGCTGACGGCAAGGGCTGGATCTATTGGTACAACCAGCGCTGGTACGACTATACCGGCACAACCCTGGAGCAGATGCAGGGCTGGGGCTGGCGCGACGTCCACCATCCTGAGCATGTCGACCGTGTCGTCGAGCGTATCCAGCACTCATGGGACACCGGCGAGGTATGGGAGGACACCTTCCCGCTACGGGGTGCCGATGGCGAATTCCGCTGGTTCCTGTCGCGTGCCAACCCGCTCAAGGACGACGAAGGAAACGTCCTGTTGTGGTGCGGGACCAATACCGACATCACCGAGCAACGCGAAGCGAGCGAGCGCATCACCTTGCTCATGCGCGAGGTAAACCACCGCGCGCGCAACATGCTCTCCACCGTTCAGGCGATCGTCAATCGCACGGCATCGGCCAGTGACAGCGAGCTTGCCGATGCATTGCTTCGTCGCATCGCGGCTCTCTCGGCCAACCAGAACCTGCTCAACGAAGGCGATTGGGTCGGGGCGGTCGTCGCGGACATTGTTGCCTCGCAGATACTGCATGTCGGGGACATAGCGGAAGGACGCATCCACACGGGTCGCCGTGACCAGGTCATGCTGAAACCCGGTCCAGCTGAGGCGCTGGGCCTCGCCATCCATGAACTCGCTACGAACGCCGCGAAATACGGGGCGCTCGCAAACGACACCGGCGAGATCGACGTTACCTGGGGCTTCGAAGGCGAAGGCGAGGACAGGCGCTTTGTCATGGAGTGGCGCGAGCGCGGTGGGCCGCCGGTCGAAAAGCCCGAGCGCAAGGGCTTCGGCACCACCATCATCGAACGCAATCCCGCCTTCGCCATGCGTGCCGACGTGACGCTGGACTTCGATCCCGCCGGCCTCGTGTGGCGGATATCCGCACCGTATGACAGTGCGATCGCGCCGGACCTGTCCGACATCTCTCGACCCGAAGCGGATTGACTTTTTGCACTGCAGCATCCACATGGCCGCCATCGAGACGCGCTAGCCAGCGTGAAGCGGCGATGTGGAGACATCCATCGCCCCGGCCGCGCCTCGGCATGTTTTTCCAAGGACTTCCCTTTTCACGCGGGTCGTTTGACACCCGCGCCGCGCCCGGAATCCGCCAGGAACCGGTCTGCGCGCCGCATATATTGCGAGTTACGATGACACAGTTTTCAGACCTCGGGCTTTCGCAGCCCGTCCTCCAGGCCCTCGATCTCAAGGGCTACGACACGCCGACTCCGATCCAGGAGCAGGCCATTCCCCCCGTCCTCGCGGGCCGCGACCTCATGGGCATCGCCCAGACCGGCACCGGCAAGACGGCCGCCTTCATGCTGCCCTCCATCGACCGTCTGCGCGAGGCGGAGAAGCAGACCCCGTTCAAGTCCTGCCGCATGCTGGTGCTTGCGCCGACCCGCGAACTGGCGGGGCAGATTGCCCAGTCGGCCAAGGACTACGGCGCGCTTGCCGGACTCAAGGTGCAGTCGATCGTCGGCGGCACCTCGGTCAACAAGGACCGCAACAAGCTCCACCGCGGGACCGACATCCTCGTGGCCACGCCGGGCCGCCTGCTCGACCTCATCGACCAGAAGGCCTTCGCGCTAAACGGCGTCGAAATCCTCGTCCTCGACGAGGCCGACCAGATGCTTGACCTCGGCTTTATTCATGCCCTGAAGCGGATCAGCCAGCTGGTGCCGAAGGAGCGCCAGACGCTGTTCTTCAGCGCCACCATGCCCAAGTCGATCAAGGACCTCGCCGCGCAATACTGCCAGTCGCCGGTCCACGTCTCGGTCACTCCCGAAAGCACCACGGCGGAGCGCATCGAGCAGTATCTCTTCATGGTCCAGCAGGACGAGAAGCAGACCCTGATCGAGATGATCCTCAAGGGCCGCCACCGCGTGCCGGGCGAGTTCGAGCGCGTGCTCGTCTTCACCCGCACCAAGCACGGTGCCGACCGCGTGGTGAAGAAGCTCGGCCAGGTCGGCGTGCGCGCGAATGCCATCCACGGCAACAAGAGCCAGCCGCAGCGCGAACGGGCGCTGGGCGAATTTCGCAGCGGCACCACGCCGGTGCTGGTGGCGACCGACGTCGCCGCGCGCGGGATCGACATCCCGGGCGTCAGCCACGTCATCAACTACGAGCTGCCCAACGTGCCTGAACAGTACGTCCACCGCATCGGCCGCACCGCGCGCGCCGGGCGTGACGGCATTGCCATCGCCTTCTGTGCCGAGGACGAGCGCGACTACCTCAAGGACATTCGCAAGAAGACCGACGCCGAGTTCGAGCGCCTGCCGCTGCCGGACAATTTCCGCGCCGTGGTCGAAGGCGTCGGGCCGACCAAGCGCGAGCAGAAGCCCAAGCTTGCCCGCCCGAACGTGCGCCCCACCGGCGATGCCGCGGCAAGGAAGCCGAAGCCGAAGAACAAGCACCCCAACCGTGCCGGCGCACCCAAGCGCGATGGCGCAAGCGGGGGCGGGGCACCCGGCGGTCGTCCGCAGGGAAAGCGACCCGGCGGGGGCGGCAATCGTCGCCGGCGTTCGGGGGCCCGTCGCCAAGCCTGATCGTTTGGCTGCTGGACACTGCATCGGCTTGGGCGCATGAGCGCGTCCAAGTCGCATTGCTTGGAGCACCAGACCATGGAACCGGCCTTCAAGCCCAAGATTACCCCGATTGACCGTATCCAGGAAAACCTCGTCGCTCGTATCGAACGGCGCGCCTTGAACTGGCTGTGTGCACGCCTGCCGCGCCGCGTATCGCCCGACATGCTGACTGCCTTCGGGATGGTCGGCGCTCTGATGGTTTTTTCCGGTTATCTCGGCAGCAATCTGGACCGTGACTGGCTGTGGCTGTCGGTGGCCGGATACGTCGTCCACTGGTTCGGGGATTCACTCGACGGCAGCCTCGCCCGCTTCCGCAAGATCGAACGGCCGCGGTACGGCTACTTCCTCGATCATAGCTGCGACGGGTTGGCGACCACACTGCTGGTGGTCGGCATCGGGCTAACCCCTTTCGTCCAGCTTGAAGTCGCTTTGGTGGCGCTTGCAGGGTACCTGCTGATGTCGATCCACGCCTTCCTGTCTGTGCGCGTGCTCGGGGAACTGCGGTTGTCCTACATGAATGCCGGACCGACAGAACTGCGGCTCATTCTCATTGCCCTGACCCTGGCCATGTATGGATTTGGTCGGGAACACCCGATCGTCTGGCAGTTGAACGGTTTCGATCTGTTCGTAGGGGGCGTGGGACTGGTGCTGGTCGCACTGTTCGTCGTCCAGACGCTGCAGGTGGCGAGGCGCCTCGCCGTCGAGGAACCGTCGCGGAACTAGTTCTCGACTGTAACTCGCGCCTTGGCAAAAGCGTATCGCAACGCGATATCGCGGTCCGCGAACCAAGGAGCCTCTCATGTCCGACACCTATGATTTCGACCTCTTCACCATCGGCGCGGGGTCGGGCGGCGTTCGGGCAAGCCGCGTTGCCGCGGCGCACGGGGCCAAGGTCGCTATCGCCGAGGAATACCGCGTCGGCGGGACCTGCGTCATCCGCGGCTGCGTGCCCAAGAAGATGCTCGTCTACGGCGCCCATTTCGCCGAGGACCTCAAGGACGCGCGCAATTTCGGCTGGAAGACCGAGACCTGCGACTTCGACTGGATCACCCTGCGCGACAACGTGCTGAAGGACGTCGATCGGCTCGAAGGTGCCTATACCGACACTCTTGAGAACCACGACGTCACCATCTTCCACGAGCGCGCCGAGATCACCGGCGAGCACGAAATCACGCTCGCCAGCGGGAAGAAGGTCACTGCGAAGTACATCCTCATCGCCACCGGCGCGCGGCCGCATATCCCCGATGTCGAGGGTGCCGAGCACGCGATCACCTCCAACGAGGCGTTCCATCTCGACGCGCTGCCCAAGCGCATCGTGATCGCCGGCGGTGGTTACATCGCCAACGAATTCGCCGGTATCTTCAACGAGTTCGGCAGCAAGGTGACGCTGGTCAACCGGAGCGACAAGCTGCTGCGCGGCTACGATCAGGCGCTGATCGACCGCCTGCTGCAGATCTCGGTCATGAAGGGCATAGATTTCAAGTTCAACACGGTGTTCGAGTATATCAAGCCATGCGAGGACGGCGGCTTCTTCGTGAAGCTGTCCGATTGCGACGAAGAGCATGTCGACCAGGTCATGTTCGCCACCGGCCGCGTTCCCAATATCGAAGGACTGGGGCTCGAAAAGGCGGGTGTGGAGCTGGGCGAAAAGGGCCAGATCAAGGTCGACCGCTTCAGCAAGACCAACATTGATCACATCTATGCCGTCGGCGACGTGACCGATCGTGTCCAGCTGACCCCGGTTGCCATTCGCGAAGGCCAGGCCTTTGCCGACACCATCTTTGGCAAGGGCGACCCGGTGGCGGTCGACCACTCCTGTATCCCCAGCGCGGTTTTCAGCCATCCGCCCATCGCGGCGGTCGGGATGACCGAGGGCGAGGCCAAGAACAAGCTCGGCAGCGTCAAGGTCTACCAGTCCGATTTCCGCCCGATGAAGAACGTGCTGGCGGGCCGCAACGAACGCAGCCTGATGAAGATGGTCTGCGACGGCGAGAGCGGGAAGATCGTCGGCATTCACATGATTGCGCCTGATGCAGCGGAAATGATGCAGGCGGCGGCCATCGCGGTGAAGGCCGGTCTGACCAAGGCAGATTTCGACGCAACCACCGCGATCCACCCGACGATGGCGGAAGAACTGGTGCTCATGCGCTAGGCACACGCCGCGGCGCTGGGACGAATTGCACGGATTTCGCAACCCGGCGGATTGCGCGGGCTCTGTTGGCGAATATGCTTCGAAGAGGAAGGGGCACGGCCGTGTGTTCCCGGCATCGTCGAGGCATTGCCATGGACCGATTCTTCACATCCTTTGCATCCCGCACCGCCGTGGCAACCGGGCAGCCTTCCGCTTTCGTCATCGCGGTGACTGTCATTGCCGCCTGGGTCCTCAGCGGGCCGTACTTCGGCTGGTCGGACACATGGCAGCTGGTGGTGAACACCGGCACGACCATCGCCACCTTCCTGATGGTCTTCCTCATCCAGAATTCGCAGAACCGCGACGCAGCCGCGATCCAGGCCAAGCTCGACGAGCTGATCCGGTCGGTCCACGATGCGCGCAACGAGTTTGTCGGGATCGAGCACCTGACCGACCGCGAAATCGAGGAAATCAGGACGGAACTGGAGCGCGAAGTGGCGACGCAGCTACCCGGGCGCAGGCGTCACGAGACGATCAAGCGGATGCTCCAGAGGCGCTAGTCGTGGAACCTCGATCGGTTCAGTCGAGAGCGCCGAGCAGGTGCTCCATCCGGTCGCGGGAATAGTCGTCGAGTGACCGGTACTGTTCACGCAGTGGCGCGTCGGACGACCAGTTCTGCAACATCAGCCATGCGCTCTTTTCGACCTGGCTGAGCCCCGCAGGGCAGGGCAGGACCTGTTCGATTTCGGCAGCCCGCTGACCACCCAGCCGCTGCCGCAGGGCGTCTCTCAGGACGGCACGAGAATCGGCAGTGACGAGCATGTGGCGGATTCTGCCGCGGAATTCGCCAAGCACAATGAGCGGCTGATGGCTGTCACATTGATGACGCAAACCGCTCCGGCGAAAGGGCTGCCTCGTCCACGCCGACGGCGCGTAACTCCTCCGGCCATTCGCTACCCGTGGCGACGGCTTCCACCGCCAGCGCCATTGCGGGCGAGGTCTGGAGGCCGAAACCGCCCTGTCCTGCGAGCCAGAAGAAGCCCGGTGCATCGGGATGGAAACCCGCCACCGGTCTGCGGTCTGGCACGAAACTCCTGAGGCCCGCCCACTTGCTTGCAAGGCGGCGGATTTGCAGCGTCGTCGCTTCTTCAACGCGCCAAGCGGCGAGGGCGATATCCTCTTCCTCCGGTTGCGCGTCGCAGGGTTCGGTCGGGTTCTCGTCCATCGGACAGGCAAGCAGGCGGCCGCGTCCCTCGGGTTCGATGTAAAAGCCCGGGCCGACCGTCTTGGTGAAGGGCCACGCCGAAACGTCGAGGCCCTCGGGTGCGTCGAAGGTGATGACCGTGCGGCGCAGGGGTGAAATGCCGATCGGCGTGACCCCGGCCATCGTCGCCACCTCGTCTACCCAGGCACCTGCTGCATTGATCACGACGCGGGCGGACCAGGCGCCTTTTGCGGTCTCGACAAGCCAACGCCCGCCCTCACGGCGCAGGGAGGTCACGGCAGCACCGGTCGCTAGTTTTCCGCCAGCCGCCGACAAGGACTTGCGGTGCCCTTCCAGCATGGCGTGAGCATCGAGCTTGCGCCCCGCGCGATCGAGCACGGCGCCGATGATCCCGCCTTCACCTTCGCGCAGGACGGGCACCAGCGTTCTTGCCTCTGCCACGCTCAGCCGCTCAACCGTTGCACTCCACTCGCGATAGTTCGCCTCTACCCGGTCGAGGGCAGCCTCCTGTCCTTCCAGCGCGATGAACAGGGCGGGGTGGATGTGCGCCGCCGGTTCCTCGAAGAACGGCATGCTGGCGGCGGTCAGGGCGCGGACGACGGGTGCATCCATGTCGAAATGGGCAAAGGCTGCACTGCGGCCGGAGGAATGGACGCCCGGAGCGTCTTCCATTTCGCACACCACGACCGATCCGTGGCCGGCGAGCCTCGCGGCAGCGGACATGCCGGCGATACCGGCACCGACGACTATGAAATCGACCTGTTCCATCGAAACTCCGTTGCCCGCTGCAACCCGCACTCGTAGGTAGCACGCAAAGGGGAGAAAGTATGGCAGGCACCGTACTCGTTACCGGGGGCACCGGCTATATCGGCGGCGAAGTCATCGACCAGCTTCTGGCCAAGGGCTACACCGTCCACACCACCGTTAGGAACAGGGCGAAAAGCGAACCCAAGCTCAGGCAGCGGTGGGCGACGGCGGGTGACCGGCTCAAGGTCTTCCAGGCAGATCTGATGAGTGACGAGGGCTGGGCGGAAGCAGTGAAGGGCTGCAACGCGGTGGCGCATGTTGCCTCGCCATTCCCGATCGGAGTGCCGAAGGACAAGGACGAGCTGGTCGTCCCTGCACGCGAAGGAACCCTGCGGGCGCTGCGCTTCGCAAATTCGGTCGGCATCAAGCGTTTCGTCCAGACCAGTTCAGCCGCTGCAATCGCCTACGGCCATCCGGAGAAGGATCACTTCGACCATACGGACTGGACCAATCTCGATGCAGGCGTCCCGCCCTATATCGAGAGCAAGACCGTCGCCGAACGCGCCGCGCGCGACTGGGTCGCCGCGAATGCACCCGACATGGTGTTCTGCTCGGTCAATCCCGTCGCCGTCTTCGGACCGGTCTACGACGATGACGTTTCGACCAGCATCGAGATCGTCAAGAAGGTCATCGACGGGTCGATACCGCTCATTCCCAACATGGGCATTTGCGTGACCGACGTTCGCGATGTCGCCGAAGCGCACGTCCGCGCGATCGAGGCCCCGGCGGAACAGGTCGCCGGCGAGCGCTTCCCAACCTCGGAAAAGTTCATGTGGATCCGCGAGATGGCGGAAACGGTGCGTCAGCGCACGCCCGAATATGCGAAGAAGGTGCCTTCCAGGCCCATGCCCGATTTCATGGTCAAGCTGCTGGCGCCGTTCATGCCCGAGATGAAACAGATCAAGGGAGAGCTCGGCAATGTCCGCGATGTTTCGGGCAAGCACACCGAGGACGTGCTCGGCTTCAAATTCATCTCCGCGGAACAGACCATCGAGGACACCGTTCGCAGCCTTGTTGCGAAAGGACTGGTGAAAGCCTGATGGACATCAACGGAAAACGCATCCTCGTTACCGGGGGCACGGCTGGCATCGGCGAACAGCTGGCGCGCCAGCTGAAGGATCGCGGGGCCGAAGTGATCGTGACCGGTCGTTCGATCAAGCGGCTCGACGCCATGCGCAAGGCAGGCTTCGAGGCGATCGAGGCCGACCTTTCCACGCCCCTGGGTGCCGACCGCATCCTGCAGGCGCTGGGCGAGCGCGAGCTCGACGTGCTGGTCAACAATGCCGGACAGGGGGTCGACCACGACTTTCGCGAAGCGGCGCCCGATGTCGACGATGCGGACGACTGCATCTATGCCAATCTCAACACGCCCATCCGGCTGATCACTGCGCTCGTTCCTCGCCTGCGCGAGAGGCCGCAGGCGGCGATCGTCAATGTGACCAGCGGCCTTGCCATCGCGCCGCGTGCCGGCGGGCCGGTCTACTGCGCGACCAAGGCGGCGCTGCGCAGCTACACGCAGGCCATCCGTGCGCAGCTTGCAGGCACGCGCGTGACCGTGATCGAGGCGCTGCCTCCGGTGGTGGACACGCAGCTCACCGCCGGGCGCGGCGGCAACAAGATGTCGGCCGCCGACTGTGCCACCGCCATTCGCGAAGGGATCGAGAAGGACCGCGAGGAAGTGAACGTGGGCATGGTCAAGGTGTTGAAGGCCGTCCACTCCGCTTCGCCGGCGCTGGCGCGAAAGGTGATGCTGCGCTTCTGAACCGCACCCTTTCGGGACTAAACAAGAGGGTGCATTGCGCCGGGGCGCTTCGCTCGCCAAAACGCGGTTAACGATTCGCCAATCTGGGGAGATTGCATGAACATGCTGGCTTCGCGCGGGCAGCTGCGCGCTAGTTTCATCCGCTGGGCCCTGTTCACGGTGCCGCTGATCGTGCTGCTCGGCTTCCTTGCGGGCATGGTGGGGAGCCCCGCCTCCGAATGGTTCCAGTCGCTCGCGAAGCCCGACATCTTCCCCGAGCCCAAGTGGTTCGGCATCGTCTGGACAATCCTCTACATCATGATCGGCCTGTCGGTGGCCTTCGTTGCCTCCGCCTGGGGCGCGCGTGGTCGTACCGCGGCTTTGATCGCTTTCGCCATCCATTTTCTCCTCAACCTCGCCTGGTCGCCAACCTTCTTCGGTGCGCACCAGATCACGCTAGCCCTGGGCATCCTCGCGGCCATCGTGGTCACGTTGCTCGTCGTGATGGCGCTGTTCTGGAAGGTCCGCCGCGTCGCCGCGCTGCTGCTCGTGCCCTACCTTGCCTGGGTCTGCTTCGCGACGCTGCTCAACTACGAGTTCCTCAGGCTCAATCCCGACGCCGATGGCGCGAGCGGGGGAAGCCAGGTGGAGCGTGTGCGCATCGGGAATTGATGTCGCGCGTGCCTGCGCCTAGATAGCCGCCATGCAAAGCCAGAACCCGCTGATCGCCGATTTTGTCAAACTCGCCAACTCGGCCGCCGGTACGCTCGCCGGCATGGGCCGCGAGGCACGCGATGCCGCGCGCGAGCGGGCCAAGGAGACCTTCGGCGGGATGGACTTCGTCAGCCGCGAGGAATTCGATGCGGTCAAGATGATGGCCAGCAAGGCACGGGAAGAGGCCGACAAGCTGGCCGATCGCGTTGCGGCGCTCGAGGCGCGTCTCGACAAGCAGGCCTGAGGCCTCGATCACCCGAAATACCCTGATCCCAGGTGCTTGCGCTCACCCGTAGGGAGGCGCAAGAACGCGCTCGGCCGCCGTTCCGGCGCTTGGGAGGGGGATGAGATGCATCGTATCGCCAAATCCGCAGTTTCAGCGATCGTAATGATGTTCGCTGCCACTGGTGCAAGTCTGCAGGCGCAGGACCTGCCGACGCGAGCATTCACCGGCAACGACCTGTTCAAGCTCGAAGGCGCGGCCGATCCACAGATAAGCCCTGACGGGAGCCAGATCGTCTATGTCCGCATGACCGGGGACGTCATGAAGGACACTTACAGACCCTCTTTGTGGCTGGTCGATGTGAAGAGCGGCGCGCAGCGCCCGCTCGCTGCGGATGGGGGGGCGAACTTCTCCCCGCGCTGGTCCCCCGATGGCAAGCGCATCGCCTATGTATCCGCCGGCAGCGACGGCGCGCAGATCCACGTCATGTGGCTCGACAGCGGCACCAGTGCGCGCGTGACCGGGCTCCCTGACGGCCCCGGCTCGATCGCGTGGTCACCCGACGGGCGGCAAATCGCCTACAGCATGCGCGTGCCCGGCGAGGGGGCGACTCTTGGCAAGGCTCCGGACAAGCCCGAGGGCGCCGAGTGGGCCAAGCCGCTGACCATCATCGACAAGGTCACCTACCGTTTCGACGATGCCGGTTATGCCAAGCCGGGCTTCGACCAGGTCTTCGTCGTCAGTGCAGATGGCGGGGCATCGCGCCGGGTCACGAGCGGGAAATGGGATGCAGGCGGGCCATTGTCCTGGTCGCCCGACAGTCGTGCGATCCTGTTCACCGGCAACCGCGTGGAAGATTGGGAGCGCGCCGGACGCGAATCCGAAATCTATCGGGTCGACCTTGCCTCGGGTGGGATCACCGCCGTCACCCATCGCGTCGGCCCGGACTTTGCGCCAAGGCTGTCGCCCGATGGCCGCAAGATCGCCTATCTCGGGTTCGACGACAGTGCGAAGGCATACGAGGACACCCAGCTTTATGTGATGGACGCCGACGGGTCCAATCCGCGGTCGCTCACGGCCAGCCTCAACCGGTCGATCAACGATTTCGCCTGGTCCGACAGCGGCACGATCTATGCGGTCTATGCCGACGAGGGCGTGACCAAGGTCGCCCGCATCGGGCTCGACGGGAAACGCAGTGTCGTGGCCGAAGGGTTGCAACCCGGCGCGATCTCCGACCGTCCCTATGCCGCCGGCGAGTTCAGTGTGAGCCGGAACGGCACTCTCGCCTACACCGGCACCGCGATCGACCGGCCCGGCGACCTCATCGTGCAGGCCGCGGGAGACAAGGCACGCCAGCTGACCCGGCTCAACGCCACCTGGCTTCAGGGCAAGGACATCGCGCCGATGCGCAAGCTGGCGGTGAAGGCCCCCGATGGGCTTGCCATCGACGCCTGGCTTATCGAACCGCCGCATCTCAGGCCCGGGGAGCGGGTGCCGATGATCCTCGAGATCCACGGCGGTCCCAATGCCGAATATGGCCCCGGGTTCTCGACCGATTACCAGCTCTATGCGGCGGCGGGATACGCGGTGCTCTACACCAACCCGCGCGGTTCGACCTCTTACGGGGCGGATTTCGCCAACCTCATCGACAAGAACTATCCGGGTCCCGACTATGACGACCTGATGGCGGCTGTGGATGCAGCGATTGCGGACGGCGTGGCGGATCCGGACAACCTGTTCGTCACCGGCGGTTCGGGCGGAGGGGTGCTGACCAGCTGGATCGTGGGCAAGACCGATCGTTTCGCGGCGGCGGCGACGCAGAAACCGGTAATCAACTGGACCAGCGAGTCGCTCACGGCCGACCTTGCGACCTTTGCCCCGCGCTACTGGTTCGGGGCGATGCCATGGGAACAGCCGATGGAATACTGGCGGCGCAGCCCGCTTTCGCTGGTGGGCAACGTCAAGACTCCAACGATGGTCGTGGTGGGCGAGGACGACTACCGCACCCCGGCATCCGAGAGCGAGCAGTATTATGCCGCGCTCCAGCTACGCGGTGTTCCCACGACGCTGGTGATCGTCCCCGAAGCAAGCCACCATGGAATTGCCGGCCGTCCGAGCCAGAGTGCAGCCAAGGCATCCGCGATCATCGCCTGGTTCGACCGCTACCGTAAGGGCAAGACGCCGGCCAATTGAGGTTTTGCGTTCGGGATTGCGGGGCTTAGGGGGAAGGGCATGCAGTTGTCCGCCCCCGCAATCCTCGTCGCCGCGCGCCCGCATGGCGAGACCGCGGTTATCGCGCGGATGCTGACCGAGGAGAGCGGCCTCGTCGCCGCCTATGTCGCGGGCGGTCGGGGCAGGGTGCTGCGGCCGGTGGTCATACCCGGCAATGTGGTCGCTGCCGATATTCGTGCGAAGTCCGACAGCCAGCTGCCTTTTGCCCGTCTTGAACTGGTCAGGAGCCGGGGGCCGTGGCTGTCCGAGCCGCTACCCGCTGCCGCCATCGCCTGGGCGACCGCGCTGACCGCTTCGGCACTGCCCGAACGCAACCCCTATCCCACACTTTATGCCGCGCTCGGCGGGCTGCTCGATGCTATCTGCTCCTCGGAAGCGGCGCGGCAGTGGGTCGAGGCCTTGGTCGCCTACGAGGCGCTGTTATTGCGCGAGCTTGGCTATGGCGGCGAACGACCTGCGATAGCGGACCTTGGGCAGGCCTTGGAAATTCTCGACCGGCAGGAGGGCCTCATCGCCCGATACCTGCTTGCCGACACGCGTACCGACGTTCTAGCCGCAAGACAGCTCCTGAGGCAGCGCCTGGCACGGATGATTGAATGAAGATTGCAGTATTACCCGGTGACGGGATCGGACCCGAAGTCACCGCGCAGGCGCTGCGCGTGCTCGAAGCGCTTTCACTGCCCGGCCTGACCTTGTTTGAAGGCGATGTCGGTGCCGTCGCCTATCGCCGCCATGGTCATCCGCTCCCGCCTGAGACGCTGGAAATGGCACGCGCAGCCGATGCGGTGCTGTTCGGGGCGGTGGGCGACTTCTCCTGTGACGACCTGCCGCGCCACCTCCGGCCCGAACAAGCGATCCTCGGCCTGCGGGCGGAACTGACCCTGTTTGCCAACCTGCGCCCAGCGGCAGGCTTCCCGGGCCTCGAAGATCTTTCCCCGCTCAAGCCAGAGATCGCCCGCGGCATCGACCTCCTCGTCGTGCGCGAGCTCAATGGCGACGTCTATTTCGGCGACAAGGGCGAGCGGGACAGCGCAGGGGGCCGCGAGGGCTGGGACGCCATGTCCTACAACGAAGCCGAAGTGCGTCGCATTGCCCACACCGCCTTCCGCGCCGCGCAGAAACGGCGCAAGAAGCTGACCAGCGTCGACAAGGCCAACGTACTCGAAACCAGCCGTATCTGGCGCGAGACGGTGATCGAAATTGCCGCCGAGTACCCCGATGTCGAGCTCGAGCACATGTATGTCGACAATGCCGCGATGCAGATGTGCCGTTCGCCCGGGCAGTTCGACACCATCGTCACCGGCAACCTCTTCGGCGACATATTGTCCGACCAGGCGAGTGCGGTGGTCGGTTCGATAGGGCTGCTCGCGAGCGCCAGTCTGGGAGAGCGCCAGACCGAATTCGGCACTTTCGGCCTCTACGAACCGATCCACGGCAGCGCGCCCGATATCGCCGGGCAGGGCAAGGCCAACCCGGTCGCCGCCGTACTTAGCCTCGCCATGCTGCTGCGCCATTCGCTGGGGCGCGAGGAGGAAGCCAACCGCGTCGAGCGTGCCGTGGCGCAGGTATTGGCCTCCGAAACCCGCGGCGGAGACCTGGGCGGGACGGCCTCGACCAGCGAAATCGGCGATGCGATTGTTAGCACCCTGCTAACCATATCTTGAGAATTGCCCCCTAATCGGGGCAAGCAATGGATATGACACCCGAAAGCCAGCCGTCAGTGGTCCGTGAACGCCGTGCAGGTTCCACGCCGCTCGAACTTGCCATCATCCTGCCGACGCTCAACGAACGCGACAATCTCGAGCCGCTGGTCGAGCGAATCGAGGGTGCACTGGGTCATGGCGGATGGGAAGTGCTGATCGTCGACGACAACTCGGCCGACGGCACCGCCGACGAGGCGCGCCGCATCGCCCAGACCGATCCGCGCGTGCGGGTGATCCAGCGCATCGGTCGTCGCGGGCTTTCCAGCGCCGCCATCGAAGGTTTTTGCGCCACCGCCGCACCTTACGTGGCGGTGATGGATGCCGATCACCAGCATGATCCCAAGCTGCTCGTCGACATGCTTGCCTGTGTGAAGTCGGGCGAGGCCGAGGTCGCCGTCGCCAGCCGCTTCGCCGACGGTGCGAGCATGGAGGAGTGGGGTCGCCCCGACCGCGAAAAGCTGTCGAGCGTCGCCAATACGCTCGCCCGCAAGCTGACCGGAGTCGAACTTTCCGATCCGATGAGCGGGTTTTTCCTGCTTCCTGCCGAAACCGCCCGCAAGCTGGTGCCCGGCCTGTCGGGCATCGGCTTCAAGATCCTGCTCGACCTTCTCGCCACATCCGAAACGCCGCTCAAGGTGAAGGACTTCCCGATGAATTTCTCCGCCCGCCGTTCCGGCGAATCCAAGCTCGACCGAGCGATCGCGCTCGATTTCCTCGCCGGTCTCTACGACAAGAGCTTCGGCAAGGTGATCCCGACCCGCTTTGCGCTGTTCGGTACCGTCGGGGTCATCGGCGTCGGCGTGCACATGGCCATCCTCTATGCCTTCCTGCTGCTCGGCGGTGCGAATTTCAGCTGGAGCCAGGCCGTCGCAACCTTCGGGGCGATGAGCTTCAACTTCTGGCTCAACAACTTCCTGACCTATCGCGACAAGCGCCTGACGGAGGCGAAGAAGGTGTTTTTCGGCTGGGTCAGCTTCATTGTTGCCTGCTCGATCGGCGCCTTCGCCAATGTCGCCGTGGCGACCACGCTGCACGACCGCGGCTTCCACACGGTCTTTGCCGCCCTTGTCGGCATTGGCATCGGTTCGGTGTGGAACTACGCCTTGTCGAGCCGATTCGTCTGGGGCCGCTACTGAGGCTCAGCGCCAGCTGGCAAGCCAGGTCCAGACGGCAAAGCTGTTCGGACCCTCGAGCGGCGCGGCGCTGAGGATCGGATAGAACCAGGCGAACACAAGCACGCTGCCGATGACGGGCGCAAGTGCCAGCTTGCGCCGGCCCTTCTGCCACGGCGCGTCGCATGCCAGCGCCAGCGCGGCGAGCAGTGCCATGCTGGGCAGGGTGTAGTGGTAGTAGAACTGGACCGCCTTCGCCGCGAAGATCCAGAATCCGAGGCTGACCACATAGACCAGCACCGCCGCCAACGCCGCGTGGTTGCGTCGCAGCAGTGCTGCCCACAGACACCACAGCAGCGCCGGAAGTCCGACCAGCATGGTCAGCGGATTGCCGATCAGGATGATGCCGCGCTGGATGCCATCGACCGGTTCGTAAAGGTACCAGATCGCCCGCCAGTTGATCACCCAGTCGGTCCAGGTCGACTGGTAGGGATGCGGGCTCAGCACCTGTTCCTGCAAGTCGAGCATGAACCTGTGATGGAAGATCAGGCCCTCGGTAATCGGGTTGATCTTGAACCAGAATCCCGGTGCGAAGGTTGCCGCATAAACCAGCACTGGCAATACGCCGAGCCAGAGCGCGGCCTCGACCAGCGTGATTCCCGGGACGGGCGCTCCGCGGCGGCTGAAGAGCAGGCGGCGACGGCCGGCCATGAACCGGGCGACGAGGAAGACGAGACCGGGCAGCATGGCCACCACCACCGCGTTCCACTTCGATCCCATGGCGAGGCCCAGCGCTATACCCGTGATCGCGAGCCGCCAGCGCCCCTGTTCGGGCTGGCGCATTGCGGCGGCGAACTGCCACGCGGCCAAGCTCAGGAAGGCGAGATAGAAGATGTCGAGCATCGCGATGCGCGCGTGCACGAACAGGTGGAAGCCGCTCGCCAGCAGCACGCCGTAGGCGATGGTGGCGAAGCGGCTGGATGTGCCGAACCACATGGCGCGCATGTTGGCGAACAGGGCCAGCGCGCCGAACAGGGTGGGAATTAGGCGCCAGCCCCACGGATTGTCGCCCAGCAGCCAGATTCCCGCGGCGATCAGCTCCTTGCCGACCAGCGGGTGTTCGCGATTGGTGAATTCGCCCAGCGCCAGCAGCTCGCGCGCGGCGGGAAGGTAGTGGACCTCGTCGAAATAGGGCTTGGTGACTGCGGTCAAAAACGGCAGGCAGAGCAGCCAGAATGCCAGCGTGATCGCGGCACTCCAGCCAAGGGGATCGCGGGTTTGCTGGGGCGCGCGGCTCATCGCGAACGGCCTAGAAAATGGCCACGCGCGCTGCAAGCTGCTTAAGAAGTGGCGGCCTGCTTCTCCAGCCAGAAAAGGCGCGCGACCATCGCAAGCAGGCCGATGCTGGCCGTCAGGGCAACGAAGACGATCCAGGGCAGCACGTTCATTCCCGCGGCCCGTGCCCGCGGAACGATGAAGAACACCGCCAGGGTAACCGCAATGAGGAGGTCCCACCATACCTGTACGCCCCACAGGCTGGTCGTGTGATTTGCCCACACCAGCAGTGCCCCTTCCTTGAACACCGTGATTGCAGTGAAGCCAGCGAAAGCGCCCGCGAGCATGGCAGCGGCGAGTGCGTCGCCGCCCGACAAGCGCCCGGAAGCGATAAGACCGAGAGCGATCAGAACGGCGGCGAGGCCGCCCGCAGCGAGAATTTCGTAAGACGACATGCGGCCCCCAGGAATGATTTGTCGTCCCGCTATATCCAGATCGCGCCAAACTGCGAGCGTTATCGGCGAAGCGGGGCTTGCCGTGCTGCAAGGCCGTGCCGCTTGCCGCGCGGGCTTGCCGTGCTATCCCGCGTGCCATGAAAAAGACCACCGGAATGGACCGCTCGATTACTTCGAAATGGCGCCCCGCGACGCAGGCCGTGCGCGGTGGCACCTGGCGTAGCGAGCACGGCGAGACCAGCGAGGTGCTGTTCCTCAGCTCGGGCTACACCTACGACAGTGCGCAGATCGTCGCCGACCGCTTTGCGGGCGAGGCCGAAGGGATGACCTATTCGCGCCTGCAAAACCCAACGGTGGCGATGCTGGAGGAGCGCATTGCGCTGATGGAGGGGGCCGAGGCCTGCCGCGCGCAGGCGACCGGCATGGCCGCGATGACCACGGCTCTGTTGTGCCAGCTTTCGGCGGGCGACCACATCGTCGGCGCACGGGCCGCTTTCGGTTCGTGCCGCTGGCTGCTCGACAGCCTGCTGCCGCGTTTCGGCATCGAGACTTCGGTCGTCGACAGCGCCGACAATGCCGCTTGGGAAGCCGCGATCCAGCCCAACACCAAGGTGTTCTTCTTCGAGACCCCGGCCAATCCCACGCTCGACGTGGTCGACCTCGAACATGTTTGCGGAATCGCCAAGGCACACGGCATCACCACCGTGGTCGACAACGCCTTCGCCACCAGCGCGCTGCAGCGCCCGATGGACTATGGCGCCGACGTCGTGGCCTACAGCGCGACAAAGCTGATGGACGGGCAGGGCAGGGTGCTTGCCGGTGCCGTCTGCGGATCGCAGCAATGGATCGACGAGGTCCTGCTGCCCTTCCAGCGCAACACGGGTCCCAACCTGTCGCCTTTCAACGCGTGGGTGGTTCTCAAGGGGCTGGAGACACTCGATATGCGCGCCCGCCGCCAGAGCGAGAATGCCGTCGAACTGGGCAGGGCGATAGAGGCGCGCGTGCCGAAGATGCTCCATCCCGGGCTCCCCAGCCATCCGCGCCACGACATCGCCACACGGCAAATGGCTGCGACCGGCCCGATTTTCGCGTTCGACGTGGGCGACCGCGCGACCGCTTTCGCCGTTCTCGACGCGCTCGAGCTGGTCGATATCTCGAACAATATCGGCGATTCCCGCAGCCTGATGTGTCATCCGGCCAGCACCACTCACGCCGGGATGACGCAGGAAGCGCGCGACGAAATGGGCGTTACCGAAGGCTTGCTGCGCATCAACGTCGGGCTCGAGGATGTCGAGGACGTCAAGGAGGACCTCGACCAGGCGCTGGCGAGGGCCGGACTATGACCAAGACTGTCGAATACATCTTCGATTTCGCCGGACCCAACGGCTACCTCGCGTGGTATCCGCTCAAGGAGATCGTCGAACGGACCGGCGCGAAGCTGGTGGTCACACCGGTCCTGCTGGGCGGGATGCACAAGCTGACCGGCAATTCGCCGCCGATGATGCGGGACGCCGATGTGAAGGGCAAGGTCGCCTACGCTTCTCTGGAGTTCAACCGCTTCCTCGACCGCCACGGGATGACGCGCTTCACCATTCCCAAGGCCTTTCCGTTCAATTCGATCCTGCTGCAGCGCGTCCTTGTGGCTGCAGCGGACGAGGAGGAGCGGCAAGCCCTCGTCGATGCCCTGCTGCCTGCCGTGTGGGAACGAGGGCTCAATTGCGGCGATGTCGATGCCGTGGCGGCGGAACTCGCGGCGGCGGGCTTCGACGCGCAGCGCCTGCTAGAAGCGACGCAGGGTCCAGAGGTCAAACAACGCCTGATCGACAACACAGAAGGTGCAGTCGCGCGCGGCACTTTCGGCATCCCGACCTATTTCGTCGGCGAGGAAATGTGGTTCGGCAAAGAACGCCTCGCCCAGATCGAGGAGTATCTCGGCGGCGGTAAGCCCTGATTTTCGAGGCCGTCGTTGCGGCCGGCGGTCCGAAGAGCGTTCAGCTCTGGAGGTAGACCTTCTTTGTCTGCGTCAGCACGATCGGCGGGATCGGCGCAAAGGGGATGATCGGCTTCATCGTGATCGTCATCGTCATCTCGCCCGTGGCCACGTTGTTCACCGTGCCGCGATTGAAGGTCAGCTTGGTGATGCCGTTGTGATCGACGCCGATCAGCGTGTCCTTGGTCCGCTTGATGACCTGGTCGGTCGTCGCCGTAGGCTTGACCTTTGCAAGGCGCAGGCCCTCGCCCATGGCATTGCGCATCGCGCCGTTGGCGTTGAGGACGAGGCCGAATTGCAGCACCCCGATGATCATGGCGACGAGAATCGGCAGGGCGAGGCCGAATTCGAGGCCGATCGAGCCACGGCTGTCGGAAAGGAAGCGCTTCATCACTGGAGCCTCACCACGCTGTCGCCGATGACCGTAATCGGCGTGTAGGTTGCGGAGCCACCGGTGAACATGGCGCCGACGATGCGCCAGTTGAACCCGGTGGAAACCTGCTTCTTGATCGATACGGTGGCAAAGCGCCGGGTCACCTGGCCGCCGTTGCACATGTCGGTGAACTTGTTCTGCACTACCCCGTTGCATTCGCAGGTCAGGGTCACGGTTACATCGCTCGAAGGCACACCGGATGCAGCAACGGCCTCCGCCACGAGGTAGGCGGTATTGCCGTTGGGCGGGCGCTTGCCGAGCGCAAGGTCGGTGGTGCGCTGCGCCGCCTGTTCGAGATCGACGCGCGTGGCGATGACCTTGCTCATGTCGATCATGCCGAGGAACATCAGCGCCAGCAGCGGCGCTACCAGCGCCAGTTCGACGAACCCGATGCCGCTCTGGTCACGAAGCAGGCGCTGGACGAAGGCGTAGATCATCACTCCTACTCCACTACCCGGACGACCTTGGCTTTGCCGGCCCAGGGGTCGATGTCGACGTTGCAGTTGTTCTCGATGTTGTTGGTTCCGCCGAAGCGCACCCGTTCGGAAATCAGCAGCAGGCACTGCGCGTTCTGCGTCGCGTCGCCGTTATAGGTGACGTCGCCGGTGGGCATGTAGATGATGCCTTCGATATCGATGTTCGCACCGCCGTTGAAGGTGTGCGTCGCCGAACCCATCGGGTCCTGGTAGAACAGAATGCCCGCCCACTTCGAATTTTCCGCCGAGGTGGGTGCCCTGATGTCGAGCTTTGCATCGCCGTTGATCGAGACCGTGGCGACCGTATTAGAATTCTTGCCGGTCAGGATGATCGTGACGCCGCCATCGCCGAACAGCGTGACATTTGCGCCCGAGTTCACCTGGAAGGTGCCGCTCTTCATGACGTAGACGCCACCGTGCATCCGCACAGTGCCCTGCAGCTTCATGCCGTTGCAATAGGTCCCGCCATAGGTCTGGACGTGATCACTCGGCGACACGGAGTAGTTCGTGTAGTTGCAGGTCGCGCTCGAATAGGAGAGGTCGCGCCCGGCAAGCGGATCGCTTACCGGCAGGCCATACGGAATGATCGCTGCGTCCGAGGGCAGGTTGCCGGTCGAATAGTCGATACCGCCTACGCTCATGATCAGCCCTGAATCGAGGAAGGCGCTGCCGCCGACGTCGACCGACACGTCCACCGGCGAGTTCGAAGCAACCGGGCAATCGAGCGAGACGTCTGCACTACCGAAGACTTCCACGCCCGTGCCCGAAGTCGCGAGCGCGAGTACGCAAGGGTCTCCCACCGCGACAGCCGTTGCCACCGCCCGGGTACGGATGGTGGGTGCGGTGGCGAGGAACACGCTGGAGAAGGGCAGCTTGCGGCTGGTGGTCGCGATGACCTCGACCGCGCCGGTATCGCCGGCATAGGCACCGCTGGTCGGCGGAATGCGGATGGCTTCGACGGTGTAGGCCGTGTTCGCCGTACGGGCGATCTCGCTGCGGGCAGAGGAATCGTAGTCGCGGCCGAAGCTGAGCGCGATGGCACCGGCGGTGGCCCCGGTATCGACCGTCTGCTGCATCTGGCGCTTCCACAGGTACCATTGCACGGTGTCGACGCCGATACCGGCGGCACCGATCAGTCCGGTCAGCGCGGCACCGGCCATCAGCAGCAGATTGCCGCGTTCGTCGCCCCTCAGTCGCTTCAGCATCCTGGCGATACCTGCGATCATGCCCTGTTCCCCGTTTGCGAAATGGTAGCCATTCTGCCGGGGAGGCTAGTCCGCATGCGGTTAGCGGATTGTCAGCCCTTGCGGTAAACCGATTTTAACCATGTCGGGCAGGGCGCGATAAATATCGTTGCGGGGGAAATCCCGCTTGCACGCCTTGCACGAGGGGCGCGCGATACTAGTTTAGAGGTGTGATCAAGGAGCTTTTCCAGCATGCCGCCACGACCGACGGGATTACCGTCAGGGTCGCGGTGAACTTCCTTCCCGAACAGAGCCAGCCCAAGGCAGGCAAGTGGTTCTGGGTCTATCACATCCGTATCGAGAACGGTTCGCACGAACGCGTTCAGCTGATGACGCGCCACTGGCGGATCACCGACGGGCGCGGCATGGTCAGCCACGTCGATGGCGACGGCGTAGTCGGCGAACAGCCCATCCTCAAGCCGGGCCAGAGCCACGACTACGTCAGCGGCTGTCCGCTGGAAACGCCGCACGGTTCGATGGAAGGCTTCTATACCTTCCATGCCGAAGACGGCTCGCCGCTCGAGGTGCGCATTCCCTTCTTCCCGCTGGCGGCACCCGCGACCGCGGACTGAGCACGCGTCGGGCAGCGCGATTGCCTGTTTGAGCTCTGTCGCGGCAATTCCAACAGGATCAAACGCTCTCGGACGGGCGCTGGAGAACCTGCATCGGCTTGCCCGCAATCGCCGTGCGAGCCACGGCTGCAGCCCATAGCACCGGGTGAGGTGCGGCTGCGAAGGCCCCCGGGGTGGTATCCATGAAGCGACGGAAATCGCGGATGAAATGTGCCTGGTCGACATATTGGTGGTCGAGCGTGTCGATCCACGCCAGCGACGGGTCGAGCATGAACTGCGAAAGGCTTCGCAGGAAGCGCTGGCGGCGCAGCAGCAGCTTGGGACTAAAGCCGAACGTCGCAAGCGACAGCCGTTCGAGCGCCCGCACACCCGTGCCCGCCCGCTCGGCAAACGCGTCGACCGTGGTCACTTCGGGATCGAGCAAGGCGTCATGGGCTTTCAGGATGGTCTCTTCCCTGCGCGCCGGGCGTTTGAGCATCGCCAGCAGATGCGCATCGAAGCGCGCCGCTATGCTGGTGAAATCGTCATCCTGCCCAGCGCAATCGAGCAGGGGAGCGAACGCCGCGAATGAACTTTCGCGTCCGATGACCTCCCACCGGTCGGCAAACTCGGCTGCGCGAATGCCCACCAGTTGCGCCCAGCCAAGCGGGAGCAGGCTGATCGTCCAGTAGCGGCCCGGAGCAAGCGAGAAGTGGGTCGAATGGCTGGTCGGACCGATCGCGCAGATCGGATTGCAGGGCTGCAACGGGCCGGGACCCGTGCAGGCGGCCATGTCGCCACCCGCGGTCAGGCGGATATTGGGCCATTCGGGATAGACCTGGTCGAACACCGTCGGCGAACCCGGAGCGACGACGGTTTGCGAATAGGTGGAAATGTAACGCCGCAAGGGGCCCGCCGGCAGCGCGTAGCTGACGGAGACACCCGGTTTCAGATTGGCGCCATGATCGGAAACTGCGCTTTCTCCATTCGCGACCCACACGGGGGGCTTGCTGCGAGGCCGCTGCCCTTAGCCTAGAAAAATGATTGGCGCACAAGATGTTTCCGCCACGCGATGGCCTGTCGGCACAAGACCTTCGCAGCGGATTTTTTCAGTCGGCCAGGCAGGCAGGTTCCCGCCTACTCCAGTTCACCAACCTTAATCTTGGGTTCGAGGCCGAGCCAGTCGGCGAGCATCGTCAATTCCTGCTCGACCGGCCCCGCTGCCAGCGCGGCGTGGCTGGCTGCGAGTTCCAGGACCAGCTTGCGCTTCTTGCGCCGCAACCTGCTGTTCGAAAGCGATTCCCGCGTCCCGCCGCCGAGCCTCTGGGCCAGACGCAGGCCGAGACCCCAGGTCATGCCTTCGCGCAGATCGTCGTCGCTGGCGAGGACGCGCAGGCGGTCGGGCAGCTCGGTCCGGCCGAGCGCGCCGACAAGCGCGGCGCAGATCATCGCCCGGCCGCGCGGGCTAAGGTCGATCCAGCGTTTGTCGAGCGACCATTCGATCGCGCAATTAAGGCGCAGGTTCGGCTCCACACGGCGCAGCGAAGCAGCAAGCTGCGCAGCGGCGATGCGCTTCCTCTCGTCCCCCGGCTTGGCATTCTCGACGAGATCGGCGGTCCATGCGGAGACGAGCGTGGCGTCGGTCACATGGACGTCGCGCGCGCTGGCAAAGGCGGAAATGCCCGCGAGCAGCGGATCGCGCGATTGCTGCAGCGGCTCGAGCCGCGAATAGAGCAGCCCCTCGCGAATGCCCCAGCTCGAGAACACCAGGCAATCGGGCTCGAATTCGGCAAGCAACGGGCGCAGCAGGGCGGCAGCATCGGGCAGGTAACCGGCGCGCATTTCGCTGATCCCGCCGATGTCCATCAAGTCCACCGGATTGGCCCTGACCAGCTCCGCCGCCATCCGGTCCGCATCCCCGACCGAAAGGACGAAGCCGTGCGGGTCGGTCAGCGGATAGTCGATCTCGCGCATGGCGTAGGAGGCAAGCGCACGCCAGGTGCCGCCGATCATGTACAGCGGCCCCTCGTGGTGTGCCGCCCAGCCGACTTCGCCGAGCGTTTCGTGAAGGTGAGCCTCGAAATCGCCCGCCGCGCGCATCTTCGGCAAGCGCAGCGTGCCGTAAGGCAGCGATTTGGCGCGATGGCATTCGTTGCCGTGGATCGACACCAGTTCGAGACTGCCGCCGCCAAGGTCGGCCACGACGCCATGCGCACCCGGGAAGGCGCCCAGCGCGCCCATGGCCGAAGCGCAGGCTTCCTCTTCACCCGAAAGCAGGCGCGGATGAAGGCCGAGGGCCGCAACCCGGTCGAGGAATTCGCGCCCGTTCTCCGCGTCACGCGCCGCAGCGGTCGCGACCGTCTGTACGTCCCCGATCCCGAGGTCCTCGATAATCAGCGCATATCGGGCGAGCGCCGCCAGTGCCTCCTGCGCCGCCTCTTCGGGAATGCGACCGGTTTCGGACAGGTCGCGGCCAAGGCGGGCGGCGACCTTTTCGTTCCACACGGTTTCGGGCGCGCGTGCGGTACCCTCGTAGATGACGAGGCGGACCGTGTTGGAGCCGATGTCGATGACTGCACGGGGCGGCGGGGGTGGCCTGCGGCGAGCGCCGCGACGCAGGTTCACTTGCGTTTGCCCTTGAGCGTCAGTCGCGGAACGTCCGATGCCGAGCTGGCCTTGCCGCGACCCGACAGCGAGGGATTGGCCATGAAATATTCGTGGCAGTTGAACCCGCCGACATCGACGCGCATGCGCCGGTACTCGCCATCCGGGTCGAGCCGCCAGCTGCGCTCGGTATCGAGGATGTTGGCCAGCATCACCTGGTCGAGCAGCTGGTCGTGGACGGTCTTGTTGGTCACCGGGACCATAACCTCCACGCGGTGTTCGAGGTTCCGGCTCATGGCATCGGCACTGGTGATATAGACCGAGGCGCGCTTGCTGGGCAGGTTGTAGCCATTGGCGAACACCCACATGCGACTGTGTTCGAGGAAGCGGCCGATGATCGACTTGACCTCGATATTGTCAGAGAGGCCCGGGATGCCTGCACGCAGCGAACAGATGCCGCGCACCACCAGCGTGACCGGAACCCCGGCAGCGCTGGCTTCGTAAAGCTTGTCGATCACCCCCTTGTTCGTGATCGCGTTCATCTTCGCCCAGATACCCGCCGGCTTGCCTGCCTTGGCATTGGCGATCTCGTGGTCGATCAGGCGGTAGAGCTTGTCCTGCAGTCCGATGGGCGAGATCGACAGCTTCTCGAGCTCGGTCGGCTCGATGTATCCGGTGACGAAGTTGAACAGCTTGGCCGCATCGCGCCCCAGCGCAGGATCGGCGGTGAAGAAGCTGAAGTCGGTGTAGATGCGTGCGTTGACCGGGTGGTAGTTGCCCGTGCCGAAGTGGCAGTAGGTGCGGTAACCGTCTTCCTCGCGCCGCACGACGAGGCTGACCTTGGCATGGGTCTTCCACTCGGTGAAACCGTAGATCACCTGCACGCCCGCGCGTTCAAGCTCGTTCGCCCAGTGGATGTTGCGTTCCTCGTCGAAGCGGGCCTTCAATTCGACAACGGCAGTCACGGCCTTGCCGTTCTCCGCCGCCGCGATCAGCGCGGCAATCACCGGCGACTGGTCACCTGCGCGGTAAAGCGTCTGCTTGATCGAGACGACCGCGGGATCGACTGCAGCCTGACGCAAGAAGTCGACCACCACCTCGAAGCTCTCGTAGGGGTGGTGGACGACGAGGTCCTTCTCCCGGATGGCCGAGAAACAGTCGCCGTCATGCGCCAGCACGCGCTCGGGATAACGCGGGCTGAAGGGCTCGAACTTGAGGTCGGGGCGAGGTTCGGCGGTAATCTGAGCAAGGTCGGATAGGCCGAGCATGCCCGGCGTCTTGACGATCATCGCCGCATCGATGTCGAACTGTTCGCGCAGCAGCGCCTCGGAAATCTCGTCGCATTCATCGTCGAGTTCGAGCAGCACGACATGGCCGCGGCGGCGGCGCTGGATGGCGGTGCGGAAGAAGCGGACGAGGTCCTCTGCCTCGTCCTCGACCTCGATATCGCTGTCGCGCAGCACACGAAACAGCCCGTCGCCAAGGATCTTGAAGCCGGGGAACAGCAGCCCGGCAAAGCGCACGATCAGCTGTTCGATGGAGATGTAGATCGCCCGGCTGCTTCCACTCTCGCCGGGCACGCGCACGAAGCGCGGCGCGCCGCTGGGAATCAGCACCATCTCGACGAGGTCGGTCTGGCGCTTGCCGCGCTTCAGCCGGAAGATGACCCCCATTCCCATGTTGGCCACGAAGGGGAAGGGGTGGCTGGGATCGATCGCCTGCGGGGTGATGATCGGCAGGATGTCGTTCTCGAAATACTCTTCCAGCCAGCTCAGCTGGTCCTGTTCGAGATCGTCGATCGTGGCGATCCAGATATCCTCGACCGCAAGCAGTTGGCGCAGGTCGTCGAGTATGCCCTGCTGGCGCTGGACCAATTCGAGCACTTCGGCGCGGATCGCCTCGAGTTGCTGGCGCGGGTCGCGCCCGTCGATGCCCAGCGTCTCCAGTCCGCGCGTCGCCTGGCCTTCGAGCCCGGCGATGCGGATCATCGTGAATTCGTCGAGGTTGCTCGCCGAAATCGACAGGAAGCGCAGCCGCTCGAGCAGGGGGAATGCGGCATTCTCTGCCTCGGCCAGCACGCGCCGGTTGAACGACAGCCAGCTGAGCTCACGATTGACGTAGCGGCCCTCGGGCGTGTCGAGGCGCGGGGCCTCCTCGATGGGCTGCTGGTCGTTCATCGCTTTTGGAATCCGTACCATGCGCACTGTTTGCCGCATGTTACGCTGGCGTGACAACCGTATTCGCGAGCCAAGCATCTTGTGCCGCAACGCAGCATCGCCTAACTCGCGCTTCCGATGAAGCGTACGCACCTGCCTCTGAACGCCCTGCGCGTATACGATGCCGCCGCGCGGCACCTCTCGTTCACCCGTGCGGCGGACGAGCTGGCTGTGACGCCGGCCGCCGTGGGCCAGCAGATCCGCGCGCTCGAGGATCACCTCGGCACGGTGCTGTTCCGCCGCACAAGCAAGGGGCTGGAACTGACGCAGGAAGGCGCCGCCGGGCTCGATGCGCTGCGCGAAGGTTTCCTCAAGTTCGAGGAGAGCGTGTCCGCCATGCAGGCGGGGCAGGCTTCCGACAGCTATACCATTGCCTGCCCGCGCGAATTCTACGCGCAGTGGCTCGCGCCGCGGCTGGCTGAATTCGGCAAGGCCAATCCCGAGATCAAGTTCACCTTCGTGGCGGACGAGAACGCCGATTTCACCGAGGCGAACCTCGATTGCGCGATCCGCCTCGTCGACGGACCGGGCGATCTGCAGGGCGTCGAGCTCGATGCCGCGCGCCGCGTGACCGTGGCCGCGCCGGGTTCGCCCGACAAGTGGATCGACTGGGGCCTGCCGCTGCAGCAGGACACGCCGGCACACATCACCGTGTCGAACGCCGGACAGGCACTGTCCTCCGCGATGGCAGGGCTGGGCAAGGCGATCCTGCCCGAACTGCTGGCCAAGGACGCGGTCGAGGCGGGCAAGCTCGAAGTGCTCGAAGGCCCGACCACCGGAACGCGCGCCTACTGGCTCGTCGCTCCCACGCCGCAATGGCGGACGAAGAAGGTCAAGGCGCTGGTCGGCTTCCTTACCGGCTCCTGACCCCCTCGAAATGCGCGAATACGTCGGCGAGGCCGGGCGGGTCGGTCTCGGCCCGTAGCAGGTCGAGCGCCTGCGCGATCTCCAGCCGGTATTCGAGCGTCGGCCCGTCGCTGGCGACCACTTCCGCACCCAGCCGCTTGATGAACTCGATCGCCGCGCGGTTCTCGTAGAGCACGTGCGCGGCAAGGTGGTCCATCCCGTCGTCCTCCGCATCGAGCAGCAGCGTCGCCGTCAGCAGCCGTCCGACGCCGAGGCCGTGGTAGTCGTCGACCACGCCGATCGAGAACTCGGCCACCTGTGCCTCCGGGTCGGGGCGCATGGCGTGGACCACGCCCATCGCGGGCTGCGCGGGGTCGGAAAGGTCGATCGCGCCCCAGGCGAGGTGGAGCACGCCGTCGGCGTCGAGGAGGCGCTCGATCACCCAGTCGGGCGGGGTCCTGGCGCCGGAGAAGAAGCGCAAATAGCGCGAGCGGGGCGAGAGCCGCGCGATCCCTTCGCGCAGGCGCTGCTCGTCCGCCAGCTCGACCGTGCGCAGGCACACCGGCCGCCCGTCCTCCAGCCGCGTCGTGATCGACGCCTCGCCGCAGGCACCGCGCCAGCGCAGCTCGTTTCCGGCCATATCACCTCCTGCGCAGCGCGACCCGCGAACCCACCCTAGCTTGCAATTTGCCATCGGGCGAGGCGATAACCCGCGAAGGCCAGCAAGGGGGAGGGTGGCGCAGATGGACTTCATGAAGATCCTGAAGAGCCTCGAACAGGCGCTCTACGAGGTCATGGTGTGGCTGGTGTTCTACCCGCTCACCATGTGGAAGGTGATCACCCGCCCGGGCGAGATGATGGCCTATGCCGACGAGGAACTCGATGACGCGGACGAGGACCGCTATTCCGACCGCCTCAGCCCGCCGATCTTCCTCGCCATCACGCTGGGCATCTCGCACGCGCTGGAGGTGTCGACCGGGCTCAACTCCGACCAGAAGGGGCTGCTGGCGGACGACCAGAACCTCCTCGCCTTCCGCATGTTCATCTACAGCGTCTATCCGCTGGTGCTGACGGTGCGACTGCTGAGGAAGCAGGGCATCGCGCTCGACCGCAAGACAATGCTGCCGCCGTTCTATGCCCAGTGCTATGTCGCCGCGCCGTGGGCGGCGGTGGCGGGCGCGGCGCCGGTGGCGGCCTATTCGGCGCAGGGGAAGACGGTGGAGGCGCTGCTGACCGCGCTCGGCGTGATGTTCGTGGCCTTCATCTGGTACATGGTGCTGCAGACCCGCTGGTTCGCAAAAAGCCTGGGCGTGGGCCTGTGGAGCGGCTTTCGCAACGCGCTGCTGACCTTTGCCGAGGCGACCTTCCTCGTCCTCCTCGCCACCGCGCTGGTGCAGAAGTTCTAGGCCCGCCTACCAGGCGATCTTCGCGATGAGGTCTTCGAGGCTCCAGCTTTCGAGCGCGTAGAGCAGGCGCTCGCGCTGGCGACTAGCTTCGCTGCTGCGCGTGGTATTCGGCCAGCACTTCCTCGCGAATGCGCTCGTAGGTCGATTGCCCCGGCACGATATCGCGCGCGTCGATGCGGTAGCGCCCGCGATAGGCGAGGACGAAGCACAGCTGCGAATTGGCGCGCAAATTGTACAGCCCGCCGTTGATCGCCCGCTCCATCGCGCAATCCTCCAGCCGCTTGACCCCGTAGACGAGCGCCGCGTCCCAGGCGGCGGCAAACCCTTCCGCCCCGGGCCGCGCACGCAGCTTGTAGAGCGCCTCGAGCGACTTGCCGACCGCAAGCGCCGCCTGCTTGACGATGCCCGTCGCAGCCAGCTCCGCGACGAAGCGCCGTTGCACATCGGGCGTGATCGAATTGCGCCGGGGAGCGGCGTGGAGATAGGGCGCGAAACCGAGGAGCGGATCGTCCTCGTCAGGCGGCTCGGCGGTATAGGCGACGGCGGAGGTGGCCTGGCGGGGTGTGGCACGGGTGGGGGTGGGGTGGTCTGACACAAAATTCTCCCTCTCAATCTGGCGAGATGACCGAGCCGCACGCGAGGCAAGCGCGACCGCGCGCCGACCGGTTAGGTCGAAGCCAAGCTGCACGGATGTGCGGCGCCCGGCGTTTGAGGGACGAAAACTAAAAACTGCGAAGTAGGAAAATGCTTTCTATCTGGCGAAATCCGGCGCGCGACCAGCGCGCCGCAAGGCCGACCGGCCGCCGCCGCATAAGCGAGCGGAATCGGAGCGAAAGGGAGATGGCCAAAGGCCTACCCAAGGAGCGCCGACGCGTCGCGCCCGGCGTCTGAGGGACGGCAACGAAAAAGCTGCGAAGTAGGGAAACGGTACTGTCGTACCATCGTCAATAAGTGAGCATGCCATTCAATTAATTCATTGCCTTTTCATGACTTAGGCGCGAACGCGATTCTATGCAGGAACTTACCGGCAACGATGTTGCTCGTATAGAAGAACAGATTGATGCGTTGTTGGAGGCGGAGAGCCTTCCAGGCGGATCATTAGCTGACTCCCGATGGATGCTTGTCACTGCCTGTGAAGACATGTTGCGAATTGTGTTCGCAAGCAGCGCGCAACTTTGGACCACGGAAGCAGATATCGAGCAACGTGCGGCTGTAATTCACCGCCTCGACGAGATAAAATATCTAATACGAATTGCGCTTCTTAAAATTGATAAAGAAAAGCCAATCGGTCATTGGGAAACAAAATACTTTAATAGAAAAAATGACAATCGTTACACGTATATAGGCGACTTCATTTGGCGAATTGCAAAGTTCTATATGAGGGCTCAAGGTGTCTTCAGTGGCATCTATGGTCGCGATGCAGATGCTTGGGGAGTTAGAGGAGGACTCAAGCTTTTTACGCGACCTAGCTTAAGGTCTATGCAGTATCGGCTCTTAGAGGCGCTAGTGGTGCAAGATCTTGATCCCTTTACGCCCATTCCAATACTCGCATCATCATTTTTGGGAGACAAATTTACTTTTCCTGACGGTAGTCGCTTAGAACAAGGTGCAGCGTTCAAGGCGGCCGTGAAGAGCGTAAAACTGCGAAATGGCAAAATTTCTTATCCGTTTGTTTTGCAAAGGATAAGGGATCTTTTCGATATGCACCTATATGATCCACAGATTGTCCCACAAGAGTGGGTGTTCCCGTGGGGAGATTACGATTTCTCAAGAAGGTTCTTTGCGGGCTTGAGCGCGCTTTGTCATATGCACATGGTGTGCGTTTACCATGGTGCACTTAAGCACGGGTTGCAGGGAGGGGGATTGGACCAAGCCTGCTTAATCTTGAAGAGAGGCGACTTTGCCAAGAGAATTTCGGCAGTAGCCGGAATTCCTAGTGATCAAACTTCAAGAGCAATCGAGATGCTGACTTACGGCACACTCGCCAAGACACCTGACCTTGCATTGCAGCCTTTTTTGCCTCTGGCCGGTGAAGAGCTGCTAGTGGCTCCGTTACACACGATATCTTCAAACTGGCCGAGAAATTCATTGACTTTACACGCCAGGATCGCGTCGTCGAATTTTGATCGACAAAGTCATCTTTTTGAGCTTCCCATGATTGAAAAGATCACCGATTCAGTTCCGAACCGGTTCGATAGTTTCGGGAATATTACCTTAAAGGTAGGTCGGCGAAAGGAAGAAATTGATGTTGTACTGGTAGACCACCTCAACAAGCAAATTTTGCTCTGTGAGTGTAAATGGTCCATCCCCCCAGGTGATCCGCGAGAAGTCAATGATCGACGCAAAAGTATGATTCAAAAAGTCGGGCAAGCGGATCGAAAACTAGAGTTTGTCCGGAAGAATCTTGCATCGTTTACTGCTAGAATGAATCTTCATGCGGATGATTATTTTTGTAGGGCGCTTGTCATCACAGAGGGGTTCGGTGGTGACCTGACCGATCAACAACATATACCGGTAGTACCTGCGGCAGTTTTTAAGGAAGCGCTGGGTCAGGAAATTACTTTGCACAAGCTCCACGAGATATTCACCTCCCCACTCTGGCTGCCTAGACCAGGAATTGATTGCGATGTGCAGGGCGAGGTCCATCGATTTGCTGGAGTCGAAATTGGAGAGGTAGGCTTGGGCTTTACGAGCAATGAATATTTGGAACAGAATCTGGCTAAGTACCTTACTGACGCTGCCGCGTTGTCTTCAGAACAGATTGCGGGCAATGTTTGGTAGCCTTGACCCATTCCCCCTCCCGCACTATGTGCGCGCCCATCCGGTGAGGGAATCGCCCTGCGCGTCTCCCACTCCGGTCAGATAGAGCTGAACATTGCCGGTCATGACCCGGGGGCCTGTCGCTGATGCGACGAGGCTCTTTTCTATTGAAGCGAACCTCACGGAACGCTCGGGGCAGCCGTCAAAGTAACCCGGTGGCCGTGGCCGATGGGTGGAGCGTTTCAGGCTCGCGCGAATGTACCGCTTACGGCGCCGTGCTGCGCCTGTGCGGCGTTAACGCGAACCCTCGCACTCCTCACCCTTCGGCATCAGTGTCACCACCAACCGGTGAAGTGAGTAATCATGCCGACGATCAACCAGCTGGTCCGCAAGGGCCGCGTTCCGCAGAAGGCCAAGAGCAAGGTCCCTGCGATGGAGCAGAACCCGCAGAAGCGCGGCGTTTGCACCCGCGTCTATACGACGACCCCGAAGAAGCCGAACTCGGCTCTGCGCAAGGTGGCCAAGGTTCGCCTGACCAACCAGCGCGAAGTCATCTCCTACATCCCCGGCGAAGGCCACAACCTGCAGGAACACAGCGTCGTGCTGATCCGCGGTGGCCGTGTGCGCGACCTTCCCGGCGTGCGTTACCACGTCCTTCGCGGCGTGCTCGACACGCAGGGTGTCAAGGACCGCAAGCAGAGCCGTTCGAAGTACGGCGCGAAGCGTCCGAAGTAAGAACGCATCTCAGGAGATATAGAAGATGTCACGTCGTCGTCGTCCCGAGAAGCGGGAAATCCTGCCTGACCCGAAGTTCGGTGATCAGGTCCTTTCGAAGTTCATGAACAACCTCATGTATGACGGCAAGAAGGCCGTCGCCGAAGGTATCGTCTACACCGCGCTCGACACCGTCGAAGCCAAGGCCAAGGCGAACCCGGTCGAGCTGTTCCATGCTGCTCTCGACAACATCAAGCCGCAGGTCGAAGTGCGCAGCCGCCGCGTCGGTGGTGCGACCTACCAGGTGCCGGTCGAGGTTCGCCCCGAGCGTGCCCAGGCGCTGGCCATCCGCTGGCTGATCACCGCAGCGCGCGGTCGTCCGGAAACCACCATGGCCGCACGCCTTTCGGGCGAGCTGATGGACGCTGCCAACAACCGCGGCAACGCCGTCAAGAAGCGCGAAGACACGCACCGCATGGCGGACGCGAACCGCGCCTTCTCGCACTACCGCTGGTAAGGCGTTCCGTTTTGGAGGCCGGGGGAGGGCGCTGCTCTCTCCCGGGTCTTCAAGCGGTCACATTAATCCCTACATGGGGCGCGAGTTAGCTCACCCCCGAACCCGAGGAATTCCACATGGCCCGCGAGTATCCGCTGGAGCGTTACCGCAATATCGGCATCATGGCCCACATCGATGCCGGCAAGACCACCACGACCGAGCGTATCCTCTACTACACCGGCAAGTCCTACAAGATCGGCGAAGTCCACGACGGCGCCGCCACCATGGACTGGATGGAGCAGGAGCAGGAACGCGGCATCACCATTACGTCGGCCGCGACGACCACCTTCTGGACCGCCGAGGATCCGACCATGGATCCGCGTTCGAACCCGGAAGACCTTCGCGCCAACCAGCCGAAGCACCGGATCAACATCATCGACACCCCCGGGCACGTCGACTTCACCATCGAAGTCGAACGCTCGCTGCGCGTGCTCGACGGTGCGGTCGCGGTCTTTGACGGCGTCGCCGGCGTCGAACCGCAGTCCGAAACCGTCTGGCGCCAGGCCGACAAGTACGGCGTTCCGCGGATGTGTTTCATCAACAAGCTCGACCGCACCGGCGCCGACTTCTACTACTGCGTCCAGTCGATCATCGACCGCCTCGGCGCCAAGCCGCTGGTGCTCTATCTCCCGATCGGTTCGGAGAGCAACCTCAAGGGCGTCGTCGACCTCGTCAACATGCGCGGCATCGTCTGGCAGGCCGAAGACCTCGGCGCGAAGTACGAGTTCGTCGACATTCCGGAAGACCTTGCCGACAAGGCTGCCGAATACCGCGAGCAGCTGGTCGAAACCGCCGTCGAGCTCGATGACGACGTCATGGAAGCTTATCTCGAAGGCAACGAACCTGATGCAGCGACGCTGAAGAAGCTGATCCGCAAGGGTACCATGGACCGTGCGTTCGTGCCCGTGCTGTGCGGCTCGGCGTTCAAGAACAAGGGCGTTCAGCCCCTGCTCGACGCCGTCGTCGACTACATGCCGAGCCCGCTCGACGTTCCCGCGATCAAGGGCGTCCTGCCCGACAGCGACAAGGAAGAAACCCGTCCGTCGAGCGACGACGAGCCTTTCGCTGCCCTGGCGTTCAAGATCATGAACGACCCGTTCGTCGGCTCGCTGACCTTCACCCGCATCTATTCGGGCAAGCTCTCCAAGGGCTCGGTCCTGAACTCGGTAAAGGACAAGAAGGAAAAGATCGGCCGCATGCTGCTGATGCACTCGAACAACCGCGAGGACATCGAAGAAGCATTCGCCGGCGACATCGTCGCTCTGGCGGGCATGAAGGACACGACCACCGGCGACACCCTGTGTGATCCGGCCAAGCCGATCATCCTCGAGCGCATGGAATTCCCCGAGCCGGTCATCGAACTGTCGGTGGAACCCAAGACCAAGGCCGACCAGGAAAAGATGGGCGTTGCTCTCAACCGCCTGGCCGCCGAGGATCCGAGCTTCCGCGTTTCGACCGACCACGAAAGCGGTCAGACGATCATCAAGGGCATGGGCGAGCTTCACCTCGACATCCTCGTCGATCGCATGAAGCGCGAGTTCAAGGTCGAAGCCAATGTCGGTGCACCGCAGGTGGCCTATCGCGAGTATCTCGCGCGTCCGGTCGACGTAGACTACACCCACAAGAAGCAGTCGGGCGGTTCGGGCCAGTTCGGTCGCGTCAAGGTCAAGGTCACCCCAGGTGAGCGCGGCCAGGGTTTCGTCTTCGAAGACGAGATCAAGGGTGGCAACATTCCGAAGGAATACATCCCGGCGATCGAAAAGGGTTTCCGCGAGCAGGCCGAGAGCGGCTACCTCGTCGGCTTCCCGATCATCGACTTCACCGTCACCCTGTATGACGGTGCGTACCACGACGTCGACTCGAGCGCGATCGCGTTCGAAATCGCCGGTCGCGGTGCGATGCGCGAAGTTGCCGAGAAGTCCGGCATCAAGCTGCTCGAACCGATCATGAAGGTCGAGGTCGTGACCCCCGAGGATTACCTCGGCGACGTCATCGGCGACCTCAACAGCCGTCGTGGCCAGATCCAGGGTACCGATACCCGCGGCAACGCCCAGGCGGTCGAGGCCAATGTGCCTCTGGCCAACATGTTCGGCTACGTGAACGAACTGCGTTCCTTCACCCAGGGACGTGCGCAGTACACGATGCAGTTCAGCCACTATGACGAGGTCCCGGCGAACGTTGCGGCCGAAGTCAAGGAGAAGCTTGCCTAAGGCAGCTTCAAGGTCTAGGGGCGGCGCCTGATTCCGTCAGGCACCGCCCGCACCACGGAAATTCAACTCTTCAGACAGAGGTAAATTGAGAAATGGCGAAGGAAAAATTCCAGCGGAACAAGCCGCACTGCAACATCGGCACCATCGGTCACGTCGACCATGGCAAGACCACGCTGACCGCGGCGATCACCAAGGTGATGGCTGAAGAGCACGGCGGTGCTGCAGTCGATTTCGCAAACATCGACAAGGCTCCCGAAGAGCGCGAGCGCGGCATCACCATCTCGACTGCACACGTCGAGTACGAAACCGCTGCCCGTCACTACGCGCACGTCGACTGCCCGGGTCACGCCGACTACGTCAAGAACATGATCACCGGTGCCGCCCAGATGGACGGCGCGATCCTGGTCGTGAACGCAGCCGACGGCCCGATGCCGCAGACCCGTGAGCACATCCTGCTTGCCCGTCAGGTCGGCGTTCCGGCTCTCGTCGTGTACATGAACAAGGTCGACCAGGTTGACGACGAGGAAATCCTCGAGCTCGTCGAACTGGAAGTCCGCGAACTGCTCTCGAGCTACGACTTCGACGGCGACAACATCGCCATCGTCAAGGGTTCGGCTCTCGCCGCTCTCGAAGGTCGTGACGACGAAATCGGCAAGAACTCGATCATCGAGCTCATGAACGCCGTTGACGAGCACATCCCGCAGCCGGAGCGTCCGGTCGACAAGCCGTTCCTGATGCCGATCGAAGACGTGTTCTCGATCTCGGGCCGCGGCACCGTCGTCACCGGCCGTGTCGAAACCGGTATCGTGAACGTTGGCGACGAAGTCGAAATCGTCGGCATCAAGGACACCCAGAAGACCACCGTCACCGGCGTGGAAATGTTCCGCAAGCTGCTCGACCGTGGTGAAGCTGGCGACAACATCGGCGCCCTCATTCGCGGCATCGGCCGTGAAGACGTCGAGCGTGGCCAGGTCCTCTGCAAGCCCGGTTCGGTTAGCCCGCACACCGAGTTCAGCGCAGAAGTCTACGTCCTGTCGAAGGACGAAGGCGGCCGTCACACGCCGTTCTTTGCGAACTACCGTCCGCAGTTCTACTTCCGCACCACCGACGTGACCGGCGAAGTGATCCTTCCCGAAGGCACCGAAATGGTGATGCCGGGCGACAACGTGACCATCTCGGTCAAGCTGATCGCTCCGATCGCCATGGACGAAGGTCTGCGCTTCGCAATCCGCGAAGGCGGCCGCACCGTCGGCTCGGGCGTTGTTGCTTCGATCACGAAGTAAGCTTCGCGCAAGCGATTGAAAAACGTTGGCCCGCTCCTCGGAAAGAGGGGCGGGCCTTCGCTTTTAATGAAGGCATTGGACGGCCCGCGCGCACGGTTCGTCTGACCCGTTTCCACTCGGCGAAAAGCTGTTGGATTTTGGGGTTGCCAGATGGGGGTCTCCTCCGTATATGCGCGCCCACAGACGGGGATTCGTCCCTGTCGCAAGAATTCAAGGGAAGGTCGCCCATACCGGGAAACCGGGGTCAAGCAGGGCGGGCCTTTCTTTTTTTGCGGGTTGGAAACGGCCCGTTTGGCTCTTTCGCATCGGTATAGGTAATGGAAGCTCAGAATATTCGCATTCGCCTCAAGGCGTTCGACCACCGCGTTCTCGACCAGGCAACTGGCGAAATCGCCGAAACCGCACGTCGCACCGGCGCCCTTATTCGTGGCCCCATTCCCATGCCGACGCGTATCGAGAAGTTCACCGTGAACCGCGGCCCGCACATCGACAAGAAGTCGCGCGAGCAGTTCGAGGTGCGCACCTTCAAGCGTCTGCTCGACATCGTGCAGCCGAACGCCCAGACCGTCGACGCGCTTATGAAGCTCGACCTCGCAGCTGGCGTGAACGTCGAGATCAAGCTGGCCTAAGCCGCTGATCCGGTCCCCGGCAGGACCTTAAACCGGCCGGAAGTTCAGGGGCCCTCGATTGCCCCGCTAGTCCGTAGGACTGGCAAGACATCGGGATACCGCCGGATCTGATCCGGGTCTGCGTCCCCCGTCTCGCTCCCGCAGCCTTCACTGGCGAGGGGGCAATCAGCCCGGACGGGGCGACGCATCACAAATTGGGCTGGCAAGCACTTGGGGATGGGCCCCACGTGCCTCTGTTTAGGAGTTTGACGATGCGCACAGGCGTTATCGCAAAGAAAGTCGGGATGACCCGCCTCTTCCAGGAGGACGGTCGGCACGTGCCGGTCACCGTTCTCGCGTTGGAGAATTGCCAGGTTACCGCTCACCGTACCGAAGATCGCGATGGCTATTTCGCGGTCCAGGTCGGCTCGGGCGAAGCCAAGCAGAAGAACGTCAACAAGCCGCAGCGCGAAGCTTTCGCGAAGGCTGGCGTTTCGCTGAAGATGAAGGTCGCCGAATTCCGCGTCGAGACCGAAGAGGCTCTGCTTCCGGTTGGTGCGCGCATTTCGGCCGAGCACTTCGTTGCTGGCCAGAAGGTCGACATTACCGGTCACACGCAGGGCAAGGGCTTCGCCGGCGCCATGAAGCGTTGGGGCTTCGGCGGTATGCGCGCCACCCATGGTGTCTCGATCAGCCACCGTGCACACGGTTCGACGGGTAACCGCCAGGATCCGGGTCGCGTGTTCAAGGGCAAGAAGATGGCCGGCCACATGGGCGACCGTCAGCGCACCCAGCAGAACCTCGAGATCGTCCGCACCGACGCCGATCGCGGCCTCCTTTTCGTCAAGGGCTCGGTCCCGGGTGCGAAGAACGGCTGGCTGCTGGTCAAGGACGCGGTCAAGATCGACCACGCCGACCTGCCGTTCCCGGGTGTGATGTATCGCAACCAGGACGAGTTCGCTTCGGAAGAAGCTGCTGCCGGCATGGTCGAGAGCGCAGCCGAGCATGAAGTCGGCACCGAAATTTCCGCCGAGCAGCAGGAAGCCCTGCTGCAGTCGCAGGAAGCTGGTGCGGACACCGAAACCACCACCGATACGCCCGCAGCCGACACCGGCTCGGACGAAAACAAGGAGGGCTGATCCGTGAAGGTGAAGGTCCAGAAAATCGACGGCAAGGCTGCTGGCGACGTCGAGCTGAACGATGCCGTTTTCGGCGTCGAGCCGCGCGCCGACATCCTGCATCGCGTCGTTACGTGGCAGCTCGAAAACCGCCGCGGAACCGCCCGCCCGACGCGCGAGCGTTCGGACGTGGCCCGCACCGGCAAGAAGTGGGGTCGCCAGAAGGGCGGCGGCACGGCTCGCCACGGTGACCGCGCTGCGCCGATCTTCATCGGCGGCGGCAAGGCCCACGGTGCCCGCAAGCGCGACTTCAACCAGTCGCTGAACAAGAAGGTCCGCGCCCTGGGTCTCAAGATGGCCCTGTCGAGCAAGGCGAAGGACGGCCTCGTCGTCGTCGATAGCCTCGAGCTCAAGGACGCCAAGACCAAGGCGCTGGTCGCCACCTTCGGCAAGAACGGCTGGAGCGGCAAGGTGCTGGTGATCGACGGTGAGAGCGTCAACGACGGTTTCGCCAAGGCTGCCCGCAACATCCCCGGCGTCAACGTGCTGCCGGCAGTGGGTGCCAACGTCTACGACATCCTGAAGCATGACACGCTCGTCCTCACCAAGGACGCGGTCGAGAAGCTGGAGGCCCGTTTCAATGGCTAAGAAGCAGGAAATCGACGCGCGTCACTATGACGTGATCCTTGCGCCGCACATCACCGAGAAGGCTACGCTGGCTTCGGAGAACAACGCGGTTGTCTTCAAGGTCGCCAACGACGCCACCAAGCCGCAGATCAAGGAAGCCATCGAGGCGATCTTCGGTGTCGGCGTGACCGGCGTGAACACGATCGTGGCCAAGGGCAAGACCAAGCGCTGGAAGGGCAAGACCTACAAGCGCACGGACATGAAGAAGGCCATCGTAACCCTGAAGGACGGCGATTCCATCGACGTCACCAGCGGTATCTGAGGGGCTAGAGAGAAATGGCACTCAAGAACTACAAACCCACGAGCCCGGGCCGTCGCGGCCTGATCCTCGTCGACAAGTCGGGCCTCTACAAGGGCAAGCCGGTCAAGTCGCTCGTCGAAGGCAAGCGCAAGACCGGTGGTCGCAACAACAAGGGTCATGTCACCTCGCGCGGCATGGCTGGCGGCCACAAGCAGAAGTACCGCTACGTCGACTTCAAGCGTCGCAAGTGGGACGTCGAAGGCACCGTCGAACGGCTCGAATACGATCCGAACCGCACCGCCTTCATCGCCCTGGTGAAGTACGAGGACGGCGAACTGGCCTACATCCTGGCGCCGCAGCGCCTGGCCGTCGGTGACAAGGTGATCGCAGCCGAAAAGGCCGACACCAAGCCCGGCAACGCCATGCTGCTCGGCCAGATGCCGGTCGGCACCATCTGCCACAACGTGGAGATGAAGCCGGGCAAGGGCGGCCAGATCGCCCGCGCCGCCGGTTCCTACGTCCAGCTGGTCGGTCGTGACCGCGGCATGGTCATCGTGCGTCTCAACAGCGGCGAGCAGCGTTACCTGCGCGCCGACTGCATGGGCACCGTTGGCGCCGTGTCGAACCCCGACAACCAGAACCAGAACATGGGCAAGGCCGGTCGTCGTCGCTGGATGGGCAAGAAGCCGCTTACCCGCGGTGTCGCCAAGAACCCGGTCGACCACCCGCACGGTGGTGGTGAAGGCCGCACCAGCGGTGGCCGTCACCCGGTTACCCCGTGGGGCAAGCCGACCAAGGGCGCCCGTACCCGCAACAACAAGCAGACGGACAAGATGATCATCCGTTCGCGCCACGCCAAGAAGAAGAGGTAATCCGACATGGCTCGTTCCGTCTGGAAAGGTCCGTTCGTCGAGCTCAGCCTTCTCAAGAAGGCGGAGGACGCACAGGACAATGGTGGTCGTGCACCGATCAAGACCTGGTCGCGTCGTTCGACGATCCTGCCGCAGTTCGTTGGGCTCACGTTCAACGTCTACAACGGCCACAAGTTCATCCCCGTGTCCGTTTCGGAAGAAATGGTCGGTCACAAGCTCGGCGAGTTCGCTCCTACGCGCACTTTCCCGGGTCACGCTGCCGACAAGAAGGGTAAGCGCTGATGAGCAAGCAGAAAGCACCCCGCCGCGTTGCGGATAACGAGGCGCTGGCCGTCGGTACCACGATCCGTGGTTCGGCGCAGAAGCTCAACCTCGTCGCCGCCCTGATCCGTGGCAAGAAGGCCGAAGAGGCCATGAACATCCTCGCCTTCTCGAAGCGGGCGATGGCGCGTGACGCCAGCAAGGTTCTCGCTTCGGCGATCGCCAATGCGGAAAACAACCACAACCTCGACGTCGATGCACTCGTCGTTGCGGAAGCGTCGGTCGGCAAGTCGATCACCATGAAGCGCTTCCACACGCGCGGCCGTGGCAAGTCCACGCGCATCCTCAAGCCGTTCAGCCGGCTGCGTATCGTGGTTCGCGAGCAGGAAGAGGCGTAAGATGGGCCATAAGAGCAATCCGATCGGTCTGCGCCTGCAGATCAACCGCACCTGGGACAGCCGCTGGTACGCCGAAGGGCGCGACTATGCCAAGCTGCTCAAGGAAGACATCGAGATCCGCAAGTTCATCGTCGAGAACCTGACCCAGGCGGCGATTTCGAAGGTGGTGATCGAGCGTCCGGCCAAGCTGTGCCGCGTGTCGATCTACGCTGCCCGCCCCGGTGTCATCATCGGCAAGAAGGGCGCGGACATCGAGAAGCTGCGTTCGCAGCTGTCGAAGATGACCGACAGCGAAGTGAAGCTGAACATCGTCGAGATCCGCAAGCCGGAGATCGATGCCAAGCTCGTCGCCCAGGGCATCGCCGACCAGCTGGTCCGCCGCGTCGCCTTCCGTCGCGCCATGAAGCGCGCCGTGCAGTCGGCTCTCCGCCTCGGTGCGGAAGGCATCAAGATCACTTGCGGCGGCCGTCTCGGCGGTGCGGAAATCGCCCGTGTGGAATGGTATCGCGAAGGTCGCGTTCCGCTGCACACGCTGCGTGCCAACGTCGACTACGCTGAAGCCGAAGCTCTGACCGCTTATGGCATCATCGGCATCAAGTGCTGGATCTTCAAGGGCGAGATCCTCGCCCACGATCCGACCGCACAGGACCGCCTGATGATGGAAGCTCAGACTTCCGGCGTCCGCCCGGCTCGCTGATTGCAGGATTAGGAAAGAACCATGCTGCAACCGAAGAAAACCAAGTACCGCAAGGCGTTCAAGGGCAAGATCCATGGCAACGCCAAGGGCGGCACCACGCTCAACTTCGGGTCGTACGGCCTGAAGGCGATGGAGCCCGAGCGGATCACCGCGCGCCAGATCGAGGCCGCTCGTCGTGCGATCACTCGCCACATCAAGCGTCAGGGACGCCTGTGGATCCGCGTGTTCCCCGACGTGCCGGTGTCGAAGAAGCCTGCCGAAGTCCGTCAGGGTAAGGGCAAGGGCTCGATCGAATATTGGGCAGCTCGCGTGAAGCCGGGCCGCATCCTGTTCGAACTCGACGGCGTTGCCGGCCCGCTGGCCGCTGAAGCGTTCGAGCGCGCAGCGATGAAGCTGCCGATCAAGACCAAGGTCGTTGCCCGCCTGGGCGACACCTCGCACCTGGGAGGCGAATGATGGCCAAGATTGAAGACCTGCGCCAGAAGTCGGACGACCAGCTGGCCGAGGAACTGACCACGCTCAAGCGCGAGCAGTTCAACCTCCGCTTCCAGGCGGCCACGAACCAGCTCGAGGCTCCGGCCCGCATTCGCGAAGTGCGTCGTTCGATCGCCAAGATCAAGACGCTGCAGACCGAGCGCGCCGCCAGCGCCGCAGCCAAGGCTTAAGGAGTAGACCATGCCCAAGCGTATCCTGATCGGGACCGTCACCTCCGACAAGACCGACAAGACCGTGACCGTGCTCGTCGAGCGCAAGGTGAAGCACCCGCTCTACGGGAAGATCATCCGTCGCTCGAAGAAGTACCATGCCCACGACGAGAAGAACGAGTACCAGCTCGGCGACGTCGTGCGCATCGAAGAAACCAAGCCGATCTCCAAGACCAAGACCTGGCAGGTGATCGATCGCGTTACCGCAGGTGGCACGCAGGCTGTCGAGGCTGACCTCGACGTCGCAGCCGCAGGTAACTGAGCAGTTAGACGTAAGGAACTGCCGGACTGGTTCCGGCAAGCCAGTGAGAAGGAACCGGATCGATGATCCAGATGCAATCCAATCTCGACGTCGCGGACAACAGCGGCGCAAAGCGCGTCCAGTGCATCAAGGTACTGGGCGGGTCGAAGCGCCGGACTGCTTCCGTGGGCGACGTGATCGTGGTTTCCGTCAAGGAAGCCCAGCCGCGCACCAAGGTGAAGAAGGGCGATGTCCATCGTGCCGTCATCGTGCGCACGAAGAAGGACGTCCGTCGTCCCGACGGCAGCGTTATCCGCTTCGACAGCAACGCCGCGGTTCTCGTCAACAAGAACGAGGAACCGATCGGTACCCGTATCTTCGGACCCGTCGTGCGCGAACTGCGCGGCCGTGGCTTCATGAAGATCATCTCGCTTGCTCCGGAGGTGCTGTAATGGCCGCCGCAAAGATCAAGAAGGGTGACAGCGTCGTCGTCCTGTCCGGCAAGGACAAGGGCAAGACCGGCACCGTCGCGAAGGTCATGCCGAAGGACGGCAAGGTCGTCGTCGAAGGCGTGAACGTCGCTGCCCGTCACCGCAAGCCGACCCAGCAGAACCCGCAGGGTGGCATCGACCGCTTCGAAGCGCCGATGCACATCTCGAAGGTCGCGCTGGCCGATCCCAAGTCCGGCAAGCCCACCCGCGTCCGCTTCGAAACCTCGAAGGACGGCAAGAAGGTGCGCGTTGCCGTCAAGTCCGGGGAGACCATCGATGGCTGATTATACCCCCCGCATGCGCAAGCGCTACGACGACGTGATCGTCAAGGCGATGACCGAGAAGTTCGGTTACAAGAATGCCATGGAAGTTCCGAAGCTGGAGAAGGTCACGCTCAACATGGGCGTCGGCGAAGCCAGCCAGGACAAGAAGAAGGTCCAGACGGCCGCCGAGGAAATGGCTCTGATCGCTGGTCAGAAGCCGGTCATCACCAAGGCCAAGAAGTCGATCGCGCAGTTCAAGCTGCGTGAAGGCATGCCGATCGGTTGCAAGGTCACCCTGCGCCGTGAACGCATGTACGAATTCATGGATCGTCTCGTCACCGTCGCAATGCCCCGCATCCGCGACTTCCGTGGCCTGAATCCCAAGTCGTTCGACGGCCGTGGCAACTACGCCATGGGCCTGAAGGAACAGATCGTCTTCCCCGAAATCTCGTACGACAAGATCGAGAAAGTTCGGGGCATGGACATCATCGTAACCACCACGGCGAAGACCGACGAAGAAGCGCGCGAGCTGCTCCGTCTGTTCGGTTTCCCGTTCCCGGCCGAAGCGTCGGAAGAGAAGGAAGCGGCGTGAGCCGCTAATAGAGGAACTTAAGTCCAATGGCGAAACTGAGTTCGATCAACAAGAACGAGCGTCGCAAGAAGCTCGTCAAGCAGTATGCGGACAAGTACGCGAAGCTGAAGGCTATCGCTGACGACAAGAATGCCGACGAGACCGAGCGCCTGATGGCCCGCCTCAAGATGGCTGAATTGCCGCGCAATGCGAACCCGACGCGTGTTCGCAACCGCTGCTCCACCACCGGCCGCCCGCGCGGCTACTACCGCAAGTTCGGGCTTTGCCGCGTCGAACTGCGCGACCTCGGCAACAAGGGCCTGATTCCGGGCCTGACCAAGTCGAGCTGGTGAGGTAAAGACAGATGGCTATGACCGATCCCCTGGGTGATATGCTCACCCGTATCCGCAACGGCCAGCGCGCGAAGAAGGACAGCGTCCTTTCGCCCGCCAGCAAGCTGCGTGCGAACGTCCTCGAAGTGCTCCAGCGTGAAGGCTACATCCGTGGCTTCAGCGACGACACCTCGGGCAAGCACCCGCAGCTGCGGATCGAACTGAAGTATTTCGAGGGCGAACCTGCGATCAAGCATGTCGCTCGCGTCTCCAAGCCTGGCCGCCGCGTCTACTCGGGTTCGAAAGAACTCCCGGTTGTTCGCAACGGCCTTGGCATCACCATCGTCTCGACGCCGAGGGGCGTGCTTTCCGACGCGGAAGCCCGTTCGCAGAACGTCGGCGGCGAAGTGCTGGCGGAGGTGTTCTGATGAGCCGCATCGGCAAGAAGCCGGTAGCGATCCCGAGCGGGGTCACTGCCGCCATCGATAACGGCATGCTCAACGTGAAGGGTCCCAAGGGCACCCTTTCGATGGGTCTGTCGGACCTGGTCGAGTACAAGCTCGAAGACGGCGAAATCGCAGTCAAGCCGGCGAACGACACCAAGGCTGCCCGCAGCCACTGGGGCATGCAGCGCACGCTCGTGTCGAACCTCGTCGAAGGCGTGACCGACGGTTTCACCAAGGTCCTCGAGATCACCGGCGTCGGCTACCGTGCCAATGCGCAGGGCAAGAAGCTCAAGCTTCAGCTAGGCTATTCGCACGACGTCGACCTCGATGTTCCCGAAGGTCTCGAAGTGAAGACCCCCGACCAGACCACCGTGGAGATTTCCGGCATCGACAAGCAGGCCGTTGGCCAGTTTGCCGCCGAAGTCCGCCGCTGGCGCAAGCCCGAACCCTACAAGGGCAAGGGCATCAAGTACCGCGGCGAATACATCTTCCGCAAGGAAGGGAAGAAGAAGTAAGATGGCAAAGCTTTCCCTCTTCGAACGCCGCCGCCGCCGCGTCCGTACCGCTCTCAAGAGCGTTTCGGGCGGCAAGCCGCGCCTTTCGGTCCACCGCACCGGCAAGCACATCTACGCGCAGATCATCGACGACGCCGCGGGCAAGACCCTCGCCGCCGCCTCGACGCTCGGTGCGAAGAACTCGGGTGCCAATGTCGACGCCGCCAAGCAGGTCGGTAGCGACATCGCCGCCGCAGCCAAGAAGGCCGGTGTGACCACCGTCGTGTTCGATCGCGGCGGCTTCCTGTTCCATGGCCGCGTCAAGGCGCTGGCCGACGCCGCTCGCGAAGGCGGGCTGGAGTTCTGATGATGGCTGACGAAAACAAGAACGAAGAAACCGTGGCTGCCGAGACCGAGCACGCGGTGACCAACGAGCAGCCGGCAATCGCCGACACGCCGTCCGAAGCCGCCGACAACCAGTCGGCTGCCCAGGGCGACGAGGGCCAGCCGCAGGAACGCCAGGGCCGTGGCCGTGGTCGCGGTGGCGAGCGTGGCGAAGGCCGCGGTCGTGGCCGTGGTCGCGACGATCGTCGCGGCAAGCGCGAGGAAGAAGACGACGGCATCATCGAGAAGCTCGTCCACATCAACCGCGTCAGCAAGACGGTGAAGGGCGGCAAGCGCTTCGGTTTCGCTGCGCTGGTCGTCGTGGGTGATGGCTCGGGTCGCGTCGGCTTCGGCCACGGCAAGGCCCGCGAAGTGCCGGAAGCCATTTCGAAGGCGACTGCCTCGGCGCGCAAGAAGATGATCCGCGTTCCGCTGAAGGAGGGCCGCACCCTCCATCACGACGGCAATGGTCGCTTCGGTGCCGGCAAGGTCACCGTCCGCACCGCGCCTCCGGGTACCGGCATCATCGCCGGTGGTCCGATGCGCGCCGTGTTCGAGAGCCTCGGCGTTGCCGACGTGGTGACCAAGTCGGTCGGCACCTCGAACCCCTACAACATGATCCGCGCCACCTTCGACGCGCTGCAGGACCAGACTTCGCCGAAGTCGGTGGCCCAGCGTCGCGGTAAGAAGGTTGCCGACCTGCTGGGTCGCGGCGGGGCATCGGAGGCCGAGGCTGAAGCCGACGCCGCCGCTATCGCGGAGTAAGATCGATGGCCAAGAACAGCACCATCAAGATCAAGCAGGTCGGTTCGCCGATCCGCCGTCCGGAAAGCCAGCGCAAGATCCTCATCGGTCTTGGGCTGAACAAGATGCACAAGATCGTCGAGCGCCAGGACACCCCCGAGGTGCGTGGCGCGATTGCGAAGATCCCGCATCTCGTCCAGATCGTCGACTGATCTGCGACAGCATAATTGACGGGGGCGGCCTGCTGCGATAGCGGGCCGCTTCCATTTTTCAGCGCGAACTAAAGCGAAAGCGAGTGCACACCATGAAACTGAACGATCTCCGCGACAACGAAGGCGCCCGTAAGTCCCGCATCCGCGTGGGCCGTGGCATCGGCTCGGGCAAGGGCAAGACTGGCGGCCGTGGCCAGAAGGGCCAAAAGAGCCGTTCGGGCGTCGCCATCAAGGGCTTCGAAGGCGGCCAGATGCCGCTTCACATGCGCCTGCCGAAGCGTGGCTTCAACAACCCCTTCGCCAAGGACTATGCCGAAGTGAACCTGGGCATGGTCCAGAAGTTCATCGACGCCAAGAAGCTCGACACCAAGAAGACCCTCGACCACGAAGCGCTGCAGGCTGCTGGCCTCGCTCGCGGTGGCAAGGACGGCGTCCGTCTGCTCGGCAAGGGCGAACTGACGACCAAGGTCACCTTCAAGGTTGCCGGCGCGTCGAAGGGCGCGATCGAGGCGGTCGAAAAGGCTGGCGGCAAGGTCGAGATCATCGAGAAGGCCCAGCCCGAGCACGAGAAAAAGGCTGCTCGCGCCGAAGCCAACAAGGCCAAGAAGGCCAAGTAACCGACAAAAAAGCGGGGGGCGGGGTTCGACATTCCGCCCCCCTCTCCCTATCTGTCCGGTCAGCGCCGGGACGGGCCGGCGACAAGCTAGGATCGAATACGACCAATGGCATCACGCGCCGACAATATCGCGAGCAACCTCAGTCTCGCCAATTTCTCGAAAGCCACCGAGCTCAAGAACCGTATCTGGTTCACCATCGGCGCGCTGATCGTCTTCCGCTTCCTGAGCTTCGTGCCGCTGCCGGGCGTTAATCCGCTCATCCTCAGCGACCTGTACGATCAGACCCGCGGTGGCATCCTCGACCTGTTCAACACATTTTCGGGCGGCAGCCTTGAGCGCATGAGTCTCATCGCGCTCGGCGTCATGCCCTACATTACGGCCTCGATCGTGGTGCAGCTGGCGGCTGCTTTGCATCCGAGTCTCGCCGCGCTGAAGAAAGAGGGCGGGGCAGGGCGTCAGAAGCTCAACCAGTATACCCGCTACGGCACGGTCTTCCTGTGCGCGATCCAGGGTTGGTTCCTTGCATCCGGCCTTGAAAGCTACGGTGCGCAAAGCGGCCTCCAGGCCGTCGTCGAACCGGGCCTGATGTTCCGCATAGGTGCCGTCATCAGCCTTGTCGGCGGGACCATGTTCCTCCTCTGGCTGGGTGAACAGATCACCAGTCGCGGCATCGGCAACGGCGTGTCGCTGATCATCATGGCCGGTATCGTCGCCCAGTTCCCGACATTCGTCAGCAACATGGGCAAGGGCTATTCGGAAGGTTCGATTTCGACCGGTACGATCGTCGGCTTCATCGTTATGGCGGTGCTGCTGATCCTTGGCATCTGCTTCTTCGAGCGCGCCCAACGGCGCCTTCTCATCCAGTATCCCAAGCGCGCGACGCAGCGCGGGATGATGCAGGCCGACCGTTCGCACCTGCCGCTCAAGCTCAATACTGCGGGTGTCATCCCGCCGATCTTTGCCAGCTCGCTGCTTCTGCTGCCGCTGACGATCACCCAGTTCGCGGGCAATTCCGTGGACACCGATACGACCTTTGGCTCGATCCTCCAGACCGTGCTGCAGTACCTCCAGCATGGCCAGCCGCTTTACATGGCGCTCTACGCCATCGGCATCATCTTCTTCTGCTTCTTCTACACGGCGATCGTCTTCAATCCTGAAGAGACGTCGGAGAACCTGAAGAAGAATGGCGGCTTCATCCCGGGCATCCGTCCGGGCAAGCGCACCGAGGAGTATCTCGACTACGTGCTGACGCGTATCACCGTGATCGGCGCGATCTACCTGACCATCGTCTGCGTCATTCCCGAATGGGGCATCGCGCAAACGGGCGTACCGCTGTTCCTCGGCGGGACCAGCCTGCTGATCGTGGTCAACGTTACGGTCGACACGATCAGCCAGATCCAGTCGCACCTGCTGGCGCATCAGTATGGCGATCTCATCAAAAAGGCCAAGTTGAAGGGGCGCCTGCGTTAAGGCATCAACGCAGGTGAAGGGGACTTAACGCGATGGACATTATCCTTCTTGGCCCTCCGGGCGCTGGCAAGGGCACGCAGGCACAACGCCTCGAGGAGCATCACGGGATGCGCCAGCTGTCGACCGGCGACATGCTTCGCGCGGCAGTGAAGGCAGGAACCCCGGTCGGCATCAAGGCGAAGGCGATCATGGATCGCGGCGACCTCGTTTCGGACGACATCGTGAGCGAGCTCATCGATGCGGAACTGACCGCGATGGGGCCAGACACGGGCGCTATTTTCGACGGCTATCCCCGCACCGAAGCCCAGGCCGAGATGCTTGACAGTATCCTCGCAAGGCATGGCCGCAAGCTCGACCATGTGATCGAACTGGAAGTGAACGAAGACGCGCTCGTCGAGCGCATCACCGGTCGGTTTACCTGCGCCAATTGTGGCGAAGGCTATCACGATACGTTCAAGCAACCCGAGAAGCCGGGTGTTTGCGACAAGTGCGGGTCGACCGAATTCAAGCGTCGCCCCGACGACAACGAAGAGACCGTTCGCAATCGAATGGCGGTCTATCGCAACGAAACCGCGCCGATCCTGCCCGGCTACGAAGCGCGCGGCATCGTCAGCCGTGTCGATGGCATGGCCGCTATCGGTGAAGTGACGCACGCGATCGACGCGATCCTCTCGCGCTGATCCGAGCCGACCTTTTCAAGCCTGCGCCCATCGCTTAGGACCTCGATCCAGAGGGGAGTGAGGGATGCACCGTTTCGCCACCGCCATAGCGCTGTTTTCTGCCGCACCTGTGGCAGCCGAAGTCGTTGAAACTCGCGCAGATGGATTCGTGACCCGTGACACGGTTACGGTCGCGACTACAAGCATGAAGACCTGGCTGGCACTGACCAAGCCGGGTGATTGGTGGACTGACGCCCATACCTGGTCGGGCGATGCCTCAAACATGACTCTGGTACCGCAGGCCGGGGGCTGCTTCTGCGAAAAGGTGCCTGGCGAGGACCGCAAGGATGGTTTCTCGCTCGATGGCAGTGTCCAGCACATGACCGTCATCCAGTCCTATCCGCTCAAGGTCCTACGCATGCGCGGCGGGCTTGGCCCGCTGCAGGGTGAACCCGCCACCGGGGTCCTCACCATCACACTGAAAGGGGTCGAAGGGGGCACCCGGGTGCTGTGGGAATACAATGTCGGTGGCCCCATGCGCTACAAGATCGACGAGATCTCGAAAGCGGTTGATGGCGTGATGACGCAGCAGTTGCGGGCGCTTCGCGATCACCTCGGGCCGCTAGATACCGCCGAGGATCGGGAGACCGCGGCTACCGAGAACCCTTCTCCTGACAGCCTGGAGGCGGAAATCGACAGCCTCGGGCAGGATTGATCGAACAGCTGCAGCATTTACGCGGTTAACGTTCAAATGGCCGCGAGGACTTTTGACCTCGCCTCGCGGCTGGTGTAACAGGCTTGAAACACGAGGCGAGCCGCCCATATCGGCGGTTCGTCGTGTCGCGTGCGCAAGGCGGTTGACGCCCAAGGCGAATCCTCCTAAGCGCGCCTTTCATTCGACACTTGCGGTGAGTCCGGCAGGCGACAGCCAATGTGCGCGCCAACCGGGCTTTTTGCGTTAGCATGCCGCCTGCGCCGAGTGGATTGAGCGATGAGATAGGGGTGCCGGCCTTCCGGTACGTCCCTGTGGAGCATGGAGAAGTAAGTGGCTCGTATTGCCGGGGTAAACATCCCCACCAACAAGCGCGTTATCATCGCGCTGACCTATATTCACGGTATCGGCCGTACCACGGCCCTCGAGATCGCCGACAAGCTCGGTATCGACCACGCTCGCCGCGTGCAGGACCTTTCCGATGAGGAAGTGCTGCGCATCCGCGAGACGATCGACGCCGACTACACTGTCGAAGGCGACCTGCGCCGCAACACCGCGATGAACATCAAGCGCCTGATGGACCTCAAGTCCTTCCGCGGCCTTCGTCATCGTGCCGGCCTGCCCGTCCGCGGCCAGCGCACCCACACCAACGCCCGCACCCGCAAGGGTAAGGCCAAGCCGATCGCCGGCAAGAAGAAGTAAGCTTCGGGGCTTTGTCCCGAACGCTTTTCCCTTCTTGAGAGAATGTAAGGAAAGAACACCATGGCACGCGAACCCGGCCGTATCAGGCGCCGCGACAAGAAGAACATTTCTTCGGGCGTTGCGCACATCAACGCCAGCTTCAACAACACCATGATCACCATCACCGACGCTCAGGGCAATGCTATCAGCTGGTCCAGCGCCGGCATGATGGGCTTCAAGGGCAGCCGCAAGTCGACTCCCTATGCCGCGCAGGTTGCTGCCGACGACGCGGGCCGCAAGGCCGCCGAACACGGCGTTCGCACCCTCGAGGTCGAAGTGAAGGGCCCGGGCTCGGGTCGTGAGAGCGCGCTGCGCGGTCTTGCTGCGGTGGGCTTCACCATCACCTCGATCCGCGACGTGACGCCGATCCCGCACAACGGGGTCCGTCCTTCCAAGCGTCGTCGCGTCTGATCCGTACCTGCCTGGCGGCTCGCTAGCGGGCCGCCGACACCCTCCACGGACCGGGCGCTCTTGCCAAAGAGCTCCGGTCCCGCCCGCATCCGAACCAGGGGATTTTCATGTCCGTCAACATCAAGAACTGGCAGGAACTCAAGAAACCCAATAGCCTTGATATCAAGGATTCCGGCGACAAGGCCCGCAAGGCTACCTTCGTTGCTGAACCGCTCGAGCGTGGCTTTGGCCTGACGCTCGGCAATGCCCTGCGCCGCGTGCTCCTGAGCTCGCTCCAGGGTGCCGCGATCACCTCGATCAAGATCGAAGGCGTGCTGCACGAATTCTCGTCGCTCGCCGGTGTCCGCGAAGACGTCACCGACATCGTCCTTAACGTGAAGCAGATCGCGCTGAAGATGGAAGGCGAAGGCATGAAGCGCCTGCAGCTTTCCGCCACCGGCCCTGCCGAAGTGAAGGCCGGCGACATCGCCGTCTCGGGCGATATCGAGGTGATGAACAAGGATCTCGTGATCTGCCACCTCGACGAAGGTGCGACGCTCAACATGGAGCTGACCGCCGACACCGGTAAGGGCTATCGCCCGGCCGTGATGAACCGTCCGGTGGACGCTCCGATCGGCCTGATCCCGGTCGACTCGCTCTACTCGCCGGTTCGCCAGGTGAGCTACAAGGTCGAGAACGCCCGCGTTGGCCAGGAACTGGACTACGACAAGCTCTCGCTGACCGTCGAAACCGACGGCACCGTGGCTCCGGAAGATGCCGTGGCCTATGCCGCGCGTATCCTCCAGGACCAGCTGACGCTGTTCGTCCACTTCGAGGACGGCATCCCGCAGGCACCTTCGGCCATGATCGGCCAGGCTGCGGAGCCGCAGGAAAGCGACACCAACCAGCTCAACCGTTACCTTCTCAAGAAGGTCGACGAGCTGGAACTGTCGGTGCGTTCGGCCAACTGCCTCAAGAACGACAACATCATCTACATCGGCGACCTGGTCCAGAAGACCGAGGCCGAGATGCTCCGCACGCCGAACTTCGGCCGCAAGTCGCTCAACGAGATCAAGGAAGTCCTGAGCTCGATGGGCCTGCGCCTCGGCATGGACATCCCCGGCTGGCCGCCCGAGAACATCGAGGAAATGGCCAAGAAGCTCGAACAGGAGCTGCTGGGCTAACACCTCGCAACGGGAATGGGCCGGACCCGCAATTCCGGCCCGTACCGGGCTACCTAGAACGGGCCCCTTACGAACGAAGGAAGTATTGAAATGCGTCACAAACTTTCCGGCCGCAAGCTGCAGCGCAAGACCGGCCACCGCAACGCCATGTTCCGCAACATGGCTGCCGCGCTGATCAAGCACGAGCAGATCATGACCACCGCCCCCAAGGCGAAGGAACTGCGTCCCTACGTCGAAAAGCTGATCACGCTGGCAAAGCGTGGCGGTCTTTCGAACCGTCGCCTCGCGCAGGGCCGCCTGCAGGACGAAACACAGCTCAAGAAGCTGTTCGACGTCCTGGCCGAGCGTTATTCGGACCGTGACGGCGGCTACACCCGCATCATCAAGGCCGGCATCCGCGCTGGCGACGCCGCTCCGATGGCCGTCATCGAGCTCGTCGATCGCGACGTCGATGCCAAGGGCCAGGATTCGGGTCCGGTGATGAACGAGGAAGAGTTCGAAGACGCCTGAGGCGCCTTCGTAGCAAGACAAGCGGGGCTGGAAGGGAAACCTTCCGGCCCTTTTGTTTTGCCCGTGCGGGGCAATAAAGTTCAGGTAAAGTGCTTCCAATATTAACAGAGCCCTTGCCGATCAGAGCTCCGGGCGAAGGCTTCGAAAAGGGACGTTCGGAGCGCTTTCTTGGGTAAGTATCGGATTCTAAGTACAAAATGATATTCATAAAAATAGGCAAAATGCTGAACGGGGCCTGTCAGCCGAGTTCAGCGTGACCTCAGAGCGAATCACCTAGAAGAGGCTCAACCGAGGCAGTCCCGCCACGGTGCTTTCGAGGAGAGCCTCACATGACCAAGAACCTGAAGACCTTTGCGAAGGGTGGGATCGCAACGGCAGCCGTCGGCGCAATGGCGCTTGCGGGTGCTACGCCTGCCTACGCCGGCCACCGCGACAATGACGGGATTTCCGTCGGTGACGTGATCGCCGGGGCCGTGATCATCGGCGGCATCGCCGCTGTTGCCAGTGCCGCCAGCAAGAACCGTGGCTACGGCTATGACGACTATCGTTATGGCGACCGCGACTATCGTTACAACGACCGCGACTATCGCGGTGACCGCTGGTCGAGCCGCGGCAATCCGCGTGCTGCCGTGGAACGTTGCGTCAATGCGGCTCGCCAGGATGCCCGTCGCTACGGCTACAACTACGCCCAGGTCACCGACATCAGCGACGTCAAGGACACCCGCTACGGCTGGCGCGTAAAGGGTCGCATCATGGTCGACGGCAATTATCGCGGCGGACGCTATGACCGTTACGGCTATCGCGACAACTACAACCGCTACAACCGCTGGAACGACCGCGATAGCGGCAAGTTCACCTGCTACATCGAGCGTGGTCGCGTGACCGACGTCGATTTCAAGGGAATTCGCGGTCTCGGCTAAGCGACGAACCGTGCAATGACCACCACGGGCGGTTCAGGCTCCATGCAGCCTGGACCGCCTATTTTTTTGCCATCGTATCAGCCGCGCGTCTTGGTGGGGGCGGGCACTCTGGGGTAATCGGGCCATGACCAAGGTCTTCAAGCTTTCCGCCGCACCGGCAATCCTTGCCGCTCTCTCGCTCACCGCAACTCCCGTTCTCGCCGCCGATCTTCCGGCACCGGTCCCGGCCGTGTCGGTAGACGCTCCGATGGCTTGGGCCCCGGGTGAGGACGTCGTTCACAACCACTGGTACCGCTATCGTCGCAATCGCGTCGATGGTGGCGACATCCTTGCCGGCGTGCTGATCCTTGGCGGGATCGCCGCGATCGCCAGTGCAGCCAAGAATTCGCAGGACCGCCGCTATCGCGACCGCGACTATCCGCGTCCCTATCCCGATCAGCGCCGTGGCGACTGGAATTCGGGCTACGACGACACGCGCGGTATCGATCGCGCGATCAACACCTGCGTCGACGAGGTCGAACGCAATGCCCGCATCGAGACTGTCGATACGGTGAATCGCAACGCGCGCGGGTGGGAAGTGACCGGCACTCTCTACAATCGCGATGGATGGACCTGCTCGATCGGCCAGGACGGCCGGATCGAAGCGATCGACTATGGTCGCGGTCGCGAGGATCGCAACTACCAGGGCAGCAACGACGACGATCGGGGCGACCAGTCCTGGGAAGAACGCGACGACGAGGACCGTGGCGACCAGGCTCGTGACGATAGCCAGTACGGCGATGATTACTATGCCGCCGCACGAGCGCGCACGGATGCACAGGGTGGGGCGGATGCCACCTATCCCGGAGGTCCCTCGGCTGGGGCCCCGGTCGATGCCGACATCGAGTTCGGCACCGGCTATCAGGGCAAGGGCGCCTAGTCCCTGCCGTAGGCCGGGAGCGCGAGCTTCCACCTGATTGCGGCGAGGCGCAGGCCGAAACCTGCGCCCGTCGCCAGCACCCATGTCAGTTCTCGCGGTATCCCGATCGTTTCGCCAAGCACGGTGACGCTCGCGGATAGTGCGGCCGCTGTAACATAGAGTTCCGGCTTCATCAGGATTGACGGGCGACCCGCGATAACGTCGCGGATGATCCCGCCGGCGCAGCCTGTGATGATCCCCATCAACAGCGCGGGGATATGAGGCACGCCGTATTCCAGCGCCTTTGCCGTGCCGAGCACCGCATACGCAGCCAGCCCGAGGCCATCCGCGATCGAGAGAAATGTTCCTTCCCACCAGCGCGTTGGTGTGAACCAGGCAAAGAGCGCGACCCCGAGACAGATTGCGGCCACCCAGGCGTCGTGGATCCAGAATACCGGCGCCCCTATGAGGAGGTCACGGATCGTTCCTCCGCCAACGCCGGTCACCAGCGCGAAGAACGACAGCGTGACCATGGTCTGCTTCTCGCGCGCCGCAACGAGGGCACCGGTCAAGGCAAAAATCGCCACGCCTGCGAGGTCGAGCCAGTCGAGGACCGGGGTCAGGACCTCGCTGTTCATGCCGCGACGCGCGCCTTGCGGCGGCGGAACATCAGGATGCAGCCGAGCAGGGCGCCGAGAACGGACGGGACTGCGAAGAGGATCAGGATCGGGTGGTGCGTATCCTCGCGCGTCTGCAGGTCCATGATGTGAAGGCCCCAAACGAAATCGAACGTTCGCCACCAGCGCGTGCGGACCGCCTCGATCTCGCCGGTTTCCGTCCCGACATAGACATGGGTGCCATCAGCGAGCCGGACCTGCCAGACGGGTAGGGGACGCCGGAAATCGAGCGGCACGTCATCGGCCGCAAACCTGCTGGTGCCGGTAACCTTGTCGCCGCCAACGATCTCCTGCGCGACAAGCAGGCGCGCCTCGACCTCGGAAACCGGACCCATCCGGCGTCCGTCTGCGGCGAAGCGGTCGCTTGTTCCGTCGAGGTAGGCGATCCGGGTGATCGTCTCGCCGCGCTCGACGCGTGTCGTCACCGAACTGACCGGTTTGGTGCTTCCCGAAGGCAGCGATATTGCGATGCGGGTGTCTGCAGGCAACGCGGCCGGGGCGGCTTCCTTGCGAAGATGGTTGCCGCGCACTTCCTCGATCGGCTTGGCGACCATGACGAGACCCGTGACCGTCCACATCAGGACGGGCACGCCGACCAGCCAGCCAAGCCAGATGTGCCACTTTGCGAATTTGAGCATCATGCGCTGTTGCGCCATGCAGTCCCCGTCCTTTTCATTGACCCCCGAAGGCGGTCTGCTTTGGCCGAGCAGGCTCAGCCGTGCAACAGCTTCCCGATGGCACCCGCGGTGGCGATGCAATCGAGGTCGGACCAACGCGGCCCCATGACCTGCATGCCGCACGGCAAGCCGTCGGTCGCCCCGACCGGGACGACGGTGGAAGGAAGGTTGGGATAGGTGGCGATGCCTGCCCAGGCCAGCGCGTCGGCAAAGGCGGAATCCTTGCCGTTGATCGTGATGCGGCGCTGGTTGATCGGTGTAGCGTCGTGCTTGTAGGCAAGGAAGGGCAGCGGCGGCGCGAGGACGAAATCGTACTCGGCGAAAAGGTCGCCCCACGCGTATTCGCAGCGAGCCTGCCGGTCGAGCAGGAGGTAATAGTCGACCAGCGACATCTCCTTGCCGCCGGGTGCCGGACGACCGCGTGCCATGGCGACGTTGAGCAGGCGCAGGTAATCAGCATGCAACTCGGCCAGATCGGGAAGCAGCGCGCTGGTGCGGTCGATCGTGGCCCCGGCCTTTTCCAGTTCTGCCAGAGCTTCCTCGATGGGCACCCGCACGGAAGCGTCAACTTCGCTGACCGGATGCTCGAGCACGGCAAGGAAGCGGCACTCCGACAAAGACTTCTCTCGCCGCACGAGCGGTCGCGCAGTGGTGATCTCGAGCAGGGCGGTGAGGTCTTCGGCCGAACGGGCAAGGGGACCGACGACCGAAAGCGGGCCCTCGTGCACGTCGAGGCCGCCGGCCGCCGGATGCGTATGACCCCGCCTGCTGACGAGGCCGAAACTGGTCTTGTGGCCATAGATGCCATTGAAATGCGCCGGGTTGCGGATCGAGCTGCCGATATCGCTGCCGTATTCGCATGGCACCATTCCGCTAGCGACCGCTGCCGCCGAACCGCCGCTCGATCCGCCAGCCACCCGGTCATGATCGTGCGGATTGTTGGTGCGGCCGTAGACGGGGTTGTTGCTCTGCAGGTCGGCGAGGTCTGGGGGAACGTTGGTCTTGCCAAGGATGATCGCACCGGCGCCCTTCAGCAGGCGGACGACCTCCGCATCCTTGTCTACGATATTATCGGCATACTGCTCGTGACCGAATGTCGTCGGCAAACCCGCGACATTGAAGCTCTCCTTGACGGTCATGGGCACACCGAACAGCGGTTCGTCCGCGCTAGGCTGGCGCTTGCCAAGCGCCTTGGCCGCATCACGCGCGCGATCGAAATCGGTGACCGCGACCGCATTGATATGCGCATCGTGATGTTCGATGCGCGCGATCGCCGCTTCGACCGCTTCGATAGGCGACATGGATCCATTGCGGATCGCTGCGGCGGTTTCGAGTGCACCCGGCTGCTTGGTCAGTTTCGGATAAGCCATCGTCTCTCCCTCTCGCCCGCCTTGTCGGACAAGGTCGGTCGCCGGTCAATCGGCTGCTTGCGCGGGACACTTCGGACCCGCATGGCGTTGGATAACCAGAGACAAAGTCCCGGAGGAGATTCACATGCGTCGCGCCATCCTGCCCCTTCTGCTCGCCAGTGCTGCCTGCGCCCCGCTTGCCACCGAGACCAAGGTCGCAAGCACTGAAACGCCCGCCGCCCATGAAGGCTACGACATGGCGGCGCAGTACGCGAAGCTGGCCGAGATCCGCATGACACCCGACACCAGTTACCTCACGCCCGAGGAACGCGATGTGGTGAACATGCTGATCGAAGCATCGGGCTACATGGACAAGATCTACCTGCGCCAGCGCTACGCCGACAATCCGCAGGTTCGCGCAGCGATTGCCAACAGCAAGCGCGGCGACCGCGACATGCTGCTTGCAATGTTCGACCGCTATTTCGGCGCGTGGGACGATCTTGCCGAATTTCACCCGTTCTGGGGAACTACCCAGTTGCCCGAGGGAGCCGGCTTTTACCCGACCGAGCTGACGCGCGAGGAGTTCGATGCCTACCTTGCCGCTCATCCCGACCAGAAGGAGGCGCTGCTTAGTCCCTATACGGTGGTCAAGCGCGAGGGTGACCGGCTGGTCGCCGTGCCTTATTCCGTCGAGTACCGCGAATTCCTCGTTCCGGCCGCGCGCTTGCTTGAACAGGCCTCGCAACGCACCTCGAACCCCAGCCTCAAGAAGTTCCTTTCGCTGCGGGCGGCAAGCTTCCTCACCGACGACTATTTCGAGAGCGAGATGGCTTGGATGGATTTGAAGGACACGCCCATCGAAGTCGCGATTGGCCCCTACGAAGTCTACACCGACCGCCTCTACGGCACCAAGACCGCCTTCGAGAGCTTCGTTACCCTGCGCAATCCCGAGGAAAGCGCCGCGCTCGACAAGTACAAGCACTACCTGCGCGACATGGAAGGCAACCTCCCGATCGAGGACCAGTACAAGAACTTCCAGCGTGGCTTCGAAAGCCCCATCGCGGTGGCCGACCAAGTCCACGGCGGCGGCGACAATGTCCCCGGCGTGCAAACCATCGCCTTCAACCTGCCCAATGACGAGCGCGTGCGTGAGGCCAAGGGCGCGAAGAAGGTCATTCTCGCCAATGTTCTCGGCGCTAAATACGAGCGCATTCTCGATCCCATCGGCGATGTCGTGCTGAAGCCCGACCAGGCGAAGCTGGTGGCGAAGAAGTACATGGAACTCGAAACGCTGTTCCACGAGCTGTCGCACAGCCTCGGGCCGGGCACGATCACCAAGAACGGCCGCCAGACAACGGTGAACGAGGAGCTGAAGGAGCAGTACTCGGCGCTCGAGGAGAGCAAGGCCGACGTTATGGGCGTGTGGAACATCCTTTTCATGATGGAGAAGGGCGAGCTGCCCAAGGCGGAGAAGCAGCAACTGCTCGCCACCTATTTCGCGGGCATCTTCCGGGCGATGCGCTTCGGCATCGACGAGGCTCACGGCAAGGGCGCGGCGCTGCAGTACGGCTACCTCAAGGAGAAGGGTGCGTTCGCCTGGGATGGCGATAGCAATCGCTACGTCGTCGACTACGCACAGCTCGAAAGCGGGCTGGAAGACCTGCTCCACGACCAGCTCATGCTGCAGGCGCGTGGCGATTACGAAGGGACCAAGGCCTTTTTCGCGCGCTATGCCGTGCTCGATGCGGCGGCGAAAGCCAGGTTTGCCGCCATGGGCGACATACCGGTCGACATTCGGCCCCTTTACCCCGACGGCGTCTGACGGGCGAGGGCGAGTGCCACGCCGAAGCCGATGATCGGCGCCGCGCCATAGCCGATGAGGACGCTGGGGTAGTTTGACACCAGCGCGGCGAGCGAGAAGCCGAACAGGGCGCCTGCGAGCGCATGCCGTTCGGGTTTGGGCGCGTGAAGGGCATGGACAACGGTGAAGAACCCGCCGAGCAGGGCGGTGAGCAGTCCCAGTCCGATCAAGGGTGCGTCAAGCCCGAGCTGGATGAGCACGCGCTCGACAAAGGGCTGGGCTGGCAGTTCGCCGCGAAATCCGGCGATCAGGCTGGCAAGGAATGCCACTCCCGCCACAAGGACCAGTCGCCAGTCGCGCGTTGCGTTGTAGAGGCCGGCAGCTGCGAACATGACAGCGTAGCCTGTCGCGGCGTCCGGCTGGACGAAGGCAACAAGCAACGCCGTGAGCAGGATTGGCGGGGCATAGTCCGGCTCACGCGCTGCGAGGACGGCGATGGTCGGCAGGACGAGCGATCCCGCGTGGAGCTGGAACGGACCTAGGGGTAGCCAGCGGGAAATGCCGTTGAGGTGTGGTCCCGTTGCGAGCGGAAGGAAGAGAACGACCAGCAGCGCGATGAGAATTGCGCGGCGAAGGCGCAGGGATGGCTCGACAGCCGGGAGGAGGATGGCAGCCCAACCTGTCGCAAGGGCCACGGCGTTGATGACCGGATAGCTCGCTGGTGCTCCCCCGAGCCAAAGGTACGCGATACCGGCAAGGACCGGCAGGCCGAGCGCGAACAGTGCCGGATACCGCGCCGATGCCGTTCCTGTCGGGTGCATCGGCGCGGCTTCCATGGTCAGATGTGGATGGGCTTGCCCTGGACCGCCATCGCCGCTTCCTTGATCGCCTCTGAGTGCGTCGGGTGAGCGTGGCAGGTGTAGGCGATGTCCTCGCTGGTGGCACCGAATTCCATGGCCTGCGCGGCCTGGGCGATCATCGTGCCGGCGACCGATGCGATGGCCCAGACGCCGAGCACGCGGTCCGTCTCGGCATCGGCGATGACCTTCACGAAACCGTCCGGCTCATGGTTGGTCTTGGCGCGGCTGTTGGCCATCATCGGGAACTTGCCGACCTTGACCTTCGTCTTGTCGCCCAGCTTCTCGATCGCCTCTTCCTGCGTCAGGCCGACACCGGCAAACTCGGGCCAGGTGTAGACGACGCCGGGGATGACATCGTGGTTCACGATGCCGGTCTGTCCGGCGATGTTCTCGGCACATGCGATGCCTTCGTCCTCGGCCTTGTGCGCGAGCATCGGGCCGGGGACAACGTCGCCGATGGCCCACACGCCGTCGACCGCGGTGCGGAAGTCGTGATCGGTCTCGATCTGGCCGCGCTTGTTGAGCTCGAGGCCGATGTTTTCCAGGCCGAGGCCCGAGGTGTTCGGCCGACGACCGATGGATACGAGCACACAGTCTGCTTCCAGCGTCGTTGCCTCGCCGCCAGCGGCGGGTTCGAGCGTCAGCGTCGCCTTCTTGCCCTTGGCGGTGCAGCCGGTGACCTTGGTCGACAGGCGCAGTTCCATGCCCTGCTTCTTGAAGATCCTGCCCGCTTCCTTGCGGACTTCGCCGTCCATGCCGGGGAGCAGTTGGTCGAGATATTCGACCACGATCACCTCTGCCCCGAGACGACGCCAGACCGACCCGAGTTCCAGCCCGATCACGCCGCCACCAATGACGACCATCTTCTTCGGCACGGCCTTGAGTTCGAGCGCGCCGGTGGAATCGACCACCACCTGCTTGTCGTTGTCGACCTCGACACCGGGCAGGGGCGTGACTGAGGAGCCGGTGGCGATGATCACGTTCTTCGCGGTGACCGTCTCGTCGCCGACCCTGACCGTATGCGCGTCCTGGAAGGTGGCGTGGCCCTTCTTCCAGTCGACCTTGTTCTTCTTGAACAGGAACTCGATGCCACCGGTTAGCTGCTTCACCGCATCGCGGCGCTGGCCATGCATGGCGTCGAGATTGAGCTTCGGCGAAACTTCGATGCCCATATGCGCCATCGTGCCGTTTGCGGCGGCGTCGAAATACTCCGATGCGTGCAGCATGGCCTTTGACGGGATGCAGCCGACGTTGAGGCAGGTGCCGCCCAGCGTCTCGCGGCTTTCCGCGCAGGCGGTCTTGAGGCCCAGCTGTGCCGCGCGGATAGCGGCAACGTAACCGCCGGGACCGGCGCCGATGACGAGGACGTCGTAGTCGTATTCAGCCATGATTTCTTCCTCAGAGGTCGATCAGCATCCGCGTGGGATCTTCGATCGCTTCCTTGATGATCTTGAGTGCGGTGACCGCCTCGCGGCCGTCGATCAGGCGGTGGTCGTAGGACAGCGCGATGTACATCATCGGGCGGATCACGATCTCGCCGTTGCGCACGACCGGGCGGTCTTCGATGCGGTGGAGGCCGAGGACGGCGCTCTGCGGCGGATTGATGATCGGGGTCGACATCAGGCCGCCGAACACGCCGCCGTTGGAGATGGTGAAGGTGCCGCCCTTCATGTCTTCCATGGTGAGCGTGCCTTCCTTGGCGCGCTTGCCGAAGTCGGCAATGTCCTTCTCAATCTGTGCGAACGACTTGCTGTCGGCATCGCGTACAACTGGCACGACGAGGCCGTTGGGGGCCGAGACCGCGACCGAGATGTCGACGTAATCGTGGTAGACGATCTCGTCGCCGTCAATCTGCGCGTTGACGCCCGGGATGTCCTTCAGCGCCAGGCAGGCAGCCTTGGCGAAGAAGCTCATGAAGCCCAGCTTGATGTCGTGCTTCTTGGCAAACAGGTCCTTGTACCGTTCGCGCGCGGCCATCACTTCCGACATGTCGACGTCGTTGAAGGTGGTCAGCAGCGCGGCGGTTTCCTGCGCGCTCTTGAGGCGCTTGGCGATGGTCTGGCGCATGCGCGTCATCTTGACGCGTTCCTCGCGACGCTCGCCGGTGGCGGCGGCAACCGCGGCCGGACCGGCGGAGTCGGCCGGAGCGGTCGCAGGTGCGCTCGACTTGGCCTGAGCAGCGGCGACGACGTCTTCCTTGGTCAGGCGACCGTCCTTGCCGGTACCCTTGATCGTCGAGGGATCGACGCCGTGTTCGAGCACTGCGCGGCGAACGGCAGGCGACAGCGTCTGGGCGCTGTCGGAAGCGGCTTCCTTCGCCTGTGCAGGCGCGGGGGCGGGGGCGGGGGCAGGCGACGGGGCCGGGGCCTCGCGCGGTTCGATTGCGGTGGTCTCGCCTGCCGCCACGCCGTCGCTCACGACGGCGATGACCGCGCCGACCTCGACCGTGTCGCCGACGGCAACCTTGATCTCGGTGATCGTGCCCGCGACGGGCGAGGGCGCTTCGACCGCAACCTTGTCGGTCTCAAGGCTGACGATGGGCTCGTCCACCTTCACCGTGTCGCCGACCTTCTTGAGAAGTTCGCCGATGGTCGCTTCGGTGACCGATTCACCCAGCGTGGGGACTTTGACTTCGGTGGCCATGATATCGTTATTCCTTCCGGGGCCTCGATCAGTTGCAGGTGGTGCTGGCGGCGGAATTGTCGCCGTCGTTCAGGCCGAGCGCGATGTTGACCAGCGCTTCCTGCTGGACCTGGTGGCGGCTGGCGTAGCCGGTGGCTGGCGATGCAGCGACTTCGCGACCGGCATAGCAGGGACGCATGCCCTTCTTGCCCGCCGCGTCGGCAGCTTCCTCGATCAGGCGGTCGACGAAGAACCAGGCGCCATTGTTCTTCGGTTCTTCCTGGCACCAGACGATCTTCTCGAGGTTCTTCATCTTCTTGAGGCGCGCCGCGAGCGGTTCGCCGGGGAAGGGGTAGAGCTGCTCGATACGGACAACCGACACGTCCTCGAGGCCTGCCTCGTCACGGCGCTGCATGAGGTCGTAGGCGACCTTGCCGCTGCACAGCACGAGGCGCTTCACCTTGGCGTCGGCAATGTCCTTCATGTCCGACTTGATGCGCATGAAATGCGTATCGCCCATGAACTCGGCGGCATCCGACTTGGCGAGTGGATGACGCAGCAGGCTCTTGGGGGTCATGATGACCATGGGCTTGCGGAAGTTGCGCAGCATCTGGCGGCGAAGCACGTGGAAGTAGTTCGCCGGCGTGGTGATGTTGCACACCTGGATATTGTCGTTCGCACACAGCTGGAGGAAGCGTTCGAGACGCGCCGAGCTGTGTTCCGGACCCTGGCCCTCGTATCCGTGCGGCAGCAGCAGGACCAGGCCGTTGGCGCGCAGCCACTTGGCTTCGCCCGCGGCGATGAACTGGTCGATCATGATCTGCGCACCGTTGGCGAAATCGCCGAACTGCGCTTCCCACATCACCAGGCTCTTGGGATCGGCCATTGCGAAGCCGTATTCGAAGCCGAGCACGCCGTATTCGGACAGCGGGCTGTCGTAGACCTCGAACTTGCCATGCGGCAGCTGGCAGAGCGGGATGTACTTGCGCTCGGTGTTCTGGTCGACCCAGACGGCATGGCGCTGGCTGAAGGTGCCGCGTCCCGAATCCTGGCCCGACAGGCGGACACCGAAGCCTTCGGTGACGAGGCTGCCGAAGGCGAGCGCTTCCGCCGTAGCCCAGTCGAACCCGGAACCGCTGGCGAACATGTCCTCCTTGGCCTTGAGCACGCGGCCCAGGGTCTTGTGGATGGTCAGGTCGTCAGGGACGGTCGTGAGCGTGCGGCCAAGGCTGTCGAACAGCTTCTTGGGGATCGCTGTCTCGACGTTACGGCGCGCGTTTTCGGGATCGGCAGGCTTGTTCATGCCGGCCCAGCGCCCGCCGAACCAGTCGGCCACGTCGGGCTTGTATTCCTTCGCAGCGGCGAATTCCTGCTCGAGGTGCTCGTTGAACTCGTCGCACAGCTTGTCGGCATCGCCCGGCGCAATCACACCCTCTGCCTCGAGGCGGGCGGCGTAGATCTTGCTGACCTTGGGATGTTCGCGAATGCGGTCGTACATCAGCGGCTGGGTGAACTTGGGCTCGTCGCCCTCGTTGTGGCCGAAGCGGCGATAGCACCACATGTCGATCACGATGTCGCGGCCGAAGACCTGGCGGTATTCGATGGCCAGCTTGCAGGCGAAGGTCACCGCTTCCGGATCGTCGCCGTTGACGTGCAGGATCGGTGCCTGGACGCCCTTGGCGACGTCGCTGGGGTAGGGCGAGGAGCGCGCGAACTTGGGGCTCGTCGTGAAGCCGATCTGGTTGTTGATGACGAAGTGCAGGCAGCCACCGGTGTTGTAGCCGCGCACGCCCGAGAAGCCGAGACACTCCCACACGATGCCCTGGCCTGCGAAGGCCGCGTCGCCGTGGAGGAGGACGGGGAGGACCTGCTCGTGCTTCTTGAGGTCGTCACGGATGGCCTGCTGCGCGCGGGCCTTGCCGAGAACGACTGGGTTCACCGCCTCGAGGTGCGAGGGGTTGGGCACAAGGCTCATGTGCACGTCGATACCGTCGAAGCTGCGGTCGGTGCTGGTGCCGAGGTGGTACTTCACGTCGCCCGAACCGCCGACATCGTCGGGGTTGGCGCTGCCGCCGGAGAATTCGTGGAAGATGACCTTGTATGGCTTGCCCATCACGTTCGCGAGGACGTTCAGGCGGCCGCGGTGGGCCATGCCGTAGATGATCTCGCGCACGCCGAGCTGGCCGCCGTACTTGATCACCGCCTCGAGCGCGGGGATCATCGATTCACCGCCGTCCAGGCCGAAACGCTTGGTGCCGACGTATTTCTTGCCGAGGAAGGCTTCGTACTGCTCGCCGCGGATGACCGAGGCGAGGATGGCGCGCTTGCCCTCGGGCGTGAACTGGATCGTGTCCTCGGGCGTCTCGAACTTGTCCTGGAGGAAGCGGCGCTCCTCGGTGTCCGAGATGTGCATGTATTCGAGGCCGACATTGCCGCAATAGGTGCTGCGCAGCGCCTCGTAGAGGTCGCGGACCTTGACCCATTCGAAGCCGAACACGCCGCCGACATAGACTTCGCGGTCGAGCTGGTTCTCGAACCCGTGCCATTCGAGCGTCAGGTCCTCGGGTACGTCGTGGTGCGACAGGCCCAGCGGATCGAGGTTCGCCGCAAGGTGACCGCGAACGCGATAGAGCCGGACGAGCAGCATCGCGCGGATGGAATCGTCTGCCGCCTGTTCCACGGCCTTTGCATCGAGAGCCTTGCCAGCCTTCTCGGCCGCCTGCGCGACCGCGATGCGCATCTGCGTCGGGTCGAGCGCGGCAGTCAGGTCGGCGCCGCTGTCGACGACGTCGGACAGCCAGCTGCGGCTGCTGCCCCAACTCGGGCCCGGTTGCGGACCTTCCTGGTTGCCCAGCTCGGGCAGGAAATCATGGCTTTCGTTACCCATCTGGGTCACCTTTCGCGCCGACGCTTGTGTCGGCTCCTATCTGGCAATGCCTTTACGGTGCGGAAGGCTCCCGGGGAGGAGACAGCCTGTCCGCAATCGTCGGTCAGGCGAGTTCCTTCAACAGCGCGTCGAGCGTGGTGCCGAGTTCGCTGGGCGAGGGCGAAACGCGGATGCCCGCCTTCTCCATCGCGGCGATCTTGTCTTCTGCGCCGCCCTGGCCGCCCGAAACGATGGCGCCCGCGTGACCCATGCGGCGGCCCGGAGGCGCCGTGCGACCGGCGATGAAGCCGACCATCGGCTTCTTCACGCCCTGCTTCGCCTTGTAGGCGATGAATTCGGCGGCTTCTTCCTCGGCGCTGCCGCCGATTTCGCCGATCATGATGATCGACTTGGTTTCGTCATCCTTGAGGAAGAGGTCGAGCACGTCGATGAAGTTGGTGCCGTTGACCGGGTCGCCGCCGATACCGACCGCGGTGGTCTGGCCAAGGCCGACCATCGTGGTCTGGTGGACAGCTTCATAGGTCAGCGTGCCCGAACGCGAGACTACGCCGACCGAACCCTTCTGGAAGATGCTGCCGGGCATGATGCCGATCTTGCATTCGCCCGGGGTCAGGACGCCCGGGCAGTTGGGGCCGATGAGGCGCGACTTCGAACCCGACAGCGCGCGCTTCACGCGAACCATGTCGAGCACCGGAATACCTTCGGTGATGCAAACGATCAGTTCGACTTCGGCATCGATAGCCTCGAGGATCGAATCCGCAGCGAACGGCGGCGGCACGTAGATGCACGATGCGGTCGCACCGGTGGCAGCCTTGGCTTCGGCGACCGTGTCATAGACCGGCAGGTCGATGTGGGTGGTGCCGCCCTTGCCGGGAGTCACGCCCGCAACCATCTGCGTGCCATAGGCAAGCGCCTGCTGCGTGTGGAAGGTACCGGTGTCACCGGTCATCCCCTGAGTGATGACCTTGGTGTTCTTGTCGACGAGGATGCTCACGAGGGCCTCTCCTTGGATTTGATTTCTAGGGGTGCTCAGGCGAGCGAGTTGTCGAGGCCCTTGCAGGCCACCAGCAGTTCCTCGACCGCGTCGGTCGAGACCTTGAGGTTGGCCTTTTCCTCGTCCGACAGGGCGATTTCGACCACGTCCTCAATGCCGTTCGCGCCGATGACCGCGGGCACGCCGACATAGAGGCCGTCGAGGCCGTACTTGCCGTCGACATAGGCCGCGACGGGGAGGATGCGCTTCTGGTCGCCGAGATAGGCTTCGGCCATCGCGATCGCGCTGGTGGCGGGGGCGTAGTAGGCCGAGCCGGTCTTGAGCAGGCCGACGATCTCGCCGCCGCCCGAGCGGGTGCGCTGGACGATCTCGTCGATGCGGCTTTCAGCGACGCCCTTGATCTTGGCGAAGTCCTTGACCGGGATGCCGTTGATCGTGGTGTAGCTGGTGACGGGAACCATGGTGTCGCCGTGACCGCCGAGGACGAAAGCGTTCACGTCCTTCACCGAAACGCCGAATTCCCAGGCAAGGAAGGTCGCGAAGCGCGCGCTGTCGAGCACGCCGGCCATGCCGACGACCTTGTTGTGCGGCAGGCCGCTGAATTCGCGCAGCGCCCAGACCATCGCGTCGAGCGGGTTGGTGATGCAGATCACGAAAGCGTCGGGGCAGTTGTTCTTGATGCCTTCGCCGACCGCCTTCATCACCGACAGGTTGATGCCGAGCAGGTCGTCGCGGCTCATGCCCGGCTTGCGCGGCACGCCGGCGGTGACGATCACCACGTCGGCGCCGGCGATGTCGGCATAATCGTTGGTGCCGGTAATCTTCGCGTCGAAGCCTTCGACCGGGCCGCACTGCGACAGGTCGAGCGCCTTGCCCTGCGGAATGCCCTCGGCGATGTCGAACAGGACGATGTCGCCCATTTCCTTCTTCGCGGCGAGGTGGGCGAGTGTGCCACCAATCATGCCGGAGCCGATGAGGGCGATCTTCTTGCGAGCCATAGGGGGAAGGGTCCTTGTTCCTGCCGCGGGACCAGTCGTGAAACCCGGACCGAAATGGGCCATACCGAAATGTCCCGCGAAGGCGGCACGGCACCCGGTCGATTGCGAGTGCGACCTAGGCCTCTGGGGTGGGGTTTGCAACCTTCAATTGGACGCTACGTCCAACTATCTTTGCAAATGGTTCGCAATTGCAATAACGCTGGGTTTGCGCGGCCTGAACGGGCCTGTTTCCGAAGTATATTATGTCTAACCCGCGCGGCGGCGGAAGAGTTCCTCGGGCGCGGTCTCGCGCTCTTCAGCCAGGAGCAGGGCAGCCTGGTAGGCCGGGACCGCGCGGCTGAAATGGTAGCCTTGTCCGTGGGTGCAACCTGCCTCGCGTACTGCCCGCACCTGGTCGATGGTTTCAAGGCCCTCGGCGACGATCTCCATCCCCAGCGACTTGCCCATTTGCGAAACCGCCCGGATGATGGCGTCGCTCTTGCGACCTGCCTGCGAGCCGGAGACGAAGCTGCGGTCGACCTTGATCTTCGAGAAGGGCCACTGGTTGATGTAGCCGAGGGACGAGTACCCTGTTCCGAAGTCGTCGAGTGCGAAGCGGACGCCCATGCCCGACAGCTCCTCGATGAACATTGCGATGTTGGGACTGTCTTCGAGGAACAGGCCCTCGGTGACCTCCAGTTCGAGCCTTTCGGGCGGTAGGCCTGCCTCGCGGAAAGCGCTGATGATCCCGAGAGCCGCGCCGGGGACCTTGAGCTGGAGTGGCGAGAGGTTGACCGCCACGCGAACCTCCTCCGGCCAGCTCGTCGCGACGCTGGCTGCCTGTGCGGTCAACCAGTTGCCCAGTGTCACTATGGCACCCGACTCCTCGGCGATGGGAATGAATTCGTCGGGCGAAATCTCGCCGCGTTCGGGATGGAACCAGCGCACGAGCGCTTCGAAGCAGCGGATCCGTCCGGTTTCCAGCTCGACAATCGGCTGGAAATAGACCGCCAGCTCGTTCTCGCGCAGTGCCCGACGCAATTCGGTTTCGATTTCCCGCCGGTGTGCGATGTCCCGGGCCATCGAGTGATCGAAGAACCGGATCTGGCGGCTTCCGTCCGCCTTGGCTTCGAACAGGGCGAGGTCTGCGCGCTTCAACAATATATCGGCAGAGATCCCGTCGTCGGGAAGCATGGCAATGCCGATCGAACCGCCCAACTCGATCCTCTCGCCATCGATACGGATGGGTCGCACGAGTTCGGCGAGCATCTGTTCCGAAAGCTTTTCCGCGGTCTTTCGTTCGGCGACCGGGCAGACGACCACAAACTCATCCCCGGCAAATCGGGCAACGATACCGCGGGCATCGACAAGGCGAGTGAGCCGCTCGCCTGTTTCGCGCAGGACCTTGTCGCCTGCCTGATGGCCCTTGAGTTCGTTCACATCCTTGAAGCGGTCGAGGTCGACCCAGAAGATCGCTACTTGCGCACGTTCATCTGCCGTTGCGAGAATTTCCACCAGCCGCCGGTCGAGCCCGGCCCGGTTGTACAGACCTGTCACATGGTCGGTCAGGGCGAGGCGCTCCATGTTGCTCGCCAGTTGCGCGCTGCGTTCTGCGGCATCGATCGACTGGCGCAGGGTGCGAAAGACCGAGAAAGTCACCCCGTACATGGCCGGGAAGAGCAGCACGATGTTGATCGCCATGAAGGCGCCCATCCGGCTATGCGTCGCAATCATCGCAAAGAAGATCGGAATCGATACCAGCGATAGTTGCGCCATAGCCAGCTTCGGTCGGGCGCCGTTGTGTGCGCATACGCCGACGCCATAACCGATGGCGTTGGCAATCATCAGTACCTGCGCCAGCGCTGGCAGGTCGAGCTGGACGCTTGCGCCTGCGATCAGGCCCAGGACCAGAGCATACGCGTATGCGCCGACCGTGTAGGCAGTCTCGACCCTGAAGATGGAAATGTCGCCGGGGTGGTGGCGCAAGTGGTTCGCATTTACCACGCGCAGGATGGCAATCGAACTCAGCAGGAATGAAAGGGAGTAGAAGGTCGACTTGTCGGTGAAAAATGCGACGGCTGCGCTGGCGAGAACGCCGTTCAGCGCCCCGAACATCAAAGCTGTCGGCCGGGCATATAGCGTGTCGACAAGGACGCGGCGCGTCTTGTCGGACATCTGTTCCCCCTTCGCTCCCGACGAAAGGAAACTGCGCAACCCGGAAGAAATCGAACGTTCCCCCATGTTCTGGCGACCTACGGGTAAACTCTCAGTTTTCGGTTAACGCACGGGGCCGAAGTGCCAACACAAGCGGCGACTTCCCGGCTGCGATCAATAGATGAGCGAGTTGGCGCGGTTGACGCGCCGCTCTACCTTTGCGGCAAGACCGCGGTCGAGCGCACGACAGACGCCAAGCCACCAGGCGAAAGCTTCCGCATCGCCGTCGTGAAAGGCTTCTTCGGCGTGCTGGCTGGCCGCCTCCGCAGCTCCCATGCCGTGCTCGGCAAAATGCTTGAGTGCAGCCCGCATCACATGATCGAAAGAGGTCGCTTCGGCGGCAAGCTGTGCAGCACTGCCGTTGTCGTTGGCGGCCCTCGCAAGAGCTTTTCGCGCCAGGGCACGGGCTATCGGCGAATGTGCGGTCGACCGGGCGGCGGCGAAATGGACGGGCATGCAGGCGGCTCCTGGAAACTCATGGCCATTGCTACTGGCCTTCGCGCCTGCCTAGCCGCATCGCGACTAAGCATCTGTTCCGCAGCATGGTTTTGAAAAGGTAAAACTCCCGCTCGACGGAAGAGTTAGTCGGACTTCCCGGCCTTGGCCGGATCGCGCAGCCAGCGTCCGCTGTTGGCGTATTCGGCTTTCACCCGTCCGGATTGGGGCAGCTTGTCGGTGGGCTGGGCCGCAGGCGCTGCAACATTCGTCGGGGCAGCTGCGCCGACAGGGGCATCGGCTTGTCCATCGACGCCGAGTGCCGAATTGGGCGGTGGCACCGATGCACGCGCAGCCGGTGAAGACGAAGCTTCCGTGGTGCGCGCGTTAGAAGCCGCCAAGGGCTCGACACCGACATAGGCATTCGTGAAGGCGCCCGCTTTCCCGGCGCCGCCCTTCCAGCGATAGAAACGGTGCGCACCTATGCTGCCGACATAGTCGAGGCTGGCCGCCCAATAGGGGTTAACGTAGTTCGTGTGGTAGTGCGTGGCGAGGCCGACCGGCTTGAACACGTAACCGGCCAACGCAGCCAGCGCGATCGACTGTGCGCGGGCCCAGCCCTGGCGCGAAGGTCGGCGGTCGAGCGAGCCGTCGCAGGTAAAGGTAAACTGGCAACCGGTCTTGCGCTCCGACCCCTGGAAGACGACCCCGCATACGCTGGCCGGGTAGGCCGGATGCGCAACGCGGTTGAGGACGACCTGCGCGACCGCTTCCTGGCCTTCGTAGCTTTCGCTCGCTGCCTCGTAATAGACGGCCATGGACAGGCACTGGAGTGCCCGTGCCTTGTCGAGCCCGCTCCCCGCGGCGCGGAAGGCCTGTGCGGCTGCGCCGGCCCCATGGCTGCGGGTGAACTGGACGGTTTCCAGCCTGCCTTCCTCGCGGCGCATGTCCGAAAGGTCGGCGGCGAGGATGGGCGCGTCCTCGAGATAATAGAAGGCCGAACCGGGGAAACTCTCGCCTGCCGTTTCGAAAGGCATGGGCGACAACGGCACGCGCTCCTCGACGAGTCCGAAGGCAGTGCCGATCGCTTCCCACTTCCCCTCGGCAGCGTAGGTGGGAAGGGCGATTGCGGCGGCGAGGACGCCCGCGCGAATTGCGAACTGGCGGCGGCCATGGCGTGATTGATCGCGGCGACGGGCGCGCGGACGCGTGGCGCGCGAAGCACCCTCGATCTGCCATTCGTCCTGTCGCGTCTGGTAGTTCAACCCGTCTGCCTTTTGCCTGGCCCATAGCGCATGGGCACGCGCGCCGGGAATCATCCCGTCGTACCGTGTCCCGCATTAACGCAGATTGCTTAACGAAGCCCGTCTCTTGTGCAGCGCAACAGCGCGGTGTAGTGGCGGCACCGCGTCATGGGTTGGCCTGTTCGCGCAGGCCCGAAGAGGGAAGAGGGTGAAATGCCCTCGCTGCCCCCGCAACTGTGACCGGGGAGCGATCCCGCCACATGCCACTGGACCGCGCGTCCGGGAAGGCGGCGGGCGAGCGATGATCCGGGAGCCAGGAGACCTGCCTGTGCGCGTCGTTCGGCCGCGGGCGGGGTGTACCGATGGCAAACGTGGATGCGAGCAATTCTGCTCCTTCCCGTCATGAGCGACGTTCGCTTTTGACAGGAGGTTTTGTGTCCAAATATCTGTTTTTGTTCAGTACCGTTTTGATTTCCGCTCCTACCTTTGCGCAGGATGCGGATGATCGCGAAATCATCCCTGTGATCTCGGATGGCCAGCCAAATCCAGCCATCACCGTAACCGGCAACGGGATTGGCACTGCGGTCGGTAACACCGGGCAATCGGTAACCATCATCGACCGCGATGAGATCGACGCCATCCAGGGCGCCGACGCCACCCGTGTCCTCCAGCGCACGCCCGGCATGTCGCTGACCCGCAATGGCGGCATCGGCGGCTTCTCCGGCGTCAGCCTGCGCGGCGCGAATTCGGAGCAGTTGCTGGTGCTGGTCGACGGCGTGCGCGTTGCCGATCCGGCATCGCCCTCGGGCGGGTTCGATTTCGGCAATCTCCTGCTCGGCACGGCGGGCAAGTTCGATATCCAGCGCGGGTCCAACAGCACGATCTGGGGCTCGGACGCCATCGGCGGGGTGGTCGACGTGACCACGCGAGGCACCAGCGGCTTTGCGGGCAATTTCGAATACGGCAGCCGCGACACGCTGTTCGCCAGCGCGGCGGGCGGCCTGAGCGATGATCGCTATTACGTCGGGCTCACCGGATCGTGGTTCCGCACCGATGGCTTCTCCGCCGCAGCCTCGGGCAGCGAACGCGATGGGTTCGAGCAGGTCGCGCTGGGAGGCTCGCTCTTTTACGACGTCACGCCCGGACTCGAAGTTTTTGCCCACGCCAACTGGAGCGAAGGCAAGCTCGACATCGACGGTTTCCCGCCGCCCGACTACGCGCTGGCCGATACGCTGGAGACGCAGGAAACCCGCCGCCACTGGGGCGATGTCGGCTTCACCTGGAGCACCAACGACCTGACCCTGCGCGGTGCCTACAGCCTGGCGGACACGGAGCGCGATAATTTCGACGATGCCGGCGCGGAAAGCTTCGCCAGCGACGGCCATTCCGAGCGCGTCCAGCTACGCGGCGAATACCGCGCCATTGGTCCGGTTACCGTGTCCTTCGGCGCGGAGCAGGAATGGACCGATTTCGTCACCAGCTTCGACACGGCGGCGAAGACCAGCATCTTCGGTGCCTATGCCCAGATCGGGGTCGAAATGGGCCGCTTTGCCGCGCATGTCGGCTCGCGCATCGACGACCATGAACTGTTCGGCACCAATGGCAGCTATGGCGCGGACCTCTCCTATGGCTTCGGCGAGGACTGGCGGGTCAAGGCAAGCCTCGGCGAAGGGTTCAAGGCACCCACGCTGTTCCAGCTGCTGTCCTTCTACGGCAATGCCGATCTCCAGCCGGAGGAAAGCACCAGCTTCGACCTCGGCGTCGAGAAGGGCGAGCGAGGGCGCGGGACACATCTCGCGCTGACCGGCTTCCGCCGCGACAGCAAGGACCTGATCGGCTTCGCCTTCAGCACGGCGCGGCCCTTCGGCTTCTACGACAACACGGCCCGTGCCCGAGCGCAGGGGATCGAGGCAGAAGCAGGGTTCGACCTTGCCGAAGGGCTGCGGCTGTCGGGCGTGTATTCCTTCGTCGATACCGAGGATCGCATCAGCGGCAACGACCTCGCGCGTCGTCCGCAGCATTTCGGGACTATCTTTGCCGACTACCAGGCACCCTTCGGCCTGAAGCTCGGCGCGGACCTGCGGATCGTTGGCAAGAGCTATGACGATGCCGGGAATTTCACCCGCCTCGGCGGCTACGAGGTTCTCGACCTGCGCGCGGCAATGCCGGTGAGCGAGGCGTTCGAGGTCTATGGCCGGGTCGAGAACGTCTTCGACACCGACTACCAGACCGCATCGGGCTATGCCTCGACCCCGCGCGGCGTCTTTGCCGGGGTGAGGGCCAAGCTGTGATCCGCCTGCTGCCCGCGCTGGCCCTGCTGCTCGCAGGCTGCGCGGGCAGCGGCACTTCTGGCGTGCGGTACGATGCGCGCCCGACGATCGTCAGTCTCAATCCCTGCACCGATGCAATCCTCGCCGAAGTAACGGCGCCGGGGCAGCTGCTGGCCATCTCGCATTACAGCAAGGACCCGCAGGCGAGTTCGATGGAACCGGCGGCAGCGGCGCGCTTTGCGGCAACGGGCGGGACGGTCGAGGAAGTCCTCGCGCTCGATCCGGACGTGGTCGTAGCCTCAAGCTTCATCGCACCGACCGCGCGGGCGGCATTCGAGGATCTGGGTATCAGGGTCGTGACCTTCGGCGGCACTGCGACGGTCGAGGATAGCGAGGCACAGGTGCGCGAACTGGCCAGGCTGGCCGGTAACCCTGCGGCTGGCGAGCGCTTGGTGGCCCGGATCGAAACCGCGCTCGCCGAGACGCAGGCTTCGGGTGCGCCTGTCCAGGCTGCTCTGTGGCAGCCCGACGGCATTGTGCCCGGCGAAAGCTCGCTGGTGAGCGATCTCCTCCGCCGTACGGGCTTTTCGTCCTATTCCGCCGCGCGCGGCATGGCGCAGGCCGACTACCTCTCGCTAGAACAGGTGGTCGCCGATCCGCCGCAAGTCCTGCTGCTTGCCGGGAGCGAGGTAGGGCAACGGCATCCGGTTCTGGAGCACCTGCCCCGGATGCGGCGCGAAGCCTTCGACACGCGCCTCCTCTATTGCGGCGGCCCGACGATCATCCGCGCGGCACGGCGGCTCGCGGAAATCAGGAAGGGCGTGTCGTGAACCGCGCCGTCGCCGTTCTCCTCGGGTTGCTTCTGCTCGCCATCCCGCTGTCGCTCCTTGCAGGGCGGGTGTGGCTCGATCCGTCGAGCACACCCAATGCGGCCATTATCCTCGCCGAACTGCGCCTGCCACGCGCCGTGCTAGCCTTAGTGGTCGGTGCTGGCTTGGGAGCAAGCGGGGCGGCGATGCAGGGCTATTTGCGCAATCCATTGGCCGACCCGGGCCTCTTCGGCATAGCTCCGGGAGCAGCGTTGGGCGCGGTCGCGGCACTGTGGTTCGGGTATGCAACCTCGCCCTTTCTGCTGCCGCTGTTCGCTCTCGTCGGAGCGGGGGGAGCGATGGCGTTACTTGCCGCGATTGCCGGACGGACCGGCGGGATTGCCCTTTTCACCCTCGCGGGCCTGATGGTCGCGAGCCTTGCGGGAGCCTTGACCGCGCTCGCCATCAGCATGGCCCCTAATGCCTTTGCCATGAGCGAGATCGTGATGTGGCTCAACGGCGCGCTGACCGACCGCAGCTGGCGCGAGGTCTGGCTGGCCGCCCCGCTGGTGGCGCTGGGCATCGCCCTTCTGTGGCGCAGCGGCAAGCCGCTCGATGCGCTGACCTTGGGCGAACCAGTCGCACGCTCGCTCGGCGTCGATACGCGCAAGCTGCTGTGGTTGCTGATTGCGGGCATCGGACTGACCGTCGGCACGAGCGTGGCGGTGAGCGGCATCATCGGCTTTGTCGGACTGATCGTTCCCCATCTCGTGCGCCCGCTGACCGACCGCCGGCCTTCGCAACTGATCCTGCCGAGCGCACTCGCGGGCGCGCTGCTGGTGCTCGTCGCCGACAGCGTGGTGCGCGTCCTGCCGCTGGTGACCGAACTGCGGCTCGGTATCGCGCTCAGCCTGCTCGGCGCGCCGTTCTTCCTCTGGCTCCTGATCCGGATGAGGACGGGACTGGCATGAACCTCGCGGCGAAAAGCGTGACGGTCGACGGGCGGCTTCATGACGTCTCCCTGAGCCTCGTGCCCGGCACGATCACCGCGATCTGCGGGCCGAATGGGGCGGGCAAGTCGACCCTGCTGGAAACGCTTGCCGGTCTGCTCGACACCGATGCGGGCGAGGTCATGCTGGGCGAAGATGCCCTGCGCACTCTCCACCCACGCGAGCGGGCGCGGCGCATCGGCTACCTGCCGCAGGCGCATGAGATTGCGTGGGACGTGCCCGTCCGCAGTCTCGTCGAACTGGGCCGGATGCCGCATGGCGACCGGCTTGCCGGGCCAGTCGATGTGGCGCTCGCCACGCTCGACATCGCGCAGCTCGCCGAACGCCGCGCCCAGTCGCTCTCGGGCGGCGAGACTGCGCGAGTCCTGCTGGCGCGTGTCCTTGCCGGTGAGCCGCAATGGATTCTCGCCGACGAGCCGCTGGCCGCACTAGACCTTTCCCACCAGCTGTCGCTGATGCGTTACCTCAGGCAGGCGGCGAACACTGGTACCGGCGTTGTCCTGGTCCTCCACGACCTAGCCCACGCGGTGAACCACGCCGACCGTATTGTCGTGCTCGACCGGGGCGGGTTGGCCGCCGTTGGTAACCCGGCAGACGCGCTTTCAGAGGATATAGTCGCCCGTGTCTGGGGCGTCGCCGGGCACTGGGTCGGCGAACAGGGCTACCGCGCCTTCATTCCGCACTGACACGAAAAAGGGGCCGGACCGAAGTCCGACCCCCTCGTGGCTCTCCTCTCCGGAGAGCTGCTTGTTACTTCGGCTCCGTGACCAGGCCACGCGCCTCGAGCATCGGGGTCACGTCGGGATTACGTCCGGCGAAGTTCCGGAACATCTCGAAGTAATCCATCGTCCCGCCCTGGCTGATCACCGTTGCGCGGTAGTGGTCGCCATTGGCGCGAGTGAGGCCGCCATTGTCCATGAACCACTTGCGGCTGTCACGGTCGAGCATCTCGGTCCACAGGTAGCTGTAGTAGCCCGCCGAATAGCCCGAGGGGCTGGAGAAGATGTGGTTGAAATAGGTGCTGCGGTAACGCGGCGGCACCAGGTCAATTTCGAGACCGAGGTCTTCCAGCGACTTGCGTTCGAAGGCGTCGACCTTCTCCGGCGTGTCGATGGCAGCAGCCTCCGCTGGCGACAGCGCGCTCCACTTCATGTCGAGCAGTGCAGCCGCGACGACCTCGCCGAAGTCGTAACCCTGGTTGAACTTCGAGGCTTCTTCGATCTTGTCGATCATCGACTGCGGGATGGGCGCGCCGGTCTTGTAGTGCTTGGCGTAATTGGCCAGCACTTCGGGGTAGGTCGCCCACACCTCGTTCACCTGGCTCGGGTACTCGACGAAGTCGCGGGCCGTCGCCGTGCCCGACAGGCTCGGGTACATCTGGCTGGCGAAGAAGCCGTGCAGGGCGTGGCCGAATTCGTGGAACATGGTGTTCACGTTGTCGAAGCTGACCAGCTGGACCTCGCCCTCGGGCGCCTTGGGAATGTTGAGCACGTTGTAGATGACCGGCTTGTTGTTCCACAGCTTGCTCTGGTCGACGAAGTTGCTCATCCACGCGCCGCCGCGCTTGGACGGGCGCTGGAACGGGTCGAAGTAGAACACGCCCAGTTCCGATCCGTCGCGGTCGAAGACGGTGTAGGTCCACACGTCGGGGTGGTAGACGGGCAGGTCGGTGCGGCGCTCGAAGCGCAGGCCGTAAAGCTTGCCGGCGGCGTAGAACACGCCGTCTTCCAGCACCTTGTCCATCTGGAAGTATTCGCTCATCGCGTCTTCATCGAGCGAGTAGCGTTCCGCCTTCACCTTGTTGGCATAGCGGTACCAGTCCCACGGCTTGACCGTGTAGTTGCCGCCATCCTTCTTGATTGCGGCGTTGAGCACTTCCGCCTCGCGACGCTGGGTCGCGGCGAGGGCGGGGACCATCTGCTCCATGAAGTCGAGCGCGGTCTTGGGCTTTTCCGCCATGCGGTCCCACATCGCGTAGGTTGCCCAGTCCGGTTCGCCGAACAGCGCGGCCTTTTCGGCACGCAGCTTGGCAATCTTCGCCACCATCATCCGCGTGTCCTTGGCGCGCTGGCCGTCGGCACGGTGGAACGAGAGCTGGAACAGCTTCTCGCGCGTGGCGCGGTTGGTCAGCGTGGGCAGCAGCGGCTGCTGGGTGGTGTTCTGCAGCGCGATGGCGAACTTGCCCGGATGCCCCTTTTCGGTGGCGAGGTCGGCGGCAGCCTTGATGTCGGCTTCCGAGAGACCGGCGAGTTCGGCCTTGGTGTCGACGATGAGCGGCTGGTCGGCCATTGCCGAGCGGGCAGCAAGGCCGAACTCGGTCGTGACTTCGGAAAGCTCTGTGTTGATTGCCTTCACGCGCTCGCGCTGGGCGTCGGTGAGCAGGGCGCCCGCATGGACCATGCCCTCGTAAGTGTCTTCGAGCAGCTTGGCGTCTTCGCGCGTCATGCTCATCGCAGCGCGGTTGTCGTAGACTGCCTTCACGCGGGCGAAGAGCGCGGGGTTGAGCGTAATCGAGTCACCGTGCGCGGTCAGCTTGGGGCTGATCTCGGTGTTGATCGCATCAAGCCGGTCGGTGGTGTTCGAACCGGTGAGCGCGAAGAAGACCGTAGCCACGCGGTTCAGCATCTGGCCCGACTTTTCGAGCGCGACGATGGTGTTCTCGAAAGTCGGCGCTTCGGGGTTGTCGATGATCGCCTGGATCTCGGCCGAGTGGATCGCCATGCCCTGATCGAACGCGGGGACGTAGTCGTCTTCGGTGATCTTGGTGAAGTCCGGCGCCTTGAATGGCAGCGTGCTGTCGGAGGCGAAATAGCCGGTGCCTTCGGGGATCGATGCCTGGGCCATGGTTTCGACTTCTCCGCCCGGAGTGGTGGTGCAGCCTGCAAGCAGCGCGGCGACGGCAGCAGTGGCCAGAATGTGGGCCTTCATGGGTTCTCCCTGGAAAGTTGGCGCACTGGTCGTACCAGGCGCAATTGGCGACATTTATCGGACGCGCTTGGAAAGCATTGCGGGCCGCAGTGCAAGAAGCCCAACGTCGCCGGTCGGCGCGACTCTACGGTTTATCGAACGGTGTAGCCTTGGTGGGGTTCCGCCGCGCGCTTCATGCCAGCGGGTAGCGGACCACCGGTTCGTAGCGCGCTCCGCCAGGATCGAGGTGGCTTTCGTACAGGCGAAAGTCGTCGACCGTCCATTCGCCGAAGCGCAGATCGCCGGTGCGTGCCAGGAATTGCGCCAGCGGACCGGCTGATGCGTTCAGCCGCGCGAGCGTGATGTGGGGCACGAACTTGCGCGTTTCGGGGGCGAAGCCGACCTGCTGGCACACGCGCTCGATACGCGCCTGTAGGCGTTGGAGGGGTTCGCTGGGTTCGACGCCTGCCCATAGTGTGTGGACCGTTCCCTTGCGCTCGAAGATCCCCGATCCGCGGACGGAGAGGGCGAAGGGTGAAGCCGAGACGCTGGCAAGCGCGCTCGCGAGGTCATTGGCTCGATGGTGGTCGGTTTCACCGAGGAAGCGCAGCGTCAGGTGCAACTGCCCATCGTCCTGCCACCGCGCACGCTCGACCCCCTGCATGGCATCGAGCAAGGCATTGCGAATGGCATGCGGTGGACGGATGGCGATGAAGAGGCGCGGAACCATTGGCGCTCATTGCGCCACGAAGCAGACCCGCGGCAAGCCCGCCCGCTAGCGCGAGGCGATGTCGGCTTTCGACAGAATGTGCGAGGCAAGCACCCGGTCTGTCAGTGACGGCCTTACTCCGAAAGCTGCCCGGGCCGCTTCCCGCGCTCTCTCGAGGTCGCCGAGGTGCTGGCGCTCGCTCTGTCTGAGTTCGTCTGCAGCCCGCGTTTCAGGAGGCGTTGCCTTGCCTTTCCAGTCTACGCGTTCGAGCGGGCGGTCGAGCTGTTCGAGCAACAGGCGCAGATTATGGCTTGGCGTAGCAGACGCAATTGCACCGCCGTTTCCGATCCCCTCGCTGGGGTGACTCTCGTGCTGTGCGTCCATGGAAACTCAGGGGGCCTTCGATTATGATTGCTCGGTGTGCAGCCGCGCGCAGTTCGAATTTGAAATCTGCGGAACAATGCGGACCGGAAATCAAACGCGCTGTTACGCTGTCGGGGTCCCCCACCCATCGCGAGCGCGGCTCGTCCTGCGGGATTTTGCGTGGATCAGGCCGCCCGGCGGACGCGATTGCGGCCCTTGTCCTTGGCTTCGTAACAAGCAATGTCCGAACGTAGCAGCGCGTCGTCGAGGTTCTCGCCTCGGCGCCACTCGGCAATCCCTATCGAAGCAGTCACCTGGAGGCGGGCGTAGGCGGTGAGGGAAGGCCCGACCGCGGCAATCGCGCAGCGCAATCGCTCGGCGACCTCGTTGGCTTCGTCGGCATCCACACCTTCCAGAATGACGAGGAACTCCTCGCCCCCCAGTCGGAATGCCTCTTGTTCGCCGCGATCGGCAAGCTGGGCGGTGGCCGATCGGATGGCGTCCGAAGCTGCGATCAGGACGTGGTCGCCTGCCGCATGGCCGAACCGGTCGTTGATTGCCTTGAACCGGTCGAGGTCGATCGTAAGCAGGTGCCGGTTGGCCGCGTGGCTCTCGGGTGAACGCTCTTCGAAGAGGCGACGGCGGTTGAACAACCCCGTCAGGGGATCGCGCCAGTTGAGGAATTCGGCATGGGCGAGCGCTTCTTCAAGCTCTTCGGTCAGCTTGCGGTTCTCGACCGTGGTCCTCGCTGCGGCCTCGATATGGCGACCGGCGTTGGCGGCATAAACCCTGACGCCCAGCACAAAAGCCGTCGCGACGAAAATGAACAGCTGGTCGTAGCGTTCGGGGTGAGCGAGGATGATACCTGTCGCAACCAGCCAGAACGATCCCAGCATTCCGTCACGCGGTGCCGGGAAAGCGGCCAGCGTAACGGAGATCAGGGTCACCACCACCAGGACGACCACCTGAAGGGTGACGGCTGATGCGACCGTAGCGCCCAGGGGCGCGGGCCACAGCATCAGAGCAAGGGTCGCGCCGGTCGTCACCATGGCGGCGAACAGTACGTGTTCCGCATGTCCCAGCGGCTTGCGCTGCTCGATCAGCTTTTCCAGCCGTGTTGCTGCCCAGCGGGTAAACACGAAGGAAGCAATGCGCGCGAGCATGAACAGCGAAAGCAGGATCGAAGGCGGCATGGTCGCGACGGTGACCAGCAACATTGTGACGCCGAGCAGGCTGGCGGTCAGCGCGTGCCTTTCGCGCGCGAGCATGTCGAGCACCGCCTCGCGTCGCACTTCCAGCGCGTCGCGGGCGGTGTCCGGCTCATTCTCACGCAGTTCGGCGGTCGACAATTCGCGTCTCTTCCGATGCTCCTGTTCAAGCTCGGGTGAATAGCGCGAAAATGTTAATATTTGGGCAGCGCGGCAAAGCTGAAACGGCGCATTACAGGCGGTTTGCCCCGCCTGTAATGCTTACCGAGTAGAGCTGGCCTACCGAATCCGGCTGCTTACCAAATGCGCGCGCGATCCTCGGGCGCGATATACATGTCGTCGTCGGGAGTGATGCCGAAGGCTTCGTACCAGGCATCGACATTGCGCAGCGGGGCGATGGTGCGATAGCGCGCCGGGCTGTGCGGATCGGTTGTGACCTGGTTGCGCAGTGCATCCTCGCGCGCCTTGGCCCGCCATACCTGGGCATAGGCGAGGAAGAAGCGCTGGTCGCCGGTCAGCCCGTCGATCACCGGGGCTTCCTGCCCGTTCAGCGACTTGTGATAGGCATCGAGTGCCACCAGCACGCCGGCAAGGTCGGCAATGTTCTCGCCCATGGTCAGGTCGGGATTGATGAAGGCGCCGGGGACGACTTCGAACTTGGCGTACTGGTCGCCGAACTTCTTGGCCTCGACCTTGAAACGCTCGTTGTCCTCGGCGGTCCACCAGTCGCGTACCGCGCCGTTGGCGTCGATCTTGCGGCCCTGGTCGTCGAAGCCGTGGCTGATCTCGTGGCCGATCACCACGCCGATCGCGCCATAGTTGACCGCAGGGTCGGCATAAGCGTCGAAGAACGGCGGCTGGAGGATGCCGGCGGGGAAGACCATCTTGTTCTCGAGCCCGCCATTGTAGGCATTTACGGTCTGCGGGTTCATGCCCCACTTGCTGCGATCGACCGGCTTCCCGAGGTCGCTCATGGCATAGTCGGCGTTGAACTTCGTCGCCGCGACCATGTTGTCGTAAAGGCTGGTGGAGTTGATCGGCAGCTGCGAGTAATCGCGGAACTCCTTGGGATAGCCGACCATCACGTCCATCTTCTGGAGCTTCTCGATGGCGGCTGCCTTGGTATCGCTGCTCATCCATTCGTTGCCGCGGATGCGGTCGGCCATTGCGAGCTTCAGATTGCCGACCAGCTCGTCCATGCGAGTCTTGGCGATCTTGGGGAAGTATTCCGCGACATAGGCCTCGCCGACCAGTTCGCCGAGCTGGCCGTCGATCAGGTCGACCGCCCGCTTCCAGCGCGCACGCTGCTCGCTGACGCCCGACAACGTGCTGGTGAAGGCGAACTTGCTGTCGACCATCTTCTTGTTGAGATAGGGCGACGCCTGGTCCGAAATCCGCGCCTTCTGCCACAGCTTCAGCGTGTCGAGGTCGGTCTTTTCATACAGCGCGGCGATGGCCTTCACCGCAGTGTTGTCGGTGACGATGATGCGCTTTTGTTCAGGGATATTGTTCCCCTCGAAAAAGGCACCCCAGTCGACACCGGGGGCATAGGCGGCGAGCTCGGCAGTCGACATCGGATTGTTGATCTTGTCGATGTCGCGGGTCTTCTCGTTGTCCCAGTTGAGCTCGGCAAGATAGGTTTCGAAGGTTATCACCTTGCTTGCCGCAGCGCGCGGCTCGGCAACGCCGATGGCGCGGAAGGTCCGCTCGAGATAGTCGAGATAGGCGCCACGCTGGCTCGCGAACTTGGCGTTGAAGTAATAGTCCTTCTCGGGAAGCCCGAGTCCGGCAGAACCGAGCCACAGCGTGTTCATCGTCGGGTCGTCGGGATCGGCATAGGGACCGCTGCCAAACAGCGTGCCGCCGAACTTCTCGTAGGTCGAACCCATGAAGCGGGCGAATTCGACCTTGTCGGCGATCGCGTCGACCTTGGCGAGGTCACGCTTGAGCGGGGCGATCCCGGCCTTCTCGATCGCCTTTTCGTCCATGAAGGTCTTGTAGAGCGCGCCGTGCTGTGTGCCGGCGGGCGCCTCGGTGATGAGCCCGTTAACCTGGCTCGTTACGTCCTCGCGCAGGTTGTAGAACGATCCGACCGAAGGACGATCGCCCGGGATTTCGGTGCGGTCGATCCACGCGCCGCTGGCGTAACGCTCGAAGTCGTCACCCGGGTCGGCGTTGAGGTCGCGGGTGGTGAGATCGAGGCCGTATTCGCCGATCTTGGCCTGGCCAGTGACGACAATTACGTCGGCCGAGGCGCCATCCGCCATGGCACTCGGCTCGGCGTGTACGGAAACGGCGGGAAGGGCGAATGCGAGGCCGAGCGCGAGCGCCGAAGTGGCCTTCGCGCGAGCGAGAATGCGATTGCGATACATGGAATGGTCCCCTGACAATACAGTGGTCCACGGCTATCACCGCTACCTCGAGCGCGGCATTCGTTGGTCGGCGAACGACAGGGAATTGTCGGCGGATGTCGGATCACGTCCGCCCAGCGACTTGGCGGTGAGTCTCCTCCACACGCGGGCTTGCAAGGCGGCCCCCAGACCCCACATGGCGGGGGCTCGTATTCGTCGGGACGGAGGCGCGACGGGCACCGTTTGGTGCACAAGCCTTGCGGCGCCTTGACCAACGCGAACAATTCAGGAACAAACCTACTTCATGGCACTCACCACAATCTCCGTCCGCGGCGCGCGCGAGCACAACCTCAAGGGCATCGACATCGACCTGCCGCGCGATGCGCTGATCGTGATCACCGGCCTTAGCGGCTCGGGCAAGTCGAGCCTCGCCTTCGACACGATTTATGCCGAAGGTCAGCGACGCTATGTCGAGAGCCTGAGCGCCTATGCGCGCCAGTTCCTGGAGATGATGCAGAAGCCCGATGTCGAGCATATCGACGGGCTCTCCCCTGCCATCTCCATCGAGCAGAAGACCACCAGCCGCAATCCGCGCTCGACCGTGGCCACGGTCACCGAGATCTACGACTACATGCGCCTGCTCTGGGCGCGGGTAGGGGTGCCGTATTCGCCCGCAACCGGCCTGCCGATCGAGGCGCAGACCGTCTCGAACATGGTCGACCGGGTCATGGCGCTGCCCCAAGGGACGCGTCTATACCTGCTCGCGCCGGTGGTGCGCGGGCGCAAGGGTGAATACCGCAAGGAACTGGCCGAGTGGCAGAAAGCCGGCTTCACCCGCGTGCGCATCGACGGTGAGATGTATGCGATCGAAGAAGCACCCGCGCTCGACAAGAAGTTCAAGCACGACATCGAGGTGGTGGTCGACCGTATCGCGGTGAAGGAGGGCATCGAGACGCGGCTGGCGGACTCGTTCGAACAGGCGCTGAAGCTCGCTGAAGGGCTCGCCTATGTCGACCTCGCCGATGGCGTGGTGCCGGGGCGTGAGGCGGAAGAGCAGGGCGGGGCGATGAAGGGCGCGGGCCTCCCCGCCAACCGCATCGTCTTCTCCGAGAAGTTCGCCTGCCCGGTGTCCGGCTTCACCATCGAGGAGGTCGAGCCGCGGCTGTTCTCGTTCAACGCGCCGCAGGGGGCCTGCCCGACCTGCGACGGCATCGGCGAGAAGCAGCTGTTCGACCCGCAGCTGGTCGTGCCCAACGAGGCGCTTAGCCTCAAGAAGGGCGCCGTCGTGCCCTGGGCCAAGTCGAACCCGCCGAGCCCCTATTACATGCAGGTTCTCGCATCTCTTGCGAAGGAATACGAGTTCAGCCTCGACACGCCGTGGGAGGATTTCGACGCCGAGATCCGCGACATCATCCTGTTCGGCACGAAGGGCAGGGCCATCCCGCTGACCTTCAAGGACGGGCGCAAGGAATACACCGTGCGCAAGCCGTTCGAGGGCGTCATCGGCAACCTCAACCGCCGCATGCTGCAGACCGAGAGCGCGTGGATGCGCGAGGAGCTGGCCAAGTTCCAGACTGCGCAGCCGTGCGAGACCTGCCACGGGAAGCGCCTCAACGAGAAGGCGCTGGCGGTGAAGATCGCGGGCACCGACATCGCCACGCCGACCAAGATGAGCGTGTCGGATGCCAAGGCCTATTTCCTCGCGCTGCCCGAGCAGCTGACCGACACGCAGCAGCAGATTGCCAGGGCCATCCTCAAGGAGATCAACGAGCGGCTGGGCTTCCTCGACAATGTCGGGCTCGACTACCTCAACCTCGACCGCACCAGCGGCACGCTGTCAGGGGGCGAGAGCCAGCGTATCCGTCTCGCCTCGCAGATCGGCAGCGGGCTTTCGGGCGTGCTCTACGTCCTCGACGAGCCCAGCATCGGCCTCCACCAGCGCGACAACGACCGGCTGCTCGAGACGCTGAAGCGCCTGCGCGATCTCGGCAACACGGTCATCGTGGTCGAGCATGACGAGGATGCCATCCGCGCCGCCGACCATGTGGTCGACCTCGGCCCGGGCGCGGGCGTCCACGGGGGCGAGGTGGTCGCCGAAGGCACGCTGAAACAGGTGCTCAAGTCGAAGAAATCGCTCACCGCCGCCTATCTCAACGGCACGCGCGAGATCGAGGTGCCGGCCAAGCGCCGCAAGGGCAACGGCCACAAGCTCACCGTCCATGGCGCGCGGGCGAACAACCTCAACGACGTCACCGCCTCGATCCCGCTCGGTACCTTCACCTGCATCACCGGCGTGTCGGGCAGCGGCAAGTCGTCCTTCACCATCGACACGCTCTACGCCTCCGCCGCGCGCCAGCTGAACGGGGCACGCGTGGTCGCGGGCGCGCACGACAAGGTCACCGGCCTCGAATATTGCGACAAGGTGATCGAGATCGACCAGTCGCCCATCGGCCGCACCCCGCGCTCCAACCCGGCGACCTACACCGGCGCCTTCACCCAGATCCGCGACTGGTTCGCAGGCCTCCCCGAAAGCCAGGCGCGCGGCTACAAGCCCGGGCGCTTCAGCTTCAACGTCAAGGGCGGCCGCTGCGAGGCGTGCCAGGGCGACGGGCTGATCAAGATCGAGATGCACTTCCTGCCCGACGTCTACGTGACCTGCGAGGAATGCCACGGCAAGCGCTACAACCGCGAAACGCTGGAGGTGAAGTTCAAGGGCCACTCCATCGCCGACGTGCTCGACATGACGATCGAGGATGCGGAGGAGTTCTTCAAGGCCGTCCCCCCGATCCGCGACAAGATGCACATGCTGAACGAGGTCGGCCTCGGCTACGTCAAGGTCGGCCAGCAGGCGACGACGCTCTCCGGCGGGGAGGCGCAGCGGGTGAAGCTCGCCAAGGAGCTCAGCCGCCGCAGCACCGGGCAGACGCTCTACATCCTCGACGAGCCGACCACGGGCCTCCATTTCGAGGATGTCCGCAAGCTCCTCGAAGTGCTCCAGCGGCTGGTCGACCAGGGCAATTCGGTGGTGGTGATCGAACACAACCTCGACGTCATCAAGACCGCCGACTGGATCCTCGACCTCGGGCCGGAAGGCGGGGTGCGCGGCGGGGAGATCGTGGCGGAAGGAACGCCGGAGGACGTGGCCCGCGAGCCGCGGAGCTTTACGGGCCAGTACCTCGCGCCGATGCTGGAGCGGGTTAGCGAGGCGGCGGAATGAGCGACAAAATATATATCGAATGCGATCTGTGCGGATGTTCATTTCAGATGGGACGTCACCGATATGACGGGAAATGGATCCGCGAGTTTGAGCTTTCTCTTTGCTCGGTATGCTATTCAAGCAACTGGGATGGAATCGCTCCAATGTATGAGGCGACATTTGAAAGGCACCTCAATGCACGTGGCATCCCTTTGCCCGCCAAGAACGCAAGCGGCTTTTATCCCAGAGGACGATAGGTCCCGTTAGGACTTCTTGCCGTGGGTTGAACCAAAATCGATCGAGTGGTCGATCGTAAGACCCGGCGAAATATTCAAGTACTCTTGGTACTTCTCGTCGTAGAATTTCTTCCTTTCTTGATCTCGCCAAATAATGACTGCCAGCCCAATTACGGGCAGGACTTTGATCAAATCGAGACACGCGGAAAAGCTTAAGGTCGGAATAATCTTTAAAAATGCAAAGTAGAAAAACGCAAGGATTGCGGAGAGTTTAATGTAGTTTCGCTGGATAGATAAGTGTTCCAAAAATGAACCCTTCTTCCTATGGCTCGCGAAGTAAGGATGAATCAATTTTAGATCGTCTTTAGTGAGAAATATTCTTTCTATATTGGTGATCATAACCAGATTTCGGTTATACCAAAAATTACTGTCATGAATGTGATCTATCGCCCAAAGGCAGACGCCATAGAACAGTAAGATTGCCAGAGCGAGTGGGAAGCCGTTCTCTTCGGAGATAGCGATCGCCGCGACCGCTGCTGCGACCACACCCGCCATTTGCCATACGACAACGATATGTCGATTGATGTCACTCATGAGCTGATTGTACATCGCGATCAGGAATTCAGGCCGCTTCTCATACGCAGTGCCATCCGGTGTTTCGGCTTCAGTCATGATCGGTATCCGTTTCCCACAAAGCTTTAACGTTGCGAATTGAATCTGTTACGCAGCGACGATACCCGCCCTCTGGATGGGGTCGAAATCGCTGGCCGTCAAAATAGTCACCAAATTTCGCATCCAATGTTAGGCGGTTTCCATCAATGCTTTGGACATCCATTTGACGCGCTAATTCCCGTTGGACATCCGGCCGACCACCTAGCAGATGAACTGGCCCTCTAAAAAAAGTCGTTGGGATTTCGGTGCCCCCATAACGTGTGGGAACACTATACCCTAAACGGAACATGTAGGGAACAGATAATCGAGGCTCATCCATCAGTGCTGGGTCCTTGGGAACCACGATCACCGTCTCGCAATAGCGTCCCAACACTTCGGCTTCTCGCAATATCTCATCGAGGTGAGTCGCGTCGAGGACGTCTCGAGCGACTGTAAGGGCAGGCCGCTTTTCCCGCACGGCATGCAGGTGACGATCATAGTCGTAGTTTTTCCAGTCAATGTCGATGAAGTGCACAGAGTTGAGGTGCTTCACATCGCGAAGGTTTGTATATCGCGCCCCGGCTTTCCAACCGAAAGACATTGCAATGTCGAGCACATACTTGCTGTGACAAATAATGTAGTCGGGTTTCATCAGTATCGCTGAAAACTAGAACGACTTGCTCCTACTCGGCTTCGCGGACAAATCAATCGCTAACTCAGAGATTGGCGTGTTTTCCCAATCATTTATATCACACTAGATCGACCACCGGTGGATACTCCGAGGGCAAGAAATTGGGTTCAAGAGGCAGAGGAGTGAGATTTTCACTGGTCAGATCAGTTCTGTCCTACACCCCATCCAGCGGATAACTAACCCGGTTCACTCCACGCCATGAGGTGAACCATGAACGCCCTCGTCACCCTTCCATCCGAACCCCACACCATCTTCACCGCGCGCGCAGGGGGAGTTTCTCAGGAGCCTCCAGCTCAATGGCAATGTCCGGCTCGCCTGCCGCGCAGCGCGGGTTTCGGCGCAGACGGCCTATCGCGCGCGGCGGCGCTCTCCTGCCCTGGCGCGGGCGTGGGATGCGGCGCTGCTCGCGGCGCGCGACCATGCCGAACAGGTGCTCGCCGACCGGGCCTTGAACGGGGTGGAGGAGGCGGTGTTCTACCACGGCGAGGAGGTCGCGCGGCGCCGCCGCTATGACAGCCGCCTGCTGCTCGCGCATCTCGCGCGGCTCGACCGCATGGCCGAGCGGCCCGAGGTCCAGGCCGCGCTCGCGCTGCTCGACGACCAGATCGAGGGGCTGGCGCGCGGCGAGGAACTGTCCGATCCCGCCACTGCCGCCTGCCCTCGTGCGGAGAGGGGCGAAAAACGCCAGGACCGTGTTCCACCTGTTCCATCCTGTAGGGATTGCGGGGGCGATTGCGACATTCCCCATGGCGAGCTGGGGCCGGACGATTGCCAGTGGTACCCGAACCGCATCGCGCGGATGGAGGAGGCGCGGCCCGATCTTGCGGACACGCCCGATGAACTCGCCCGCGAACTGGCCGGGGAGCGGGGCGTGGACTGGGAAGAATGCGCCGACGCGATCGAGGGCTTCCAGCTCGAGGCCTTCGAGGCCGACGGGTACGAATGGTGGCTGGTCACCGACGAGCCGGGGATGATGGACTCGATCCTCCACGACTATCGCGAGGAGGAGGAAGAGGGGAGTTAGGACTTCTCGACCAGGTCCTTGGCTTCCTTGAGGCCGAGGCCCGTCCGCTGGCGCACCAGCTTGATCGCCTCGATCTTGCGCCCCGCCGCCAGCGCCGTGGCCACATCGGGATCGGCGAGCGCCTTGTGCGCGTCGACGGGGGAAACGGGGGTGTTGCGCCGCTGGCGCTCGATCATGTCGCCGCCGCCGCGCCTGCGGGCCGCGAGGACGAAGACGAGCAGCAGCACGACGCCGAGGACGAGGAAGGGCAGGGGGATGTACATCGGGCGAGGCTACACAAGCCCCGCGTGCCTGTCAGCCCGCGCTGCGCTCAGTCGACGCCCTAGTCGACCAGCGCGAGTTCGACCGTGCCGTGGCCGCGGGCGACGAGGCCCAGCTCGGTGGCGGCGGCGCGGCTCACGTCGATCACGCGACCGCCGTGGAAGGGTCCGCGGTCGTTGATGCGGACCACCACCGACTTGCCATTCGCCGGGTTGGTGACCCGGACATGCGAACCGAAGGGCAGGGTGCGGTGCGCGGCGGTCATCTCGTTCATGCGGAAGACTTCGCCGCTGGCGGTGCGCCGGCCGTCGAATGCGCGGCCGTAGAAGGATGCGGTGCCGCTGCCGAGCGGGGTGCCGGCGGTTTCGGCGACCGGCTCGATGGTGTCGATGTCGACCGCACCGGAGGTGGCCACGGGGGCAGGGGGCAGCGTTTCGAACTGGGCGAAGCTGGACGCAAAGGCGACATCGGCCGCGACAGCCGCCGCCACGCCATCGCGGTCGGCCGAGTGGCCCGCGGTTGTCGGCAAGGCCGTTGCAGCAATGAAAAGCAGCGTGCGTATCGCGCGTTTGGCCATGATCTGGACCTCCCGTTCGGTTCCGGCGGCTATACCGGAGGGGGTCCCGGGAGTCCTTAACAGGAGGGGTTCCTGCCCCATTTGCGCCACAGTTCGTCGTGGTTCGGGGAACCGCGATCCGTTTTCCTACAGCATCTTGGGGGTGCTACCGAGTCGCGATACGAGTGGTTGGAGGCCGCAGTTCGTGCACATTTTCGGCATCAAGAGCGGCTTTGCCATGCGACATGTGGCCGTACGGAAACTTGCTTCCCGCATAGCAAATGGGGCCGGCATTGCTGCCGACCCCACTCTCACCGATGCGTGGTCTTGTCTCCGAAGAGGCAGGAACTTGGCATCCGATGTTTCCCCGTCCGTCGCATCCGAAGATCCGTCTTCCGGTTCTGTCACCGGCGCTCGCACCGGCATCCGGCTCCACCCTCCAGTCTACCCGGTCAAGTGCGCCAGGTCCGAAGACCCTCGCTTCTGTCCCAGGCCGGCCTTCAACAGGCGGCTCCGCAGCAAGACCTTCCGTAGTGGTCGGAGCCTCGAGCGGTTGCTTCTCTTTCCGGTCCGAAGACCTTCCGGTTCAGCATCCATCAGCGTCCGGCCGGGTTGGCCATGCTCGTTCAGGAATGACTTCACGGTTCCGTCATCGACCCGCCTTGTCTCCGGCCGAAGCCTTCGCCACGAGGGTCTCTTGATCCGTGCGGACAGCTTCCGTCACGTCTTTCCGGTCTGGAATTCTTTCGAACTTTCAGATCGTTGGACCTTCCAGTTCGGCTGGCTTCCTCGCCGTTCCGATGAGTTAAAGCTGCTCCTGCCGAGCCGATTCTGCAATCGCGCAAGAGTATAGTTTTCCACTTTCCCCGCTTTTCCCTGTGGAGGGGGGTGGATAACTCAACGGTTCATCGCAAAAATAATCCAAATGCGATGCTGCAGGCGCAATATTGCGATGCACAACCCATGTTGCAGCGCAATTACCTGTCGCGTTTGGCAAGCAGGCGCAAGCGGAGCGCGTTCAGCTTGATGAAGCCTTCGGCGTCCTTCTGGTCGTATGCGCCGGCGTCATCCTCGAACGTCACATGCGCTTCCGAATAGAGTGAATTGGGCGATTTGCGGCCGACGACGCTCGCCAGACCCTTGTACAGCTTCAGCCGGACGGTCCCGCTGACCTTTTCCTGGCTGAGGTCGATCGCCGCCTGCAGCATCTCGCGCTCCGGGCTGAACCAAAAACCGTTATAAATGAGCTCGGCATACTTGGGCATGAGCTCGTCCTTGAGATGCGCCGCCCCGCGGTCGAGAGTGATCTGCTCGATCCCGCGATGGGCGCGGGCATAGATCTCGCCGCCGGGGGTCTCGTACATCCCGCGGCTCTTCATGCCGACGAAGCGGTTCTCGACGAGATCGAGACGGCCGATACCGTGCTTGCGGCCGAGGTCGTTGAGGGCGGTCAACAGCGTCGCCGGGCTCATTGCCTGACCATTGAGGGCGACGCCATCGCCCTTTTCGAAGTCTATCGTGATGTATGCGGGCGTGTCGGGCGCGTTCTCGGGATGATCGGTGCGCGAATAGACGTAGTCGGGCGTCTCCTCCCACGGGTCCTCGAGGACCTTGCCCTCCGACGAGGTGTGGAGGAGGTTAGCGTCGGTTGAGAACGGGCTCTCGCCACGCTTGTCCTTGGGAACGGCGATCTGGTGCGCTTCAGCCCAGGCGATGAGGGCGGTGCGGCTGGTGAGGTTCCACTCGCGCCACGGGGCGATCACGCGAATATTTGGATCGAGCGCATAGGCCGAAAGCTCGAAGCGCACCTGGTCATTGCCCTTGCCGGTGGCGCCGTGGGCGATGGCATCGGCACCGGTCTCGTGCGCGATCTCGACGAGGCGCTTGGAAATCAGCGGGCGGGCGATCGACGTGCCCAAGAGGTAGTCGCCTTCATAGCGAGCGTTGGCGCGCATCATCGGGAAGACGAAATCGCGCACGAATTCCTCGCGCAGGTCCTCGATGAAGATGTGGTTGTCGGGAATGCCCATGGCCTTGGCCTTGGCGCGCGCCGGTTCGATCTCTTCGCCCTGTCCAAGGTCGGCGGTGAAGGTCACGACTTCGAGACCTCGCTCCACGCTCAGCCACTTGGCGATGACGGAGGTATCGAGGCCACCGGAATAGGCGAGGACGACGCGTTTGATATCGGACATTGGGTTACCTTGGCTTTGACGAGCGCGCGGCTAGCAGGGGCGAGCGGGCGCGGCAATGGAGAAGGGGCAGGGGCAAGGCAAGCGCGGCTATCGACTCCCTCCGTATACATGCTAATATTCGCATATTCTAATAAGGAGAGGGTGATGGGGAGAGTTTCGAAGGGGATCGCTTTTGCGGTCCTGGCAATTGGTGTGGCTACTCCGGCAGTGGCTGGCGATCCCACTGGCAACTACCAGCGCAAGAACGGTGACAAGGTTCACGTATGGGTGGCCGAAGACAAGCTCTATTGCCGGATTACCGAGGGCAAGAAGAAGGACTTCGAGATGTGCCACGGCATGTCACCGCAGGGCGAGGCCTGGTTCGGCAAGAAGATGAAGCACCCCGGCATGCCGGGCTTCATGACCTTCAATGGCACCGTCACCCATGATGCGAAGAGCATCAAGATCAAGGGGTGCGCCATGGGCAAGTCCATGTGTGACAGTGAGGTCTGGACCAAGCTGGACTAGGAACGGGCCGCGCCTTCCCGCGGCGCTCCCTACCACATCCGTCCGCAAACAGGCGCAGCGGGCTCGGCCAGCTATATGGGCCTGAGGCTCGCTTCTGCACCCGCAATGTAGCTGCGTGTGACCGGGATGGCATGGCGGCTACGCACGTACTGGATCTGGTAGTTCCCCATCGAGCCCCATTCGAAAGCTGCTGTCGCCCCGGCGAGGTAGAAGGTCCACATGCGATAGAAGCGTTCGTCATACATGGCGATGATGGCGTCGCGGTTGGCCTCGCAATTGGCGTACCAGGCGCGCAACGTGCGGGCATAGTGCAGGCGCAATGTCTCTATGTCTGAGTGGATCAGTCGGCTTTTCTCGCTGGCGGCCAAGGTTTCGGACAGTGCCGGGATGTAGCCGCCCGGGAAGATGTACTTGCGGGTAAAGGCATCGGTCGTCCCCGGTCCTCCGAAGCGCCCGATCGTGTGGAGTAACATCACGCCATCGTCGGCGAGCAGGTTCGCGCAACAGCGGAAGAATGTCTCGAACTGCGGTCGCCCGACATGCTCGAACATGCCGACCGACACGATCCGGTCGAAGCGCTGTCCCCGCGCCGGGACGTCGCGATAGTCGACCAGATCGAATGTGACCCGATCGGCGACGCCCGCCGACACGGCGCGTTCCCGAGCGAGGGCGAGCTGCTCCTGCGAGAGCGTGATACCGGTGACACGCACGTCGAACTTGCTCGCGAGATAGATCGCCATCCCGCCCCATCCGCAGCCAATGTCGAGCACGTTCTGCCCATCGGCAAGCGCAAGCTTTGCGGCAATATGGGCAAGCTTGGCCTCCTGTGCTTTTCCGAGTGTGGTTACACCTTCCGGCCAGTAGGCACAGGAATACTGCATGTGCTCGGGATCTAGCATGAGGCGGTAGAGGGCGTTGCCGATATCGTAGTGGTGCGAAACGTTGCGGCGCGATCCGATCCTGTTGTTGACCGACTCAATTGCGAATGCCGCGCGGTTCTTGAGGCGCTGAGCCAATCTTGGCGCGCGAAGAATCCCGCCCCGCTCCCACGGCTTGTTCGACCGCAGCAATTGGACCAGTTCCATGATCCCGCCGCGCTCGATTACGAGGCGACCGTCCATGAATGCCTCACCCGCGCCGATGCGGGGATCGAGCAGGATGTCACGCGGCACCTTGGCATCGGTGAAGGCAATGGCGATGTCGGGAAATCCATCTGCCGACTTGCCGAATGTGCGCTCGTCCCCGTCAGCAAAGCGCACGGAAAGGGTGCCTTCGCGCACCGTCGATTCAAGAAACCGGGCAACGAGGCGCTTGCTCATGTTATGCTCGCAATCCTTTCATCTGCCGGAGCTGTAATCGATGGCCGAAGCCAAGACTGTCGTCACAAGGATCGAACCTGCTGACTTCATCTCGCAGGTAGAGCCCGAGCGCAAGCGCGAGGAGGCGAGGGTGCTCGATCGGATCTTCCGCGAGGCGACAGGCGAGAAACCCAAGATGTGGGGGCCAAGCATCATTGGATACGGATCCTACCAGTACCGGTATGAAAGCGGGCATGGAGGGACCATGTGCCGTCAGGGCTTCAGCCCGCGAAAGGCCAAGCATTCGCTCTATGTCCTGCGTTGCGGGGACGAAACCGAAGCGGCGGCTTTCGCCCCGTTGCTCGCGAAACTGGGCAAACATTCGATGGGCAAGGCCTGCCTCTATGTGAACAAGCTCGACGACATCGATCTCGAAGTGCTCGAGGAGATGATCCGGCTGGCATGGAAGCGGTCCTTCGACTCCTTCCCTGAATAGGCCCTAGATTCCGGCGTACCATTGGTAGCCGGACCGGTCTTCCCAGAACCCGCCTTGCCCCTCGCCGATGCCTTCGAGGCTCGCGACAGCTTCGATTGCGGTGAGGTATTTCGCCTGCTTGTAGCCGAGTTGCCGTTCGATCCGCATGCGAAACGGCGCACCGTTTCGGACTGGCAGTGGTTCACCATTGAGCTGGTGGGCCACGATCGTTTGCGGATGGAAAGCATCGACCAGGTCAATGCTCTCGTAATAGCTCGTGCCCTTGTATTCGTCGGCACAATGGAAGACGATGAAGCGGGCCTCCGGCTTCAGCTTTGCGGCTTCCAGCAACAGGGAAAGCTGCGGGCCGGTCCATTCGCCGATCGCGCTCCAGCCCTCGACACAATCGTGGCGTGTCACTTGCGTGCGCTGGGGAAGCTTGCGGACATTGTCGAGCGACAGACTGAGCGGCGTTTCCACCAGTCCGCGGACCTCGAGCCGCCAGTCGCTGAAGCCATTGGCAGCATGGCGTGGGTATTCGCCGTTCTGCGGATCGGTCGAGCCATTCCCGCGGAAGAACGGGGAAACGGCGCTGTGCGGATACTCGGGTGCGAGAGCGTTGCGGTCGATCAACAGGCGGTGTGCACCCCGATGCCACTTCTCTGCAGCGGAAAGAAGCTTTGCCCCCGTATCGGTTTCCGCGACCTTGTTGCAGCCGGCAACCCAGAGCGCACCGAGGCCGGCGAGGACACTCCTACGCTTCATCGATGCGGCCTCCGGTAAGCATGTCCCTGATCTGGTGGATTGGCCCTGAAAGGACGACCAGCGCGATATGGACGAAGAAGAAACCGCAAGTGGCGAAGGCGAAGATGAAGTGCAGGCTCCGTGCCGACTGGCGACCTCCAAACAGGTCGATGAGCCAGCCGAACGCCGGGCCCATTCCGGGGCTGATCGAAATGCCGGTGAAGATCATCATGGGCAGAAAAATGCCGAGAACCACCCCGTAGGCGAGCTTCTGGAGGAAGTTGTACTTGCCTCCGGCATGGCTGAAATCGAGCTTCAAGTGCTGGACTATGTCATCGAGGATGGCTTGCGCACGCCATTCGCTGCGCGTCGTGGCAATGTCGCGCACGAAGTGCCTGCTCACGAGCATGGCGAGCCACATGAACAGCAGGCCCAGGGCAAAGGGCCATGCCATCAGGACATGCCAATCGCGCGCGACGGCCAGGCTGTAATGGCCCGGGATGGTCATCCAGTCAGGAAAGCGCGGCACGTCGAACCACGCTTGCCGGGCATCGAAACCCCAGTCGCCCCAATACAGGTGCCGATGGGCGTTGGAGATGGACAGGCCGGACATGAAGAGGACGACGACGCACAGGGCATTGAGCCAATGCCACAGGCGCGTGCTGAGCGAATGCCGCCTCATGAATCAGCTCCCTCACGCGCGAGATAGATCACGTCGCGGGGCTGGCGCAGCAGGTGCTGGCCGCTGTCGACGAATAGCGTCTGGCCGCTCTTGAGGCAGCCGTCGGTCAGGAACAGTGCCGCATCGGCGACCTCTTCCTTTGCCGTCTTGCGGGCAAGCAGGTTCATCCGGTGGGAAAGTTCGGTCTCTTCTTCGCGCTGGTCGTGGCTGGCGAGGATGGCACCGGGGGCGAGGGCATAGACCCGATCCTCGGGACGGCACGCTCCCATCGCCAGCATTGGCACTGTGGCCGCAAGGGCATGCTTGCTCATGGTGTAGCTGAAGAAGTCGGGGTTGGGGTTGGCGATCTTCTGGTCGGTGACATGGATTACGCGCCTCCCCAAGCGAGCCTGTGCCCCCGCAAGATAGGCCTGGGCCATGCGAGCGGGGGTACAGGCATTGACCTGCATTGCCCGCTCGTTCGTGGCAGGGTCGAGTTCGGTTACATTGTCGAACTCGAAGATTGCGGCGCAATTGATGAGAGCCCGCCAGTCCGGAATGCGCCCGGCCAGCGATGCGATCATGGCGACTGCCGCATCGCCATCGGCCAGATCGCAACCGACCGTTTCGGCATGTTCCAGAGTTACGGCGAGTGCCTCCGCGGAGTGCCGGGAGCGGCCATAGTGGATGACGACGTGCCAACCTGCGTCTGCGAAACGCTGGACAATGGCCTTGCCGAGGCGGTGCGCCCCTCCGGTAACCAGAACGCTCGGCCTGTCGCTGCTCATGCGCGAACCATAGCCGAGGCGTCGCCAAAAGAAAGCGCGCCGCTACCGGCTTTCGGTGGCGGCGCGCTCTTGCGATCCGAAGGGCCCTGGACCCTCGTCGTTAGCGGCAGCTCAGGCTGCCACGGTCGATTTCGCGACCAACGATGGCACCTACTGCGCCACCGAGAATGGCGCCGAGCGTCTTGTCGCCACGACCCGCAAGCTCATGGCCTGCAAGGGCACCGACGCCAGCGCCGATCACCAGACCGGTGGTGCCATTGTCGCGGCGGCAGTAGTAGCGGCCATCGCGTCCGCGCCACATGTAGTCGTCCCGGCTGATGCGGCGCGGCGTCACGTAGTAGCCGCGGCTGTCGTACATCGCGCGGTCCTTGGCACGCTTACCGTGCGCGGGGGCCCATGGCGGCGGGTCGGCGGCGGCCGGTGTTGCGGTGGCGAGGCCGGTAAGGGCCATGGTGCCGGCGGCGAATGCGAGTGCGATCTTCTTCATCGTTCTACCTCATCTGCGATGTGTCGGTTTCTTGAACCCACAATGCGCGAGGCTGCAGAACCGCGGATGAACAAGCGAGCTTAACTCCAAATTAGCGATAAAACGAGGCATTCGGCGGGACGAACGGACGCCTTTAGGCGATCTTTGCCTCCGCCTTCTTGCGCCAAACGGGGCCGAGGGCCGGGAGCGATATGAATTCTTCGATTTCCGCCCGGTCGGGCACCCGTTTCGGCTCGAACAACAGGGCAAACGCCCGTTCGACAGTCCACTCCGGCGCGCCACTTTCGACCCGCTCGAAAATATCGCCCGCCTCTGCCTCGCCTTCCTCGAGCACCCGATAGTACCACCCGCAACGACCGTTCGCGACGATGCGCTTCACCATGTCAGTCTGCTCGAAGTGGCGGGCGAGGGTGCTGCAGGGCTGGCGGCCCATGCTGACTTCCAGCAGCGCGCTGCCGACCCGGAAGCGATCGCCGATGAGGACGTCGCTTTCGGTGAGGCCCGACACATGCAAGTTCTCCCCGAAGGCGCCCGGAGCTCCAAGCCTCGCCACCGCGGGCAGCTCGGTGCGCCAATAGCCGTAGTGGTCCGCCGGATAGTGATGCACCGCCATGTGCTCGCCGCCATGGTGCTTGCGGTCTACCTGAGCGTCGCCGTCGAGGCCCAGGCGACCGATGCGAATTGGACCCGCGCGTTCCTGTTTGTCGATCGCGCTCAGCTTACCGTCAGGCAGCGGGCTCGGCGCGCCGGTGCAAAGGGCGAGGAGTCTGGCACTCATTCCGAAATCAGGGTCCTACAGGATGGAACACATGGAACACGGTCTAGCATATTAATATCTCTCCCTCGCCAAACTGGCGGAAATCCGAGGTTTTCGACGATCGGAAGCGCGCAGTGACAATCTTTCAGCACAGGTCTGAAATGTAGGAAAGGCCTGTCCGACGAGCGCTCTCAATCGATGCGCTGCACGGTCAGGGCGAGCCAGTCTCGCTGCGTCCCGTCACACCCGCTCCCGGGATAACGCTCGCGTTCTACGATCGTGAATCCGGCGTTCCGATATGCGTCCTCGAGCCACTCCGGCGATGGCAAATTGGTCCAGCGGCCCAACAGGTCACGCCCTTCGTCCGGATGCGCTTCGTCGCACAGCTTGTAATTGGCGAAATGGAGACCACCGGGGCGGAGCGCCCGGTGGATGGCGACGAGGACCCTTGGAAGGACGGCGCGGGGAAGGTGAGCAGGCTCGCATGCGCCCAGACGGCGTCATACGCAGCCTCCGCGGCCAATTCGTCGAATCGCATCTGGCGTGCCGGCACTCCGCGCAGGTCCCTGGCCTTGCTGACCATGGCCGCCGTGCCGTCTGTAGCATCCACGATGAAACCGCAGCCCAGCATATGCGCGGCGTCGCGGCCGCCTCCGCAACCGAGCTCGAGGATTTCCGAGCCCGGAGCGAGACGTGCCAGAAATCCATCCAGATGATGGCTGCAGCCTTGCGGCCCGCGAGCTGTGTAGTCAGGCGCCTCGCGTTCGTACCAAGCGAGCGTCGCCTCGTCGGTCATCAGGAAGCGGCAGCCTCGGCAGCCTCGCGATCGCGCTGGGCTCGGCTCTTCTTCTCGGCTGCGGTTTTCAACTGGCCGCAAGCTGCATCGATATCGCGACCGCGCGGGGTGCGGACAGGCGCGCTGATGCCGTGCTCGAAGATAATCTCAGAGAAACGCTTCACCCGCTCGGGCGTCGAGCATTCATAAGGCGCGCCGGGCCACGGGTTGAACGGGATCAAATTGACCTTGGCGGGCAACTTGTACTGCTTGATCAGGCGCACGAGTTCGCGCGCGTGTTCGTCGCTGTCATTCTTGTCCTTGAGCATCACGTATTCGAAAGTGATGCGACGAGCATTGCTGGCGCCGGGATAGTCGGCGCAGGCCTGCAGCAGTTCCTCGATGCCGTATTTCTTGTTGATCGGGACGATCTCGTCGCGGATTTCCTTGGTCACCGCGTGGAGCGATACGGCAAGATTGACGCCGATTTCCTCGCCACACTTTTCCATCATCGGCACGACGCCGCTGGTGGAAAGCGTGATGCGACGCTTGGACAAAGCCAGTCCGTCGCCGTCCATCACGAGGCGCAGCGCGTCGCGGACATTGTCGAAATTGTAGAGCGGCTCGCCCATGCCCATCATGACGATGTTGGTCAGCAGGCGCCCGTCGGCGGTGTACTCCGCCTCGTCCGCATCATCGGCGAAATCCATCTTGCCCTTCGGCCATTCGCCCAGCGCGTCGCGCGCCAGCATGACCTGCCCGACGATCTCTCCGGGCGTCAGGTTGCGCACCAGCTTCATCGTGCCCGTGTGGCAGAAGCGGCAGTTGAGCGTGCAGCCCACCTGGCTCGACACGCACAGCGTGCCGCGATCGGCATCGGGGATGAAGACCATTTCGAAATCGTGGCCGTCATCGGTCTGGAGCAGCCATTTGCGCGTGCCGTCGACCGAGTGCTGGGCCTCGACCACATTGGGACGACCGACGACGAAGCGCTCGGCCAGCCAGGGGCGCATGGTCTTCGCGATATCGGTCATCGCCTCGAAATCGGTGACGCCGCGGTGATAGAGCCAGTGGTATACCTGCTTGGAGCGCAGCTTTGCCTGCTTCGGTTCCAACCCGGCCGTCTCGAACAATTCCCGGATCCGCTCCTTCGGCAGACCAAGCAGGTCAATGCGACCGTCGGCGCGCGGTGTGATGTCACGCGCGACAGGAACCGGGTCGACCTGCCCGGGGATGCTCATGAGGTGCGTATCGGCCATGGGAGGCGCGCATATAGTGGCAGGGCGCCATAAAAGAAAGCACGGGCGTGCGGGCGCGCGTGAATGACCGGCTTTCGGTGAAGTTCCCGGAATTCGACCAGCCCGGTCAACGGTTCGTCGACGATTTCGGGTTCCCGTCGACTCGTCGCCCGAACTGAACCATTCATCGCATCAGATGTGTCTCAAAAACAACGATTTTATGTTGTGCCCTGTTCAGGAAACCAACCACATCGATGCCCCGTTCTGAAGGTCCACGCGGTGCCGGACGGCCCGCGGAAACATAAACGGAGCAATACCATGAACAAGGCAACCGCCTTCCTCGCCGCCGCCTCGATCGCGGCCATTTCGACCCCTGCATTTGCCCAGAGCACCGACAGCCAGTTCGATGGCTTTCGCGCACAGGGTGTTGCTGGCTACGACATGCTTTCGGCCGGCAGCAGCATCGATGACGACAGCACCGTCGATAACGACCAGTCGATCGAAGGCTTCGTCTACGGCGCCAACGTTGGCTACGACTTCGATATCGGCAATGCCGTGATCGGCGTCGAAGCCGAGCTCACCAAGAGCACCGCGCAGACCGAGTTCGCCGATGGCGACTGGGAAGGTTTCGGCTACGGCCGCGTCGATGCCGGTCGTGACCTTTTCCTCGGCGTGCGTGCTGGCGTGAAGGCTGCACCGGATCTGCTGGTTTATGCCAAGGGCGGCTACACCAACATGAAGCTCAACCTGCTCTCGAACGACGGCACGACCGAGTTCAATCAGGACCTCGATCTCGACGGCTGGCGCGCTGGTGCAGGCGTTGAATATGCCATCAATCCGAACACCTTCATCAATGTCGAGTATCGCTACTCGAATTACCAGAAGGGCGAAGTCGACTTCAGCGGCAGCGTCCCCGACAGCAACCGCTTCGACGTGGACCTCGACCGCCACCAGATCATGGCCGGCGTAGGCGTCCGCTTCTAATCGGGCGGACCAGGAAATCGGGCCGGGAGCGCGCGTCGCTCCCGGCCCTTTTTCTATTTGAGGCGGGCGCAGCCGAGCGTCGCGGCGTCGATCGCGCTTGCCGCGCCGGCCAGCGAATAGGTGTCGGTGAAACGACGGCCGCTGCGATCGGTCGACCGGATCGTCATCCGCGGGGTCGAGCGCATTCCGGCAAGGATGGCTGCGTCCATGGTCCGGTCCTGCGCCCAGGCATCGGCCCCGCCGCCCGTTAGGCGAAAACTTTTCCGGCCCAATATCAGCGTTACGGCTGCCTTGTCGGCGATCTGGCGGGATAGGCGAAAGTGGACTTGCCCGCGAAGCTGGCGGCGAGGCCAGGTTCCTACCGAGGCGAAAGGATCGAACTCGCGCTTCGCCTTGCTATCGGTCGCAACCGCGATCGCATAGCAGCGCGGAACCGAAGGGTCGCGAAACGCGCCCCAGTCCGAAAAAACGCCGAGGCTATCCTTCGCTGCCAGCGGCGTTGCGAGGCATATGAGGGCGAGGGCAATCGTCTTACGCATAGTCGATGGCGATCACTTCCCATTCCTTGTCCCCGCCGGGAAGCCGCACGCTGCGCAAATCCCCGACCGAGGCGCCCTTGAGCGCGCGGGCGAGGGGGGACGACCACCCGATGCGACCGATGCCGGCATCCTGCTCGTCATCTCCGACGAGGGTGACCACCTTCTCGTTGTCGTCCTCGTCGGCGAGGGTGACAGTTGCACCGAAGAAGGCACGGTTCTTGTCCGGTTGCTCGCCCGGTTCGATAACGCGCGCCGCCTTCATCCTGCGGGCAAGGTAAGCGAGTTCGCGGTCGATCTCCCGCATGCGCTTGCGGCCATAGAGATAATCGCCGTTCTCGCTGCGGTCGCCATTGCCCGCCGCCCAGCTGAGGATCTCGACGATCTCCGGGCGTTCCTTGCCCAGCAGATGATCATAGCGTGCCTTCATGGCGGCATAACCGGCGGGCGTTATGGGGTTTGTCGGCGCGGACATGCTGCCGCCCCTAGCCGAGGTCAGCGGAGGAAGTCACTCACCGAACGCGCCCGCTTGTACGGCGTCCGCTCGGGATAGAGCGTCTCGTACATCGAAGCGTTCTCGACCACGCGCTGGACGTAGTTCTTGGTCTCGTAGATCGGGATCTTCTCGATCCATTCGATCCAGCTGATCGACCCGGTGCGCGGATCGCCGTTTGCACGCAGCCACTTGTTCACATTGCCCGGACCCGCATTGTAGGCCGCTATGGCGAGCGGGTAGCTGCCATTGTAATACGAGACCATGCGCTGGATGTAGTTGTTGCCCAGCGTGATATTGTAGGCGGGGTCGTCCGTGAGGGAGGCGGACATGTAGTTCATGCCTGCCTTGCCAGCTTCCTCGCGCGCCGTGCCCGGCATGAGCTGCATGAGCCCGCGGGCGCCTGCGTGGCTGATGGCGTTCTGGGCGAACTGGCTTTCCTGCCGCGCGATGGCGTGGACCAGCGTGAAGTCCGCGCCTTGCGGTAGCTGCAGTGTCGGGAATCCCTGGACGATAAACTGGTCATGCCCGTTGCCCCCCGCCGCATCGGCTAGGATCACTGCAAGGTCGCGCCTGCCGATATCGCGGGCGAGTTCGGCAATGAGAGCATGTTCCTCTGGCGTGTCTGCCTGCGAGGCGAGTTCGCGGTAGAACCATATGCCCGTGCGCCAGGGAGCCCCGCGGGCGACTTCGCGCACGGCCGCGACGAGCGGCATGCGGTTGAATTCCGCGCGCTGTTCGGGGGTCGGCAAGGCAACCCCGGCCTTCGCCAGGTTGGGGAATGGGCGACCCAGTTCCTCGAGCGCGAGATGGCCGTAGAACCTGTCGGGATAGGCCGCGGCCATTTCGAAATAGCGGTTGGCCTCAGCCATGTCACCGGCACGCTTCGAAGCGCGACCGGCCCAGTAGAAACCCTTCGACCGGGTCTGGGCCGTCTGCGCTGCCGCGCCATAGCGATAGAAGAGCGGCGCAGCGCGTTTGCCATCGCCAAGATTCCATAGCGCGCTCGTCCCGCCGAGCCACATCAGCGAAGTGTAGTCGTCACGCAGTCGGAAGGACATCTTGCTGACGTCCGCATCGGGCGCAAACAGGTCGTCGACCCGCGCTGCGATGCGCGCGGCGGGATCGGAACCGGCGGACTTGGCAACGCGCAGCGCTTCACCGATGAAATCCTCGGGATCGTAGGCGAGGCTGGTGAATGCAGGTCGGTTGGCAAGCGTACTCACCGCCATCGGCATCTGACCGGTAGAGCGGTAATGGCGTGCGAGATTGTAGACGTACCCGGGATCGCTCTGCGCGTTGCCCGGAACTGTCAGGCCGATGTCCTGCGGCAGGCTGCCCTGCAACAGCGAGAGGCGCGCCATCGACATTTGCCTCTCGGATGCAGGCAAGTTGACGATTTGACGGGCCGCAGCCTCCTTGTCGCCCTGCCACAACAGGGCGTCCATGCGTGCGGCCTGGTCATCGGGCGTGAAACGCGCACCGAACAGGCCCTGCATGTAAGCCTCGGCAGGGCTGCTCATCGTGCCCCCACGCCAGGCAGCGCGTGCAATGTCGAAGGCTTCGGGGCGCTTCAGGCTCGCAAGAGCCAAAGCATAGCGTGCCTTCGCGCCGTTCGAGATCGGGGGATTGCGGTCGAAGAAAGCGACAAGCGCCTCCGGCGTCACGGCGTCACGATCGAGTGCCGCCTCGGCGCGCGTCTGCAGCAGCTCCTGGCGCGGAAACCCGGGATATGTCGTGATGAAGCCCGCATACTCGTTGAACGACAGGTTTTGCTGGCCGACAAGGTATTCCCAGCGCGAAATCGCCCCGGCCATCCGGCCGCTGCTCTGGGCAACGAGGTTATTGCGGGCATTGTCCCAGGAAACCGGGTCTTCGGCGTGGGCGACAGAGGGGAAGGCGAGCGCGGCGCCGCCGAGCAATACGAAAGAAAATGCTGTCTTTAGTCCCATGCTGGACATAATGCCCCCCGGCTCCTTATCAGGCGCTGAATGAAATTTCCCGGTCGCGCGAATTCGTCCGACCATTCATGCAGGTAACGCAGGACTTCCGCAAATGTTCTCAGGCTCGATTCCGGCTCTGGCGACTCCTTTTCGCGACGGATCGTTTGACGAGGCCGCTTTTCGCAAGCTGGTCGACTGGCAAATCGAAAACGGCAGCAGCGCGCTGGTCGCCTGCGGCACGACCGGCGAGGCTTCGACTCTCTCCAATGCGGAGCATCATCGCGTTATCGAAGTTTGCATCGAGCAGGCTGCCGGACGCGTGCCGGTGATCGCGGGTTGCGGTTCGAACGATACCAACAACGCGCTCCTGCACATGAATTTCTCCAAGAAGGCGGGGGCTGCCGCAGGCCTTCTGGTTGCGCCCTATTACAATCGCCCGAGCCAGGCGGGTCTGATCGCCCATTTCAGCTTCCTCGCCGAAAACAGCGACCTGCCGATGGTGCTCTACAATGTGCCCGCGCGCACGGTCACCGACATCCTCGACGAAACGGTGGTCGAGCTGGTTACCAAGTACCCCAAGCGCATCGTCGCGATCAAGGATGCCAGCGGAGACCTGTCGCGCGTTGCCGATCACCGGATGGGTATCGGTCATGACTTCTGCCAGCTGTCGGGCAATGACGAGCTGTGGCTGCCGCATTCAGCTGCGGGCGGATCAGGCTGTATCTCGGTCACCGCCAACGTTGCACCCGCGCTTTGTGCCGAGTTCCATGCGGCCATTGCAGCCAACGATCTCGTCAAGGCCCGTGAGCTGAACGACAAGCTGTTTCCGCTGCATTATGCCATGTTCTCGGACGCCAGCCCGGCACCGGCAAAATATGCGCTCAGCCGGGTCCACGACTGGTTTTCCTGCGATGTGCGATTGCCGTTGGTCAACGCAAGCGAGTCCAGTCGAAGGGCGGTTGACGAGGCGCTGGTTCACGCGGGCCTGATGTAGACGGGTCAGACGCGACCTTCAAAGACCGTCGCGCGGATCGGCAATTCCTTCATCGCCGCAGTCTCGATCTCGAAGGGATCGTGATCCAGCACGACGAAATCGGCTTTCTTGCCCGCTGCGAGCGAACCGATCTCGTCATTCATGCCGATCACGCGCGCCGCTTCGATGGTGATGGCGCGCAGGGCCTTTTCACGTGTCAGGCGCTCTTGCGGCGCGCGGGCGACACCGTCGATCCCCAAGCGTGTCTGGGCAATCCATGCGAGATAGAACGGATCGATGGGTGCCATGTTGAAATCGCTGTGCAGGCCCAGCGGGATCCCCGCGCGTTCAATCGATCCAAGGCGGTTCATCAGTGCTGCCCGGTCGGGGCCGAAACCGCGCTTGGCATAGGCACCGCCAAGGACGCGGATGTAGTTGGGCTGGGCGGAAACCATGGCCCCGAGCCGGGCGATGCGGGTAACCTGCTCCTCGGTGCAATAGCCCAGGTGTTCGACGACGATGTCCTGCGCCGGTCGCGGCGAGAGCTTGCCCAGGCCGTCGAGAACGACCTCGGCCCCTTCGTCCCCGTTGACGTGGATGTGCAGCGCGAAACCTGCCTGCCAGTATCGCTGCATCTGGTCGTGAAGCTTGTCCGGTTCGGTCAGCCACTTGCCCAGGTGCCCGTCCGAGTAGCCCGGCGCGCCCATCTGCATGTTCTGGGCGAAGAAGGCGCCATCGGCGAACAGTTTCACGCGGCGCTTCAGGCTGACATTGGCGCTGACATACTTCGCCGAGCGCTCCTTCATCCATGCCTCGATATCCTCGACCGCATCGATCTCTGCGGCGATGGGCATGACGTTCACCCGCGCAGTTGGATTGCCGGTGGAGAATGCGCGGGCAATGAGGCCGGCCTCGGTATCGAAGCGAGCGAAAATACCTGTCGCTAGATCGCTGGTGGTGGTGACACCGCGCTCCTGCATCATCTGGATCAGGCCGGCGAAACCCTGCTGGAGCGTTTGCGGTGCCAAGATTACCGGACGCAATTTGGCCAGCGCGACCTGCAACGCCGTCTCCGAAAACATCCCGCGCGCGATGTCGCCATGCTCGGGCTGGGCACCTGCCGCGCTCAGTGCTGCGGCGAAGGCGGCGGGGTCGGAAAGCTCCATCCACTCGAGTGCCGCGCTGTTGGCGTAGATGTCGTGGAAGCTTCGCTGCCAGACCAACAACGGCCGATCAGGCGCGATTGCATCCAGTTCGGCGCGCCCGATGGGACCATGGAAAAGCTCGTGATGCCCCCAGACGATCAAGGGATTTGCCGGGTTCGAGGCAACGACCTGGGCGAGACGCGAGCGGAAGGCCTCCTGCGACTGGATGCCGGGCCACTTGCCCGATGGAAGCGTCCAGTCGTCGGGCGCCAGGAACGGCATCCCCAGCATGATTGCGGCCTGCATCGGGTGGATATGCGGATCGACCAATCCCGGGAAGATGACCTTGTCGGCAAACCTGCGGTCGAGCGAAAACTGGCGACCGCCTGTCCAGGGGGCAAGGGCGTCGAGTGTGTCGCCGAGCCCCAGGATCGTGCCGCCCGCGACCACCATGAAACGCGACCTTGGCATGGATTGCGACATGGTCACGATCCGGCGGGCTTCGAACACGGTTATCGGCTCGCGCAACGCCGCGCTCATGCCTCCCGTTGCGGATATCAGCGGGAATGCTGCGAGCCCCGCCAGAATACTGCGCCGGTCCGTCTTGCCGATAATCATCGCCTGTCTCCCCGATCGGAGCATTGACCGAAGAGAAAGGCTTCACAAGCCCTTTCGCTGCGCCGCGACCTTGCCTACATGCCGCCGCATCATGGCACGCCCGAAACCCGCAACCTTCGACAAGCAGAAGATCGTCGCCGACAACCGCAAGGTGCGTTTCGACTACACGATCGAGGACACGTTCGAAGCGGGCCTTGCGCTGCAAGGCACCGAGGTGAAAGCGCTGCGCGCGGGCGAGGCGAGCATCAAGGAAAGCTATGCCGAGGTCCGCGACGGGCAGGTCTGGCTGGTTAACGCCAACATTCCGGAATATTCGCACGGCAATCGCCTCAACCACGAGCCGCGGCGACCGCGAAAGCTGCTGCTCCATGCGCGCGAGATCGAGAAGCTGTTCGGCGCGGTCGAGCGCAAGGGCATGACCCTCGTGCCGCTGTCGGTCTATTTCAACTCCACCGGACGGGCCAAGGTCGAACTTGCCCTGGCCAAGGGCAAGCAGGCGCACGACAAGCGACAGGCCACCAAGGATCGGGACTGGCAGCGCGACAAGGCCCGCCTGATGCGCGAGCGTGGCTGACCCAGACAGCCTCTGTCGAGCACAACGGTGAATTCATCGCACTTCGCTTTCGCGCGGCCCTTGCACTTGCCAGTGGGGCAGCGCATTTCGGGACCGTGTCAATGAGCAAGCCACAATCGAAGACGGCACTATCGGACTGGTTCCGCAGGAGGATGCCGACGCGCGAGGAAATGGCGGAGAACAAGTATCTCCGGCCTATCGCGCACCGGTTCCTGTCGCCGGAGCTGTGGCGTTTCACCCGCCGCTCGGTGCCGCGCGGCGTGGCCCTCGGCATCTTTGCCGGGTTCATCGTGCCGGTCGGGCAGATCTTCCTCGCCGCTTTCATGGCCCTGCCTGCGCGTGCGAACGTACCGCTTGCGGCATTGGTGACCTTCATCACCAACCCCTTCACTTTTCCCTTCTGGGCCGTGGTCGCCAACAGGGTCGGTGAGTTCATCCTCAAGGTCGATGCCGGCGTCACCGGCGGTGCGGCGCAGAGCGAGATCGCGAGCGGGCGCTGGGCTTGGTTCGTCGGCATGTTCGAGGGTGTCGGTGTGACGGTGCTGGTGACGATCTTCGGCTTCATCGTCCTGTCGATCGTCGGCGCTGCTGTCGGCTACCTCGTCTCGGGCTTCATCTGGCGCTTCGTCGTGGCGCGCAAACGCAGTCGCAGGTTGCGCAAGATGACCGAGCGCCTCGACCAGCGGCTTGCCGAGAGCGCCGAGTGATCGCCAAGGAAGAGAATCCCATTGGGCGCCTGCCGCCGCTGCCGCTTACACTCGGCATCTTCGCCGCGTGCCTCGTCTCGATTTCATTGGTGTGGCTAATCGGGCAGGAGACAGTCGTTGCGGTAGCGTATGGCGGCGCCCTTGTCGCAGTCCTGCTGACCCTGCTTCTCGTGGCCCGCCTCCGCTCCGCGCCGGTCGAACAGGAATGGACGTTGCCCGACTGGTCGGTCACTGCGGCTGCGATCGAGAACCGCCGTCGCGGCATCGCCATCACCGACCGGGCGAATCGCCTGACCTGTGCCAACGAGACTTTCGAAGCCTGGTTCGACAAGGCCGTCTCACCCCTTGAGTTGCCCTTTGCCGAAGATGGACGCGCCGCGATGATGGCGGCCGCGCGCGAGGCCTGGCGCGACGGTTCGGCGCTAGTCGAACTGCTCGCAAGCGAAGAGGGCGACCGCCGCTTCAGCCTTGCCATCGATCGTGCGGGCAGGGCCGAGGACTACCTCGTCTGGCGTTTCGCCGAAATCGTCCAGGAACGCAGTTATGACGGCCTGAGCGAACGCGTGATGGGACCGTTCGGCGATGTCATGTCGCGCGCGGGGCTCGAGCTTGCGCTGGTTGCGCCGGACGGGATCGTGCAGGCCGCCACCTCCGGGCTTGCCGAAAGGGCGACGGGCAGCAGCGACAATTCTCTCGTCGGGATGGAGTTCGTGCAGCTCCTGCGTTCGGATGATCGCGACCGCATCTTCTTCGCGCGCGAGGGCCAGCAGGGTTCGCCCCAGACGCTCGTTCACGTTCCGCTCGACCTGCCCAACGCGCCGCGGGTCAGCGAGGCGGACCAGGCCCCTTCGCTGATGCTTCTAGTCGACAGCACCGTCGGGATCGGCGGCGGCGGCGAGGGCAGCGGCAAGGCCGCGATTCCCCAACTCGAAGCGCTCCTGTCGGCACTCCCCCTCGGGCTTGCACTGACCGATCGCGACGGCCGTTTCCTGTTCGCGAACAAGGCATTCCTGCGGGCAGTTGAGAAGGAAGGCGAGGGGCTTCCCCAGTTCCCCTCGGACCTCGTCGTGCGCGAAGACAAGGCGGCGATGTCGGATACGGTCCGCCGCTTTGCCAAAGGCGCGACCTCGAGCGGGGACATGGCGGTGCGTCTCGCCAGCAATTCCGAGGAACCTGTTTCGATCGGGCTCGCCGGCGTGCGCGGCCTTGGCGATGCGGCGGTCCTGCTGTCGATCACCGACTCCACCGAAGAGAAGCGCCTTCGCCGCCAGGTCGCGCAGGCCACCAAGATGCAGGCCGTGGGTCAGCTGGCGGGCGGCGTCGCACATGACTTCAACAACGTGCTCACCGCCATTATCGGCTATTGCGACCTCATGCTGCTTCGCCACACGCCGGGCGACAGTGACTATGACGACATCCAGCAGATCCGCGCCAACTCCAATCGTGCGGCTTCTCTGACGCGGCAACTTCTGGCCTTCAGCCGCCAGCAAACCCTGCGCCCGGTGGTCCTCCAGCTTCCCGACGTGGTCAGCGAAGTCAGCCAGCTGCTGAAGCGCCTGATGGGCGAGAAGATCGAGTTCGTCGTGCGCCACGACCGCGAGCTCGGGCCGGTCCGCGCCGATCCGCAGCAGCTCGAGCAGGTCATCGTCAATCTCGCGGTCAATGCCCGCGACGCCATGCAGGCCCATGCGGCCAAGACGGGCAAGCAGGACTGGAAGGGCAGGCTGACGCTCGCAACAAGGCGCGTTTCGGCGCGCGACGTGCGCAAGATGGGCGTCGATATCATGCCCGCCGACGACTACACGGTGCTGATCGTGCAGGATACCGGCGGAGGCATCCCGTCCGAACATCTCAACAAGATCTTCGAACCCTTCTTCACCACCAAGGAGCAGGGCAAGGGCACCGGCCTAGGCCTGTCGACCGTCTACGGCATCGTGAAGCAGTCCAACGGCTTCATCTTTGCCGACAATGTCCGCGGCGCGGATGGCAGCGCGGCTGGGGCGCGGTTCACCGTCTATCTTCCGGTCCACAAGGGTGCGATGCCAATTCCGGCCAAGCCCGTGGACGAAAGCGAGGACCAGCGCGCGAGCGACTGGTCGGCCGGCGGCAAGCTGCTGCTGGTCGAAGACGAGGACATGGTCCGCGCCGTCGCCGAACGTGCACTTGTCCGGGCAGGGTACACGGTTGTCACGGCTTCGGATGGCGAGGAGGGTCTTGCCGCCATAGCCAACGGCAAGGAGGACTTCGACCTGATTGTCTCGGACGTCGTCATGCCTGCGATGGACGGCCCGGCGATGGCGCGAGCCATCCGGCGGGTGAAGCCCAAACTGCCGATCCTCTTCATGTCGGGCTATGCCGAAGAGACCTTGCGCAATGAAATTGACATCGAGAACATGCATTTCATTCCGAAGCCATTCAGCGTTCAGCAAATAAATGCCAAGGTTGCAGAAGTGCTGAGGGAACAAAAATAAGCCTTTCAACCTTCAGCTAAAAACCGCTCAAAGGGGATTGGGATGAAGGTTCGCGCATTTTCGCTTCTGGCCACCGCCGCACTACTCGTGCCGGCATCGCTGCCCGCCCAGACCACTGCCGAGAAGCTGGCCGACCCGGATGCGACTTCACAGGGCGACGTTTCGGTCACCATCTACAACAACGACCAGGCGCTGGTGCAGGATGTCCGCCAACTCGCCATCGGGTCGGGTCGCACGCGGATCGAATTTCCCGACGTTTCGGCCCGTATCCGGCCTGAGACTCTCAGTTTCTCCGCAGCGGGCGCAGGCATCGTCGAACAGAACTTCGACTTCGACCTGCTGACCCCCACCAAGCTGATGGAAAAGGCGATCGGCCAGACCGTCACGCTGATCAGGACCAATCCGGCGACCGGTGTCGAAACCCGCGAACGGGCCACAGTGCTGTCGACGGCGGGGGGCGTTGTCGTGAAGATTGGCGACCGCATCGAGGTCCTGCGCGACGACGGGCTTCCCGTCCGTACGATCTTCGACCGCGTGCCGCCGAACCTACGCGCGCGTCCGACGTTGTCGGTCACGGTCGAGAGCGACCGCGCCGGAACGCGGCCCGCCTCGATCCGCTACCTGACGCCCGGACTCGGCTGGAGCGCGGACTATGTCGCACTGTTCGACGAGGCCAAGGGATCGGTCGACATGCAGGGCTGGGTCACGCTGACGAACCAGACCGGCACGACCTTCCATGCGGCCGACACGCTGCTTGTTGCGGGCAATCCTTCTGGCGGGAACCAGAACATCTATAACCGTCGCGGCTATCCGACGCCGCCACCGCCTCCGCCGGGAATGGTCCAGCCGGGCACCGAAACGGCCAATCGCGAGCGGTTGGGCGATTTCTATCTCTATCCGCTGGCCGAACGCACGACGATCGCCAATGCCCAGACGAAGCAGGTCAGCTTTCTCGACATCCAGGGCGTCCCCGCCAAGCGCCAGTATTCGCGCACGATCGGCTGGCTCACGACTGACGACCGCGCCTACAACGTGGCCAGCATGGTCGGTTTCAGTTCGAGCCGCGACCAGGGTCTGGGTGACGCCCTGCCGGCGGGAACGGTCCGCTTCTACCAGCGCGATGCGCAGGGTACGCCGCAGTTCATCGGCGAAAGCGCGATCGGCCATACGCCGATGGGCAGCCAGCTGTCGCTCCAGACCGGCGAAGCCTTCGACGTTTTCGTCCAGTCCGAGGTCATAAAGCGCGAAAAGATCACGTCGGACGAATATGAGCGGTCCGCGCGCTATCGCGTGATCGAGAATGGCGAGGTGGTTCGCCAGATCGAAAAGGACCGCGCCATCGATTACTGGCGCACGACCATGCGCTACACCATCACCAATGCGAAGCCCTCCGCGATCGAGGTCGACCTGACCCAGCAGGGCCTCGACCAGGGCTGGTGGACGCGCGACTATCGCATCGTGTCGGAGGATGTGACGGGGCGGCAGGTCAACGCCGACATGCGCAGGTGGACCATCCCGGTCGCAGCCAACAGCAAGCGCGAGGTTACCGTAGTCTTCGAGACCCGTTACTGATCGGCGGGTCGCTGCGATGCGCATCCTCTTGAGTATTCTGGCGCTGGCCCTGGCATGGCCTGTAGAGGCGCGTGAGGCCGTCGACGCTTCGGCGCCGGAAAAGCTTTCGGTCACCGTCTACCGCAATCCCGACAGGGGCGAGGGCGAGAAGATGGACCGCAACTGGCCGCAAGGCTTCGCCATGATCAGCGAAGTGCGGACGGTGACTCTGCCGGCAGGGGAATCGACGATCCGTTTCACCGGTGTATCGGAAGGAATGGTGGCGGTCAGCGCCATCGTGACAGGCCTCCCCGGCGGAACGATCGAGAAGAACCGCAATGCGGATCTCCTGAGCCCCGCTGCCCTGGTCGACGGCACGCTTGGCAACCGCGTCACCATTACGCGCACCAATCCCGCGACTGGCAAGGCGCAGTCGGAAGATGCGATCGTGCGAACCCGCGCAGACGGTGGGCTGGTTCTTCAGACCGCGCAGGGGTTCGAGGCAGTTCGTTGCTCGGGTTTGCCGGAAGGCCTCACCTACAACCGCGTTCCGGTCGGGCTTTCGGCACAGCCGGTTTTCACCATCGACACGCGCAGTCCCGCGGGCGGAACGTACCAGGTGACCCTGACCTATATTTCGTGGGGTTTCGACTGGGAGGCCAATTACGTTGCGCGGCTGCGCGAAGGGATGGGCGAGGGCAGACTCAAGGTCGATCTCCTGTCGTGGCTCACGCTGCTCAACGATAACGACCAGAGCTTCGACAATGCCGAACTCATGGCCGTTGCCGGGAAACTGAACATCGGGAGCGACTTCCAGGCGCTGGCCGATCCGCCGCAGGCACGGGCCTTGAGCCTGACATGTTATCCTTTCGGAAGTACGGCTGCCGGCTCCCCGATCTACGGCTTCCCGCCTCCGCCACCGCCACCGCCGCCTCCGGCAGCCGTGGCCTATGCGGATTCTGCCGAGATTGTCGTCACCGGTGCGCGCATCACGCAAAAGGCACTCGAGAGCCCTTCGCCGGTGTCGGTCGTCGCGGCGGAAGAGGTGCTGGGCGACCTCAAGCTTTACCGTGTTCCGGAACGCGTCGATGTATCGGCCAAAGGCCAGAAGCAGGTCGCCTTCCTCGACCGGAAAGGCGTTAAGGGGAAATTCCTCTACATCACCGATTGCGACCGGGGCGGGAACGACGGGTTCCACCCGGCTGCCATGCAGCTGCTTGCGCTGAACGAGAAGAAGGACGGGCTTGGCCAGTCGCTGCCGATGGGCGGCATGACGATCTACGAGCCGACCGAAATGGGCGACCTTCTCGTCGCCGAGACGCGCCTGCGCGACTATGCTTTGTCCCAAGAGGTCGAACTGGACCTGCCTGAGAGCAGTCAGGTGCAAGTTTCCTGCGGCGTCGTCGGCGAATGGAAGGAAGGCCGCAAGTCCTACCCGATGCGCGCGATCGTCGCCAATGCGAACGACGAGCCCATCACCATGCGCCTCAAGCTCGGTTGGGCCGCAGATGTCGAAGTGCAGGGGATGAAGGGCAGCCGGGTCAAGGACGGTTTTCGCATCGTCGAAGTGGAGGTCCCCGCCAACTCGCGCCGCACCTATGATTTTCGCCTGCGCGAGACTGGTTCCGACTAAACTCTAGGCTTGTTGGAAAAAATTTCGTTCCACTCTTGTTCTTGTGGAACAAACGCGGTACACCGCTTGGCAGTTGAAGAGTCGATCGCGGCTCTGGAATTGCGAAAGGGGTGATGTCATGGCGGCCAATCTGAAGCTCGTAGAAGGAAAGCAAGTGGACGCAGACCGTCAGAAGGCACTCGATGCCGCCCTCGCGCAAATCGATCGCGCGTTCGGCAAGGGTTCGGCGATGAAGCTGGGCCAGAAGGAAGCGATGAATGTGGAGGTCATCTCCACCGGTTCGCTGGGACTTGATATCGCGCTCGGTGTGGGCGGCCTGCCCAAGGGCCGCGTGATCGAGGTCTACGGCCCCGAAAGCTCGGGCAAGACCACGCTGGCGCTGCACGTTATTGCCGAAGCGCAGAAGAATGGCGGCACTGCTGCCTTCGTCGACGCCGAACATGCGCTCGACCCGGTCTACGCCAAGAAGCTCGGCGTCGACATCGACGAACTGATTGTGTCGCAGCCCGACACGGGTGAGCAGGCGCTGGAGATTACCGACACGCTGGTGCGTTCGAATGCGATCGACGTTCTCGTGGTCGACTCGGTCGCGGCGCTGGTACCGCGTGCGGAAATCGAAGGCGAGATGGGCGACAGCCACGTCGGCCTTCAGGCTCGTCTCATGTCGCAGTCGCTGCGCAAGCTGACCGGCTCGATCAACCGTTCCAAGTGCATGGTGATCTTCATCAACCAGCTGCGCATGAAGATCGGCGTGATGTACGGCAATCCCGAGACGACCACGGGCGGCAACGCGCTCAAGTTCTACGCCTCGGTCCGCCTCGACATCCGTCGCACCGGCCAGATCAAGGATCGCGACGATATCATCGGCAACACCACCCGCGTGAAGGTCGTGAAGAACAAGGTCGCTCCGCCGTTCAAGCAGGTCGAATTCGACATCATGTACGGCGAAGGCATTTCGAAGATCGGCGAGATCCTCGACCTCGGCGTGAAGGCCGGAGTGGTCGAGAAGTCGGGTAGCTGGTTCAGCTACGACAGCGTCCGCATCGGCCAGGGCCGTGAGAACGCCAAGACCTTCCTGAAGGAAAATCCAGAGATGTGCGCCAAGTTGGAAGCCGCGATCCGCGGCCGCACCGACGAGGTGGCCGAGGAGATGATGACCGGTCCGGACGCGGACGAGGACTGATTCCCCTCAAGCGGGAGCGCCCCGGTCCTCCTCCCCCGGACCGGAGCCTCAGCCGGACTGTCCCCCGGTGCTCCCGAATGAACGGAAAGCCGGTGTGCGCCGCCCCCATGGCCGCACCGGCTTTTCCGTTTCCGGCGCTGGCAGGAGCGCTGGAGCTCACCTAGTGTGCCCCCCGAATCGTCCGACGTGGGCCGATCGATAAGGAGAGCTCGATGACGATAAGGGTCCATCACCTCAACAACAGCAGGTCGCAGCGAATTCTCTGGCTGCTCGAGGAACTCGGCGCCGATTACGAGATCGTGCACTACCAGCGCGATGCGGTGACCAACCTCGCGCCGCCCGAACTGAAGGGTCCGCACGAACTCGGCAAATCGCCGCTCATCGAAGACGACGGCTTCCGTGTCGCCGAGAGCGGGGCGATCATCCAGTACCTTTGCGAGCGTCATGGAGGGGGCGGCTGGCTTCCGGCTGTCGATACGGAGGACCATGTCCGGCACCTCGAATGGATGCAGTTCGGCGAGAGCAGCTTCTTCGTGCCGGTCATGCTCAACATCATGGCTGGTCGGCTGGGGGAAGCTGCGGCTCCGATCATGCCGCGTATCCAGGAGCAATTCGCCGCCCATGTCGACTTCATGGAGACTGGCTTGAATGACTCGCTCCATTTCGTCGGCAACGACTGGACGGCCGCCGATGTCCTGATGAGCTTCCCGGCCGAGATTGCGGTGATGCAGGGTTTGGGAGAAAGGGCACCGAAGTCGGCGGCCTTTGTCGAAGCCATTCATGCGCGGCCCGCGTGGCAGCGTGCACGTGAGAGAGGCGGGCCCTATTTCGGTTGGTAAGGGGGCGGCCTGCCACGGTCTTGCAAATCGCCTCGCACGGTCACACAAGGCGCGCAATCCGCGCTTCGGGGCGCACCAATTGACGGCACGGAAATCCGGATGAAGATTGCAGTTTTCGGGCTCGGCTATGTCGGGCTGTCCAATGCGATAATGTTGTCGCAGCATAACGAAGTCGTCGGTTGCGACATTTCGGAAGATCGCGTTGCCTTGCTGGCTGAAAGGCGCTCGCCCATCCAGGACGCGCTCGTCGAAGAATACCTGCTCCGCGACGATCTCGACCTGCGCTTCACGACCGATTTTGCCGATGCGATTTCGGGTGCGGAATTTGCCGTGGTCGCCGTGCCGACCAACTACGATGTCGAGAGCAACTTCTTCGACACATCGGCTGTCGACAGCGTCATCGAGGGTGTTCTCGCCGCTAACGAGACTACTGTGATCGTCGTCAAGTCTACCGTCCCGGTCGGTTACGTTCGCCACGCACGCGAGAAGTTCTCGACCGACCGTGTGATCTTCAGCCCCGAATTCCTTCGCGAGGGCAAGGCGCTCTACGATAACCTGCACCCCTCGCGCATCATCGTCGGCGAGAGGTCTGAGCGTGCACAGCGGTTTGCCGACCTGTTGCTGCAGCCCGCGCTCGATGATGACGTAACGGTCCTGCTTACCGATGCCGACGAGGCAGAGGCAATCAAGCTGTTCGCCAATACCTATCTCGCCATGCGCGTTGCCTTCTTCAACGAACTCGACAGCTATGCGCTCTCGCGAGGTCTCGATACCCGCCAGATCATCGAAGGCGTCGGTCTCGATCCGCGGATCGGCAGCCACTACAACAACCCCTCGTTCGGCTACGGCGGTTACTGCCTGCCCAAGGACACCAAGCAGCTGCTCGCCAATTACTCCGAGGTTCCGCAGAACCTGATCCGCGCGATCGTCGATGCGAATCAGACCCGCAAGGATTACCTCGCGGACCAGATCATCGCCATGCATCCACGCAAGGTCGGCGTCTTCCGCCTGGTGATGAAGGCCGGTTCGGACAATTTCCGCCAGTCCTCGATCCAGGGAATCATGAAGCGCGTGAAGGCCAAGGGTATCGAGGTGATCGTGTACGAACCCGTGATGCAGGAAGATCACTTCTTCGGCAGCCGGGTCGAGCGCGACCTCGCGAAATTCAAGGCCGAGGTCGACGTCATCGTCGCAAATCGTCTCGATCCCGAACTGGAAGACGTTCGCGACAAGGTTTTCACGCGCGACCTGTTCGGCGCCGACTGATGAGCGAACCGCGCACCGCGCTGGTCACCGGCTCGGCGGGCTTTATCGGCTACCACACCTGTCGCCGACTGCTGGCCGACGGATTTCGCGTTGTTGGCGTGGATTCGCTGTCCGATTACTACGACCCTGAGCTGAAGCACCGTCGCCAGGCTGGCCTGTTGCAGAACCAGAAGTTCGCGGCGATCAACGAGCCGATCGAGACGCCAGGCCTGCTGCTGGACCTGTTCGAAGAGCACCGGCCCGATGTGGTCATCCACCTCGCCGCGCAGGCGGGGGTCCGCTATTCGATCGATAATCCGCGCAGCTACCTCGAGAGCAATCTGGTCGGCACGTTCGAACTGCTCGAGGCTGCACGCGCGTATCCGCCGCAGCACATGCTGCTCGCCTCCACGTCCTCGGCATACGGCGCGAATACCGAGATGCCTTATCGCGAGACGATGCGGACCGATCACCAGATGTCCTTCTACGCCGCCACGAAGAAGGCGACCGAGTCGATGGCGCACAGCTATGCGCACCTGTTCGACCTGCCGGTGACGATGTTCCGATTCTTCACCGTCTACGGTCCGTGGGGACGCCCGGACATGGCGCTCTTCAAGTTTACCAGAGCGATGCTTCAGGGTGAGCCGATCGACGTGTACAATCACGGCGAGATGATGCGCGACTTCACCTATATCGACGACCTTGTGGAGGCGATCCGCAGGCTGGTCGATGCGGCTCCGGTGCGTCCCGCTTCCCCAGAGGACATTGCGGAAGGCGATAGCCTGTCCCCGGTCGCACCATGGCGGGTGGTCAACATCGGCAATTCGCAGCCGGAGCAGCTTGGCGACATGATCGCGGCCGTTGAAGAAGCTTTGGGTATAGAGGCGAAGCGTAATCTCATGCCGATGCAGGCAGGCGACGTGCCAGCCACGTGGGCGGACGCGGATTTGTTGCGTTCGCTGACCGGGTATGTTCCGTCGACCCATATCCGCGAGGGGGTTCGCAAATTCGTCGATTGGTACCGCGACTACTACCGGGAGTGACCGCATGACCGACCACAGGGACTGGACCGGTAAGGTCGGCTCGATCTGGGCGCAGGAATGGCGCCGAACCGACCGCAGCTTTCGTGAACTGACCCCCATCCTGCTCGGTGCGATCGAAGGTCAGAGCTTCTCCTCGGTTGTCGATATTGGCTGCGGAGCCGGTGAAATCGCCTGTGCTCTTGCCGCTGATCATCCCGAAGTCCCGGTGACGGGCGTCGACATCGCGCCCGAACTGCTCGACGTGGCGCGTGAAAGGGGTGAGCGGCTCGCCAACCTCCGGTTTGTCCTTGGCGACGCAGCAGCAATCGAGATCGCAAGTTCTCCACCTATCGACCTGCTGGTCTCGCGACACGGCGTGATGTTCTTCAAGGATCCGGTCGCCGCCTTCGGCCATTTGCGCGGGCAGGTCGCACCGGGTTCGGCTCTGGTGTTTTCCTGTTTTCGCGAAAGGACCGAGAATTTCTGGGTCGAGGAAACCCTGTCTGCTCTACCGGTGATGCCGCCGGCTGCCGACCCCAACGAGCCTGGGCCCTTCGCCTTCGGTGACAGGAACAGGGTCGAGACAATCCTTTCCACCTCTGGCTGGACGGACATTGCCTTTCACCCAATCGACTACCGCATGACCTTCGGCGAGGGCGAGGATGCTGTCGGGGACGCACGCGATTACCTGACACGGGTCGGGCCGACGGCGACGCCGATTGCACAATTGGAGGGCCCCGAAAGGGCGGCAACTCTCGCCCGTCTCGCCGACATCCTTGCCAAGCACGCCGCTCAGGGTATCGTTTCTCTTCCAGCTGCTGCCTGGATAGTTATCGCCCAGTCACCCGGCTGATCGCCCACACGGCACAGTCTGACCGTCCTTTCCGGCTTGTCGGCGCTTGAGCGATTGCCTAACTGCGCCCTCATGACTTCGACCAACGACATTCGCCGCAGTTTCCTCGATTATTTCGCGTCCAATTACCACGCGGAAATCGCCAGCGCGCCGCTCGTGCCCTTCAGCGATCCGACGCTGATGTTCGTGAATGCCGGCATGGTCCCGTTCAAGAACGCCTTCACGGGGCTCGAAACCCCGCCCGCGCCGCGCGCGACCAGCTCGCAGAAGTGCGTCCGCGCCGGGGGCAAGCACAACGATCTCGACAATGTCGGCTACACCGCGCGGCATCACACCTTCTTCGAGATGCTGGGTAATTTCAGCTTCGGCGACTACTTCAAGGAGCAGGCGATCCACCATGCGTGGACCCTGCTGACCAAGGAGTGGGGTCTCGATGCGAACCGGCTGACCGCGACCGTGTATCACACGGACGACGAGGCCTTCGACCTGTGGAAGAAAATTGCCGGTCTGCCTGAAGAACGGATCATCCGCATCCCGACCAAGGACAATTTCTGGGCCATGGGTTCGGACGGTCCCTGCGGTCCGTGTTCGGAAATATTCTACGACCACGGCGAGCATATCTGGGGCGGCCCTCCGGGATCGCCGGAAGAGGATGGCGATCGCTTCGTCGAGATCTGGAACCTCGTCTTCATGCAGTTCCAGCAGGAGGCCGACGAGATCGTTGCCGACCTGCCCAAGCCGAGCATCGACACGGGCATGGGGATCGAGCGTATCGCCGCAGTGATGCAGGGCGTGCACGACAACTACGATACCGACACGTTCAAGGCGTTGATCGGTGCGAGCGAGAGCCTCACCGGCGTTAAGGCCGAAGGCGCACAGCAGGCGAGCCATCGCGTCATTGCCGATCACCTGCGCTCGACCAGCTTCCTTTTGGCCGACGGCGTACTGCCGTCCAACGAAGGCCGCGGTTACGTCCTGCGCCGCATCATGCGTCGCGCCATGCGCCATGCGCACCTGCTCGGCGCAAGCGAGCCGCTGATGCACCGCCTCGTGCCTGCTCTGGTGACCGAGATGGGCCAAGCCTATCCTGAGCTCGTCCGCGGCCAGGCGCTGATCCAGGAAGTGCTCGAGCGCGAGGAAACCCAGTTCCGCCGCACGCTCCAGAACGGCCTCAAGCTGCTCGACGAAGCGACCGCCGACATGGGCGAGGGCGGCACGCTTCCCGGCGAAACCGCATTCAAGCTCTACGACACCTACGGCTTCCCTTACGACCTGACCGAGGATGCACTGCGCAACCGTGGCATCGGCGTCGACAAGGATGGGTTCGACGAGGCGATGGCGCAGCAGAAGGCTGCCGCACGCGCCGCGTGGAAGGGTTCGGGCGAGGCAGCGAGCGAGGAAATCTGGTTCGACATCGCCGAACGCGAAGGCTCGACCGAGTTCACCGGCTATAGCTCGACCACGGGCGAGGCTGCAGTTGTCGCCATCGTGAAGGATGGCAAGGAAGTGCAGTCTGCCGCCGCGGGTGACGAGGTCGTCATCCTGACCAACCAGACGCCCTTCTACGGCGAAAGCGGTGGCCAGACGGGCGACGCCGGACGCATCTGGACGCCCGAGGGTCTGGAGATTGCGGTCAGCACGACCAACAAGCCGCTTGGCCGTCTTCATGCCCATGTCGGCAAGGTTGCAAAGGGCTCGGTCAAGGTAGGCGATGCCGTCCACCTCGTTATTGACGCCGACCGGCGCGACCGCATCCGCGCGAACCACTCGGCGACCCATCTTGTCCACGCCGCACTGCGCAACCGCCTGGGCGGGCACGTGACGCAGAAGGGATCGCTGGTGGCGGACGACCGCTTCCGGTTCGACTTCTCGCACCCCAAGCCGCTGTCTGAAGAGGACATTGCGGCGGTCGAAGCTGAAGTGAACGCCGAAATCCGCGCCAATGAGTCGGTCGGCACGCGCCTGATGACTCCGGACGATGCCGTTGCCGCAGGCGCGCTCGCTCTGTTCGGCGAGAAGTACGGCGACGAGGTTCGTGTGCTCTCGATGGGCCGCAAGGGCGGCGAAGGTCGTAACTACTCGGTCGAACTGTGCGGCGGCACCCACGTTCGCGCGACCGGCGATATTGGCGTCTTCAAGATCGTTTCGGAAAGCGCCGTCAGCTCGGGCGTGCGGCGCATCGAGGCCATGACTGGCGAGGCGGCTCGCCAGTGGCTGGTCGCACGCGACGAGGCAGTGCGTGCAATCGCCAGCGCTCTCAAGACTTCGCCCGACGAGGCGCCTGCTCGCGTCTCCGCGCTAGTCGAGGAACGTCGTCGCCTCGAAAAGGAACTTGCGGAAGCGAAGCGTGCACTTGCGCTCGGCGGAGGCGGCGGAGCAGGAGATTCCGGCTCTGCCGACGAGGATATTGGCGGTGTGACCTTTTCCGGTCAGGTTATCGAAGGCCTCGATCCGCGCGAACTGCGTCCGCTGCTCGACGATGCCAAGAAGCGCATGGGCTCCGGCATCGCCGCTGTCTGCGCCGTCAACGAGGGCAAGGGTGCCTTCGCTGTCGCCGTTACGGACGACCTGACCGGCCGGTTCAGCGCGGTCGATCTCGTTCGTATCGGCGTCGAAGCACTGGGCGGAAAGGGCGGTGGCGGTCGCCCTGACATGGCACAGGGCGGTGGCCCCGACGGCTCGAAGGCGGCAGATGCGATCGCGGCGGTCAAGGATGCCCTGGCTAAGGCACCCGCCTAAGCTGCTGCGTCGGCCGTGCTCGACCTGAGCTTGGGCTTGTAGTCGAGCGCGCCTTCCTCCTCGATCTGGGCGCGGAATTCGTCGCGCTTTTCGTGGATCGAGGCAATCACCGGCCCCATGGCGACGCCGATGTCGACCAGCACCGCTTCCGAAAGCTGGAGCGAGCTTTCGAGTGTCTCCGGCACTGCGTGACTTGCGCCGGCGCGGTAGAGCGCTGCGGCATGTTCCACGTCGCGCGCGCGGCACACGATCAGCAGGTCGGGGTGTTCGTTCCTCAGCTTGGTGACAAGCCGTTGGACAAGAACCGGTTCATCCATGGTCAGCACGACCGCAACGGCATGATCGATACCAAGCCGGGTCATCGCATCCCCCCGTGCAGCATCACCAAACACCGCGCGATAGCCTTCGCGCTTGGCGCTCTCGATCAGGTCGGGATCGGCATCTAGTGCGACATAGGGTTTCTTGTGGGCGGACAGCATCTGCGCGACGAGAAGACCGACGCGCCCTGCGCCGACGATGATGACGCGAGCTTCGCCTTCGTCCTCGGGCGGCAATTCCGGCACCGGTTCGACCCTTCTCGCGATGACCCGGCCAAGCAGGGCCAGAAGGGGGGTGACGGTCAGGCCGACCGCAGTGACGATTTGCCAGAACTGCGCGGTGCCGGGCTGGATGAGTAGCGCCGAACTTGCTGCGGCAAGCACGATCAGGGTGGTTTCGGACGGGCTTGCCATGAGGATGCCGGTTTCAGCGGCGGTGCTACGGCGTGCACCCATGAGGCGCAGGAGGATTCCGGTCACCAGAGCCTTGAACAGAAGGATGGTCACTACTGCTGCAATGATGGTGCCGAGGTTCTCCCAGATTGTTGCGACGTCAATGCTCATGCCGACGGTGATCAGGAAAATGCCGAGTGCAAGCCCTTTGAACGGGTCCATGATGGCCTCGACCTCACCATGGTATTCGGTCTCGGCAATCAGCAGCCCTGCGATCAGCGCACCCACGATTGGTGACAATCCCACCGCAGCCGTGGCCAAGCTCGAACCGATTACTACCAGCATCGATGCGGCTAGGAACAGTTCGGGGCTCTTGGTTCGCGCTGCCTGACCGAAGAGGCGCGGAAGGGCGAAGCGTCCCAGCACCATCATAGCCGCGATGACGAGCCCCCCCTGCCACAGCGTCGTGAGCAGGCCTTCCCACCCTTCAGCGTCGGCATTGGGGGCTATCGCACCCAGGACAAAGATAATCGGGACGATCATGATGTCTTCGAACAGCAGCATCGAAAGCGCTGCGCGTCCTACCGGCGAGCTGGTTCCCGAAATGGGCAACACGATCGCAGTCGAAGAGAATGCCAGCGCGAAGCCCAGAGCCAGCGCGCCGGTCCAATACTGGCCCATCATCGACAGGAACGTCGCCGCGCAGGTTCCTATTACCAGCAGTTCGAGCGCGCCCAATCCGAACACCAGCCTGCGCATTTCCCACAGACGGTTGAAGCTCAATTCCAGGCCGATGGTGAACAGGAGCAGGATAATCCCGAACTCTGCATAGATCTCGAGTGAGTCGGGATCGGATATCGTAATGTGGTTGAGCCAAGGATGCTCGAAAACCAGCCGGCCGAGCCCATAGGGGCCGACAAGGATGCCGATCAGGATGAAGCCAATGACTGGCGTTATCCGGAAACGCGTGAAAACGGGGATGACGAGCCCTGCCGCGCCAAGAATGACGAGCGCGTCGGACAGGGCGGGGGAGGCAAGTTCGGCTGAGGCCATGGGAACTTGGTCTAGGCGGCTGCCCGGCCAAAGTCACCACATGGAGCGAACCCATCCATAGCTGAAGCAGAGGCGCGCAGCCGGATGCCGCGCGCATCCACCCCTTCGGGCTTCCCTAGAAGAACAGTTCCCCGGTCGGCAGTGCGTGGTTGTCTGCGACGTGCGGGGCGAGGATGCCTTCGCCAAGGCCATTGGGGACATCGCTGGATGTCAGGCCTGTGTCGAACGCCTTGGCGATGTCGCCGGCGGGCTCCGCGCCTGCCGGGAACCAGCCTGCCCAGGTGGAGGGGGCGAAGCCGTTGGCGGTGAGGTAGTCGATCACCTGCTGCTGGCTCTGGTAGTTGGCATAGCGGATGTTGCCGTCGGCATGCATGTAGGCATGGAGGTACGCCGTCCCGTCGGTCAGCGCGAAATAGACCTCCTGCAGCCCGTCGCCATCGTAGTCGTCGGCTCCCAGCACGCGGTTGATGTTCTCGATCTGGAGATCGTTCTGGAAGCGTCGCTGGCTGTCGTTGGCCGAGCCTGCGACGACCTGGCCCGCGGCAACCAGCGGATCGATGTAGATGCCGGCAACGCGCGTCTCGCCGGCCCAGCCATGGTCGGCGAAGTAGACGAGGCCGTCGGGTGCGGTGCCGACAGTGGCGAAGCGGCCGATGGTGCGGTTGACGAGGATCTGGTCGACATCGCCGTCGCCGTTGACGTCGGCGCTGCCGATACGCAGCCATCCGCCATTGCCGCCCAGCGCATTGCCGTCGAAGTCGCGGATGTTGTTCATCGCGGACTGGTAGACGCTGCGGTCGGCGGTGTTGAAGTTGACCGAGACGCCGGTGCCGGGAAGCAGGCGCAGCGTGGCATTGTCGAACTGGAGATACTCGACATTGCGCAGCGTGTCGGTCCCATCGGGCCCAGTGACCTGGAAAACACCGGTCGAGGTCTGGGTCACCGTATATGCCGACTGCAAACCGCGAACCACCGCTGTGTCCACGTTCGATCCGCCGTCAATCGAATCATTGCCGCCAAGACCGGTGAGGATGTTGCTCTCGCTCGAACCGATCAGGGTGTTGGCCACGAAATTGCCGGTGGCGTTGAATGCACCCTCCATGATGACGAGGGTTTCCACGGAGCTCGCGATCACCGCGTCGAAGCCATAAACTCGCATGGTGTCGTTGCCGCCGGTTGCGGTCTCGATGATCTCGTCACCGAAATGGTCGACGACATAAATATCATCGCCATTGCCACCTTCGAGCCGGTCGGCGCCGGTTCCGCCATCGAGGAGGTCGTTGCCATCGCCGCCGAACAACCAATCGATACCGGCATCCCCGTAAAGTGAGTCGTTGCCGTTTTCACCGTAGATATCGTCATCGCCGCCGCGGCCACGGAGCAAGTCGTTACCGTCGAAGCCGAGCAGCAGATTATTGCCACCGTCTCCGTACAGGGTGTCATTGTAAAGCGAACCACTCAGACCTTCGATTTCGGCCAGCGTATCGCTGCCTGCCCCGCCGGTGGCCTGCGCAGTCGTTATCGCAAGGTCCACAGTGACGCCCGAGGGGGCATCTTCGTAGCTTGCAATATCGAGCCCGGTTCCTCCGAAGAGGTTATCGTTGCCTGCACCGCCAATCAGCCAGTCGTCCCCGGCCAGGCCGTAGATCGTATCTGCGCCTCCACGCCCATTGATGATGTCGTCACCAGGCGTACCGTTCAGCGTGTCTGGCCCCTCAGTGCCGAGATCCGGCAGGTCGATGGTCGCGTGGACGATGCCCTGAGCTGTGTTGTAGTAGAACCCTTCTCCGTCGGCGGAGACCACGATTTCGGCTCCCCAATGAAGGGTGGCGAAATTTACGCCGGATACGGAGACGCTGCCAACGAGAGCGTAATTGTAGGCGTCGACGACCACGACAGCCTGGTTCTGGCCATCAAGGAAGAAAATGCGCTGTCCGTCAGGGCTGAACGCCACACCTTGGGCATAGCCGAGCGACGGATAGATGCTGGACAGGTCGCCAACATATTGCATCGTGCCGGTATACAGGTGCGCGCCGCCACCGGTGACGATGATGATACGGTCATCCGCAGTGACGCCGGACGCAGCTTCGATCCCCTCGGCGTAGCCATAGACGTTGTTCTCGTAGATGCCGTTGCTGGCCGTGCTCGAGCCGTTCGGAGCGATGAGGAAATATTCGGCGGACGACAATCCCAACTGGCCAAGCAGGACGACATTGGAATCGGGTATGGTCAGCAGCGACGCCGCAGAGCCGAGACCTGCATAATAGCTACCGCTCAGAGTTCTGCTGCCATCAGCAAGTTCGACGGTCGACAATGGTGCCCAGCCGCTCCACCCGGGAAGGATGTTCTGCGACACCTGCAGGGTATCCGCGTCGCTCCAGGTGACGTCGGAGAAGGTGTAGTCGCTTCCGGTTACCGTATAGGTGTAGGCAGTGGCGGAAAACGTCCCCAGATCGACGACGTAGAGGCTCACATCGGCGGTATTGCTGGTCCAGTTCTGCGTCTGCTGGACGTTCTCGGCAATTTCTTCGACGATTGCGAGGTGCGACCCGTCAGGGGATAGAGAGATGGCACCAAGATCACTGCCCAGCTGTACCTGGTAGAGGAGGGCGCCGGTCTGTGAATCATAGACCCGAAGGTAACCGTCGTTCCCCGCAACATAGATGATGGTTCCATCGGCGCTGAGGGTCCAGTCCTCGTCGCCCTGGGTCGAGATTAGTGTGGCTGGCATCGGCTGATTTCCACTCGTTTCGGGCCCTGTGCGGACCTATGTTATTTTCTACGGGCAGCGATCACCGTGCCCCCCTGAAACTTGATTATCACAGCCAATTTAGTGGTCAATTCCAAGAATTGACCTTGTCCGATATTTGCACGTGCAAGTGCACGGCTTCCGTATCTGTTAGACGGAACCCTGCCTGTCGGCCAAATTCTGAAAAATTACTTCCGGGAAGCCCGAAAACCCTTCGGGCTTCCCTAGAAGAACAGTTCCCCTGTCGGCAGTGCGTGGTTGTCTGCGATGTGCGGGGCGAGGATGCCTTCGCCAAGGCCATTGGGGACATCGCTGGATGTCAGGCCTGTGTCGAACGCCTTGGCGATGTCGCCGGCGGGCTCCGCGCCTGCCGGGAACCAGCCTGCCCAGGTGGAGGGGGCGAAGCCGTTGGCGGTGAGGTAGTCGATCACCTGCTGCTGGCTCTGGTAGTTGGCATAGCGGATGTTGCCGTCGGCATGCATGTAGGCATGGAGGTACGCCGTCCCGTCGGTCAGCGCGAAATAGACCTCCTGCAGCCCGTCGCCATCGTAGTCGTCGGCTCCCAGCACGCGGTTGATGTTCTCGATCTGGAGATCGTTCTGGAAGCGTCGCTGGCTGTCGTTGGCCGAGCCTGCGACGACCTGGCCCGCGGCAACCAGCGGATCGATGTAGATGCCGGCAACGCGCGTCTCGCCGGCCCAGCCATGGTCGGCGAAGTAGACGAGGCCGTCGGGTGCGGTGCCGACAGTGGCGAAGCGGCCGATGGTGCGGTTGACGAGGATCTGGTCGACATCGCCGTCGCCGTTGACGTCGGCGCTGCCGATACGCAGCCATCCGCCATTGCCGCCCAGCGCATTGCCGTCGAAGTCGCGGATGTTGTTCATCGCGGACTGGTAGACGCTGCGGTCGGCGGTGTTGAAGTTGACCGAGACGCCGGTGCCGGGAAGCAGGCGCAGCGTGGCATTGTCGAACTGGAGATACTCGACATTGCGCAGCGTGTCGGTCCCATCGGGCCCAGTGACCTGGAAAACACCGGTCGAGGTCTGGGTCACCGTATATGCCGACCGCAAACCGCGAACCACCGCAGTGTCTACGTTCGATCCGCCGTCAATCGAATCATTGCCGCCAAGACCGGTGAGGCGATTGGCAACACCATTGCCGATTAGCTGATCGGAACCTGACCCACCGACCGCATTTTCGATCACCGTTCCGCGCGCAATCGTCATGTTGCCGACGCTGCCGCCAACGTTCGAATAGGTTTCCTGGTTCAGGTTGATGACCTGGGCTGTCGCAAAACTCGAATAGTTGAGAGTGTCGACGCCGCCGTGATCCACAATCGTGAATGCGAGCAAACGGCCCAACTGATCGGTAGCGGCATCACCCACACCGTAGACGTCACGTCCCGAAGTATTGCCGACACCGTAGAAAGTGTCGCCGGTGCGGGTCGAGTTGGCCACGCCATAAGCTTCCTGGATCGCGACAATGTCCGCCGCGCGCGGGGTAACCGCGAAGACTCGCGTGAATCCCTGGGCCTGGAAGAACGTGTTCTCGGACTGATCGAAGTACGACATCACGGTCGTGGCCCAGGAATCGTTCAGATAGCTGGCATCGCTCGTGTAATCGGCGGTGTTGTTGTAATTACCCGCATGACCCAGGCCGAGCGCGTGGCCGATCTCGTGAAGGTAGGTCTGGAAGGAATAGCTGTCGAGCGTCGTGCCCGATGAAACCAGCCAGTCGGTCGAGATGTTGACCTGCGAGCTGATGATGAAACCGCCGGACGTCGTCGAAGTCGCGAAAGCACCGCTTTCGGTATCGTCGAACACTATCTGGCCACCGCTCGAGACCTCGGAGAAATTTATCCCGAGCACGTCGCTCCACAGCGTCAGGGCGGAGCGTGCGAGGAACTGACCGTCAGTGGTCAAAGCCGTGACATTGACGGTAATCGTGCCGCCGATGCCGACGTTGAAATGACGACCGGCGCCCTGTCCGCCCCAGTAGCCGTAGAGCAGCTGGTCGGCGATCTGGTCGTTCGAATACTCGCTGAGCGGCTCGGCAATGCCCGCAGACAGGTGATATGTGCCTTGCTCTCCCTCGGCCCAGCCGGCCACGTCGATATAATACGTGCCTGAAGTTTGCGCGACGAAACGGATGCGCGAATATGTTCCGGAACTGTCGTCGTTGAAGGCAAGGACGCTGCCCGAAGCGGTCCGCAGGGTCAGCGTGGTATCGACATCGCTTGCTCCGCCGGTGGCGCTCGTGACGAATTCGTAGGTCTGCCCGGCCTGAAGAGTGACGGCATACCAGTCGTGGTCACCCGTCTGCTCGAGCGAGGCGCTGACAATCGCTCCATCAACTACAATCGACGAAGCGGTTGCGGCGGTGGATCCTGCCGCATCTGCAACCGGACGCGAGCTGGTGACGTAATAGTCGCCCGTGGCCGTGTCGTAACCGGTGACGTCGAGATAATAGGTCCCGCTGGTCGTGGCAGTGAAGGTGATCTCGGAATAGTACAGCCCGGCATCGGTATTGGCATCGTCATTGGTTGCGACGATCCCACCGGATGAGTTGCGCAGGTTCAGGATACTGTCGACCAGGCCGCCGCCCGGCAGGTAGGTCGAAAAGGTGTAAGTCTGGCCTGCCGTCAGCGTGATGCGAAACCAGTCGCTGTCACCCGGAGTGTCGATGGCACTCGTCTGGTAGCTGCCGGGGCTGAGAGTCGCGGTGGTGAGCGTGCTGCCGGGGATGGTGTCCTCCGCGCCGGAAATCCCGGTGCCCGGCTGGAACAGCTTGCCGCCATCATGGGCGAGGCATGCGGGGCAAATGCAACCTCCGGCATGGACGCTTTCACCAGCCAGCGGATTGCCTGTATTATCGAGGAAATCGAACGAGAACGTGTCGTCCCCATCGAAGGTTTCGTTCAACCTGAAAGTCTGCCCGTCCATCACTCGACCCTTACCCTAAACCCGCCGCTCGCGAATGGCTCATCCCTGAAAGCCAAAGGAGCGCGGCTCCAACAGAACTACCTTTTGCCTTCCGGCGCATTCCGACACAATCGCAAGTTCGAAGTAACTCACGATGGCTGGACGATATCGTCCCAAATCATTGGCATTGCTTTTCTTAAAGTCGCTAGCCCAAGATTGGTTAAACCGATCTTCAACCCCTCGATGTGCCGGGAAGCCAGCGCAGAATCGCCAACTTCACCGGGACATGGGCAATGTGACAGGTCTTTGATTAACCTTGCCTAACTGATGTCGAGGTCGTGAGCAGTGTCCAGCAAAGGACGACGAACCAGCCGATGGCCACCGCCACGAAGACGTAGAGGAGCGCGGTCGCAAGGCCTGCCACGATCGCAAGGAAGGCGGCAAAGGCGTAAAAATCCCGCATGGTGATGTAGGTCAACCAACGCCTGACGGCGGAGGGGCGCTGCCCGAAGCGCGTCTTGAGCGCATCGAAAGTCAGGTCGCCACCGTCGCGTCGCGACTGGATGGCGAGGATGGCACTGCCCAGAGCCAGGATGATACCGCCGGCAAGGCCTGCAAGACCGGCGGTCTCCTCGCCGGCAGTGAACAGGTTGAAACTGACGCCGCCGACGAAACAGAGGTTGGTTGCGGTATCGGTGAGACTGTCCATCATCGCACCGGCCGCTGAACTGCGGAAGGTGGCTCTCGCCATTTCGCCGTCCACTCCATCGACGATGGAAGCCAGCTGGAACAATGCAGCGCCGACCAGCAGCCCCTGCGAACCACCGCTGATCAGTGCAACGAACATCGCGATACCCAGCAGGCCTGCCGCGAAGGTCGCATGCCATGGGCGTGCCGCAGGAACCATCAGGACGAGGCGCGTGATGAACTGCGAAATCGGTCGGTTGAGGTGTCGCGAGACGATTCCGTCGGTCGGCTTGCCGGTGCTGGCGACGATCCTGCGCCCGAGCGCTTGCAGGGTCGGCACATCCGCATCCCCCGCATTTGGCGAAACCTCTCCCGGTGTCTGCAGCGTATCGCCACCAATCAGTGGGCGTTCGCCGAGGCCGCACGAGTCGACCGCCAGCAATTCGAACCCCGGCGCGAGGCGATGTATCTCGCGCACGGTCAGTGGGGAGGGCGACCAGCCTCCGGGCACGGCGACAATTACTTGCCTGTTTTCCCCGCCATGGACCTTCGCGAACTGCAACATGGCTCTGGCTGTCGCAGGTACGCCTGCAACGAGAAAGTTTGCCGCGCGCTCGGACGGGAAGGTTATCGCGGCAGGAGTGGGGGCTGACATCTTGGGTGTGATGGCTTGCAATTGTCGTAGGGGAATTGCATCGCCGTCTACCGACAAGTCCGCCAAGATCAAGCCGGGCAACCCGCCCACAGCAGGTAAGCAGATTCGTGCCCGCTTCCGATAACGCCAACTCTGGCAAGCACTTGCCGACTTCTCCGGAAGGGCGGATCGTCGAGCTACAGAACCCGCTTGACCGCGCGCTGTACCATCCGGTCGCCGCGTATCTCGCACGGTCGCTTGCCCGCACGGTTGTCACTCCGAACATGGTTTCCGTCCTTGGCAGTTTGGCAATTGTTCTGGCCGGGATTGCCTACATCCAACCCGCCTGGCCGCTGGCAGCACTGGCCGGCTTGTGCCTGCACATGTCATGGCATGTCTTTGATGGAGCGGATGGCGATCTGGCGCGGCGAACTGGCCGGGTCAGTGCGTCAGGAGAGATCATTGACGGGATTTGCGACTACGCCGGTCACACGGTCCTTTATGTCCTTCTGGCCGCTGCGGCTTCGCGGGAGGTTGGGCCGGTGGTCTGGGTCCTCGCGGTGGCCGCCGGCGTCAGTCGGGTAGTCCAGGCCAATTTCTACGAAGTACAACGCCGTCAATTCGCGTATTGGGCGTATGGTGTGGGGTGGCTGAGATCCGGCAACGAAACTTCGGGCACGAATTTTCTGGCCGTCGCGGCCCGGACGTACCTACGCATCGCGAGCTTCTTCTCTCCACCGCAATCCGAGATCGACGACGCAGCGACCGACCCCTCGCGTGCCCAGATGCTGTCGCGGCTGGTGCGCGACCTCGGACCTTTCGCCTTCGCAGGAAGCAGCCTGCTCGGCGCCAACTATCGTACTCTCGTCCTCGGTGTTTCGATGCTGTTCGGATCGCCCCTATGGTACTTCGCCTACGAAGCGGTAGTTCTCAACATCGTCATGGGCATCAGCCTAGCGCGTTCGCGAAGAAACCTGAGGGCCCTCACTGCTGCGCTTCAATCAGGCTCGAGCACTGTGCGATAGGCATCGAGGTTCGCGGCCGCGAAATTGCACCAGTCGAGCATCCTGGCGCGGGCGATCCCGCGTTCCACCAAGCCTGAAGCGAGCGCCGGATCTGTTGCGATCCGCCTTAGGGCACTGGCAATAGATGCCGTGTCTTCCGGGTCGACAAGCAGAGCCGCACCTGCGGCCACTTCGGGCATGGCGGAACGGTTGCTCGTGATGACGGGGCATCCGCAGGCCATGGCCTCGGCAATCGGCATGCCGAACCCTTCGCAAAGAGACGGGTGGAGCAGAGCCGTCGCACCATTGTAGAGGGTGACGAGCGCGTCTTCGTCAACTGGTGCCAGGAAGTCGACCCGGTCAGCGATGCCGAGCTGGGTCGCCAGCTTCTGCAACCGGGAGTTCGATGCACCCTGCCTCTGGACCAGGACGAGGCCAATCGACTGGTCGGACGAAAAGGCAGAGGCGAACGCTTCCAGGACACGCGCGTGGTTCTTGTACGGTGCGTTCTGCCCGACAGTCAGCACATAGCGTGGGCGGGAGACGCCGATCCGGTCGATTTGTGCGAGATCGGTGGCTCGCCGGACGAAGCGTTCCGACAAGCCCGGCAGCACTGCCCGGCATCGTGCGGCGAGGGCCGGTTCAAGATCGATCAGCCCGGTTCGTGTGGCCTCGCTTACGGTCAGGATGATGGTAGACCTCGCCATCGCATGGCTCATCCCGTGGCGGTAGAAGGCTTTCTCGGCCAGGCCCCACGGCTTCGGATTGCAGAGCTCCGGATCGGTCAACCACATCACGTCATGCACGGTTGTGATGCAAGGCATCCCCAGTCCCATGGGGAGAATGTTCGACGGGGCATGGAAAAGATCGATGCCGGAAAGGTCGGCAAGGTAGGGCAAGAACCACATGTTCGCCGGGCCGTTGGTCGCCCAGGGGACGACACGTTCGGTGACATTGGCGGCGTTGGAAAGGGGGCCGGACATCGCCGGATGACGCAAGAAGAAAAATTGCAGGTCGGGGGCGAGTTGAGGCAAATGATCCACCAGTGCCTGGACCATCTCCCCAATCCCGCTGGGCGAGCCGTTGATGTATCGGCAGTCGAGGCAAACAGTCGGCATTCTGCGGTCACGCTTGCGTCAGAGGATGATCGCTCTGCAAGGACGAATTCAGGATAGGGTCAGGAAATCATGACCACGGGCATTTCGGCGTGGTGCATTCGAGAATGATGTCTTCGGTCGTTGGTTTTTCGGGCGATCAAGTCTAATGGGTAGGGCGCTGGAGCTGACCAGTTGTTGTCGTCGATTGCGGGAACTTTGTCGTGATTCGTGACCCGTGGATTGATTTCTACTGTTTGGGCCAGTGTTGAAGATCGCTACTTCAAATCGCAACCAAGCGCGCTTCTAGAATAATATTTTGACCAGGATTGAATTCATGTCAGCGATTCGCGTCGCAATCGTCGGTGTCGGGAACTGCGCCAGTTCGCTGGTCCAGGGTGCGGCATATTATTCCCGGCAGGCGTCGACCCGTGGTCTCATCCATGACTACGTCGGGGGTTACGGCGCCGATGACGTTCGGTTCGTTCTCGGCATCGACGTCGACCGGCGCAAGGTGGGCAAGGACCTTGCCGAGGCGATTTTCGCCGCTCCGAACAACACCAAGGTCTTCTGCGAAGACGTTCCGCTTACTGGAGCGACTGTCATCCGAGGAAGGATTCTCGATGGCGTTGCGGAGCATATGACCACTGCAGGTGAACGCGGTTTCATCGTCGATGAGGGTGCCGACGCAACACAGGCGGACATTGTTGCGGCGCTAAAGGCTTCGGGTACGCACATCATGCTCAACTTCCTCCCGGTAGGGTCTCAGGAAGCGAGCGAATTTTACATGGAATGCGCGCTCGAGGCCGGTGTTGCGGTGGTGAACTGCATCCCAGTGTTCATCGCCAGCGACCCCGAATGGGAATCCCGTTTTCGCGAGCGCGGCCTCCCTATCGTAGGGGATGACATCAAGGCGCAGATCGGCGCGACCATCGTCCACCGCACCCTGTCCAGCCTGTTCACCACCCGCGGGGTAACGGTCGAGCGGACGTACCAGCTCAATACGGGCGGAAACACGGACTTCATGAATATGCTCGATCGCCAACGGCTGACGAGCAAGAAGGAGTCGAAGACCGAAGCGGTTCAGGCTGCATTGGCTGAACGGCTGGCCGCGGAAAACATTCAGATCGGTCCCTCCGAGTACGTACCTTGGCAGAAGGACAACAAGCTGTGCTTCCTGAGGCTGGAAGGGACGCAATGGGGCGATGTCCCGGTCGAACTCGAACTGCGCCTTTCGGTCGAAGACAGTCCCAATGCGGCGGCGTGCGTCATGGATGCCATCCGCTTCTGCAAGTTTGCCATGGACAATGGTGACAGCGGCGCGCTGATTGCGCCCAGCGCCTATTACTGCAAGCATCCCCCGCAGCAGATCGACGAGGACACGGCGGGCCGCATGCTGGACGATTACGTTTCGCGTTTCGCCCAGGCGGCGGAATGATCGCCTAGTCCGAACTGCCGGCGGGAAGTTACCGATGGACGCCCTGATACTTGCTGCCGGTTTCGGCAGTCGCCTGCGTGAGGTGGAGCCGTGCAAGCCGCTGACCCGGCTGCACAGCCTTTCGTTGCTGGAGATTGCGGTCCGTCAGCTTGCATCGGTCGGCGTTACCCGGGTGGTGGTAGCGACAGGCTATCTTGCGGACGAGATCGAAGCCGCGCTCCCGTCGATCGCAGAACTGGCCGGCATCTTGGTCGAAGCCCGGAGGGTGCAGGACTACAATCTACCCAATGGTCATTCGGTGCTGGCCGGTGCGGCCGGGTTCTCCGGCGAATTCTTGCTGGTGATGGCCGACCATTTGTTTTCCCGCCAAGTTCTCCAGGCCTTGGTGGATCGAGGCGTACCAGACCACGGCGTCGTACTCGCCATTGATCGGCGAGTGGATTCCCCGCTCGTGGATCCCGACGATGCTACTTGGGTCGAGACGGGCGACGACGGGCGGATACGCAAAATCGGGAAGTCGATCACACGATATGATGCGGTGGACTGCGGTGCATTCCTGGCCACCCCTGCGCTGCTGGCGGCAATCGCGTCGGCCATTGCCGGCGGCAAGGCCGGCTCGCTCTCCGAAGGAATGCAGCGTCTTGCCGACGATGGTCGTGCATGGACGACCGATATTGACGGCGCATGGTGGATCGATGTCGATGATGCGCGTGACCTCGAACTTGCAAGGCAGCAAGTGACGGAACAATGCCCGGAACTGTTCGCATCGGACGAATTTCAGGGATCGGTGCCGGCGTGAGCGATCGGATCCTTCTCGATGTGACTCGTGCGGTCAGCCGTCGCTGGCGAGGCAAGACCCCGAGCGGACTTGATCGCGTAGCGGATGCCTATGCCAAGCATTTCGCCGCAAAGTCTCTGGCCGTGCTGCAGGTACGCGGCAGGCCCTTCGTCCTGGATGCTGGCAATTCGGAACGTCTGCTTGGTGCCCTCGACCAGTCCCGTCCCGAGTTTCGCAAAGTGGTCATGCGCCTGATGGGCCGATTGCCCATTGGCACCGCCCCGGCCGCGGACTTCGCCGGTGCCAGATACCTCAATGTAAGTCACACGGACTTCGATTTGGCCGCGCACTGGCGCTGGGTCCGCCGTCACAGATTGCGTCCGACCTATTTCCTGCATGACCTCATCCCCATCAGCAGTCCTGAAGTAACCACGCCCCACAAGACTGCGAGACATCGGGGCAGGGTGATGCGTGCACTCTCAGGTGCCGAAGGGATCGTGGTCAATTCGCATACTACCGCGCAGGAACTGACGCTGTTTGCCCGCAAGACGGGGTCGAGGTTGGTGGCAACGCTGGTTGCCCCGCTTGCAGCCGAGGGGAAGCCGGTCACTTTCCGCCAGACACAGGCGACGGGGCCGGTTTTCGTTTCGATCGGCACGGTAGAGAAGCGCAAGAACTACATGCTGCTGCTGGATGTCTGGTCGCGCCTTGTTCGGCGACTTGGCGATGGCACGCCAAAATTGGTTATCGTGGGAAGCTGGGGACTGGGTGGTCACGCGGTACGAAACCGCTTGATGCGGGATGCCGATATTGCACGCTTCGTAGAGGTCCGCAGCGGGCTGGGAGATGCGGAAGTTGCTCATCTGGTGTCGTCTTCCCGCGCGGTGCTGTTGCCGTCACTCGCCGAAGGTTTCGGACTTCCGCTGGTCGAGGCGCTGCAACAGGGCGTTCCGGTCATCGCCAGCGACTTGCCCAGTTTCATCGAAATCGGGCAAGGCATTCCGACCTTAATCGACCCGGCAAACGCGATTGCGTGGGAACAGGCGATCGTCGACTTCTGCGGTGAAGGCATCGAACGCGAGCGTCAACTTGCCTGCGTGGGTAACTTCACATCTCCGACCTGGGCAGATCACTTTGCCTCTGTCGAAGGATGGCTGGCATCCGCGGCAAGGGCCGAACCTTGCGCCAGGCGGGAATATGGCATCTACACAAGTGACCGCAGGTCAGGGGAACAGGGACGGGAAGTGCAGTGCTGAACAGGATGAAGTCCATCAATCCGCTGTTCCTGGCGGTAGTGGCACTGCCGACATTGCTGGCTTCGATCTACTTCGGCCTGCTGGCCGAGGATGTCTATGTTTCCGAATCCCGCTTTCTCGTCCGTAGTCCCAGCAAGCCCGACGTATCGCCACTGGGTGCAATCCTGAGCTCTGGCAGCCTCGCCGGGGCCACGGAAGAAAACAATGCGGTCAGGGAGTATCTCGGCTCGCGTGCGGCACTTGCGGAGGTCGACCGCCAGGGCCTCGTCCGCAACGCATACAGTTCCCCCGCGATTTTCTTCATCGACCGGTTCGGGGGGCTCAATGGGAGCAGCTTCGAACAGCTCTACGAATACTACTCCGACAAGGTGTCGATCGAGGAAGGCGATAGCGTGCCTGTCCTGCGACTTCGCGTTGAGGCCTTTGACGCGAAGGATGCGCAGCAGATAAACGAGAAGCTGCTGCAAGCTTCTGAAAAGCTTGTGAACGACCTGTCCAGGCGGGCGCAATCAGATGCAGTCCGGTTCTCCGAAAATGAAGTCAGCGAAGCGCGAGAGAAGGCTCGCAGTGCATCGCTCGCCCTGGCGCGCTTCCGCGACCAGCAAGGCATCATCGATCCGGAATTGCAGGCCAAGGTCGGCCTGCAGACGATCTCCCAATTGCAGGAGCAGCTGATCGCGACACGGACCCAGCTGTTGCAGATGCGGACCTATACGCCGCAGGCGTCGCAGATCCCATTCCTCAGGACACAGGTTGCGGAACTGGAGCGAGAAATTGCGCGGCAGACCAAGCAGATCGCGGGTGGTGCGCGCTCGCTCTCATCAAGTGCGGCGCGATTCCAGGAACTCACTCTCACGTCTAAATTTGCCGAACAACAGCTCGCGATCGCGCTCGCCTCGCAACAGGATGCGCAAGCCGATGCGCGGCGCAAGCGAGCCTATGTCGAGCGGATTTCGAACCCGTCGCTGCCAGACTACGCGATCTTTCCGCGCCGCATCCGCAACATCTTCGCTACGTTTGTCTTCGGGATCCTCGCCTGGGGTGTGCTGTCCATGCTGATTGTCGGCATCAGGGAGCATCGCGACTGATGGCGACAAGCCCGCCCGCACCAGTTCCCCTGCGCCAGAGCCTGCAAATCAACGGGCGCGTGGTCGGTGCATTGCTGGTGCGCGAAATGCTGACCCGATACGGCAGGCACAATATCGGCTTCCTTTGGCTGTTCGTCGAACCGATGCTGTTCACTCTGGGGGTCACTGCCCTCTGGACTGCAACAAAGTCGGTGCACGGAAGCGATCTCCCGATCGTCGCATTCGCCCTGACCGGCTATTCCAGTGTCCTCTTGTGGCGCAACATGCCGGGTCGCTGCATCGGAGCGCTGTGGGCCAATCTTTCCTTGATGTACCACCGCAACATCAAGGTTCTGGACATCTACACGGCGCGCCTGCTACTTGAATTCGGTGGAGCGACCATCTCGTTCGCTGTGCTCGCTATCGTCTTCATGGCGTTCGGCATACTTGCGCCTCCGGAAGACTTTCTGGGTGTAGCGGCCGGGTGGCTTCTGCTGGCATGGTTCGGCTGTGCGCTCGCAATTTTCCTCGGTGCCATGTCGCACCGGAGCGAGCTGGTCGACAAGTTGTGGCACCCTGCATCCTACTTGCTGTTCCCGCTCTCCGGAGCGGCATTCCTTGTCGATGCACTGCCGCTTGCTGCTCAGAAGGTCGTCCTCTGGATACCCACGGTGCATGGTGTCGAAATGGTCCGCGAAGGGTGGTTCGGATCACAGGCGCGCGCCCACTTTGACGTTGGCTACCTGCTAGTCTTCAACCTTTTGCTTTCGGTTGCCGGACTATTGATGGTGCGCTGGGTCGCGCGGCGTGTGGTGCCGGAATGATTTCGGTCCGCAATCTTCACAAGTCCTATCCCACACGCTTTGGCAACAAGGTGGTTCTGGACGGGATCGACTTCGATCTAGCGCCTGGTGAAAGACTGGGCATCCTGGGCCGCAATGGTGCCGGCAAGTCGACCTTGATCCGGCTGGTCAGCGGAGCTGAGAAACCGACGTCCGGATCGATCGTGCGGGACATGTCGGTGTCATGGCCACTCGCCTTTGGCGGCGCGTTCCAGCCTCAATTGACCGGCATCGACAACATCCGCTTCATCACCTCGATCTACAACCAGGACTTCGAGCGCAATCTCGCCTTCGTCGAGGAATTCGCCGAACTCGGCCCCTATTTGCGGGAGCCGGTGCGCAGTTATTCTTCGGGCATGCGTGCGCGCCTGGCTTTCGCCATTTCGATGATCATCGAGTTCGACTGTTTCCTGATCGACGAAATCGGTGCGGTAGGTGATGCGCGGTTCCACGATCGCTGCAACCGCGAGCTGTTCGATGTTCGGGGCGACCGCGCCATGATCATCATTTCCCACGATGCCGGATACGTTCGCGAACACTGCAATCGCTGGGCAATCCTTCATGACGCCAAGCTTTCGCTGTTCGAGGAATTCGAGGAGGCATACGAGACCTACAAGGAATTGATCGGGGCGGAAACGCACTCGCAGCCGGTACCGGTCGACTTCACCAGTCGCGCATTGATGATTGCCTCGTCACAGCATGCTGCGCTGACCGACGAGCGGTTTCGTGCCCTCGTGCAGCAGGGGGATTGGGCGCGCGACGAAAGGGACTGGCCGCGCGCGGCGGATCAGTATGGCAAGGCCCTGGCACTGTATCCCTACCAGCGCAGTTACTGGTCCCAGCTAGGCCATATGGAAAAAGAACAGGGCAACTTCGGTGAGGCGGAGATTGCCTACCGCACCGCTGTCGCTCTGGGTGAACCCTTGTCCGACGTCGACGAGCATGCGCAGTTCGTGATGGTTCGACAGGACTTTCAAGGGGGCGAGGGGACTTTGCGCGTCCCGCAGCTTGGTCCTGCGGTCATTCAGCCGCCCGCACGGCCCGACATCGAATTGCTTTCGTGGCTGTTCACGGGCGATCACAAACCCGAAGCAGAGGTGGTGAGGAGTTCGATGCGAGAAGATGGCACGCTCGACGAAGTGGCCGCAAACCTTGTCTCGGGCATTTCCTTCTCAGCCGTACACAACAAGCGCGATGCGCAGTTCGAGCCATTGCTGGAACGAGCGATTTGCCTGCTGGGAGATGGGCGCTCCATCTTGGACCGCAGTTCGCTGGAGGACGGTGATGACCTGCCGGCGGACCTGTTTCGGCTAGGCGCCTTCGAGCGCTGGCCTCTCACCAATGAGGCGATGTCCCGCCGCTATCCAGAGCTGGCCCACTCCAACGACAAAATGATGGCGCCTTCGCGCTCCAACTAGACAATGACTTCAAACCAGAAAAACATCCTCATAGACGGCTACAACCTCGGGCTCGAGAAGGGCACGGGCGTCGCGACCTACGCGCGCAATCTGAGCTACGAGATCCACGAACTCGGCCACAAGGTATCGGTGCTTTATGGCAACCGTGGCTCCTACAATCGCGATGAACTCCTGCATGAGATCGCCTTCTTCGACGGACCGGTCGAACAACCGCGCTTCCTCGAAATTTTCGAAAGAGCAAAGCAGGCGATACGCGGCCCCCTGAGCTACTCGGCCAAGCAGGTTCCGATTACCGGCAAGGTCGTTTCACGAACCTTTGCTTCGCGCCTTCCCTATTTCGACGCGATCTACAATTCGAACGAAGTGTTCAAGAATGCTCAGGGCGCGTTCTGGATGTGGCAGCGTCCGGTCAACATCCGCATGCCCGAACAACCCGACCTTGCGCACTGGACCTATCCGCTACCGGTTGCGATCAAGGGGCGACCGAACATTTACACGATGCACGATCTAGTGCCGCTGAAACTTCCCTACACGACTCTCGATAACAAGCGCCGTTACCTGAAGCTCATGCGCCTGCTCGGTCGTCGCGCGGACCACATCGTTACCGTCTCGGAGAACTCCAAGCGCGACCTTGTCGAGCTGGTCGGTATTCCCGAGGAGAAGATCACTAACACTTACCAGTCTGTCCAGATTCCCGCGAAATATCGCGACAAACCCGAAGAGCAGGTTGCCAGGGAGGTCGAAGGCGTGACCGGCTTCCCCCACAAGGGCTATTTCCTGTTCTGGGGCTCGCTGGAGCCGAAGAAGAATATCGGTCGCATGATCGAATCCTACCTCGCCAGCCAAGTGGAAACGCCGCTGGTCATTATCGGCGCGCAGGCATGGAAGGCCGAGCGGGAACTTGCTCTCCTCAACGAGGGCCGCGTAGAAATCTGGGACAACGGCAGCATGGCCGAAATCCGCGGCATCACAGGTCCGGAACGGCGGAGGGGCGCGCGCAAGCACATTATCCGGCTCGACTACGTGCCCTTCAGCCTTCTGGTTAGCCTGATACGCGGTGCAAAGGCGGCGCTTTTCCCATCGCTGTACGAGGGGTTTGGCCTGCCAGCGCTTGAAGCCATGCTGCTGGGAACCCCGGTGATCTGTTCGAACACGTCATCGCTGCCCGAAGTTGTCGGGGATGCCGCCATGACCGTCGATCCCTATGATCCGCAGGCTTTGACTGCCGCGATCAGGGCGATCGATGCGGATGGAGGCCTGCGCGAAGATCTCGCCCGGCGAGGTATGGTTCAGGCAGCCGAGTATAGTCCGGCAAATTATCGCGATCGCCTTCAGGCGGTCTATTCGAGGTTCCTGTGATGCTACGTAAATCCTCAAACATTTCCGGAGCCGTCGCACTTTCGCTGCTCGCGATCACGACCGCCGGTTGCTCCGCATTCGGTGCTGCGGGACCTGGCACAGGGGCGGTCCGCAAGCTTGAGGGGACGAGTTACGCCAATGCGGATATCGCCGTTGTCGATCTCGACGTGGCTGCAGCCGATCGCCTGACGGAGCATCGTCGCGCTACGAGCTTCGCGCAGGTGTTTGCGGGCGATCCGCGCATCACTCCGCTGATCGAAAGCGGAGACATCGTAGGCGTCACGATCTGGGAGGCACCGCCTGCGGTGCTCTTCGGTAGCGTCGTGCCCGGAGGCGCAAACGGGGCGATGGCATCGCAAAGCTCGACCATCCCCGAACAGCCAGTCGATGAGCAGGGCAATATCGCCGTGCCTTTTGTGGGCAAGGTGGCAGTCGCAGGACGGTCTCCCGAAGACGTCCAGCTTGAAATCGCGCGGCGGCTGAGGGGTAGGGCGCATGATCCCCAGGTTCTGGTACGTATGCTGGGGAACCAGGCCAACAATGTGACGGTGCTCGGGAAGGTTGCGAGCACGAGGCGCGTTCCCCTTACCGCCAGCGGCGAACGTCTTCTCGACGTACTGGCCGCTGCCGGGGGTCCCACGGAAGATGTCGACAAGACCACCGTACGCCTGACGCGAGGAGCGACCGCCGCGACCATGCCGCTCGATGCGGTCATCCTCGACCCCGCGCAGAACGTGCCGCTTCGCGCGAACGACGTGCTGACGGTGATCCACCAGCCGTACAGCTTCATTGCCCTCGGTGCGGTTGCCAAGAATGCCGAGGTGCCATTCGAAGGCTCGGGCCTGACGCTCGCCCAGGCGCTCGGTCGGATTGGCGGACTGCGCGATGACAGGGCTGACATTCGCGGCGTTTTCGTCTTCCGCTTCGAGGATCCCGATGTCCTGCCGGCGCAGGTGGCGGACGCCGGGCGACGCAATCCCGAGGGCAGGGTTCCGGTAGTTTACCGCCTCGACCTGTCCGACGCATCGAGCTTCTTCGTCGCGCAGGAATTCGCCATTCGCGACGACGATGTTCTCTACGTGTCGAGCGCTCCTGGTGCCGACCTGCAGAAGTTCCTCACGACCCTTTCCAGTGCTGCCTTGTCGACCATCGCAATCGGGAATTCGCTCTAGCCTCCACCGGGGCCGGTAGGTCCAAGGGGCTCGCGACGCGGGCGCGGTTTGCCTCTGTGCTTGCCGTCCTCGTCCCATTCGATGCGGTAGAGGTCAAAGCGACGGTCGGCGAGGTTGCGGACCGTACCCTCCGCACGAGCCCAGCTGAGGTCGGCGAGGTTGATGTCGCTAATGGTGAGCGTCTCCACGTTCTCGGTCGCTTCGGCGGCAATCCCGTCGCGGGCGAAGGGAAAATCGCACGGCGTCAGGATGCAGCTCTGGGCATACTGGATGTCCATGTTGCCGACATTGGGCAGGTTACCGACATTGCCGCTGAGGACGACGAAGCACTGGTTCTCGATCGCGCGAGCCTGACCGCAATAGCGCACACGCAGATACCCTTGGCGGCTGTCGGTGCAGAACGGCACGAATATGATGCGGGCACCTTCGTCCGCCAGGCGGCGACTGAGTTCCGGGAATTCGCTGTCATAGCATATCTGCACGCCAATCGGGCCGCAGTCGGTCTGGATGACGTCGATCTTGTCGCCACCCTTGATGTTCCACCAGTATCGCTCGTTGGGCGTGGGATGGATCTTTTCCTGCTCATGCACCGAACCGTCGCGGAGGCAGACGTAAGCGACATTATGGATGTCCCCATCGTCCATGCGGGTCGGGTGGCTCCCCGCGATGATATTGATGTTGAAGCGCATCGCCATGTCGGAGATGTCCTGCTTCAGGCGCGGAGTGTACTCGGAGAGACGCTCGATCGCCTCGACTGGGGAGAGTTCCTTTTCCTCGTAACTCAGCAGCATCAGGGTGAAGAGCTCGGGAAAGAGGATGAAGTCGCTCTCGTAATCGCTTGCGACATCGACGAAATATTCGATGGTTGAGAGGAATTCCGCGTAGTCCTTTACGGCGCGGGCCTGCAGTTGGCAGGTCGCCACGCGAACTGCCTCCACTCCGCGGGGCAGGCGCTTCTTGGGCGGCTGGTCGGCTTCCACATAGGGATTGCGCCATACCATCATCACGGCATTGGCTTCGGATGCCTTGTCCTCGGGCAGGTAGTTTTCGAGCACGCGTTCGGGCTCGAATCCGTTGGCCAGCTGGAAGCGCAACACGGGATCATGGATCTTCCCGGCGACGACCTGGTCGAGGTAATCCTGTGGGCCGTCGACCTTGCGTTTGTGCCGGCGGTAATTGGGCATCCGGCCTGCAAAGATCACGCCCTTAAGGTCGTTCTCCTCAGCCAGGGCACGGCGTTCCTCGTACAGCCTGCGGCCGATGCGCACGCCGCGTACCTTGGGATCGACGCACATTTCGTAGCCGTAGAGCCAGTCGCCGGTGGGGTCGTGGCGACTGCCGAATCCGTTGCCGGTGATCTCATCCCAGTCGTGGTCTTGAAAGGCCAGCGTCTCGGCCACCTGCATCGTCGCGCAATAGCCGACGACTTCCTCGTCGAGCAGGGCGACGAAACAGCCTTCGCGGAAGTTGTTGATCTGCCCGCGTACCTCACCGTGGGTGTAGGCCGGCATGTCGTTGTAGACCCGCCGCACGAGGTTCGCGATGCCGGGAATGTCCCTGATCCGTGCATTGCGGATCTCGAGCCGCCGCTGGCCGAACTTCTCGCTCGCCTTGCGGCGGGTAGCAGGTTTCTTCTTCGCAGGTGTCTTGGCCAATTGCCCCTCGTTTCGTCCGGATAAAGAAAATCCGGGACCGGCGCTGGGCCGATCCCGGATATGTCAGCCTTGGTAAGGCAATGCGGGAAGGGGGAGGGTGTTCCTTAGGCCCAGCCAGCCATTTCCTTCTCGAGGTTCTGAACGATTGCCTCGAAGAACTGCTCGGTGGTCATCCAGCTCTGTTCGGGGCCGATGAGGAGCGCGAGGTCCTTGGTCATCTTGCCGCTTTCGACGGTCTTGATGCAGACCTTCTCGAGCGTCTCTGCAAAGCGGACGACGTCGGGCGTATTGTCGAACTTGCCGCGATACATGAGGCCGCGGGTCCAGGCGAAGATCGAGGCAATCGGGTTGGTCGAGGTCGCCTTGCCTTGCTGGTGCTGGCGATAGTGGCGCGTGACCGTGCCGTGAGCGGCCTCCGCTTCCACGGTCTTGCCGTCCGGCGTCATCAGGACCGAAGTCATCAGGCCGAGCGAACCGAAGCCCTGCGCGACCGTATCGGACTGCACGTCGCCGTCATAGTTCTTGCAGGCCCAGACGAACTTGCCGTTCCACTTCAGCGCCGATGCGACCATGTCGTCGATCAGGCGGTGTTCGTAGACGATGTTCTTTTCCTTGAACTTCTCTGCGAAGCCCTCGGTGTCGAACACCTCCTGGAACAGGTCCTTGAAGCGCCCGTCGTATGCCTTCATGATCGTGTTCTTGGTCGACAGATACACCGGCCAACCGAGGTTGAGGCCGTAGTTGAAGCTCGCCCGGGCGAAGTCGCGGATCGAATCGTCGAGGTTGTACATCGCCATGGCGACGCCCGAACTCGGGAAGTCGAAGACCTCGAGATCGAGGTTTTCGCCATTCTCACCCTCGAACACCAGGCGCAGCTTGCCAGGCCCAGGGATCAGCGTGTCGGTTGCGCGATACTGGTCGCCGAATGCGTGGCGACCGACGACGATCGGATCGGTCCAGCCGGGCACCAGGCGCGGCACGTTGTCGATTACGATGGGTTCGCGGAAGACGACGCCGCCGAGGATGTTGCGGATCGTGCCGTTGGGCGACTTCCACATCTTCTTCAGGTTGAATTCCTCGACGCGGGCTTCGTCGGGAGTGATCGTGGCGCACTTAACGCCTACGCCATACTGCTTGATGGCATTTGCGGCATCGATGGTGATCTGGTCGTCCGTCTCGTCACGCTTCTCGACCGAGAGGTCGTAGTACTTCAGGTCGACATCGAGATAGGGCAGGATCAGCCGTTCGCGGATCCACTGCCAGATGATGCGGGTCATTTCGTCGCCGTCGAGTTCGACGACCGGGTTTGCCACCTTGATCTTCGCCATGGGTTTCCTGTCTTTTGCGAGATGAGTTGCGCGCGCCATAGCAGAGCCTTGCGAAGGGGCAAGGTTTGCGCGGGTGCGAATGGCTGCGAACGATCTTTCGGCTCAACGTTTCGCTAAACGAGGGACACCCGCAGCTTCCATGAAAGGCGCAAGTATCTCCTGCTTGTTCCAGCGCGTTTCGGCCCGGAGGCGTGCAGCGGCAGAAAAGCGGGAGTGTAGGGCTGGGTCTTCCATAAGCGTGACGATGGCTGAAGCAAATGCATCAGCGTCGCGCGGCGGGGTTACCAGCCCGACGCCTTCGACTTCCTGCGACAGGCCGGTTCCTTCGACCGCAGTTGCAACCACGGGCCGGCCGGATGCCAGCATGTTGGCCAGTTTCGATGGCAGCATAAGGTCGGCGGCCCGCTCGAGATGCGGCAAAAGGTGGATCGTCGCGAGGCCAAGCAGCTCCCCCAGTTCCGCACGCGGCTGGAGGTCGTGGAACTGCACGTTGGGGAGCGAACCTGATCGCTCTTCCAGGGCCGACCGGTCGGACCCATTGCCGCAGATTACGAAGGTCAGATCTTTGCGGTCCTTCAGGATCCTGGCTGCATCGATAATGAGGTCCAGCCCTTGCTTGTTCGCAATGTTGCCCGAGTAGAGCGCCACGTGAGGCGTCTTGACTGCCCAGCGTTCGCGATATGAGGACGGGGCGCTTAGCGGGGAGATCTGGTCCAGGTCTGCCCAGTTGCGCATCTCGACAATGCGGTCCTGCTGGACATCATTCTGGGCCAGGCGCTTGCACATCTGGGAAGATATCGTGCTCACGGTATCGAACTTGCCAAATGTCCAGCGCTCGAAGCGCTTGGCCAGGCGAGCAATGAACCCGCTATCACCCAGCAAGCCGGTCGCAAAAGCGGCCTGCACCTCGAAATCCTGCACGTGCAGCCAGCTTCTCGCCCCGCAAACTTTGGCTGCAACGAGTGCGATGGGCGCAGCGAGAAGCGATGGTGCGACGGTCATGACGATGTCGGGTCTGGTCCGTATCGCCGCCGTGATAGCGGGAAAGAAGGCCGAAAGGCCAAACGTCGCGTAGTGGACGATCCTCCTGAAGCCCGTAGGCTTCGAAGGGACGTAAATGGGGCATCGACAGATGCGCGCTGCGCCATGAGCACCGGATTGCCAGCCAGCCTTGTATCCTGGCCAGGTATGCCACTGGGGATAGTAAGGCTTGGCAGCTACGATCGTCGCTTCATGGCCATGGCCTAACCAATGCTCGACCAATTGCGTGCTGTAATGGCCTACGCCGATTTCCTCGGGTGCGAAATTGAGGCCCAGAAACAGAAGACGCGTCACCGCGCAGCTCCCCTGTGGGCTACGCAAGTGTGCCGCGACTGGTTCAACGCAAGAGCATGCGTTGAATTGCATTGCGTCTTCATATTGCCTTCACTGCTTCCCGAGGACCGCATTTCTGTTGTTGAGCCGGGCACGCGGCTTGTGCTGGGTGCCTGCCATCTGTAGTTCGGATGCCGGTCGCTACTCCTATTCTCCAGCCGGCAGCATTATGTCTCGCGTGAGCTGGCGATGGATTCCGGCCGACTAAACCAATCAGGATGCAGGCTCGGAAATTGCCGGATAGCTTCGAAAATAAAGTGCTCCGGGTGGCTCAGCGTGTGCAACTTGCGCGCGACTATGATGGCACCGCGCCTTCCGGAAAACCCGTTTGTGGGCCTTTTCGGGGGAAAGTGCTGCACGCAGGCCGCATCGTCGCCTATTCGGATCGCTTCGCAGCCCCGTCTTTGACTAGGACGATGCATGGGCTAGTCGGGGCAGCGTACGAGTATCAACAATGCTGAGACAAAAGCTCCCTGACAGTAAGCCGCGTACCTCGAAGGAGGATCTGCGGATTCGTTTGTACCTGTTCCAGGGCCTGGGGGACATTGCAGTCGTTCTGGGCAGCTTCTTGCTGGCCGGCGGGCTCTATATGGGCCAATGGCCCTCGCATTTCGCGCTCGCGATGAGCTATGCCTACATCCCGCTGTTCGTCATCATGTCGGTGTACCAGCGCAGCTATTCGATCCCCGCCCTGTACGACGTGAGGTATGCAGTCGGAAGGGCTACCTTGGCGCTCGTCACGTCCGCCCTCCTTTGTTTCGTGGTCATCTTCTATGCACAAGCGAACGAGAAATTCTCGCGCGTGATGTTCTCGATGGCACTGGTCTCGTCATGGATGGGCATCAGCGTAATCCGCTGGATTACCCACGAACTGATTGAGAAATACTACAGCGGCGCCGCGAGCAATGTGCTGATCGTCCACGACGGCGGTCCGCACGTGGAGGTCAAAGGCGCGCAATACATGTCTACCGAGGACTTGCCGGTCCACCTCGCCCGCTACGAACCCGAATCGCTGGACGTGTTCGGGCGATTGTTTCGCACAATGGACAGGGTGATCGTCAGTTGTTCTGTGGAGCGCCGCCTCGACTGGGCCGAGATTCTAAGGGCTGCAGGAGTACGAGGCGAGGTTGTATCGCAGTCGCTCGAGGAGCTTGGTGCTCTCGCACTTGAACGAGAGAATGGCTGGGTGAGTGTGGTCATTTCCACCGGACCGCTTGGCCTGCGCGACCGCTTCATCAAGCGGATCATGGATGTCGCAATCACCATACCTGCGCTGATCTTGCTGAGTCCCATCATGTTGATCACTGCCGTCGCCATCAAGCTCGAGGACGGCGGTCCAATTTTCTTCGTGCAAGAGCGCATGGGCAGGTCGAATTGCCTCTTCAAGATGCTCAAATTCCGATCGATGTCGGTTGGCGATCTGGATGTTCGAGGCGATCGGTCGACGTCCCGCACTGACAGCCGCGTGACACGTGTCGGATCATTCATCAGGAAGACAAGTATTGATGAGCTCCCTCAGCTAATAAATGTCCTTCGGTCAGAAATGAGTATTGTCGGTCCGCGCCCGCACGCCTTGGGGTCTCAGGCCGGCGACAAGCTGTTTTGGGAAATCCACAGCGACTACTGGCAGCGTCATTCGCTCAAGCCAGGCCTCACTGGCTTGGCGCAAGTCCGTGGATTCAGAGGCGCAACCGAAACGGAGGGGCATTTGACCGACCGTCTGACTGCCGATCTTGAGTACATTCGAAACTGGTCGCCGATGGGGGATATCCGCATCATGCTTGCGACCGCCAGGGTGCTGATACATCCCAATGCATATTAGCATTTGCTATAAATGAAATTGTGGATTTCGTCTTATTCTAGAAACCTTTCGCCGACATTTGTGTTTGTGCAACACCCTGTGGGGAAATGTCAGTAACTCAGTTTTAACCTGTTGCGCTTCAATGGGATCGTTGCTACCCGCCCTAACGCAAGCGCAAGAAAACAAATTTAGGAGATTACCAATGAAGACCAGCCGCCTTCTGATTGGCCTCGGTGCTGCCGCTATGTCGATCGCACCGGTTGCTGCCCAGGCAGGTACCCGTGCATCGGATGCCGGTGCCGTTGCGGTCCAGCCGGTCAAGATGTCGACCGTTACTCGTTCGGCTCAGACTGCTGAAAAGAAGAACGAACTCGGCGGCCCCGGCCTCATCATCGCGATCCTGGCCGTTGCCGCGATCATCGCCGGCATCGTTATCGCTGCCGACGACGACAAGTCGCCGGGCGCGTAAGCTTCCGCGAAGTTTCGAAACCCGCCGACCGCGAGGTCGGCGGGTTTTTTGTTATCTTTTCGCAATGTCGGGGTGGCAGTGAAAAGACCGAAAAGCTCCACTAGGCTGGGGCGGATTCTGCCATTCATTGCAGAGCCGTCCTTGGTGATATTCCTCGTGGCCGTCCTCCTGGGCGGGGGTGGCAGCCGCTATGCGCTGTCCAATCTTTCCGTTCAGCTGGTTGCCATCGGGTACCTGGTGTTCGCCATCGACCGCGCGATGACGGGGTGGCGTGACTTGCGAACATCACTGCGTGTCCTCGTGGCGATTACCCTTTTATTGCCGCTCGTGCAGCTGATCCCTCTTCCTCCGGCTCTCTGGCAAGCCCTCCCGGGCGGTGAGACCGCATTGCGGTCGCGAGAACTCGTCGGTGCCTCCAGCCAATGGTTCCCCTTGACGCAGGATAGGGCGCGAACCGTGCTCGCTTTCGCGGCACTTGTCCCTCCTTTCGTCATTGCTGTCCTGCGTCCGCGGGAAGACTTTTCGCAAATATTCGTGCGCTTGATCGTTGGTCTTGGCGTACTCAATATTTCGCTCGGTGCAGTGCAGTTCGTGGCGGGTGCCAACATACCTTACGGCTACCCGATGGTTGAGACGGGTCGGATCTACGGCTTGTTCGCAAACCACAACACCAGCGGCCTGTTTTTCGTCGTGGCATTGTGCTCGCTCGCCGGGCTCGAAATCGATGCAGCATCCAAACGTGTGCAGATGGCTTTGAAGATCGCCCTTGGCGGCCTGTTCGTCATTGGTGTGCTGTTGACGCAGTCGCGTTCGAGCGCAGTCTTGATGCTGATCCCGCTCCTGTATTTCGTTTTTGCGTTTCTGCGCGCAAGATCAAGGAGCGGCCGCTCGCTGAACTGGAAGGTTTTCGTTCCAGTCGTGGCATTCGCCCTGGTCGTCGCATGGTTCGGATTGACGCAGGAACGGCTCGGCCAGACCATGGAGCGCTTCGGCGATCTTCAGGATGAAAGGCCCGCAATCTGGCGGGATACCCTTGCCGCAATAACTGCCTATTTCCCTTTCGGGAGCGGGATCGGGTCATTCGACGAAGTATTCCAGTATTTCGAATCCCTGGAAACGCTGTCTCCCGCCTTCGCTCGCCGAGCGCACAACGACTACCTAGAGCTCGGAGTTGAGGCTGGCATTTTGGGCTGGCTGCTGCTCGGAGGATGGCTGTTTTGGGGTGCTTGGACGTGGCTGGCCCAGAAGTCGCGCGGACTTGATGGATCACAGGTAGCTGCGAGCCTCGCAATCCTGTCAATCGCAGGTCAATCGGCGATAGACTACCCGCTCCGCAATCAGGCCTTTTTGTGCCTTGCTGTCATTTTTGTCGTTATGCTAGCTGGCCGCTCGCTCAATAAGGGATCGGGTCATTGAAATTCCTTCGCGCTTTGGCAATTCTCTCGGGGACGCTCCTCGTTACAGGATGCTTTTCTCCCGCTGCGGATATGCCGCGAGGTGAAGCTGCATATCGGCTCATGCCGCCACCTGACACGGTCAATGGACCTCAAGTCTATCGTATCGGCGTCCTGGATGTCCTTTCGGTTCGCGTTTTCCAGGAAGAGGAACTCTCTTTCGAGACGCTGGCGGTCGATGCTGCCGGGACCATCAATTTCCCGCTGGTCGGTGAAGTGCAGGCAGCTGGTAAGACGCCTATCGAACTCAGTGACGAGCTCGAGGCTGGCCTCGGTTCGCGCTTCATCCGCAATCCCCAGGTCGTCGTAGGTGTCGTGTCGTCAGCAGGGCAGCGCGTGACCGTGGACGGAAGCGTCGCCGAACCTGGCGTCTACGAGATCGCCGGTAACTCCTCTCTACTTGAATCAATCGCGCGGGCGCAGGGTACGACCAATGTCGCTTCGGAGAAGGAAGTCATCATCTTCCGCATGATCGACGGGCAGCGCTACGGCGCTCTGTTCGACCTGCGCCAAATTCGCGAAGGCAAGGCGCCCGACCCGGAAGTTCTGGGTGGTGACAGGATTGTCGTCGGACTTTCGGGCGTGAAGAGTGCGTATCAGGACTTCCTGCGCGCCGCTCCGCTCCTCAACGTATTTACCAGGTTTTGATCGACATGGCAGCACGCCCCTTGGAACCCGCAACCGTCTACGGGGTACCGCCTCAAAACGAACCTGGCAGGGAATATGTCAGTTCGGGTGACGATGGTCGCATGGTCGAACTCGACCTGCACGCGATCTATTCCGCCGTCCGGCGGAACCTGCTGTGGATCGCCCTGATCATGGCCGCTTTTGTCGGTCTTGGTATTGTGGCGACCTTGTTGACCGTCCCGCAGTACGTCGCGACCT